>CALUFO010000007.1 GCA_944320015.1 uncultured Barnesiella sp. | reverse complement strand
CGAGGTCAAGCCCGTGCAACCCGAGAAAGCACTGCTTCCGATGCCTGTTACTGAATTGGGAATGATGATCGAGGTCAAGCCCGTGCAACCCGAGAAAGCACTGCTTCCGATGCCTGTTACTGAATTGGGAATGATGATCGAGGTCAGGCCACTTAATCCGGAACAAAGATTATTCGGTATTTGTTCTACACTATCCCCGAACGTAAAGGTACTTATATTCGTACAATTAGAAAATGGTGGGGTAGAATTATAAGTTGAAGACTCAAGTACACAAGTGCGAGCATTCCACATTACCGAGGTCAAGCCCGTGCAACCCGAGAAAGCAGATTCTCCGATACTCGTCACCGACTCGCCTATCGTCACCGAAGTCAAGCCCGTGCAACCATCGAAAGCCCAATCACCGATACTCGTCACCGATGCGGGAATCGCCACCGAAGTTAAACCGCTTAACCCGGAGCATAAATATTCCGTTATCTTCTCTACACTATCCCCGAACGTAAAAGTGCTTATATTCGTACAATTGGAAAATACATCGTGGTAATCGCCACCATAAGAACTCTTACACGAACAATTCCGGGCATTCCATGTCACCGAGGTCAAGCCCGTGCAACCTGAGAAAGCAGAGCTACCGATACTGGTCACCGCCTCGGGAATCGTCACCGAGGTCAAGCCCGTGCAACCCGAGAAAGCACTGCTTCCGATGCTCGTCATCGACTCGGGAATCGTCACCGAGGTCAAGCCCCTGCAACCCGAGAAAGCAGAGCTACCGATACTCGTCACTCCCTCGGGAATCGTCACCGAGGTCAAGCCCGTACAACCCTGGAAAGCATTGTCACCGATACTCGTCACAGTATATGTATTCCCTTGATAAACGATCGATTGTGGAATAATCGCTTCGCCCGAACAAGAAGAGGAGTTCCCGGAAACCGAGACGGTGGTTCCATCGTCGTTGATGACGTAAGAAATACCGTCCACGCTGAAAGCAGCCCCTGCAAGCTGCGGGGAGAGGGCGAAGAGGAAAAGTGCCGCTATTTTGAGCAGTCTGTTCTTCATATCTATTTGTCATCTATAAGTTGGTTAATAAATTGTTTCAAACTCTCGGCGAAAGCATCGTTCAGATAGATACCTCCGCACCACTCGCCCCACAGGCTGAGATAAGGCTGTATCCACACGGTTTGGAATCCGTTTTCCTTGGCCGGTTCGTCTACCTCCATAGTTGTTATCCCTTTGCTGCGGCAGGCCGAAACGATAATTTGGCAACCGCTCTCGATGCAGCGTTTCATACGTTCCTCGACTCCCGAGTAGGGGTCGCCCCATGTGTTAATACCGATTTTCACACCCCGGTAAGTCCCCACAACCAACCGGTCTTTCAAATTGAAGCGCTCATCGACTTCTTTTCCCTCAAAAGGCAGGATGTCGATTAACTTGCAGAGGGAAGTGGTCTTCCCGCGATCGGCTTTTGCCATGACGGCGATAACTGTCTTTTGCATGCTCTTTTGTTTTTTATGTGGCCACTGCCCCCCCGATGACCATGATACCCGGAAGTGTACGGGGAACGCGTTCTCCGATTGAAGAATAGTACACTTTATATAATATCAACAAAAGTATAAATAAAACAAATCCAACAAATTATTTTTAACTAATTTTATCAATTAAAAACCCATCAGTCGATTTCTCCCAAGACTATCAACTCACCTTTCTCAACCCGTTCTCCTTCTGGATATGAATGTTTAAACCCCTCCGGCTACGCCACCTCCCCTATATTCTCCTTACGGGGAACACAGGGGAGGAGTTTAAAACTTCAACCCCTCCGGCTGCGCCACCTCCCCTATCTCGGCTACCGCCGAGCAGAGGAGGAGTTTAAAACTATCCCTTGCCGGTTGCCGTAAATTCAGTGGGAGAATTTAAAGTATTCGCACTTCTCCCCTGTGTCACGAAGTGATATAGGGGAGAAACCGAGGGACACTCGTCCCGGGGAGAGGGGTTAAATGAAACAAAATCCCCTGTATATAGGAGCATTTAAACCCCTCCGTCCTGCGGACACCTCCCCTATTTCGGCTACCGCCGAACAAGGGAGGAGTTTAAAACAGAAGTCTGCCACCGGTTGAATGCTCCGGGGCAGACTCTTCATAAAATTTCTCGATTTATGCCTAACGCTCGGGAAGAGGTCAAATCGCTTTCTCGATATTCCAAACGAAAGCCCTCAACCCCAATTGAGGAGTCGCTTCGTCCATTTGGCGCAACCGATCGAGCAGCGTATCAACTTTGCTGTCGTCGACAACCGTAATGATAGCCGAGCACATCGAAGGCCACGCATGGCTTCCATAATGCGGCTCGCCTGTTTTGGAACCCCGGCCGCGCATCTGCTCGAAATAGGAGAATCCCCGGCAGGAGAGTTTGTCGAGCAATTCGATAATGCGTGCATAGTGAGCTTGGTCAAATGTAATAAGAACCGATTTCATATGAAGCTATGTTTTTAAGCTCCCGGCTTCCCGCCTATCCCGAGGCGGGGAACCGAGAGGCTGAAATTTTACAAACTGGTGTTTTTTGCCATTAAACTCTCATGGTGTTTTTTCCGTTTGCGTTTTATACCTACCGAGGCAAACACGCAATAGAGTACCGGAATAAGTATCAACGTAAGTATGGTCGAGACGGTGAGGCCGCCGATTACCGCCGTACCCATCGGACGCCACATCTCGGAACCTTGTCCTGTACCGATAGCCATGGGCACCATACCCAGAATGGTGGTAAGGGTCGTCATGATCACAGGACGCAGACGGGAATGACCTCCCTTGACCACGGCTTCGCGTATGCCCATGCCCCGCTCACGGTTCAGCGATATGTAGTCGATGAGCACAATACCGTTTTTCACCACGATACCGATAAGCATGATCGCACCGATAAGCGACATCACATTCAACGTGTTGCCCGACATCCACAGCGCCAAGAATACGCCCGAGAAGGCAAATGGCAAAGAGAACATGATGATAAACGGATAGGTCAACGACTCGAATTGAGCCGCCATTACGATAAATACCAACACGATAATAAGGTACATCAACGCATAGAGGTCGCCAAACGAGTCTTGCTGGTCCTCGTATGTACCCGACAATTGTATGCTGATGCCCGACGGAATAGCCATTTGGTCGATTTTGGCTTGGGCCTGCTCTACTACCTCACTCATAGGCACTCCCGAGAGAATGGCTGTCACCGTGTTGATGCGCTCGCGGTCCTTACGCTCGATCGTAGGAGGTGCGAAGCGCTCGACGACAGTGCCCACCTCTTTCACGCGCACGCCTTTGCCCTGAGCATTGTAGATGACGATATTCTCGATGTCCTCTATCGAGGTGCGGAACTCGGGGGCATACATCACCTTGATGTCATACTCCTCGCCTTCTTCGCGGAATTGCGAAGCGGTGGCTCCGTTGATTCGGTTTCGCAGATAGGTAGCCGCCGTAGTCAGGTTCAAGCCGTTGAGCGCCAATTTTTCGCGGTCGAAATCGACTTGGTATTCGGGCTGATAATCACCCCGGCTGATACGCACCTCGCTCACGCCTTTTATCTCGCGCAACAACGCGGAGAGTTGGGAAGCCACGCTATCGCTCTCCTCGAACGAATAGCCATAGATTTCGTAGTCGAGCATGGTTTCACCCCCCATCACGGCCATACCGCCACCCAAGTTTACCTGCGACTTCTTAATCTCGGGATACCCCGCCAAGTCTTTACGCATGAGATCGCAAATCTCGGACAAGGTTCGCTCCCGCTCCTCGGGATCGCTCAGTCTGATGTTATAGGTCAACAGGTGCGTGCCGTTGTCGGTCATAGAGGCAAAGGTATTGTCGGTGCTGGCTTGACCGGCCGTGAAGTTGCAAACTTCGATCTCGGGATATTGCTCCATCCATTGTTCGTAGAGGCGCATACCTATCTCTTTCGAAATCTCGGTGCGGGTACCGATAGGCAACTCCACCGTCACACTGATACGGCCGTTATCCTGCGCGGGCATAAACTCCGTACCTACGAAGCGTACCAAAAACAGGCTGAGCACAAAGAACGACATACACGAGACAATCACCACCGTGCGATGCCCTACCGCCCAATGCAACAACCGGGCATAGGCGTTGTCGAACTTATCCAGTCCTTTCTCTATGGGGCCATACAACAAGGTGAACATTTTGGATTGTTTCGGCTGTAACTTCAACATGCGGGAGCAAAGCATCGGGGTCAACGACAAGGCGCACACGATGGAGATAACCATGATAATCGTCACCATCCACCCCAACTGTTGGAAAAGTACGCCGGTCATACCGGTCACCAGTGTCAACGGGAAGAACACAGCGATAAGCGTGAGCGTAGAGGCGACTACCGAGAGCCCCACCTCGTTGGTTCCGTGGACGGCCGCCTGCCGGGGCTCACTACCCCGCTCGATATGGTTCGTTACGTTCTCGAGTACAACGATCGCATCATCGACCACCATACCGATAGCGATAGAGAGCGACGACAGCGAAATGATATTCAACGAGTTGCCCGTCGCAGCCAAATAGATGAACGAGGCTACCAACGAAATAGGTATCGTAATGACGATAATCAACGTGGCTCTCCACCTTCCCAAGAAAAGGAATACCACCAGCGACACAAATATCAAGGCCAAAATAACGGTCTCGAACAGGGTGTCGATCGTGTTGCGGATATTGTCGGAGGTATCGACAATCACACCCAGTTTCACATCACTGGGCAGGTTTTTCTGCAACCGGGGCATGGCCTCTTTAACGGCGTCGGAAATCTCCACCGAGTTGGCACCCGATTGTTTTTGAATAACAATCATCGCCCCCTGCACGCCGTTGTTGTAGGTCTCCTGCGCGCGCTCCTCGACCGAGTCATGCACCACGGCCACATCGCGCAGATAAATAGTCCGTCCGCCGAAGTTGCCCACCACGATGTCGTTCATCTGCGAGGCATCGGTAAACTCGCCTTGCACACGCAATGAATAGGTGTCGGATCCCACGTCGAATGTACCTCCGGGGATATTCCGGTTCTCGGCTCCGATAATCGACGAAATCGTCTCGATAGAGAGATTATAGGCTTCGAGTTTGACGGGATCGACATAGATCTGTATCTCCCGCTCGGGCGCTCCGCTGATGGAGACCGACCCTACCCCGCTGATACGAGCCAACGGACTGGCTACGTTGTCGTCGAGGATTTTATAGAGTGCCGGCATACTCTCGTCGGCCTGCACCGATAGTATCACGATAGGAATCATATCGGAGCTGAACTTGAAGATGATAGGGTTCTCGGCTTCGTCGGGAAGCTCCGATTTCACCATATCGAGTTTATCCCGCACATCGTTGGTAAGGACATCTATATCTTCGCCAAACTCAAATTCGAGGGTAATCAACGATATGTTTTCTTTCGACTCGGAAGTGATGTGCTTCAAGTCGCTCACGGCGTTGAGGGCGTTCTCGAGCGGCCGGGTCACATTGTTCTCAATATCGGCCGCGCTGGCACCGGGGTATGCCGTCATCACCATAATCATGTTGGTCTCTATATCGGGATAGAGGTCGATAGGCAATTTTGTGAGGGAGAATAGACCCAAGATAGCCACTGCGACAAAACACAAGGCCGTCATAATAGGTTTCTTCACCGAGCCTTCATATATACTCATAGAAATTTGTTCTTTAATGTGTGAATAGTTGGGTTACAAATCGGGAGGATATTACTCCGCGATTTTCACTGAATCGCCATTTTTCAATCGGGTATGACCGGCCGTAACGACCATAGAACCGCTCTCTACCCCCGAGATAAGCTCGTAGGTGTCGTCGATATGGCGCCCCAGCTGTACTTGGTTGAAAGATACTTTGCCGTCTTTATAGACATAGACAAAACGGTCGCCCGAGCCCGAGCGTTTGATCACGGCACGGTCGGGGACTACCACTCGGTCGGCGGCACCGAAGTCGATATTTACCCGGGCAAACATTCCCGGCCGAATGCGGTTGTCGGCGTTGGGGATATTGATTTCGGTCACAAACGTGCGTGTAGAAGCGTCGATCGTGGGGTGTATCAACGACACGTTGCCCTTGAAGAGTT
The DNA here is from genome assembly GCA_944320015.1 of uncultured Barnesiella sp. Lineage (GTDB taxonomy): Bacteria > Bacteroidota > Bacteroidia > Bacteroidales > Barnesiellaceae > Barnesiella. The sequence goes on along the minus strand of CALUFO010000007.1, from coordinate 126,379 downwards.
CATCGCCATACACCTCGACATTCACGTCGACGGGCATGCCTTGTTTCACTTTCGTGAAATCGCTCTCCGACACATTGACCAATACTTTCACCGGTTGTATTTGCATCACGGTGAGAATAGCGCCGCTGGCTATATCGCCGTCGTCGAAGTTACGGGCGGTCACCACCCCGTTGACCGGGCTCACCAAGACGGTATTCTCATCTAAGTTTTCATAGGAGGTTTTCGCCGTTTCGTATTGTGTGCGCATTTGGTCCACCTGTTGTTGCGAGGCTCCGCCCACGGCAAACAGCTCTTTCACCCGGTTGTACTCCAATTCGAGGTTATCGAGTTGCAACTTCTGTTGCGCGAGGTTGGCTCGGTCGAGGTCTACCAGTTTTTGCCCGGCCTTCACATGGTCGCCCACCTCCACATAGATTTTCTTGATACGATTGGGTAGCGACGAGCTGATGAGGTTGCGTTTATAGGGCTCTATCGTAGCGGTGTACGAAGCGACCTGAGGCACAGCCTGCTCGGTAACTTTCTCGACCCTTACCAGTTGAACCGTCTCTTCCTCGGCTTGCCCGGCAGAGTCCTGCTTCCCCGAACAAGCGACAAACAACACGGCAGCACAGGCTGCCATCGTATAGACGAAATGTTTTCTTTCCATATATTTGTTTCTTTTTTATTATTCGGTGATGTGTATTGTTCTTATTTCTCTTTTTGGGTGTCTTGTTTGTACTGTTCCAAATCGGTATTTCCCAGCAATAATTGCAAGTCCGACTTGGCGGCCAAGAAATCGTATATAGCCTGATTGTAGGAGAGGCGCGAGTTGGTCAACGCCAAATCGGCATCGTTCAACTCGATGAAGGTAGCCGACCCGATTTCGAAACTCTTTTGCATAATGGCGTAAGCCTTTTCGGCCTGACGAACGCCTTCTTTATTGGAGGCTATCTGCTTGATCGATTTTTGAATATTGTCCATTGACATTTGTACCTGCATGGAAAGGGTGTTTTTGAGATTGTCGCGTTGCAGTCCCAACTGCAAGACATTCGATTTGGCCTGTTTTATTTTGAAGTGCCGCGACCCTCCTTGAAATATCGGTAATGACAACGAGAGCCCTACCGTGGAATATGGGCTCCACCTGAAATCGTCGAACATGCCGCCATAGCTCATCGAAATCCAATTGTAATTGGCCGTGGCCGAGAGTGTGGGGAACCACGCCATGCGCTGCACATCCACCGCTTTTTTCAAATAGGCGGTTTGCAAATCCAATTGGCGCAAGTCGGTATTCTGTTCGAGCGAAGTATCTATATTCAACGTCTCCTCATACATAGAGGCTTCGTAGTCTTCGAGTTTGTCGGCCGCTTCGATCTCGACCGACATGTCTATGCCCATAAGGACTTTCAACTGCAACTTACTCAGTTTCACGCCATTTTCGGCCTGCAACAAAGAGGGTTCGAGGTTGCGCACTTGCACCTCGGCCCGCAATACATCGTACTCCGAAGCCGTTCCCTGCTCAAATTTATTTTTATAATCCGTGGCATTCAGTTTCGCATTGTCGTAGCTCATCTTGATTACATCGTAGGAGTTTTGAGCCAACAACAAGTTGTAGTAGGCCTTCTCCACTTGATTGACCATGCTCAACCGCGAGGAACGGGCGGCCTCGACGGCTTGCTCGACATCGGCGCTCGACATCTGCACGCTCTTCCACAACTGGGGTGCGATAATGGGCAGCGACGCGCTGAATCCCAACGAATAGGTATTGTCGGTGCCGACCTTCATTCCGGTCTCTCCCGACGAGGAGGAAGAACCTCCGGTTTGCGGCATCTGAAACCCGGGGTGGAGCTGCCCTATCGTGTTGTATATGGGGGCAAACATGGCGCTCATGTCGAAAGCCTCGGAATCCATATACATGGTTTGTTTCTCGATTGTACGGCTATACGAGGCGGCAGCGTCGATACGGGGGAACAAACCGGCAATGGTCTCCTTCTTGGAATAGTCTTTTTTCTCTATTTCCATATCGGCGATCTTTATCGTGGGATTTTCGTTGAGCGCTATGCCAACGGCTGTCTTCAAATCGAGGGTGAGCGATTGACCCGGCTGGGACTGGGATTGTGCCCGTGCCCCAAAAGCTCCCGGGAAAAGCAACAGAGCCAATGCGGCACCTGCCATGCGGTGCCCAATCGTTTTTCTGTTCATACGTCTTTTTTCATCATTAAAGGTTTCTACTCTATTTTTTCTTTTCTGCAAAAAACTCGTCGGTATATTTCACCCCTTCGGGCGTAGCTATACCTCGAATAAAATTCTTAAATATCGTCTCGAAAATTTCGGTAAACGTGTATTCCGAACCGAATACCTGATCTGATTTTTTCAACAATTCGAACTGGGCTGTCAACAGGGTGGCGACTATATCGATGTTGATATCGTCGCGTATCACGCCTTCGCCGACCCCTATTTTCAACAAATCGACCGTCTCCCTCCGATGCCGCTCTTTCTCATCTTCATACTTATCGTTCACCTTAGAACAATAACGCTCCAAATCGACGAAAAACATGGGGCTGACATCTTTTGCGAAACGGAGAAAATCCTCGTGAATATTCAACAACAAATCTATGATATTCTTCCGGTTGTCGAAATAGGTATTGAACCGAGCCTTCCGCTCCTGCTCGTCTTTGTCCAAACAGGCCAACACGAGCTCGTCCTTGTCCTTGAAATTCTCGTAGAGCGTGCGTTTCGAAATGCCCAGTTGCGATGCAATCATATCCATCGTTATCGACTTAATTCCATTACACATGAACATGCGGGTCGCTTGTTTGATAATACGCGCTTGTAACTCTACATTCATACTGTTATCGCTTAGAAGTCGCAAATGTATAGAAAACTCGGAAAACTAAAATAGTTTTATACGATTTTTTCGCTTTCCACGGTGTTAATTAAAACAAACTTTCTTGAAGTATAGTTATCTACACCTTCACTACCGGTTTGCCTTCCCCTCTTTTTATTGCGTCACAGCAAGGGCGCATCGAAGGGAATAGCCTTACCCAGCTGTATTCCTACCGCATCGGTGAAACGATAAAAAAAGACGAAGCCCGACCGTCATGGCCGAGCTTCGTCTTCTCGCTATCTGGGCGTACTTATCGCCCCTCGCCATAGGTGGCGATAATACCCATTTTCGACTCCTCGAAGAAAGAGAGGATATAATCGATTTCGGGACTGGGTGTTACGACTTCCTTGATACGGAGTATCGCATTCTCGAGGCTGGTTCCCGAGGAATAGACCTGACGGTAGGCCAATGCGATATTCTCGATAGTCGCCTCGCTGAATCCTTGCCGGCGTAGGATAAAGGCATTGATTCCCTTATAGGCAATGGGGTTATGAGCCGCCAAAATATAGGGCGGTATGTCCTTACCGGTGCGGCAACCGCTCTTGACCAGTGTCCAACTGCCTACCCGGCACTTTTCCTTCACGATGACACGACCTGCCAGAATGGCTTTGCTGTGAATATGGCACTCGCCCGAAAGGTCGCAATCGATACCGAGGATACAATCGTCATCGACCCGGCAATCGTGTCCTATACGGGTTCCTTTCATCATACAGATGTGGTTGCCGATAATGGTTTCGCCCTCGGGAGTGGTAGCCCGGTTGATAATTACATATTCGCGAATCATGTTGTCGTCGCCCACGGTAAGCCGGGTGGCATCGCCTTTATAGTGAAAGTCTTGCGGCTCGGCGCCCAAAATGGCGCCTTGAAAAACCCGGTTGTTCTTGCCCATGACGGTTCCGGCCAATACACTGGCATAGGGATATATCACGCAATTGTCTCCGATAACCACATCCTTATCGATATAGGCAAAGGGGTGAATCGTTACATTGTTGCCGATCTCGGCTTTGGGATCGACGTATGCTAACGGACTTATCATAGTATATCGTTTTTAATTTTTTACTTTGTATTTTCCTCTATCTCTCTACCGCCACCCAAAGCGTGGTACAGGCTCACGACCGCTACCATGCACTGGTAGGAATCGGAGATTTGCGACAGTTGCGCGCTCAACAGCGACTGTTGCGCCGTAAGTACTTCGAGATAGGTAGATGTACCCAGTTTCATCAGTGATTCGGTCGATTCCACGGCTCGTTCGAGCGAAGCGACTTGCTTATCCCTGTTTATCAATGTTTCCTTGGTTGTTTGAATTTGATACAGGGCGTTGCTCACTTCGGCACCTGCGCTCAAAATCGTTTGTTGGAAATTGATGGCGGCCATCTCTTGTTGAGCTTTGGCGGCTTTCAAGTTGGCGATATTGCTACCGTGGTTGAATATCGGCTGTACCAGCGAAGCGGCTGCCGAGAGCAACACTTTCCCGGGATTGACAATTGCACTACCGGCCGAATTGGTCCACCCGGCCGAACCCGAAATGACCAAATTGGGATAGAACGCCGAGCGGGCGATGTTGGTCGTATAGTAGGCCGCAGCCAACGAAAGTTCGGCCGAACGCACGTCGGGTCTGTTGGAGAGCAACTGCACGGGCACGCCCACCTGTATCATCTCGGGGAGTTTTTGGTCCTCGAACTTTCCTCGCTTAATCGCTTGCGGAGCTTGATACAGCAGCAGGGAAAGAGAGTTTTCGGCTTCTCGAATCTGCTGGCGCAACGCCGGTATCGAAGCGGCGATCATATAATTGTTGGCTTCGCTTTGTGCCACGGCAGCCTCGTTGGTCATACCTCCTATCTTCATCGCTTTTATCGTCTCGACGCTTTTTTGCCACAGCTGGGCGGTCTCCTCGGTCACAGCCAACTGCTCATCAAGCATCAACAGGGTGTAGTAACCATTGGCGATTGTCGAGATGATTTGCGTACGCACCGCCTGCTCGTAGGCTTCGCTTTGCATCAGCACGGCTTTGGCGTTGCGCTTGGAGTTGAGCACTCGCCCGAAAATGTCGATTTCCCAACTTGCCGAGACCGGCGCACTGTAAGTCCAAGTGCCTTTACTGCCGTCGAAGCTGCTCACACCGCCTTGCGGGGTGAGGTTGAGCGTGGGCAAGAATGCCAAACGGGCGGCATTGAAGCTGGCTTGCGCCGCCTCGACCTGCAACATGGCGGTTTGCAAGTCGCTGTTTTTCTCCAAACCTATGCGAATGAGGTTTTGCAAGATTGTATCGGTGAAGACTTCCTCCCACGGCAAATTTCCCATGTTCAAGGAATCACCGGCCAAAGTATCGCCGGTCCAAACGGTGTCCCGGAACAAGCCGTCCACATCGACATCGGGCCTGTGATACTTGTTGTATATGTGGCAGCTATTCAGCATAGAAGCCATAGCCACGCCACATACGGTATATAAAAGGATTCGTTTCATATATTCTCTGTTTTATCGAGTTCAATGTTATTTGGAATATTGTTCTATCTCCGTGAGGACATCGGCATTGCCCAAGTCGTCCCATTCCAGCGGTTTGATCTTCTCTTGTATAATCTGGAAGACTACAAACAAAGCCGGGACAATGAATATCTGGCATATCATACCGATGAGCATACCGCCTACCGCGCCGGCGCCCAAAGTGCTGTTACCGTTGGCTCCTACGCCACTGGCAAACATCATAGGCAACAGACCGATAACCATAGCCAACGAGGTCATCAAGATAGGACGCAAACGTGCTGCCGCTCCGTCGATAGCCGCATTGATAATAGGCATACCCGTGCGACGACGATCCAAAGCGAACTCCACGATAAGAATGGCGTTCTTCGCCAACAGACCGATAAGCATAATCAATGCAATCTGCAAATAGATGTTGTTCTCCACACCCATCATCAAGGCGAAAATGAAGCTACCGGCCAAACCGAACGGTATCGAGAAAATTACCGCCAGCGGCAACACATAACTTTCGTATTGGGCGCTCAACAACAGGTAAACGAATACCAAACACAGAACGAAGATAATCGCCGTCGTGCCGCTACTCGAGCTTTGCTCCTCACGGGTCATACCGGAGAACTCGTATCCGTATCCCACCGGCAAAGTCGAGGCAGCCACCTCTTCGATAGCCTTGATCGCCTCGCCCGAGCTGTAACCGTCGGCCGGGTTTCCGTTGATGGTCATGGCCGTAAACATGTTGAACCGTTTAATGTCATTGGGGCCATACACTTTACGCAAGGTAATGAAGTTGGTGATAGGCGCCATTTCGGAGCCGTTGCGAATCTTTATATTATTGAGGCTCTCGGGGTTGGTACGGGCATTGGGCTCGGCCTGAATCATCACACGGTAAAGTTTACCGAAACTGTTGAAGTTCGACGAATACAGACCACCGAGATACCCTTGTAACGCCGTGAGGACATCGTTCGGGCTAATCCCCGCCTGTTTACACTTGGCCACATCGACATCGACCATGTATTGGGGGAACGAAGGATTGAACGAGGTCGAAGCCATCGCAATCTCGGGACGTTTCATCAACTCGGCCAAGAAATCCTGTGCGACGGCGTAGAAATCGTCCAACGAGCCACCGGTCTTATCTTGCAAGTTCAACTCAAAACCGTTACTGATACTGTAACCGGGAATCATAGGCGGTGCGAAACAGAGCACACGGGCATCTTTGATTTCGGTGGTAAACCGGCTATACAGAAGCCCGATTACGGAATTGGCGTCCATGCCTTTTCCGGTACGCTCGTCCCAATCTTTCAACTTCACGATGAACGAACCATAGGTATTACCCTGCCCGCCCAAGAAGCTGAATCCCATAATCTGGGTGCTGCTCTTGACCGCCGGGTGCGACATAATGATTTGGTCTATATCTTTAAGGGCGGCTTCGGTGCGCTCCTGCGAAGTACCCGGTTGCATATCGACAGCGACCATAAGCGTACCGGTGTCTTCATTGGGAACGAATCCCGTAGGAGTCACGTTCATCAGAACGACCAAAATGACAATTCCCACGATCACACCCGCAAACGATAGTTTTTTATGGTGTACGAAATGGGCTACGCCGTTCTTGTATTTGGTGAGCATCGAGTTGTAAGCCGCGTTGAACGCTATGTGGAAACGGTCAATAAACGAGGGTTTCTTGTTATTATGCCCTTCTTTGTTATGCGGTTTCAGCAAAATGGCACACAGCGCAGGGCTCAGCGTCAAAGCGTTGATCGCCGAGAAACCGATGGCGAACGCCATGGTGAGACCAAACTGGCGGTAGAATGTTCCCGAAGTACCGGTCATGAAACTTACCGGAATGAACACCGACATCATCACCAGCGTAATGGAAACGATTGCTCCCGACAACTCGCGCATGGCATCGATCGAAGCCTTGCGAGGCGACTTATACCCTTGGTCCAACTTGGCATGGACCCCCTCGACGACCACTATCGCATCGTCGACCACTATCGCAATGGCAAGCACCAAAGCACAGAGGGTGAGCAGGTTCAAGCTGAATCCCATCAGATACAGGGCAAAGAACGTACCGATGAGCGATACCGGTATGGCAATGGCGGGAATCAATGTCGAACGGAAATCCTGCAAGAAGACATACACCACGAAGAACACCAAAATGAAGGCTTCGATAAGGGTCTTGATTACCTCGTGAATCGAAGCGAACAAGAAGTCGTTGGCGTTCATCGTCGTCTCAATGTCCATTCCCGGAGGAAGATCTTTCTTAATATCTTCCAACAAATCGGTAATATCGCCGATAATCTCGGTGGCATTGGAGCCTGCGGTCTGGTAGACCATCGAGCTCACGGCGTTGTGGCCGTTCTGGAAGTTCTTAAAGTTATATGTCAACCGGCCCAATTCCACATCGGCGACATCTTTCAAGTAGAGCACTTGACCGTCGGACGTGGCACGAATAATCATATTGCCAAATTCCTCGGGGGTTTGAAGACGGCCTTTGTAGGTCAACACATATTGGAACGACTGGTTGCCTTGTGCTCCGAACTGACCGGGGGCGGCCTCGATATTCTGCTCGGCCAAGATTGCCGAAATATCGGAAGGCATCAAACCGTATTGTGCCATCACATCGGGTTTCAACCAAATACGCATGGAGTAGTCGGCTGCCATTACATTGGCATCGCCCACACCCGGCACACGTTGAACCAGAGGGATAATGTTGATTTTCGCATAGTTTTCGAGGAACTCCAAGTCATACCGGTCATCGGGACTGAACAAGGAGAACACCATCAACATACTCGTTTGGCGTTTCTGAGTCGTCACACCCACCCGGGTCACCTCGGCCGGCAACAAGTTTTGCGCCTGAGCCACACGGTTTTGCACGTTTATCGCCGCCATATCGGGGTCGGTGCCTTGCTTGAAATAAACCGTGATCGACGCCGAGCCCGTGTTGGTGGCCGTGGAGGTCATGTACATCATATCTTCCACACCGTTGATCGACTCTTCCAACGGGGCGATCACACTGTTCAAAATGGTCTGAGCGTTGGCTCCTGTATAGGTGGTGGACACCTGTATCGTAGGAGGAGCAATATCGGGGTATTGCGTAATCGGTAGGAACACAAGTCCGATAATACCCAGTATGACCATGAAAATGGATATAACGGTCGATAGTACCGGGCGATTGATAAATCTATCTAACTTCATAATCTTTTCCTATTTGAAGTTTTTATTATTGGTTATTTTGAGAGCCGGCCACCTTGATAGACATGCCGTCTTTCAATGTATTGATGCCCTCGGTCACGATGCGGTCGCCGGCTTTTACGCCCGACAGTACCATATAATCTTTTCCATCATCGATCGAGGCTATGGCTATCTCGGTCGAAGTTACCGTAGAGTCGGCATTCAACACATAAACAAATTTCTTATCCTGAATTTCGTAGGTAGCTTTTTGCGGCACCAAAATAGCTTGATCGTTCTTCATCGGAATCATAATCACACCCGTACCCCCGCTGCGCAACAGTCTATCGGGATTCTCAAAGGTAGCGCGCATATTGGACGAACCCGTTTGCGAGTCGATAATACCGCTCACGGTCTCGATGCGTCCCTTCAACGGGTAAATGCTGCCATCGGAGAGTTTGAGCGACACCTCGGGCAGGCTTTTCAAGAAGTTCTCGGCACCGTATTGGGCAGCCAGTTCGAGAATCTGGCGCTCGGTCATCGAGAAATAGACATACATCTCGGAGTTGTCCGAAACGGTTGTAAGCGGAGTGGCCGAAGAGGGCGACACCAAACTGCCGACCCGGAAAGGAATCTCGCCCACTACCCCGTTCAACGGGCTGGTAACCCGGGTGTACGAGTCATTGTTGCGGGCATTGACCAATTGAGCCTCGGCCTGTGCCAATTGAGCTTTGGCCGAAGCGTAGGAATTTTCGGCCATTTGCAAATCATACTCGCTAATAATATCCCGGCGTTGCAACTCACGCTTATTCTCGGCGGTGAGTCGTGCGGTCTCGGCGCTTGCCTTGGCAACCTCGACATTGGCCTCGGCTACTTTCAACGCCGCTTTATAGGGGATAGTGTCGATCACGAAAAGCACTTGTCCTTTTCTCACGATAGAGCCTTCGTCGACTTTCAATTCGGTAATGAAACCGCTGACGTTGGGTCGTATCTCTATATCTCTCTTGCCTTTGATTGCGGCAGGATAGTTACTGAACCACTCCATCGAGTCGGGCTGCAAAGTCATCACAGCATATTCACGAACTAAACCGGCATTTTGACCGTTTTTTCCGCCACAGGAAAACAAAAAAATACAAAGCATCGCTCCCGCGATAGGTCGAATGAAATTTTTAGTCCATCTCATAAGTAAAAATATTATTTTCAATGTTGGTTCCTCAAATTAAAGTTTTATATTAAAAAGTCTTAAACTTATTCATTTATAAAATTAACATTTTGCCCTAAAAATTGTGCTATACTCCCTATAAACAGGGACTTTTCGAGCAAATATTAAACGGTACAAATTTAGGCATAAACTATGTTATAATAGCTGGAAAAAATACAATAAATTTTATCAATATTTTTTTCTGTCTCATTTTCTGACCTTTACCAAATTGAGCCGAGCGGCTTGTCTCCTATCTTTTCAAGCGCCCGCACAAGGATATATACGAGATATATCACACAAAAAAAGCGGCCGCTTTCTCCGCCCCACAACTCAGGGAGCGAGAAAAAACGGCCGCCCGCTTAAAACAAATGATGTATCTTTATATCTCTTTTATCGAAATAGCGTATCCGCCACCGGGAGCGACATACTGTTTCAGTTTCGATTTAGAAGTCACTTTCATTTTCCGAATCTCATACTTTTGAGGATTCGTTTGATAGTGGGTGTCTTTCGTGTCGCTGTAAATAGTAGCCTCGTATTTCTTTCCTTTTTCGAGGAAGTCGAATTTTATCTCGGAGTAACGGGCGTCATACCCTCCTACGCTTCCGACAAACCATTCGCCCGTATTTTTGGCTTTGCGGGCAATCGTTACATACTTGGCCGGCTCGGCTTCGAGGTAAACGCTCTTCTCCCAATCCATAGCCACGTCCTTGATAAACTGGAAGGCGTCGAGAAATTTCTCGTAGGTCTCGGGCAGGTCGGCCGCCATTTGCAAAGGACTGTACAGGGTCACATACAAAGCCAACTGGTTGGCGATAGTCGTATTGGCATGCGAATTGTTGTTGGGGTTGTACTTGTTGATGTCCATCTCAAAAATTCCCGGCGTATAGTCCATAGGGCCTCCGATAAGTCTCGTAAACGGCAATATCGAGACATGATACGGTTTGCTACCGCCAAAGGCTTGATACTCCGTTCCCCGTGCCGACTCATTGGCGATGAGGTTGGGATAGGTGCGGCATATTCCCGTGGGGCGAACCGCTTCGTGGGCGTTCACCATGATTTTGTAATCGGCGGCTTTCTCGATCGCATATTGATAGTGGTTGACCATCCACTGGCTGTAATGGGTTTCGCCCCGCGGAATGATATCGCCCACATAACCGCTTTTCACAGCGGGATAGCCGTTGTCGACCATAAACTGGTAGGCTTGGTCGAGATGACGCTCATAGTTGCGTATCGAAGCCGAAGTCTCGTGGTGCATAATCATCTTCACGCCTTTGCTCTTGGCATAATCCCGTATTCCTTCCAAATCGAAGTCGGGGTATGGAGTCACAAAGTCAAACACATAGTCTTTGGAGTTCCCGAACCAGTCTTCCCAACCTTGGTTCCAGCCTTCGACGAGAACAGCGTCGAAACCATGTTTGGCGGCGAAATCGATATAACGTTTTACATTCTCGGTATTCGCCGAGTGACGTCCGTGAGGCTTAGCTTTCGTGTAGTCGGTCACACCCAGTTGCACCGAGGGGAAATCCCATGTGTAGGACCAATCGCCTTTACCGGTAATCATCTCCCACCATACGCCCACATATTTGCAGGGTTTAATCCACGAGGTATCCTCTATTTTACAGGGGTCGTTCAAATTGAGAGTCATGCGGGAGGCCAATATATCCCGGGCATCGTCGCTGACAATAACGGTGCGCCACGGAGAGTGGCAAGGAGTCTGCATATAGCCTTTATCGCCTTGCGAATCGGGCGTCAACCAAGAGGTAAAGATCATATTCTTGTCGTCGAGGTTGAGGTGCATACAGGCATAGTTGATCAACGCGGCTTCGTGCAGATTGATGTACAGCCCATCGTCGGTTTTAAGCATGAGCGCCGTTTGCACACCGGTAGGCGAAAATCCTGTCTGCGAGAGATTCTCGGTAACCGCCCCGGCTTGCAAATCGCGTATCTCGGAGAGGCGCGACACGGTGTAGTCATATTCTTGCGTATCGTAGTCCCCCGGAATCCAATAGGCCGTGTGGTCGCCGGTCATGGCAAATTGGGTATGCTCTTCTTTGATGACAAAATAGTTGAGATTCTTTTGTTGCGGAAATTCATACCTGAATCCCAACCCGTCGTCAAACAGGCGGAAACGGAGTATCATTTCACGATCGGTATTCTTCTGACGGAGGGTGACGGCCAGTTCGTTGTAATGGTTGCGTATGGCCGACTCTTCGCCCCACACGGGAGTCCATGTCTCGTCGAACGAAGTATAAGCCGAATCGGCTACGAAGAAACCACTCATCAACGAGTAGGCACTACCTTCGTTCTTATTGGAGAGGTCATTGAAATCGCGGCGTTGCGACTCGCCTTTCAGCTCGATGCCCAAGTGGCTGGGAGCGATCACGGTTTTTCCTTTATATTGCAATGTATAAGTGGGCCGTCCTTTCTCGATCGAGAAGTCCATTTTCAACTGTTTGTCGGGCGACAACAGAGTTTGCGCCGAAACGGTCGTACAGCACAAGGCGGCCATAGCCCATATTTTGAATGTTTTTCGAATCATAATATTATTATGTGTGTTGTTATCAATTTTTTATCAACTTGCAGACTTTCGATTTCCCTTGTTCGAGAATCTTCACGAGATACGCACCCTTGGCCAATTGCGCTATGCTCAGCGTAGAGACCTTTTCCGACAGGTGTTGACGCATCACGCATTGCCCGTTCATGGCATACATCGCCATCTCGCCTTCATCTTCGGTCAGGTGGATATTTATCAAATCCTTTGCCGGGTTCGGATAAATATACTCATTCTCCACAACCGGGGCTTGTACATTCGAGCTTCCTTTGCTTATGCTATATACCAACGTCTGGTCGTTGAAGCGTATCGTATATTCACCGGCTGTCTCGACGGTAAATTTGAGGTTGGGCTTGCCGCCTGTGGTTTCGATGGCGGTACCGCTCAATCCTTCGGCTCCACCCCAATCCTTATCACTGAAATTGTTGGTGTTGGCAAATTTCAATTCCCAATCTCCGGCCGGGATATATACATAGGTTACCTCCCATTGGTTGTCGGCCACCAGTTCCATATAACCGGCTCCCAATGTCCAGTTATTATAGGTTCCGCCCACATACATCTCTTTTTGCAGGGAATTGTAGGTGCGTACGACAGCGTATTTCAACGTTTGAGGATTGAACGTAATGTAATAGTTTCCACTGGTTTCTATGGTAAACTTGATATTTTGGCAATTCGGGTCGGGACCCTTGATGGCTGTGCCCGTGAGGCTGTTATTCCCCTGAACGGCTCCCCAGTCGGTATCGCTCCAATTGTCGGTATTGGCAAATTTCATTTCGTAGGTACCGGCTTCGAAGTAGAGGCGATCGCTCCTTAAAGTCCCATCTTCCGACGGATTGCCGAGCATCAACCGCTTGTCTTCGTCGCCATTGAACCAGTTGGTAAAGGTGCCGGCAATGAAATAAACGCCTACTTTGCTCAAATCCAATGCCCCGGTCGTATCTTCTACTTTCGGCACCAAAATCGTGTTGCTGCTCGTCCAGTCGGAGTATTGTGTCTGTTCACCCCCGACGATTGCCACGCGGAAATAACGGACAGGACGCTCGAAGTTACCCTCGCTCTGCGTGATGCTGACCGACAGAGAATCGGCATTATATTCCGTACAGGTGAATTGCAACAGAGCATAGCCACCGTTGCGATAGTCGAAACCTTCGCCCTCATCGTCATACAAACGGCCTTCGGCTTGGCCATCGTCGAGCGGATTGACAAATAGTGTAATCGAGTCGCAAGTGTATTCGGCGGTGCTCTGTATATCGTGTCCCAAATAAGGCAGAATGGCTCCCGGACGAAGGGCTACAATAGCCTGATAGCCGTCGTCCTCGGCTTCGAGTTTCAGTTCGTCCCAGTCGCCTTCGGGCATAACAGGATTAACCGCCCAGCGCGGAATCACGAGCAAATCGTTACCCAACAAGAATGCTTGTTGCTCTTCACGCAAGCTCTCATCGGTGACATCGGCAAAGAAGAGCGGACGCATAACAGGCATACCCGTTTGAGCCGATTCGTGGAACAGTGTATAGAAATAGGGCAACAGGTGGTAACGGCGGTTCACAGCGTTGCGAGCCACCTTTTCTATTTTGCTGCCAAAAGCCCACGGTTCTTGGGCGTGTTCCGACGTATGGTTGCGCGAGAACGGATAGTAAGGAGCCATAGCAAACCAGTGACCCATCAAATCGGCATTACCTATACGACCGTAGCCACCCACGTCGGGTCCGCCGAAAGGCTGTCCCGAAAGGCCGAGGTTAAGCAGAACGGGTACTGTCACTTTCAGGTGCTTCCATGTATCGAGGTTATCGCCTGTCCATGTAGCGCAATAGCGTTGAGCCCCCAAGTGATTGGCCCGCGAAAGGAGGAAAGGACGCTTATCGGGGCGGCTCTTCGTAAGTCCCTCGTAAGAAGCTTTGGTCATGAGCGACCCGTACAAGTTGTGATAACGCATATGAGGCCCGGCTGCCAAATCGCCGCCACCTCGGTGCCAGTTGGTGGTAGGCATGGTCCATTCGGAAGTATTGAATACGCCCGGCTCGTTCATGTCGTTCCATGCGCCGTCCATATTGTTTTCGGTATAAAATTGGCCATAAAGCTCCGACCACCATTCGCGTGTCTCGGGTCGGGTGAAGTCGGGGAATTTACACATGCCCGGCCACACTTCACCTTCATAATCGGTCTCTTTGTCTTCGGTTTTCACCCAGTGATCCCCCTCCTGTCCTTGCTGGTAAACGACATAGTTCTCGTCGATTTTCACACCCGGGTCGGTAATGTAGCCGACTTTGAAATCACGGTTGTGGAGCGAGTCGTTCATAGCTATGGGATTGGGCACACCGTCGGGCTTGAAATAATTCGAAGCGTCGTATGTAAAGATGCGTTTCCCGTCCATGTAGTCGATATCGAACCAAATCACATCGCACGGGTGGTGACGACGGCGCATCTCGTTGGTAATCCACAGCACATCGGACGGCTTGTACGAAGGGTTATAGCGCGACTGGTGGTAACCGATGGCCCACAGCGGGGGCAGATTGATGGTACCTGTCAACTCGCCCAGAGCCTGCATCATCTCGGCGGGAGAATCGCGCTCGATCACGATAACCCGGAAAGCAGGGCCTTCGCTGGTTATCTGCATCGGATTCGAAAGGTTTATTCTCGACCGCCAGCTGTTATCGGCTATGATACCAAAGGTTCTACCATCGGGACGTACACCCATAATCCAGGGGTGCGACTGGTAAAGACCATCTTTGTAATAGCCATAATTATCGTTATTCCACAAGGGAATGTCGTAACCGTTACGACGTAGGTTACCGTTTACAAGTCCCGTACCGTATAGGTCTATATCGTTTCCGTAAGGTATCTCGACCAAAGTTTTACCCTCATTGTTGGTTTTGAACTCGGGACGTATTTCCCAATCGTCGGGCAACTCGCCTTGTTGGGTCAATTCCTTCTGTATGGCAAACGAAGCCAGCGTTTGCAACGCATCGAAATCGGCCGGATAGAACACAGCTATTCTATCGCCACACAAATATTCTTCCTGAGCTTGTGCACACAGGCTGGCACACAATACCAATACGGATAAAAATTTGTACTTCATAAAGAATCTATATTTCAAAATAAATAATCTCTTTCTCTCTATTCAAGAGCCAGAAGGGAGAGGCCTCCTCCCCCCCTCCTGCCCTATCTCTTTATTAATATTCGATCACTACCATATCCCAGTATTTGATAGCCGGGAGTGTAACCGTCACTTTACCACCTACATACTCATATTCGAGAGGTATGGCTACACCGTCTTTCACATCGGGCGAAGCAACCCACACCGATTTGGGAGTCTGTTTTACAGCGAAACTTACATTCAAATTCTCCAACAAATCGGGTTCTCCCTGATTGGCATTGGTATCGCACCAATCGAGATGAGTGGCATTTCGATAGCTCAACAAATGTATCACATCGCAAGTGGCAAAACGTTTGCCCACAGTGGCAATCTGCCCTCTCACAGGGCCCCATTGATTGAACACTACATTGCCTTCGGTCGTAGTCACATCTATACCAAACCACTCGCCGTCTTCCCGCAACAAGTTTTGATAGGCGGTGAGGAAATCATAGTAATGAATCATAGCGATTTTCAACTCGCCCCGCATAGAAAGGTTGTTGCTGGGGAAATATTCATTGCACAGCATGTGTTCGCCCAGTTGCAGGATAGAACCGCCCCAAGCAAAAGCAGCCGCACACCCCATCAAAATACCGGGAGTATTGAAATAGCTGCGTCCTTTGCGGCCATGCTCATAATTCATATAAGCTGCCAATACCGTCTCTTTACCATTGGACCACTTGTCGTTGTCGGTGATAATATCCGAGAAAATAGTAAAGCCTTTGTCGTCGTTGTGATCCCACACTTCGGTGTAGAGGAAGTCGACCGGTGCTTTTGAAATCTGATTTTCCTGTCCATACTGCCCCACGGCATTCATCACCAACGATTTATCGGGATTGGCCTCTTTCATGCTCTCGATAAAATGCTTGAAAGTCTGGTCGAGATTCACTCGGGACCCGTAATAATCATAGGTGTCGCCCCGGCCTCCCAACTGGTCGATCTGGTAACCGTCGAAATCAAAAACGGCATATACATCGCTATTCTGTTTGGCAATATAGTTGATCCACGACTCGTTGCCCGGATTAACCAAATAGATGCTGCTCTTGAACGGCGAGCCCAATTCATGGCAATCTTTCACGACATGATTGGCATCTTTAAATATATACCATTCTTCTTGCACTCCGTCCTCCTCGGCATCGGCCAATGCGCCATAAGCGAGATTGTAAAACAGCGTTTTCATGCCATACTGATGCGATTTCTCGATATACCCTTCCACGGTCTTTTTATAGCAATCCCTATTGATGATATCGGTCCACACCTCCATCGGAGCCGCGGCGGTTCCGGCCAGCGGTTTATGGTGCTTGTAATGCCAATCTTGGAACTGCACATAATTGATGTGGTGACGATTCAGATTCGACATAATATCGGAAATATCTTGATCCGACATATTCCCATAAGACGAAAGGAAACCATTGCGCGGGAAACGGTCGGGCGAAGACGATACATCGACAGCAATACTGCCATAAACAGTCTCCACACCATTGCCATCGATACTGTAAAGATCGACCAAATAGCCCTGATAGTCAGTAGCTGGTGGTTGCCATGTCCATTCACAACTGCTCAATGGATCCTCGCCGATGGTCGTACCCAAATGACGATAGCGCACCATCACGTTAGGCGCATCCTGAATGAGTTTGTTAAGGGTAAATTTCACAGCCTCGCCCGGAGCATAACAAGCCTTGTCGGTATTGAGCTGCACTTCCATATAACCGTCTCCGTATGTAATAGGATCATTCTCCACATCAAATCGATTGCAAGCCGAAATCGACATGAGAATCGATACAGAGAGATAGGCTAAAAATATCTTCTTTATCATATTTCTTTAATCTTTATAATTTTACAAATGAGATGGTTTCGTTTTCCACATCGATGGTAATACGATAATTTCCGGCTTCAGATTCGGGTACAATCCACTTATTATCGGGCTGGTTACCGATGAAATAGGTACCATTGGCCGACATGGGGCAATTGGCTTGCGGAGCCAATATGAAATCACCGCCAAAACTGCGGTCGATTTCGAGCGGGAATTTAAGTTCACCGGGCGTTGTAGCGCTCTCGGCTTTCAAAGGCCCTTCATAAGTGAAGACATTGGGATTGGAAGCATCGCGTTGCATCTCGGTAATATTATCCCACGACCAACCGCCGGGAGCTGCCGAACCCATGATCCAAATATGCTCATAACCTACATAGTTGCCTATCTCTAAGCGGTTCTCACGCAAATTGAGCTCCACACTGTACTTGTTGGCCGACGGGATATTCCATTGGTTAGAGGCCAGACCTATATCGTCAATTAACAAAATGCCGGTTGTTCCCAGACCATTGTCGCCGGACGGTTGATAACCGGCACAACCCGAGGTCGCAGTCGTACTCGAGATGAGCATATTGCCGGCGGCCAAAGTCCCGTTATATGTAAAGACAAAGGGGTCTTCACTCGACTGCTCAAGCTCGATTGCCGTAGGAGCGGCCTCGCCTACCAAATAGAGAGTCGTGAAAGGAACCTCGCCATCGAGGTTGGTGAAGCTGACGGTGAGTTTGTCGAGGTTCACATCGATCAAATAATTGCCGGCAGTCTCGATCTTCCACTTGTTGTCGGGATAGTCTTCCTCTTTTTCGCGATAATGCATCTTGGTGGGATCGTCGTTATCGCGCACATAACAGGGGAACCAACTGCCTAATTGGGCGTTGAACTTTATTTCGCCGGTTTTCAGCATGCCCTGCCAAGTAAAATGAGAGATATTCTCATAGTCCCTAATCATGGCAGTCGCCAACTGATTGTCCCACCCGTTGGGCGTTGCGTCGCCTATGATATAGAGGTTCAGCACCCGCCATTTGTAGGGAGCGATCTTTATCACTTTCACCGGAGAGACCTGCGTGGGCACCGACGGCGACGAAACCGTTGCCGTCACCCGCACCTCAAACTCGCTGAATTGTTCGAGCGGAATAGCGGGGAAATAATGCATCAACGTATCGGTAAGTTCTTTATGAGTGAACGAAATCACCCTCGAATCGGTCTTACCGATGTCATATTTGATACCGCCTTGAAAATCATTCCCTTTCAAATCCATTTCAAAGAGATACGATATCGCAGCGCCCGTTCCTTGGTTGGTTCCGCTGGTCCATGTAATTTGCAATGCCTCTTGGGCATCGGAACGCTGATCACACTCTACCGACTCGGCCGAGAAACTCACTGCGAGAGGAGTTTCGCCCTTGTCGAGTTCGAGTTCTTTCTCACACCCGGTCGTGCCGACCAGAGCGAGAATTGCCATACCTATTATAGTTTTAGCTTTCATTGTCTTTCATTCTACTTGATTAATAACCGGGGTTCTGCGTCAACTTCGGGTTAGCCTCGATTTCCTGTTGCGGGATAGGGAGCAGCAAATGTTTGGTGCTTGCCGATGTTTTTCCTATGGAGTGCAGGAAGTTGAGGGCATAATTATCTTTATACCGAATCATATCGAACCAACGTTGGCCTTCAAAAGCGAGTTCGATGCGCCGCTCGTGAATGATTTTTTCCCGCATCTGGGCTTGTGTGAGCCCTTCGATATCGGCTCTATTGTCGAGACCGGCGCGCTTGCGCACTTCATAGAGCGGGTCTTCGGCCTGTACGGTACGACCCAGTTCGTTCAACGCCTCGGCTTTCAGCAACAATATATCGGCATACCGGGTTACGACCCAGTTGGCATTGCTCGTGTTGTAATCGGGCGACTGGGCTTTGGTGAGCAAGAACTTGCGCACGTTGTATCCCGTGGTCGAATAGGACGAACTGTATTGCTTGCCGTCGAAGGTGGGGCAACCCATATAGAAAATGGTCTTGTCTTTGCGCAAGTCGCCATCTTCGTATTGGCTCACAAACTCGGAAGTGGGCTGGTTCCAGCCATAACACCCGGCGGCCATGTTGGAGTTACGGGGGCCCATGAAAGTACTGGTCCACGAACATTGGTTTTCGTTGCTCCAAAAATCGTAGTTGGTCTTCCCATAATATTGCACCTCAAAAATAGACTCTATCCCATTCTTCTGAGCGGGGTCGAAATTGTCGGAATAGTCGCCGGCCAATTCATATCCCATCGACCCGATTTCGTTACACAGGCGCACCACCTCTTCATACTTATCGTTACTGGGTTCATAGGTCATATACACCCGTATAAGCTCGGCCATAGCGGCTTCGCGGGTCGCACGGCCCAAATCGGTGGTCGAATATTCCGATTTCTTAGGCAAGAGGGTAATGGCGTTTTTCAGGTCCGATGTGATGAGGTCATAAATCTGGCTCACCGGAGCCCGTTCCACCAACAAATCGGTCTCGGAAGTCTGCGGTGTGATGATATAGGGCACTCCGCCGAAGAGACGAACCAAAATGAAATAATAGTGCGCTCTCAAGAAATAGGCTTCGCCCAAACATCTGTTTTTAAGAGAGGGATCTATGTCCATGCCGGGCACATTCTGCAACACGAAGTTGCAACGCAAGATTCCGGGCGAAGGTCCTCTCCACAAGTCCAGCGCGGCAAAGTTGTCGGCCGTGGTGATAAAGTTGGCCAAGTCGACCGTTTCGATACCATCGGTACCGCCACCGGCGCCCACGACGCTATTGCCGGCCATGATATCGAGCGTCCAAATGCGCATATTGTAGAGCTTGGCCCACTGCAACGGTTGATATGCCGCATTGACAGCCGCAACGGCGTCTTCGGCGGTCTGGAACCCTTCCGAGGTGTCGACCGAGTCCCACGGCTCGCGATCCAAAAAATCTTCACATGCGCTCAACGACATGGCGAGAGCGCCGAAAATCAATATGATATAATATATTGTTCGTTTCATCGATAGTTATGGATTAAAAGGTTATATTCACTCCAAACGTAAAATTGCGAGTCACAGGATACACGTTATTGTCGTTTCCCGAGCCGCTCACCTCGGGATCGAGGCCTGTATAGCGGGTAATCGTAAACAGGTTTTGTGCCGATACCGAGAAACGCACTTGCTGCATCGCCGCTTTCTTGGTCAACTCACTGGGGAGCGTATAGCCCAACGAAATGTTTTTCAAACGCAAATAGCTGCCGTCTTCCAAGAATCGGTCGGAGACACGGTTGTTTTTGTTGGGGTCGCCAAACACGGCTCTCGGCATCGTATTGCTGGTGCCGGGACCACGCCAACGGTCGAGCACGGTAGTCATTTGATTTTGAGCGACACTCATCGCTTCGAGCGAAGCCCGGTTGCCGTTGTAGATTTTGTTGCCGGCAACGCCTTGGAAGAAGATTTCCAAATCGAATCCTTTATACGAGAACTGGTTATTCATGGCAAAGGTCCACGAGGGTGTGGGGCTGCCGAGGATAGTGCGGTCATCGTCGTTGATCACACCGTCGTTGTTCAGGTCCTTGAAGCGGATATCACCCGGCTGAGTGCTCGACGTGGGATCGCTGCCCACCGTCTGTATGGCATGGTTGTCCACCTCTTCTTGGGTTTGGAAAATGCCGTCGGTCACATAGCCATAGAACGCACTGATAGGATAGCCCACCATGTGGATATTATTGTCGAAGTACATAGGCACATCGCTGTTAAGGCTTATCAGTTCGTTGTGGTTATACGATACGTTGGCCGTGGTGGTCCATGTGAAATCGCCTCTGAAATTGAGCGAGGTCAACGCCAACTCGGCACCGATGTTACGCATCAATCCGGCATTGATTTGCGACACGTTCTCATCGGAATAACCCGAGGAAATGGGCACCGACATGGGCACCAACATATCATTGGTGTTCTTGATATATCCGTCGAGGGTCACCAACAGGCGGCTGTCGAGCATCGACGCATCGATACCCACATTGTACTGCTCTACCTCTTCCCAACGCACATTGGGATTGGGCATCACCCACGGCGCCAAACCCGATACTTGATTGCCGTTGAAATTGTATTGAACCGTTTGCAATACCGACGCATAGGCATAGTTGCCCACGCTGGCTTGGTTACCGGTCACACCGTATCCGGCCCGTATCTTCAAGTCGCTCAACGCAAAACTCTTGTTGAACCACTCTTCCTCACTCATACGCCATGCCAACGCCACCGAGGGGAAAACGCCCCAACGATTGGCCCGGCTGAAACGAGAGCTACCGTCGGCACGCATCGTCGCCGTGAAAAGATAGCGGTTGTCATAGGTGTAGTTGACACGACCCATAAACGAGAGAAGCGCCCAATCGCTACCGTTACCCGTGAGGGTGGGTTCCAAGATTCCGTTTGACAGCTCTTGCGCCGTGTCGCTGATAAAGCCCTGTATGCTACCGCTCATAAATTCATAGGTATTGGTCTGAGCCGACGAACCTATCATAGCGGTCAAGGCATGTTTCTCGTTGAATGTTTTGTTGAACGTCAGCAAGTTGTCCCACAACCAAGTGAAACTCTTATTGTATTGGCGAGAGGCTTGTGATTCGGGTTGTTCGATAGGTTCCCAATCGTATTTGGGAGCCCAGCTCTTGCTATCCCAAAAGAGAGCCTGAATACCGAAGGTGCTTTTGAACGTGAGCCATTCCCACGGTTTTATCTCGGCATAGATATTGCCCAACAAGTTGTAGCCGCTGGTCGTGGTGGTGTTCTCCATCATCTTCCCGATGGGGTTGGCAATATCGCCCACATACATGGCCAGACCCACAGGCCCCGCCCATGTACCATCCTCGTTTTTAATCGCTTGGGTAGGCAACGCCTTCATGGTGTTCTGTATGTTGTACTCGCCCTGCGATTTAATATCGTGGTTAAGCGAAAGGTTATGCCCCATTTTCAACCATTTATACAGCTCTACATCGGAGTTGAATTGAAGGGTGAATCGTTTGTAATCGGTCGTTTTGATGATACCTTGTTGATCGTAGTAGGTACCCGACACATAGTAGCGGCTCTTCTGCGTGCCGCCCGAGTAGTTGGCCGAATAGGTCTGTGTGGGCGCATATTGGAAAAGTTCACCCATCCAATCGGTTCCTTCACCCAGTTTGGTGGGGTCGATAAATTTAGGATACTGGGGTTGACCGCCGGCGCTCATCATCTCGTTGTGCAACGAAGCGAACTGCGAGGCGTTCAGCAACGGCAAAGTGCGTTGCAATTGGTCAAACCCGTACGATACTTTCACATTCAAGTTATTACGCTCCTGCGAACCTTTCTTGGTTGTAATGATGATTACACCATAGGCACCGCGCGAACCGTAAATAGCGGTTGCCGAAGCGTCTTTAAGAATGTCGACGCTCTCCACGTCGTCCATATTGATCATATTCAACGGCACATCGGTAGGCACACCGTCGATTACCAAAAGAGGGTCGCTATTGTTGATTGAACCGATACCCCGGATTTTCATACTCACGTTGCTACCCGGCGCTCCGCTCGAAACCACTTGCAAACCGGGAGCTCGCCCTTGCAAGGCCGCACCGAGGCTCGGCGACGGCTGGCGCGCCAAATCCTTAGACGATACTTGCGAAATAGCTCCTGTCAAATCGCTTTTTTTCTGAATGCCATATCCTATCACGACAATCTCTTCCAGCATTTCGTTATTCTCTTGCAGGACAATCTGTATCGTGCTCTGCCCTTTTACTGCGACATCTTGCGCCACATAGCCTACATAACTGACCCGCAATACGGGATTGGCCGAACTCAAATTGAGGTTGAAATTGCCATCTATATCGGTGACCGTGCCATTCGTGGTGCCTTTTTCCACTATGTTAACGCCGATAAGCGGTTCTTGATTTGCATCGAGAACAACACCCCCGACCTTGTTTTGAGCCCACAATGTAAACGGCAGCAGGCATAAGAGGATTGCAGATATGGCTATCCTCCCATAATGGTTATTTCTCATGTATAATATTTCTTTAAGGAAAGACAAAAAGGAGGGCTGCCCTCAACGACGGGGCAGCCTCCGATAGGTTTTATCGAATCACTATTTTAGCAGTAGTGCGTCCTTGGGGTGTCTCTATCGCCAAGACATAGACCCCGGCATTCATGCCTTCGAAAGGCAGCATTGTTCCATTCACCGAAGCGACTTTCCGTCCGCTTATATCGTACAAAGCTATGGCTTGGGCTTTTTCACATACGATTCCATAAGCATTTTGTACCCAATCGGTTACCTCTATTTCTTCCACAATCGTCGAAGTGCCGCTGTTTTTCTTGACATTAAGTTTCATGGTTTTCAAATTAACCGTCAACGTATAATTACCGGCTTGATCTGCTGCAACATTGAATTTGAAGTCAGATCCTGTTTTCAACAAAGTGACCGTCAGATCTCCTTCTTGAAAAAGAACTCCATTGCTTTCGGCTCCATAAGCGACAGCTCCAAATTTATTTCCTGCATAAAATTTAAATTCGCCTTCCACGAAATCTCCGGTATAAGAATATTCTCCTTCCGTTTCAGTCTTAACAAAAACTTTATTGTCATCAAAAGACCAACCTCCTACTGCGTCTCCTACTAACCACAACTTTTCAGGCGAAAAATTCTGTGCTTCCGAAATAGTCATTTTCAAAGATGTTATATCTACTGTTACATCGTACAAACCTTCGATTGTTACACTAAATTTCCAATCCTCATCGCCACTGAGCGTATATTTCAAATCATATTCACCCGGAGCCCCGATAGTCTGATTGGGTTGTGCTGCAACATACATTTTGTTGTCTGTTTGATTAAATCTTGGGACTACCATGAATTTCAAGCCATCAAAAGCATCACATCTATTCAGAAACATCGTACCGCTATAAACACCTGAATCAAAAGATGTTTCGTGTAACGGGTATGAATTTTCAATTGCCCATCCAGCATTCGTAGCATTTCCTATGGGATAAATAACCTCGGGATAAGAAAAAGACTGGTCAGGTAAGCCCGTAGCATCGCTTACCTCAACAACCGGTTTTTCTCCGGTGAGGTCGACACGGAATTTGTAGCGTCCGGCAGTCATAACCTTAAACGACTTGTCTGGCGAATAGTAATCGTTGCGATATTCCAATTCGTGAGAACCTGTGGTCAACTCCAAATAAATATCATTGGGATTATCTCCCACAGGTGTAGAAGCCATGGCAGGGCCATAGCCCGGAGCAAAATCATACGTTGTTACGAACCGTATTCTACCGTTCTCGGTCAAATCGCCCGTATATTCATATACACCATTTTCAACCGTAACCATACGAATGGCATCATCGGTATTCCACTGTGCCAAAGTGGCATCTCCCAATACATATAAAGAGGAAGGATAATTATCGGCTGCCGCAGTAGCCGAACACAAGGCCAAGGCCGAGAAAAGTAAGAGTTTGCTTTTCATGTTATTTAATTTTTTATGGTTAATAATAGGGTTGGGAGGAAACTCCCCCGCTCCCGTTTTTTTCACAAAAATATATGGCTCATCGAGCCTTGTCAATACAAAGTAGCAAAAAAGTAGGCACATAGTACTGTTAATTATTTTATATACAATACATTAACAATTGAAATAAAAACTTCAAAAGTAGCCATTGTATTAGATTTTTTATACGATTATCACCTCATATTAAAAATGTTTTTTATATTTGTAAGGCGATATATCTTTAATCTTAGCAACCATGACGACCACTCTACGATTGAAAACTCTCCTGTACTGCACGTTATTTATCGGATATGCGAGCCATATCCTTGCGTACGGCTCGACTTCCGCGCCCCAATCGACTCCTCAAACAATGGCTTCGGTACTTGACTCGCTCGACCGATTGATCGAAGGACGGCATCGTTTTACCCTCCAAAAGGAAGCCGAAATAAAAAAAATCGAGCTACAACTGAAAAAGCCGCAAACACCCGAAGAGCATTTCCAAACTCTCGGATACTTAATCGACGCCTACCGGGCGTTCAGTATCGACTCCCAAATCGTTTATGTAAAACGGCAAATCGCGCTATCCGACAGCCTGCAAAATAGAGAACTGCAAATACAAGCCAATCTCAACATGGTCGAATGCCTCTATACCACCGGCATGTATAAAGAAGCCGATGAGTTATTGACAAAAATCGAACAACAAAAACTACCCGGTTATATACTCCCCTACTATTACCATTTGAAACGGACACTCTACGGTCTGCTCGCCGACTACGCCATACAACCCGAACTGCAAGCCTCGTACAACAAAAAGCTCCACCTGTACCGGGACTCCATATTACAAGTCAACACACCTCATTCATTTGCATACAACATCGTCAAGACCGACGAACTCATCGCTCAACACGACTACGCCCAAGCCTTGCAAATTCTGCGTGAAACAAAATCCGAAAATTCACTCAACTCCCACGACCTCGGCATCTTATATTATTGCATGGCCGAGATTTTCTCGGCAACACACCAGAACGACAGTACGAAAATCTATTACGCCCTCTCGGCTCAATGCGACTTAGAGGCATCGGTTCGAGAATATGTATCCTTGTACCGGCTTGCCGAACTTCTCTTCCAAGAAGGCGATATAGAACGAGCCTATGCCTATATCAAATGCTCGGTCGAGGACGCCCGGGCCTGTAACGCACGAGGACGCAGCCTCGAATTTATGCCCGTGTTCACCATTATCGAAGAGGTATATCAGGCTCAAATAAAAAAACAACGAGAACAATCGCTCACTTTCACCTACATCACTTGCACATTTTGTGTGATTCTGCTGCTGACTTTCATCGTGCTATTTTACCAAAATCACAAGCTGGGCATCGTCAAAAAGAAACTCGCCCTTACCAACCAGCATCTGCAACAAGTGAACGACTCGTTGATCGAAAGCAACCATGTCAAGGAAGAGTACCTCAACCGTTATATGGACCAATGTGCCATATATATCGACAAAATGGACAATTACCGGCGTTCGCTCAACAAGTTGGCCTCTCTGGGGAAAACCGAAGAACTCGTCAAAACGCTAAAATCCCAAAATCTAATCAATAACGAACGTAAAATGTTCTATGCCGAGTTTGACCAATCGTTCTTAAAACTATACCCCGACTTTGTCGAGAAATTCAATAAACTATTGATACCCGAAGCCCGTATTACCCCCAAGCCAAACGCACTCACACCAGAGCTTCGCATCTATGCGCTGGTACGCTTGGGCACAACCGACAGTACCCAAATAGCCCGATTCTTATGCTACTCCGTAACAACCATATACAACTATCGGGTAAAAATACGCAACTCGGCGATTTGCTCCCGAGACGATTTCGAAGAACAGGTAAAGCTCTTATAAGACATCGCCTCAAAACCCAATAGGAAATTAGTGTGGATTCACCGCTGTCGACGAGAAAAGCCGAATAAATTAAAGACATGTGTATGAGGGTGTTTCACCTCCATACGGCTACACCATCGTCCCTATATTATATTTTACAAAAAAACACAGGGAGGAGGAATTTAAAGCATCTACACTCCCCCACCCCGATTTTACCGTGTTATGGAAATCCCTACCGAGGTTCGCATGCGGTAATTCGTCACAATTTTAATAAACTTTATTTTTAAAGAAATGTTTTTCTTAACACAAGAGATAAAATAAATTTGCTACATTTGTAGTCGATATAGCTACAAAATAAAAGCTATTTAACTTTTAAGAATACAAATTAAACGAATAACCCACTTAATAGTATATTTATGTCAAAAGTTTCAAAAGAAGATGCCTTAAAATATCACAGTGAAGGCAAAGCCGGAAAAATAGAGGTGATACCCACCAAACCATATAGCACACAGCGCGACCTCTCTTTGGCCTACACGCCGGGAGTAGCCGAGCCTTGTCTCGAAATCGAAAAAGACCCCGAAAAAGCCTATGAATATACGGCGAAAGGAAACTTGGTAGCCGTTATTTCCAACGGAACCGCAGTATTGGGACTGGGCGACATCGGCGCATTGGCCGGTAAACCTGTCATGGAAGGGAAAGGCCTGTTATTCAAAATATTCGCCGGAATCGACGTATTCGACATCGAGGTCAACGAAAAAGATCCCGAGAAGTTCATCGCAGCAGTAAAAGCCATCGCCCCCACATTCGGAGGTATCAATCTGGAAGATATAAAAGCGCCCGAATGTTTCGAAATCGAAACCCGGTTGAAAAAAGAACTGAATATCCCCGTCATGCACGACGACCAGCACGGAACGGCTATCATCTCGGGAGCCGGGCTTCTCAATGCCCTCGAAATACAAGGCAAGAGAATCGAAGATGCCAAACTTGTGGTAAACGGCGCCGGAGCGGCGGCCAACTCCTGCACAAAGCTATATATGGCACTGGGCATCAAAAAAGAGAACATTGTCATGGTGGATAGCAAAGGCGTCATCAGCACAAGCCGTACCGACTTGACTCCTGCCAAACAAGAGTTTGCGACCAGCCGCACCGAGCTGAAAACTCTTGCCGATGCCGTGCGGGGCGCCGACATATTCCTCGGCCTTTCGGTCGCCGATGTGCTAACCACCGAGATGGTACAATCGATGAACGACAAGCCTATCGTGTTCGCTTTGGCCAATCCCAACCCCGAAATTTCCTACGACAAGGCTATGGCCGCCCGTAAAGATTTGATCTTTGCCACCGGACGGTCGGACTATCCCAATCAAATCAACAACGTATTGGGATTCCCCTATATCTTCCGGGGTGCGCTCGACGTGCGCGCCACAGCAATCAACGAAGAAATGAAACTGGCGGCGACTTATGCGATAGCCAAACTAACCAAAGAGACTGTGCCCGATGTTGTTAACTCGGCCTATGGATTGACCCGTCTCTCCTTCGGTCCCGAATACATCATACCCAAAGCGCTCGACCCCCGCCTGTTGACCGCCGTCGCTCCCGCCGTCGCCAAGGCCGCCATGGACTCGGGTGTCGCTCAACATCATATTACCGACTGGGACGCCTACAACGACCGGTTGAAGAAATTGATGGGCTATGACAACCAGATGCTGCGCGAATTTACCGAAATGGCACGCAAAGAGCCGAAACGCGTGGTATTCGCCGAAGCCAACCACGCCAATATGCTCCAAGCCGCCTCTACGGCCATGAAAGAAGGCATTTGCAAGCCTATCCTGCTGGGTAACGACGAACTGATAGGCAAATTGGCCGCCTCGATAGGTGTGGATTTAACCGGCATGCAAATCATCAATCTGCGCCACCCCGACGAAGAGGACCGCCGTATCCGCTACGCCCAGTTGCTCACCGAGAAACGCCAGCGCGAAGGCATGACCTATCCCGAGGCGCACGAAAAAATGTTTGACCGCAACTACTTCGGTATGATGATGGTCGAGGCCGGCGAGGCCGACGCCTTTATCACCGGCACTTATTCGAAGTATGCCGAGACGATAAAAATCGCCAAAGAGGTTATCGGAATACGCGATGGCTACAAACACTTCGGAGCCATGCATATCATGACTACCAAACACGGCACTTATTTCCTTGCCGACACACTCATCAACCGCCGGCCCACAACCGAGACCCTGATCGACATCGCCAAACTCTCTTACGACTCTGTGAGATTCTTTGCGCAAGACCCGGTTATCGCCATGGTATCCTACTCCAACTTCGGGTCGGACAATCAAGGCAGCCCCCAAAAAGTGCACGAAGCTATCGAAATCCTGCACGAGCAATACCCCGAGATTCTTATCGACGGCGAAATGCAAATGAATTTTGCCCTCAACAATAAGCTGCGCGACAAATCATACCCGTTCAACAAACTCAAAGGCCGTGAAGTTAATACGATTGTCTTCCCCAATTTGAGTTCGGCCAACACGGCCTATAAGATGATGCTGGAAATGGGCGTCGCCGAATCTATCGGCCCGATACAGATGGGATTGAACAAACCTATCCACTTCACCGACATCGCCAGCTCGACACGCGACATTGTAAACTTAACCACCGTCGCCGTACTCGATGCGATTGTTCAAGAACGTCGTAACAAGAAACAGTAAGCGCATGCATATCGCCTATTTCAGTCCAACAGGAGGAACCCGAAAAGCTGCGGAAATCATCGGCAAAGAAATCGATCCCGACGACACAATGATAGATATTACCCCCTATCCGCAGAATGAGAGCAGGTATGCGCTGGCTCCCGACGACACGCTATTGGTAGCCGTCCCCGTTTACGGAGGCCGGGTTCCTCCCACAGCAATCGAACGACTTAAATGTATAACCGGGCGTCAAACCCCGGCTATACCCGTAGTCGTCTATGGAAATAGAGATTACGACGATGCTTTGCTCGAACTGAAAACGGAGTTGGAGTCAAACGGATTTCAAGTCATTGCCGGGGTCGCCTGCATTGCCGAGCATTCGATCATGCGAATCTATGCGCATGGCCGTCCCGACCTTGAAGACGAGGCCGCCTTAAAACAATTCGCCCTCCGAATCAAAACCAAATTGGAAAAAGCAAAAGCCGGCGAGCTCTTTCCCGAAATATCGGTAAAAGGGAATCCTATCTACAAAGTATTTCACGGCGCATTCTTGAAACCCCGCACAGGAGAGAAATGCAACTCTTGCGGGACT
This sequence comes from uncultured Barnesiella sp., assembly GCA_944320015.1. Taxonomy (GTDB): domain Bacteria; phylum Bacteroidota; class Bacteroidia; order Bacteroidales; family Barnesiellaceae; genus Barnesiella. The sequence continues at coordinate 96,561 of CALUFO010000007.1, read as the reverse complement.
TGCGCCCTGCAATGCCCGGTACACGCTATCCCCGAAGAGAATCCCCGGATAACCCTCACCGACAAGTGTATCTCTTGCATGAGATGTATCGCCGTGTGTCCCCAAAAAGCGAGGGAAATACCTCCGGCAGACTTGGAGCAATCCACACAGGTTTTCAAAGAGAGGTGCAGTGCGAGAAAAGAACCCGAGCTATTTATCTAACCGGGTGACCGCTCCTACAAGAGTCACACGACAAACACCGGATTGTCAGGGGCCGAATGGCGGGAGGAGAATCGGAATCCTTCTGCCTCGAACGATTCGATAAGTTCGGGTATTTCGATTCTGTTTTTAAGGATATAACGGGTCATAGCCCCCCTCATCATTTTGGCATATATCACTATCGTTTTCAAGGAATCGCCCTTATAGACTTTGAACTCGGGCGTAACGACACGCACCGCCTTAGTAAGGCGTGGCCAATCCAACGATTGTTGGATTTCACGGCTGGCCAAGTTGACCAACACCCCACCTGCTGTCTTTACATCGTTGATCAACCGATCGGTCAACCGAGGTTTCCAGTAGTCCGAGACCGGGACAGCCATCGAAGGCAACTCGACCGAATACTCCATGCGATAGGGCTTGATGAGATCGAGCGGCCTTGTCATACCATAACAGGCCGAAGCGATGCGCAAATGGTCTTGCGCATACTCAAAATCGGAGATTGAAAAATCGGAAGGATTCATATACCGAAACACGATGCCCGTATAGGCCAATATGGCCGGCAACCCATCGGAGTCACCCGAATGGAAATCGTTGTACCGCTCTTTCGTCTGCAAAGCCAACGCCCGGTTTATGCCCAGCATGTGCGAAAGCTCGTCGACCGAATACGAGGCCATTTCCATGGCTATCGCCCCGGCCTCTTTGGCAAATAGCGGTACAGTCGCAGCCGGGTGGACAACCGAGGTCTTCCCCACCATTGTTTTTGCCGGAGACAAAAGAATCAACATGACTCTACTAATTAAACCGTTTCTGTAATTCGTCGTACGAAATCGTCACAAACACCGTCTTCCCGTCGGGCGTATAGGCCGGAGACTTCAAAGACAACAAGTCATCGATCATCGACAGCATCTCCTCTTTCGAGAGGGTTTGCCCCACTGGGACGGCAGCCGCCTCGGCCAGCGTCCAAGCTATCCGTTTTTGCAAGACACTCTTCGCATCATGCTCCTTTTCCGACGCGGTCGCAAGCATCTGCCCTATCAAATCGCACACATCCACGCCGTCAATTCCCGCCGGGACCGCATTGATCGAATAGCTGTTCTGCCCCATATCGGCAAGGTCGAATCCCAGCGACGACAACTCGTCCCATATCCCGTGCAAGACCGTCGACTGAGAGACCGTAAGTTGCATAATCTCGGGAAAGAGCACCCGCTGTGAAGCCATTTCGCGCGAAGACAACCCCTCCATGAACCGCTCGAACAATATCGTCGCATGAGCCCGATGTTGCTCGATGAACAATAGCCCGTCGGCAGTCGGGAACACGATATACTTGCCTTTCAACTGCCACGCAGACCGGCCGCTCTGATTCAGTTTAGATTCAAACTCGGGGAACGCTCCCTGCCCTTCGACGTCGGCCGAAAAATCGGAAGGATACCCCCCGGAGAAATCGACTTTCGAAGGTATCTCATCGCCCGAAACCGAAGCACCGGCCGGCTCATCTTTCGTATTGTTAAAGTTGCTATACAACTGCTGCCAATCGTAATCGGGACGTTTCACCGACGAGCTACCCGACCGGAAAGGGTTGTACGACCTATCGACCTGAACCGTGGGTGGCGCCACATGCGCGCCCGGTTTAGAAACCGGAATCTCGGGAGCGTCGTCCATATCGAAATCGATAGTCGGCGCCATGGTAAACTTTCCCAACGACTCCTTGACCGAAGCCGATAAAATCTGCCAAATAGGCTGTTCATTCTCAAATTTTATCTCGGTTTTTGTCGGGTGGATATTCACATCGATAGTCTCCGGCTCGACCATGAGGTTGATAAAATAGTTGGGCATCTCGCCGACCGGTATCAACTGCTCATAACAAATCGAAACCGCTTTGTGAAAATAGGGGTGACGCATATAGCGGCCATTGACAAAGAAATATTGCAAGGCGCCCCGTTTACGAGCCGATTCGGGGGTTCCCACATACCCCGATATTTTTACCAACGAAGTGTCGGTATCCAACGAAAGCAGCTGCTGGTTGAGGCTTTTCCCGAAAAGAGCCACGATACGCTGGCGCAGATTGGAAGCCGGCAAGTCAAACAGTTCGGCATCATTATGCACGACCGTAAAAGCGACTTGCGTATTGATTAGGGCCATGCGCTCAAACTCGTTGAGAATATTATTCAGCTCCACTTGATTAGATTTCAAGAATTTACGACGAGCCGGAACATTAAAGAATATATTCTTTACCGCAAAATTGCTACCCACAGGCGTCGACACGGACTCCTGTCCTTCGCACCGGGAGGCCGATATGCGCACACAGGTTCCAACCTCGTCCTCGCTCCGGCGAGTGCGCAGTTCTACCTGCGAGATCGCAGCGATAGAGGCCAGCGCCTCACCCCTGAACCCCATGGTGCGCAACGAAAACAAATCGTCGGCCGAGCGTATTTTAGAAGTCGCATGCCTCTCAAAAGCCAGTCGGGCATCGGTAGGCGACATGCCTCGCCCGTTATCGATAACCTGTATGAGGGTGCGCCCGGCGTCTTTCAAAATAATCTGGATAGCGGTAGCCCCCGCATCGACGGCATTCTCGACCAACTCTTTAATGACCGAGGCCGGCCGCTGTATCACCTCGCCGGCCGCTATTTGATTGGCCACAGAATCGGGTAACAAATGTATCACATCACTCATAACTCCGTCACATCTAAACTAATGATTGAAACGATGTTTTTTCTCCTCCTCGACAACCTCTTGTTTCACCTCGGGTTTTCGGAATATATCGTCGGGACTCAACGGCCTCAATTCGCTATACCACTTATATGCCGGCAAATACAACTGGTCTGGTTTCACCAAATCCAAAGGCGTCATACTCCCCTGCGGTTGAGGCCAGATAATAATCTTGTCCATCTGCTGGTTCTTCAAATACATGGTCAGGAAACCGCTCTCGGCCTTGTTCAAGCCGGTCAATGTAGAGTCACGTTCTTGCGGATAAAAAATCGTTTGGGCATTGCCGCTCACATCGACTTGCCGCAATTCTCCTTGCTCGAAATATGCCATCAACGTCTTGCCCGACACTTGGTCATAGAAAACCGAATCTTTATGTTGCGCGGCAAAAGCGGCCGACGGGATAAAGGCCCAATCTATCGTGCTGTCGTTCATGTGTATGCGAATCGTATCGCCGGTTATCTGGTAATTCTCATTCCAAATAATGGGGAGCTTATACATGTGCAACAACGAATCGGCCGAGGTAAACTCCATGGAATCACACACCCCCTGCGCGTCGACCCGGAAAAAGCGCACGCCATGATAGGCTTGCAAAAGCCTTGTGGAATCGGGTAAAATCAAATGCGATTTAAGTGTATCGGCGTGCATATACAACGTATCGCCCCGCGAGAACTCACGCACTCGAGCCGAATCGGTCGCAAAAGAGTATTCGGTCTTTTCGTTATAAAAGCCATACTGTCCTTCCATAATAATGGAGCGTGCCGAATCGTTGAGCAGCATATTCCCAAACACCTCGCCAAATCCCGAGGCTCGATCGTAAAAAATAGTATCGCCCGTGAGGCTTTGCCCTTTCGAGGTGATGATCGAGCGTTTCAACAACATGGATTTATCGGTCTCGGTGTTGTACCACCCGGCCGTGGAATAAATCGTATTGCTATCCGACACAATGGTCGAAGGGCCCACAATGTCGGCGATTTTGGTTTGCGTGTTGTATTCGAGCGTATCGGAATAGAGGGTATATTTCTCATTGATCAACTGGACATCGAAGTTAAAAACCGACTGCTTCGTATCGGGAGAATATTGCCCGTAAACCGAGGTCAACTCGTTTTGCGAATCGACCAGTTTTCCACCATCGAAATAATAACCGATATTGGGTATCATCTCGTAGTTGAGGCTATCGGTAAACAACGTGACATCTCTATTCTCCATGCGCACATTGTCGCGCAACCGGGCTATCTGCTCATTCCCGCTATAATACAGCACATCGCCATAGATAAACAGGGTGTCGCCCTGCTCCATGCGCACGTTCCCGAAAGCGTCGAGCGAATTGTCTTTCTCATAAAAATAGGCGCTGTCGCAATACATATACATGCTGTCTTTCCGGAAAACGACATTCCCCCGCAATACCCTATAATCGGCGCTCTGCTCCTTATCGAAGGTAAGTTCGTCGCTATTCATCAAATAGACTTTGTCGGGGTCGTCCTGCTTCGGCGGAGAGACCGTAGTCGCCCACACGCCAAGAGTAAGCAGGCATAAAATACCCGCCAGTACTTTATGCCTTCTTTGGTTATCGTTCATATTTTTTCGATGCCCCATAGGCCTCTTAGTTCTTTATCCAACCGTCGTATTTAAACTCACAGTTACGCCAGCCCTCTTTAATGCGAATGTATGTCTCGCTTTGCTTTTTGGCCAACCATTCATTCAATATATCGGTTTTCTTTCGATCTTCCACGATTGTTTTCAATATTTGGTAGTCGTCCGACATGTTGGCCTTGTGCCCTTCGATGCGGGCTTTCAATTTTACAATCGCAACCACCTCCTTATTCTTGCGCTCATCGGTCATGACAAAAGGCTCCGATATCTCGCCCACTTCCAAATTGGCTACAACCTTAGCCACATCTTGCGGAAGCTGTCCCATCTCGAACTTGGAATTTCCCGTCTGTGGATTGACCATGAGTCCTTTGTTATTACGGGTGTCTTTGTCTTGCGAAACATATTGGGTAATCTCATCGAAAGTGAATTTCTTATCTTCCAAATCGGAGCGAAGCGTGTCGAGACGAGCCAACGCATCGGAAATATCTTTCTCCGAGACATGCGGGCGTAGTAAGATATGGCGCACATTGATGCGGTCGCCTCGTTTCTCGATCAATTGTATAATGTGGTAGCCATACTCGGTCTCGACAATCTTCGAGACTTTCTTGGGGTCGTTCAAATTAAAAGCGACATTGGCAAACTCGGGCACCAAATTGCTCTTGCTCACAAAGCCCATCTCGCCTCCCATCATGGCCGAGCCCCTATCTTCGGAGTAAAGGACGGCCAACGTCGAGAAGTCGCGCTCTCCCTTATTCACCTGCTCGCTGAAATCGCGCAACCGGGCTTTTACGTTGTCGATCTCCTGCTGGGGCACTTTGGGGTTCAACGTGATAATCTGCACTTCGACTTGCATGGGGATATAGGGAATACTATCTACCGGCAACTGATTGTAAAACTTGCGTACCTCGGCCGGTGTTGTCTTTACATCTTTCACCAATTCCCGCTGTACTTCCTGCACGGTTCCTTGGTCTCGAATCACATTGGCCAATTCCTCACGAATCTCGGGGACCGATTTTTTGAAATATTCTTCCATCTTCTCTTTCGAGCCGATATTGGCAATCAAATAGTTGATACGAGCTTCCACCTGTTGAAAAACAGTAGCGTCGGGGACCGTGATAGTATCCAGTTTTGCCTGATGCAAGAAAAGCTTTTGCACGGCAAGTTGCTCGGGTATCACACAATAGGGATCGCCATCGATGCGCTGTCCGTCGTATTGCATTTGTCGGTATTGCTCCTCGACCTCCGACTTATAAATAGCTTCATCGCCAATTACCCAAACCACTTCATCGATGATATTATCGTCATCATCGGCAAAAACCGGCAGAGCGATCACTGCCATAAAAAAAAACAAAAGCCAATCAGTAACTTTACGCATAACTCTATTATTTATTTTATACTGTCTTTTTCGATATTTTCTTTGTGGTCGAAAAACCATTTTATTTCACCTGCTTTCTCGGCCTCCCGATAAAGCGATTCCTCCAACTCCCTATTGAAATCCAGTCGATTGCTGTTTGCCAAAATCTCTTGAATTTGGGTTTGGGCAAAATCAAAAGGCATGATTTCACCCGGGACACGATACTCTGTGATATTCAACAGATACCAATAGCCGTTTTTATTAAATTCCAACTTGGAATGGGTTTTCAAGAAAGTTTCGGGCTTGCCAAATTCATACGGAATATTGCTGACAATCTCTTCAAAAGGAATCCACTGGTCGTAAAAATAGTCATAAATGACCACATTCTTCAAAGCGTATTTCTCTATCTTCTCCACTCCGTCGGGCTTGGACGAGCAATACCACTTTTTCAATTGACCCAAATTGGGCGCGTTCTCCGGCACTTTAAGGAAAAGGCCTTTGAGGATAGCCTCACGCAACCGGAACATGTCGGTGTTTTTCTCGTAATAATCGAGCATTTCCTGTTCGCCAAAATGCTGTGCGACCCGCTCGTTGACCAACCGTTTTCGATATTCAAATATGATTAAGTCCCGCCGATATTCCTCGACCAGCGCATCGATACGGTCTATATCGGGAATATTCTTTTGGGCGACACGATACAACAGAGCGTCGTTAATCCAGCGGTGTATATATTTATCGGCAAAGTCGGCACTGTCGGCCGAAGAAAGCCCCTCAGGCATGGCCTCGGCAAGCATTTGCCGCGAAAGAATTTCATCGTCGACCTGCACCAATGAATTTTCATCGCCCTGTAACCCACTTCGGCACGCCGTGAAAAGGCATGCCGAAAATGTTACAGACAGTACTATTATCGATAATTTATACATTATATCACCTACATGGTTAAATCTCCGCTAAATTACGACTAATTCATAACCCGCTATTGCTTATTAACGGTTTTTAGAACATCTTCATTTATTTCTACCGGATACTTTTTATTGAGCTTTTCGACCCAAACCTTTTCAAGATAGGTTTGATAATCGGCTGTCACTTGCCCTCTCACATCGGTATAGGACTCGGGCTTTTTCAGGAGTTTCCCTGAAACAAAAACCACAGGGAAATTCTCGTCGACTTTCACTGCCGGCCCGTCGAATACCAGTTCGTCGACCTTTGCGTTCTCTCCCTCGACAAACAAGCCCCGCTCTACTTTCACTTTTGTCAAAGAGTCGGTATTGAACTCACGAGGCAATACCACGATTACCGAGTCGGCATCGAGCTTTTTCAGCCGCTTCTTTACCTCCGTCGCCGTGGTGTCGTCGCTGCACTGGATTAAAAATCCTTTATAGTGAGGTTTATCCCACTTGTATTTCTTCTTATTTTTCTTGAAATACTTCTGCAATCCCTCGGTGTCTTTCGAAGCCTTTTCCCAAACCTCACGGTTGCTCACCTCGAAAAGCAGCATGCCGTCGCGGTACTCGTTCATGAGGTTGCGGAAATCGGGATATTTATTTTCCAACTGGCTCTTCTCAAAGTTCAATATCTCGTTATCCGACACATGCGCTATCATCGCGGCAATATATCCCGAAGCATTGACGGTCACATCACGGCCTTTGGGCAAAGCCGCGGCAAAATCGGCTACCGTGAAAGAATGGTCCTTAAACGAGAAGAGCACGCTCTGGTCGTTGTGAATGGCGGCGATGTAGGAAGAATCGACTTTCCCTGTCTCTTTGGCCAAGTTGACCAATTTTTCTTGTTGCGCTTCGTCCAAAGAGAAGTTGTAATCGGTTTTCAACTGGGCGACCCTTGCGGCACGAGCCATGCTTCCTCTTTCGTCACGAGCCATCATTCTCGTGATTTCGGAGCGCATTTGTTCAAACGGTTTGATTCCTCGTCGATCCATCAATTTAATGATGTGCCAGCCATAAGGCGACAATACCGGCTCGGTAATATCGCCTTTGTTTTTAAGCGCAAAAGCGGCGTCTTCAAATTCTTTTACAAATTGCCCGCTGCTCACCCACGGCAACGCTCCGCCACGAACCGCCGAGCCTTTATCTTCCGAGCGTTCTTGCGCCAAAGTAGCGAAATCGGCACCGGCTTTCAACTCCTCATAAATGGCGCGGGCCTCGGCCTCTTTCTGAGCCTTCACTTCGTCCGAGGCATCACGAGGCACCAATATCATAATGTGCGAGAGCAGAAATTCACCCGGATTGGGACGACGGCTATGCACCTTGATAAGGTGGTATCCAAATTGCGACTCCACCACATCAGATACTTCGCCGGGTTGCAACGCAAACGCTGCCTTTTCAAAAGGATAGACCGTGCGTCCGCCACGAATAAAGCCCAAATAGCCTTTGTTTTGCCTCGATCCGTCCTCGCTATATTCCTCGGCCAACGCGCCAAAATCCTCACCGGCTTTGATGCGTTCCAATATCGATTCGGCTTTTTTCTTGGCCTCGGCTTTGTCTTCGAGGGTACGGGCGCGCAAGCCCACCAGAATATGGCTCACCTCCACATCTTCTTTCATGCGTTCATAAGCCTCTTTGGCCAAGCGGTCATCTACCGAAGCGTCTATCAGGTACGGCTTGGCCAGTTCGTCTCTATACCCGGCCAATTCGTTTTTAAAAGCCTCTGTCGTATCGATTCCCAAAGATTCGGCCTCGGCGACTTTCAATTTGTAGTTTTTGAACAATGTCACATATTCGTCGAGCGACTTTTGATCGATTTGTTGCTGGCTGTTCTTGTTATAGATATATTCAAATTCCGATTTGTGAATCTCCTTATTATTCACCTTCATGATAATCGGGTCGACATCGGCAGCGAACGCCCCAAACCAAGAATTACCGGCAAGCAACGCCGTTATGAGAAATTTGTTTTTCATTGTGTTATGTGTTGTGTTTTTATGGAGACTTGACAGCCCCGTGTTATCAAAAAAATAATACACTATTTTAACGACTCAAATATAGAAAAATTATATCACATTCGCTAAAATAGTGTATTATTCCTGAAAATCTTTTGCCCGGCAGGGTTATCCCCTGCTATAATTGGGAGCTTCGCTGGTTATGGTCACATCGTGGGGGTGACTTTCGGCGACTCCGGCATTGGTTATACGGGTGAATTTGGCATTGTGCAACGCCATAATATCCTTGGCTCCGCAATATCCCATTCCGGCGCGCAACCCGCCTACCATTTGATAAACGACCTCGTAGAGCGACCCTTTGAACGGCACCCGGGCGGCAATGCCCTCGGGTACCAACTTCTTCGTATCGGTTTCGTTGGCTTGGAAATAGCGGTCTTTCGAACCTTTTTCCATCGCTTCGAGCGAGCCCATACCCCGGTATGATTTATATTTCCGCCCGTTGAATATGATAGTCTCTCCCGGCGACTCTTCCACTCCGGCCAACACGCCTCCCAGCATTACCGAATAGGCTCCGGCGGCCAGTGCCTTCACAATATCGCCCGAGTAGCGGATTCCGCCGTCGGCTATCAAAGGCACGCCCGTGCCTTTCAACGCTTTCGCCACATCATAAACGGCCGACAACTGTGGCACGCCCACGCCGGCAATCACCCGAGTCGTACAAATAGACCCCGGGCCTATACCCACTTTCACGCCGTCGGCTCCGGCATCGACCAAGAATTTGGCGGCCTCGCCTGTCGCGATGTTTCCTACTACAACATCGATATGGGGATACTTGGCTTTTATCTCTTTCAACACATCGATTACTCCTTTGGAGTGACCATGCGCGGTATCGATAACGATAGCATCGGCACCGGCTTCGACCAGCGCGTCGACACGGGTCATCGAATCGGCGGTAACCCCCACCCCGGCAGCGACACGCAGGCGACCCAACTTGTCCTTGCAGGCAAACGGTTTGTCTTTGGCTTTCGTTATGTCTTTATAAGTGACCAGCCCTATCAAATGGCCCTCTTTGTCGACCACCGGCAATTTCTCTATCTTATGCCGTTGGAGAATATCGGCCGCTTGTTGCAAGTCGGTAGACTGCGAGGTTGTCACCAAATTGTCCTTGGTCATCACCTCATCGACCAATCTATCCAAGTCGCGCTCAAAGCGCAAGTCACGGTTCGTAACGATACCGACCAGATGTTTCTCTGAATCGACAACCGGAATACCGCCGATGTGGTATTCGCTCATCATCGCCAAAGCCTCGCGCACGGTAGAGCCGCACTGTATGGTCACGGGGTCGTAAATCATTCCGTTCTCGGCACGTTTCACGGCATGCACTTGCTTGGCCTGTGCCTCGATACTCATATTTTTATGAATGACTCCGATACCCCCCTCACGCGCGATGGCAATAGCCAACTGAGCCTCGGTAACCGTATCCATGGCGGCCGAGACCAAAGGTATATTCAATCGGATATTGCGTGAAAACTGCGTCGATAATTCGACATTACGAGGAAGGACTTCGGAGTAAGCGGGGATTAACAACACATCGTCGAAGGTTAATCCGTCCATCACTACTTTTTCTGCAACAAATGACATAATGGAGTACATTAGAATTTTATTGCATGCAAAGATAATCATTTTTTTGGGCTCCCTGTCGTTTCCGGGGAAAAGTTTTTTGTAATTATTCATGAGCCAGCAACCAAGATGATTGAAGCCCCACCTCGCATTTATATACATTCGTCAGATAGTTTTACAAAAAAACGGGAAGTATCCTTGCGACACTTCCCGTCCCATTTGGAGCATTTAACGTGAGGTCAAAGTCCCCTTAAAGAACATGACAATATGTATAAAGACAACCGTTCAACCTTGTAAATAATGAAACTCAAAAACGTATTTATCATTTCCAAATAAATTTAAGTCTCACTATTTTTTCTCCGACACGCACTTCGGCCACATAAGCGCCGGCTACCAATCCCGATAAAGGAACAAATTGCACATCGCTATCTATTTCCGTGGCCAATAGGAAACGGCCAAGCATATCTGTTATTGCAAGTGTTCCATTCACCGCATGTAGAACGTTCAATCCGTTTCGACCTACTTGTATCGTTATGCCTTCATCGAAAGCGGGTTCTATTCCTGTATTAATACCTACACAGAATTTACCGCCTTTTATCTGATGATTCAACGCGCTCATATCAGGTCCAGACATAATACAGTTTTCGGGTATCAAGTCATAAACCCCTTCAAGAAGGTTTATCGGCAATGTGGCTTTCACAGCAAACTGTCCGCTTAGCGATTCCAAGTCTTCGGAATATGCTAAAAACGTATAGACATTATTCGTGGCATTTAATTTTTTACCTACCGTCAACCCTTCGGTACAAGACTCTAAATCGACGCCTTCCGGAAGTAGCATATCAAATTGCACACCACTCACCACATCTTTATTATTCAGTTCAAAGGTCAGATCCACGGTACTGGTCCCTATTGGAACAAAAGCATCTTCGATAATAAGACTATTTTCTGAATATTGAGTATCGGCAGAACTTTCCACATCGTCATCGCCAAGAATAATTCCGGCGATACCTACCACATCTCTCACATCGATGTCATCATCTTCATTGATATCGGCGGTAGTTTTGTTCCATGTTGGGGAGATATGTTCATAAATCAAATCTATCGCACATCGTATGTCCAAAGTATCTACTTTTTCATCTTTATTGACATCTCCTTTCTGCAATGAATGTTCGTTGGCCTCACGAACCTCCATACGCTGCGTTGCCATATTCCTACAACCCGACGGAGCCTCATAGCAATAAGTAATCAAGTAAATGCCCGGACCGCGCTCTTGCGGATCGAAATATGTGGCTTCTTCTCCATCTACATAATAAATACCGCCCGAAGGGTATCCACCGTCCAGCACAAATGCGCTTTCTGTGGTATATACAGGAAAATACGGCTCTATTGCAACCTCCGGCAGAGGCTTCACATTTATCGTAAGAATGGCCGATTCTGCCATGTCGACCTCGCTGCAAGGATTAGAAGAATATACACGAACCTGTACTTGTGAACCGTCTGTCAACGTATTTGTCTGCAACATATCACTTTCTCCATAAGCCACAATCTCTCCGTTTACCAACCATTCAAATTCGGGATTGAGACCTGCGTCAAGCGCTTTCGCCACAAAGCAAATGGTATCGCCGTCGCAGCCCTCTTGCGATGACGCACTCAGTGATACCGACGGAGCCGAAGTTCCCAATACAACAATCGGTTTTGAGCAGGTAGCTTCACACTCTCCAACGGTTTTGACCGACAACGTAACCATATACTCTCCGGCTTCATCGTAGGCATATGCCAGATCTTCACCTCCAACCATATCAGGTTCGCCGTCACCGTCCATATCCCACTCATACACGGTCTCGTCCGTAGCGCCGGTGGTCAAGTTTACAATGGCTATTTCTTCACCGCAGCACACGGTATCCTTGGCAAGGGTAAAATCGGGCGTGGCGTTTACACAGATGTTCTGTACCAACGACGAACCCCATATACCACTCGATTTTGCCCTGATGACCAATACATGGGAGCCATAATCTTCGGGAACCGGTATCTCTTCGTTGACGATAGCAAATTCGCCTGTTTGAAAGTTTAATGGAATAGCTTTCCCATATCCGGGATCTTCGTCCCAGAAATACTCCACTGCTTCGATAGCTCCGCCATTCGGGGCTATACCTACAAGGTGGGTATAAGTCTGCGACCAACTCACGCCATTTCCGATACGCATACCTAACAGGTGCATGCCGCCCGATAACGTATCGGTCAAAATGGACATATCCACCAGTACGGTTTCTTCGTCGGTTTCAACCGCATAGGGTATGGCCTGCCCTATCCCGGGATCTTCGTCCCAAAAATATTCTATGCGGTCGACTTTCCCGTTTTGAGGGAGTATGGCCACCAGATTATGTACCGTAGGAGTCCATTGGTTTCCATAGCCTAAACGGAGTCCAAGGGTATGTATGCCCGCCGGTATATCACTGGTAACGAGCGACATATTCAGAACCGTCGTTTCGCCACCCAGCGCAATGGGATATGGAGTTGCACTGCCTATACCGGGATCTTCGTCCCAAAAATATTCGAGCTTCGTATTATCTTCCCCAAATGGCAGGGCATTAAATACCATGCTGAGCAATGTCGGGGAGGCATATCCCCCCTCTAATGCCCGAATACCTAAAAGATTGACGCCTATCGGCAAATCATTTGTCGGGATTTCGGCAGTGAAAGTTTCGTTATTCCCAATCAAAATATTGCCCCGACCTATACCCGGATCTGTATTCCAAAAATATTCTATGCGGTTCTGCGCCTGCAAGAGAGTCGCCCACATAAAACTCAAACACATTATCCACCTCCGTATCTTCCGCATCGGGGTTCGTAATGTATTATTCATTTTGGCTCTTTATTTTAAGCGTGATATTCAATTTGCCATCGGTCGACTGGTTGGGGATAGTCGCCTCATAGATGTACGGGACAAGTCTCGGGCGTCCGGAAAGTACAAAAGGATAGGGACCGCTGAAAATTCCACAATCATACCCATTCGTTCCGTAGCCCAATGCAGGGCTTCCTTCTTTAAGTTCATATATGGCATCTATACCCCCTTCCATTACAAAAACATCTTCCAATGCGGCGCCGATAAATTTATTGTCCGGATAGTTGGGGAAAGCATATTCCGCTGCCGTACTCAATACATTACGCACAATAGAATTGTTAGAAGCCGGAGTGGTGTTCTGTATGGTATTGTTTTTGTAATAAAAAACGGTCTGGTCCGTATTAACTAAGTATTTCGTATTGGTATTGATAATGATATTATTGGAAATGCTACTGTTTTTGATGCTCATTAAAGCATAGTCTGTTTTTGAGTCTTTTCCATTATATACAATGACATTATTGGTAATTGTTGCTGAGTTCAGATTCATCAAGTATCCTCTAATAATACAATTTGATATGACTAAATCGTTTGCTAAATGGTGAAAATCTATATCATCTCCTAAAAAACACGAAAGGAATTTAACTGATCCTCTGATTGCATCATCGCTGTAATTATTTATACGTCCTAAAATTCGACACCTTTCAAAGGTAACATCTACTATATTTTGGGTTGAACCATTTCCAAAAGTAACACCACCATTAATAACGCACCCTTCCACTTTTACGTTTGATGTTGTTATCGTCAATGTACTGCCTATAACAGCCTCTTTGACAGGTGACCCGGCGAGGTTGAATCCCGTACCAATGATGGTAACCGATTTATTTATAGAAGTTCCTGAAACAAAGCAACCTGAATCCAGATAAAGCGTATCTCCGTTAAAAACCTCTAAACTTTTTAATGCCTCACTCAAACTGGTAAAATCGGCTTTGGCCTCGGAACTCGAATTGATTCGCCAAGAACGTGCACACACATCTTCACTGCACAACAATAAAGCGACACTGACAAGTGCCAACAAAAGAATTCTTCTCATTTAATTAATTTTAATAGTTATTGTATATAAATTTTGAAATATATTCTTTTTAAAATTATTGTGGCTGCAAAATAAGTAAAAACTTACAACATAACCCAAGTTTAACATAATTATTTTAAATTTTTATTCAATACCCCAAACACGGCTACAAAAATATCAAGTCCATGGCTTCCTATATATTCGGCTCTATACCCTATCGATAGCGCTTAATTTCATGTTCGCCCCCGGAAAGGTAAAAAAAAAGGGAACTGCGCCAAAAATTGGTCATTTTGGCGCAGCTCCTTAGGTGTGTTAGCATTGAGGGTGAAGACGACAGGAGATCGAATGTTATTTCAATTCCCCATTTCTGAAAGGAATTTGATACGAACCAACCGTATCTCCTCCTCGTTGGATTCCATACCGAACTCCTCGATAGCGTCTTCGAGACTGTCGCTTTCGCTCTCTTTGAAGTACTCGAATATGTCGTCGATATGCTCGTCGTCCATAATCTCACGAAGGAAATAATCGATATTGATTTTCGTTCCCGAGTAGACGATAGCCTCTATCTCGTCGAGCAGTTCTCCAAACTCCAATCCTTTCGACTCGGCCAATTCATCGAGGGCGATTTTGCGGTCGATAGCCTGTATGATCGAGACTTTCAATTTCGATTTGTTGGCGACCGTGCGCACCCTCAAATCTTCGGGGCGCTCGATTTCATTTTCCTCCACATGAGCCTTGATCACTTTTACAAACTCCTCGCCATAACGTTTGGCCTTGCCGGCGCCTACTCCCGGGATATTCTGCAACTCTTCGAGCGTTATCGGGTAGGTTGTCGCCATGGCTTCGAGCGACGGGTCTTGGAAAATCACATACGGCGGAAGCTCCAGCCGCTTGGCTATCTTCTTGCGGAGGTCTTTCAATATCGAATACAGCTCGGGGTCGACTGCGCACGAGGCTCCGCCCTTCATGGGTACTTCTTCCTCTATGTCTTCAAAATCGACATCTTTCACGATTTTGAACGAAACCGGATTCTTCAAAAACGCATGCCCGGCTTTGGTCACCTTCAACAATCCGTAGTTTTCAATATCTTTATCTATATAGCCGGCTATCAATGCCTGACGAATAACGGCGTTCCATGTGCGATCGTCTTCGCCTTGCCCGCTACCGAAGACTTCCAAATCTTCATGATGATAGGAAAGCACCTGATTGGTCTCTTTTCCCAGCAAGACATCGATAACATATTCGGCTTTGAATTTTTCTTTCAGTGCAATAATAGTTTCAAGCACCGCACAAAGTTGATCTTTTGCTTCCACTTGTTTTTTAGGATTTAGGCAATTATCGCAATTTCCACAATTATCTTCTTCATACTCCTCTCCGAAATAATGCAGCAGGATTTTGCGACGGCAAAGCGACGACTCGGCATAAGCGGCAGTCTCCAACAGCAATTGCTTGCCTATCTCTTGCTCGGCGATAGGTTTCCCCTGCATGAATTTTTCGAGTTTCTGTAAATCTTTATTGATATAAAACGTTATACATTGGCCTTCGCCTCCATCTCGGCCGGCGCGGCCTGTCTCTTGATAGTAGCCTTCCAAGCTCTTGGGAATATCGTAATGTATGACATATCGCACATCGGGTTTGTCTATACCCATACCGAAAGCGATTGTGGCGACAATGACATCGATTTTCTCCAACAGGAACGCGTCTTGGTTCTGGGTGCGGGTGGTCGAATCCATACCGGCATGATAGGGCAACGCCCGTATCCCGTTTACCTGCAACAACTCGGCCAGTTCCTCGACTTTCTTCCGGCTCAAACAATAGATAATCCCCGATTTGCCCTCCTGCGACTTGATGTACTTGATAATATCCTTATCGATATTCGCTGTTTTGGGGCGTACTTCGTAATAGAGATTGGGCCGGTTGAACGACGACTTGAAGACCGAGGCGTCGGACATACCCAGATTTTTTTGAATATCGTGTTGCACCTTGGGCGTGGCCGTCGCCGTGAGCGCTATCACCGGGCGAACGCCTATCTCGTTGATAATGGGTCGTATGCGCCTGTACTCCGGGCGGAAATCGTGCCCCCACTCCGAGATACAATGCGCCTCGTCCACGGCATAAAACGAGACATTCACCTGCCTGAGGAAATCGATATTCTCTTCCTTGGTCAAGGATTCGGGAGCCACATACAGCAATTTGGTCTTCCCCGACAGGATATCGGCTTTCACCTGATCTATCGCGGCTTTATTCAAGGAGGAGTTGATAAAATGAGCCACGCCGTCCTCGGCGCTGAAATTTCGCATAGCATCGACTTGGTTTTTCATCAACGCAATCAAGGGCGAAATCACGATGGCTGTTCCATCGAGAATCAACGAAGGCAGTTGATAACAGAGCGATTTACCGCCCCCGGTGGGCATCAATACAAATGTGTCTTTACCGGCAAGCAAATTTCTGATAATCGCTTCCTGATTTCCCTTAAATGTATCGAATCCGAAATTTTTTTTCAGTTCCTCAGTCAAATTCACTTCTTTTGCCATACGATTATACTCTTTCTCGTTTATTATTTTACCGATATTCGATCGGTCAAACAAATTTATAAATAACCCTTCCTATTTACCAAATTTTTTTCTCCTCTTTTTTATACGGCCAACAAATTCGTTTTCTCTAACTTCTTTTCCGCATAGTTCCGTGTTATATGCAATTTCTTCTTGGAGGAAGACGGCGTCTCATACATCGCATCCATCATAATAGTCTCGACAATCGAGCGCAGCCCTCGGGCTCCCAACTTAAACTCGACAGCCTTGTCGACCACATAATCAAGCATATCATCGTCGAACGTAAGTTTCACTCCGTCCATTTCGAAGAGTTTGATATATTGCTTGATAATCGAGTTTTTGGGCTCTACCAATATTCGGCGCAGCGCCACCTTGTCCAACGGTTGCAAATAGGTGAGAATGGGCAACCGCCCTATAATCTCGGGAATCAGCCCGAAGGCTTTCAAATCCTGCGGGGCGATGTACTGCAAGAGATTCTCCCTATCGACACGATTGTTGCTACCGCCTCCGTTATATCCCACGACATGCGTGTTCAAGCGCATGGCGATTTTACGCTCGATGCCATCGAACGCGCCTCCACAAATATACAGAATATTTTTGGTATTGACCGGTATCATTTTCTGCTCCGGGTGCTTGCGGCCGCCTTGTGGGGGTACATTCACGATAGAGCCTTCCAAAAGTTTCAACAGACCTTGCTGAACGCCCTCGCCGCTCACGTCGCGTGTAATCGAGGGATTGTCGCTTTTGCGGGCTATCTTGTCTATCTCGTCGATAAACACGATACCACGCTCGGCGGCTTCGACATCATAGTCGGCCACCTGCAACAGCCGGGTGAGAATGCTTTCTATATCCTCGCCCACATAACCGGCTTCGGTCAAGACCGTGGCGTCGACTATCGTGAAAGGCACTTTCAGCAAGCGGGCTATCGTTTTTGCCAACAAGGTTTTACCCGTTCCGGTGGGGCCCACCATGATGATATTGGACTTCTCGATCTCCACATCGTCGCTATCGGACAATTGCAACACACGCTTGTAATGGTTATAGACCGAGACGGCCAAATAGCGTTTGGCATCGTCCTGTCCAATGACATATTGGTCGAGAAACGCCTTTATCTCGTCTGGTTTGGGCAAGTCCTCGCGAGACACAACCCACTTGGAGTTTTTCCTTCTTTTCTTATGCAAATATTCCTCGGAGAGGAGATAGGCTTGCTCGGCGCACTCGTCGCAGATACAGCCGTCACGACCCGGCATCAACAGCCGCACTTCGTTCTCGCCCCGTCCGCAGAAACTACATTTCTCGCCCTTAGCCATTGCTCAAATCGTTTTTCTTGGATTTTATCAATACCTCATCGATCATGCCATACTCCTTGGCTTCGGCGGCGGTCATCCAATAGTCCCTGTCGGAATCGCGCTCTACCCGTTCATACGGATTACCCGAATGCTCGGCGATAATGGTATAGAGTTCTTTTTTCAATTTCTGAATCTCCCGGGCGGTAATCTCGATATCCGAAGCCTGTCCCTGAGCGCCGCCCATCGGCTGGTGAATCATCACCCGGGAATGTTTCAAGGCAAAACGTTTCCCTTTCGTGCCGGCCACCAGCAGCACGGCTCCCATCGAGGCGGCCATACCGGTGCAGATAGTCGACACATCGCAACTGATGAACTGCATGGTGTCGTAAATGCCCAACCCGGCATAAACCGACCCTCCCGGGGTATTGAAATAAATCGATATGTCTTTTCCCGGATCGGCAGCGTCGAGATAGAGCAACTGCGCTTCTATCACATTCGACGTATAATCATCGATAGGTGTTCCCAAAAAGATTACACGATCCATCATCAAGCGTGAGAACACGTCCATCTGAGTCACATTCAACTGACGCTCCTCCATAATGGTAGGCGACAGGTAACTGCTGGTAAACTGTGCATATTGGTCGAGGGCAAGCCCGTTCATGCCCAAATGTTTCACTGCATAATTTCTAAAATCATTCGTCATAACATGTTGTTTTTAATCCCTATTTTCAGTCAAAGATATAAATAAAAACAATTATACCCCAAATAAAATACCTATGTCCCGTCTTTTTTTGCGGGTATCTTTCACAAAAAATAATATATCGCCCTCCACATGAGCCTTTCGACGTATCTCCGAGCCGAGGGTATCGAGGAACAAAAAGCCCCGGAACGAACTGTTTCCGAGGCCTTTGAATGTTTTTTATAATCGGTGTACCCGATTTACTTGGCCGGTTCAAACATCTTTTGGAATTTCTCCATGGTCACCTCTTTGGGGGTGAGAGTGACAGACTCTTTAATGGCTGTTTGAATTTTTTGTTCTGTCGCCTGGTCGATCAAGCGCGAGCGACTTTCTTTGCTCGACAGCATCTCTTTGGCATAACGCTCGAGTACATCGTCGGGGACTCCGGTCATACCATATTGGGCAAATTGGCTGGCGGCCACACGTTTTGCCAAGTTCAACAAATCGGCGTCGTCGACATGAATGTCAAACTGTTTTACGATTTGCTCTTTGATCAACTGCCATTTCAATTCGGGAACCATCTTGTCAAAGTCGGCGTCGATAGTTTCGGCGTTGCGGTTTTTGTCGGTAGCCAGCAGCCAGCGTTTCAAGAAGGCGGCGGGCAACTCAAACTCACCTACCGCTTTTTCTATGGCGGCCCGGGCGTCGATCGAGAATTTATAGTCGCTCTCGGGGAGTAATTGGCGGGCAATCATCTCACGCATTTTGGCGAAATATTCTTCCTCGGTTTTCACCACGTCTTTCCCGAATACATTGTCAAACAGTTCCTGATTCAACTCGGCGGGTTGCAGATGTGTGATATCGGTCACTGTCATCTCGAAATTCGATGTCACCGTAGCGGCTTTTTCCTTGTCGATATTCAACATGGAAGACAACTCGGCAACCGAGGCGTTGCAACTTTTCGAGGGATTGAACACCACTTTATCGCCTTTCTTCACGCCGGCAAATTTGGCTTTCTCCTTATCGTCCTTGAAATAAGCGGGCGAAACAATCGTGCTCTCGACAGTAATGCCGCCTTCTACGGGAGCTCCTTTTTTATCCACTTCTACCATCGAGCCCTTGATGAGGTCTCTCTCGTCGGTCGATTCGTCTACCGAAATCTGTTTGCCAAAGCGCGACAGGAAAGACTCGTTCTGGCGTTTTACCATCTCGTCGTCGACCGTAATCGTGTAATAAGGAACTTTTATTTTCTTATCGATTTTTACATTCAACTCGGGAGCCAAAGCCACATCGAAACGGAATGTGAAATCCTCTTGCGTATCCAAGTCGACCGACATGTCCTCGGCCGTCATCGGCTCACCCAAGATATTGAGTTTGTTGTCGCGAATATAATTGTAAAGCGATTCCGAAACCAGTCGATTGATCTCTTCTACTCGAACCGATTTTCCAAACATCTTCATGAGTATGCCGAAAGGCACTTTCCCTTTTCTGAAACCGGGAATATTGGCTTTTTGGCCATAAGCGCGAAGAGATTTGTTTACTTTGTCCTGATAATCGTCTTTCGAAATTTCGATCGAAATCACAGCGTTCAGGTTGTCGGTGTTTTGATGTGAAACGTTCATTCTTATGATTTTATTAAATTAAACTCACTCATTTCGCTTCTTGATTTCACAAAAAGCGCACTAAATTTTGAGAGCGCAAAATTAGTGCTTATCTTTCGATAATCAAATTATTATTAATTTTTTTCTTGCTACGTCATGGCCAAAAGATGATGCGGCGCACAAAGCCGGCGCTTCTTGAAAGGCAAGGAAAGAGGGTTGCCTACATGCTATTTCGTATCGGCCATCAACTGTTCAAAGAAATCGTCGAGTTCTTTGTCGATTTTCTCCCAAAAGTCGTCGTGCAGATAGATATTCTCGTCGTCGAGTGTCGCCAAATCGGCGATCGGCTCCATCGTATTGTCGACCAACACGACCGAAAAAGGCGGGATTATATCTAATGAATGCAATGCTTTATCGACAGTTTCGTGCGCCAACACTTTTCTCAGAAAAGCTATCAAAGCCTCTTTTGAGTTTACATCGTCGTTTGTCCCGCTCCACTCTTCAAGCCCCTCGATCGTGGCCTGCGCCAATAGGGCTTCGGTATCGTCGAATACCGAAAAAAGTTGCTCGTCACATTTTACCTGCACATACATATCGGTCAGTGACATCTCCTCTGCTCGCGCCTTTTCCACCGCCATGCAAAAGGTCTTGCTCATTGCCGAGAAAAGTGTTGATTCCACGTCTTCCATATACATTCTATTATTTGACCTTCAAAGATAGTGAAATTTTTCGTAGTTATCGCCATTCCTCCAATTTTTCTCGTATTCATCGCCACGGAATCCACTCATCGCCACACCGTAACGACAATCGGGAATCGCCGTCGGGTTAGTCGATTCAGCCTCCAAGAATAAAAAAATCTCGTTTTATTCAAAAATAAATAACTTTTTGTTTGGATTCAAAAATGATTTCATTACATTTGCAACATCAAACTTGTTTTTGACGCACAATGAAGAATTTTGATTTTGCATATTACTTTTACTTTTATTTTTATTTTGAGCCAAAATAAAAACGGGGTTTTATGCAAAAAACAATGTGAAATAAAATCAAAGGAAACGTTATAATAAAATCCCGTTCATACAATGGACGGGATTTTTTATTACTTGCAAACTATGAATAAAAAAGTAACCATACAAGGCATAGCCGGTTGTTACCACGAAGCCGCCGCAAGGGCTTATTTTGGCGATGAAGAGATAGAGACAGTACCCTGTTCGACTTTCCCCGAGATGTTCGCCCGCATGAACGAAGACCGCTCACTGCTGGGCATCATCGCCATCGAAAACACGATTGCCGGCAGTTTGCTGCAAAATCACGAACTGTTGCGCAAAAGCGAATTGAGCATCATCGGTGAATACAAACTGCGCATTTCCCACGTTTTGGCCGCCTTGCCGGGAGAGACGATAGACGATATTCTCGAAGTGAACTCCCACCCCATGGCGCTGATGCAATGCGGAGAGTTTTTGCAAGCTCACCCCAAGATGAAAATTGTGGAAAAAGACGACACGGCGGGTAGCGCCCAAGAAATATCGCAACTCCGCCTCACAGGGCATGCCGCCATTTGCGGGAGATTGGCCGCCGAAATTTATCACATGAACGTTCTGGCCGAAGGTATCGAGACCAACAAACGCAATTTCACCCGTTTCTTGATTCTGGCCGACCCGTTTCACAGCGAAATTCTCACCGCCGGCAAGCGCATCAACAAATCGTCGCTCGTATTCAGCCTGCCACACACACAAGGCAGTTTGTCGAAAGTACTCACGATTCTCTCTTTTTACGACATAAACCTATCGAAAATTCAATCGATGCCCATCATCGGGCGAGAATGGGAATATCGGTTCTATATCGACCTCACATTCGACAATTTCACCCGATACAAGCAGTCGCTCGAAGCTATAAGACCATTAACCAAAGATTTCAAAATACTCGGAGAATATGCAGAATTTGACAAACCCCTTTGATATAAAACCCGCCAATCGGGTCAACAACGTGAGCGAATATTATTTCTCGAAAAAACTGAAAGAGATAGCCGAACTGAACTCTCGCGGGTTGGATATCATCAGTTTGGGAATAGGCGGTCCCGACAGACCACCCCATTCCGAAACCATCGAAGCGCTGTGCGCCGAAAGCCGGCGCCCCGACGCGCATAGCTACCAACCCTATGTGGGAATACCCGAGTTGCGCCGCGCTTTTGCCGACTGGTATGCACGATGGTATGGCGTGGCACTCGACCCGCAAAAAGAGATACAGCCCCTCATCGGCTCGAAAGAAGGAATCCTCCACATCAGCCTCGCTTTCCTCAATGCCGGCGACGGAGTTCTGGTCCCCAATCCGGGATACCCCACATATAGCTCGGTGAGCCGATTGGCCGAAGCTGAGATTTTCACCTACGACCTCAACGAGAGCAACGGGTGGCAGCCCGATTTCGAACAACTGGAAGCACTACCGCTCAACCGGATAAAATTGATGTGGGTAAACTATCCCAATATGCCCACGGGCGCCAATGCCACCATGGAACTATTCACCAAGTTGGTCGATTTCGGAAAACGTCACCACATCGTCATTGTCAATGACAACCCATACAGTTTTATCCTCAACAAGCAGCCTATCAGTATCCTTTCCGTTCCCGGGGCCAAAGACATCTGTATAGAGATGAACTCGTTGAGCAAATCGCACAACATGGCCGGGTGGCGTATAGGCATGCTGGCTTCCAATCCTCAATTCGTCGAATGGATATTGCGTGTGAAAAGCAACATCGACTCCGGCATGTTCCGCCCGTTGCAAACCGCCGCGATACAGGCGCTTTCCTGCGGACAAGAGTGGTACGACGAGATAAACCGGGTGTACCGCGCCCGCCGCGATGTGGCCGAAAAAATCATGCAAACCCTCGGGTGCAGCTACGACCCGTCGCAAGTGGGTCTATTTGTGTGGGGGCGTATCCCCGACGAAGCCCACGACGCCGAATCGCTCGCCGACGAAATATTGTACAACGCCCATGTTTTCGTCACCCCGGGATTTATTTTCGGGAGCCGAGGAAACCGCTATATACGCATCTCGCTCTGCGCCTCGGAAGAGCGAATGAGAGAAGCGTTGCAACGTATCGAAAAATTTAAATCATAAAAACATATTGTCATGAAAGATTTACAATCTATCTTACTTCCCGGAGTAGACCCTAAACGCCCCATCATCATAGCCGGCCCTTGTAGCGCCGAGACCGAAGAACAAGTCATGACCACGGCGAAAGCTCTGGCCGAACGCGGCATCAAAATATTCCGAGCCGGTATCTGGAAACCCCGCACCAAACCGGGAGGGTTCGAAGGAATCGGCGTCGAAGGCCTCGCATGGTTGAAACGGGTAAAAGAAGAAACCGGCATGTACACGGCTACCGAAGTCGCCACCGAGCGCCATGTATTCGAGGCTTTGAAACATGGCATCGACATCTTGTGGATAGGCGCGCGCACGACCGCCAACCCCTTTGCCGTGCAAGAAATCGCCAATGCCTTGAAAGGCGTGGACATTCCCGTTTTAATCAAAAATCCCGTGAACCCCGATCTAGAGCTTTGGATAGGAGCCGTCGAGCGTATCTACAACGCCGGGCTGCACAGGCTGGCCGTGATACACCGGGGATTCAGCAGTTATGACAAGCAGTTGTACCGCAACATGCCGCAATGGCATATTCCCATCGAATTGCGTCGCCGGCATCCCGAGCTCCCCATATTCTGCGACCCCAGCCACATCGGCGGCAAGCGTGAGTTGGTAGCCCCGTTGTGCCAGCAAGCGATGGATTTGGGATTCGATGGATTGATTGTCGAGTCGCATTGCGACCCCGACAGCGCATGGAGCGACAAGAACCAACAAGTTACTCCCGACGCACTGGATTATATCCTCAACATGCTGGTTATCAGGGAAACGACACAAACAACCGAGAACCTCTCGGAGTTGCGCCACCAAATTGACCAACTCGACAACCAATTGCTCGAACTGCTGGCCAAACGCATGCGTGTATCCCGTGAAATAGGACAATACAAAAAAGAGCACAGCATGCCCATATTGCAAACCAACCGTTACGACGAAATCTTACAAAAGCGCATGACCCAAGCCGTAGAACTGGGAATGGGCGCCGATTTCATGAAAGAAATCATGCAGGCCATTCACGAAGAGTCGGTTCACCAACAAATGGAGATTATCAACAAATAGGAGACGTCATTTATGAAAATAGTAATATTGGGCGCCGGGAAAATGGGCTCCTTCTTTGCCGACGTATTAAGTTTCGACCACGAGGTAGCCTTGTACGACATAGACCCCCTCCGGCTACGGTTTGCCTTCAACACCCTGCGAATGACCCGTCCGGAAGAGATTCGGGAATTTGCCCCCGACCTTGTCATCAACGCCGCGACCGTGAAATACACGATCCAAGCATTCGAGGCCACCCTCCCCTATTTGCCGGCTCACACAATACTCTCCGACATCGCTTCGGTAAAAACAGGCCTGCCCGAATTTTACGCTCGGGCGAGGCATCCGTTCGTGTCGACACACCCCATGTTTGGCCCCACATTCGCCAACCTGAGCGACCTGAGCACGCAAAATACAATCATCATCACCGAAGGCGACCACATGGGCAAAATCTTTTTCAAGGATGTTTACCAGCGATTGCGGTTAAATATCTTTGAATACAGTTTCAAAGAGCACGACGAGACCATTGCCTACTCGCTCTCGATACCCTTCACATCGACTTTGGTTTTCGCATCGATTATGAAACATCAAGACGCCCCCGGTACGACTTTCAAAAAGCACATGGACATCGCAAGAGGCCTGCTTTCGGAAGACGATTTCCTACTGACCGAAATTTTGTTCAATCCCAACACGCCCGGCCAAGTGCGGCAAATCCAAGAACAACTCTCGACGCTGCTCGACATCATCGAGCAAAAAGATTCCGAAAAAATGAAAGAGTATCTCACCCGGGTGAGAAAAAATATCGAGTGACATCGCAAACTATCTGCGACGGGCAAACCGAATACGGCACGATTCGGTTTGCCCGTCGCTGCTTTATCTTTAAAAATTAAAAACTTATAAACCAACATACTACATAACATCAAGAATCACATCACACACTCCCCCAGCCTCCTATAAACATCGTTTTTATTTTCTCGTCAACCGCTTCGGCTCGTCAACCGGTTAGTGAATTTGGCATAATATTTTTATTTCTTGCAAAAGAATATCTATATTTGTAAGTCGACTCGAAAGCGTACAATACACGCATCGATAAACCTGAAATTTGACATGAGAAAATATAATACGTTCCGTATTTCATGCATAGCCTTGCTATGGATATTTTTATGTATTCTTCTGATTCGAGGAAGAGGTATTGACGGACAAGTCTTGTTTGCCATTATCGCTTCGGGAATCATCGTATTCGTACCTCTTTACAAACGCTGGAAACAAGAAGGCCAAAATAAATAGAGGGCTGTGAAATGAAAAAAACGACGACAATGGAACTCGACAACATAGAACTTCTAAAACAAATAAACTCTCCCGCCGATTTACGGAAGTTGCCGGTCAACGAGCTACCCCGAGTGTGTGAGGAAATCAGGCATTTCATGATCGATTCCCTTTCGCACAACCCCGGTCATTTCGGGTCGAGCATGGGCGCCGTAGAGTTGACCGTAGCCCTGCACTATGTGTTCGACACGCCGTATGACCGCATCGTTTGGGACGTAGGTCATCAAGCCTACGGACATAAGATTCTGACCGGACGCAGAGATCAATTTTGCACC
This sequence comes from uncultured Barnesiella sp., assembly GCA_944320015.1. GTDB lineage: Bacteria > Bacteroidota > Bacteroidia > Bacteroidales > Barnesiellaceae > Barnesiella. The sequence continues at coordinate 70,397 of CALUFO010000007.1, read as the reverse complement.
TGCCGGAAACTCAACGGGTTGAGCGGATTCCCCAATCCGGCCGAAAGCGAATATGACGCATTTATCGCCGGACATGCCTCCAATTCTATCTCGGCGGCTCTGGGCATGGCTATCGCCACCCAACTGAAACACGAGCAGAAAGAGCGCAAAGTCATTGCCGTTATCGGCGACGCCGCCATTGCCGGAGGGCTGGCGTTCGAAGGGCTCAACAACGCCTCTATAAGCCCCAACAACCTGATTATCATACTCAACGACAACGACATGGCTATCGACCATAACGTTGGCGGACTAAACGAATACTTGGTCAACATCACCACTTCGAGGGGCTATAACAAGTTGCGCTACGATACCTACCGCACCCTGCGCCGGCTCAATCTCATAGACGAGGACCACCGAGGCGCGATTCTGCGGTTCAACAACAGCCTGAAAGCGCTGCTCACCAAACAGCAAAATATCTTCGAAGGCTTGAACATTCGCTATTTCGGGCCTATCGACGGGCACAATGTCATTAATATCGTCAACAAGCTGAACGATATAAAAGAGATGACCGGCCCCAAAATAATCCACTTGCGCACCATCAAAGGAAAAGGATACGCACCGGCCGAAAAAGAACCAACCATTTGGCATGCGCCGGGCTGTTTCAATCCCGAAACCGGCAACCGGATAACAACGACCGACGACCAAAAGCCCCCTAAATTCCAAGATGTATTCGGGCACACATTGGTCGAGCTGGCCGAGAAAAACGAGAAAATCACAGTCATTACCCCGGCTATGCCCACAGGAAGTTCCTCTTGCTTCATGATGGAGCGATTCCCACAAAGGTCATTTGACGTAGGTATCTCCGAAGAACACGCCGTAACATTTGCCGCAGGATTGGCCAAAGAAGGACTACAACCGTTTTGCAGCATCTACTCGACGTTCCTGCAAAGAGGCTTCGACGAAGTAATACACGACGTCGCCATACAAAACCTTCCTGTCACCTTCTGCATAGACCGCGCCGGTCTGGTAGGCGAAGACGGGGTGACCCACCACGGTGTATTCGACATCAGTTACCTCCGCTGCATTCCCCACATGACCATTGCGGCTCCGATGGACGAACATTACCTGCGACACCTCATGTACACAGCTCAACTGAGCGACCGGGGGCCATTTGCCATTCGCTACCCCCGCGGCAACGGCAGCCAAGTCGATTGGAAATGCCCCATGCAGGAAATCCCTATCGGCAAGGGACGCAAAATTCATGACGGAGAAGAGGTGGCCATACTGAGCGTGGGACCTATCGGGCTCGTTGCCGAAAAAGCCATACAAAAAGCCCGAGAGGCCGGAGTAAACGCCGCCCTCTACGACATGATTTTCATCAAGCCCCTCGATGAAGAAATACTTCACGAGGCAGCAAAAAAATACAAACGCATCATTACCCTCGAAGATGGTTGCATAACCGGCGGATTCGGTAGTGCCGTGTTGGAATTTATGGCCGATAACGGATACTCTCCTCGCATAAAAAGGTTGGGAGTCCCCGACCAATTCATCGCACAAGGAACGGTGCAGGAATTGCATCGACTTTGCGGTATAGACGAGGATAGCATCTATTCGACAATTATCGGTAATTGGTAACAGACAAACAAAAAATATCATTATGAAAATAATCATTGCCGGAGCAGGAGAAGTAGGAACACACTTAGCAAAGCTCCTATCCCGAGAAGAGCAAGATATTATCCTCATCGACAACAACGAAGAAAAATTGAGGGAACTCGATGCCAATTATAACCTCATGACCGTAGTGGGCAACCCCACCACTTTCAAAACGCTGAAACAAGCCGAAGTTCACAAAGCCGATTTGTTCATCGCCGTCATGCCATTCGAGACACGCAACATCATGGCGTGTACCATGGCTTCGAAATTAGGAGCAAAAAAAACGTTGGCGAGAGTCGACAACTATGAATATCTGCTACCCGAGAACAAAGCCTTTTTCGACGGATTGGGCGTAAACGAACTTATCTACCCCGAAAAACTGGCCGCCGAGGAGGTTATCACCGCATTGAACCATACATGGACCCGCAACTGGTTTGAACTATGCGATGGAGAACTGGTCGTGCTGAGCGTGAAACTGCACGAAAACGCCAAAATCCTAAACAAGAAACTCTATGAACTGACAACCGCCGACAGCCAATTCCACATAGCCGCGATTAAACGAGCTCACGAAACCATTATCCCAAGAGGTAACGACGAAATAAAAATTGGCGACATCGCCTACTTCACCGCAACACCAAAACATATACGGGAAATTCAGGAACTCTCGGGCGAGACCGAAACCGAAATCAAGAAAATCATGATCATGGGCGGGAGCCGCATCGCCATTCGCATAGCCAACTATGTGCCTCATAACATAGACATCAAACTCATCGAGTATGACAAACAAAAGAGCTACAAATTGGCCGAATACATGAACGACATTATCATCATTCAAGGCGACGGCCGCAACGTAGACCTGTTGAAAGAAGAAGGCATTCGCAATATGGACGCTTTTATCGCGCTCACCGACAGCTCCGAGACCAATATATTGGCGTGTATGACCGCCAAGGAGCTGGGTGTGAAGAAGACGATCGCCGAAGTCGAAAACATTCAGTTCATCTCGACAGCCGAACGATTGAATATCGGGAATATCATCAATAAAAAATTACTGGCCGCCAGTCGCATCTTCCAGCTCCTGCTCGACGAAGACTCTTCAACCTCCAAATGTCTCGCCCTCTCCGACGCCGAAGTGGTGGAATTGGTCGCAAAGGAAAATTCCAAAATCACCAAAGCGCCTGTAAAAGAGTTGAAACTCCCTTCCGATTTAACCATCGGCGGATTGATTCGCGACGGACATGGCATGATCGTGACCGGTAACACCCATATCCAAGCCAATGACCATGTGGTCATCTTCTGTCTCGACACGGCACTCCATAAAATAGAGAAACTATTTAACTAACAAACACAACCATGCCCAAAATCAACTTTCGTATCATACTGAAATTTATCGGAATCCTCTTGTGCATGGAAGCCTTGCTCCTGCTCGTTCCCTTTGTCGTGGCTCTCATCTATGGCGAAAGCGACGCGCCGGCGTTTATCCAGTCTGCCGCAATAACGGCAGCCGTCGGAACCCTCCTACTGCTATGCTTCAAAAACGCCCGTAACGAAGTAGGAAAACGCGAAAGTTACCTGCTTGTGACCTCTATCTGGCTTTTCTTCTCGATATTCGGCATGCTACCTTTCTGCCTCATGCCTAATCCTTTGAGCGCAGCCGACGCCTTTTTTGAGACCGTGTCGGGATTCACTACCACGGGAGCGTCGATCATGCCCAATGTCGACATTCTGCCTCACGGTATCCTTTTCTGGCGCAGCTTCATGCACTTCGTCGGAGGTATGGGCATTATCCTGCTGACTATCGCAGTTCTCCCCATGCTCAACCATCAAGGCGGGCTGTTGCTTTTCAACTCCGAGGCGACCGGTATAACCACCGAGAAATTGAGCGCCAAAATCGGCGAAACCGCAAAAAAACTGTGGATCGTCTACATTATACTCACTATCATACTCTGCACGCTATTATGCTTGGGCCCTATGGAACCTTTCGACGCCATTTGCCAAGGGTTCGGCATCATGGCCACAGGAGGATTCGCTACCAAACAAGCCGGTATAAACTACTGGAACTCGGCCTATACCGAATATGTGATGACCATATTCACGTTCATCGCCGGTATGAATTTCGCCTTGGTATATAAAGCCGTAACCGGCGATTACAAGAAATTGTTGCACAACGAAGAGACCAAATGGTACACCGCCATTGTCATAGGAGCGACCATACTGGTTATCGCCGGGCTATATATCACCGGGCAAAACGGGTCTTTCGAAGAAACCTTCCGCCGGTCTTTGTTCCAAGTGGTGACCATTATCACCTCGACAGGATACACCGGCGACGACTATGTGGCATGGGGGCCTTTCTTTACCACCATATTCCTCCTGCTCATGTTTTTCGGAGCGTGCGCCGGTTCTACCGCGGGCGGCGCGAAAATCGACCGTCTGGTAGTTCTCGCCAAAAATACCCGAAACGAGTTCTACCGGGCCATACACCCCAGCGCCATACTGCCGGTATGTGTCAACAAAAGAGTAGTCTCGCACGAAATAGTATCCAAAATATTGGCATTCATACTCGTATATGTGATGATTCTCATCGCCGGCACGATTATCCTGTCGGCTTTGGGTCTCACGTTCGAAGAGTCTTTCGGGTCCACCCTGTCCTGCCTCAGCAACGTGGGGCCGGGAGCCGGAGCCACAGGCCCCGCCGGGAGCTACGCTTTCATACCCGATTTGGGGAAATGGACGCTCTCCTTTATCATGCTCATAGGCCGTCTCGAATTATTTACAATACTCATTCTGTTTACCTCTTATTTCTGGAAAAACTCATAGGATTTCGGGGTATCACAATTTTTCATTACTTTTGTATATTAATTCTCAACAGCCATTTCCCCTTGCAATATGACTACTGTTCAAAAAGGAAATAACCCAGTCGAAGGGACAAACATAGAAACTCCGGTTGAAAAAGAGAAGCGCAAAAGTATATTCAAGAACGAGCGCATCAACTTTATCATTGGAATTATCCTCGTGATTTTTTCCATTTACATGGCCATATCTTTTATCTCGTTTTTCTTTACCGGGAGTATCGACCAAAGCAAAATCGAAAACCTGTCGGTGGGAGAACTTTCGACCGTCGGGAACGAGATACAGAATTGGACGGGAACTTTTGGCGCCTATCTGTCGAACCTCATGATAAACCGCTGGATGGGTATATCGGCATTCATCGTCGCCATTTGGCTCTATGTGGTGGGACGTCGATTGATGAAAGTCGCACACCCCCGCATGATACGATTCACTATCAGTTGCGCTTTATCGATCATCGTCTTGTCGCTTTTCTTCGGATTCCTCTTCATGTACAGCGACAACGACTCGTTCCTTTATCTGGGAGGCTATCACGGCTACTATGTCACGCAATGGCTCGACGCATGGATAGGGCCATGGGGAACCGCTCTTTTCATATTCGCCCTCACCATCATATTGCTGGTGCATTTGAGCGTCAAAACTATCGATTACATTCGACGGGTGTCGACTGTCAACCTCACCGGGAAAGCTATTCAAGCATTGAAGAACAAGGCAAATCAACCCGCTGGCGAACCAGACGAGACCGACAACCCGAAAACAGAAACTAACCCGGAAGAAATTGAGTCGGTCGAGCAGAAAGAACCGACCGAATCGGAACCGGTCGACACAGAAGACCTGCCACAATATCCCGATGATCCTATCGAAGAGATACCCACCCCCGAAGAAATCGAGGAAAGCACCCCCTCGGCCGAAGAGGCGGCAAAGCGGGTAACATTCGATACCGGTGACCCCGATTTCGTTATCGAAACAGCCGAGACCGAAGAACTAGCCACACAAGTAACTCCCATGGAGGAGTATGACCCCACAAAAGAGTTGTCGCACTACAAGCAACCTACATTCGACTTGCTCGACAAACGGGAAAGCAGCGAAGTGGAAATCAACATGGCGGAACAAGCCGCAAACAAAAAACTGATTACCGAAACACTTAAAAATTACAATATCGGGATCAGCTCCATTACGGCAACCGTTGGTCCCACCGTCACCCTCTACGAAATAAAACCCGAGGCCGGAGTACGCATTGCCCGAATAAAAAGCCTTGAAAACGATATTGCGCTCAGCCTGTCGGCTCTGGGCATTCGCATCATCGCTCCTATTCCCGGAAAAGGAACCGTGGGAATCGAAGTCCCCAACAAAGACCCCAAAATGGTCTCCATGTACTCGGTACTCGCCTCCAAGAAATTCCAAGAATGCAAATATGAACTGCCGCTGGCATTAGGGAAAAGCATCACCAACGAGGTCTATATAGCCGACCTCTGCAAAATGCCCCATATACTGGTGGCCGGAGCTACTGGGCAAGGTAAATCGGTGGGACTGAACGCCATTATCACATCGCTGCTTTACAAAAAACACCCGGCTCAATTGAAGTTTGTATTGGTCGATCCCAAAATGGTCGAGTTCAGCATCTATTCGGTCATTGAGAACCATTTCATGGCCAAACTTCCCGACGCCGAAAAAGCCGTGATCACCGACAGCGACAAGGTCATCGCCACACTGAACTCGCTCTGCATCGAAATGGACAACCGATATGCCTTGCTCGCCAAAGCCAATGTAAGAACCATCAAAGAGTACAACGAGGAGTTTATACACCGCCGACTCAACCCCAACAACGGGCATAAATTCATGCCCTACATCGTGGTTATCATCGATGAGTTCGCCGACCTCATCATGATGGCTGGCCGAGATGTGGAAATGCCCATCGCCCGCATCGCCCAAAAAGCGAGAGCCGTGGGTATCCACATGGTTATCGCCACTCAAAGGCCCTCGACAACCGTTATCACGGGTAACATCAAAGCCAATTTCCCGGCTCGCATCGCATTCAGGGTCATGCAAATGGTCGACTCCCGCACCATTCTCGACGCTCCCGGAGCCAACCAACTCATTGGCCGTGGCGACATGCTATTCACCGAAGGCGGAGAGTTGAAACGTATCCAATGCGCCTTTATCGACACCCCCGAGGTGAAACGAATCTGTGAATACATCAGTAAGCAACAAGGGTATCCCGAACCTTATGAATTGCCCGAATATAAAAATGCCGACAGTGATATGGGCGGCGGCAACGACGTCATCAACCGCGACCCCTTGTTTGAAGAAGCCGCCAAAATGATAGTCGTGTCGGGACAGGCTTCCACCTCCTCGCTGCAACGGCGCTACTCTATCGGATACAATCGCGCCGGAAGGCTCATGGATCAATTGGAAGCGGCTGGAATCGTGGGCCCGAGCGAAGGCGGGAAACCCCGTCAAGTCTTAATCGCCGATATTATGGCTCTTGAAAATAAATTGGAATTAATGAAATGAAAACAAATCGTATCCTTCTATATCTCGCCACCCTCTTCCTGTGGGTAAACATCGAGAACTCGCAAGCTCAATCCGGCACGGTCACACTGGATAAAGTCGTGGAGAAATTCCGTCAATCGGGAGGCATCTTGGCCTCGTTCTCCCTAACCGTCGCCAATGCGCTCGATGAACCAATAGAGAAACAAAACGGCACGATAAAACTATCGGGGAACAAATTCTATTGGGAAACGCCGGCCATGACCGTATGGTATGACGGGAAACTGCAATGGGCCTATGTAAAGGCTACCGACGAGGTGAATCTGACCGAACCTACTCCCGAGGAAATCGCTGCTATCAACCCCTATATCCTCATCGATACCTACAAACAAAATTTCAACGCCAAAGCCTTGAAATCGGCAAACAACCAAGAGCATGTCACCGAACTTACCCCCAAGAAGAAAGGGACAAATATCGAGCGTATCGTAATCACAACCTACACGGCGACTTCGATACCCGGCTCGTTCAAAATAGATTACAGCGACCGCACACACTGCACGATTGTTCTGTCGAAATATGCGACCGGGCAAAACTTTACCGACGCCACATTCGTTTTCGACAAAAAACAATATCCCCAAGCCGAACTAATCGATTTACGCTAATCACACAAATAAATAGGAATTATGGAAAAGAACGAACGAATACGCTGCCTCATCATCGGTTCAGGCCCTGCCGGCTATACCGCAGCTATATATGCCTCACGCGCAAACCTCGCCCCGGTTTTATATGAAGGAATGCAACCCGGCGGACAACTCACGACCACCAGCGAGGTAGAGAACTTCCCCGGCTACCCCGAGGGCATATCGGGATTTGACATGATGGAAGATTTGAAAAAACAAGCCGGCCGGTTCGGCGCCGATATACGACGAGGAATCGCCACCGCCGCCGACTTTTCCCAAAAACCCTATCGCATAACCATCGATGGAGAGAAAACAATAGAAGCCGATACCGTTATCATTTCGACCGGTGCCTCGGCCAAATATTTGGGACTCCCCGACGAAGCCAAGTATGCGGGAATGGGCGTATCGGCTTGCGCCACTTGCGACGGATTTTTCTATCGGAAGAAAACCGTAGCCGTAGTCGGGGGTGGCGATACGGCTTGCGAAGAGGCCGAATACCTATCGCACCTCGCCTCCAAAGTCTACCTGATTGTACGGAAAAACTACCTGAGAGCCTCCAATATCATGCAAAAGCGGGTTTTCGAGAATCCCAATATCGAGATTTTGTTTGAAACCCAAGCCGAAGGGCTGTTCGGCGAAAACGGTGTGGAGGGAGTCCACTTGGTCAAAGGGAAAGATACCGACCACGAAGAGCGCTACGACTTGCCTATCGACGGGTTCTTCTTGGCCATCGGCCACAAACCCAACACCGACATCTTCAAAGGCGCCATTACCCTCGATGAAAGCGGATATATCGTCACCGCGCCACACACCACCGAAACAAATATCGAAGGAGTTTTTGCCGCAGGCGACGTGGCCGACCCTCGATACCGGCAAGCCATCACGGCGGCTGCCTCGGGTTGCAAAGCGGCAATCGACGCCGAACGTTACTTGGTGAACAACAACCTCTAAAAATATTTCCCTCACAAGAGTAAGGAGTCAGAATGCAACCTGTCTCCTTATTTTTTTATGCGTATAGCCCCTTATTTTCTATAAAAAAGTGCGTTTTTTCTCTTTTAAGAAACAATATATCAATTTTTTACTTATTTTTGTGCTGTAAAACATAGTTATAAGGCAAATGGTTAAGAAAAGCACATTAGAATCTATATTACAAGAAGAGATGTCTGATTTTTGGGCTTTACTCGAAAATGAGGAAAAACGTGTTATTGCCGAAAATTTTAAAATCCAGAATTTCAAAAAAAACGAAATCATTTACAGCGAAGGCGAAGAACCTTTGCAACTAATGTGCTTATTGAAAGGCAAGGTGAAAATCTATAAAGACGGGGTCGGTGGGCGAAGCCAGATTATCCGGCTCATTCGACCTGTACAATACTTTGGGTACCGGGCCTATTTTTCACGAGAGCCTTATGTAACGGCCGCGGCAGCCATCGAAAGCGCTACCGTGGGTTCCCTGCCGATGCCATTGGTAGAAAAGTATATCCGCAAAAATAACGGGCTGGCGTGGTTTTTTATCAAGGAACTCTCCAATGATTTGGGCATCTCCGATGCACGCACGGTAAATCTCACCCAAAAACATATTCGGGGACGGTTGGCCGAGTCGCTATTGGTGCTCAAAGAGAACTATGGAGTCGAAGAAGACGGTCTCACCCTCAATATCTACATGGCTCGCGAGGATTTGGCCAATTTGTCGAACATGACTACTTCCAACGCTATTCGCACCCTATCGAGTTTTACCAATGAAAAAATCATCACCGTCGACGGCAGGCGCATACAAATCATCGATGAAGAACGTTTACGAAAAATAAGTAAATTCGGATAACATCTCATATACATACCCTTATAACAACAAACCTCTTGGTTGGAAAACCAAGAGGTTTGTTGTTATAAGCACCTTGTCATTTCAATTCAAATCCCACCTTCGACTTGATGTCTCTCGACGAAGCTCCTATCAGAACCTCGAATTTCCCGGGCTCGGCGACCCACTCATGTTTCTTGTCGTCGAAATAGGACAAACTCGATTTGTCGAGCAGAAATTCCACTTCACCGGTTTCGCCCGGTTGCAGATAGATTTTATCAAACCCTTTCAACTCTTTTTTCGGACGAGGCAACGACGATTTCAAATCGGCTACATACAATTGCACGATTTCGGCTCCTGCTCGCGCGCCTGTATTTTTTACCGACACCCGCACCCGCAAGGTATCGCCTACGTGCATCTGCTTGCGATCGATTGTCGCCTTTCCATACTCGAAGGTCGTATAGCTCAACCCATGACCGAAAGCAAACAACGGAGCTTTTCCTTTTTGCAAATCGCTCCATCGATACCCTACAAAAATATCGTCCTTATACACCTGCTTGTGGTCGACACCCGGATAAACCATCGGGTCGTTCAAGGCATGGGCATGATAATCGTCCAGTTCTACCCCCATCGTGAAAGGGAGTTTCCCCGACGGATTCACGTCGCCCACCAGCACGGAGGCCAACGCATTGCCGGCTTCACTGCCGCAATACCAACCCTCGACGATCGCCGGGACTTTGTCGACCCACGGCATAGCCACACTATTGCCCGAAATCAATACCACAATAGTTTTCGGATTGACTTGCGCCAATGCCTCGATGACCCGGTCTTGATTATAGGGAAGGGCATATGACTCTCTATCGCCGCCCTCGCAGTCTTGATGTTCATTCTTGTTCAATCCACCGACAAAAATCACATAGTCGGCCTCTCGGGCTTTACTCACAGCCTCGTCGAGTAATTCTTCGGCCGAACGCGACTCCGACAAATCGACTTTGGAAACCACTCCATTATAAGAGCCGTCGGTATTACCCACATAACCACGGGCATATTCCACCTCGGCCGCATCGCCTACCCTCGCCCGTAATCCGTCCAACGGCGAGATTTCATACCATGCTTTCAGCGAAGAGCTTCCCCCTCCCACGGTCATCATCTTTATCGCATTTTCACCGACTACCAGTATCTTGCGAGTTTCGTCCAGACGAATGGGCAGCACGTTGTCTTTATTCTGCAACAACACGATTCCCTCCTCGGCTATCTGCCGGGCAGCGGCCGCATGCTCCGGCGATTTAAATGAGCCGTAGGGCCTGTTCCGGTTCATCGTCGTGCGGTACATCAAGCGCAATATATTGCGCACTTTATCATCGACCACCGACACGGGAATCGTCCCGTCTTTCAACAATTCGAGAAACGGACGAGCCAAATAGTAGTGGTTATAGGCATCGCTTGTATTAACGGTCAAACCGTCGGTCCATGTCCCGAACTCCATATCCAACCCGTGATAGGCCGACTCTTTCGTATCATGTACTCCGCCCCAATCCGAGACAACGACGCCATCGAATCCCCATTCATTCCGGAGTATATCGTTCAACAGGTATTGATTGTGACAGCAAAATTGCTCTTTGTAGCGATTATAGGCTCCCATAATAGACCATGCTTTCCCACGCTGTACAGCGGCTTTGAATGCCGGCAGATAAATCTCATACAGCGCACGGTCGCTCACCTCGACATCGATTTGAAGGCGGTCGTGTTCTTGATTGTTCAACGCATAATGTTTCACACAAGCGGCCACTCCGTTTGACTGCACACCTTCGATATAGGGAACGACCATCTCGGCAGCCAGGTAAGGGTCTTCTCCCATATACTCGAAATTACGGCCGTTCAACGGGGTTCGATAAATATTTACGCCCGGGCCCAGCAACACATTCTTATTCCGATAGCGAGCCTCCTCGCCTATCGATTTTCCATACAACAACGACATCTCGGGATTCCATGTTGCCGCCAAGCAAGTCAACGCCGGGAAAGCCATGCACGAATCGTTTGTCCAGCCGGCTTGATCCCACTCGTCCCATGCCACCTCGGCGCGGATTCCATGAGGGCCGTCGGTCATCCAGTTTTCGGGCAATCCCAAGCGAGGCACACCCGGTGAACTGAATTTGGACTGGGCATGGCACATCGCCACTTTTTCTTCTAATGTCATTCTCGACAGCGCATCTTCGATGCGATCTTCCATCGGTTTCGTATCATCGAGATACACCGGGAGTTGCGCCACAGCCATTCCGGGAAGTGAAAGGATAGCAGCACCAACTAAATTACGAACAAAACTCATGGTAAAATATTAAATTGCAGGTTATTATGAAAATCTGCAATAAAGATAATCATAATTATCCACATTCAATAAATGAGAGCGTTCACAAATACCTATTTTAATGAATTTACACAAATAAATACTACGATTTTATATCCCGTATGATTTTCCCGGACGAAGTCTCTTTGAAAGTGGGCAGATATACTATCTTGCGGGGCATCTCATATTTATCGACACTTTCCCGCAATCTTGCCAACAAAGCAGTTTCTTCCCCGGTTGCCAACGGGGAACCTTCCACGACAAGCGTCACACATTCGCCCCATTTTTCGTGAGGAGAAGAGGTAATAAAAAATCGCCGGGCAAGCACCCCTGTTATCTTCTTTTCGACCTGCTCGGGGAAAACTTTCACACCTCCCGTGTTAATCACATGGTCATATCGCCCAATCCATCGAAAATTTCGACTGTCCAGCAGAGTGACTACATCGTTCGTTACAAACTGCTTTATCGAGAAATGCGGTGTGTGAATGACCAAGCATTCCCGCTCGTCGGTCGAAAATGTGATGTTTCCCAAAGCCCTATACAACATACCGGGCTCTCCAATACGCCGCAAAGCGACATGCGAAACCGTCTCGGTCATACCATAAGTCGCATACGAACGGGTCGGGAGCGACTTCAATTTCTCTTCCGTGTCGAGAGGCAACGGAGCACCACCGATAATCAAGGCTCCTATCCGCGACAATTTCGCCCGCTCCTCTTGCGCTTTCAACGACTCGATTACCTGTGCTGGTATCATCGCTGCAAAATCGATCGGCCCGGCGACCGACAAAAGCGGAGAGGACGATGGCGCAACAACCAACAAATCGGCTCCCGACAACAATGCCCGCACAATCATCATCTTCCCGGCTATATAATCGGGAGAGAGACATAACAACATAGTGGTATCGACAGTGATACCAAAGAAATCGATTGTCAATCGTGCCGACTCGACCATATCCCGTTTCGGCAATCGTATGTTTTTGGGAGTCCCGGTCGAGCCCGATGTGTGCCCCCATACAAAATCGGTATCGGAATACCACTCGTCGAGAAAATCGGCGACCTGTCGGGTAGAAGCCTGCAAGACCTCCTCCCGGGTATGGCAAAGTGTATGATTTAGTCTTATTTCCATGAATTCATCGAAAAAAGCCACTCTTTCCCGGGGTTATACCGCAACACATTTCTTTCCTGTTCGAGAGGCGACGGCACATTATTGGTATATAACGCCCCTGTACCCAGTCCTTGCGGCATAGTCACAGGAAGAGTCGCAGTCCATTGTGCAATTGCGTTCAATCCCACGTTCGACTCCAAAGCCGATGTAATCCACCAACCCACACCACAAGCCCGAGCGGCATCGAGCCACTCTTGCGCTCCCGCGAATCCACCTACCAACGAGGGCTTCAATACCACATATTGCGGTGAAATCGTTTTCAGCAAGTCCATTTTATCGGTAAAATGGTTCACCCCGATAAGCTCCTCATCGAGTGCGATAGGCAACGGCGACCGCTCGCACAACCGAGCCATCGCTTCCCATTGCCCAGCTCGTATAGGCTGCTCGATAGAGTGTAAATCGTAGTCGGCAAGGCGTTTCAAATACTCTATGGCCACATCGGGCGAAAATGCGCCGTTGGCATCGACCCTCAACTCAATATCATCACGGCTGTATCGCCCCCGTATGTAAGCCAGCAAATCGCATTCGTCCTCAAAATCGATCGCTCCTATTTTCAATTTTATACACGAAAAACCAGCGGCCAACTTCTCTTCTATACGGGCGGCCATAGTACGTTTATCGCCCATCCATATCAGTCCGTTTATTTCGATGGACTGTTCTCCTCTCACAAAATCGGAGGGAAATATGACACGCCTCCCTCCCTGACGTAAATCGAACAACGCTGTTTCCAACCCGAAACGAATAGAACTCCACTGCGATAAATCAAACGTATCGTATCGCTCTATATCCCGGCACACCTGTTGCAGCACGCTTTCATACTCGGGGCGGTCATCGGCGCCAAGCCCCTTGAAAAGAGCGCACTCTCCCAACCCGAAAGCGGCAGGACTGTTATCGTCCCAAACTTTCAGGAAATAGGTTTCCTTCTCGGTGAGTATGCCGCGCGAAGTTCCGCTCGGCACCTTGAACCGGAGCGTATAAGGTGTATAGCACGCTTTTAACATCAGCCGGGGAATTTAGGGAATTTCTGGAAATCGGGGACTCGTTTTTCGAGAAATGCGTTTTTCCCTTCTTGCGCCTCTTCCATGAGATAATAGAGAAGTGTCGCATCGCCAGCAAACTCCATTAAGCCTCGTTGCCCGTCGAGTTCGGCATTCAAAGCCCGCTTAATCATGCGTATGGCCATCGGGCTGCGTTTCAATATCGTCCGGCACCACTCGACAGTCTCCTCTTCCAACCGCTCGAAAGGAACCACCTTGTTGACCAGCCCCATCTCTTCGGCTTCCCGAGCCGAATATTGGCGACACAGGAACCAGATTTCACGAGCTTTTTTCTGTCCTACGATACGAGCCAAATAGGACGAACCAAAACCGCCGTCGAAGCTGCCGACCTTAGGCCCTGTCTGTCCGAAACGTGCATTCTCCGACGCAATGGTCAAGTCGCACACCACATGCAACACATGACCACCCCCTATCGCATAACCGTTGACCATAGCGATAACCGGTTTGGGTATCGAACGTATCGCTTTGTGCAAGTCCAACACGTTCAATCGAGGCACTCCGTTCTCATCGATATAACCGCCTATTCCTTTTACCTTTTGATCGCCACCCGAGCAGAAAGCCTTATCACCTGCTCCGGTCAGAATCACAACACCTATATCGGGACGCTCCCGGCAAATGCTCATGGCATCGAGCATCTCGTTGTTGGTCTGCGGGCGAAATGCGTTATACACCTGCGGACGATTGATCGTTATCTTGGCGATTCCATCGCAAAAATCAAAGAGAATATCCTCATATTCCTTGATAGGTTTCCACTCAATCTGTTTCATATCTTATCGTTTTTTAGTATCTCTATCAGGATTGTCTTGCCCGGCGGAAATATCCCCGCAGCACCTCGGCATTATAAACATTCGGCGTATAAACCGCCAATATGGCCGGTTGTTCTCTTTCGGCAAAGAAGCGAGACAACACCTCTGTGGCCGAAACTTCATCGACGATTTCGAAATAACGCAGTCCAAACAAATCGGCATACTTCTGCACAGGAATATCCCGATGTACCTCAAAACAACGTTCCAGCTCGGGCAAGCCCGCCGTAGGCTTGATAAACCGAAAGATGCCACCGCCACCGTTGCACATGACAATCACTTTGAACCGAGGAGAAAGATAGCCCGACGACAGGCCGTTCACATCATACGAAAAACTCATGTCGCCCGTAATGAAAACCGTCAACTCGTCGCCCACACAAGCGGCGCCGGCCGCTGTCGAGGTGGAACCGTCAATGCCGCAGACACCCCGGTTGCAATCGCTCCGGACGACTTGTTCACAACGAAACAACTGCGCATAGCGCACCGTCGTTCCGTTGGAAAGTTGCAAAGCGGCGCCGGCAGGGATTGCGGGCAGAATAAGCGAAAAGGCTTTCAAATCGCACCAACCCGCACGAGCTACATACTCATCGTGCAAACGTGTAGCTTCGTCTTCCTTTCGATGCCAAAGGCTCGAAAAATCGCTCTCGACCGGTGAGACCCGGCGGGATAATTCGTCTAAAAACAAAGCGGGCGACGACTCGATGTGGCGAGTCAGAGCCTGCATGGTATCTACAATGTGCTCGCCCAACGAAATACGCCAATGCTCCCGAGGCTGGTGTTGCCTCAAAAATGCCTTTATCATACGCGACACCAACGAGCCTCCCAACGTAATGAGCAGGTCGGGAGCATAGTCGGGCCACTCCGATTTGTCAATCACCGAATAAACCCGGTCTATCGTAGGAATAAACTGTTCACCCCGCACATTGCCTATGCTCTCGGTGAGCACAACCACCTGAGGCAACTCGGCCAAACGGGCAAGAGCAAGGGACAGCAACTCGTCGGGTTGGGAGAAAGCGACCAATATCATCACCTTGCGAGCCGACATAAACTCCTCGCTCAAAAGCGACATCGCATCTTCATCGGGAATGCTCGACGATGGGATACGCCCGACAAGGCGCTCCCTGCGCACAGGCAAATCGGTCTCGCCCGTAAGCGGCTCGGTAATCGAGATATTGATATGTACCGGGCCTTTTTCCCCCGAGAGCGCCGTGAGCAAAGCGTCGTTCACACAACGATTGAAATACCAGCCATCGGTTGGCAACGTCCACTCGGCCCGCAAATCGTACGAATGTTTCACAAAATGAGACAATGCACCATACTGCCGCAGGGTTTGCCCATCGTCCTGATCAATCCATTCGGCGGGACGATCGCCCGAAACAACAATCAACGGAATATGCTGATAATAGGCTTCGGCCACGGCCGGCGCATAATTGAGCAACGCCGTTCCCGAGGTGCAAACCAATGCGACCGGCTCGCCGCTTCGTTGCGACATACCCAATGCCATAAAAGCAGCGGTACGCTCATCGACCACGACATAAGAGTCGATTTCGGGAGTCCTCGAAAAAGCCATCAAAAGCGGGGCATTTCTCGATCCCGGGGATAGAACCGCCCGTCTCACGCCCTGTTTTACCAGAATCTCGACAAGGGCATTACAGCCCTGTTTATCGGTTGTCTTCATATCTTGCCTATTTTTTATTCATTAATGACCGACAATAAGGTCTGCGCCTTGGCTTCGGTCTCGTTCCATTCGTCCTCCGGACGAGATTGTGCCGTCAAACCGCCTCCCACATACAATTTCAACAGGGTATCATTCACCTCCATGCAACGCAGATTAACAAACAAACGAATCTCTCTTCCCGAAACCGGGCCTAAATAACCGCCGTAATAATCGCGATCATGCTGTTCTACCCGACGAATCCAGTCTATCGCAAGAGCTTTGGGATACCCGCCGACGGCCGGTGTAGGGTGCAAAACATTCAAAATATCGCTCACCCTACGGCGATCGAAATCACCCGATATTGAAATGGGGGTACACAAGTGCTCTACCTGTCCGGCCACTCGGGTCGCACGCTCACCCACCTCTGTGGCGAATCCCTCTTTTTCAAGAGCGTTCACGATATAATCGGTTACTATTTGCTGCTCCTCCATCTCTTTCTCGCCCCAAGCCTCTTTACTGCCGGCTCTACGGGTTCCGGCAAGAGCCATAGTCGATAATACCGAGCCGTCATAATCGAGTAACGTCTCGGGCGTGGCTCCTATCCACCGGCCTACTCCGGGCAAATGAACCCAACTGACAAAGGCCGAAGGATATTTCGCAGCCAATCGCAAAACGAGTTGCATATCCGATACAGCGGGACGATCGAGGGTAACGGTACGAGAAAGCACCGCTTTTTTCAAAGAACTGCAAAAGGTCTCCTCGACAAGATTTTCTACCTGATTTTTATATTGCCCGTACGATATATCGTCGCGCCCGATAGGTTTATCCTCGATGACCGACACGGCTCCAATCCTTTTCAAGGCATCGATTTCGACGGACTCGGCTCGCACAGCCTTCACCGGGAAAAAGAATGCCGATAAAGTCTTGACGTCGAACGGGGCAAAAAGAAATCCTTCGGGGGTCTCGGGGAGCTCGCTTCCGGACAATACATCGAGCGACTCACGAGTGCATGCCCCCCAATAAAAGGCATCGTCTCCCGGAATTCGAAAAACAAATGCCGGAAATCGGTTCAACAGGCTCGTTTCGACAGCCTGCGACAATAGCCTCACTGCATCAATCGTTTCGCACATCTCGCCTCCCGTTTTATCAATCCCGCATGGCAGGCTCGGCCATCAACTCAAACGGCATGGCCTCGACAATCTTCACACGACAGAAATCGCCTACCGCCAAAGGACGGGTCTTGGATATAAGCACCTCGGGATCGACCTCGGGCGAATCATACTCGGTACGCCCCACATAATAGTCGTCCTCCTCCCGGTCGACAATCACGTCAAATTCCTGCCCCACCTTAGAGCGGTTACTCTCAAAGGCTACCTCTTCCTGCAAAGCCATCAGTTCATCGAGACGGGCTTGCTTCACCTCATCGGGAATCGAATCGGGGAAATGCTTGGCGGCGTAGGTACCCTCCTCCTCGGAGTAAGCAAAAGCCCCCATACGTTCAAAACGAGCCTCACGCACAAACTGTTTCAACTCCTCGAAATCGGCTTCGGTTTCACCGGGATACCCCACCATGAGGGTAGTGCGAATGTGTATGCCGGGAACCTCGTCTCGTATGCGTTTCAACAAATCATACGTCTCCTGTTTGGTCACATGACGACGCATATCGGACAAAATATGGTCGCTGATATGCTGCAATGCAATATCGAGGTATTTGCACACATTGGCATGACGGCGCATTACAGGCAATATTTCGTAGGGGAATTGAGAGGGATAGGCATAGTGCAGGCGTATCCACTTCACACCCGGTATTTGAGCCATACGGTCGATGAGCTCGGGCAATTTCAGCTCTCCATATAAATCGAGCCCATAGGACGAAAGATCCTGTGCGATAATCTGGAACTCTTTTACACCCCGGGCGGCCAAAGACCTCACTTCGTCGAGCAACTCCTCCATAGGATAAGAGGCGAAACGGCCGGTAATAAGAGGTATGGCGCAATAGGAACAAAACCGGTTACACCCCTCGGCAATCTTCACATAAGCATAGTGCGGGGGAGTAGTCAGTATGCGGCCGAAATCTTTGGAATCGTCGTTACACGAGCCTAAGTCGTGCAACAAATCGGTCCAATCGAACTTCCCATAAAACTTATCGACCTCGGGTATCTCGTTTTGCAACTCTTCCCGATAGCGCTGCGACAAACACCCCATCACATAGAGGTAACGTATCTTTCGGGCTTTCTTGGCCTCGACCATCTGCAAAATCATCTCGATAGACTCCTCTTTGGCGTCACCGATAAACCCGCAGGTATTTACCACGACATATTCACTCGAAACCTTCTCGGGGTCGTGCCTTACTTTGTAGCCGGCTTCGGAAAAACGGTGCAACAACCGCTCCGAATCGACCAGATTCTTGGAACAGCCCAACGTAATAATATCGACACTATTTTTTATCATTTGACATTACATGAAAAAAATACGGCCACAAAGCCTGTGCAAGACTTCCCAGCCGCGAATATATTCTTAAAAATCAATCACCAAACAAAGAGTCGACAAATTCTTTGCGGCGGAACACCTGCAAATCTTCCATGCCCTCGCCCAGCCCGATGTACTTGACGGGGATTTTGAAATGGTCCGATATGCCTATGACGACCCCGCCTTTGGCCGTACCGTCGAGCTTGGTTATAGCCAGTTCGTTGACTTCGGTCGCCGCCGTGAACTGCTTGGCCTGCTCAAAAGCATTTTGCCCCGTAGAGCCGTCCAATACCAACAAAACTTCGTGCGGAGCGCCGGGAACGATTTTTTCCATCACCTTTTTGATTTTGGTCAACTCGTTCATCAAGTTCAGTTTGTTGTGCAAACGACCGGCCGTATCGATAATCACCACATCGGCATTGTTGGCTTTTGCCGAACTGAGGGTATCAAAAGCCACCGAAGCGGGGTCGGCCCCCATTTTCTGCTTGATCACAGGGACTCCCACTCGCTCGCCCCAAATCATCAACTGCTCGACAGCCGCTGCTCGGAATGTATCGGCAGCTCCTAAATAGACACTGTTTCCCTGCTTTTTATATTGATATGCGAGTTTTCCGATGGTCGTCGTCTTTCCCACGCCATTCACGCCCACAACCATAATCACATAGGGTTTCTTATCTGCAGGAACCGTAAACTCACCGCTCTCCTCCACATCGTTCTCGGTTAACAAAGCGGTGATTTCTTCCCGAAGAATCTTATTTAGCTCGCTTGTATTCACATATTTATCACGAGCCACCCGTTTCTCTATCCGATCGATAATGCGCAATGTGGTTTCTACCCCCACATCGGAGGTAATCAACACCTCCTCCAAATCGTCGAGAATATCCTCATCGACTTGCGATTTCCCGGCAACGATACGAGCCAATTTGGAAAATACCCCCTCTTTGGTTTTAGACAGCCCTTTGTCCAAGGTCTCTTTTTTCTCTTTCGAAAAGAAATCAAACAATCCCATATATGAATTTTTAAAAACATAATCGCACAGCGTATGCGCAGTTATGCAAAGCTATAAAAATATCGTGGTAAAAAAAAACTTCCTTACACATTTTGTATAAGAAAGTTTTCTTTATATTACGCTAATTATGACTTACTTACTAAGCACATCTTTCACCGCGTCATTCGGAACCATCTCTTCTTGGAAAATATAGGCTCCGGTTTTCGGCGATTTTACCATTTTAATCACTTTCGAATAAGTACGGCCTTCGCCTTTTTGCAACGATGCAACTGTTTTCTTTGCCATGGTTCAATCCTTCCTTATTTTATTTCTTTGTGTACAGTAACTCTTTTCAGGATGGGGTTGTATTTTTTCAACTCCAAACGCTCTGTGGTATTTTTTCTGTTCTTGGTGGTAATATAACGCGACGTTCCAGGCATACCACTAGCCTTGTGCTCCGTGCACTCAAGGATTACTTGAACGCGATTACCTTTTGCTTTCTTTGCCATATCTTAATACAACATTTTTACTTCAGTTAAATACCCATTTCCGGCAGCTTGTTTGAGAGCTGCGTCTAATCCCATTTTATTGATTGTACGAAGACCGGCAGCCGACAGTGTAAGCGTGATCCAGCAATCCTGTTCTACCCAATAAAATTTCTTCGTAAAGAGGTTGACATTGAATCTTCTTTTCGTTCTTCTTTTCGAGTGCGAAACGTTGTTGCCAACCATTGCTTTTTTCCCTGTAATTTGACAAATCTTTGACATCGCTATCTATTATTTTATTTGTTTTTTCTTACTGCTTTCGCAAACAGAGTGCAAAGTAAAGCATTTTAGAAATACGTTCCAAATTTTTAGCAAATTAAATAGGAACTTTTTCATTTTACACCCCTGCCGGCTCTCTACTCGGTCATCAACCGAATCAGCATCAGCAAGCCCGATTGTGTAGCCCGTGCGATCACTTGTTCCCGGTCGCCCTCGAAGAGAAAACACTCCGCTTGTTCCCGGTCGCCATATCGGGCGGCCACCCAGACAGTTCCCACCGGTTTCTCGACACTACCTCCTCCCGGGCCGGCGATTCCCGAAGTGGCTATGGCACAATCGACCGACAATAGCCGCTGAACACCGGCTGTCATTTGCAATACCGTATCGCGGCTGACGGCTCCACAGCGTTCCAGCGTATCGGGCGACACATGGAGCACATGCTCTTTCACAGCGTTGGAATAGGCCACTATCCCACCTTTAAAATAAGCCGAGCTACCGGCAACCCGGGTTATCTCGTGGGCTATATTACCCCCCGTGCAACTCTCGGCTGTCGCCAATGTCTCGCCTCGCTTCGACAGCAGGCGACCCAACGCTCCGGCCAAAGTGGCATCGACATCGCAAAACAGATGATGCCCTAAAAGCGATTTCAATTTCGCAAACGCCCTGTCGAGTATGGGCTGCAACGAAGCCTCATCATCGCCACGGGCGGTCAATCTCAAACGAATGACACCCGGCGTGGGCAAATAAGCCAGCTTGATACACGACGGGAGGTCGTGTTCAAACCCGGTCAACGTCTCGGAAAGCCGCGATTCGGTAAAATCCTTGACCAGACATGTGCGATGCAATATGGCCGAGTGATCGCAAAAATGTTTTCGCAATCGCTCGATAACGGTTTCTTGCATGACCGTTTTCATCTCGACAGGAACACCCGGCATCGACACCAGCACTTTACCCTCCCGCTCGAACCACATGACCGGAGCTGTTCCCACAGGATTCTGTATAACGGTGCAAACATCGGGCACATAGGCTTGGTCGTGTGTCGACGCGTTCATCTGTAAATTACGGCGCCGGAAAATCGCCTCGACATTGGCAAACACAGCTTCGTCGAATACCAACTTGCCGCCGAAATAGGCACACAAGGTTTGCTTGGTAATGTCGTCTTTCGTCGGACCCAATCCGCCCGTCATCAACACGACATCGACCCGGGAGAACGAGCTATCCAACGCATCGGTTATCTCTCGCACACGATCTCGCACGGTCGTTATCTCGGTAACTTCCCACCCGATATGATTCAACTCACGGGCAATCCACCCCGAGTTGGTGTCGGTGACCTGCCCTATCAGCAATTCATCGCCTATTACAATAATCTCGACATTCATTTCAGCAGCTTTTATAACTCGACCCGGGCAAAAGGAGCTTTCTCTATACTGCAAAACTCCTTATCCAAATACTTGTAATATCCTGTAATCGCCACCATAGCGGCGTTGTCGGTCGTAAAGGAGAACGGCGGGAGATACACGGTCCAACCATAGCGGCGGGCATACTCCTCGAAAGCGCCCCTTACCGCCGAGTTGGCCGACACCCCCCCGGCGACAGCCACATGCTTGATTCCCGTTTGTTTCACCGCTTTATAGAGTTTGTCCATCAAAATATCGACAATCGTAGCCTGCAACGAAGCACACAAATCGCTCTTGTTTTTTTCGATGAAATTGGGGTCTTCTTTCACTTTATCCCTTAACAGATACAAAAAAGAGGTCTTCAACCCGCTGAAACTGTAATCGAGCCCGGGTATATGGGGCTTATTCAGTGTAAAAGCCTTCGGGTTGCCCTCTTTTGCCAAGCGGTCGACCACCGGCCCGCCCGGATAGGGAAGCCCCATGACTTTGGCGCATTTATCAAACGCCTCGCCGGCGGCATCGTCGATAGTCTGCCCGATAACCGACATTTTATTATACGCCTCCACCTTTATAATCTGCGAATTTCCTCCCGAGACAAGAAGGCACAAAAAGGGGAAAGGAGGCCGTGTATTGTCGTCGGGCGACTTCTTAATAAAGTGAGCCATCACATGAGCCTGCAAATGGTTCACATCGACCAGCGGAATATCCAAAGCCGTGGTAAAGCCTTTTGCAAAAGAGGTGCCCACAAGCAACGAACCCATAAGACCGGGGCCTCGGGTAAAAGCCACCGCGTTCAATTCCTCGGGCTTTACCCCAGCTCGCTTCAAGGCCTCAGAGACAACCGGTATAATATTTTGTTGATGCGCCCGGGAGGCCAACTCGGGGACAACTCCCCCATAAGCCTCATGAACCGCTTGGCTGGCTATGACATTCGACAACATCACTTCGTCCCGAATAACCGCAGCCGAAGTATCGTCGCACGACGACTCTATTCCTAATACAGTAACACTCATACGTTTTTTCTTTTTACTTCCCTTCGATCAAGGTCTGCAAAAGTACACATTTATCACCAAAAAATCCCGCCTTTATAAAATTTTTCACACCTTAATAAAAAAGAAAAACAACGATTCTATCGAAACTTTCAAAAGGATACATTATTTTTGTATCGTTTGAAATATGAGGAAATTCTATTCTGTTTTTCGGTTATTGGTTCATATCGTTATCATCTTTGTCATAGCGATATACACGCTCGGCTATATCCTGCTGTCGATTCCCGGTATACAGGAGAGGGTCAAGCGAGTCGGTGTAAAAGAGCTGTCCGGGCTATTGAATGTCGACGTGACCATCGACCGCATACAAATTTCGCCTTTCAACAAGCTGGAATTGTTCGGTGTATTTCTCCCCGACTCAAAGGGCGACACCTTGTTATGCGCCAACAAGGTATCGGCCGGCATCGCGCTCTCCGACCTCATTTTTGACAAAGAGCTTGTCTTCACCAATATCCAACTCTTCGGGTTGGACGCCCGCATCTCCAAGGCGACGCCCAACTCGCCCTCCAACCTACAATTTGTGATCGACGCATTCAAAAGCGACACGGATAAGCCCAAAGAAAAAATCCACTTCAAAATAAACAATGCCATTATACGCCGGGGAAAAATCAAATACGACCTGTTATCGGCTCCCCCGAAGCAGAAAGGCAAATTCGACCCGAACCACATCGCCATAGAAAACCTATTGTCGAAACTCTCGATCAAAGCATTTTCAGAAGATTCGATCAACATATCGATAAAACGGCTGGGATTCGACGAGCAATCGGGGTTCTCGCTGAATCGGCTGCAATTCAAATTGGAGGGGAATTGCCGGTTGGCACAACTGTCGGATTTCAAAATACAACTGCCCCACAGCCACATCGAGATAAAACCCTTCACCGCCACACTGCCCGACTCACTGTGCAAAGAGACTATTCTCGACGAAACGAAATTTTCGCTGCATATACCGCAAGCCCAAATCAATATCGGCGATATTGCTCCGTTTATTCCCTCTTTGGGAAATATCGACACCCCCATAAACCTGTCGGTACGGCTGTCGGGAACTCCCAACGACTTTTTTGTCCACACTTTCGACTTTGACTTGGGGGAAGGACAAATTACCGCCCACAGTCAAATAGCCGTCAAAAATATAGCCGACTCTCCCAAACGGGAAATCCAGTGCGACCCTATCTCGTTAAGCGCAACCGCTTCGGGCTTGGTCGAACTTGCGGAACAGATTCCCTCCTTAACCGATGAGCAGCGCGATATCATCGCTCGATTGGGCGATGTAGGCTTTACCGGAGATGTGACAAACCAAGGCCGCGACCTAACCGCCTGCGGACGATTGACAACGCAGTTGGGCACGATTCACTCCGACATAGCCGTCAAACAAAACCACAAGCCGGGCACCGCCCTCTATTCGGGATTGATCGAGTCCCAAAAATTCAACCTCAATGGGCTGTTTGCCGAAGGAAACCCTTATGGCGAAATCATCTTCAAAGTCGAGTTGGACAGTCGAAAAGAGAGAGGCCGGGCTCCTACCGGAAAACTGGTCGGAGGAATCAATTACTTCGAATACAAAGGATACCCCTATGAAAACATTATGCTCAACGGGGAATTTGGGGATAACCGCTATAACGGTATAGCCGAAATCAACGACCCGAACGGGAAAGTGCGAGTCGAAGGCCTTTCGATTCTCAAAGACAAAGAATCGGAATTCGACTTGACCGTTCAGGCCCGCGACATCGATTTGGCCAAACTGCGATTGCTCCCCCAATATAAAGACTCGAAATTAGGGTTCAACATCACCGCCAATTTTACCGGGAACAACTTGGACAACGCCGAGGGGGCGCTATCGATCGACAGCCTCACTTTCGCTTACAAAGGCGACATGTTCGACCTGAACCGGCTTCATATAGAGGCTCATAATCAAAACACGCCGCAGACTATCGCTGTCACATCGGACTACATAAACGGCTGGATAGAGGGAAGCTATAAATTTTCTACCCTAAAAGCCTCGTTACAATCGCTATTATCCGAGGCGCTTCCTTCCTTACTGCCCCCCGACGAGACGAAACTACACAGTACCGACAAAAAAGGCGAAGAGGTCACTCCGCACGACGATCAACCCGACAATCAATTTAAATTCCGATTTACCGTCGAGCCCAACATACACATGGCTCAAATATTCGAGCTGCCCATTACATTTACCGACCGGGCTACTATCGAAGGCGAAATGAACAACTCGCAAAATACGGCGCGGATAACCGGAACAATACCCCACATTTGGTACAAAAAGACCCATATCGAAGATGCGTTCATCTCGGCACGGAAAGATACGACCGGCATGGCGCTATCGGTAGAAACAAACTCCTACAACAAGAAACAGGTGCGAACCACTTGGAGCCTGCGAAGCAAAGCCAGCCACGACAATCTCGACCTCGTATTGAGTTGGAACAACGACACACAATCGACTTTCTACGGCGAGCTGAATACCTCGACTCTCGTTTCAAGAACTCCCGAGGACAATAAACTGCACATTCACACTCGCATCAATCCCTCGACGCTCATCTTCAACGACACCATCTGGGAAATGAAACCCGCCGACATTGCCTACTGCGACCGGCAGATAAGTATCAACGACTTTGAAATATCGCACGCCCCACAATATATACTTATCGACGGTATTGCCTCGGACCGGGAGGAAGACGAGTTGAACATACAACTCAATGATGTGAACCTCGACTACATTTTCGGCTCGCTCAACGTAAGGAATATACGATTCGGCGGAAACGCCACCGGCAACCTGCTGGCGACCCACCTGCTCACCGGAGCGCCCCGGCTGAGTACCGAGCAATTCGACGTCACCGACTTCTCTTACAACGAGGCTATCTTCGGCGATTTACACCTATTTTGCATGTGGGACAACGACAATCAAGGTATTCTCATGAAAGGCTTTGTGGAGAACAAAGAAGAGAAACAAACCTATATCGACGGCTATATCTTTCCTACCCGCGACTCACTCTCCCTCTCTTTCGACCCCGACCGGCTCAATCTCGCATTCCTGCGGCCATTCGTCTCGACGGTCATGACCGACATTTCGGGAGTCGGCAGCGGGCACATCGACCTTTATGGAAGATTCAAGGCGCTCAATGTCACGGGCGACGCCTACATAGAAAACCTCAATTTTGGCATCGGATACCTCAATACCCGCTACACGCTCACCGACAGCATACACCTCTCGCCCACCCGCATTTGGTTCGACGACGTTACCATTTACGACAAATTGCGACACACGGCCAAAGGCTCCGGTTGGCTGGAACATCGCCATTTCAAAAACATGAGTTACGACATCGCCATAACCCAAGCGAGAGATTTCCTGTCTTACGACATGACCGAGCGGCAAAGCCCTGCGTACTACGGAACCATCTACGGGACAGGCTCGGCCATCATCAAAGGCTCGCCGGGAATCAACCAAATCGATGTGAACATGTCGACCGGCGACCAATCCAATTTCACATTTGTCCTTTCGGGTACCGAAGCCGCCGAAGAATACGATTTTATCACGTTTACCAATTCGAGCAAGCAGCAAAAAGAGACCGAAACCTCCATCGACAGCATGGTCATAAAAAACAACGCGCGCATGCAGGAACGCGAAGAGATACAGAAAAACAGCGTTTTCAATATCAATTTGCAAATCGAAGCGACCAACCAAGCTCGAATGAACCTGATTATGGACAAGTCGACCGGCGATATGATCAAAGCGACCGGGCAAGGTAGCATTTTGCTCGAATACAGTTCTATCGACAACGGAATGAAATTATATGGCTCTTATGTATTGGAAAAAGGGAACTACAATTTCAATCTGCAAGACATCATCACCCGCGACTTCTCTATCGAAGAGGGCAGCCGGGTATCTTTCCACGGCGACCCTATGGCTACCAACTTGGACATATCGGCCATCTATTCGCTCACGGCCAACCTGCTCGACCTCGACGAGAATTTTGCCAACGACAAGGAACTGACCCGCACCACTGTACCGGTTCAAACAATCTTGAATGTCTCGGGCGATGTGCGACGTCCCGATTTGAGTTTCGACATCGCATTTCCCACCCTCACCCAAGAAATAGACCGCAAGGTGCGCAGCATCATCAGCACCAACGACATGATGAACCGGCAAATCATCTACCTGCTGGCTCTGAATAGGTTCTATACCCCCGATTTCATGAATATGGGACAAAGCCGGAACAACGGACTGGCCTCGGTCGCATCGTCCACCCTCTCGTCCCAATTGGGCAACATCTTGGGACAGCTGAGCGACAACTGGAATATCTCGCCGAATTTTCGCAGTGAGAAAGGCGACTTCTCCGATATGGAGGTAGAGCTTGCCCTATCCAGCCAGCTATTGAACAACCGACTGATTTTCAACGGGAACTTTGGTTATCGAGACAACACCATGAACAACAATACATTCATCGGCGATTTCGATTTGGAATACTTGCTCAACAAGAGCGGGACGATACGGCTCAAAGCCTACAACCACTACAACGACCGGAACTATTACATCAAATCGGCATTGACGACACAAGGTGTGGGTATCATGCTGCGGCACGACTTCAACCGGTTGGGCGACCTATTCAAGAAAAGCGCACCTACCGCCCTGCCAGCCGATACGACCCGGACAGACACGCTTGCCCCAGTCTCAGAGTCGCCCGAGCTCCCTACCGATTCTATTCCGGTCGTGCCCCGGCAACCGGTCATAAAACAAGACGAGCCGGAAGAATAACACCTTCTTCCCGACCCGTCGTACACGATTATTTTACCTGCGCCTTACAACTCGTCGCACTCTTGCAGCCACAACGCACTCGACGCATCGCTGGGCATACGCCAGTCTCCGCGGGGCGACAGGCTCACCGTTCCCACTTTGGGCCCGTCGGGCAGGCACGACCGTTTGAACTGTTGGTTGAAGAATCGGCGGCAGAACACCTTCAACCACTTCTTTATCGTCTCGGCGTCGAACTCTCCGTCAAAAGCCCGCTGAGCCAAGAAATAAAGTTTTGCCGGAGAGAATCCATAACGGATCATATTATATAGGAAGAAATCGTGCAAGAGATATGGTCCCACCAAATCCTCGGTCTTCTGCTTAATCTCTCCGTTTTCGTCGGCCGGAATCAACTCGGGGCTGATCGGCGTATTCACAATATCGAGCAAAGTCTCTTTCGCCGTGCCGGTAAGCTCATTTTCGGCCACCCAGTTGACCAAATATTTGACCAATGTCTTGGGAATACTTGCCGACACGCCATACATCGACATGTGGTCGCCGTTGTAAGTCGCCCACCCCAATGCCAACTCCGACAAGTCGCCGGTACCGATTACCAGCCCCCCGGTTTGATTCGCTATATCCATCAAAATCTGAGTCCGTTCCCGAGCTTGTGAATTTTCATACGTCACATCTTGTACCGAAATATCATGCCCAATATCCCTGAAATGGAGTTCACAAGCCTCGCGGATAGGTATTTCGCGTATAGAAACGCCCAACGAGCGCATCAGCGACAACGCATTGTGGTAAGTGCGGCCGGTCGTACCGAATCCCGGCATAGTCACCCCGATAATCTTATCTCTCGACCAACCCAGCTTGTCGAGCGATTTGACGGCCACCAACAACGCCAATGTCGAGTCCAATCCTCCCGAAATACCCATAACCACACTTTGTGCCCGAGTGTGGAGCAACCGCTTGGACAGTCCGGCAGCCTGTATGTCGAGTATCTCCTCGCAACGCTCGTCCAATATAGCCGAATCCGAAGGGACAAAAGGCCGGGAAGCTACCCTGCGGGTAAGGCGCAAAGGAACCTCGGGCAATTCAAAAGGAATGCGGCGTACCTCCCTGCCGGACGCGTGACCGTCCTGTGCAAAAGAGGTCATTACCCTTCGTTCGGTGCGTAGCCGCTCCACATCGATCTCACTCACCGTCAACCGTGGATTCATCGAAAAACGCTCCGACTCCGCCAAAACAGTTCCATTCTCAACGACAATGCCATTCCCTGCAAAGACCAAGTCGGTCGACGATTCGCCAAAGCCGGCCGAGGCATATACATAGCCGGCTATGCACCTCGCCGATTGCTGCCGAAGGAGCGAAAGCAAATAACTGTGCTTCCCTATCGACTCATTCGTCGCCGACAAATTCAGAATAATATCGGCTCCTTGCCGAGCCATATATGAACTGGGCGGTATGGGCACCCACAAATCTTCGCACAACTCTATCCCCACGACAGCGCCACGGCTCTCAAACAACAAATCGGTACCAAACGGCACTTGCTCGCCACACAGCTCTACCGTGTCGGCCACGACCGAAAGCCCCGATGCGAACCACCTCGCTTCGTAAAATTCCTTATAGTTGGGCAAATAGCTTTTGGGAACAACACCCAGCGGCTTTCCCCGTTGAAATACAACGGCGCAATTATACAAGCTATTTCCTACCGCCACCGGCAATCCCACCACGCACAACACCGGGTAATGGGCAGTCGATTGGAGCAACTGTTTCAAAGCCTCCCGAGACCGCTCGAGCAGCAAAGTATGCCCGAATAAATCGCCACAAGTATAAGCCGTGATCGACAGCTCGGGGAAAACCACGATTTGCACATCTTGGCGTGAAGCCTCTGCAATTTGCTTCTCGATCTCTTGTACATTATACACACAATCGGCCACCTCGACACGAGGTATCGCCGCTGCAACTTTCACGAATCCGAAATTTTGTCCCATATACGACATTCTATTTAAGTGAGACAAATGTAAAAAATTTTAATGGGATTATGAAGTGCTCCCGCTATATTAGCCACTATTTACGCTCGGCGCAGTCAAATTTAAAACTTTGTTTTATTTGCCGCCACCACTTTTCCTCCTTATTTATTTTAACCCCCACACCCTATCGACATTCCTCCGATACAAAAGCTCGACACGACTCTCTTCCCCGCTTCAAAAGAGAGATGAACGGCTCGACACACATTTTTACCTTCTTAAAAAATAATAAATTTTTAGCTCGTTTTGCATTTCTACATACTTTTATTCTATATTTATCGCCTTAAATTAAAAAATATATATAGTAATAGTAATCTCTAACTTCTTTACTTATGAGAAAAATCTACACGTTACAGAGCTTATTTATAGCTCTCATCTGCCTTTTGTCCGTAAGTTCGGCGAAAGCGGAAGTCGCTTTTTGGGAAGAGTTCGATTACACAATTGGCAATCTTTATCAACAAGGGGACTGGGTAAGATATGCTGGCCACACAGTTGATCCCATTCAAGTAGTCAATACACCTCTTTCTTATCCGGGTTATCAAGACAAAGCCTCGGGCAAGGCTGTGAAATTAGGCTCGACTTCGCCCCAAGGCGAAGACTTGCAAAAACCTTTTCCCCACTCGATAACCGAGGGGAATATATATGTGGGCGCCTTAATGAATTTCGAGGCTCCGGGTACGAATTATTTCCTCACCTTGACCGACTCAACAGCTTCGGGTTTTAAAGACGGGAGCAGCGGCTCTGAAAAATTACGGCTCATTGCCACAGAAGGAAGTTCTCCCGAGAAAATAAAGTTTCAAATTGCTCGTGGGAACTCAGATGTAGTAAGCTCTGATGAAGAATTTGACTTGAATACCACCCTACTGGTAATCCTCAAATATGAGTTCAAAGGCGACTTGACAGGCCCGGGAACCGACGATGATATTACCCTATTTATCAACCCCGATCTGTCAAATGGAGAACCCACGACATACACGGCCAAACTGTCGGGAGATGGCTATGGATCGGACTTCGCCGCCAAGCCTCGGGGTGCAAAAAGTTTACAACTGAAACAAGGCGCGACATTCTCAAAGACTTGTCCGGTAGTAACCATTGACCAACTGCGGGTCGCTACTACTTGGGAAGAACTTTTCCCCGGTGGAGATGTACCGCCGGCTATCGATAAGCCCACCATTATTCCACAAAAAAATACAATCGACATGGGCTATCCTTTCTCCGAAGACATTGTGACCCAGACCATCAATATCAAGGCTGAGCATTTGACCGGCGACATCACCGTGGGCGGTATCTCGGGCGAATTGCAGGCATCGGCCACAACCATCACCAAAGAGGAGGCCATGAGCGAAGAAGGATTTGACCTGACGTTGACCTTGACAGCCAACGCCGAAGGCAAACAGTCGCAAACCTTGACCCTCTCGTCGGAAGGTGCCGAAACCGTTTCTATCCCGGTTACTTGGAACACGACTCCTGTCATCAATGCGGAAAACCTCGCTGAATTAAGAGATCTTATCGCCACAGCTACCGAATACGACTTTTTCCGTATCAAAAACGAAGTTGCCATATCGCACATCACCAAAGACAACATCTATATTCAGGACGAAACATCGGCCTTTGCCATCAGCGATGTATACGAAATGCTCACCACCACCTACACCAGTGGCGACCGTATTAAAAACCTCATAGGGAACGCAACCAAAGCGTTCGGGCAATCGCTATTTTATCCCAGAATGGACTTCGGCGCCCCTATCCGCAACGAAGCCGTTGAACCTACCGTAACCACGCTGGCCCAAATGCAAGCTACGCCGGTCAACTACGAATCGCGGCTGGTACGGGTGAACGATGTGACATTCTTGACAACCGGTACTTTCTCGACCTCACAAATTGACATCGAGCAAGAAGGGACAACGGCCAAACTGAGCATTTTTGCCAACTCCGACTTCATCGGTAATGAAATCCCGGCCAAAGCCGATCTGATAGGTATATCTCGATCCAGCTCCAATATCAATATAGCTCCCCGCAGCAGCGAAGATATAATCGTGAACATTCCCGACGGTATCGAATCGGTATCGGCTACCGACCGTGTTTGGAGCACACACAACACGCTCCATATAGAGACTGTTTCGCCCCAAACCGTCGAGATATATAGCATTCTGGGTAAACAAATCGTTTGCCAAGAGGTATCGAGCGAAGCCGCTTTCGCACTGCCCGGTGGTATTTACTTAGTGAAGATAGGCGATAAAGCCGGAAAATATATCGTTAAATAAAACCTATTAGCAACCTAACCATATACGAGGAGTCTGGGACTTTCAGGCTCCTCTGTATGTCTAAACCCCATTTTTATGAAAAAATTACTATTCTTCCTCTCTTTTTGGCTCCTCGCCGCCACAACTTGGGCTGCCGATGAGATGCTATCCAATCCGGGATTCGAAGTATCGTCATCCAATGCTTTTTTCGGAACAGTATTTGAAGACTGGTACACGTCGGGAGTTGTTCTTGCAGCCGAAACAACCGATAAGGTAGAAGGAGAGCAAGCCTTAAAAGTTACCGAGACAACACTCGCTAATAATATATTATACCAAGATATTGATAATGGATTCGAAGCGGGGGCGACCTATCGCTTGCGTATCAAATACAAAGTGTTGACCTCGCAAAACGGGAACGACATTAAATTGGATTGCTTTTGGAACCACCCTCAAACCGGAGAAATGAACCAAGATTCCATCAAATTGCGTACCGATTTCTTCACGGCCGACACATGGACCGAGAAAACCGTCGAGACGACCTATCCCGAGGGCGCTACGAAATTCTGTTTCAGAGTAATAGTCGCTAAAAAAGCTGTTGTTCTCTTCGACGATTTCAGTTTCCAGAAAGTCGAGGGTAGTACTACGGTTCCCGAGGAACCTACGCTGACGGTTACCCCCACCACCTTTACCGAAGTGTCAACCCACCTCAACGTGCCGGTAGATTTCCCGACAGTAACCATCAAACAAGCCAACCTCACCAACCCGGTCACTGTCACGATTACCGGGGCAGATGCCAAACAGTTCAGTTCATCGATAGAATCGACCACCGAGTCCACCCAAAATGTAGTATTCACCTACAATCCCACCGCAATAGGACGTCACACGGCGACGGTTACAATCGAGAGTGCCGGTCACTACGAGTTGACCCAAACACTCCACTTGAAAGGATATTGTATCGACCCGAACAATCCGCCCTCGATGACGCTCACACCGGCCACGATTCCCGCATTCACGGCCAAAGTCGATGAAAAAAGCACCTTGACGACTACCCTGTCGAGCGAGAATTGCATCGATTATATCTACGCCTCGGTCGAGCATATCGAAGGTGCCGCTTTCAGCATATCCAGCAGTATGTTCGTCAAGAATATCCCCAACAATCTAACCATCACTTTTGCCCCGAAACAGGCCGGCGAATATCATTCAAAAATCCATTTCTCGACATTAGAAGGCACTCCGCTCACCGTCGATTTGAAAGGTAGCGCCACCACAGGCGACACCCCGGACGAGGATCCTTTGATCAGGACCTTCAACTGGGACATGAGCAATCCCACCGACTTGTTGTTCGAGCACTTCGACGATGCGGTTAAGAACGAAAATCTACACATCGACGGGTGGCAGAATGTGACCCCCAAGGGCGACCGTCCGTGGTGGGGATATGAGCAAGACGGCGACAAGATGGCCAAAGTCACCGGATATGTAAACGGACTGTCGAGCGACGAAGAGGTAGAAATGTGGCTCGTCACTCCTCCCCTGAATTATAATGTAGAGGGCAAGACATTTACTTTCCGCATAATGGGACAGAATATCTTTGAGAACTGCCCCACTACACTCGACCTCTATTATATCGACACCATTCCCAACGAACCGACATACTTCCAACGAATCGACGTGGGAATACCCTCGATTCCCGACCAAAACGGAGAGTGGAGCGAGATTCATTTGAACTTGGAAGGACAGAATATCAACGACGTTTTCTTCATGGCCTTCAAATATACCGGAAAATGGGGTAACGAAAACGGTGTTGTCTACTATATCGACGACGTGAGTTGGGGCCGCACCGACCTCCCCGAAATTAAAAGCGACTCTACGCAGGTAACGATGATCGCTTCGCCGGGTGTCGACAAAGTGAGCGGCGACATCACGATCACAGGCAAAAACCTCAACGAAGATATAAAACTGTCGCTCGGCGGAGCCAATCCGAGCAAGTTCAAACTATCGACAAACTCTTTGCCCGCCGAAGGGGGGTCGTGCTATGTAAAGTTTAACAGCAATGATTTGGGGGTTCACGAAGCCTATATCAAACTGGCCTCTCGCGGTGCCGCCGATATCTATATCCCCCTGTCGGTACTTGTCAAGGAGCAATCGGGAATAGAGGCGCACGACCAATCGCCGGTCTCGATTGTACAATCAGGACAATCGATTCATATCTCGGACGAAGGCTTGCAACAAGTATCGGTGTACACTCCCTCGGGCATATTACTCGCTCGGCATACCGCCGAAAACGGGAACACGATTATTCCCGACCTGCCGGACGGAATATACCTCTTGAATGTTGTGTCGGTTCACGGCCAAACAAACCACAAAGTAATTATACACTGAGAATAAGATAACCATTATCATAAAATGGACAGGCTCCTAAAAGTCGGGAAAAACTTTTAGGGGCCTGTTCCTTTCACTAAAATCGATCAAACTCTTATTCCACAATCGTGGCCGTAATGCGACGCGAGCCACCATCGTTGCGGAACTCGCATAAATAGATACCTTGCCATGTACCCAAATCGGGGCGCCCGCCTCTTATGGGAATCGTCAACGAAGCGCCCAATAACGAAGCCTTGATGTGTGCCGACATGTCGTCCTCTCCCTCATCGACATGCCTGAAATAAGAAGCTCCGTCGGGAACGACCCGATCGAAAAACGATGCGAAATCGAGACGGACATCGAGGTCGGCGTTTTCGTTGATTGTCAATGCCGCCGACGTGTGCTTGATAAAAAGATTCAGCAATCCATTTTCCGGCAGCTTGGGCAGACGGGCGAAAATTTCGGCGGTTATCAAGTGATAACCCCTCCCGTAACGCGGTAATTTTATCTCTATCGTTCTTACCATGATTCTATCGTTATTACTAATATATTTTCGGGGAAACCGGGGCGAATCTATCGGCACGGCCATGAGCGTTCCTTCACCCGCTCCGGTGCGAAGTGGGTCGAACACCCATCGCTTCCTCCTAAATAATTTATACTCACTGGCTCTTCAAGGGGGACACCCAATACCTGAGCTTCCAATACAGGCGTCTCAACCAAGAGCAAGAGTCGGGTTTGAAATGAACGGTTATGTCGTAACGCTCCCGATTGAAAAACAAAATATAAGTCGAAAAAATCAAAGCGATATGCGACTCAAAAATCTCTTTCCCGTATATGTTGCTCAACAAAATCGTGTGAAACGGGCTGTCGGCAGCCATTCGAGAGAAGGTGATAGACGCATCGTTTATCTCGACTCCATACAGTTCGCCACAAGCTGTCATAAAGTCGTCGATATGCAAATCGGAAAAATCGCGCGGCGGTTTTGCGTATTTCTTATATAAGGTATTTATTACTCGTTTAGAAATCATGGCACTCATAAAACTAATAGCACAGCTCCTCTTTCAGCGGAATGAATTTACGCAAGAATAAGAATAGGGCCTTATTTATCTTCTCTTTTCTGTGTTTCAATCGGTTACAAATATCTACATCTTTAATCTTTGCGAATCTCTACGCCGGGATTTCAAAAGCACACTCCGGCAATGTCATGCCGCACCGAATCAACTTCCTTTTCTCATAAACGACTGTATGTCGTAACTGCCGGGAAGTTGATAAAGCCGCAGTCCAAATTCGGCCGTCACCGCCAACGTATGGTCGAGCAAATCGGCTACAATGCCTTCATACTCTTTCCAGCGTTTCTCGGCCGAGAACAAATAAATCTCTACCGGAAGCCCTTTCTCCGCCATAGGGAGATAACGCACCATGTAAATCATCTCGGGATTGGAATTTCCCATTTGCCGAATATAATTCTCGACATAGACTCTGAACAACATGCTGTTTGTCACCCTCAGTTCCTCGGCCAAAAATGCGTTACCGGCGGTGCGGGCCTCCTCGATAGCCTGTAATCGACGGGCGACAAACTCGCCGACCAGCAAATTATCCCGAAACCGGAGCAACTCTTCTTCCCGGAGAAACGCTATGCTGTTTATATCCAACAAAATCTGCCGGGTTATGCGACGGCCTCCACCCTCAAACATGCTCCGCCAATTGGTAAACGACCCCGACACCAACGCATAAGGAGGAATCATCGTTGTCGTATTGTCGAAGTTCAAGATCTTCACCGTATTGAGTGTCACGTCTTGCACGATACCGTTGGCATTGTAATTCGGCGCCGTAATCCAGTCGCCTTTATGCAACATATTGTTGACCGAGAGTTGTATCCCCGCCACAAAGCCCAGTATCGTATCTCTAAAAATCAACATAAGAATGGCCGCCGAGGCACCCAGTCCGGCAAGCAGCCGAGCCGGCGACTGGTCGATAATCGTTCCCACGATAGCGATAAAACCTACCGAGAAAATTATCACTTGTATGGTCTGTACCGCCCCTTTTATGGGATAGTGTTTCAATCGCTCCTTCTCATTGAGTATATCGAGAAACGCATTCAGCACACCGTTCAGGAAACGAAGCACGAGAGCGATAATATAGACTTTGCAAAGGCGCTCCACAAATGTGTACCACCCGCTATCGACATCAAACGCCGACGGAATCAACGCATATAAAATAAAAGCCGGAGCCAATGCCGCCAACTTGGCAACGACCTTCTTGTCGTAGAAATGGTCGTCCCATTTGAATTTCGTGCGGCGAATCACCGGTAATAGCACTCTATTTATCAGCATCTTGCAAAGCACATCGCAAAGAATGGCTATCAAAACCACCAGAATCACATAAACCACTCCGTGCCAAAATGTCGAGCCTATCGACAAGATATCCACGGCGCCATGCAATGCTTTTTCTATCGATTCTATTATACCCATTGTCTACTCATTCTATGACAGGCTGCGCATCGGGGGCCTTCTCTTTTTTGCCCAAAGAGAAACGATAGCCTACCGTATAGGTAAACCCAAACGGTGAGCCCTTCGGGCCAAAGCCCGGAATATACCACGGCTCGGAATAGGAATTCTTTTTATACCCGAACATCAACCGATAACGTGCCGTCCAGCCCATGTAAAAATTCTTATACACCTGCACGCGCAAACCGCCCAACAGTTCACCCCAGTGAGCCCACGATTTCTGTCCGGCGATTCGCAACGACTCAGACTCTTCCCAATATGCGTTGTCTATCGAAATATTATCTATATCATACGAGAAAAAGGTAAATCCATACCGCAACCCGATATAAAAGTAGCTCATTTCCTCCTTGTTATAACCGAAGTTGTAGTTCATACCCACCCGATTGTATAACGCAGGCTTGTTCCGGTAGGTAAAGTTCAAGTCATCGGGAGTATTGTCGGCATAGCCAATTCCTACCTCCCAAACCGGGAAAAAGCGATTATGCAAGTCCAACTCGGCCGTTATCTCATAATTGCCATAGCTTTGTCCAAACAAATGGGTGACTCCGTCGAGAATATTCACGTTCACCATCAGGCCGTTGAGCAACGGGAAAAGATAGCCTTCGATTTCGGGTTCTTCGTCGGACTGGTCCACGAGGCTGTCGGGTTGAACCGTCACGGTATCTCTCTTGGCCGTAGGATCGACCGGAGTGATGCGCCGCTGCGCCACCGTAGAGAAAACAGCCAGCACAAACAATATGAAAATTTTACTCCTCATCGGGCTCAGGGGATTGAACGGTATAAAAAATACGCACACTCTCTACATTCTTATTTGTAATCTCCGGGACAGTCACCGCAACCGAATCCAGTACGTTGCGTGTATATCGGCATGTGTCGATCACAAAGTTGTACATCGCGCCGCAATCGATCGAAGCGAAATAGGGATACGAGCGGTAAACAAATGTGAGCGTGTCGTTATAACGGGGTAATGACAAACCTTGTTGATCATACCGAATGACATACTGCGTCGTATCGTGTGCGATGCGCAACGGCAAATAAACTTGGGTGACGGCGATAGCCGAGTCGAGCAACATCGAGTCGGTAGGCTGCCCTATCCCGAAAATAGAAATCGAGTCGATCGACAGAGCCGATTCTTGCGCGTCGTAGGAATAGAATTGCGCCAAAGGTATGCTGCTGCGGTTATCCACACAGCCATCGGTAGCGCAACCGCCCATACCGGCCACACAGACGCACACGAGCAGCGACTCTACGAGATATTTCAGAAACTTTCCCATTTCACGACATCGTTAATCGATTTCCGTTTGCGCTCTTTATCGGCATTATCGGCGGGATAGCCCACAGGTAACAAAACTATCGGTTCCCACGAATCGGGCAAATTAAGCACCTCCTTGCATCGTGGCGCGTCGAAGTTGCATACCCAACAAGAGCCCAAGCCCTGCTCGGCTGCCGCCAGCGCCAAGTGCTCAGTGGCGATAGCCACATCGACATCACAAAAATCCTTGTTGTCGGCCGAGCGTTTCCACGAGGCGGCATGGTCTCCACACACCACTATACATACTGGCGCCGAGGCAAACCACTCCCGGGGATAGCACTCATAGAGCGCCTTTAAACGCTCTGGCTCCCTCACCACGACAAAACTCCACGGCTGGAAATTTACCGCCGACGGAGCGAGCCGGGCCACCTCCAAAATATATTCGAGTTTCGCCCGCTCCACCTTGGTCGATTCAAAAGCCCGCACCGACCGCCTCGCCTTTACCAAGGCCAGCAAATCGGGATATTTATTTTCTTTGCTGTCATTCATAACCCAATGGTTTATCGATTATTGAAGTTCTGTCTCTATCTGATATTTATTCCGCTCGCTCGAATTGCGGGAGATGAGTTCTCCCAAAAATCCGGCAAGGAACAGTTGCGTGCCCAGAATCATGGCCGTCAGCGCCAAATAGAAATAGGGCGAATCGGTCACCAACCGATAGGGCAAGCCGTTATACAGGCAATACAACTTGTTCGCTCCCACAAAGACGACGGCGATAAAGCCCAAAACGAACATCAAACTTCCCAGCAACCCGAAGAAGTGCATCGGCTTCACCCCGAAGCGGGAGAAAAACCACAGGGTAATCAAATCGAGATAACCGTTGACAAAGCGGTCCAACCCGAATTTTGTCTTCCCATATTTACGGGCTTGATGGTGAACGACCTTCTCGCCTATTTTATCATACCCGGCGTTCTTGGCCAAATAGGGAATATAGCGGTGCATGTCGCCATAGACCTCGATATGCTTCACCACCTCTCTTTTATAGGCTTTCAGCCCACAATTGAAGTCGTGCAGGTTTTTAATCCCCGACACTTTGCGAGCCGTGGCATTAAACAGTTTGGTGGGAATCGTCTTGGACAACGGATCGTAACGCTTCTTTTTCCAGCCCGAGACAAGGTCATAGCCCTCGACCGTAATCATGCGATACAATTCGGGAATTTCATCGGGGCTGTCCTGCAAATCGGCATCCATAGTAATCACCACATCGCCCTCGGCTCGTTCAAAGCCTACATAAAGCGCAGGTGATTTGCCATAATTCCTACGGAACTTCACTCCCTTGATACACGGATTCTTTTCGCGCAACGACTCGATTACTTGCCACGAGCCATCGGTACTCCCGTCGTTGATAAACCATATCTCATACGAGTAGTTATTCGCTTTCATTACCCGTTCTATCCATGCGGTCAATTCGGGCAACGACTCCGCTTCATTGTATAAAGGTACTATTACCGAAATATCCATATATTTCTATCTTTTTGTTGTTTTTGACTTAATTGGTAAAAACATGGCAAGTCCCGCCATCGCGGCCGACAGCAAAGAGCCGAAAAACAGGTTTACCCATATCCGCTCTACCACGACCGACATCGGCGAAGGCACATTGCCTTTGTCCAATCCCTCCTTGACTATATCCAGCAAAGAGGGGTCTTTCATCATCGGGCGGAATGTTTCCAACAACTCCACCGCAGCCAAGAACTGCGCTCTTATATAATCGGGATTGATATAGACATAATAGATGTATTGAACCAAACTGTTGATAAGCGAAGCAAAGAAAAAGAGCAAAATGCCCATCATCCACAATTGCGAAAAATAGCACGACACTCCCACAAGCCTGCGATACCGGCGCATCAAGGTATAGACGACCACCGGCACACACAACATCATGGCCATGGCGACCGTATTGCAAAAAAAAGATTCCATGCTGAAAACCTCAAAAACAAACTTCACCACAAAGTAGAGGCCCAAATATACCCCCGACTCCATAGCGTACTGGACGATTCCTTTTTGCGCTCCATTTTTTTCCATCAAGAATCCTTTTTTCAAGCGACAACGGTATATGGGACAAAGGTATCATTTTTGCCGCAATAATTATACGAGCCAAAGCCAAAATAAAAAGAAGAACCCGAAAATTATATCAAAAAAATCTCGCTCGAATCAATAAGAAATTCTAAAACCGATAAAAACTTTGGCGATTCCGAGCTTTCTCACTACCTTTGGTGCCCCTTTACTAAATCGGTATGAATAAACGATATATCACATTTTTCACGGCTATCTGCGGAGTTTGGCTCTCCCTCTCGGCCGATATGCCCCGCGATTATTATCCCAACTCGCTGGAAGGGAAAAGCGGCGCCGAACTGAAAACCGAACTACACCTCCTATTGAAAAACCACACCCGGCTGCCCTACGGGTCTTACAATTATAACAACCTCCCTTGTACATGGACGGTTTTCAAGAAAAGCGACGTCCGTCCCAACGGCAAGGTGTGGGATATGTACTCCAACAACTCATACAGTTTCTCGAGCGGTGCGACCAAAGGAATGAATATCGAGCACAGCGTCCCCAAAAGCTGGTGGGGCGACAGCGATTTCGACAACTCTACTCCGGGATACCCCTATCAGTACGATGCTACTTACGATCTGCATCATCTCGTGCCGGCAGATGCTAGTGCCAACTCGGCCAAAAGCAATTACCCGCTGGGCGAGGTAAGCACCGCCACCTTCGACAACGGAGTCAGTAAGGCTGGGACGGGATATGTCAACGTAAAATCGACCAACATGTTTGAACCGGCCGACGAATACAAAGGCGATTTCGCCCGCATGTATCTCTACTTTATCACCTGCTACCAAGACTATACATGGCGCTCTCTGGGCACTACCATGTTTGCCCAAAACAGCTATCCCACACTCACGGCCTACGGCCTCTCCCTGCTGCTGAAATGGCACCGGGAAGACCCCGTGAGCAACAAGGAAATCGACCGGAACAATGCCGTATATAGTTTTCAAGGGAACCGCAACCCCTACATCGATTATCCCAATCTGGTGGAATACATCTGGGGCGACTCGGTTGACTATGAGTTCAGTTTCTCGGGCGGGAACAACTCGGCTCCGAGGATTTCTCTTTCGGAAAGCGAAATCGATTTCGGACACATCGGGGCCGGAACCTCGAAAAAAAGAGAAATACATGTGAAAGGGCGAAACCTCACAAGCAATATCACAGTAGCGTTACAAAACGACAGTCAGGGAGAAGTTTCTGTGTCGGCGACTTCGATCTCGGCCGATGTCTTGAACACGACCGGCTACAACCTCGTCGTCACATTCTCGCCCCAAACAGTCGGTTCGCGCCACATCACTCTGCGGTTGTCGAGCGACGAGTTGGCACAGCCCTCCGACATAGCAATCACCGGGACTGTCCTGTCGACCGATGTCGCCTACCTACAAATTATCGGCTTGAAACCATCGTACAAAAAGAGCGACAACGCCGTGCCCCTGCGGCTGAACAATTCGGTAGAAGCCAAATGGACCGTCGACGGCCAAGCGGCCACTCATTTTACGCCCGCCAACCTCTCGACTGGATTGCACACCGTGCAATTCACCACCACGACCTCCCCGGCGGTAAGCGGAAAAATGCGGGTGCAAATTGTTGAATAAAATTCTATCATACGACCTATGGAAGCAACAAAATATATGCGATATATCTTAATCTCTTTGGCGGCTATCTTCCTGCTTTGCGGCTGCGCCGAGGGGGAGGAAATGCAACAAACCGAGTTCAACATGCGGGTAGACGAAACGGTTTCTATCCAACTGCCCCAATCGGGCTCCTACACCATCACCACCGACAAGTCGGTCATCACCTATGAACTGTCGGGAAGGCAACTCACCGTAACGGCAATCAAAGAGGGAAAAGCCACGCTCACCGCCATTCTCGACTCGGGCGAAAGCCTTGCCTACTCGTTTACCATCACAGCCAACGCCTACCAATTAGGGTTCAACATCGACTCCACACCCCGTGTAGAATCGTGGATAGGCACAAGCGTCAAGACCGAGGAAACTCCCGGTTTGCAAGTGAGTTGCGAACCCGGCATAGATATCACAGGTTCGGCGACCGACCAAATGACTCGTTCCTATGGATTTATCTACATCGAGACCGGCAAACTATTCCGCTTCTCGGCCCAAGGCGATTTCTCGCAAAAAGGGAAATTAAGCAACGGAATCGCGGCAATGTGCGAGCGTGCAAACGAACGTGTTCAATATGAGAGTTGCACAGTCACTATCGAGAAAATCAACGACGAAGGCAAAATCTGGTTCACCCTGCAATTTGCCGACCGCAGCGACATCAGGGTTGTTACCGAAAGTTTCTGATTCCTCTGGCCGCCCGCTGCTCCCGCAGGATTTATGACAACGGAGCCCGCACAAGACAGGCTCCATTTCCCGTCGTTTTTTATTTGCCCGCTCCAATTAAATGAACCGGCGATTTGTCTCTTTGACCACAAACTATTATCTTCGTCCTAAAAACAAATCCGAAATACCATGGGAAAGAAAACCAAAAAAGACCATACGGTCGACAAACTTTTGTCTATACCGATGCCCGACGACATCATCTCTCGTGAAGACAAAGAAGCCGATGAACTGTCGGAAGAACAGTACGACCAACTGCTCCGTGAATTTTTAGAAAGCGACGACACAGATAACGACCTCGAATTTCAAGAGGTTCAAATCTATATCACCCCCACCGAAGCATGGGAACTCACCGAATCGAACCGCACACAATTCAGCGTCGATGAAGGCAAATTCATACACGCCTCGGCGGTATGTATCGGAACCAACATATACGACAAGGAGGTTCAATGGACCGAAAACTTCTCGGTCGAATTGATTTCTCCCGAAGGAGACACCTGTGACCGAGTAGAGATTTCGAGTGAAATATCTACCGAAGATGAAAGCCTGCTGAACGTCAGTTTCGATCTTTCTCAAAGAGAGAGGCTCATCGGCGATTGGAAAATTCGCTTCACCCGCTTATCCGACAAGAACAACTATAAGCTCAAAGAATTTACCATCTTACCATTCTCCCAGCAATACAATACCCTCTTCGAATTAAACAACTACCTGTTGTTCCGACTCGACGAGGATACCCCCTCGCCCGACCAGCCTGCGGTCTCCTATACAAGCATCGATCCTAAAAAACACAACAATTATTACATAGGGCTTTGTTGTATCACCAAACAAAAAGGGGAAGAACTGCTCAAAGAATATGAATACGCATTGAAAATAAAAAATGCCACAGGATTAACCGAATATTATACGACCGGTCGCTTTGTCACACAAAAAGACGAGGAGGGGAATATACTATGGGCATTCCAAGAGCCCGTCGACTTCGAGGATTACAACCGGGGAGAATACTCGGTCGAAATTTATTTCTTGGGGAAAAAGATAATCAACGCTCCTTTCCGCATTGGCGACGAGCAAGTGGGAGAATACAACTTGTTCACCATACAAACCTGTCCGCCAATCGGCGAAAAGAAAGAAATAAACCCTGCCGGGGAAAAAGATGCGATGGACTCATTGCAAGAGATGATAGGACTGGACTCGCTGAAACAGAATATCACCGAGCATCTCAACTATGTAAAACTATTGAACGCCCGCAAAAAAGCCGGGCTGAAAGCCTCTATCCCGCCATTGCATATGATTTTTACCGGAAACCCGGGAACAGGAAAAACTACCGTGGCCGATTTCATCGGCGAAATATTCCATAAAATGGGACTGCTCGAAAAAGGGCATGTCATACGCACCGACCGCAGCAAACTGGTTGGGAAATGGTTGGGTGAAACCGAACAAAAAACCGAAGCCGCCATCGAAGCCGCCAAAGGAGGCGTGCTCTTCATCGACGAGGCTTACAGCCTGTTTACCAACGACAAGGACGGCGACAAACGCGATTTTGGGAACCGGGTAATCGAAACCCTGCTCCCCAAGCTATCCGACGACAATTTCGGGACAATCGTTATTCTCGCCGGCTATCCGGCAGAAATGAAACTGCTCATGGAGTCGAATCCCGGCTTACAGTCCCGATTCCCGTTTACCTTCCATTTCGAGGACTATACCCCCGAAGAGTTACTGGAAATTGCCGAACTGACCACCCGCCGAGAAGGCTATCGATTTACCGACGAAGCCCGTGAAGCCCTGTTCGCCCTCATCAAAAAAGAATATAAAACCCGAGACCGGCACTTCGGGAACGCCCGTTTTGTCAACCGTATCATCTCCTCACAAATACTGCCGGCAATGGCCACCCGCTTGGCCAACGACGGGATATACGAAATGGGAAATCCCGACCTACAATTGCTCACCACCATCGAGCGAACGGATATTCCCAACGAGTCGGACGAAAAAGAAC
Source organism: uncultured Barnesiella sp. (assembly GCA_944320015.1). GTDB lineage: Bacteria > Bacteroidota > Bacteroidia > Bacteroidales > Barnesiellaceae > Barnesiella. Next base: position 25,687 of record CALUFO010000007.1, on the reverse strand, counting down.
TTATCCTATCCGAGAAATTCGACGAGCAAACCATCGAACAATGTTTGGCCCGCCTCGACCGCATGATAGGACTGAACAGCGTGAAAAAAGCCATACACAACTTTGTCAAAGTAGCTCGAATGCTACACGAAAATGGGAAAAACTTTTTCGGCGAAATTCCCCTGAAATGGAGTTTCTCCGGGAATACCGGAACCGGCAAAAGCACAGTCGCCGAAATTATGGCCGATTTACTGAAAGCGATGAACATTCTCGACAACGGCCAATTCGTCGAAATAAAAGGAGAACAACTCTACAATATACCCGATTACAGAGTAGACGAAGTTCTGGAAGACGCCATGAAACGATCGCAACAAGGCCTCTTGTTCATCGACGGAGACTCTCCCAAATTCAAGAATACCGAAAACACCTTCGACACCGAGCAACTGCGCATCAAACTGGCTCAGTTTACCTCGTCCCTGCCCGGAACCCATGCACTCATCATCGCAGAAAATCAAGCGCCACGCCAAGAATTGGTCGAGTTGCTCATTGACAACGGCGCCCCCGAAATAGACCATACCCTCATCTTCGAGGACTATTCGCAAGAAGAACTGCTCGACATCTTGAAACAGATGCTATCCGACAAAGGATTCGCCTTTGAGCAAGAAGCCGAGACCATCATGCGGCGTTACATAAAATACCTCGCCTCGGACCGCTACTCCTGCTATGCCAACGCCCGAACCATGAAAATCGTCTCACAGACTATCATACAAAATATCTATGTGCGGCTGAGCGACACAAAAAACCAATCGCCACAGACACTTATATTGCCGTCGGATGTCGACTGTTTCGAAATAAACGATAAACACAAATACATAGCTCTAAACCGGATAGGATTTTATTGACACGCGGCTCCACATATCGGGTCACTCCCCCGAATCCGGCGGCACTTGATACGACGGATTACGTTTCAACCACGCTACGGCATATGCGCATGTAGCCCGAGGCTTCAATCCCTGCTCCCGGGCATAATCATACGCAGCCTTCACTAATGCGGCGGCGACACCGCGGCCTCCTATCTCACGAGGTACAACAGTATGCTCCACATCAAAAACTCCATCGACCACGGCATACGACACATAAGCGGTATATCCATCGACTACCGCCTCAAAAACATTTCTCGACAAATCGTGTGTAATCTCCATAACAGCGGCATTTAATTATACAAATATACGCTCCCTTTGAGATATATACCCCTTCAAATGCAAAAAAAATAAAGGCCAAAACCTCATAACCGAGAGATTCAAGAATAAGGAGACAGATGAACAAAAGAGTGGGGCGCAGTGTTTGGATATAAAAAAACTGCCGTTTTGGGACGGCATATCGAAAGATATATTTTTATATTTGGAAAGAATCGATATATTTGCGGTAGTATATTAAATCGGTTTGTATTAAAATTTTATTCTTATGAAAAAGTACATTTGCACTGCATGTGAATGGGTCTACGACCCGACAGTAGGCGACCCCGAAGGTGGGATTGCTCCCGGCACACCGTTCGAAGATATTCCCGAAGACTGGGTTTGCCCGGTTTGCGGTCTTGGAAAAGATGCGTTTGAAGAAGTTACCGAATAGAATCGAATTTCATTTCGGCCTGTGATATAAAGAATCTGCACATCGTGTGTGGATTCTTTTTTTGAGGGTGCAGTTCACATACTTGACATAGCCTTTTATTTGCATTTTCCGTTTAATTTTTTGCTCATTTTAGATTCTCTACAAAATCAAATTTATAAATTTGAGACATGAAACTGTTGATTATAGAAGATGAGCCCTCTTTGCGGGAGATTATGCAACGGGCGCTTACTCAGGAACGTTATGTGGTAGAAACGGCTACGAATTATGCCGAAGCCGATGCCAAGATCGCAGCATATAGTTACGACTGTATCCTGCTCGATATTATGTTGCCCGACGGCAATGGGTTGCAATTGCTACAACACCTCAAACAGCAGCGGAAGCGGGAGAACGTGATTATTATCTCGGCTCGGGATTCTCTCGACGACAAAGTCCTGGGGCTGGATATGGGAGCCGACGATTATCTGCCTAAGCCGTTCCACACGGCCGAACTCCTGGCTCGTATAAAAAGTGTGTTGCGCCGAGGCAAAAGCGGGGGTGAAATGGCCTTGATATTGGGCAATGTCTCGCTCGAACCCGAAAGTTCCCGTGTACGGGTCAACGACAAAGAGCTGCCGCTGTTGAAAAAGGAGTTCGACATACTTCTTTACTTTATGCAACGTCCCAACCACTTGGTCGACAAATCGGTCCTTGCCGAGGCTGTATGGGGCGACCATGCCGACCAAGCCGACAACTTCCAGTTTGTATATGCCCAAATGAAGAACCTGCGTCGCAAACTGGTCGACGCCGGTGCCGATATTGAAATAAAAGCCGTTTACGGTTTTGGATATAAACTCGTTCCTCCAACCGAATAACCAGCCTCCCATGAAACTGATCTCCCGCATAGCCCTGCGCTTGTCGTTGTTTTTAATTCCGCTCTTGGCTCTTTGGGCGACTCTTTTCTATTTGATGACGGTGGACGAAATCAACGACGAAGCCGACGACGCTTTGGAGAATTATTCCGAGCTAATCATTATCCGCATGTTGGCCGGGCGGGAACTTCCGCCGCTAAACAGCGGTACCAACAACAGCTATTCGATCACACCTATCGACAAGGAGTATGCCTTATCGAAGCCCCACTTCGAATATTACGACGCCGAGGTTTATATTCCCGAGAAAGAGGAGACCGAGCCGGCCCGTATCCTCTCGACCATTTTCATCGACGATGACGACAATTATTACGAGTTGAAAGTGGCTATTCCCACATTCGAGAAAGACGACTTGATACGCACGATCCTATTCTTGATTGTCTTACTCTATTTTATCCTCCTCATCACCATCATAAGCGTTACCTTATGGGTATTCCATCGCAGCATGCGACCGTTATACGCCTTGTTGCAGTGGCTCGACGAGTTCACCCCGGGACGGCGCAACGCTCCCGTACCCGACGACACTCACATCACTGAGTTCCACAAGCTCAATATGGCGGCACAAGAAGCGGCCAACCGCGCCGAGGAACTGTTTGAACAGCAAAAACAATTCATCGGCAACGCTTCGCACGAGTTGCAAACACCGTTGGCCGTGCTGGGCAACCGTATCGAATGGCTTCTCGACAACACCGAATTGAACGAAAACCAAGTAGAGGAACTATTTAAAATGCAACGCTCATTGGGGCACATCGTGCGGTTAAACAAAACGTTGCTGTTACTCACCAAAATCGAAAACGGACAGTTCCCCGAAAACAGCGATGTGGACATTTGTCTCATCATATGCGAGCAAATCGCTCTATACGACGAAATATACGCCTCGCGCGGCATCACCAGCTCTACCCACTTGCCCGAGACTTTCATCGTCTCGATGAACGATTCGCTGGCTTCGACTCTTATCTCCAACCTACTCAAAAATGCCTATATTCACTCCGCGCCACACACTCATATCGAAGTGTCGCTCGTCGGCCACACGCTCAAAATCGCTAACGACGGCGACACCCCGCTCGATGCCGACCATATATTCGACCGGTTCTATCAAGGGCACAAAAAAGAGGGGTCTACCGGGCTGGGACTGGCTTTGGTAAAAGCTGTATGCCGCTATTACAACCTGAGCATCGCCTATCGTTTCGAGGATGGGAAACACTGTTTTTTCATCGATTGGGAGTAATTAGCAAGAAAAAAATCATTTTTTTTTAAGAATATCGCAAAATTTCAAATTCATTTCAAAATCGAGCCTCAACTTTGTCACATCAAATTAAAACAATGTATCACAAATAAAATTTTTAATGTTATGAAAAAGTTAATGATTCTCTCCGCGATTTTGGTAACCTTTGGTATTAACACCGCTTGCGCCGACAATGACAAACCGATTGCCGTAACTCAATTGCCACAAGCCGCTCAGCAATTCATCAAAACCCATTTCCCCAAAGAAAAAGTGGCATTCGCCAAGCTCGAACGCGATTTCTTGGAGACTACCTACGAAGTGCTTTTCACCAACAGCACCAAAGTAGAATTTTATAAAGACGGCGAATGGAAAGAAGTTGATTGCAAATATTCTACCGTACCGGCTAAAATCGTTCCCGCACAAATCGCACAATATGTGGCACAAAACTATCCCGATGCCCAAGTCGTACAAATAGACCGGGACAGACGAGACTATGAAGTGAAACTCACCAACGGCTGGGAATTGACATTCGACCTCAATTTCAACTTGATCGACATCGACGACTAATTTCGATAGGTATCTGTTTATAACCAACATGACGCCCGCTCCACCCACTCGGAGCGGGTGTTTTTTATCTGTCCGTTCAAATGCCCATAAAAACACCTCCCATACATCACCCACACGGGGAGGGAGTTAAAAATCGCTCATACACAGAGTGTCTTTCATCTCTTTAAACCTATCCGCCCTAACGGGCACCTCCCCTATCTCGGCTACCGCCGAGCAGAGGAGGTGTTTAAATATATACCTTACCACTTGAAAGCCAAAAGGGAGGAGGAGTTCAAATATATCTCCTACCATTAACAGTAAACACAAAGGAGTTTCACGCCCCTCGCCTTACGGCGATAAAAAATGCGGAAGCATCTCGGTAGACACTCCCGCATTGTATAGATTATTTCGGTTTTCCTATTTGATAATCTCCAAGCGTTTGAAGCATTTTTCGATTTTATCGAGGGCGATATCTACTTGCGCCCGTGTGTGGGTCGCCATCAGCGAGAAGCGTATCAAAGTATCTTTGGGGGCGACAGCCGGCGCTACGACGGGATTGACAAAGATTCCCTCGTCAAACAAATCGCGGGTTACCCGGAACGTCTTTTCGTTATCCCTAATAAACAACGGAATAATGGGTGTGCAGGTATTACCTATCTCACAACCGATGCGGCGGAACCCTTCCAAGGCATAATTTGTCACGTCCCACAAATTGGCGATACGTTCGGGCTCACTCTCCATAATATCCAATGCAGCTCCCACCGCGGCAGTCGAAGCCGGCGTGATACTTGCGCTGAAAATATAAGAGCGAGAGTTATGCCGCAAATAATTGGCCGTAACTTTGTCGGTAGCGATAAAGCCGCCCAACGAGGCAAACGACTTGCTGAATGTTCCCATAATCAAATCGACATCATCGGCTACTCCAAAGTGGTCGCACGTTCCCCGACCGTTGCGGCCGAAAACGCCTATGCCGTGAGCTTCGTCAACCATCACAGCCGCATTGTACTGCTTGGCCAAACGCACGATTTCGGGCAAATTGGCGACATCGCCCTCCATCGAGAAGACTCCGTCGGTAACTATCAGTTTCACCTTGTCGGGCTCGCAGTTGCGCAACTGCTCTTCCAGCGATTCCATATCGTTGTGACGATATTTCACCGGAGTAGAGAACGACAGGCGACGACCTTCTATAATCGAAGCATGGTCGAGTTCGTCCCATAAAATATAATCCCCGCGGCCGGTCACACACGAGACTACGCCCAAATTGACCTGAAATCCGGTAGAATAGATAATCGCTTCCTCTTTTCCCACGAACTTGGCCAACCGTTGTTCCAACTCTTCGTGAATGTCCAGTGTCCCATTCAGGAAACGCGACCCGGCACAACCCGTACCGTATTTGCGAATCGCGGCAATAGCGGCTTCTTTGATTTTGGGGTGATTGGTAAGACCTAAATAACTGTTCGAACCGAACATCAAAACTTTTTTGCCATTGATTAAGACCTCGGTATCTTGGTCACTTTCTATTTTACGGAAATAGGGATAAACGCCCAAGGCTTTGGCTTTCTGCGGAGCATCATACTTCGACAGCTTTTCTTGCATCAATTTCATAGTTTATGCTGTATGTATTTTGTTATAAACTATATCGTTCTCCCCGAGACATATACTCTCACGAGGCAGCTCGAAAATTCAAGGAGCAAAGGTAACACAATTTATCTGAATAGGACTCATTTTTGCTAAAAAAATATTACTCCCCACGAAAAAATCGCCTCCCGACAGAGAAAATCCAATGAGTGTTCGCCCCCGAATAGCACAGATGGAGCGGCACCAAAACAATAGTATAATACATTGATAACCAACAATACGCACAACTATCCGATAAAAACACGAGCAGAGGGCGTGGAAAATTCTATCGGTTCTTACTAAGAATTTGAAAAAAATTGCGAAATTTGCCGATTGTAAATTCTAATGACAGAGAACCATATGAAGTTTTCGGCGCAACAAATAGCGGCCTTCCTGCACGGAGAGTTAGTTGGGAATCCCTCGGTAGAGGTCAATAACCTATCTAAAATAGAAGAAGGAACTCCCGGCACGCTCACATTCTTGGCCAATCCCAAATACACGCATTATATCTATCAGACCCATGCCAGTATCGTCTTGGTTCATAAAGACTTCGAACCGGAACACCCCATCGAAGCCACATTGATCAAAGTCGATGACCCCTATGCTTGTCTGGCTACGTTGCTCAATTTGGTAAACGAGGCTATCACCGCCAAACAAGGAATCGAGCAGCCCAACTATGTGGCTTCATCGGTCACCCTCCCCGACGACATTTATTTGGGGGCATTCGCCTATATCGGCGAGCGGGTGAAACTGGGCAAAAACGTGAAGATATATCCGCAAGCCTATATCGGCAACGATGTGGTCATTGGCGACAATGTGACCATTTATGCCGGAGTAAAAATTTATCATAGCTGTGTAATCGGCAATAATTGCACCCTACACGCAGGCGTGGTAATCGGAGCCGACGGATTTGGGTTCGCACCGCAGGCCAACGGCGAATATGCAAAAATCGCCCAGATAGGCAATGTCGTTCTCGAAGACAATGTAGAAGTAGGCGCCAATACCACTATCGACCGAGCCACCATGGGCTCTACCATTGTGCACAAAGGTGTAAAGCTCGACAATTTGATCCAAATCGCCCACAATGTAGAAATAGGCGAACATACCGTCATCGCCGCTCAAGCCGGAATCGCCGGTTCGGCAAAGGTGGGAAGCCACTCCATGATTGGCGGGCAAGTGGGAATCGCCGGTCACATCAAGCTGGGGAACCGTATTCAAATAGGCGCGCAATCGGGAATACCCAACCATGTAGACGACGACGCCGTAATCATGGGATACCCCGCTGTACCCTCCAAAGAATTTGCCCGGCAGGTTGTTTACATCAAACGACTCCCCGAGCTATCCCGTACCGTGAAAGCGCTCGAAAAAGAAATAGAATCATTGAAAGAACAATTGAAAAACAATAAACTATAAATCGATGAGACAGAAAACCCTAAAAAACAGTTTCTCGGTTAGCGGAAAAGGATTGCACACCGGATTGAACATCACCGCCACTTTCCTGCCGGCTCCCGAAAATCATGGATATAAAATCCAACGTATCGACCTCGAAGGACAACCGGTCATCGATGCGTTAGCCGAAAATGTAGTGGAAACAAGCCGTGGCACGGTTATCGCCGACGGAGAAGTTAGAGTAAGTACCATCGAACATGCCATGGCCGCCCTGTATGCTGCTGAAATCGACAATTGCCTCATTCAGGTCGACGCCCCCGAAATGCCTATCCTCGACGGAAGCGCCATCACATACGCCGAAGAAATAGAACGCTGCGGCCTCGAAGAACAAAATGCCGAACGCGAATATTACCTCATCAAATCGAAAATCGAGTTGCACGACGAAGCTACCGGCTCATCGATCGTGGTTTTGCCCGACGACGAGTTCAGCATCAACACGCTCATCTCGTTCGACTCGCCTATCCTGAGCAACCAGTTCGCCAGCCTCGACGACCTGCGCGACTTCAAAAAAGAAATCGCCGGCGCCCGCACTTTCGTATTCGTAAGGGAAATAGAGCCTCTGGTTAAAAACAACCTCATCAAAGGCGGCGACTTGGACAACGCCGTTGTCATCTATGACCAAAAAACCACGCAAACCGAGCTCGACCGGCTGGCCGACCTCTTGAATGTGCCCCACAAACATGTCGATGATCTGGGCTATATCAACAACAAGCCCCTCGAATTCGAAAACGAACCGGCTCGTCACAAACTGCTCGACATCTTGGGCGACATCGCATTGGTAGGCAAACCTATCAAGGGACGCATCATCGCCACCCGTCCGGGACACAAAATCAACAACCAGTTTGCCCGCCTTATCCGCAAAGAGCTACGCCGCCAAGACATTCAATGCCCGGCCTACAATCCCAACAAAGAGCCCCTCATGGATATCAACCGCATCCGTCAGTTGCTCCCCCACCGCTACCCGTTCTTGCTGGTCGACAAAATCATTGAGATGGGCACCCGTCACATTGTCGGGGTCAAGAACATATCGGGCAACGAGCCCTTCTTCCAAGGACATTTCCCCAGCGAACCGGTTATGCCCGGAGTCCTTTTGGTCGAAGCCATGGCGCAAACCGGAGGCCTTTTGGTATTGAGCACCGTCGAAGAGCCCGAACGTTATTCGACCTATTTCATGAAAATCGACAACGTGAAGTTCCGGCAAAAAGTCGTGCCGGGCGACACTGTCATATTCCACCTGTCGCTGATGAGCGAGGTACGTCGGGGCTGCGCCTATATGAAAGGCTATGCCTTTGTGGGCGAACGCATTGTTACCGAGGCCGAATTTATGGCTCAAATCATCAAAAACAAATAAAAACCTAAATAGCGAATAAATGAAACAACCATTAGCATACGTCCACCCCGACGCAAAAATCGCCAACAACGTGGTCATCGAACCCTTTGTAACTATCGACAAAAACGTTGTCATCGGGGAAGGAACCCACATAGGTTCAAACGTGACTATTCTCGAAGGAGCCCGCATTGGTAAAAACTGCAAGATATTCCCGGGGGCTGTCATCTCGGCCATTCCCCAAGACATGAAATTTCAAGGAGAAGACACCACGGTGGAGATAGGCGACAACACCACGCTGCGCGAATGCGTCACCGTGAACCGCGGCACCGCCGCCAAAGGTAAAACCATCGTAGGCAGCAACTGCCTGATCATGGCCTATTCGCACATCGCCCACGACTGTGTCATCGGCGACAACATCATCATCTCCAATGCGACACAAGTAGCCGGCGAAGTCATCATCGACAATTACGCCGTCATCGGTGGCGGAAGCCTCATACACCAGTTCTCCCACATCGGGGCTCATGTGATGGTACAGGGTGGCTCGCACATCAACAAAGACATCCCCCCCTACATCAAAGCCGGCCGCAACCCCATATCCTATGCCGGAATCAACTCTATCGGGCTGCGCCGTCGCAACTTCTCCAACGAAACCATTTGCAACATACAAGAGATATATCGTTACCTCTACCTCTCCGACATGAACAACAGCGACGCCCTCGAACGCATCGAAGCCGAGCTGCCGGCCACCAAAGAGCGGGACGAAATCGTCATGTTTGTGCGCAACTCCAAACGCGGAATCATCAAAGGATATCTGTAATATTTTATCCGATACAGCTACAAAACAGCAGGGGCCAGTTTGCTTTTCGCCCCTGCTGTTTTTGTTTTTATTCCCTCCATTATTTCCCCCGAAACCGCATCATAAAAAATCCATTTAAAAAATTTTACAATTAAAAAGTTTTGAATATATTTGCATTAATGGAGTGTCCGAAAACCATTAAAAGAGTAGGAATAACAAAAAAAATAACATTATGAAAAAATTTTTCTTAGTGGCAGCTATGGCCGCTTTTGTGCTGACCAGTGTAAATGCACAGAACAAGTACAAACCCGAGGCAATGACAATCTCAACCGAATTGAGCTATTCGCCCGGTGGGGCAACCGATGGCGGTTTCTCACTGCCCGAGTACGGTGCCAAAGTACGCCTGCACCTGAACGAGAACATGGCCGTCCGCTTGAATCTGGGATTGAACACATCTACCAATAAAACGACTACATTCTACAAGGATGCCAATCAAAAAGAACAAGAAAGATACAGCAGAACCACACAAACGACATTCTCTTTTATGCCCGGTTTTGAATACCACTTTGCCAAATATGAAAGAATCTCGCCCTATGTCGGTGGCGAAATCGGTCTGCTCACCTCGACTACCAAAACCAAATCCGACAATACCGAGGACGACAATTACACAGAAACTAAACGTCCCGGGCTGGGATTTGGTGTAAACGTATTCACCGGTGTTGACGTTTATCTGTGTAAAGGTCTCTACATGGGCTTTGAGCTCGGTTTAGGTTATGAATCGCTGAGTTCCAAGAGAGGTTCTACAACGACTGTTTCCGGAAACACTACCAACGAGACCAAAGGAACACAGTCCACTTTGGTTAGCTCCTTCGGGTTCCACGCCACTCCCTCGTTGCGCGTAGGCTGGTGCTTCTAATCTAATCGACTTATCCCATTGAGTAATATCAAAAGGAGCCGAGCCCGCTTCGGGCACGACTCCTTTTCTATATAATACAAAATAGGCTGTGTCGAAATGTGCGACACAGCCTATTTTCTTTTGAGCCTCTTGTCGGATTCGAACCAACGACCCCGAGATTACAAATCACGTGCTCTGGCCAACTGAGCTAAAGAGGCAGGTGGGTAAGCTATCTACATCGCGCCGCTACAACCGGCTACCCTTGCTGCGGTCAAGCCCTGGGGGATTCACAAGGAGCTGGCCGTATAGGACTTACCCGGGCACAAAAGTAGATATTTTTTTGTAGATAGCAATAGTTATCGGCAAAAAAAATGCACCTATTTCATTATCTATCTAAAAACGAAAGGATTAAAGCGCCATATTTTTTTACATCATTTTTATGGGGTAATTCGACCGCTCGGTTCAGCAAAAAAATCTACATTTGTACTCTCGAAATAAAACAGAGGTTTTACCCCAAGTATATGCTATGTTACAAGAGATAAAAAACCGCATACTGGCCGGCGGCGAAATTACCCTCGACGAGGCCATCGAATTGGCTCTACATGCCGACCGCCCCGAATTATATGCCGCGGCCGACGAGATTCGCCGGCACTTTTGCAACCGCACATTCGACAGTTGCTCTATCATCAACGCCCGCTCGGGACATTGTCCCGAGAATTGCAAATGGTGTGCCCAGTCGGCTCACTACCATACTCGTATCGAAACCTATGACGCTATTCCCGAAGAAGAGGCCATGACGATAGCCCGGCACAACGAATCACAAGGCATCAAACGGCTGTCGCTCGTGACCAGCGGACGCAGCGTGCGGGGCGAAGAGCTCGACTACTTCTGCGACCTCTACCGCCGTATGGGGCGTGAGACCAGCCTGCAACTATGCGCCTCGATGGGGCTGCTTAATCGGGAAAACCTACAAAAACTAAAAGCGGCCGGCGTGAAGCGCTACCACTGCAATCTCGAGACTGCGTCGTCCTATTTCCCCGAGCTGTGTACCACGCACACATCGGAACAGAAAAAAGAGACGATTCGCACGGCTCAGGAACTGGGCATGGAAATCTGCTCGGGAGGCATCATCGGCATGGGCGAGACCATGCGGCAACGCATCGAGTTGGCGTTTGAATTGAAAGAACTGGGCGTATGTTCTGTCCCCATGAACATTCTAATTCCCATACCGGGAACACCGTTGGAACATATCGCCCCTATCGGCGACGAGGATATATTGGTAACTATCGCCCTCTTCCGCTTCGTACTGCCCCACGCCTTCATTCGCTTTGCCGGCGGCCGCGCCCGGCTCTCCCGTGAGACCCAAAGACAGGCTTTGCGCGCCGGAGTGAACGGCTTGCTCATGGGCGACATGCTCACCACTCTCGGCTCGGGAGTCGACAACGACAAAGATTTGATACAGGCCACGGGGTACGACCCGCTGTAAATATTCTTTCCACTCAATGCCGCTGAATGCCATGTCGCTGTACAACGGCGAATCCGGCATGCGTAAGCAAGCCGGCAAACAACTGCTGTCGTTTACAACTGTCTATATGGCATAAAACGGGATAAAGGGGAAAAGAGGAGCATTTCCCGCAAGACCCTGCATTTCCGACCAAATGCTTTACAGTCTTGCAATAACGGATAATGTCGGCGTTTGTGTGTTGTGTTTTAGGTAGATAGATAGGATAACAAGATTGGTAAAATCAATGATGTTGCATCATTGAGTACAATCAAACTTTGCAAAGATAAGACTTTATTCTTAAATCCCAACCTATTTTGGCTTTTTTTGATAAAGAAATTCTCTTTCCCCTCATTTCCCGGTTGATCTATCAAATAAGTTCAGAAAAAAATCCTCCATAAACCGAACCTTACACGCCCCCAAAAGAGCGCCCTCCCACTTTCCGCCAGATGCAAAGTAAAAGGGCATTTGCTCAATCGGCACATTTATCGTAAATTTGACTGGATTTTTTCACGAGACAATGATAAGCTACCTACAAATAGAGAATCTCACCAAGTCGTTTGGAGACCGCATTCTCTTTGAAAATATATCGCTGGGGATCGGCGAAGGCGACCACATAGGGTTAATCGCCAAAAACGGAGCCGGGAAAACCACCTTGCTGAATATTTTGGCCGGCAAGGAAGACTACGACAGCGGAAACATTACCTGCCGGAACGGGCTGCGTATCGGCTATTTGGAACAATCGCCATCCTACCCGCCCGAATTATCGGTGATAGAGGCCTGCTTCCAATCGGAAAACGAAACCGTGCGCTTGATCGCCGAATACGAAAAAGCCGTGCAAGCCAACGACTTGCTCCGCTTGCAAGAACTTCTCGACCGCATGGAACATGCCAAAGCATGGGACTATGAACAACGAGCCAAGCAGATTCTCTCACAGTTGAAAATCAACAATTTCGACCAGCCCGTCAAAGAACTTTCGGGCGGACAATTAAAACGGCTGGCTTTGGCCAATGTACTCATCACCGAGCCCGACCTGCTCATTCTCGACGAACCTACCAACCACCTCGACATCGACATGACCGAGTGGCTCGAAGACTTCCTGCGGCGCTCCCACATGACCCTGCTGATGGTCACTCACGACCGCTATTTCCTCGACCGGGTGTGCAACCAGATTGTCGAAATCGACAACCACACACTCTACTCCTACAAAGGGAATTACAGTTATTACCTCGAAAAACGGGAGGAACGCATCGAAAACCAAAACGCCGAAATAGACCGTGCCCGCAACCTGCTGCGTACCGAACTGGATTGGATAAGACGGCAACCGCAAGCTCGGGGAACGAAAGCCAAATACCGCATCGACGCCTTTTATGAATTGCAGGAGAAAGCCCGCCGGGAGAAATCGGCCGGACAGGTGCGGCTCGAAGTGAAATCGTCGTACATCGGCTCCAAAATATTCGAAGCAAAAGGTATAAGCAAACGGTTTGGCGACTTGAAAATCATCGAGGATTTCAACTACACCTTTGCCCGATACGAAAAAATGGGTATCGTAGGGAACAACGGCACAGGCAAATCGACCTTTATCAAAATGCTCATCGGCGAGGTGAAGCCCGATAGCGGGAGGTTCGATATTGGCGAAACGGTAAAATTCGGATATTACAGCCAAGAGGGTCTCCAATTCAACGAGCAGATGAAAGTAATCGACGCCGTGCGCAACATCGCCGAGGAAATTTCGCTTGGCGACGGACGCAAACTGTCGGCCTCGCAATTCCTGCAACATTTCCTTTTCACCCCCGAGACCCAACACAACTATATTTATAAACTCAGCGGCGGCGAGCGCCGGAGGCTTTATCTCTGCACCGTACTCATCAGCAACCCCAATTTCTTGGTTCTCGACGAACCGACCAACGACCTCGACATCGTTACCCTCAATATTCTCGAGGAGTATCTGAGCCGTTTCAAAGGGTGTGTCATCGTTGTTTCGCACGACCGCTATTTTATGGACAAGGTGGTCGATCACCTATTGGTTTTCAAAGGCAACGGCCAATTAAAGGATTTCCCCGGCAATTATACCGACTATCGCGAATGGCGAGAGGCACAGGAGCAGAAAGCGCGGCAAGAACAGTCCGAAAAGAATCGGAAAGAGAACAAAAAGAATCCCGCCGAAAAACAAAAACCTGCCGAGAACGTCAGACGACGGCTATCTTTTAAAGAGCGCAAGGAAATGGAAGAGATCGAAACCGAAATCGCCCAACTGGAAGAGGAGAAAAAAACAATCGAATCGCAACTTTGCAGCGGCACTCTCGATGTAGAGACTCTCACCGACCTGTCGAAACGATTGCCTATAATCACCGAAACCCTCGACGAAAAGACCATGCGCTGGCTCGAGCTCAGTGAAATCGAGGGTTAACAAAAAAAGCGGCTATACGCTCACACATATAACCGCCTCTAAAATAAAAATCCGCCCGAATTCCTTATCGCTGGAAATAGGCATATTTCGGCTCGCTGGGCACATACGAATCGTCGTCCCACAGCGTGCTGGTAATCATCAGGTCGGCGCTATACCGGTTGCAAGCGATGGGCACATTGTGCACCCGGCACTGACGGAGCAACATCTGTATATCGGCTTCGTGTGGTTGCGGATTAAGGTCGTCGATCAAGAATATGGCCAAATCGACCTGATGACGCACAACCAAAGCGGCTATTTCGGCATCGCCTCCCAGCGGACCCGAGTTCATACAGGTGACATCGGCCGGGATATTCAGCTCCTCAAAGGCCTCCTTTATCAAACGGCCGGTCGTGCCGGTACACACCAAATGATGATGCGACAGCAATTCGGCATTGTGCTTCACCCACTCCACCATATCGGCTTTACGATTATCGTGCGCTACCAACGCAATTGTTAACCTCTTTTTCATAGCTCTATATTTTTAAGATTGAACTCCTTGATACTTTCGCCGGATAGAACGCTGGTGCATCAACAAAGCGATAACAGCCACCACAAACGCAATGAAGTCTGAGATGGGCATACTCCACCATACCCCATTCGTAGACAAGTAGTTGGGCAAGATAAGCAACAACGGCAACAGGAATAACAACTGCCTCGACAGCGAAAGGAATATCGACACCGGAGCCTTACCAATCGACTGGAAGAAGTTGGAAATGACAATCTGGCATCCGACAAACGGGAACATCACACAACTGATGCGAAGGCCTATGACCGACAAATCGACCAACTCCTCGCTCGTGGTGAACATCGCCACAATAGCGTGGGGAAACAACTCGCTCAACACAAATCCCACACTCATGACAATGACTCCCGCCATAATGCCATACCACAAAGTCTTGCGCACCCGGTCATACTGTTTCGACCCGTAATTGTATCCTACAATCGGCTGCATACCCTGCGTGATACCCATCACAATCATAACGAACAACATCACCGTGCGGTTCACAATTCCATAGGCGCCGATAGCCAAGTCGCCACCGGTTCTCTGCAATGCGTTGTTGATAAAGATTACCACCACACAGGCACACATATTCATCAGGAATGGCGACATGCCTATCGAAAAAATCTTCCCGACTATGCGGGCTTTCAACCGAGCGTAGCGGCTATCGAAATGAACAAAACTCTCTTTGTTGATAAAATGGGCAAGCACCCACACCATCGCGACAGCCTGTGAAACTACGGTTGCCAACGCGGCACCCCGTATGCCCCAGCCAAACGAAAATATAAATATCGGCGCTAAAACCACATTGCACCCCACAGTCAGCAACGACGAGTACATGGCTTTGCGGGGATAGCCTGTCGCCCGCATCACGTTGTTCAGCCCGATGAACACATAGGCTATGGGGGTACCCAATACGATCACTTGCATAAAGTCCCGGGCATAGGGCAGCGTGTCGTGACTCGCTCCGAAAAACAACAGAATGGGATCGAGGAACAAATAGGTCAATCCGCCGAAACAAACGGCATTGATCAGACACATAATCAGCACATTGTGAACCACCTCGGTCGCTCTCACCTTATCGCCTTGTCCCAAAAAGATCGAACTTATCGTAGCGCCTCCTATACCTACCAATGTACAAAAAGCCACCACCAAGTTCATCAGCGGGAAAGTAACGGCCAAACCGGCAATGGCCAGTGCCCCTACTCCATGACCGATAAAAATACTGTCTATGATATTGTAAAGCGATGTGACAGTCATCGCTATAATGGCCGGTACAGAATATTGTACCAACAGCTTGCCTATCGGCTCGCTGCCCAAAATCAACGGAGAATTACGATCTGTCATAAATTTCTAATTTCACAATTATGCCACAAAGGTAGATATAAAAGCCGAAACAGAGAAATTTGAAATCGGTTTGTTGATAAACATTCATCGTACAGCAACACCCTTCTCTTTCTCTAACAGGACAGAACATTAAAAAAAATAAATTATCACAAATAGGAACTACTTTTTTACCACACATTGTTATATTTGTAACCAAAACCGGGAGGCCAAGACCGCAACCGGGGAATTTGTCCCACGGCAAAGGGCCGAGCCCAAATGGTTATCAACAAATTAATTCGGGAAATTATGAAAAAACTGTTACTGCTGGCTATCATAAGTTTGACCCTCTTTTCATGCGAAGGTCCCATGGGGCCGCAAGGTCCAGCGAGAGAGGGCATGTATTGGAGATACTACACCTATACCGTCAATTCGCAAGACTGGGAACTCGTTACCTCGCCCGACGGTTTGAACACCTATTATATGTATGTGTTCGATAATAACGACATTACCGACGACCTATACATCAACGGCTATGTGCTGGGCTATCTCGTGCAATCGCCCGGGACACAAGACGAGGTAATCACCCCCCTGCCCTATGTCATACACCGGGGCGACACCGACAACAGTGGGAAGGAAATGCTATGGACCGAAACCTATACCTACGACTATATGCCAGGCAGTGTGGCATTTTATGTGCAATACAGCGATTTCGTCCAGCAGCAACCCGGCGATATGGTATTCCGCTTGGTAATCAACAATTAATCTACATTTTAGAGGAAAAACGATATTTGCCCAATCCACCAGCCGATGGGCGGGATGCCCTCTTCATGCGTTCCTTCTCCAACGCCAATATCATCGACAAACACTATAACCGAGGATACATTGTGGAACAATGGGTGCAATCGGCCGGGACATCAGCCGAAACCTGTCATTCCCCTTCCATACACCACACACCGAAGCGCGATCGACCACACTGGGAACGAAATATTTTGGAACGAAACCCACTCCTTCGGCTATCAACCGGGAAGAGTGTACTTCTATATACAATACAGCGATTTCGACCTTCTACACCCCGACGGCATGAAGTCTCGATTAGTACTCTCTCCCTTAAATAAAGCCACACCGGCCCGGCAATACCAACAGCGAATGGCTCCCACCGTTTGTCCGACAAAAGAGGAGTAAAAAAACATTCCCCCTGCGCTTCCTGCAAAGGAATATAGGGGGAATGCCATATGCGAAAGGGACAACTCTTGTATCGAGTCAATCCCTTATATTACACAATTTATCAGCACGCTTTGAAGCTCATATCGAGACCCTTAACCGAGTGAGTGAGCGCTCCTACCGAGATAAAATCGACACCACACTCGGCATAATCGCGAATGGTGTCGAAAGTGATGCCACCCGACGATTCAATCTCATATTTGCCGTCGACAATCTTCACAGCCTCCCGAGTGAGCGCCGGCGAGAAATTATCGAGCATGATACGGTCCACGCCACCTACTCGCATGACTTCGCGTAACTCGTCGAGGTTGCGCACCTCGATTTCGATTTTCAGATCCTTGCCTTTCTCTTTCAAATAGCGATGACAACGGGTAATGGCGTTTTCTATACCACCGGCAAAATCCACATGGTTATCTTTGAGCAAAATCATGTCGAACAACCCGATGCGATGATTCACACCGCCACCTATCTTCACGGCCGCCTTTTCGAGCATACGCATACCCGGGGTAGTTTTGCGGGTGTCGAGAATGCGAGTGTGCAATCCTTCGAGCCGCTTCACATAACGGCGGGTCATAGTAGCGATACCACTCATGCGCTGCATCACATTGAGCATGAGACGCTCGGTTTGCAACAAGGACTGTATGCGCCCCTCTACCACAAAAGCCACGTCGCCGGGTTTCACCTCGGCACCGTCCTCGATATAAACGGTCATCTTCAGCTCGGGATCGAAGCGGCGGAATATCTTGCGCGCCACCTCCACTCCGGCCAATACACCCGGTTCTTTAATCAGCAGTTTCGACTTTCCCATCGCCGTAGCGGGAATACAGCACAAAGTCGTGTGGTCTCCATCGCCTATATCCTCGGCAAAGGCCAAATCTATCAACTCGTCTATCAATTGCTCGGTTGTTTTCATATCCTTCGTTTTGTCAAGTTCTTATATCGGCACAAAGATAGTGAAAGGTGAGCGCAGAGACAAATGAAAACAAAGTTTTCAATTTGTGCTATGCCGAACCGCATCCTATCTTCGTGAAACAAAGATAGTGAAAGGTGAGCGCAGAGACAAAGAGAGAGACATGTTTGATTTTACTCTTTGTTTATATTAATTTTGCCGGAAATTTAAAATCGGGCATGAAAATAGCGCTATTAGTCGTAGGAAAAACCGTCGAGTCTTATTTTGTGCAAGGAATCGAGGAATACAGCAAGCGGCTCGCACATTATGTGCCGTTTGAAACCATCGTCATTCCCGAGCTGCGCAACACCAAAAGCCTCAGTACCGACCAACAGAAGGAGCGGGAGGCCGACCTCATACTCAAAGCATTCCTTCCCGGCGACTACATCGTGTTGCTCGACGAGCGTGGCAAAGAGTTCTCCTCCATGCAATTTGCCTCGTATCTCGAAAAGAAAATGGCCAACGTGTCCAAGCGGCTGGTTTTCGTCGTGGGTGGCCCCTATGGGTTTTCAAACCGCATCTACGACTTGGAACAAGAGAAAATCTCACTCTCGAAGATGACCTACTCGCATCAGATGATCCGCCTCATTTTCGTCGAACAACTATACCGCGCCATGACGATTCTCAACAACGAACCCTATCATCACGAATAAAAATAAATATGAATCTACCGTTACACAAACGCATTCTCGTCGGCGGCACCGTCCTACTTTTGTGTCTCGCCCCCGCACGAGCCCGGGAATACAGCAGCGAAGTGGGCACCATGTGGGGCTTCTTCTTATCGAAACAGATAGGCCGGGTAAACCTGCAACTGCAACAAAACGTGTGGACACTGGGACGATACTACGAACGATACATGCCCATCTTGTCGGTATCCTACACCGCTATTCCCAAATATGTGAAGTTGAACGCCCTTTATTACTATATGAACCAGCAAACTCCTCCGGGCACTTACAACAACCGGAACCGTTATCAACTGGGTGCGACATTCTCCTATCCGGTGCAGCGGTTCTCGATGTCGCTCAATTCCCGTTTCGAATCGACCTACACCGTGGGAACGGCTCGCCCCTCGAACAAATGGCGCAATAAGTTGCTATTCAGCTACGCCATACCCGACAGCCGTTGGACTCCTTTCTTCCACGCCGATATATTCCTTTTCTTGAACGGAAGCCGTGCCAACACGATAGACCGGGTATGGTACGACGCCGGTGTAGAGTATCGCATCGACCATAAAAACTCCATTGAGTGCAAAGTGCGGGAAGAACACTTGATAAGCAAAAATCCGCAACAACTCAACACATTTATTTCTTTCGCCTATAAACTGAAACTGTAAAACGGATTTTCAATCGACCCAGAAAAGGTCGCTCATAATATCGTCGGACGTGAAAAGTCCGGCACGGGTTATGCGCAGTCGCTCATCGGTAAAGGCCAGCCGCCCCGCCTCGATATGCGGTCGAGCCTGTTTCAAGCAATATCGGGCTCGTTCTTCTCCGAAATCGGTTTCGAGCCGCTTCATGTCCAGCCCCCAACAAGTGCGCAACGAGGTAAGAATACGCTCGTTATAAAGGCTATCCGATGTTTCACGTTCCTCGGCATACGCCACACACCCCTCGTTTATCGCCTCCATATATGCCCAAAGAGACGAAGGGTTGACCCGCCGGCACCGGCCATCGTAACTGTGAGCCGCCGCTCCGAGCCCAAGATAAGGCACTCCTTGCCAATAAGCGGTATTATGCCGGGCATACAACCCGGGGCGGGCAAAATTGGAAATTTCGTAATGCTCATACCCATGCGACTCCAACTCGTCGATAAGCCGCTCGAACATCGACAGGGAAGTCTCTTCGTCACACTCCTCCACCTCGCCCCGTTCCCGCATACGCCATAAAGCCGTATGCTCTTCATACATGAGACTATAAGCCGAGAGATGCGGCACCCCCAGCGAAACCGCTTGCCGCAAATTGCGCTGCCAGCCGTCGAGACTTTGCCCCGGCAAGCCGTAAATGAGGTCGATACTCATATTATTATAGCCAGCTTCGAGGCAACGGTTCACCGCCTCGATAGCCGCCCGAGCCGTGTGGCGACGTCGCAAGAACGCCAAATCCGAATCGTCGAAACTCTGTACCCCCATGCTCAACCGGTTTACAGGAGTATCTCTTAACATTGCGACAAACGAGGGTGTCACATCGTCGGGGTTCACCTCGAAAGTCACCTCGTCGCATGCCGACCAATCGACTACCGCCGAGAGTGCCCCAAAAAGCCGGTCGCACTCCCCTGCCGACAAGGTCGAAGGCGTCCCCCCACCGAAATAGACCGTCGAAACTCGCTCGCCTCCCAGTTCACCGCGCCGCAAGGCAAGCTCGCGACAAACAGCATCGACATACCCGCCTCTCAGCGACGAATCGGTCGACGAAAAGAAATCGCAATAAATACAGCGACTCGCACAAAACGGTATATGAATATATAACCCGGCCATCGGAATGCAAAAGTACAAAACTTCATTTCACAAACAATGTTTTGTAACATAGTTCTCGGCATTGTTTTTTAAAAATATAATTCATAATTTGCGAACGCTTTGTTAAAAACGCTACCAAGCGTTCTTGTTTTATTAAAAACTTTAATATCATGAAAGTTTATCAATCTCACGAAATTAAGAACATCGCCCTGTTGGGCAGCAAAGGCTCCGGTAAGACCACCCTCGCAGAAGCTATGCTCTACGAGTGTGGCGTAATAAAACGCCGCGGAACCGTCGAAGGTAAAAACACAGTATCGGACTACTTCCCTGTGGAAAAAGAATATGGATACTCCGTCTTTTCCACAGTTTTTTATGCCGAATTTTTAGGAAAGAAACTCAACGTGATAGACTGCCCGGGAGCCGACGACTTCGTGGGTAACGCTATAACCGCGCTCAACGTGACAGATACCGGAGTCATCGTCATCGACTCGCAATATGGAGTAGAGGTGGGGACTCAAAACATCTTCCGTACCGCCGAGAACTTGAACAAACCCATTCTTTTCGCCATGAATCAACTCGACGGCGAAAAGGCCGATTACGACAATGTAATCCACCAAATGCGCGAGACATTCGGGAACCGAATCGTACAAGTGCAATATCCGCTCAACTGCGGGCCGTCGTTCAACGCCATGATCGACGTTCTACTCATGAAAATGTATAGCTGGTCGCCCGAAGGCGGCAAGCCCACCATATCGGAAATTCCCGAAAGCGAAATGGAGAAAGCTCGGGAACTGAACCAAAAACTGGTCGAAGCCGCCGCCGAAAACGACGAGACCCTCATGGAAAAATTCTTTGACCAAGGCTCACTCACCGAGGACGAAATGCGTGAAGGTATCCGCAAAGGTCTGGTTACCCGCAGCATCTACCCCGTGTTCTGCGTGAGCGCCTTGCGCGACATGGGCGTACGCCGCATGATGGAGTTCCTCGGCAACGTGGTACCCTTCGTGTCCGAAATGCCCAAACCGAAGAACACCGCCGGCGAGGAAGTCGCTCCCGACGCCAACGGCCCCACGAGCATATTCTGTTTCAAAACCACGGTAGAGCCCCACATCGGCGAGGTGTCCTACTTCAAAGTCATGTCGGGAACCGTGCGGCAAGGCGACGACTTGGTCAATGTAGACCGAGGCGACGGCCGCGAGCGGTTGGCTCAACTCTTCTGCGTGTGCGGACAAATACGCACCCCAGTCGATGAACTCGTGGCCGGCGACATAGGTGCGTCGGTAAAACTCAAAGACGTGCGCACCGGCAACACCCTCAACGCCAAAGGCTGTGAATACCACTTCGATTTCATCAAATACCCGGCTCCCAAATTCCAACGCGCCATAAAACCGGTCAACGAAGCCGACGCCGAGAAATTGAGCGAAATCCTCACCCGCATGCACGAGGAAGATCCCACTTGGCAAATCGAGCAATCCAAGGAGCTGAAACAAACCATCGTGTCGGGACAAGGTGAATTTCACCTGCGCACCTTGAAATGGCGTATCGAAAACAACGACAAGCTCGCCGTCGAATACCTCGAACCTCGTATCCCTTACCGCGAAACAATCACCAAGGCAGCCCGCGCCGACTATCGACACAAGAAACAATCGGGCGGCGCCGGACAGTTTGGCGAGGTTCACCTCATCGTAGAGCCCTATTACGAAGGAATGCCCGCTCCCGAGGTCTACAAATTCAACAACCAAGAATACCGCATGAACGTGCGCGACACTCAAACGATAGATCTCGAATGGGGCGGCAAGCTGGTTGTGTGCAACTGTATCGTAGGCGGTGCCATCGACGCCCGCTTCATTCCCGCCATCGTCAAAGGATTGATGGACCGCATGGAGCAAGGCCCCCTCACCGGCTCTTATGCCCGCGATGTGAGAGTATGTATCTACGATGGTAAAATGCACCCCGTCGACTCCAACGAAATCTCGTTCCGTCTCGCCGGGCGTAACGCGTTCAGCGAAGCATTCCGCAACGCAGGCCCCAAAATCCTCGAGCCTATCTACGACGTAGAAGTCCTCACCCCCTCCGACGTCATGGGCGACGTCATGAGCGACTTGCAAGGACGCCGCGCCATCATCATGGGCATGTCGAGCGAAAAAGGTTTCGAAAAAATCACCGCCAAAGTGCCTTTGAAAGAAATGTCCTCCTACTCGACCGCACTCAGTTCGATTACCGGCGGACGGTCCTCTTTCTCGATGACATTCGCTTCCTACGAGCTCGTACCGTCCGACGTTCAAGAGAAACTGCTCAAAGCATACGAGGCCGAGCAAACCGACGAATAAACCCCTACTTTTGTTAAATAATTAAAAAGCCACCGGAAAAATTCGGTGGCTTTTTTGCAAATAAACATTTATTTGTTAAATTTGCCGTGAAGTGTTAAACAAGAAGATAAATAGGTTTTCATAAAATAAAACAAAAACAGTGGCATAGGTGTTTATCTAATAAATTTTACAAACGATGTAAAAATAATTTAGACGCACCGGCACACTAACAGAAAAAAGCGAGAGGCAAACAAAATGAAAAAGTCGACTATCTGGCTATTACTTATAATCATGGCGCTCACCTTTATCGGACTGCTCTATATACAAATCATGTATATGGAAAACATGATAAAAATGAGAAACGAGCAATTTACCGAAGCCGTAAAACGGAGCCTGTATGCCGTATCGACAAGTCTCGAGCTGGACGAGACCCAACGTTATTTGGACGAATATCTGGAAGAGGAAGAGAAAAAAATGTTGTCCTCCTACAACCAGCAACAAGACAATCAAGACATTGCCACTCACCAATTTTCTATCGTCTCGCCCGACGGGACAGTGGCCAGTTTCTCTTTCCGCGAACAAACCAGCACGATTATCACCCCGGCAAAACCCCGTCTCAAAGACCACAACACGCTCATCAGCACATATCGCAACATGCAAGAGGCGCGCAAAGGCCAATACCTCTATCAAAAAGGACTGTTGAACGAAGTTATCCTCAACATGCTCAGCAAGGCCAGCAATCGCCCCGTATTGGAGCGCATCGACATCAGGAAGCTGGAAGGCTACCTGAAATCGGAATTTGAGAACAACGGGCTGAACCTGCCCTTCCAATTTGCCATTTACAACAAAAACGAGAAAATCATATATAGTTCCAACCAATACGACCCCAAAATCGAAGGGAACCTGTTTACACAGGCCATATTCCCCAACGACCCGCCGGCCAAGATAAACTACCTCAAAGTCTATTTCCCCACTAAAAGGGACTATATATCGAGCTCGGTGAAATTCATGATACCCTCGTTTGCATTCACGCTCATACTGTTGGTAACGTTCCTGTTTACTATCGTCACGGCCTTCCGTCAAAAGAAACTCACCGAGATGAAAAACGACTTTATCAACAACATGACCCACGAGTTCAAGACCCCCATATCGACCATATCGCTGGCCGCGCAAATGCTCAACGACCCCGCCGTCGCCAAAAGCCCCAACATGTTCCAACACATATCGGGCGTCATAAACGACGAGACCAAGCGACTGAGGTTCCAAGTAGAAAAAGTGCTACAAATGTCGATGTTCGACCGGCAAAAGACATTGATGAAACTGCACAATGTCGATGTCAACGACCTCGTCACAGGTGTCATGAGCACATTCAAACTGAAAGTCGAGAAATACGGCGGCGTAATCGATGCCGACCTCGAAGCCGACGACGCTATCGTATCGGTCGACGAAATGCACTTTACAAACGTCATTTTCAACCTCCTCGACAATGCCGTGAAATATCGCCGGGAAGACGTGCCCCTATCGCTATTCATTCGCACGAGAACCATCGGCGATAAAGTAGAAATCTCGATTCGAGACAACGGAATAGGCATGAAACGGGAAGATTTAAAAAAGATATTCGACAAATTCTACCGCGTATCCACCGGGAACCGCCACGACGTCAAAGGATTCGGACTGGGGCTTGCCTATGTCCATAAAATCATCACCGACCTCAAAGGCGATATCCGTGTAGAGAGCGAGATAAATCAAGGGTCGATATTTATAATAACACTACCACTAATAAAAAACAAATGATTATGGAAGAAAGATTGCGTATTCTACTATGCGAAGATGATGAAAATCTTGGCATGCTGTTAAGAGAGTATTTGCAAGCCAAAGGCTATGCAGCCGACCTCTTCTCCGACGGAGAAAGCGGATACAAAGCATTCCTCAAAGGCAAATACGACCTGTGCGTACTCGACGTGATGATGCCCAAAAAAGACGGATTCACGCTGGCACAGGAAATTCGTACCGTAAACGGTGAAGTTCCCATCATATTCTTGACTGCAAAATCGCTCAAAGAAGATATCCTCGAAGGGTTCAAAATCGGAGCCGACGACTACATCACCAAACCATTCAGCATGGAAGAGTTGGTATTCCGTATCGAAGCCATTTTGCGCCGGGTAAAAGGGAAAAAAGGAAAAGAAGTCACCCTCTACAAAATCGGACGCTTCACGTTCGATACCCAAAAACAAGTACTGGCCATCGACGACAAGAGCACGAAACTCACCACCAAAGAGTCGGAACTGCTCAGCCTCCTTTGCGCCCATGTGAACGAAATCCTCGAACGGAACTTCGCCCTCAAAACAATTTGGATCGACGACAACTACTTCAACGCACGAAGCATGGACGTCTACATCACCAAACTGCGTAAGCACCTCAAAGACGATCCCTCGATCGAGATTATCAATATCCACGGCAAGGGATACAAACTCATCGCTCCCGATGTAGAAGCAAAAACAAAATAAACGACACCCCCGTTTATACTATTCCGAAGAGGGTGACCCAAAAGTCAAAGACTTTCAAGGGTCATCCTTTTTTGTTTGGATTACGCCAGATGGTCACAATGAG
>CALUFO010000006.1 GCA_944320015.1 uncultured Barnesiella sp. | reverse complement strand
TACCCTCTTTTTTTGAGAAAATTTTTAACGCTCACCTCAACTCGTTAAATACCTGCCGGTTATATCTTAACTTTTTTGTTATAAATTTTGTCTTTCGTCACTATTCTTATCAGATAAATTCCTTTCCCAGCCTCAATCATTATCTCATTTTGACCATTAGTCTCGTTTGAGAAAAGAAGTTGCCCCGACAAATTATACACCCAAACGAGTTCTTCGCCCCTAAGATTGGCAAGCACTATATTCCCGCCCCAAGCATATATCACCGGTGAAATATCTTGGACAGAGGGTGTCGACGAATACTCGGTGGTGACAACTTTCTGCACAGGAGACCACGATGAAACGACATTTTTGCAAATGGCACGAACCTGATAGTAGTATTCGGTCCGCGGAGAAAGATTTTCTACAACATAGGAATTCACACGTTCCACCTGCTCCTGACATTGGAGACGGTTCTCATAAGCGCCATAGGTTATCGACACATCGTCGATGGCGACATTGCCTTTTTCCTTATGCGCATAGGTAATCTTCACGGCCGTAACTTTTTCATCGACCGGGAAATCGAATCGGGGATATGTCTTCGAAGTATCGACATAACGCAATGTGTCGACCGACAACCATTCGCCTCCTACCTCTTTCTCGACGGTGACATAGGAACCGGTTCCCGATGACGCGAAACGATACATAAACGAAATAGAGACTATCCCCTCGGGGTAGCGTGGTGTTTGCAAATGCTCGCCTGTCGCCTTTAAAGCTACCGATGGAGCCGACTCGCCACTGCTGGCCGCCGAGGTATAATTGCTACTGGCATCTCCGCTCCAACCTTCGGGCAGGGGCTTGCCATTCGAACCTACATTGTCGAAAGCCTCGGTAACGGTGTGTTGTTCGCCGGTCTGCGTGAAACAGTATATTTCATAACTATCGGCATCCATGACTTCTTCCCAATTTATTCGGAACGAACGGTCGGATACATCGGAAGCATCGAGCAATTGCGGCACACCCAGAGAGTCGGTATCGAATTGCATGCTGTATGCGGCATCGACATTGCCGGCCGAGGTAACGGCTGTCACTCGATAGGTATAACGAGTGAGCGGCCGAAGGTCCGTAAAGCTATATTCCTGCACAGGACCCACCGATTTATCGGTATATAGATATTCCTGTTCCTGTGCGAACTGCATTTCGAAAAGGGCTATTCTCGAGAAATCGTCTTGGGGAGCCGATTCCCATTCACCCTCGTTATATACAGTAGATGGGTGCGTGACATAGGCTCGACGATAAAGGGTCTTATCTTGCCCCCAATAGGCAATTTCATCGGCGGCGCCCACCACATCTATTATAATACCGTTTCGACAAAGCGCAACAGCATCGTTCCCATTGAAATTGAGCGGCGAAGTTTCTCCTCCGGGGATAATTTTCGATGCTTTGGCCCGCAGTGTCTCATTTTCCGAGTCGTCATTCAGCAACAAATAGGTTTCCCCAGCGGGCAGTATGGCATTGCCCAACGGCGTATCGTTATAAAAACTCCCGCCTCCATTTCTCGCTATCTGCAAGCTATAAGCCGAAAGATCGACAGCAGCTCCCGTGCCATTATAAAGTTCAATGGCCTTGTTGTAACCCGACCCTTCGACATAGGCCGATATAATGAGGTCGCCGGCCTCCTTATCGCCAGTCCAAAGAGAGACTCGATAGTCGGTCGCCGAAGGATATTCGATCCAATGCACCGTCGCTTCGGAGGCTGTCACATCGGTAGCCGCTGTATTGATAAAAGAGGGAACAACAACCAATTGCACCGGAATACTGTATCGATAATCGAGTCCTCCTCCCGAAACAAGCAGAGTATCGCGATATACCCCTTCGACAGATCGGCTCCACGAAATTTTCACTTCACAGCCATCGTGTACCCGACCGGGCGACAACTCGTTTTCCGAAAGGGTAAACACTCCGTCCTGCTTCCATGCCAGAGTCAACGGGGAATCGAGGTTATTCCCTAAAAATTCAAGGCTTTCCACCCTGCTATCTCCGACCAAAATCACACCCATGTCAATCGACTGGTCTCGCCGGGGCATTGCCAAAAACGACATGGTTTCCTCGGGAAAGTAAAACGGCTCTTCCTGCCGCTCGCCCCAAATGTGTTGCACCAAATCGGGATAGTCGACAAAGGGATTACGGTTCCCTTGAATGGCATAAACCGAATCGTTCCTCGCCGTCTCTTTCTCACTGGGCGGGTCTTGCGAATGCCACTTCAACAAAAGCTCCCGCGCCCACTCTTTCCACACTGGATAGGTATTGTTGTCGACCATAGGCGACTGCCAATAATCACACAGGTTTTCATAAGCGGTAACCACATAGAAATAGGCTCGGGCAAAATCGCCTTTATACTCGTCGGCCGGTTCGAAACAACGATCGGTATATTCCTCGCCAAAGCCATTTGTTCCAATCTTTGAATAACCATTATCGAAGCCGGGGATCCCTGAAACTTCGCCCAACGGGAGATTGTTTTTCGAAGAGTTGGCCGAGCCATCGGCCGGGAAAAGATGGTGCAAATCTCTATACGCATTATTCTCGTAAGAACCCCACCAACTTTTGGGGAAAGAGTGCTCGATGTGCATGCCTTCGACCGCACTAAACCCGTCGAAATAACGCACTTCGCCCGAGTACATATCCCACACCGAGCCATCGTTCCTGCGGTCGATTCGAGAGAAACCCTCCCATGTGGCACCTTCGCCACTGCCATAATTCAGTGTATGCAACGAGCTTACTATCTCGTGCAGAGCCGTTTTCAATTCAGCGCCGTTTTTCCCGTCGGCAGCATAGTAATATCCGGCAGGGACTGCCGCTCCAAGCGAGACCCAAAGCGACAGCAACCCTACGATTGTCGATATGATTCGAGCATAATTTTTCATAGTATTGTCCTAAAATATTGAATGACTTAATCCTATCTATCGCGAGCTATATACCCGCACCGTGCTTTGCATAGTGCGCGAAACTACCCGCACGATATAAATGCCCTCGGGCAGTTCCCATTCACACTCTTCGCCGTGCAAGGTGCGCGAGCCGCACAAGCGTCCGTCCATTGTGAACCACTGAGCCACAGCATTCATAGGAGCATTGAGTATGTGCAGCACATTACCCGAAGTGAAAATCGATATATGGCCGTTCTCCAAATCATCGATTCCGGCCGACACGGTAGAAACCGAAACCATATTGGATACCTGTTGCGCCACCTCTCCTTCATAGGGAGTGACGGTATAATGGTACTGTACATCGGGAGTCAAACCGGTCACCTCATACCCGGTCACATTACCTACCCGACGAGGATAGCCGTCAACATCTACCCGCATAGATCCGCCTCCACTTTTCACAACCACGCTGTGCAAATAGGCCCGGTGGTCGCTCTTGGCCATGAAAGCAATCTGCGAAGAGGCTGTTCCTGCCGTGACGGGAATAGTCTTGGTAATGGTCCCGTCGAGTTCGATTTGGTCAATCTCCACACCATCGAGCGACACATACAAGACAGACTCGTCATTCCTGTACGGTTCGGCCTCGACGGTTATAGTAATGTTATCGCCCGACAAATCGAGAACCGGCGAGATCGCGGTGCCGTCTTGGCTACCCGAACCCAAGCGCAAATATCCGTTATCGACACTCGTGTAATCTTCGTAGCTCCATGTGTCGGGTTTCGACGTGAACGAAGTATTCAATATCTCTTTCTCGGGAGTGCTCGACGAGTAGTCGTCGTACCACACGCTCAACTCATAATCGGTAGCGTCGGCTTTGGGTGTCCATGCGGCCACAAAAGAGGTTTTGGTAACCTCTTTGGCAGGAAGCGCTATAAAATCGTCGACCGCCTCTCCTTTGAGATTGACAACCACCGGCGACGAGATTCCTCCCCCGCTAATATCGAGCGTGGCTTGATGCGTACCCACCGAAGAAGACCAATACGAGAGCTCCACGGTTGCGCCGTTGTTCACCGCATCGGCCGTAAGGTTGCGAGGAGATACCGAGAAACACTCGCTGTCGGCGCCACCGATAGCAAGCATAACATCGCCCTCGATATTGCGTCCCTTCACCTGTATTTGCATTATAACAGGCTCCGATACATTTACCGAAGCGATACCCATGTCGATAGTCGACCCGCTTTGAGGATTCTCGATATAAGGTGAATCTTCGCCTTGCGGGTAGAACGGCACAGTGCGGCTATCGCCAAAAATCAAGTCGACCAACTCGGGATAGTCGATAAAGGGATTCCTATTTCTTTGTGCGGTTTTGTAAACCGCATCGTTTCTATCCAATTCTTTTTGACTCACAGGGTCCATTTCGTGCCAACGAAGCAGCATGTCGAGCTGCCATCCAGCGATGTAAGGATAGGTATTGGTAAACACGTCAGCCCCCTGACCACTCGTTGCCACCCCTTTATACCGCGTCGCAAAATAAAAATAGGTGCGGGCGAAATCGCCTTTATACTCGTCGTTGGGTTCAAACACCGTGCCGGAATAACCGGGCGTCACACAAGCGCCCCACTTGGAGAATCCGTTTTTGGAGCCCGATGCCCCCGAGCCGACCTCACCGAAGGGGTTGTTGCTGCGCATACCGTTCACCTTCCCATCGGTGGGATAGAGATGCCAAATATCGGAATACATGGGACTTCTCTTATTAAACCAACTCTTGGGAACCGAGTGCTCCCGATTGTAACAGTCGCCCTCGACCGAATAATTACCACACTGGTCGTCCCCGAAAGTAAAATCGGTCACATCGGAATACATATCCCACACTTTACCGTCGTCGCGGACATCGGTCGTCTCATAGGCATCCCACAAGCCATCATAACTGATGACACCGGCATTACCTATAATAGAAGATAAACTCTTTTGCAGCTCTTCGCCGCTTTTCCCCACCGCCGCATCGTAATATCCGGCAGGAATCTCGGCCCACAAAGAGAGCGACCAAAGGCAAGCCATAACAACGAGGCCCAAACGATTGTGTGAAATGCTATTCATAATTTATGTATTTAGGTTTTTATTTTTGAAAAAGGGAGGTAAAGATAATCATAAATTTCAAAAAAACGACTCAATTTCTCCATTTTTTACAAAGACAAAAAGCCGGCCACTCATAACAGCAGCCGGCTTCCCGTAACACTTAAATCTATTCATTCGATTCCGAATCGAGCACTCCCGAGAATCCCCGCTTCTTGTCTTTCCAGATTTGATAACGATAGACCAAACAGGTCGTCAGGAAATAGACGCCGGTAAGAATCCACAACATCGTGTAGGCATGCCGCACATCGTAAATCCCGGCTCCGGCCGTATTCATGCGCACAAACCCTTCTATTCCCCATGTAGAAGGGATAATGGCGCCCAACCATTTCCAATACTCGGGCATGGCGTAGCGCGGCCATGTAATACCCGAGATAAACAAAAAGACAACCGAGGTAAAGACAAACAACAAAAACGAGCTCTCCCGATCCCGGACAAACACCGAAAGTGTCATTCCGAAAAATATCGAAGACAACAGGAATGGAACGGCAAACGAATAAATCTCTACTTGGCTACCAATCTGCGGATACCGGAAAAGCCACGGAATAAAATGTAAAATATAGGCCGTGCATAAAATATACAGGCTGAAATAGCACAACGACTTTCCTACGACCAGATGTAACACATTGTTGTGCATGTGCTCACGCCCGCTATAAAAGAGGTGCAGACGGCGATGCTCATAAATGCCTCCCGCCAACATGCCTATCCCCAAGATGAGGCTTTGTTGCAAAATGAGTATCAAAATCGCCGGCAACAGGAACGACGCCAGCCCGGCCTCGGGATTATACAAGTTGACCGAAACATACGGAATAGGCTGGGTAGCCACATTGATTTGTTCCTGCGAAGCTCCTCCCAAAGATTGTGTTTGCAGCCGGCCTCCCAAATTCATGGTCACATCGGTCAATGCGATAAGGAATCCTTTGTAATTAAGCAGGATACTCATATCGGAGTAGAACGAGACGACGCTCTGCTCCCCACGCTCGACCTTGCGGCTGAAATCGCTCGGGATAAA
Source organism: uncultured Barnesiella sp. (assembly GCA_944320015.1). Classification (GTDB taxonomy): domain Bacteria; phylum Bacteroidota; class Bacteroidia; order Bacteroidales; family Barnesiellaceae; genus Barnesiella. The sequence continues at coordinate 131,309 of CALUFO010000006.1, read as the reverse complement.
CAGAATCCCATAACAATGCTTCTCATACATCATGCGCTTCGCCTCTTCCATATTGGCACAATAAGAAACCACACGGGCATGCGGCGTGGCGTCCATCTCACGAGCCAACTCGCGGCTCAACGGAGTGCGGGCGTTATCCACGACGACCATAGGCACTTCCCGCACCACCTCGGGATTATATATCGCCGCATATACAATGGGATAGACAAACGGCAAGGCAAAGAAGAAAATTACCACGCCCCAGTCTTGAAAGACAGCGCGATACTCCCTCCGCCAAATATAATAGATGTCGGCCAATCCTATTTTTATCGATCGCAACAGTTTCATAATCTATTCTTTTTTTACATCACGGCACATATATCTGACGTATCAACGCCTTTTTGAGCCTTGGCAACAGCGGGGTCGAAGCCACCGCAAACAAAATCAACGCCACATAATTCATGCGCGAATAATAGAGCGGTATGCCATTAAGGGCTTGATCTACATAAATCAAGAAATAATGGCGCACCGGCAACACATACGACACCGCCTGAAAAGGCAGATACATGGCCGGCACCGGGAATGAAAATCCGGCGATAGATAGCGACAGAACCCCTACCAGCCCGGCCGCGCTCAACCCTATTCTCAAAGAGGGAGCGAAACTCATGATAATTACCGCGAAACTCTGCGAGGCGATAACCAAAAGGAACATGGCAAAAATCATGTGCCAAATATTGCCATGCATGGGAAAATGCAGATAGCCATAAAGTATGGACAAATACAAAAGTCCCATCGAGAAAAAGATAATCGTTTGGGGCAACAATTTACCTGTGATCGCTATAATAATAGAGTTATCGGCCCTACGCAGCCATTCTCTCGACGTCGCCCGCTTCATCTCGGAGCCGATGCTGAAAACCGTGACCAACAAAATCATCAACTGCAACAGACCGGGCAGGAACGAGTTATTCAGATAAATCGAATAACTTATCCACGGATTTCCCAACGCGTGCATATCGGTCGCAATGGGCTGCAACTTGGCCATAACCTGCGAATCCTCGGCGCCCGCCGAAAGCAACACCTGCCTCACGACCGCCCCCGAGGCCAGCACCGACATGGTCTTGAAACTCTTGTACAACAGCGATGCCGGGATATAATAGGCGTCGTTGGTGTAGAACGAGATTTCGGGTTGCCGCCCGGCCAAGGCTTTCGCCTCGAAATCCTCGGGAATAATCAAGAATCCGAAAATCTCGCCCGCCTGCATCATTTCCCGGGCGTCGGTGAAACTGTTCGGCTTATACACAACGTCGACCGACTCCAACGAGCCGAGTTGCTGCGTGAAGGTCCGCGACGTGGCGGTGTGGTCATGATCGACGACCGCCACCGGGATCTTATGAGGCAGTCCCTCGTGCATCAAGGAAAGCAGGAACAGGCAGCAGAACAATGGCGCTCCTACCATGCAAAGCACATAGATGGGGCGAGATACCAGCAGCCTCAATTCCCGGACGATAGTCGCCCAAAGACCGGTTTTATATTCTTTTTGTTCCGACATATTAAAGCCTCTCGTTATGAAGAGCGTTCCGTTTTTTTGTTATTTATCTCTTTTCAACAATACCGACATGCCGGGCCGCAAATTGTCGACTGGTTCGACAGGCCGCGCCTTGACTTCAAAAGTCTTGGCGTCGTACTGCCCTGTCACCTTCGTGGCGCGCCACACCGCATAAGAGCCCATATCGCGGATATAAAACACCTTCAATGTAACCTCCTTGTTTCCCAAAGCGGGAATGACGGCTTGCACCTCGGCTCCCATCGTCAGGTTTTCCAGCAAATCTTCCCGGACATTGAACGACACCCACATATCATCGAGTTTCAAAACGTTCATAATAGGCGCGCCTAAGCTCACCAACTCGCCCACATGAGGGAATATATCGGATATTTCGCCGTCGGTCGGAGCCGTCAGGTAAGAGTCGTCCAATATAGATTCCACCTCGGCCACACCGCCCCGGGCGGCATCGACCATCGCGGCGGCGGCCGCTTTGTCCTCGGCCTGCGCCCCGGCTTTCGCCATTTCGTATTGCGATTTGGCCGCGCTTTCGGTAGCCTTCATCGCTTTATAGGCGGCCTCGGCCTCATCGCGCTTCTGCGCCGAAACCACCCCTTTTTCATACAGCGACTGCATGCGCTCGTAGGTTTTCTGGGCAATCGTGAGGCCGGCTTGCGCCTGCTGCCACATATCGTATGCCGAGTTCAACATCTCGATGCGGGTACCGCTATCCACCTTTTTGTTCTGTGCCTTGGCCACCGATTCCATCGCCTCGGCTTGAGAGAGTTTCGCCTCTACCAAAGAAGAATGGATATGCACCAACGTATCGCCCGCCTGTACATGCTGTCCTTCCTCGACCATAAACTCAACTACCCTACCGGGAAGTTTGCCCGATACTCGCACCTGTGTCGCTTCGGCTTGTCCTTGTATAATCTGGGGCTCGGGTTTCAACAAAAACAACCCGATTAAAGCCAAAACAACTATAATGACAATCAAAGCAATGAGGCCAACGACCAAACTGCGTTCTTTCTTTACTTTTAGATTTTCCATCGTAAATCTGTTTTGCTATTTTTTCTTATTCTTTTTTTAATATTTCATTGTGCCCAACGCTTTTGCCAAATAGACTTCGCAAAGCCGGGTATCGATTTCGGCGTCGATTTTCTCCGATTGGGCTTCGAGCCACGCCGTCTGCGCTTCCAGCACATTGGTAGTCGTGAGTACCCCCTCTTGGAATCCGAGTTGGGCGTTACGCAAATTTTCATCAGCCTTTTCGAGGTTCTTCACCGCCATGCGATAAGTGCGATAAGCCTCCGAAGCCTTGAATGCGGCTTGGTTCACCTGCAACTCGATTTTCTCTTTTGTATCGGCCAGTTCCAGCTTGGCAACCACAGCTTCACTTTTGGCAGCCCGCACCTTGTTGTAATTCTGTCCCCAATGCAAAATGGGTATATTGAGCGCCACCCCCACGCTGAACATGCCGTTGAACTCGTTTTTAAACCCATTGAACACATTCGGATTAGAGAACGAGTAGGTTCCTACCAACGCCACTTTGGGCAACATGTCGGACAGAGCCAAGTTCTTTTTCTTCTCATAAATTTTAGCCGCGTAACCGAGGCTCAATACTTCGTTACGGTTCCTGAAAACCTCGTCCATATCATACGACAGCGGTATCTCTTGCAAGGCTACACGCTCCAGCGATTCATCTTCAAGTGTAAAAACCGTATTTACAGGCAAACCGCAAATCTGAGCCAGCGCCATGCGCGACAGCGCCAGCCCATTATCGACCTTTGCCAACGTGATTTGGGCGGCATTCAACCGCACAGCCACCGTCAAACCGTCGGATTGCGTGGCGACCCCCTCGGCGATCATCACCTCGACATGGCGGTTGAGCGTGTCGAGCAAAGCGGCGTAGCTCTCGGCCAGTTTTTTCTTATGGACGAGCGACACGACTTGCCAATAAGCGGCGTCGGTCTGATAGACAATCTCCTTCTCGGCGGTATTCCGCTGCGAGACCGCCAACTTCTCGGCATAGCTTGCTATATCGTTCAACGCCTTTATCTTCCCTCCCATAAAAATAGGCTGGGTCAATGTAACCAGTCCGGCATAAACGTTATGCACGTCAAACTCAAACGCTTCTTTGGGTATGAGCGCCACAGTCTGGGGGATAGGTTGCCCATTGTTCAATATCGGCTCGCCTGTGACAGGATTGGTCACCACGTTGTATTTATACTCTTGCGAGGCCAAATCGAAACTCTTGGTGGGCAAATACTGGTCTTGCTCCAACAGAGAAATAGATTTTTGGTTATACAGGTAAGTCCCGGTAAAGTCTATGCCCGGGAAATAGGCTCCCCGAGCCGATTTTTTGGTATATCCCGCACCTTTTACTTTCTCATCGGCAATACGCAGCTGTTTGTTATTCTTCAATGCCATGCGGCGACAAGAATCAAGCGAAACCGGTTGCTGTGCCGAAACTGCCAAAAAAGAGAGCGAGAAGAGAATAAGCAAAAAATTGCCTATCCCTATTTTCCAATTTAGTTTCATACGCTTCTATTTATCTTTTACTTCTTATCAAAAATTAATACTTGCCTTGCTTATAGTTGCATAAACAATCTTATCCCTTAAAAAAATAATGCTCTCGGCATTACGCTGCAAAAATACACCGAGTTTAGCATTAAACAAATATTTTGGAGATATAGTTTTTGTTTTTTACCGTTTTTTAAACATTCCCCCGGTATTTTTTCGCCTCCAAAAGAAACAGAAAGTCAAAACCTTGTGGAGAATTACTCTTTCAAGGCAAACGACCGAGTGCCTATTTTATAATTATCGGCAAAAATATCTACCCGATAATCGCCCGGATACAAGAACTCCTCGACGGTCCAATACATTGTCACATCGTTTATCTCTTCGCCTGTGAACTCGATCAATTTACGGCAGGAGAAATTAATATCCCTATCTTCAAAAGGGAACACATCGGCCCGGTCTTTCACCAGCACATCGCCGTCGGGTTTCACAATGCGGGCATAGATGTATTTCTCGCCCACCTCGGCCGTCACATTTTTAGCGATCGAGAATGTAATCTTTATCTTATCGGTCTTTTTTATTCTCTTTGCCTTTTTCCCCCGGGAATCTATGGGCGTAACGACAATCCCCACCGCATCAAGTTTTGACGCCAGCGTAACCTTCTCGGTCAACTCCTCCCGCTCTTGCTTCAATTGGCTGGCGGTCTCGGCCACCTCTCTATAACGGCGGGTTACTTGAGCGTTCTCCTCCCGCAGTTGCTTGTTCGCGACATTCAACGAATCGATTTGCATCACATAGTGACGCATGATTCCACGCAGCGTGGCCAGCTCTTTCTTCAACTCTTCGATACGCGCCGAGCTGGTATTCTTCACCGTGCGCAACTCTTCCAGCAAACGCTGTACTTTCACCTTCTCGGCATCGAGTTTCTCAATCAACGAATCGTTGTTGAACATCATCTTTTGCCCCTCGAACTGGTCATATTGAGCAGCCAAATCGCTGTACTCTTTTTCAAGTTCGCTGCGCTGCCTGTCGATTTCGACCTGTTCTTTGAAATCGGCCATTTCCCGGTGCTGCATATATATGAAAATGCCGGTGCCCAACAGTGCGACGGCCAACCCGACAATGACAATTACTACCCAGTTACTTCTCTTCATATCCACTCAGAAGCTAATTTATTTTCTGCAAAAGTAACGCATTCTCATATACCAATCAAGGCGAGATAGATTATTTAAGTTATAAATGTTAAATTATTTTTCTTCGATCGCCGCAAGAAGCCCGGAAAAGAATCGACAATATTCCTTCCCGCACAAGAAAAATCAGGAGAGAATAAATCTTTTTGTCATAAAAATAATTAAGTTAATAGCCGATACAAGCTAAATATCGTATATTTGTGAAATCTTAGAAATGTTATGTACTCGAGCGACTATGGGAAAATTGATTGACTTCTTCAAAAAACACCCGATAATCAAAACATTAGTATTGATGATTATCGTCTTTTTCCTATTGATATGGCTCACCTTGTATGGGTTGAAGCTATATACTCGCCACGGAAAAGCCGTCATTGTTCCCGAGGTCAAGACGCTGGTCGTGCCGGACGCCATACGGATTCTCGAACGCGAAGGATTCCGATGCGACATCGTAGACTCGCTATTTATCGACGGGGCCACCCCGGGCAGCGTCGTCGAGCAGACTCCGGCCGGCGGCAGCAAAGTCAAGTCGGGACGAATCATATACCTCTCGATCAATGCCTTTTCGCCCAGAATGATCTCGTGCCCAAAAGTCACCGACATGTCGCAACGCCAAGCGCTCTCCACACTGGAAAGTATCGGATTGACCGATGTGCAAATTAGAAGCGTCCCGTCGGAATATTCCGACCTCGTTATCGGAATCCAATACCGGGGCGAAACGCTCGAACCGGGCGATAAAATCCCGGCCGGCAGTGCGGTGACGCTACTCGTAGGAAACGGAGAGAAAAACAACGACGAATATCCCGACTCGACGAGCGTAGATATTCAGCCAGACAATGAATTGCCCCTTACCGATGAAAGTTGGTTTAACTAAAATCCCCAAGACATGGACTTTTGCGACGAAGATATAGATGTCGACGATAAAATCGTAGCCGAAGAGGGCGAACGGGAGTTGTATGAGCACTTCCGGTTTGTGGCCGACAAGGGGCAAAGCCTGTTACGGGTCGACAAATTTTTGGTCGCCCGGCTCGAAAACGCTTCGCGCAATCGGATACAACAAGCCGCCGAGGCCGGCTGCATTCTCGTAAACGGGAAAGCCGTCAAATCGAACTATCGGGTAAAGCCGCTCGACACAGTATCGGTCGTGATGGATCGACCTCGCTATGAATTTGAAATCATACCACAAGACATACCTCTCGATGTCGTCTACGAGGACGACACCGTGCTGGTCGTGAACAAGCCGGCGGGGCTGGTCGTACACCCGGGCCACGGGAATTACAGCGGCACACTGGTGAACGCATTGGCCTACTATTTCAGGAATACCCCCGACTACGACGTAAGCGACCCCCGATTGGGATTGGTACACCGCATCGACAAAGACACATCGGGACTACTCGTCATTGCCAAAACGCCCGAAGCGAAAACCAATTTGGGCACACAGTTTTTCAACAAAACGACCCAGCGGAAATATGTGGCGCTGGTGTGGGGCTCCATGGAAAAAGACGAAGGCACAATAACCGGCAACATCGGGCGGAGCCTCAAAGACCGGCTCCAAATGACAGTGTTCCCCGAAGGCGACTTGGGCAAGCACGCCGTCACACATTATAAAACATTAGAACGGCTGGGATATGTCTCGATTGTAGAATGCCAGCTCGAAACCGGTCGCACCCACCAAATAAGGGTCCACATGAAATATATCGGACACACGCTCTTCAACGACGAGCGCTATGGTGGCGACCAAATTCTTAAAGGCACGACTTTTACCAAGTATAAACAGTTCGTACAAAACTGTTTCGAGATATGCCCCCGACAAGCGTTACATGCCAAGACACTCGGATTCAAACACCCCCTCACCGGTAAGGAAATGTTTTTCGACTCTCCCATACCGCAAGATATGGAATTGCTTTTTGACAAATGGCGGCACTATACCGCCAACCGAGAGATACAAGGATAAAATGAGAAAACAAATATAAACCACGGTTCTATACCTTAAAAACATTAGAGTTATGGAATGCCCAAAAGAATTTGAAGATATTCGCCCTTTTTATGACAGCGAATTTCATGACAAAATGAAAGAATTGGTCAAAGAACCCAAATTCGAACATGCAGTACGCTATGTTTTGCGTGACATCGACTACGATGTATTTTGTCAACAACTATTGGCGCTCGACAACAAGAAAGACTTTCAGCTGCTCATCATGCGCTCTTTCCTCGAAGGTCTCACCCAAAAAACGACAAAGGGTCTCACCGGAGGGAACTTCGAAATCCTCGACAAGACAAAGAGCTACACGTTCATGTCGAACCACCGCGACATCGTCCTCGACGCCTCTTTCCTAAACCTGTTGCTCATTTATCACGGGATAAACACCAGTGAAATAGCCATAGGCAACAACCTGCTCATATTCGATTGGATTTCGGATTTGGTACGGCTCAACAAAAGTTTTATCGTAAAGCGCAATCTGGGAGTGCGCCAAACGCTCGACGCTGCCCGGCAATTATCGGGATACATACACTTTGCCATTACCCAGAAACACGAATCGGTGTGGATTGCCCAACGCGAAGGACGCGCCAAAGACTCGGACGACCGCACGCAGGAATCGCTCATCAAAATGTTGAGTATTGCAGGAGACGGCGATTTCCTCGATAATTTGAAAGAGATTAATCTCGTACCGGTATCTATCTCCTATGAATACGATCCTTGCGACTACTTGAAAGCATACGAGTTTTTGCTCAAACGGGACAATCCCGAATTTAAAAAATCACAGGAAGACGACTTGCACAGCATGGAAACCGGGCTGCTCGGATTCAAAGGGCGCGTGCATTTCCAAATATCGCCTTGCATCAACGAGGAACTCGACAAACTGTCGGCCTGCGAAGAGAAATCGGAATTGCTCTCCCACATACTCACAATTATCGACAAGGCCATTCACGCCAATTACAGGCTATATCCCGGGAACTATGTCGCCTACGACATGCTGCAAGGCGAGAAACGATTTGCCGGCACTCACTACACCGACAAGGAACAAACCGTCTTTAACAACTATCTGTATTCACAACTGGCCAAAGTGCCCAATGTGACAAAAGAGGAGGACAAGGCATTCCTCAAAAACGCTATCCTGACGATGTATGCCAACCCGTTGAAAAACCAGCTGGCTGCTCTCGGAAAAGAGTAAACATCCACACAAAAGCGAAACGACATGTCGTTTCGCTTTTACAATTATAATATCCGATTATATGCGATTACCCCTTCTTCTCATTTCTCTCCCGATTTTAGCTATATTGGCCGACATCTATATCTTCCGCCGGAATTTACGAGATAAAGCCCTATGGCTGAAAATCATTTGGTGGAGCATTTCGTGCCTCACGCTATTGGGAGTACTGTTCGGATTAGTCTTCAACTTGAAATTCCGGGGAGTACTCACCCTCAATGCGACCATGTGGCTGTTCTATACCTTCTTTTTGGTTTACATGCCCAAATGGTTCTACACGATATGCTCGCTATTCGACTATCTGCCCCGCCTATGGCGCAAGAAGAGGAGCCGGGCGGGACACATCATTGGCATGGGAATGGCGCTGTATGTCATGGGAGCCATGCTTTACGGCGCTTTTTACGCCCGGCAACACCCTGTCTACAACTACCAGACAATCGACTTTCCCCATTTGCCGGACAGCTTCGACGGGTATCGCATCGTGCAATTTTCCGATCTCCACATCGAGACCTTAGGCTCGGCCGCCCGTTACCTACCCCGATGGGTCGAACATATCAACCAACTCGCACCCGATTTAATCGTATTCACCGGCGACCTTGTCAACCGGCAAGGGAATGAATTGATTCCTTATATGGACATCCTATCCCGCCTGTCGGCCGGCGACGGGGTTTTCTCGGTTTTGGGGAATCACGACTATGGCGATTACGCTCACTGGGAACGCCCCGAGGAAAAAGAGCAAACCCTCAGGGCGCTCATCGGCAACGAGGAGAAAATGGGCTGGCACATGCTCAACAACCGCTCGGTCACACTCCACCGGGGGAACGACAGCATCGCCCTGATTGGCGTAGAAAACTGGGGGCTTCCACCTTTCCCGAAATACGGGAAATTGGCCGAAGCTTACCCGGCGCTGAACGATTCGACATTCAAGATTCTCCTCTCACACAATCCCCTGCACTGGCGACACGAGGTGATACCCCACTCCAACATCGACCTTACCCTATCGGGGCATACACACGCCATGCAGTTGAAACTGGGCTGGAAAGGATTTGAATACTCTTTGGCCGAACCCATGTATCCCGAATGGAGCGGACTCTATGTCGAGCCCGACCAAAATCAAAAACTATATGTCAACGAGGGCATCGGGTGTGTATTCCTTCCCATGCGCATCGGCGCCCGCCCCGAAGTGACCGTTATCACGCTAAAAAAAGCGACATGAATATACTCTTCTACAAAATCTTGTCACAATCGCTCGGACTCACCGAAAAGCAAATCGAGAAAACTATCGAGCTGCTCGACGGCGGAGCCACCATACCGTTCATCAGCCGCTATCGCAAGGAGGCTACCGGCTCGCTCGACGAGGTACAAATAGGCAATATCAAAGAGGCTTACGACAAACTATGCGAATTGGCCAAACGGAAAGAATTTATCCTCTCGACAATCGATGAGCAAGGCAAACTCTCGGAAGAGTTGAAACAACGTATCGACTCCTGTTGGGACAGCACCCAACTCGAAGACATATACCTCCCCTACAAACCTCGCCGAAGGACACGAGCCGAAGTTGCCCGAGAGCACGGGCTGGAACCGTTGGCCAAAATAATCATGGCGCAGAAAAGCGCTCATATCGCAACCAGCGCCTCACGGTTTGTCTCGCCCGAAGTTCCCGACGAATCATGTGCTATCAAAGGAGCTTGCGACATTATTGCCGAATGGGTGTCGGAAAACGAACGAGCCCGCAATACGGTACGCCGCAGCTTCGAACATAGCGCCGTCATCAGCTCCAAAGTGATCAAAGGGAAAGAAGAAGAGGGCGACAAATACCGCGATTATTTCGAGTGGAGCGAGCCATTGCGACGTTGCGCCTCACACAAAATCCTCGCTATACGGCGGGGCGAGAACGAAGGCATTTTGCGAGTCGCTATCACCCCCGACGACGACATGGCATTGCAACATTTGGAACGAATCTTTATCAAAGGCTCGGGCGAAACGGCCGACCTTGTCGCCAATGCGGTGAAAGATAGTTACAAGCGGCTTTTACGCCCCTCTATCGAAAGCGAGTTTGCCGCTATCTCCAAAGAGAAAGCTGACAGCGAGGCAATCGGGATATTCGCCGAGAATGTACGACAACTGCTATTGGCTCCTCCTTTGGGACAGAAACGGGTATTGGCAATCGACCCCGGCTTCCGCACCGGGTGCAAAGTCGTATGCCTCGACGCACAAGGCAATCTGTTGCACAACGAAACGATATATCCCCACCCTCCCCGACAAGATTTTGCAGGAGCCGCCCGCAAACTCACACAACTGGTCGAGAGTTACAAAATAGAAGCTATCGCTATCGGGAACGGGACTGCCGGCCGGGAGACCGAGCAATTTGTCACCAACCTGCGCTACGACCGCAAAATCCAAGTTTTTGTCGTCAGCGAAAGCGGCGCTTCGATTTATTCGGCCTCGAAAGTCGCGCGGGAAGAGTTTCCCGAACACGATGTGACGGTGCGTGGCGCCGTCTCCATAGGCCGACGGCTCATCGACCCTCTTGCCGAGTTGGTAAAAATCGACCCGAAATCGATAGGAGTAGGACAATACCAACACGACGTGGACCAAACGCTATTAAAAAAATCGCTCGACCGTGTCGTCGAGTTTTGTGTAAATTCCGTCGGGGTAAACGTCAACACCGCCAGCAAACATCTGCTTACCTATATATCGGGATTAGGCCCGCAACTGGCCCAGAATATCGTCGATTATCGAAAAGAAAACGGCGATTTCGCCCGCAGAAGCGATCTGCTCAAAGTGCCCCGCATGGGAGCCAAAGCCTTTGAACAGGCAGCCGGATTCCTCCGCATCCCCCATGCCCAAAACCCGCTCGACAACTCGGCCGTTCACCCCGAGCGATACCCTATCGTGGAACAAATGGCCGCCGATTTGGGGTGTTCTATCAGCGAACTCATCGAAAACAAAGAGCTGAAAAAAGGCCTCGACCTGAAAAAATACATTTCGGGCGATGTGGGGATGCCCACCCTCTCGGACATCATGGCCGAACTGGACAAACCCGGGCGAGACCCTCGCCGCTATATCGAAATGATGGAATTCGACGCCAAAGTCAAGATTATCGACGATTTACAGGAAGGAATGATTCTCAACGGCATCGTCACGAACATCACCCAATTCGGGTGCTTTGTCGACATCGGCATCAAAGAAAACGGACTGGTACACATCTCGCAAATGGCCGACCGCTACATCTCCAATCCGGCCGAAGTCGTAGCCATGCACCAGCCGGTAAAAGTCAAAGTCATCGGAATAGACCGGGAACGGAAACGCATACAACTCTCTTTAAAAAATGTGTCATGAATACCGCTTTAATTAGTTTGGCTTCCAACACGCCCGACAAACAGGCGCAAATGAGAACGGCTTTCGAGGAATTGCACGAAATGGGAATTATTGCCGAGACCTCATCGATATACGAAACCGCCCCTTACGGGAATCCCCGCCAAAAAAATTACCTCAACGCCGTAGCACAGGTATCTACCTCGATCGGATACAACGAATTGCACGAAATCTTGAAAAAACAGGAACAGGCTCATGGGCGCACTCCCGAGTCGAAACAGACCGGAGAAATACCGCTGGACATCGACATAGTCGTTTGGAACGGAGAGATCCTACGACCCCAAGATTACACCCGCGACTATTTCAAAATCGGACTCGAAGAATTGAGAACCATACTCACCCCTTAATTGTTTAACCCCAAATACAACGCCATATGAAGACTATCGAAGAAACCCTGCTCAACCGCACATCGGTTCGCCGCTATGAATACGACAAGATTCCGGCCGAAACGCTCGACTTCATCTATCGGGCTATCGCCAACACCCCGACCAGCTACAACGGGCAACAATTCTCGGTTATTGCCATCGATGACCAATCGATCAAAGAAGAACTCTACGCCATAACCAATCAAAAACAGATTAAAACCTGCGCCACTTTGCTGGTGTTCTGTGCCGACTATCATAAAATAGGAGTCTTGGCTCGGAAAAAAGGAATCGAAAATCCCCACTTCGAAAACACGCTCGACGGTGTGATGGTGGGAATCATCGACGCCGCCCTCGCCATGCAGAATGCAGTCGTGGCGGCACAAGCCGCGGGACTCGGCAGTTGTTGCGTGGGATATGCACGCACAGCCAACCCAGAGAAAATCGCCGAGATTCTGAAACTTCCCGAAGGTACTTTCGTGGTTTGTGCCCTCACACTGGGTATCCCCCGCGAATCCCCCGATTTGAAGCCCAAACAACCGCTCTCGCTGGTCATACACCACAACCACTACCGCACCGACGACATGGGCGACGAACTCATGCAATACGACCAAACCGTATCGGACTACAACAGGCATCGCAGCGGAACCACCTCGGAAAACGATTGGTGCGCACACATCTTGGACTACTATCGAATCGCACTGGATTACGATATGGAAGGCTACCTGAACCGACAGGGTTTCAAGCTCCCTTTGTCCGAAAAAAATAACAGGCAATAGCTTTTACCGAAATAAATTTTACCGAAAAAATTGGGTGATTAAGCGATATGTTTTCACTTTTTGTCGATACTATTTTGACACAATGAATATTTGACATATATTTGTATTACAATTAATTAATCGCTCCTTGTAAAATAGTACAGACTATTTTTTTCGATTAACTATTCTATATATTTTGGTTATGTGGCAATTTCGCTGAGAAGCGGGATTGTCACTTTTTTTATCCGGGCACTCACGATTCCACTCCGCAAAATCGCAGTATATCGTCGGGAGTTTCGGCCAAGTGACAAGCTCCGGCACGACACAGTTCCTCTCGCCCCCTGAACCCCCAAGTCACCCCTACCGACTCTACACCGGCAGCGCGGGCAGTAGACATATCCACATCAGAGTCGCCCACATACAGCGCGTCACCCCTTTCGACCCCGGCCACAGCAAGAATCTCATACACAATATCGGGAGCCGGTTTCACCGCCACACCCTCTCGCTGTCCCAAAACAGCCACAAAAGGAATCGCCGGGAAGAAATGACGTATCAACTTTTCTGTCCCCTCCTGATATTTATTCGACGCCACCGCCAACTTCACACCTCGGGTAGACAAGTCCGACAGCAACCCCTCTATTCCGTCGTAGGGACGTGTGCGGTCTGTGTTATGCTGCGCATAATACTCCAAGAAACAAGCCCTCATGCGCGCTATATTCTCGCTCGAACGAGAATCCCAAGGCAACGCACGTTCAAACAACTTGGTTATCCCATTTCCCACAAAATGAAAATATGCCTCCTCAGCATGCTCGGGAAAACCACAACAACGCAAAGCATAATTGGTGCTACCAGCCAAATCGGCAATCGTATTTAACAAAGTTCCGTCCAAATCAAAAATAATCAGTCGTTTCATTTCCTATTCTTTTATGGCGCAAAGATAGAGAAAGGTAAGCGCAGAGACAAAGGAAAACAAAGTTTTCGTTTCTTACCAACGCCGAAATACATAGCCGGCAATACAGGTGCCCCCGGTTTTAACGAATAAGACATTTAGAACAATTATATATACATAACGACCTTGTAGGGAGTTCCCGCCCGGGATAATTTTGTATCGTTTTCTCCAACTTGGTATATGGAACAGAAACACGGTATAAAAGGTATTTTGTTTAACTTCTCGGGAACCCTCGACACCGAAGGGCGCGAATGGTTTGACCTCATTTGGCAGGAATATCGGGACATTCATATCCCGGTATCCAAGAGCGACTACCTGTGTGCCCACGGGTATGCCGAAGAGCAGATTGTCGAAAAGCGGCTCATCAAACCCGGGTTCAATTTATACCAAATGCTCCATACCAAACTCTCGTTGCAAATTAAATATCTCATCGACAACGGGCTGCTCTCCGACAACGGGTGCACACAGAAGTATCCGCAACAACTGGCTGTTCTTTGTTACAACATCGCCATCATGTATGTGCGGAAAAACGAGAAAATTCTCGAACGGCTGGCCAAACGATACCGTCTGGGCATTGTGAACCAGTCGTACGGAAACTTGCCGTCCATGTTGGTCGACTTCGGACTTACCCCCTACTTCACCGATGTAATCGAGTCGAGTGCGGTAAACCTCGACAAACCCGACCTGAAAATATTCAGATTGTCGGTCGACGCCCTGCACCTTGCTCCCGAAGAAACCTTATGCGTGAGCAACTCTATCAACAACGACCTGTTGCCCGCCAAAGAAATAGGCTGCCAAACAGCGTGGCTGAACCTACGCCCCGTGACCGCCGCAGCCAAACGAATGTACAACTATCATATAACCTCCTTGACAGACCTTAACCAATTGCTATCCTAAAACAACCTAATATAAAGACTCAAACTATCCTATTGTCGAACAATGCACTGTGTGATGAAAGAACAAATCTAATAAAATAATCCGACCGCTGTGCGGGAGCATAGTCGAGGAAAACTCTTAGCATAAAAAGTGTATTGACGTGATGAAAGGCCCGGGGCGTGATGTCCGGGGCCTTTTTCGTCATAATCCGATAATAAAATCTGTATAGACAAGGTTTGTTTATGCAGAATATTGCTAACTTTGCACCGAAATTAAAATGCACTATTTTTTACCTGCAATGGATTGGATTCAGAGCCTATTATTCAACAACGCATCGGTAGCACATACCGTCATTCTATACGCATTCGTCATTGCCGCAGGAGTCTCTTTGGGCAAGATAAGAATCTTCGGAATTTCGCTGGGTGTCACCTTTGTCCTTTTCGTCGGACTGGTCGCCGGACACTTCGGATTTGTCGCCGAAAAGAATATACTCCATTTCGTACAGGAGTTCGGCCTAATCCTTTTTATTTATTCCATAGGATTACAAGTGGGGCCTAGCTTCTTCTCCTCATTCAAGAAAGGCGGGTTAAGGCTTAACATGTTGGCAACAGGCATTGTCCTTCTCAACATCGCCGTCGCCCTCACCATCTACTTCATGAATGAAGACAAGGTCGACATGCCCATGATGGTAGGTATCCTCTCGGGCGCTGTCACAAACACACCGGGACTCGGTGCCGCCCAACAGGCTCTCTCACAGCTCCATCTCGACGGTACTATTGCCAATGTCCCCGAAATCGCCCTCGGCTACGCCGCCGCCTATCCGTTGGGAGTAATCGGGATCATCGCTTCGATGCTGGTCATCAGAGCTATTTTCAAAGTGAAATTGGATAAAGAGAACAAGCAAATCGAAGAAGAAAACCAATCGAGCCAACTCGTTCCTCACGTTGTCACCTACAAGGTGGAAAACAAACTTATCTTCGGTCGTACGCTCGACGACTTGACCAAGCTCATCGACCGTAATTTTGTCGTATCTCGAATCAAGCACAACGACGAGGTGGTGATTCCCAACTCCGACACAATACTCCAAGAAGGCGACCTGCTGCTGGTAGTCCTCTCCTTACCCGACGAAAGCGCATTGGAAGCCTTTATCGGCCGTCCGGTCGAAATGAACTGGGAAGCAATTCAAGCACCCGTCGTTTCGCGACGAATACTGGTAACCCGTCCCGAATTTAACGGACGCAAAATTGGCTCCCTGCGATTGAGAATGGGATACCGGTTGAACGCCACACGAGTAAACCGCGCCGGTCTCGACCTGCTGGCCAACCCCAATTTGGAACTGCAAATAGGCGACCGCCTCACCGTAGTGGGACGCATCGAAGACATAGACCGTTTGGCCGAAAAACTGGGTAACTCCACGAAGCGCCTGCACGAACCCAATATGGTAACTCTTTTCGTGGGTATCTTCCTCGGTATCATCTTAGGAAGCATACCTATCGCCATACCGGGCATGAGCGTCCCCATGAAATTAGGTTTGGCCGGCGGCCCGCTGGTCGTAGCCATTCTGCTGGGGCGCTTCGGTCACAAAATACACCTTGTCACTTATACCTCGACCGGGGCGAGCCTCATGCTGCGGGAGATAGGCATCTGCCTTTTCTTGGCAAGCGTAGGTATCTCGGCCGGCGGAGAATTTGTCAACACCATCATGTCGGGAGGTCTCATGTGGGTATGGTGGGGATTTCTCATCACCGTTATTCCCCTGCTCATCATCGGCATTATCGCCCGGGCATATTACAAAATAAACTACTGCTCGATTATGGGTCTGCTCTCGGGAGCATGCACCGATCCCCCCGCCCTCGCCTATGGCAACAAAGTATCGGGGAACGACGCTCCCTCGGTAGCCTACTCGACCGTCTATCCACTCACCATGTTTTTACGGGTGCTCTCGGCGCAACTGCTCATCTTGTTGTTCTGTTGACATCGGGCACACGATATGGATAGCCCTAAAAACGCTCGGCGGGTATATTCCACGGGTCATCGATAAATAGGTTCATCGATAAAAAAGAGTATTCTATCTCTAAAAAAGAGCCCTCTTTCCATTACTTTTTTTTCGTCACTTCTTAAATGTTAAATTTGAATCAAAATTTAACATATCAAAGATGAAAAGTTTAAAAATATACGGAGGGCTGTTGACGCTATTATGCTACCCTTTATGGGGACAAGAAACTACTCCTTCCGTGTGGACATTACAAGATTGCTTCGAATATGCCCACGACCACAGCATCACCCTGCAACAAAACCGGTTATCGGTGGAAGAGAGCTCGGTGAATACCAAAGAGGCGAAAGCACAACTGTTCCCTTCGTTCGATTTTTCTACTTCACACAACTACGGCAACTATCCGTTCGCCGACGGCAGTCAGTCGGGGAACAACGTCTATACCGGAACCTATGGGATAAACGCCTCGTGGACCATATTCGACGGGAAACGGCGCAATACCATTAAAGCCAACCGATTACAAGAGCAACAACAGCAATATGCCTTTCGAGAAACGCTCGACAACTTGCAGATTGCCATTCTCACCGATTACCTGCAAATCCTCTATGCCGAAGAGGCCGTGAACATTTGCAAACAGAACGTCGAAGTTTCCCTGCGTCAAGTAGAACGTTCGCGCGAGTTGCTCTCGGCCGGCTCCATCGCCAAAAGCGACTTGGCTCAACTCGAAGCGCAATACAGCAATGACAAATACCAATTGGTCACAGCCGAAGCCAATAGAGACCAATTGAAGCTCAACTTGAAACAATTGCTCGAACTCGACATCGATATGGAGATGAACTTGGCCCTGCCGACCATCGACGAAAGCATGGTGCTGGTTCCTCTTCCCGATAAGAGTGAGGTTTACGCCACAGCGCTGCAATTCATTCCTTCGATACAAAGCGGGAAACTCGAAATCGAAATCGCCGAACTCGATATTGCCAACGCCAAAGCCGGATACTATCCCAATCTCTCGCTCAATGCCGGGATAGGCAGCGGGCATAATACGGGAAACAGTGGGTGCTTCGGCACCCAAATGAAACAAGGATTCAACGAGTCGATAGGGATCACACTGTCGGTACCCATATATAGCCGCCGGAGCAACAAATCGGCTGTCGAGCGGGCACGGATTCAACAAAAGCTCAGTCTGCTCGATCTCAAAAATGAAGAGAAAAATCTATTGAACGAGATTGAAAACGCTTGGCTCGACGCCTCGTCGGCACAATCGCAATATCTGGCCGCCCGCGAGCAACTCAACGCCACAAAAATATCGTTCGAACTCACCGAAGAGCAATTCTACCTCGGCATGAAAAACACGGTCGAGATGCTCACGGCCAAAAACAATTGGCTGGCGGCTCAACAAGAAGAATTGCAAGCGAGATTCATGGCCTTGTTGAATCTGAAACTACTCGATTACTACGAGAACAAACCCCTCACGCTCGACTAACGAATTAAAGAATACAAATCACCATCGAAATATGAAACGCAAAAAAATCATCATTTTCTCCGTTTCGCTGCTCGCAATCGTCGCCATTCTGTGGCTATGCTTCGGGACGCGATCCAAGGGCGCAAGTTACATCATCGAAACAGCCACCGTCACACGAGGCGATGTATCGGAGGCTGTCACGGCAACCGGTACGATAGAACCTGTCACACAGGTCGAAGTCGGGACACAGGTCTCGGGTATCATCGACAAACTATATGCCGACTATAACTCTATCGTCACCAAAGGCCAGCTCATCGCCGAAATGGATAAAATCACCCTGCAAAGCGAACTCACCTCACAACAAGCCACCTACGACGGAGCGAAGGCCGAGTATGAATACCAAGAGAAAAATTACCTGAGGAATAAAGCGCTGCACGAGAAACAACTCATCAGCGACACTGAGTTTGAAGAATCGGCCTACAACTACGCCAAAGCCAAAAGCGAGTTCGAAAGCAGCGAGGCCAATCTGGCAAAAGCCAAACGCAACCTCGCCTATGCTACCATCACCTCGCCTATCGACGGCGTGGTAATCAGCCGGGCTGTCGAAGAAGGGCAAACCGTAGCCGCTGGATTCGAAACCCCTACCCTCTTCACCATCGCGGCCGACCTTACACAAATGCAAGTAATCGCCGATGTCGATGAAGCCGACATTGGTGGAGTGAAAGAGGGACAACGTGTATCCTTTACCGTCGACGCCTACCCCAACAGCACCTTCGAGGGCTTTGTCACACAGGTACGGCTGGAAGCCACCGAGGAGAGCAATGTGGTCACCTATGAGGTCGTCATATCGGCCCACAACCCCGATTTGAAACTAAAACCGGGATTAACCGCCAATATCACCATTTACACCGACGAACGTCGCAACGTGGTGAACATTCCCATCAAAGCGCTCCGCTTCGTTCCCGACCCGGTAGACGATAGCACCCCTATACCCGAAGGGACACTTCAACAAGACACACCTGTAAACGACAGTTTGAAAATCGTTTGGATACAAGAGGGAACAACATGGGAGCCTCGTCAAATAACGGTAGGCATGGACAATGGCGTGAATATCGAAGTCTGCTCGGGACTCGAAGCCGGCGAGGTAATAGCCATCAACCGCAAGAGCAACACCACACTGCCCAACACTCAGATGTCGGGCAACGAAGAGGAGAGCCCCTTCATGCCCAAACCACCGGGAAAGAAATAAGGAAAGGGATATAAACATGGCCACCAAAGAGATTATACGGTTGGAAAATATACGACGCAATTTCATCGTCGGCAACGAGACAGTACATGCCCTGCGAGGCGTAACCTTCACGATCAATGCAGGTGAGTTTGTAACAATCATGGGAACCAGCGGCTCGGGAAAATCGACACTACTCAACATACTGGGCTGTCTCGACACACCCACCTCGGGAGAATACTATCTCGACGGAATCCCCGTCAAAAGCATGGGCAAGAACGATAGGTCGACACTGCGAAACCGAAAAATCGGATTCGTATTCCAGTCCTACAACCTATTGCCCAAAACCACCGCGCTTGAAAATGTAGAATTGCCTCTAATGTACAATTCGTCCATCTCGGCCAAGATGCGGCACGAATTGGCATCGAAAGCCCTCGATGCCGTAGGGCTTTCCGACCGAAAAAACCATAAGTCCAACCAAATGTCGGGAGGACAGCAGCAACGCGTGGCAATAGCCCGGGCGTTGGTAAACGACCCTGTCATTATCCTTGCCGACGAGGCCACCGGAAATCTCGACACCCGTACCTCGTTCGAAATTTTGGTTCTCTTCCAAGAGCTGCATGCCCGGGGACGCACGATCGTCTTCGTGACTCATAATCCCGAACTATCGTCTTACAGCAGCCGGAATATCGTACTGCGAGACGGGAAAGTCATTTCGGACACCTCGAACAAAAAACAGGCTTCGGCTCTGGAAATGTTGCAAAAACTACCGGTAGAAACCGATTAAGAAAAACATTATGAATCTGACCAATCTCACCAAAATAGCACTCAAAGCGCTCTACAACAACAAAATGAGGTGCTTCCTCACCATGCTGGGCATCATCATCGGCGTGGCGTCGGTGATCACTATGTTGGCTATCGGGCAAGGCTCGAAACGGAGCATACGGGAACAAATCTCCGAAATGGGTTCCAACATGATCATGATACACCCCGGCAACATGGAGCGGGGCGGTGTAAGGCAAGAGGCATCGTCCATGCAGACACTCAAACTGACCGACTATAAAGCCATCGACGAAAAGACCGAATATGTATCGGCCTGCTCTCCATCGGTCAATAGCAGCGGACAATTCATCTATGGAGCCAACAACTATCCCAGTACCATATATGGCATTACAGAAGACTACTTGGACATTCGCAAATTATCGGTGGAAGAAGGGAACATGTTCACCCCGCAGGATGTCCTCACCTCGGCCAAAGTCTGCTTAGTGGGGAAAACCGTTGCCGACAACCTTTTCCCAAATGGAGAGAGCCCCATAGGCAAAGTGATACGATTCAACAAGATACCCTTTAAAATCATCGGGACTCTCACGCCGAAAGGATACAACAGCATGGGCATGGACCAAGACGACATGGTGCTGGCTCCCTATACCACGGTACAAAAACGTATCCTCGCCATCACCTACCTGCAAGGTATCTACTGCTCGGCCCTTTCAGAGGAGCTTACCCCGCAAGCAACCGAAGAGATAGGCCGTATCCTGCGGAAGAATCATAAAATCAAAGAGGGAGAAGACGACGACTTCGAGATACGTTCGCAAGAGGAATTAAGCAGCATGCTCAGTTCCACGACCGACATGATGACCGTCCTACTCGCCTGTATCGCCGGCATCTCCTTGCTGGTCGGCGGTATTGGCATCATGAATATCATGTATGTATCGGTAACCGAGCGTACCCGGGAAATAGGGCTGCGCATGTCGATCGGCGCAAGAGGCATCGATATCCTCGCCCAGTTTCTTATCGAGGCCGTACTCATCAGTGTCACCGGCGGTATTATCGGGGTATTGCTCGGTGTGGGTGCCTCGGCTGTCGTCAACGTCGTGTTCAACTGGCCGGTCTATGTACAGGCCTACTCGGTGGTGCTCTCCTTTTTTGTCTGCACGATCACAGGTATATTTTTTGGTTGGTATCCGGCTCGCAAAGCGGCCAATCTCGATCCCATAGAAGCTATTCGTTACGAATAATTCGACTTATTTTATTTCCAAATCCTTATCTTTGTACTATGACATCAGAAAAACAACATATCCGCAAAGAATGGAACACCGTCTTTATCCACTTGTTGGCGTGGTGCATTATCTTTATCTTTCCGCTACTGTTCATCGAGTGGTTTAGAGGTATGGACCGAATGCACAATTTCAGTTTCATGAAATTTTACATTCAGCCCATCTGCACCGGTATCATATTTTATATCAACTACCTGTGGCTTATCGACAAATTTTTGTTCCGTAAGAAGACGATACAATTCATCATCTACAATTTAATCTTGATTATCCTTGCCAACGTAATCATCTTCTGGGTTCACCGCATGGTCGTACCCGTCGACATCCCGCATCAGCAACCGTTCCTCATACCGCCTCCCCGGCCGGAATTCATGCAATGGCAAGACTCCATCACGCTGATATTGTTTGTAGGATTGAGTATCGCTATCAAAGTGACTCAAAAATGGATTGTGTCGGAGAAGCAACGCAAACAGCTGGAACAGGAGCGCACCGAAGCCGAGCTGAAAAATTTGAAAAACCAACTCAACCCCCATTTCCTCTTCAACACGCTCAACAACATCTACTCGCTCATCGCCATTAGCCCCGACCGCGCACAAAGCGCAGTCCTCGAACTGAGTAAAATGTTACGGTATGTACTTTATGAAAACACACAACACTATGTACCCATAGAAAAAGAGTTGGAATTTAATCAAAATTACATCGAATTGATGCGACTGCGGCTGGCTCGCCATGTAAAGACCGAAGTAAATATACCTCAGGGACTGTGCCGAGGATACAAAATTGCCCCGCTGCTCTTCATCACACTCATCGAGAATGCCTTCAAACACGGTACAAGTGCGACCGAGGACTCTTTTGTAAAAATACAGATGAGGGAGCCCGCGCAAGGAATCATAGAGTGCCACATCGAAAACAGCTATTTCCCCAAAGACAAAACCGATAAAAGCGGCTCGGGCATAGGATTGAAAAACCTATCGAGGCAACTCGAGCTCCTGTATCCCGGCAAACATAGCCTCCATGCCGAATGCGACTCGCACACCTATCGGGCTATTTTAGTTATCGACTTGAATTAAAAACACTGTATTTATGGTACTCAAATGCTGTATTATCGACGACGAGCCCTTAGCCATAGAGCTATTGGAAAGTTATGTCAAACGCACCCCTTTTCTGCAACTGGAAGCGTCGTTCAACTCGGCGGTACAAGCGATCGAACCCATTTCAAAAGGCGACATCGATCTGCTCTTTCTCGATATCCAAATGCCCGAATTGAACGGCATGGAGTTCTCACGCATCATAAATGGGAAAAGCCGAATCATCTTCACTACCGCATTCGAGCAATACGCCGTAGACAGTTACAAAGTCGATGCCATCGATTACTTGCTGAAACCGTTCTCCTATGGCGATTTCCTGAAAGCCGCCCAAAAAGCGTTGCAGTGGTTCGAACTCTCGGCTACTCCTCAGGTCGCCGGGAATACCGACAATCAACAATATATATTTGTCAAAAGCGATTACAAGCTCAAACAGATTCCACTCGATAAAATCCTTTATATCGAGGGACTGAAAGACTATGTAAAAATCTACCTCGAAGGCGAGCCGCACCCTATACTCTCGCTGTTGAGCCTCAAATCGCTCGAAGAAATGTTACCCAACGAGCAATTCATACGGGTACACCGCTCCTTTATCGTACAAGGTCGCAAAATAAAACTCATCGATCGCAACCGCATCGTCTTCGGGAAAGAGTATATCCCCATCTCCGATTCCTACAAAGACGCCTTTGCCGAGTTTATCGCCCGCCACTCACCCCTCACGGGGAAACAGTAAATACCCCCAACGACAAGAGGAGCATGCCCTCTGCCGTGGGGACACACTCCTTTCTCATCTACTTAAATTTATTTCAGGTTCAGGAAGCGTCGTAAATCTGGCGCAAAAAAGAAGTCAATTGCCACACACATAGCCCACAAGCCACCGAAAATCCTATGTAGACCAACCAAGTGTACATACAAGTCCAACAAGGATTGTGCACCATCTCTTTGGCAAATATCACGCACAAGACCGTGCAAATGGCCATAACAGCGACCAAAACGACAAATGAAATCTTGGTCTCTATGCTCCACCGCTTGCGGGGCAACCGGTTCATCACCCGGCGAGTGAACCACCTGTCGTGTCGAGGCCGGGGGGTATGCCGGTCGAAAAACTCCCGCCACCGATTATCGTTCCATTCATTCATATCCGTTTTTCTTTAAATATTCTCCCAATTTTTGTTTGGCTCGGAATAGATACGATTTTACCGTACCTTCCGACATATTCATAATCTCTGCTATCTTAGCCACGGCAAGGTCTTCAACGAAAAACAAGGTTATCGCCGTGCGTTCCTCGGGTCGCAAAACCAGTAATGCCTGCGATATATCGATATTCCTATCCACCCGCTCGGCTGGTTGTTCCCACAAAGCCGCTTCATCGGCAGGAACATCCCCCCACGCCCGCCGCTTTCGCGATTCATCGTAAAACACATTGTAGGCGACTCGGTAAATCCACGTCGAGAAAGCCGACAATCCCTTATAACTACGCAAGTTATAATAAACTTTGATAAAAGTCTCCTGCGCCAAATCGTCGCTAAGCGATTGGTCGCCGCCGGTAAGATTCAGGAAAAAGCGTTTCATCTGCCCTTGATACTTATCGACGAGACGGGCAAAAGCCCGCCGGTCGTCAAACAAGGCGCAACGAGTCACCCACGCTATATCCTCACTCTTGCTCATTATTCAGCGTCGCTCTGCTCGATAGTCCGATCTTTGTCACTGGGCGTCTCCTTGCGCGATTCTACCCGATAAAGAATCAATTTGCCCACACCTACCAACGTGAATATAGCGGCAAATCCCAACAGGAAAGTAGCTCCGGTGTTATTAACTCCGCTTATATACCATATAAAAGAGCCTATTCCCACAGCCATACATACAAGGCCTTGGTTCAAGGTGGTAAATTTATCGGAGCGCTTTGGCTTCGATTCGTCAAAGAACCCTTCGGGCAACTCTCTCCCCGACTCGATCGCTTTCTCCATCACCCGGTAGCGGGATTGCACTTTTTTATTACGATAATAAATATAAAAAAATACGATAAAAAAAGCGACAAAAAAAGGGAACGAAACACCCACAAGCGGAACCAAAGAATCTATAATATCCTCGGCATCGGGAGAACTCTGAAATAGCGCTCTATCACGCGCCCGTTCAAGATCGAGTTCTTTCATTCGCAGTTGAAAAGCCTCGCTGGGGGTCATACCGCCGAGTGTATCGGCTGCTATTGTTTCTTGTTGTGCCACTGAGACGCCCGATTGACGAGAGGCTGTCGCCTCGGCCGCCACAGCAGCTCCTGCCCACGACACGACAGACAAAAGCACGGCCATAAAAATCTTCTTCATATTCATTTTCATTTTTAATAATTAATCCTATTTGTTCTCTTTCCGGAAATTCAATCGTTAGACGTAACAGCCCCACCAAAAAGTTGCACCCAAATCTCTTTTTTCAAAAAAAATTCCGGCCGGAATACCACAACAAATTTAATATATTTATCCCTCTCCGATAAGAAAAATAGGACGACAAACGGACAATGCCGGTAAAAAAGAGGTAATTTTGCATGCTCAAAACAAACAACGGAACTATGAAACCCAAAGAAATCAATAAAGTCGAGATTCGCAATCTGCAAAAAGAGGACTACGACCAACTGGCCAGTTCGTTCACCCGTGTATATGCCGACGGCAGCGATGTGTTTTGGACTCCCGAGCAAATCGACAAACTTATCCGCATTTTCCCCGAAGGGCAAATCGTGACCGTGGTCGACGGCAAAATCGTGGGATGCGCCCTCTCGATTATAGTCAACTACAACGATGTGAAAAACGACCACACCTATGCCCAAGTAACCGGCAACGAGACTTTCAACACCCACACCCGCAAGGGCAATATACTCTACGGTATCGAGGTTTTCATTCACCCCGACTACCGCGGCCTGCGTCTGGCTCGACGCATGTATGAATATCGCAAAGAGTTGTGCGAAAAACTCAACCTCAAAGCGATCATGTTTGGCGGTCGACTGCCCAACTACCACAAATATGCCGACCGCATGCGCCCCAAAGAGTATATCGACAAGGTGCGCAAGCGCGAGATTTTCGACCCGGTGTTGCTCTTCCAGCTCTCCAACGACTTCCATGTGCGCAAGGTGATGCGCAACTACCTGCCCAACGACGAGGAATCGAAGCACTTCGCCTGTCTGCTCCAATGGGATAACATCTACTATCAGGAGCCCACCGAAGAGTATGTCTCGCCCAAAACCACCGTGAGGGTAGGACTCGTACAGTGGCAGATGCGTAGCTACAAAACGCTCGACGACCTGTTCGAACAAGTCGAATTCTTTATCGACTCGGTAAGCGGCTACCAAAGCGACTTCGTACTCTTCCCCGAGTATTTCAATGCGCCCCTCATGGCCCGCTTCAACGACGAGAACGAATCGGAAGCCATTCGTGGACTGGCCCAATATACCAACGAGATACGCGAGCGGTTCATCAACCTCGCCATTCGATACAACATCAACATCATCACCGGTAGTATGCCACTCATCAAGGAAGACGGGCTGCTCTACAACATCGGCTACCTCTGCCGTCGCGACGGCACTTACGAAATGTACGAGAAACTGCACGTCACCCCCGACGAGATGAAATGCTGGGGATTGAGCGGTGGCAAAGCCATTCGCACCTTCGAGACCGACTGTGCCAAGATAGGGGTGCTCATCTGCTACGACGTAGAGTTCCCCGAGCTGTCGCGCATCATGGCCGGCGAGGGCATGCAAATTCTCTTTGTCCCCTTCCTCACCGACACCCAAAACGCCTATTCGCGTGTGCGGGTATGCGCCCAAGCCCGGGCTATCGAAAACGAGTGCTTCGTGGTCATTGCCGGTAGCGTAGGCAACTTGCCCAAAGTTCACAATATGGACATACAGTACGCACAATCGGGTGTATTCACCCCTTGCGACTTTGCCTTTCCCACCGATGGTCGCCGCGCCGAGGCTACCCCAAACACCGAGATGATACTTATCTCGGACGTCGACCTCGACCTCCTCAATGAATTGCACACCTACGGTAGCGTGCGCAATCTTAAAGACCGTCGCAACGACCTTTACGAAGTGAGAATGAAAAAATAGTCGATTTCGTATCCATATACAACAAAGCCCCCGGATCTTAAACCAAGAACCAGAGGGGCTACCTATTAAACAACCTATCCGATAAGATTTAATACAAAATCGTTATTCTCCATTCTCCTTCCGGCAGTCGAACAGAATGTCCATTCAAAGAATCGATCTTATACCGTTTACCAAAACAGAATTGCTTATTCTTATAAATTACGTCTCCGTTCAACGACACTTGACGGACATCGGCTTTTATCGGTAATAACGCTTGCGTATTGGGTGGGACATTCAACCGAATTTTCAAGTCCTTCCCGGAGCGATTCAAAGCAATCGAGATTCTTCCGTTCACACTCAGCAACGAAGTTTCGGTCTGAACAAGCGGACCCATTTGCGGCATTACACTAAATTCCTTAAAGCCCGGTTTTACCGGAGCTATTCCACAAACTTTTTGAGCCAAAAGGGTTAAACCGCCACCACTCCATGCATGATTGTAAGTGCCGCCGCCAAAACCCTCGGCACCAATACCCCACCCTTCGAAAAGCGTAGTAAGATAGGAATTATCGACCATTTTGCCGAATCGGCGTTTCATGCGGGCAAGAGCTTCACAAGGATGTTCCATACGGAACAATGCCTCCAATACGTATTTTTCCATATACGGACTGGCATACTCATACTGTTGAAACAGTTTCAGAATGGCTCCGTATTTCGATTCATCGGCTAACCCGGAAACAACGGCCAAAGCTTGAAGGCGATCATCGGGATCGGGTAACGATTCATCGGCCCGGTAGGCATCCCCTTTCCAAAATACTCGGTTAAAAGAGACTTTCAACTGCTCCATCTCTTGCCTCATTTCCATAACATCTTCTTTTTTATCAAGCACTTCGGCCATTCGGGAAACTCCGTCCAAAGCCAAATAATACCAAGCATTGAACAATCCTTGTATATCGATATTCGTTCCCCAATCGCCCCATGTCCACTCGCCGCTACGAAACTTAATGGTACCATCGTCGTTATATTCCCAAACGGCCAAATATCGTTTAACCGAATCGTATAAATCGGCAATCGTCGCCGTATCGCCCGTATTGAGGAAATAGTTCCAAAAGCCATAATACCCGATACTGGCCAACATTTGTCCCGGAAGTTCGGTTTGGTAATTCGACGCCGGTATCGGAGAAAAAATTGTACCATCGGCTCTTTGCCATCGCATCAACTCATACATTCCTTTCTTCATGAGCAAATGCGATTTCGGACAAAGTGCATAAAACGACTCGCCCGACTCGATGACCTCATCGCCCCACCATTGTGCCCTCTCCCGATCGGGACAATCCATATAGGTATCGCGCATGGTAACCAACAACGTGCGTTGAGCTTTTTCCCAAAGCCGGTTATAAAAGTAATCATTGCAACTGAAAGAACCCTCGAACGAAGTATCATACGAAGTTTCTCGATAAGAAACATTCAGCAGTTCTACTCCTTTGGGAAATACATAATAGACAGAATGCCCGTTTATCCACCCCAAACTTTCATAACTTTGAGGGCCCTCTTTCGCAATATACTCGGCCCGGACATTATTCGCACCCCCACCTTTATAATTATCGGTCCATATACCTATCGTATCGCCGCTCTGCGCTTGCAACTCCATATAGGGAGTCAACTGCATATTATAGGGCAAATAACACACCAATGTATCTTTCTCCAAACCTCGCCGCCACTCCTGCCGGTCATAAGACTTCAAACCGTAATTTTTCCACAACGGTATAATTCTCGGATAAAGTTTGTTCCATGGCATACACCCCTCGGGCCCAATCTCCACGGCGGCTTGCCACGGATACGAAAGGCTATCTATCGGAAGCGATTTCCACAACTCGGAAAAACGACGGGCATCATACCCGATATTGGATTCGGGCAATCTGAAATTAGGCTGCGACCCGACCGGAGTATAATAGCTGCCATGAATAGCCGCCAACCATCCTTTATTGCTATACAACGGAAACTCTCTCGAAAGGCTCTCTACAAACAACCCGGCTTTACCACTCGGTTGATACGAAAATCCCTCTTTCCCGAAATACCACAACAGTATGGCAACCGTATTTCGCCCTTTTTGTAAAAAAGAAGAGACCTCGACCATATCGTAATAAGTGTCCGCAGGAGTAGGACCTCGTTTTACAGCTCCTTCGAAAACAGCAAGTTGCCCGTTTATCCACAACCAATATTTGCTATCGGCCGCAATTTTGAGTTGTACGTCTCCCCGGGGAAGAGTTTCCAAACAAATATCTTGACGAAAACAAAGCCATGTATTTGTGGCACTCTGGTTTTCAAATGCTGTAATCCAATAGCCTCGTCCTACATCGGCCTGCACAGAAAAATAAAATATGGAAACGAAAATAAACAGGATTGCTTTACGTATCATACAGATTAAGGAATTCGGGAATTTATATACTATTGCATAATCATGATGAAAAAGCAAAATACCACAAACTCAATCTTTTTTACAAGGTATTCCGCTACACAAAATTATCGAAAATTTTTATCCTACCATAAACAGGATTATTTCGATTTAGAATTATTATCGTACCCAACATCGCAATCGATTATAACCCGAATCGTTGCGATGTTGGAAGAATTTACCGGATCGAAATTATCGAATAACAAGTTTAAATGTATAACTGCTATCGGCTAAATTTACCCGCAAAAGATACATTCCCGATGACACCATAGTGAAATCGAAACAATACGTATCCGAAAAATCGGCAACATTTTGTTGCACACAATTACCGTTCAACGCATACAACGCATAGTTCATGCTGCACTTTTCGGAACCATTCTTACTCAAATAAAACCTATTGCTCGACGCATCTTTGTAAAACCGGATAGAAGCGTTATCGCTCAACATATCATTTATATGGGAAGACTCACCCAGATTGAGGTAACGCGAAACACTTATCCCGTTGTAAGAGGCGGTGACTACCCCTTTCTTTTCAGAACCATCGAGGTATAAGGTTTGCCCTTCGATATGGCCCAATCCCGGCGAACAAGTCAACGTAACCGGCGAAAGATCCGAATCCAGAAGTACACCATATTGGTTATACCCCAATATACTCAACGGAATTGTCAACGCATTGATATGCTCTTTATTCCAATAGTTAAATGCTAAACGCGATATTTCTTCATCAAACGGAGCCGATGTTCTCAACAGCCACCCGTTTGTTACGGCTCGCTCTACGCCATCGCTCGGTTTATTCACTACGGCATGGTTTACTACCATTCCGGTAGAACCGCCACCATCAAATCCTACCACATCCGAAGCTCCTATATGTTTGAAAATATCGCACATCT
The DNA here is from genome assembly GCA_944320015.1 of uncultured Barnesiella sp. Classification (GTDB taxonomy): domain Bacteria; phylum Bacteroidota; class Bacteroidia; order Bacteroidales; family Barnesiellaceae; genus Barnesiella. Next base: position 101,315 of record CALUFO010000006.1, on the reverse strand, counting down.
CATCGGAGTAAACTCCCCGTGAATGGGATTGACGCCCATCGATAGCCATCAAGTACAACCAACGCCCATCGGAGGAGCAGCCAATGCCAGTTCTCGGATACAATACATTATTGTAGGAATCGGTAAAGTTACAATCCATGATGGCTCCGTTCTTCATCAAAAGGGAATTTCCTCCGACCATCTCTTTTATATTGGGAGTCTCGCCATCGGCAGTCCTAATTGTCATATTGATTTTCAGTTTCTGTCCCACCGTCAATTTATCCAAGAACTCTTTTGCCCCATCTATTCCCGACAGAGCCGACTCGCCAGCAGCCAACGCATTATGACCTTGCGTATCCTTAATAATTCGTGTCACCACACACGTTTTTGGAGCATTTATTCCCCAACTCTGTCCATCGGAAAGTTTAAAAAACACCTCTGTTTTGAGTTTATTGCCAATATTGGCATTCTCGTCCATGCGCGTATAACCTCCGGCAAACTCATTATAAAATGTCATGTCACAAGAATAACAATCGGTCCTCGGAATATTGACATCGTAGAAAGTATAGGACGAAATAGGAGCCTTCAAACTAACGACAGAACCCTCAAATTCCAAATTATTAAGAATAGGCTTATTATCGTAATCGACCGCAGCAAAAGCCCACTCCATACTTCGGGGTTCCCGTTGTATAACGCCTTCCGACGCACAACCACCCCGAGGAGCCCCAAGAGGGAACTCGTGATGTGCGGCAATATTGAAAAAATCGCCGTTTATCCCGGCATAAGCGTCGGTACTCCCGGTCGTATATCTTTCACAAGCCGAAGAGACTTTTTCCAGCCCGTCGATGACATCATTGCCCAAAAAAGTTTTTACCTGACTGTATTGATTTTGCAAATCCAATTTCAAGATATGCGCTTCGATTGGCAAATTATCTATACGGATATGCGTATATTCACAACCCGGTCCCGGTTCATACGCATTCAATGTATCTATCTCACAAAGCTCCCCGCGTATCACAATTTGAGTTGAAAGATCCTCGGTCTCCATAACCCGAATCAAACTATTTCGAAACGCCTCGATATCCCCGGAGCTTTTTGCAAAATCGGTAGGAGTGCGATATACTTGATTCAATATCCTCTCGGTTTTCTCCCGACCGATTTTTTGCTCTACGAGTTTCAACAGTTCATAGTCCTCTTGTCCCTCTTTCCATTGCTCCAACCGCACAGAGGCAATCGGTTGTTCTTCTATTCCGAACAGACTTCCCGGGAAAACCAAAGCGCCATCGCCCACGGCGTCCAAACTGCGGTCAAATTCAAAAGGATTCACCTGATAGCGGTTTACTCCCCAATAGAGAAATCCTGTCTCCTGTTCTCGCCAAACTCTCCACATGATGGCCCGGGTATGGAACGACGTCTCCTCCAAAAGGAAATTGGGCTGCCCGCCTTTGGGATAGCAACATACGTAGGTCCACCATTCCGAACGCGGTTCTATCATATTTCTAAACTCCTCGGCCTTTGTATTTTCACCTTTATACTCTTCGGCAGCTACCGGTAAAATCTCAACATACTGAGAGAGGAAATCGAATGTATAATTGTAATCCCATTTATGATCGCCTTCTACCAAAAAACTCGAAACCGGCACCAACATTTTTGCATCGGGATCTATCGAATGCAAATGGGAAGACAACTCGGCTATTTGGTCATAATGCGACGGTTTCTTGGGTTCGTCCCAAATATAAAAGTAACATCTGTCAAAAACGCCCTCTTGTTTCATATAACTGCACATACGCAAAAGTTCTTCATCTTCGAGCATGAAGGGCAATGCAAAACGGCAAAAGCGTTCGTCTTTGAGCAAAGCCAAACTTCTGGGATCGTCCCAAGCCCAGGGTGAGAAACAATTATCCCAGCGCCAAGCGCCTTTATCGATAAGCTCGCTATAATACGGGTCTATACGCCGCGACAACAAGAACTCGGTCCACAACTCTTTCTGTCTATCCGAACCATTATCGGGAATATTATCGATGTCGATACTAAATACCGACGGAATAGACGGAGTAAGCGGAATCTCATAATCGGCTACCCGTATTTTAAAATTCAACACAGCATCTACCGCCACAGTTTTAACATTTACCGAATAATCATACGTGCCGACAGGACAGTCCCTACCGGTCTCAAAAGTCAGCCAAATAACCGTTGTCGCATCTTCGGCCCTCACAACAGACTCGAAAGGGACCAAAGCATCGTCGAACCCATCGATTTCGCGCACGATTCTATACTGTACATCGATTGCAGCAGGTTTAGACAACGCTGTAACCGTTATATCCTGCGTCGGGATAGAAGAGAATACCAGTTGCATATGCTCGGTTTCGCCTCTTCCCATAACAACTTGATTATACTCCTTCGCCGGGAAATTTTGGTAATTCTCTACAATTTCGGTACCGGGCATTACCCAAACATTACCTGTCCCGGCCATTGCTCGAACAGGCAACAACAATACAATCAACGTGATAATTAAAACAAAATATTTCTTCATGGATTTCATTATTTATTGATTATTCACTTTTATCTCTACTCTCCGAACTCTGTTTGTTGACGTTCCACTTTTTTCAATTCTTCATTCAGTTTATATCGCTCTTCCGCATCATTCGACACTTTGTCGGTCGAACCCAATTCATTTACCCCTGTTCGCTCTTCTTCATCATAAATAAACTTATAGGGCGCCGGCAATACTTCAAATTCCAATTCTCCCCGTAAAGGCGTTTGCATTCCTTGAAAATCGACCTCGGCCGTTACTTTTACCTTCCCCGGGCGAAGCGTGGTTCGCAAAAGGACAGGAGCAGTACCCCACTCCACCGCCCGCGGATTGGTATGCGTACTCTCATCTGCCACCAAACGGCCTTCTCCCTCGACCGAAAAACGTATGTGATAATTGTTCAAACGTTTAACCGTTCCTCGCTCATCGGTGATCGAAGCTATTACAGTCACTAAATCGGAGCCATCGGCAATTGGATTGATCTCCTCGGAATCCAACCTCAATGCGATTTTTGCAGGTCGTCGAGCCGGCATCCGTTTGTGCTCGGCCACTTTTACACCATTACGAAATCCCTCGGCCAATAAAAAAACCTCTTCATGACGATCTTGCCGGGAAAGAGCTTTATCGTCCATAAACCGATAAACATCTTTGAACAAAATAATGGGCGACGGCATTCCTGCTTGGGTTTTCTTTTTATACGTATAGGTCGTTCCGTTTCGGAAAACAGTAAGCCGCACCTCTTCACAATTGGAATATACCGTTACATCGGCTGGCGAAAAAGGCGACATCTCGTGTGCAATATAAACCATCGGGCCGCTATCGGCTTGAATATTCAACGAATCTACCGGACGCTGGGCCATAAACATATAATACGAATACTTGGGCTGCCGGAATACATCGGTCAAACCTCCATAAAACGGGTCGGGGTGGTATCCTCTCTGATGATCGAACGAGTGCCATAAACACCCTCCGATATGCTGCCGCGACGTTTTCCACAAAGCATCATAGCTTGTACAAACATACGGGGGAGAAGCATAATGAGTAGCCTGTACCAACATCGGAACTTCACCCCAACACCGGTTGACCCGGCTGGTAGAATTGTGTGAGTTCCAATCATCGACATTATCGCCCCACTCTCGTGTAAAATAAGAGACCTCGGGATCTGCTTTTTTAATGGCTATATCGGTATCGCCATTCGCCGGATGAGCATATAGCACCGAAAAATTAGATGCTCCTCGTGCCTCAGAATCGCTCACAATGTGCGAATAGGGATATGGATACTCTTCGGCAACAATTCGCACCACGCTATCGACAAAAGATTCGGGATACCATGTTTCATTCAATATCGGTTCCCAAAGGAAAACCGAGGGGCGGCTCCGATCTCGGCGAATAATATTCCGAATATCGTCGAAAACTCGCGACTGAAAAATGGGATCATCATTCCAAAACTGCCATCCCGGCGTGTTCTCTATGACAAAAAGCCCCAACGCATCACAAGCATCCATAAAGGCCGGGTCTTGCGGATAATGGGCATTTCGAACAATCTCCAACCCCAAATCTTTAATTTTCCTTGCATCGCGCCAATGCAAATTATTAGTCATTGCATTCCCTACTACGGCAAAATCTTGATGCCGATTCACCCCCATTAACGGATGCGGATAGGGTTTCCCGTTTATCCATAATCCCTCCTTCCCTTTAAATTCAATACTTCGTATACCTATTTTCTTGCGATACCCATCTATCGTTTTACCGGTTCGATCTTTAACCTCGATATACAACTGATACAGAGACGGAGACGAGGGATACCATAGTTGTGGCTTTTTAACTTCGATTCGGGTCGAGTAATCTTTTGTTTTGCCCGGTAATATGCGGATAGAAGATATTTTTTGACTTATAATTTTTCCCGCCGGGGAGTACAATGTAATATGGGTTTCTCCTCTAAAAGGGGTATTTGTCTCGTTCTTTAATTGCAATCGAAGGTTCAAATCGGCCAACTCCTCCGAAACCCGGTCATAAGAGACAAAAGTCCCTCCGCCAGCAACTTCCGACGCATAATTGTCGTCGGTAATATAAATCCGGTTATGGGCGATAAGCCAGCAATCGCGATAAATCCCTCCCGAATAGGTAAAGTCGAGAAACTCTTGGGGCTTACCCGGCGGATACAACGGGTTGTTGGAATTATCGGCACAAACAGCTATGACATTTTCTTCTTCCAATTTATCGGTAATATCGATAATTACAGGCAAATAACCGCCATAATGAACAGCGCACAATTCTCCATTGACCCAAACGTGGGCCTCACCCATAATGGCTTCGAAATAAAGGAATAATTTCTTCCCCAAAAGGGACGGAGATATCTCGAAATGTTTTCTATACCAACATATACCTTGATAATTGACGCACCCGCTGGCCTCGGTGGGCAACGTATCTACACTATGAGGAAGCGATACCCGTGCCCAATTCGAATCATCAAAATCTTTCCTCTCGGCGGCCGCAATATCACCTTTGCAAAACCGCCACGACGGATTCAGCGAATACACCTCTCTCCCCGAATCTTTCATCGGGAAAAATCCAGCAACCGAAAATTCGGGTTGAAAAGATTGTGACAAAAGATTGAGACAAAAACTAATATTCAATATGAGGATAAAGGCCTTTTTCATAATCGATATTTTATATACTGCCGATATTTCTATCGGCAGTATATCACAAGAGTTTAATGTTTAACAACAATCTTGATAGCGTTGGTAGCCACGGCTCCATTGACCTTAACGATATAAACACCGCCATTCAAGTGGTTCAAATCGATAGTGTTTTCGCCCATACCAACAGGATAAGTTGCCGACAATGCGCCTGTCAAAGAGAATACAGAAACCGATTGAATTGCCGATTGCCCGTTGGCAACATATAACACGTTATTATAGAAACGTATACCGTTCAGAATGCTCGCTTCATCAATCGAAGAACTATTGCCTAATTGAACGGTTGCATCGGAGTGATCCCATGCAATAATCGTAAGCGAACCGGCAGAAGTCAAATCTTTCAACACATACAAGGCTCCTGCTTCTATGGCATAGTCATCGGGACTAAGTACTTCACCATCGACATTTATCTCTTTTATCAACATTCTCCAAAGTTCGTTATCGGTAAAAGTGATTGTCGTATAATCCACCGTGCACTCATCAACCGTCAAAACAGGGCTCTCATTCTGAGGAGCAGATTCTCCATAATAAAAAGGAATATACTCCGAAGCCGCATCATAAGCATCGTTCAGCAAATATACAGCCCAATAATATCCGTCACCCGTAGCGCCCATATTATTGGCCGGAATGGTACAGATACCCTCTTTCGCCCCCGGGTTGTCCAAATAGGCATAAGTCGTCGTATATCCACCCGGTATACCGGTAATTAGCTGTCCGAGAGGAGCAATTCCTATATAATCTTTGTCATTCCCAGCACCATTGCTATAAGAAACTACAATATCCTCACCCCTTTGAATATGAAAATTTTCCAAAGAGATCGTAACTTGTGACCACATTTGAGCAAACGAGGCAGCCACACACACCAAAAGTACAGTTAACTTTTTCATAATAATTGATTTTTTTAATGAAACATAAATTTTATAATTATTGAATATATCCGGCAGAGCGCCATCGCTCTTTGAAATCATTCAAAGAAATTAGGAATCTGTCGAAGTCTTTATTTTCGTTCAATGTCCAACCCACCTCGGCATAAGCCGCGATTTGAGGATAGACCATTCGATACATAATCTCGGGACGATTAATCCATTCGCCCCACATGGCACAAGTCAATCCCAATACCAGCTCAGGCCTACACTCCAATCCTTGCGGAACAGGAGAAAAAGAGTAGGCCTTTTCCATAGGGATAGGCGTATGGCCATATTCAAGGCCGGGAACAATTTTGTCGTAGTTGTAATTCAAATAGGTATAGTCGCACTGACTATTTACAACCTTAAATCCCCGTTCGAGAGTTTTTCCCAAAATTTCGGGATTTCCCTGCCAAAATTGTACAATCGTGTTGCGAGTATCGAGTCGGCTCTCTACTTTGCACTCCGGTTGGAAAGCGTGTATTTTATCACCGGTAATATCGTTCCAACCCATCATCACTTTCCCTTTTCGGCTCAAATAGGACGACAGATAGTTGGCAAACCAAATTTGCAATTCGGCCGGCGACAAAAGATGTTCGTCTTTCATAAACTGCCTTATCGTCTCGGAGTTTTGCCACTCGTCATATTTTACCTCATCGCCTCCGATATGGATAACTTCCGAGGGAAAAAGGTCCGAAACCTCGTCCAATACATCACGAATGAAAGTTTGTACCCGCACATCGGCAATATTGAATACCGACGAAAACACACCATAACTGCAAGGCACCGAAATTTCTTTCCCGCGGCAACCCAACCACGGATAGGCTGCAATAGCGGCAGAAGCATGACCGGGAAACTCAATTTCGGGAACAATCGTAATGTGACGGTCGGCAGCATAAGCGATAATTTCACGAATATCTTGCTGGGTATAATAGCCGCTCACCGGCTTCCCGTCATATACGCAGCTTTCATACCAGTTCAGTTGCGTGGAATCCCGCCGGCCTCCCACCTCGGTAAGCAAAGGATATTTTTTAATCTCTATCCGCCAACCTTGATCATCGGTCAAGTGCCAATGAAATAGATTCATTTTCAAGGCAGCCATCTCGTCGAGCAACTTTTTTACTTCTGCTTTCCCTTGAAAATTACGAGCCTCGTCCAACAAGAAACCACGCCAAGAAAAAGCCGGGAAATCGCAGATATATACACACGGTATGCAACAATCACCATTTGCTCGCTGAATTAGCTGCTTCAAAGTTTCAGCGGCATAGAACAATCCGGCCTGAGTAGAAGCCCCCACATTCACCTCACTTTCGCTTATTTCAAGGGTATAACCTTCGGGCTTTACATTTTCCGAAAAAGAGGCCAAGATATCGGCGTCCTTCTTATCGACAAACCGATAGGTCAAACCGGTTTCTTCGCTCAATTTATCCATTACCTTTTGAGCCTCGTTCTTGAAAAAAGAGTCGCAATAGACCCGCAAATCTTCACTTATCCGAAACACGCCCGGTCTCCATTCTATCTGATTGGGATAAGGCAGTATTGCGGCAAACGTGCTTCCTCCACACAGCAGAGAGGCAGCAGCTATTACCAACAAGGTCAAATATTTCAATCTTATCGTTTTCATTTCTTAAACTTGAATGTGGTTATCATGGCCGCATGATCCGAGGGGAAGCGTACAGGATGCTTATCGAGCATCTCGGAGCGGACGGCTTTTACCTTATCGCCTAAATAATAGATGAAATCGATACGATACTGAATATCCAGTTTGGACATGGTAGACCATGTGAGGCAAGGGTATTTCACCGGATCGGGATAGAGTTCACGATACGAATCTTTGAAACCTTTTTGTTCCATCAAGACACTGGTCGGCCACTTCAACACATACCCTTCGAACAGATGTTTGGCTTCTTCGGTCCAATCCAAATGAGAGCCGCTATTGAAATCTCCCGAGACGAAAATAGGGACATCTCTTTGTTCGAAAAAAGGTTGCATATCGTCCAATATGGCGTTCAGTTCGCGATAACGCGTAGGTAACTCCTGTGCCTCTATCTCCTCGACCGACAGGCGGGCTTTGACTTGCTCGTCGGTAATGGGACGATAGTCGAGCCACAAATTGACATAATTGATTGTTTGTGTTTGGCTTATCCTTATAGTCGCCGCACACGTATTGAAGGGCTGGAACATATCCCAAGTCTGCTCAATGGGATACTTGCTCATGATAGAAAGATTGGAACTCCGTAAATAGAAATAATACCCCAATGCATCGGCAATCTCGGGGCCTGCCCCATAGGTTTCGATCATACCGATAATATCGGCTCCCGATTCCTTGATTACTTCCACAACACGATTCACACCAACCTGTTCGCCCAATTCATGACCTCCATGATAAATATTGAAAGCCATCAAATTTATCTCCGGGGTAAACTTGGGCAAATGTTCTTCATGCTTAATTCCGGTAAAACGAGTGTACTCATCGGCAATCTCGTCACTGCTTTTCACGCGGTCGACAAATGTAAACCGATCCAACAGCCCTTCGAAACTGTGCCATTGGTCGTCGATATGATTGCCTATATACAACAGATTTCCTGTGGCCAAATTGACATTGCCATTGGTACAATAGGTTGCTACATTTTGTCCGTCGTAATACATTTTCATCTCTTCTTTCTCGGCAAAATGCGTAATTGCAAGAAAATGCCACTTCCCATCATTAATGGGCTGCCGTTCTACGGTTGGCTTGTAATCCCACTGCCAATTTTTCCCATCGGTAAAATATACACTCCAAGAACCGTTAGCCTGTGTCGATAGCATAATCCCGGCATCCTTCATCTCATACGACCGTTTGTTAGAAACGATGACCTTGTCGCCCAATTTTTTGCTATCCGATTTCACCCAAATACTCAGCGAGAAAGAGTGGCACATATCGAGCGAATCGATTTGCCCTACTGTAATGGGATTACGATGATATGCATCGGCTCCCAAATCCATTGCTTTCCCCTCTATCCCCTCGGAGAAACGATATTTCTCATAAAAATCGGCAGGATCGTCAAAGGTGACAGAGACCTCTTTCGCACTAAGTGCAAACGTGAAAATTCCCAGTATAAAAGGAAATAAATATCTCATAATCGCTCTTTTTTTAATGATAATCCCCCTTGAATGACCCAATAGCCATTCCCACAACAGAGTATAATCGTGGCTTCACTTCGAAACGAAATTCGAATGAAGAAGGGCGATATTAATTAGGAATCAGATGTTTACCAAAAATTTGTTTCGCGTAAATTCGGATTTGTAACACGCTCTCCCTGAGGTATGGGGAAATAATAATATTTCGGTTCGATAAATTTCTTCGGACTGGTCAAATCATTCGTTAGAATAATATAACCATGATCTCCTTCAGAAAGAGAAATACTGGTTTTCTCGCCATTTTCATCTTCAAGATAATAGCATATTTTCTTTTTATAAATAGGCTTTACCGCTGCACTGTTCAAGAAAATTCCCACATCGGCAACACCATCGCCCGTAACATCGAACACCGTATTGATTTCGGGGATATAAGCTCCTTGCGGCATTTCGAGCAAAGTGCCCACTCTCCACCTCAACACATCGTCCTTGCGGAATCCCTCGCAAGCCAACTCTACCCGCCTTTCCCGACGGATTTCGAGAATCGCATTTTTCATGCCTCCCGTTACATTGGGATATTGCTGTTCCAAAACCGGATCGGTCGTGAGTTCGGACAATACCATGTGCGGCATATCTACCCGGTCCCTCAATTTATTGACCGATTTCTCCAAATCTTCTTGATTCAAGGTACCTAATTCTGCTTTTGCCTCGGCATAGATAAGCAAAATTTCGGCCAAACGCATCAAAGGCAAATCGTTATACGATGTCCCCGGCATAATCTGTTGGGCATCTTTCGACACAAATTTTATCTGCGGATAACCGCCCAAGTTCATATTGGGAATAAAAGGCTGAACATCGCCCGGACGAATATAACCGGGATACATGAAAGTCTGTGCATATCGGGGATCTCTATCGGCAAAAGTCTCCATAAAAGTTTTTGTCTGGTAATTCTCCACCGAAGAAAAAGGCATAGCCTTACCGTCTTTCTTGACCAAATAATTTTCCATCAATGCACGGCTCAAATTGGTCGTATAAGAAAAAACATGATTCGAAGCATAATGCTTTATTTGGGCATCATAGTCATAATCCTTAAATAGAATTATCTCTTTACATTTACTTAAATTGGTACTGATAAAGAGATTGCGATACGAATCGTCTGGTCCGTCGGTATCGTAAATTTCAAAGTCGGTCGTATTCTCCATAACCGCTTCGCAAGCTGTAACAGCTATTTTGAGAAAGTCATCGGCCGTATTTTCCAATCCCAACTCGGTATGATATTTTCTAAACGTACCTTCGTGCAAAGCTATGCGAGCGAGTAATCCATAGGCATACCAACGATTATAGACCGTACGATTTTCGAGATCGGTCATAATATTCTTCGTACCAAAATCCAAATCCTCCATGATTTTTTCGACCACATACGTACGAGAATCCTGTGGCTTGTAAAGTTCGTCGATCTCGGTATCTTTCAAAGCGTGGTCATACCACGGCACATCGCTATACCGTTTTACCATTTCGTAATATTCCCGACCGCGCAACATACGCACGATACCGATGTAATGGTTGATAAGTTCTTGGTCACCCTCGGCTTTACCGGCATTATCGAGGAAATAATTCAATTCCCTTATCTGGCCCCAGTCCCAACCACCAACGGTAGCCGGTGTGATATTCCCATGAATCAAATCCAACATTTCATCTTTTTCCGAGGCTACGACATTATCGGTCCCCGGATCCCAATATTTAGGCGACTCACTCAAATACAATTTGTTGACAAACAGTTCCAAATCGGAAGGCGAGTTAAAGAAATTCTCCGTAACAAGCGAAGTCTCGGGGAGACGATCCAAAAACGAATCGTTACAACCACACAAACTTGCAATTATAATAGTTATATACAATATTCTTGTTTTCATAATCCATGCGTTTTAGAAATTAAGATTCAAACCGAACGAAAATACCCGCTGCATGGGGTGTACCAACCCTAATCCTTCGGGGTCGACATTCTTGCAAAGTTTGGTTATCTCGGCTACATTATCCCCACTGAAATAGAATCGCACCTGCTCTATTTTTATCTTACGGGTAATTGTCTGGGGCAATGTATATCCGAAAGTAATATTCTTGATTCTCATATACGAGGCATCTTGCAAATATCGGGTTTGCGGAATACTCATATCACCGGCAGTCTCGGCGGTATAGGATTTCAGACGGGGAAAATAACCGTCGGGATTTTCAGGAGTCCAATGGTCGAGGTTATTGGTATATACATCGGACCACGGAGCACGATAGATTCCAAAGAAAGTAAACACATTGGGATACCAATCTTTCTTGCCTACACCTTGAAGCAATATTCTCAAATCGAATCCATTCCATTCGGCATTTATATCGGCACCATAACAATAGCGCGCATTGCTGTTACCGATAATCGAATAATCGCCATGATCGTCGATCGTCCATTTTCCTCTATTGACATATCCATCGTTATTCAAATCCTTGTATTTCAAATCGCCGGGTGCCAACGGACGGTCGCCGGGATAGGCCGTTACCTCCCATTGGTCGGCATGGTTCTTAATATCCTCCTCGCTTTGGAAGAACCCTTCGGTAGTCAATCCCCAAATATCGCCGATACGCCATCCGGGATAGTAATCGTCCAAAGTCCCCGTCTCGTTATTAAACTTGGTAATCTCGGCATACGAATCGGAAAGGTTAAACTTCACCGAATAACGGAAAGGTTTCGATGCCAACATAAAATTATCCTGCCAGCCGATGGAGATTTCCCAACCTTCGGTTTTCAAGTCGGCTGCATTTTGACGAGGCGAAGTAACTCCCAAAACACCCGGAAGCGTTTTACCGGGGGTAAGCATATCTTTCGTATTCCTGCGATAGACATCGCCACTGAAAGTCAAACGGTTGCTAAAAAAAGCCAGATCGACACCCACATCGATGGTATTCACCTTTTCCCATGTCAAATCATCGGAAATTAAGTTGGGAGACCCTACTCCGATAGGCTTTTTCCCATTGACCAAATAGTCGCATTCATAGAATGTCATATTCGAGATATACTCGTAATAACCCACATTCTGATTTCCCAGCCAACCATACGAAGCACGCAACTTGGCCGTATTCATGACATCTTTTATTCCTTGATAAAATTTCTCATTCGAGATTACCCACGCTGCCGAAAACGACGGAAAGAAACCGAATCGATGATCTCTTTGGAAACGGGAAGTTCCGTCATAACGGCCATTGGCCTCAAAAATATATTTGTCGTTGAAAATATAATTCAACCGATAAAAACCGCTTCGTGTTGCCCAACTGTAACGGCTGTCGGTCAACGATTTATTTTCACCCGAAGCCACCCCGATACTGGGAGCCGAATTACTGATAAGGCCATCGCGCTCTCCCGTGAAATATTGGGCCGACTCGGACTGTTGTTCAAAACCTACCGTTACCCCCAATTCGTGCTTCCCGAATTTCTTATTGAAATTGGTATATATGTTGAACAGAGTAAACCGGGAATTATCATGCTCGGTACGCGCAAAATCGCTCCACCCCAATTCCTTTGGTTCGCTTTCGGGACCATCTCTGTAAACAAAGTCTTTGTCCGACTCCCAATAGTTTTTATGCTTGTTCCAAAACTTGGCGGCAAAATCGCCTTTTACCGACCACACATTTTTAATCAATTGAATGTCAAAAGATATTTGCGTTTGAGCCAATAATTCTTCGTATTCACTTTCTCCACCCATTTCTGTGCCGGCAATATATTTGGCTCCGCTCTCGGTCCAACTCCCATCGGGATTCTTGGGTATCGTTAACGCATTGGCATTGTGTACCTCCTTGTATAACCAACCGCAATCGAGCGACGACGGAGCCTTGTAGGTGTAATAGGTCATCGAAGTATTGTTCGAAATAGACAACCAGTCCGTCACTTGATAGGTGACATTACTCCGCAAATTATATCTATTATATTGGTCGGTATTATATTTGAGCATACCGCTCTCTCCAAAATATTCACCACCCAAATAATACGAAGTCTTTTCCGTTGCTCCCGACATACCGATAGAGTGCGAATGGGATAGTCCCGTATCGTTATACAATTCGTGAAACCAATCGGTAGCACCCAAATAGGTATAGCGGTTAGGATCGGTAGGGTCGATCATCACCGGCGAAAGCGAAGGATCGAGCGAGCGTTGTCGGGCATATTCCAATTCTTCTTCGGTGTAGAGGTCGTACCACGGTGCTCCCATAATATCTTTGTACGAAGCTTGTATATAAGGGTCTTTCACCACCTCGGGCATACGTCCCAAAGTCCGTACGTTTACCGTATTGTTGAATGTAAATTTTACTTTCCCGTCTTTTCCTTTTTTTGTAGTTACAAGAATAACGCCAAATGCGGCCCGAGCACCGTAAATAGCTGCCGAAGAAGCATCCTTCAACACCGAAATGCTCTCGATGTCGGCACTATTCATGCGCGAAAATTCAGCTTCCTCCATAGGTATCCCATCTACCAAAATCAACGGTGCACCACCATTGGTAATGGTCGTTGCTCCTCGAATATTAAAACTCGGAGTATGGTTTATCTGCCCTCCGTCAAGAGAAATATTCAAGTTAGGTACCAACCCTTGCAACATCGTACCCACGTTGTTGACCGAGCGGTTTTCGAGTACCGTACCCGATACGGCTTCGACAGCGCCACTCAAATTTATCTTTTTTTGAGTTCCATATCCCACCACAACCACATCGTCGAGTTGTTGTGTACCATCGGCCAAAATAATATCGAAACTGTTCTTATCGGCAATAGCTATATCTTTGCTTTCCATTCCTACATAACGGATACTCAACACGGTGTTTTCATCATAATCGCCTTCGATATGAAAATAGCCGTTCAAGTCGGTTACGGTTCCTTGCTGGGTCCCTTTCACATGAATGCTGGCTCCAACAAGGGGTTCGCCCGAGTTGTCTTTGATATAACCGGTCAATGTTCGTTTACCTTTTTGTTTGTTCTGCTGAGTTTCACGAGAGAGTACAATATGATTCCCTTGCATTTTATAATTGATGTTCTCTCCCTCGAACAACTTGTCCAATACGGCAGATACCGGTTTCGACTCGACATTGATGGAATATGCCTTTTGAGTATCGACTTGAGAGTTAATAATCACAAACAGATAACTGGTTTGCGACTCTATGTCGTTAAGGATAATTCGAAGAGGCGTATTCGTGTGATTCATAGTTACACGGGCATTTTGAGAATAGACATTAAACGCACATACATTCAATATACCCAACAGGAATAGGAAACGTGTGGTTTTCATAAATCTTAATAATATTGAATTTGAAGGATAAACACCCTCCGACATCAATTTCTTTTTCATATATTTGTGTGTTTTAAGATTAATACAATTGTGTTAATTCTTTCGAGGGAATATCGATATGTTTGGCGACGGTTCGGTATTCCCGTTTTTTATGCAGCTATGTTTTTCCCATGGTATTGTATCGGTATTTTTAGTTAATATAAAAGGTTTTTGTCTCAAAATCGTGTTGAAATTCAAAAGGAATATCTACCTGCAACACTTGTAAAGCATAATCCAATCCATCCATACGCCGGAACTTACCCAAGCAAAGATTATCTTTCAAATCGGCATTGTTTATAACAATACGAACTCCATATATTTTCTCAAATTCACCCATCAGGTCTTCGAATCGGATATTATTAAATTCAATAATGCCGCTGGTCCAACTATAACAGCTGGAATCGTATAAAGACTCTTTTTCTAACTTGCCATTAACGAGCAGGACTTTTTCATTCGGGTTCAATATTACCCGTTCATCTCCGGCAATCACTTCTACTTTCCCTTCAATCAAAGAGGTTTCAAATTGATCTTTTTCTTTATATGCTTCGACATTGAATTTTGTACCCAATACCCGCACATTTCCCTTAGAGGTTTTCACGATAAACGGGACATCGTTCTCTTGATGGGTAACCTTGAAAAATCCCTCTCCGTCAATCTCTACCTTGCGCTCTTTTCCGGTAAACGCTGTCGGATATTTAAAAACCGTTCCCGAATTGAGGTAGACATTAGTGCCATCGGCCAAAGTCAAATTCATATATTGTCCCAAAGGAACCTCGATTTGCATTATCGACGAAGCCCTATCCATGCGATTCGAAACAAACCATGTGAGCAAAACGGCACAGAGGAAAACCGCGGCATATTGCCCCCATCGAACAAAATAAGATCGTTTATACCCAACCGGAGCTTTCGAGGAGGTAAAGGCTTCCCTCTCCCCAGTCAGTATAATTGCCGTATATAGTTTACGTTCCTTCAACAATTCTTGCATATTCTCAGGAGCCGCTTCGGCCCACTTCCGTATGCTTATCCGTTCCGATTCGGAGGCTGTTCCGTTAAAAAAACGATATAGTAATTCTCTATCCATAAATTTACCCTTTACGCATATATAACTAACGAGTATAAATATACCCTAACGAAAAAACCAATTATTTTATAAAGAGAAGAAAAAAAACAGGCAAATAATCTTTCAAGGCCACACGCATCACCTTCAAAGCCTTTCCCACATGAAATTCCACTGTTTTAATAGAAACATTGAGTTGCTCGGCAATTTCTCGATTCGTGAGATACTCCATACGGCTCAATAAAAAAATTTCTTTCGTTTTTTCTGGGAGCGACCGAATAGCATCATTCACCAATTGCCAAACTTCCTCGGAAAATATTTCCTGAGGATCACAAGCCTCCAACGAAGCGATTTGAAAATCCAGCTCCCATTGATACTGGCTCTTTATAGAATCGATAACCTCCTGCTCCTTACGAAGTCGGGTTAAATAAGTCAAACACTTGTTTTTAAGCGAAACTAATATATAGGCCGGAACATTCGCATTGGAAGGTAATTTGTTCCGATTTTCCCAATAAGCTATAAAAGAGTCTGTTACAAAATCTTCGGCAATACTTCTATCTCCTACATAAGATATTGCCAATTTTGTAAACGGTTCTCTATACTTTTGGTAGATTTCGTTAAAGGACGAAAACGCATCTGCCTTGCCTAAATATTCCATCTATAATCGCCTAACCTCTATTTTTTACATCAAAAAAACCGGAATAAATTCTATATCAAGAACCTATACCTTTTCGAATCTGCTAAAATAATCTTTTATTGTTATACTTAAAAGAAATATAGTGCAAGTTATCAAGAAAATATTTACCCTGCAAAGAGGAATGAAAAATATCACGAAAATGTAATCTTAAAACTTATTTTTCATTCCAAAAGCCTGACCCGAAAGATAAACAAGAGACCGCCCAAAATCTCTTTTGGGTCGGCCTCTTAATTTTTTCTCCCCTCCACACTCACTCTCACGCATTCATTCTCTCATTGTGACCATCTGGCGTAATCCAAACAAAAAAGGATGACCCTTGAAAGTCTTTGACTTTTGGGTCACCCTCTTGGTTATGAGCGGCAAACGAGACTCGAACTCGCGACCCTCAGCTTGGGAAGCTGATGCTCTACCAACTGAGCTACTACCGCAGATGTTCTTTTTTATTATGGGGACAAATGTAGATGTTTTTTTTCGACTTTACAAATTATTGCCGTATTTTTACCCCATATAAAATAGAAAAATATCATGGTAAAAATAGGACTGTTGTCCGACACGCACGCTTGGTGGGACGATCGCTACGAAAAATATTTCGCCGAGTGCGACGAGATTTGGCACGCCGGCGACATCGGATCGGTCGAACTGGCCGACCGCTTCGAGGCTTTGAAACCGTTCCGGGCGGTATATGGGAATATCGACGGCCACGAGCTGCGCCTGCGCTATCCGCTACACCAGCGGTTTACCATCGAGGGTGCCGATGTGTGGATAACCCATATAGGCGGATACCCCGGTAAATATGCCCGCGAGGTGATTCCCGAGATTTACATACACCCTCCCAAACTATTCATCTCGGGGCATTCGCATATTTTGAAAGTTCTCTACGACAAGACTCTTCAATGCCTGCATATCAACCCGGGAGCAGCCGGGCTGTATGGATTCCACAAAAAACGCACGCTGGTACGCTTCGCCATCGACCGAGGCGAATTTAAAGACCTCGAAATCATCGAGTTGGCCGACAATCGATAAAAATTCCCGGAACTTTTTAGATATTCAATTCTTGGCGAACCGTCTCGATAAACTCCCAGAATACCGAGGCAAACGGCTCGATGATAGAGCGTTTGGGCTCTTCGGCTGGAATGAGCGCTCGCAAACCTCCTTTGAAACAACGAATGTCGATGCGTGTCCCCAACTCGATAGGTTCGCCGTCGAGGTGCATGGCACCGGGCTTCTCGCGCTTGATCACGAGCGATTCGGTAGTAAAACTCTTGATATTGGTATCTTGATCGATATGCTTGGTAAAGAGCAACAAAGCCAGCCCGGCCGTGTCGAACGGGGTGAAAGGCATCAGTACCGTGACATCGATTTTGCCGTCTTGCATACTGGCGTGGGGGGCGATATAAGCGTTGTTGCCATATTGCGAAGCATTGCCGCAGGCAATGAGGAAAGCCTTCTCGGTGACAGTGCCGTCGGGCATTTCGATTTGATAGGTTTCCGACTTATATTTGAGGTATTCGGTAAGTGCCTTCGCTACATAAGAAAGTTTTCCCCGGCGTTTCCCCTGTGCGAATTTGAGGCTAACCAATGCGTCGAATCCTACCCCGCAGGTACAGAAGAAAGGCCGGTCGTTAGCCGTGCAATAGTCGAGGTCGGCAATCACGCCGTCGTTGACAATCTCAAGCGCCTTGCGCACATCCATCGAGATGCCCAAGTGGCGCGCCAGTCCGTTGCCCGAACCTACCGGAACAATCGCCAACACGGTGGGTGTATTGATCAATTCACGGGCTATCTCGTTGCATGTGCCGTCGCCTCCGACCGAAAGAACCACATCGACACCGGCTTCCACAGCCTTACGGGTCATCTCGGCGGCATGACCGGCATACTGCGTGAAACAGGTCTCCACAATATATTTCGACGGGTCTATCACCTCGCCAATCAAGGCGGGCAACTCCTCTTTATCTTTGGTTCCCGAAATGGGATTTATGATAGCCAAAAGTCTTTTCGGTGCAGCCATAGCATCTATTGGTTTCGAAAAAACGCCCGAAAAACAAGCCAATCGAGCCATGTCCTCACTAAACGAGTGCCCGGTTACTACCAGCTCGACTCAACGGCAATTTTCCACAGCGGGAACAAAGATAATGAAAGGTGAGTGCAGAGACAAATGAAAACGAAGTTTTCGTTTTGTTCTATGCCAAGCCGCATCTTCCAGTAAATATTCCCTATTCCTCGGACGACGCTTCTTCCTCCCGTCCACCTCACTAAACAATAACAGCATCTCGCCGACATGACATTTCGCTCTCATCTGGTGACCTTTTCAGAAGATAGGAGGCGCCTCGACAAAAAATCTCAAATAAATTTGGCTTTTTTGAACTCGGCTTTCACTACCTTTGTTGTGACTTATAGTAGTACATAAACAATTAATCTGTTACAATATTATGAATGCTTTTCAAAATCCCCTCGTCCGTATCATCGCCTCCATCGCGGTAGGCTTGTTACTCATTTTGTATCCCCATGCGGCGCTGCCTACGATTCTGCTCATCATCGGGATATTCATCGGAGTTCCCAGTTTATACACCCTCTTGGTGTACCTGTTGAGCGAACAGCGAAAGAGTCTGCCCTTCCCGGTGTTATCTCTGCTCATGTTACTGTTTGGCTGTTCCCTCATTCTGGTGCCGAACTGGTATATCGGGATAACTATCTATGTGCTGGGCGGCGCACTCATCTTAATCGGAGTCTACCAACTTCTCTACCTGCTCACGCTGAAAAAGAATCTGAAAAGAAAAGCGGGCTGGGTTTCCTACCTGTTGCCGGTCATTATCCTCCTTATCGGCATCGAGATATTGGTCAATCCCTTCTCGGCTACCGAGCGAATCATGGTCGTTACATTCGGGGCGGCAACCCTGCTATACGGAATCACCGACCTGATTTACTATATTCGTTTGAGATAGCCCGGTTAAAATTCGATAGAGAGCCGCAAGTTTATCTGCCTGCGTGTAAGGTAATTGGGAACAGCGTATTGCGCATTGGTAATGTCGGTCACCCAATAGTAGGAATTCACATTGCTTATATCGAAGAGGTTAAACACATCGATTCCTATCCACACGCTTTTCAAGTGGCGTAATATTCCCTTTTGCATGAGCCGGTCCTCGCCTCCCACCAAAATACGGGAGGCTCCTATATCGATACGCTTGTAAGCCGGAGCCCTGAAATAACCGGCCTGCCGTCCTTTGCGAGGCGACCCCACCGGCAATCCGTCGGCCAAAATGGCTCGCAGGCTGAATTTGTATTTGGGAAAACGGGGCACATAATCTTGGAAATAAAGCCCCACACTGTATCGCTGGTCGGTAGGTCGAGGCAACTTTACACCTCCGATCTCTTCTTGGGTCTTCATGAGCGAGAACGTAAGCCACGAATCGACTCCGGGGACAAATTGCCCGAAAAGTTTCAAGTCCACCCCGGCGGCATAACCTTTCGCCTCGTTCTTCCCGCTATACCACACCCTCAGGTTATCCACCTCGTAGGGAATGAGGTTGTCGAGTTTCTTGTAATAAAGTTCGGCCGTAAATTTGAACGGCCTATCCAGCGCCCGGAATGAATAGTCACCCCCCAAAACCACATGGATAGAGCGTTGTGACTTGATATTGCGATTCAACTGCACCACATAATTGTTGTTTGCATCGCATATCGTGTCGCGCAACTCTTTGTAAAACGGGGCTTGGTAATACAGTCCCCCGGCAATGCGGGCAGTTATCTGCTCGTTGGCCGCCGGGATAAACGAAATCGAAGCGCGGGGGCTGACGAGGGTTTCTTTGTTGAATCCCCAATACGAAGCCCGCACACCACCGGTGAAAATAAAGCGCCCCCACAGCGTGCGCAGGCGATAGGTGTCTTGCAAATAGGCCGAGAAGCGATGGCTCTCCATATCTTGTTTGGAGAAAAGGTTATAAATCATCTCGACCGACTGCCCGGTATGCGGCATGGAATACCCGGCCGAATCGCGCATTTCCCACTCTCGCACCCGGTCATATATCTTTTCATACTGGTGGGTCAATCCCCACTTCAATTCGTTCTGCCCCAACTTAGTGGCACCCTTCAACGAGGTAGCCACCACCGACGCTCTCAACCGGTTACGGGCATGCTCGTGGTAAGTCCCCACACCCAACGCACCGGTATTCTCCGAAGCCTCGCCATCGCCGCCATCGGCCAAATCGTCGAGCCAGTACTGCCCGGCAATATCATAGGTAACCAACTCGTTGGTCACGAAAGCCGAAGTCATCAATGCCCATTGGGTATATTTATCGGGGAAAAAGTTGAGCGAGAACGCCCCGAAATAGGTCTCGAATTTATCCTTCTCGTAACCGTCGAAATAGACCTTGAACTGTTTGGCGTCGGTTGCCGTACCGAATGACGTATTCCGCTCATGGGGGGTAAACTTATAATCGTTAATGGAGATATTCCCCAAGAACGAAGCCTCCCATTTGGGAGCGAATTTATAGGTCAAATAGGTTTGATAGTCAAAGAACGAAGGCTCATACTCCCCTTTGGTGTCGAGCGAGCTCAACAGTGTGGAGTTGGTCTTGTAGCGCAAACCGTGAAGTTGCGAAAACTTCTTGGTGCTCTGCCCTATCGACGCCGAAGCCCCCAAAAAGCTGGCCGACACCGACCCCTCGAACGCCTCGGGGTGCTTGTAGATAATATCGAGTACCGACGACATCTTGTCGCCATACTCGGCCGAGAACCCGCCCGACGAAAAGCCTACAGCGCCTACCATATCGGGGTTGATGATACTCAATCCCTCTTGTTGCCCCGAACGGACAGTCAAGGGGCGATACACCTCTATTCCATTGATATAGACAATATTCTCATCGAAGTTACCTCCTCGCACCGAATATTGCGAACTCAACTCGTTGCTCGAATTGACTCCCGCAAAGGTAGTGAGCATCGCCTCGATACTCCCGCCCGAAGCGTCGGGCATCAGTTTCAAATCCTTCGTGTCGATAGTCTGTAACGTGCTGGTTTGCCGGCGGTGAGTCTCCACCACCACCTCGCTCAATAGTTTGGAATTTTTGTTCAACCGCACCGACACCGTGACATCTTTCGTCAAGTTGAGCAATTGCCGCCGCTCCTCACGATAGCCCAAACAAGAATAAATCACCACGATAGAGTCGCCTGCCGGGATAGAAAGCTGGTACTCTCCTTTCAAATCGGTCATCGTGCCCATAGTCGTCCCCGCCACGCGCACCGTAGCCAATTCGATAGGCTGGTTGTCGCTGTCATACACACGCCCCGTGAGCTTCACACGCCCCTGCGCGCCAAGCTGCCACATCGCACCTATCGTGATAAAAAGAAGTAATATCTTGTATCTCATCGGGTTCTATACACGCTGCGCCTCCTTTTGTCGAAAGCACATTTATTAAACGCAAAAAAGCGCCGTTCAGTATATGCCCCACCCCGAAAAGTGTTGAAAAAAGTTCCCACATATTCCACAGAAGAATTAGGTTTTGTATCTTTGCTATGGCAAACCGTAAAAAACATTATCCTTATGAATAGTCTGCACGACTTGTTGATACATCGGCGAAGCATTCGCAAATATACCCAAGAGACGCTTTCGCCCGATGCCGTGAAAATGATTCTCGAGGCGGGACTACTCGCCCCTTCGTCGAAACGCTGCACCCCGTGGGAATTTATCGCTGTCGAAGATAAAGAGGTGTTGGCCCGGCTGGCCGAGTGCAAAACGGCAGGAGCCAAACCTATCGAGGGAGCGGCTCTCGCTATCGTGGTCACCGCCGACATGACCCGCACCGACACATGGATCGAAGACGCTTCGGTCGCCGCCATACTCATGCAGCTGCAAGCCTCCGACCTCGGGCTGGGAAGTTGCTGGATACAAGTGCGGGGACGATTCGGGGCAATGGACGAACCGGCCGAGGACATCGTGCGCGAAATACTGGGTATCCCCGAGACAATGGGTGTGCTCTGCATACTCTCCATCGGGCACAAAGACGAAGAGCGCAAACCCTTCGACGAAGAGAAAATGATGTGGGAGAAAGTCCACATTGGCAAATGGTAAAGAACAAAACAAGATGAAAATCATTCTCATCGGAGCCGGCAACTTGGCTACACAACTGGCGGTTGCCTTGCACAAAAAAGGAGTGACACCCGCCTGTGTGTTCAGCCGCACCGAGGAGTCGGCTCGACAGTTGAGCGAACGGTTGAACGGGGTGCCCTACACGACCGTCATCGACCACTTGCCGGCCGACGGCGACTTATATGTCTTTGCCGTGAAAGACTCGGCGCTGCCCGAGTTGCTCCCCCGCATACCCGCCAACTGGGGGCTGTGGGTACACACCGCAGGCAGTGTCGACAAAGAGGTGTTCCGCCCCTTCACAAACCGCTATGGAGTACTCTATCCCATGCAGACGTTCAGCAAAGAGCGGGAGGTCGACTTCAACGAAATCCCCGTCTTTATCGAGGCGAACAACGAAGCCGACGCCCTCCTGCTATGCGACATGGCGGGCAAAGTATCGGGCAAAGTATATCGAGCCGATTCGGAACAGCGCAAATACCTCCACTTAGCCGCCGTATTTGCCTGCAACTTCACCAACCACCTCTATGCCCTATGCGACCGAATCCTCGCAGAGCACGGGCTTCCGTTCGAATCGATGTTGCCGCTCATTCGCGAGACGGCGGCCAAAGTAGCCCAAATGCCCCCGACCGAAGCCCAAACAGGACCGGCTGTCCGATACGACAAAAACATCATAGAGAAACAAAAAGCTCTGCTCTCCGAGCCACTCATGCGGGATATTTACACCCTGATGAGCCGCAGCATTCACGAAACTCATAACCCCAAAAACGATTAAACCATGAGCCGAACCGATTTCGACCTCTCTCGAATAAAAGCCTTTGCTTTCGACGTTGACGGCGTGCTTTCGTCCAACGCTATTCCACTCCACCCTTCGGGTGAACCCATGCGGGTCATCAACATCAAAGACGGATATGCCCTGCAACTGGCCGCCAAACTGGGCTATCCCGTCGCTATCATTACCGGTGGGAACACGGTAGCGGTGCGCAAACGGTTTGAGGGCTTGGGGCTCTCGCACGTCTATATGGGAGCCGCCGTCAAAATCAAAATATTCGAGCAATGGCTTGCCGAGTGTAACCTGAGTGCCGACGAGGTGATGTACATGGGCGACGACATTCCCGACTACGAGGTCATGCGAGTGACCGGACTGCCCGCCTGCCCGGCCGACGCCGCCCCCGAAATCAAACACATTGCCCGCTATATCTCGCCCTATTGCGGCGGACAGGGTTGCGGCCGCGACATTATCGAGCAGGTGCTGCGCGCACAAGGCAAATGGATGGCCGACAAAACGGCCTTCGGGTGGTAATTCTCTAAAAAGTCATAAACATGCTGTCGCATCTCAAACAATACGAAATTCTATTGGCCAGCAACTCGCCACGCCGTCGCGAATTGCTGGCCGGGCTGGGTATCGAATATCGTGTAACAGCCCTTCCCGAAGTGGACGAATCGTATCCCGCCTCCCTCTCGGGCGAAGAGATTCCCCTTTATATTTCACAAGAAAAGGCAGCAGCCTACCGGAATCTGATGAAAGAGGACACACTGCTCATTACCGCCGACACCATCGTGTGGCTCGACGGGAAAGTCTACGGCAAGCCTCACGATATGGCCGACGCCAAAGCCATGCTGTGGGCCCTCTCGGGCAAGACTCATACCGTCATCACCGGCGTCACGCTCACTACGCTGCACAAACAGACCTCCTTCGCCGTCTCGACCGAGGTCGATTTCGCTCCGCTCGACGACGACGAAATCGACTACTACGTCGAGACCTACCGGCCTCTCGACAAAGCCGGCGCCTACGGCGTGCAGGAATGGATAGGATATATAGGCGTGACCGGGCTGCACGGCAGTTACTACAATGTAATGGGATTGCCCATACAACGGCTTTATACCGAATTGAAAAAATTCTGACTCCCTAAAAAAACGAGTGTGGGGGAACTCTTCTCTCGAAATATCTCCCCCACACTCGGCTATCGCTATATCTGTGTGAGCGACACTACCTCTTCATGCCGCGAATCACCGTGGCCTCGTTCTCCCGAACCACCCTGACAAAGTATGTTCCCTGCGTCCAAGCCGATGCGTCGACCCGCACTTCACGGGCTGCCGGCGCGACCGGTTGTTGATACAACACACGGCCATTCCCGTCCAACACCGAGATACTATGGGTATTCTCGGGAACCCGCACAGTGAACTCATTGTCGAAGATTGTAGGATAAATCGAAGCCCGCTCGCTGGCGACACGAGTTATCGCACTGGCTCCGTTCATGTTCTGGATCACTTGAATTTCGTAGGTCGAAATGCTGTCGGTAAGCGTCAATGTGGCCACACGCTCCTCGATGCCGTCGGGCAACCTGTCGTAAGAAATCTGTAGCGTATCCAATGTCAGCCCGTTGGGACGGCCTTCCACCCGACACCATTCGGCATCGCTTCGGATAGGCGTCTGATAGCCGTATATCGAGAAGAAAGGATATTCGCTCATTCCGGCCTCTTTGCCCACGACCAACGGACCACGATCGACCGGCAGAGGCGACATGACCGAATGGACTATCGACGGGAATATTGCATAGGAAGTGTGATTGGCACCCGCAGGGAAATACGAGCTCACCTCGATCCACTCGTCGTCCTTCAACATATAGGCCGTATTGCCGTGATCACGGAAGCCGGCCATGGCAAACGACACATCCACACTGTCATTCTTCTCGGGAATACCGTCCACCACGATAAAAAACTCATCGTCGATTACCGTAGGATTGAACTCAAAATCCGTTGCCACCAACGATCCGCCCGAAGAAGTATTCAATTCAAACACGCGCCACCACATCGAGTCTAGTTTCTTGCCCGGCAAACCGTTCTCACTGGTGTACAGATGCACACCCACATCGGCTATCTGGTCGGTCAGACTCGTTGCCGAGGCGGTTACGAAACAAACATAAGCCCCGAAAACAAGAATAGGACGAGATGGTTTGGAGAACTTCTCGGCGTAGGCCGTGATGTTTATCGTATTCGTCCCGGGGAAAGTACCCCAATCTTCCATATCGAAAGTCGTGGCTACATCGCCCGGCTCGAAGTTGGTAATCAATCCGTCATACTCGACCGAAACCTCTATCGTATCGCTCGATTCGCCGTGCTCATTAGCCACTTCGAGAGCCACGCCCTGTTTGTGCCTGTAATTGTAACCCACCACCGGATTTTGCTCTTGCGATGTGGTCAAGACATAAGGTTCGGGGCTGACACCATCGAACGACCATTCCCACGACGTGGGATAATTGGTCGAATTGTCGCGGTATTGCACCCCTACCAACGGAGCAACCATAGGCAAGCGCGTGTCGTAATACCGGAATGTGGCGGGCGGCAATATGCGGGCTACCGGAGCCGCGCCGACTACCTTCACAAATTCGGTACGGGTTTTGGTGTCGCTACCGTCGGCGTTGCTTACGGTCAATGTAACATCGTAAACTCCGTCACGGGTATAGTACACTCGGGGATTCTGCTCGGTCGAAGTCGCCGGTGTCCCTCCCGGGAACGACCATTGCCATGCCGTGGGCGAGCCTGTGGACAAATCGGCAAATGCGATTTCCTCGCCCGTGGCGACCTCGACTTGCTCTACCGCCGACACACCGGTCAACACCAAGCCGTCGATGGTAAAATCGCCCATATAACCGCCCAGCGAATCGCCTTTCCCCGGGCCATAGGTGAATCGGATTTGTACCGTCTGCCCGGCATACTTCTCCAACGAAACCGAAAATTCGTGCCAACGCCACGGCTTTTCGCCCGTTTCATCGCCACTGTTCCAAAGCTGTTCCGAGGTGACAAAAGCATCGGTCGAGACCGATATTTGCAGGCGGCAATAATCGTCATAATTTTGAGTGAACCCGATGTACCCTTTCAACATGGCATTGGCCGGTACCTCAATCTCGGGACTCGTGGCTGTGGCGATACCCCGTTCATAAATCCTTATCGGACCTTCGATATACAACGACTGCACATCATCAGGGTCATATACCGAGAAAGCCCTGTCGCCGGTTTGCGTGATCATACTCCACGAAAACTCATCGGGACTGTCCAAGGTCCACCCCGTGGCGCCGTCGTCAAAATCCTCTTCCCACACCGTCACGGCGCTACCTGCGCTTTGGCAACTGAAATCGGCCGTCACGCTTGCCGCCGGCGAACGGAACAGATTGGCACTTTGCTGCTTCCCGGCAAACTGGATACGGGGAGCCTCTGTATTCGCAACCTTGTCGTGAACGCGCTCGTTCACCGGTTGCTGCGCGCTTATCGACATAGCCGACAAAAGCACGGCAGTTAAGATTAGGTTCAAAATAAATCTGCTCATATCCTATTTTTATTTAACAAACTTCACTTGATATGTCTCTCCACCGACCGTTCTGAACCGGGCGATATAAAGTCCTGCCGGGAGTTGGGACAAATCGAGCTGCCCGCTTGCCTGTCGACGAACAACCACCGTCGTCCCCGCGGAGCTCACCACTTGCACATCGCCGGTCTCACCCAATATCAGCGCCTCACGGTCTCGATCGAAATAGAGTTTCCCGCCAAGAGGCTTTTCGTCGATGCCCGAAATCACATTGCTGATAATCGAGCATGCGCTTATATACAGCCCCCACGAATCTTCGGTCGTCACATGGAATCCTACATACCACACACCTTCCGAGGGCACCTCGAAATCGACCGTGTACAAATCGGCCAATGCCGAATTTATCTCGGCATACGAATCGATAACCTGCTGTGATTCACCGGGCACAGTGTCGCGACTCAATGTTACTTCCATCGACTCGGGATAACGATAGCTATACGCCCGAACTCGGAACGAAAGCGTGTGCGAACCTTCGGTGGCCTTGAACGGCGGCGTGAACAACCAATCGTCGGCGGCAAAATAGGCCGTATAGGCCATTTCGTGGTCGTCCTCGTCATACTCCCAACTCCGGCCATCTTTATTGGCATCGACAACAGTCCACAAATCCATCTCGGCCGATGTCTCCATTTCGGTCTCATAGGGCAGAGATAACGCCTCGCCAAATTTCATCGCATTCGAGACGACGACCTCGCTCTCCAACTCGCCACACAGGGCAGTTACCGTGTAACTGTACATAGCCAACGCAAGTTCGTCCTCATCGATATAAACCGTGTCAGCCAGATTTTCGGTCAACACTTCTTCTCCCGGGTTGCGCACAATCCGGTATCTCAACCCTTCAATATCGATATAACCGTCGTTCACACCTCCTGCCGGAGCCCTAAACGTGAGTTGGGGCTTTCCTTCTACCGTGGATAAAACCACATTGGTCACCGCCCGAGGTGTATCGTTTCCTATCCACGACGACTCCACAACTGCGGCTTTGCCGGCATTACCGTCGGTATAGCCCACGACCTTATACTCATACTTGCCCGCCGCGGGAATATTCTCGTCGGACACTCGCTCCGAGCCGCCCAATTCAGGAGCGTCGTGAGTATAGATGAGTTCTTCGCCCCGGTACAATTCCACCTTGGTCAACGCCGGCAATGGTGTACCTGCCGCCGAAAGCGACGGGTTGGTCCATGTAACTTCGGCCGACAACGCCCCTTTTTCTCCGGGAATCACCGCAAGATCGGAAACCTCCGCCGGAACGACTTCGGTTTCATCGACCGATATGTCGTCGATGAAAATAGCGTAGTAACTGGTATTCCCATAACAATGGAATCCGATATAATATCCTCCCGACTCGGGCACCGAAAAGACAACCTCTTTCTCGTCCATCAAAGCCGATTGAATCGTTTCTTGGAACAATTGCGTGGTTTGAGCCTCGGCTGTGGCGGCTTGGCCAATGGTTACTCGCAAATCCTTATAATGCTTCTCCGTCGCCGCGTTTTCAAGCCCGGTTTTGAACAGCAACTTATAATTCTTCCCGGCTACCAAATTCAGTTTGGGCAGGATAAGCCACTCATTGGCATCATCGCCACCCCAGAACTGTACCGATTTCTCTGATGAGTAATACTTCCATGTCGAGCCATCATGATTGGCATTGATAATCGTAAACAAGTCGAGCGACGACTCGGTGTCGAAACTCTCGCTATACGGCACATCCACTGCGCCACCCGCCACGACTTTGTTCGATTCGGCCGATTCGCCCCGTTCTCCATTAAACAAAGCGGTCACCGTGTAGACATAACTACCCAGCTCGGTAATATTGTCGACATAAGGCAGTGCGCCCGAGAAACTCTCTTCGAGAATGCCGCCCGGCGTGCGTTCGATTTCATAGGAGAGCGCATCGACATCGATATATCCACCATTCTCTCCTTCCGTCGGCGGCGTAAACGTGAGTCGTACCGTCTCGCCATCGGCTGTCGCCGTCAATTCGGTCACCGCCGCGGGCGTATCGTTGCCAACCCACGACGAAGTAACGGAAGCCGCAGCACCTTGGGCATCGCCAAAAGTATTGTAGGCAACCACCTCATAGGTATATTTGCCGGCCTCCTCGATACCGCTATCGGTCCACACAGCCTTTCCGCCCACGGTTGCCGTGTCGAGCGTGGCAATCAAATCGGACTCTCGGTATATCTTCGCCCCCGACAGATTCGACAAGGAGCCGCCCAAATGGTCGGTCGAAGGCCATGTCCACGAAAGCGTCGCCGCAAGCACACCTTTTTCTCCCGCCGAGGCAGAAAGGTCGGATACCTGAGCCGGATAAACGGCAGCCTCCTCGATAACAATCTTTTGGAAATAAAGATCGCCCATACAGGAAGCGCTATAACAATGGAGCCCTATATAATACACCCCGCTCTCTATCGGGGAGAATGTGCCCGATTCCTCGGAATACAAAAAACTACTGAATGATTCGTTACGGAAAATTTCGGCAGTCATCGCCTCTACGGTAGGAGCATTACCCACTTTCAACTCTATCCGTTGTTCATCAAACATATAACCATCGTGCTTCACATAAGCCGATACTTCGTAGGCTTTCCCCGCTTCGAGGGAAACCGCTGGCGAAACAATCCAGTCGTCGGCCGCATTGCTCATATCCTGCGGATACAAGGCGTCGGCATCGTTATATATCCATGTATTGGGACTGACATCGCTATTAGCGTCGATAACAGTCCACTCGCCAAAGGCTTCGGCATCGGTTATTTCCAACGTGCATGGAGGGACAGACTGCGCCCACCCCATCGAAAAACAACAGAAAAGAGAAACAGCAGTAGTAATTTTTCTCATAGCTATTCTATTTTAGTTTATTTAGTTTCGACATGCAATTCGGGTTTCACACCGCCTCCCGACAACAGACAGCCCCAAGGAGGAAAACAGCCTTGACTCCGCACTATCGAAACTTTACATCATACAAATATACAATATTGTTTTTACAAATTGCAACCATAACACATATATTTTTTTATAATTTATTCAGAAACATACAATATTGAACAAAATCTAACATCTACAACTCCACATTCGTGGCATTTTGCTCTGCCCCCAAAAACAAGTCGCAACTTCAACTCTTATGCCCTCCAAAAAGGGAATTATGAGACATACCCCTGCATATAATCAAATAAGTGCGGTTTTCTATCCCCCCGACATCTCTTCAATTTATAAAATACCGGTTATACACAAAACAAGCAAATTCTTTATATCACTCTCTCCGGCCTCCATGTCCAGAGTAATTTAACCAGCGATTCGACTAAATCAAATTTCAAAACTCAGTTTTCATTTGCCTCTGCACACACCTTTCGCTATATTTGCCTCCTAAAAACCGTGCGACGTGAACCTTTACCTGTTCAATCCCGAAAACGATTTGGCCATAGCATTTGGCGGAGAGAACTACACCCCGCCTCCGGCAGCGCAACTTATCGGGAGAGAGTTGGCTCTCCTCCCCCTCTGGTATGCCGACTATAACGCACCAATATACATCGTCTCACCCGACAAAGCGCCTGCCGATTTTCTCCATGCGATAGCCCCTTTGGGATTGCAGGTTCATACCGTCGCCCCCCGACAGATAGACAGCGCTATGATCAAGCAAGTGAATGTATGGGGCTGGAACCGCGATTTGGCCAAGCGGCTACGATTGGCCGGTATCGACTCTTCGCTACTCCCGTCCGCACAACAATGCGACACCCTGCGCCGACTTTCTCACCGCCAATTCGCCGCCGAGGCGGGACGTTTCCTTGGCGAACAAATCGACTATCCTTTCCCTCGATTACCGGTAGAGCTGCATACCCCCGACGAGGTGAGAGCCTTCACCGAACAGGACGAACGCAAAGTGCTGAAAGCCCCGTGGTCGGGCAGCGGACGGGGGCTGTATTGGAACCTCTACGGATACGATACCGCTCTCGCACAATGGAGCAACGGAGCCTTGCAAAAACAAGGCGTATTGATGGGCGAACCGGTCTACGACAAAATAGACGACTGGGCTATGGAGTTTTTCAGCGACGGCTCCCGGGCAGTGTTTGCCGGATACTCCTCGTTTCTCACCGACAGTCACGGCGCCTACAAAGAAAACCGGCTGGCCGACAACGAGTCATTGGAAAAAGAATTGGCCGATGCCGTGGGAATGGAAATTATCACAGCCGTAAAACAAGCGCTCACCGAGTTTTTCACCACACACGTCGCCCCGCACTACACCGGCTACTTCGGGATAGATATGATGACTTACCGCGATTCCCAAGGAATCGTGCGCCTACACCCTTTCGTAGAAATAAACCTACGCATGAACATGGGCATGGTCGCCCGTAAAATCGCCGACCGATTTCTGGAACCGGGTAAAAGAGGTATCTACCGAGTAGATTACTTTCCCAAGGCGGGAGAACTCTACCACGACCATATCGCCCGACAAGCCCAATATCCCATACAAATAATCGACGGAAAATTCCGATCGGGATACTTTGCGCTTACCCCTGTATTTCCTCACAGTCGATACCGGGCAAGTATCGAAATCTACTCCTAACCCCCACATCGGGAGACAAAACTACACGAAAAGAGCCGGCCGCCTCGTCACTTATAAGGCGACGCCCAAAACCAAGCCTCGTTCGAAGTACTCGATGAATTGCCATAAGGTTCCCCCTCGGGCGAGAGAGTAACATATCTTGGACTCGGCTTCCCTTCGACATAAGTCTCGTTATCGAAGCCACTGCGGTCGGAACACTGCAAGTAATAGAGATTCTTGCTCATGTAGTAATTCAAATAATAATCGGTAGTACAAGGAGTCTTGTGATTCCAATTGGCGTCCTCGTTCACCGTCACGAACCGGCCTGTCTTCAACCGCTCTCGCACCTCCGAAAGCCCCAGCAAATTACCGTTTTCGTCCATGACATAGGCGTTCCATGTGGGGTCTACCCACACCCATTTGTCGAGGGTGCAAGAATAGACCGCGTTGATTACATGGCAGTCGTCGATATACCGTTTGGGCAGGCATGTGACATAGCGCGACTTGAAACCCATAGCCAAATAACACTCGTTGAGCATCTGCGCCATCATGCGACAGTTGACCCCACGATTCTCGCGCCGGCAAATTTCATAAATGGCAATAGCGTTTTTCTCCCCGGGATTATACGACGAACCGTCGTGCCTGATGGTATTATGCACCCAAGCCAACAGATTCTTGATTTTAGAGATTTCGTCGCCTGCCCCGGCAATGCTGTCGAGGTTGAAATAGCGGCGCACCCGCACCAAGTTGCTATCATTGGGATTCATATAGGTAAAGGCAGGTAACGAATCGGTCGCAGCCGCCGAGTCGTAACCGGGCGATTTTTTGAGTATGTAGTTGAAATCGCCGACCTCGCGCAACTTCGCCAATGCCCGTTGAAATCGCTTGTCGTTGCGAATGTTGTCCAAGTCGGTATCCTGCTGGGCATGGGCATAATCGTAATACCCATAGCGGATAGCTTGCTCAAAAGCGTCGACAGCCGCCCGCTTACGTCCCGAAAGAGATTGAATACAAGCCATATTGTAATAAGCCTCGGAAAAACACCACAGGCATCGCCCAACTATCGAGTCGGGCAAAGACTCGCAGCGGTCAAAAAACTGCCGGTATGTTTTCAAAACCAAAGGTCGATCTTTCCAATTTTTCAGTATCACGGCCTGTACTTGGCTCTGATAATAAAGCTGCACACTATCGGCATTCCACTCATTCCCGGCAGCCCGGCCTCCGAGGCAAAGCGGCAACAACATCAACCACAAGAGTTTTTTCATATTCTGTATTTTTAGGATTCTATTTGGTAGACGCAAATATATCGAATTTGTTACACCCGGCAGCCCTTTTAAATATGAATTTCACAAAATCCCCGCTTATTTTTCTTGCGCTAAAATCGTATAAACATCTATTTATCAACGGTATGCTATTTATATAACGTATTCATATAGGCACAAAAAAAATTGATTGTCTCGCGACAACCAATCTTTGTTAACCTTAATCTTAATCTAATACTATGAAAAACACATTGCAAATATACAGCTTTTTCTGTTATACAACATAATTTTCAAACACATTTCTTGCGCATTTAATATTATTTAACTCCTCATTGGCTTACCTCCACTCCTATATACCTTTTGAAATTCGCCCCTCTCCCATTTCAAAAAAGGCTTTCATCTCACCGGTTTGTATTATCTTTGCAATCATGAAAGAAATCACACCGCTCATCGAAAAGGCTTGCCGCAACCTAAACATCGAATCGCTCAACGGCATGCAAAAACAGATGCTCGAAACGGCTCAACGCCCCAACGACATCGTTTTACTCTCTCCCACAGGCACGGGAAAAACCTTGGCTTTTCTACTGCCCATACTACAACGCATTGACCCCAAAGCCTCCGGTGTGCAGGCTCTTATCGTCGTTCCCTCGCGAGAACTCGCTCTGCAAATCGACGCCGTGTTACGCAAAATCGCCGCCGGTATAAAAATTGTTTGCTGCTATGGCGGACACTCGGTGCGCGAAGAGAGCAAATCGCTCGCCGTGGCTCCGGCACTCATCGTGGGAACTCCCGGGCGAATTGCCGACCACCTGCGGCGAGGACGGATTGTTCTCGACACCCTCGACACCCTCGTACTCGATGAGTTTGACAAATGCCTCGCACTGGGATTTCAAGACGAGATGAAAGAGATTGTCGCGCCCCTACGGCAGGTCCCGAAAAAGATTCTCACCTCGGCTACCGACAGCGATTCGTTACCTCCTTTCACAGCATTGAGAAAACCGATAAAACTCAATTTCTTAGGCACGAAAACTACCGAAGAAAAAACAGCCGAAAGGCTGACAATCTACCGCATAAACTCCCCGATAAAAGACAAGCTCGACACCTTGCTCGCCCTCTTGCGCAACCTCAAACCGGGACTGGCGCTTATCTTCTGCAACCAGCGCGAAAGCGTAGAACGGGTACAACAGTTCCTCACCGATCGAGGCATCATCGCCGAAGCATTTCACGGCGGAATGGAACAGCCCGACCGAGAACGGGCGTTCTGCAAATTCCGCAACCAAAGCAGCTACATTTGCATCTCTACCGACCTCGCCGCCCGAGGGCTCGACATTCCCGAGGTAAAATACATCATTCACTACCACCTGCCCGTCGATTCCGAAAGTTTCACCCACCGCAACGGACGTACCGCCCGCATGCACGCCGAGGGAGAAGCCTTTGTCATACTGGGTCCCGACGAGGCGTTGCCCGAATATGCAGCCGGCGCCATCGAATTTCGGCTCGACCCCAAAGCCGATTTTCTGCAAATTCCGCCAATGGCCACCCTACACTTCGCCGCCGGGAAAAAAGAAAAATTGAGCAAAGGCGACATCGTGGGATTCCTCGTTCAAAAAGGAGGACTCACCGCCGATGAAATAGGGCTCATCGAGGTTAAAGACCATTACAGCTATGCCGCCGTGCGACGAAACAAAGCGCACGCCACACTTCGCCGCCTCAAAGAGGAAAAGATAAAAGGGAAAAAGGTTAAAATCTCGTTCAGTTACTGATTCTCTTCGACCATTCGCTCGAATGCCCTCCACAAGTTATCGTCGGGGACAGGAGCCGTCACACTGATAAGTTCTTTCGAC
This sequence comes from uncultured Barnesiella sp., assembly GCA_944320015.1. Classification (GTDB taxonomy): domain Bacteria; phylum Bacteroidota; class Bacteroidia; order Bacteroidales; family Barnesiellaceae; genus Barnesiella. The sequence continues at coordinate 66,901 of CALUFO010000006.1, read as the reverse complement.
ACAGGGTGGACAAACTCGACATGACGGGCGTGCAACGATATGCCGCCGTCGGGATTGGAACGTTCTGCCCCATATTTCAAATCGCCCTTGATAGGCGAACCTATCTTGGAAAGCTGGCAACGGATTTGATGATGACGCCCCGTTTTCAAATCGACTTCCAACAACGTATAGCGGTCGCTCCGCGCCAAAATCTTATAATCCAATACAGCACGTTTCGCGCCCGGTTTCTCCCGGTCGTACGCCACCGATTTATTGCTCTTCTCGTTACGCACCAGATAGTGCACCAGTTCGTCGCTCTCCTTCTCGGGAGCCTGTTTGACAATGGCCCAATATCGTTTTTTCACCTCGCCATTGCGAAACATCTCGTTCAATCTCGCCAGTGCCTTACTCGTCTTGGCAAATACCACCACCCCGCTCACCGGGCGGTCGAGGCGGTGGGTCACCCCCACAAAGACATTCCCGGGCTTGTCGTATTTCTCTTTCAACCACGCCTTCAACATCTCGCTCAATGGTGTATCGCCCGTCTTATCGCCTTGCACAATCTCCGAACAGGTCTTGTTCACGATAATCACATGATTGTCTTCGTAGAGTACCTCCATAATTACCTCGTTTCTTATCCGGAGACAAAGATACAACATATCCCCACAGCGTGCAAACCATGATTCTACCCCCGGGCAATGAAACACACTCCTGCCACAATCAACAGGATTCCCGCTATTTTTGATGGATTCAAAGGCTCGTTCAACAAAAAATATCCAATCAACAACGTGATGACATAACCTAAACTCACCATCGGATAGGCTTTGCTAAGTTCCATTCGCGACAGCACATACAGCCAAAACAACAAACTCACCCCGTAGCAAAAGAGACCGCCCCACAAATAATAGTTACTCAACCCCGACTTCAATATATCCCCGATAGGGCCTTTCAATTCCCAATGCATCATTCCCATTTTCAAGAAATATTGAGCCACGGCTCCCAACAGAATACTTATAAAAGCTAACAGATAAATCATACTTACATTTTTTTACACCAAACACCTCGATCGGCAAACTCCAACATATATTTATCTCCCGAACTATCGCCATAGGCATATAAATAATAACTCTCCCGACAAGGCTCCTGTGCCAGAAAGCGCACGACTTTTTCCCGGCCATAACAGTTTTTTGTGGAAAAACGCCCGGTCAACACACCTTGTGAATCCACCTCGACTTCGGTGGCGATTACATGCGAGACTCCTACTTTTTGAGCCCACGGCAAAATCCATTCTTTCACACTGGCACTGACAATGTATGTCTCGTCACCTTGCCGTTGATGCTGTACCAACTTCTCCAAAACCGACGGATTGACTATCGAGTCTATCCGCGCGGCAAAACACTCTCCCCAACGGCAAAACTCGATATACGGCATTCCCTTGAAAAAATGTGCAAAAAATCGTTGTTTCACTTTCCAGTTGGGATACAACTTCAACTTATAGGCCACCAATAACGGAGCGTATAGGAGCAACCCCCAGTAACACGACGACTCACCTTTTACAAATTTGATAAACTCCAATAGGGTATCTTTTCGAGTAATCGTCCCGTCGAAATCAAATGCAGCAACGCCCCTTTTCTCCATATCAAAAATAAATGATAACCAAGAATGAGAGTATCCAAGCCACGACACACAATTGGATAAACCTGTCGTGAGTCAACACATGAGTGGGACTACCGCTTTTTACATCGACAATCGTCAACTGCAAATAGCGAAAAATTCCCGCTAAGACAAAAATAGAGGTAATATACAAATAGGGAGAACCCATACGGGTGACAACCTCTTCCGAGACCGAGTACATGATATAACACACAACTATGACCGTCGCCAGAATAGAGATAACCTGATTCATAAACGCCAAGTTGTATCTATTTATATTCTTTCGCAACAACACCCCAGTTTCTTCATAAACGACCACATCGTCACGTCTTTTAGCAAAAGCCAAGAAGAGAGCCAAAAGGAATGTCATCAGTATGATCCAGTGCGACACCCATATTCCTGTAACGACACCGCCCAAAAGCACCCGTAAGACAAACCCCACAGCGATGATGAACACATCGACAAGAACGAGTTTCTTCAACTTTATGCAATAGGCGATATTGAGCAGGTAATAAAACAACAATATCCCTATGGCCTTATAAAATATCTCTCCTTGAAAATAGAGATAAACCAACAGCAGCGACAACACAAACATCACACCCATCGACACATATCCCCAAAATTTGGAAACACGCCCCGACGCGATGGGTCGACGACATTTTTGGGCATGCTTACGATCGGACTCGACATCCCATATATCGTTGAAACAATAAATCGAACTCGCTATGAAACTAAATGCAAAAAACGCTACCACTGTGGGTATTATATAATCAAGACTGGATATCTGTCCCGAAAAGAAAAGCGGCAAAAATATAAAACCGTTTTTCAGCCATTGATGTGGGCGCAATAAAAGGATTAAATCTTTCATCTATTCTATCGATATACTTCCAGTGCAAAGATAGTGAAAGGCGAGCGCAGAGACAAATGGAAACAAAGTTTTCGTTTTGTCCTATGCCGAGCCGCATCCTATCTTATTCAAAGATAGTGAAAAATAGGCGCCGAAACAATTATTCGCTATCGATACCGGAAAACGAAGCCGAATTGGAATTTATATTTCAAAATAATATATAACAAAAGTTATCGAGACCTTTCTTATCATTAACATAAATAGAATGAAAATATCGTTATAAAGGACTTATTTTTGCACAGTTTTTTTGCAACCGAATGTAGAGAAATTACGTCTCTATTAGAAAACGACACATACAATGATAAAAAAAGCACTCCTCCTTACAGGTATATTAGCAGTCTTTTCCACGACAAAAGCGCATCCCGCAACCGACAACGATACGATAGAAGTAGTTTATGCCGATACAATGGGAATCAACATCGACTCCATAGAAGCCTCGATAGATCACATAGCACTCGACGAAGTGACTGTCGAAGCCTCGTCGTGGGTGCAGAAGGCCGACCGCAACTTGCTTTATCCTAATGCACAACAGATAAAACAATCGAAAAACGGATTGCAATTACTGCAAAAACTGCAAATACCGGGCATCGTCATCAACCCCACCGACAATAGTATCGCCTTGGCCGACAAGAACGAGGTGAGCCTACGCATCAACGGCCGTCCCGTCGATAACAAGGATATACAAGCTCTTTTGCCCGAACAAATCGTGCGTGTCGAGTATATCGACAACCCGGGCGTGCGTTACGGTGAGGTGGGAGCCGTGATTGATTTCATTGTCAAGAATCCCACTTCGGGCGGCAGTTTCATGGGCGACCTTACCCAAAGTGTCAATCGGGGATTTGGCGAGTACTGGTTGGCAGCCAAAGCCAACAGCGGCAAGTCGGAGGTTTCCTATTCGGGTTGGTTTTCGCCCCGTTGGAATTTAAAAATGCAACGCGACAACTCCGAACATTACGAGCTGCCCGATGGTACTCGCTACACACGCACCGAAGAAAGTCTCGACGGGAGTCGTTTCGAGCAATGGAACAACGGACATTCGCTCAACTACAATTACCTCGATTCCAAAAAGCAGATGTTCAATGCGACATTCAAATTCTATAATTTTCAATACGAGAACCTTTTTCGGGGGCTTCTCACCGACCATTCGCCCGGTGGCACAACTAACCTTATGTTCGACAAAGAGAGAAATTGTCGTATTAATCCCCAGCTTAATCTTTACTATCAGAACAACCTCACCGACGACCAACTGATTATGACCAATATCGTGGCAAGTTATGAGCAGCCCAATAGCCACCGTATCTATACCGAGGACGAACTTATTTATACCGACGATGATTTCAAGACCGGGGAACCTCTCGTCGGTATCGATAACCTTATCAAAAGCCACACCTACTCGGTGTTGGGCGAGGTCGATTATGAAAGAACATGGGAAAACAGCCGTGTGACAGCAGGTATCCGCCACACCCAGTCGTGGATTACCAACGATTATGTGGAGCAAGGTATCGACGACCACATGAATCAGGGGAACAGCTATATTTTCGGCGAATATTGGATGCGGTTGGGAAAACATTTTGACTTCTCGGCTGGTATCGGGTATAGCCTCTATTCCTATGCACCCCGTGGACGGGAGTCCCACACCTACTCCATTTGGCGCCCCCGATTCACGGCCCGATATACCATCGACGACTATTCTTCCCTACGATTCAACTTTGTCCGCATGGGCAGCGTAATCACCCTCGATATGCTCAGCCCGGTCGTTCAAGACATAGACGGGATTCAACAATCGACCGGCAACCCCGATGTAAAGCCCTATGCCACCTATAAATACGAACTGCAATACCAGTACAACCGGGGGATATTTTACGGAAAACTCGGCGCATTCTATACCCACGCTCCCGGTGCGATCATGCCCGAGAAAGTGTGGGTGGGCGACAAAATTCTTACTCGATACAACAACCAAAAGAATGCTGAGGAACTACGCTTTTACCTCGATACTCGGGTGATGGTTATCCCCGATTGGATCACCCTGAGTGCCGGGCCAGCCTGGCACCGCTACTGGATGCGGGGGAACAATTATACCCACACTTATAACAACTTTTATGCCTATGCCACCTTCGAACTTTCGCATTGGAACTTTGCGCTCGAAGGTATGCTCCAAACCAACTTTAACCGGTTTTGGGGAGAAACCCTCGAAGGCGGTGAGAATGTACACACCCTTAAACTTTCCTATAACTATAAGGACTGGAATTTCGGAGTGATGGTACTCGATCCTTTTATCAACGACTACAAAGTAAAATCGGAAAACCGGAACCGATATGCTGGATACTATCGCGAAATGACCTCAAATGCCATCAAACAAATGGTCGCATTTAGCGTGAGTTGGAACCTCAACTGGGGTCGTCAACACGAAGCCGGACAACAACGAATCAACAACTCAATCAACAGCGGCTCGGTAAACGCCGCCGGGAAATAAATATAGGAACAATACAGGGGCTATATCTGAATGATATAGCCCCTGTACTATATATACTTTGTCGTGCAGACCCGATTACATATTCATACCGCCGCAGCAGTGGATAACCTGTCCCGTTACATACGACGACAAATCCGAGGCAAGGAAAGTAGCTACATTAGCCACATCTTCGGGCGTACCGCCTCGACGCAAAGGAATTTGTTTGGCCCATTCGGCTTTCACTTCGTCCGAAAGAGCAGCCGTCATATCGGTGATAATGAAGCCCGGAGCGATAGCGTTGGCACGCACGCCTCGCGAGCCCAATTCTTTGGCGATAGACTTGGCCAAGCCAATCATACCGGCTTTTGAAGCCGAGTAGTTGCATTGTCCGGCGTTACCCGAGACACCTACGACCGAAGCCATATTGATGATGCTACCACATTTTTGTTTCATCATGACAGGCGTAACGGCATGAATGAAGTTGAAAGCCGATTTCAGGTTTACGGTCAACACCATATCCCATTGTTGCTCGGTCATACGCATCATCAAGCCATCGCGAGTGATGCCCGCGTTGTTCACCAAAATATCGATGCGGCCGAAGTCTTTCACAATCTCGGCGACTACATTGTGAGCCTCTTCAAAGTTAGCGGCATTCGAGGCATACCCTTTGGCTTTCACACCATAAGCGGCAATCTCTTGCTCGGTAGCTTTACCATTCTCGTCGATTACAAGATCGGTAAATGCGATATCAGCTCCTTCCGAAGCGAATTTCAAGGCGATAGCTTTTCCTATGCCCCGTGCTGCGCCGGTAATTACAGCGACTTTTCCTTCCAATAATTTCATAATTTTCTTTTTCGTAATGCGGGGAAAAGATTTGCACCCCTTCCCCTTCGGTTAATATATGACTATCGTTTTATTCCATACAAAATAAAATCCAATATGTAATCTTTCAATCTCGAACTGTCGATTCCCGTCTCCGAAAAGTTATTGCGGATATAGGGCACATCGAGACCTCGCAACGCATAGTGCAACACCGCCGCCGTGGCCGTCACGTTGGGAATATGAAACACCCCCTGCTCCACGCCCTCGTTGAGAATGCTCCGCAACAAAGCCTCCTCTTTGAGGTCGATACTGCGGCGAGCCTTTTCCACTTTCCAGATGTCTCTGAAAAACTCGGCCCGCAACGTGCCGTTACGCACCACAGTCTCCTTGATTGCCTCCAAACGAGTGTTTATGTAGCTGAGCAACTTATCCTCGGGCGACAAATCCCGATTGACAAGGCTTTCGAGCCGGGCATATAAATATTCCGACTCTGCCTCTACCACCGCCCGAAATATCTCGTTCTTGTTCTTAAAATAGGTATAGATCGTACGACGCCCTTTTCCCGAGGCCTCGGCAATATCGTTCATCGTGGTAGCCGCTACCCCTTGGCGGGCGAACAATTGGCGAGCTACATCGATAAGCAATTCTCGTGTACGAACCATAATCCTGTTTTTTCTCCGTTGCACATCTGCGCAAAACTTGTGCGAAATTACATATTTTTATCCTTATATACCAAAGTATGCTCTTCGTTTTTCGCTCGACAACCCGAATCATAAACTTTAACATTATTAAAATCTACTGTAATACAAATACTTACATAATAACACAAAAGAGAAAATAAATTTTCACGACAAAATATTTGCATTTCCGATTATTCTCCGTACCTTTGCACTCACAAACACCGCGGGGTGGAGCAGTGGTAGCTCGTTGGGCTCATAACCCAAAGGTCGTCGGTTCGAGTCCGGCTCCCGCAACTAAACAGAAGGTCGCTTGCAAGCGACCTTTTCTTGTATTTACCCCCTCTGTTATTCTTTACTGCCCCTTTAAAAAGGAACAAGGGGCAGTGGAACAGAATGGAAAGGCGAGAACTATTTAACCTTCTCCTCTGTGTGGCGCAAGCCATATAAGGGAGACACCGAGGGGCGAAAGCTCCTAGGAGAGGGGTTGAGTTTTAAAAGGAATAAATAGCTGTGTATAAACATTTTCAACCCCCTCACCTACGGCACTCCCCCTATATTCCCCTTACGGGGAACACAGAGAGAGTTTAAATCTTCTTTCAATCCACACAGGAAGAAAGGTGTAGAAGTTATAGCTCTCTTATCAAATAAGAGTGAAAAAATCACTAATTTTCTACTGCTCCCAAGAATCTATTAGTACTGCTTTTTACAAATATCAACTAATATTTCCATTACATCTAAAGCCTTTTCCAAGGTAGTGAACGCTTGCTCACATACATCGTATGTGTTTAATAATAAATCACGTTCCTTTTGAGTGAATGAACCTGTTATTAGTTTTAATACAAGATATTCTTTTTTTGCCTCCATTAAAGAAGCAAAACCATCTTTCCTTTGCACAGCAGCCTTATAGAATTCTTGATAGACATCAATCAAATCCCAACTTAATCCATCGTGATAAAGATTTATTCGTATCTCTAACGATTTAGTATTTATTTCACTATTAAACAAACCGAGATCTGTTTCTAAAGTTTCTAACTCATAAGAAACTTTCAAGTAATCTAAATCGTGCTCTAAAACATTGATTTTAGTTGACAAACTATCGACTACACTTTGCAACGAATCTATCGATTGCGCTGCTACTCTTCCACCTATTAGAGGAATAAATAATAATAACAATAATAATTTTCTCATGACATTTTTCTTCCAAATTTAAGAATTATTTTCGATTTGTAATAATTTAATTGAATTATAGCCCCATGCTCTTAGAAAAATTAAAGGCTCAATAGATAAATTAGAGTGTAATACTTTATCCTTTTTTCCAATTTCCTACCTACGGCACACCCCTATATTGCTTCGCAACACAGAGAGAAGTTTAAATAGTTCTCTCCTTTCCTTTCTTTTATTTCCTCTCTGCGTGTGACAGGAGTTATATTTAAACTCTCCCTCTATATTTCTTACACAAGGAAAGAATTGGGAATCCCTCTTTCTACTGCGTCCTTCAAACACGAGGGGCCGCCCTCATGGACAGCCCCTGCGTGTAAAATATGCAATACGTTTATTACTTGTTAATCAAGAACCAGGCATCGGTAAACTGGGGATACTTCGCTTGCAAGGCATTGCGAGCCTGCACGGCTGCGGGACGATTGTCAAACGAGCAGGCGACCACACGGTACCAGCCTTCGGCATTTTGAGCCAGTATGGCGGGATAACCATCTTTGCGCAAACGTTCGCAAAGGCTTTGAGCATTGAGACGTTGGCGGAAACTGCCCACAATCACATTAAACTCTTTGAGCGAAGCACCGTCGCTATCAACCACGTTTAAACGCTCGCTCTGTTCCCGTACGGGAGCGGCCGGCTCTACCGTCGAGGTTGTTGTTTCGACAGGCTGCTCCACCACAGGTGCAGGAGCAGAGACAGGCTCTTCTATTTTTTTCTCTTGGGCCTTTTCGTAAGCTGCCTTGTAGGCGCTTTGGCTCGACTTACACGAAGCCATTCCGGCGATCAACAACAGGGATAATCCCCAAATCCAATTCTTTCTCATAAAGTTTTTATTTTTCAAATATTGGTTCGATTTCCTTTCTTCGCAACGAAGACGGTACAAATGTAACAAATAAACTTCATTACCGAAACCAATCTTATAAAATTAAAAGATTATTTGCCCAACTTCTCGTTATCCTATCCGAGGGTCTTCGACCCGATTCACAACACCCCTTTGGTCGAGGGCGGCCGATTGTCGGTAATATCACGCTTCATCGCCATTTTCAAGGACCGGGCCAACGCTTTGAAAATGCCTTCGATTTTGTGATGCTCGTTAGTCCCATTGGCCTCGATATTGAGGTTCATGCGAGCCGCGTCGCTGAACGATTTGAAAAAATGAAAAAACATTTCGGTAGGCATATCGCCTATCTTCTCACGATGAAAATCGGCCTTCCAAACCAACCACGGACGCCCTCCGAAATCAAGAGCGACACGGCACAGCGCATCGTCCATAGGCAACGAGAATCCATAGCGGGCTATGCCCCGCTTGTCGCCCAAGGCTCGGGCAAAAGCCTCGCCCAACACGATCGCCGTGTCCTCGATGGTGTGGTGCTCGCCGACCTGCAAGTCGCCCTCAACCTCCACCGTGAGATCGGCTCCGGAATGCCGCCCCAACTGCTCGAGCATGTGGTCGAAGAATCCGACTCCGGTGTGAATGTCGGTGCACCCCATACCGTCGAGGTTCAAGGCGACACGCACCCGGGTCTCGCTGGTCTGCCGCTCGACAACGACACGACGGGTCCCGGCGCACAAAATCTCGGCCACCTTACGCCAATCGTCGGTCACCGCCTCGCAAACCGAAGTCAATCCAGCGGCTTCCACCTCGGCGACACCCCGTTCCGCAGGAGCGAAGTAGATAGCCCGGCACCCCAGATTGGCAGCCAACCGCACATCGGTGAGGCGATCGCCTATCACATAGGAGTGTTCCAAATCATATTCTCCGGTCATATAGCGGGAGAGCATGGCCGTACCCGGTTTGCGAGTAGGCAGGTTATCTTCGGGCAAAGAGACATCGATGCACACCTCGTCGAAACGAATTCCTTCGTTCTCGAATGCGCGTATGATTTTCCGTTGTGCCGGCCAAAAACTCTCGGCCGGGAACGAAGCGGTGCCCATACCGTCTTGATTGGTCACCATCACCCACTCGAAATCGAGGCGAGATGCCACATAGGCTAAACTTTGAAACACCCGGGGGACAAATTCCAACTTATCGAGCGAATCGATTTGAAAATCCTTGGGAGGCTCCACCACCAGTGTGCCATCCCGGTCGATAAAAAGCACTCTTTTCATCACTCTCTGTTTTGAATATAACGGCACAAAGCCTCCAACAACCTATTCATTTCATCGCCCGCTCCAATAGTAACACGCAGGCACTCGCCGCATAAAGTCACCGTCGAACGGTTGCGCACCACAATACCTTCGGTGACAAGCCAAGCATAGAGCGCACCGGCGTCGTCGACCCGAATCAACACGAAATTGGCATCGGTAGGATAAATTTTCTTGACGACAGGAAACACCGACAACTGCTCGACAAACTGCGACCGCACCGACAAAATATCGTCGACCCAGCGGCGCACATCGTCGGCTCGGTCGAGCATTTCAAGAGCATAGCGTTGTACCGGCGCACTGATGTTATAGGGGTACTTCACCTTGTTGTAGTAATCGATGATAGCAGGCGAAGCAAATGCCATGCCCAGCCGCACACCGGCACTGCCCCACGCTTTCGAAAAAGTTTGTAACACGACCAAATTGGGAAACTCGTCCAACCTGCCAAGCCAAGAAGGTTGCGCCGAAAAATCGATATAAGCCTCGTCGACAGCCACAATACCGTCAAATGCGGTAATGAGTCGTTCGATTTCAGACACAGGAAAAGCATTGCCGGTAGGGTTGTTGGGCGAGCATAAAAACAGCAGGCGGCTATTGGCATCGGCCGCAGCCAGCACGGCCTCGGTATCCATCGAAAAATCGTCATGCAAAGAGACCTCGCGATACTCTACCCCGTTGATGTCGGCGCAAACCTTATACATACCGTAGGTGGGTGCAATCGAAATCGCATTGCTTTTCCCGGGCTCGCAAAAAATACGATACAACAAGTCTATCGCCTCGTCGCTGCCTGCCCCGAGAAAAATCTGCTCGGGACGCACACCCCGCTGCCGGGCGAGTCTCTTTTTCAACTCGGTCTGCAACGGGTCGGGATAACGGTTATACGGAGCATTGAAAGGGCTCTCGTTGGCATCGAGCCATACCGAGGCCTCCCCCGAGAACTCATTTCGAGCCGAAGAGTACGGTCTCAATTGTCTAATATTGGGGCGTACCCATTGTTCTATCTGCTTCATCATCGTCTGCTTTTTTAATCCATAGCTTGCAACCGTATCGCTACAGCCTCTTTGTGGGCTTCCAGCCCTTCGGCTTCGGCCATTGTCTCGATAATTGGACCGAGAGCCTTCAACCCCTCGGGCGAAATCTGTTGGAATGTAATCTTGCGGGTAAAGCTGTCGAGGTTCACTCCGCTATATGCCCGGGCATAACCGCTCGTGGGGAGGGTGTGATTGGTTCCCGAAGCGTAATCGCCGGCACTCTCGGGAGTGTAATAGCCCAAAAATACCGAACCGGCATTGACCACACCCGCCGCCCACGATTCGGCGTCGGCTCGGTGAATAATCAAATGCTCGGGTGCATAGGCATTGACAAAATCGAGTTGCTCCTGCCCTTCTTCGAGCACGACGACAGCGCTGTGAGCAAGCGATTTGCCCACCCATTCATGTCGGGGTAACCGGCTTGCCTGCTGTTCGATTTCGGCCGGCAAAGCCTCGGCGATCGCCTTGTCGGCAGTCACCAGTATCGACTGGCTGTCGGCGCCATGCTCGGCCTGCGAGAGAAAATCGGCGGCGAGGAAACGCACATCGGCTCCCGAATCGGCCACCACCATGACCTCCGACGGCCCGGCAGGCATATCGATAGCCACTCCTTGAACCTGTACCTGCTGCTTGGCCGCCATCACATAACGGTTTCCCGGCCCGAAAATCTTATACACCGCCGGGACACTCTCCGTCCCGAAAGCCATCGCCCCTATGGCCTGCACGCCACCCAGTTTGAAAATACGATTCACCCCGGCCTCACGAGCCGCATATAGAATCGCAGGCGCTATTTTCCCGTCGCGCCCGGGAGGGGTGCACATCACCACTTCACGACAACCGGCCAGCCGTGCCGGTACCGCCAACATCAACACGGTGGAGAAAAGCGGTGCCGTGCCTCCCGGCACATAAATGCCCACCCGCTCTATGCCCACAGACCGCTGCCAGCACCACACCCCGGGCATGGTCTCGACTTTCTTGACCCCGAGAGCTTGCGACGCATGGAATGCGCCGATATTCTCGATAGCCCGGCTTATCGCCCCTTTCAGCTTTCCGGAGAGAGCGGCAGCTCCCTCCGCTATCTCCTCGGGAGTCACCTGCAAGGTATCGAGCGAAACACCGTCGAACTGCGCCTCGTAACGCCGCAATGCTGCGTCGCCATCGCGCCGCACCGATTCCAACACCTCGGAGACCGTATGCGACAACGCAGCCAGATCGATACGGGGACGCGCCAAAATTTCGTTCCATTCGTCACGTCGTGGATAGGTATATACTTTTACAGCCATTCTACAAAATCATTTTTTCAATATCCAACACCAATATCCCTTCGGCTCCGGCAGCTTTCAACCGGTTGATAATCTCCCAAAAACATTTCTCATCGAGAACCGTATGCACCGAGCACCAGCCTTTGTCGGCCAACGGCATGACCGTGGGGCTCTTTATCCCCGGCAACACCGACAACACCTCGCCGAGTTTATCCTGCGGCACATTCATGAGAATGTATTTCTTGTCGTCGGCCACCTGCACCGAGTCGAAACGAAACATCAATTCGTCGAGAATCTCCCGCTTCGCCTCTGTCATAGAGTCGCTACCGATAAGCACAGCTTCCGACTCTACTACCCGTTCGACCTCTTTCAACCGGTTGCTCACCAACGTACTGCCCGAGCTGACAATGTCGAATATGGCGTCGGCCAACCGGATACCGGGGGCAATCTCCACCGAGCCGGTAATCACATGAATATCGGCATCGAGGTCGTTCCGATGCAGATAATCCGAGAGAATACCGGGATAGGAAGTCGCTATCTTCTTCCCCGAGAACCACTGCTTGCCGGGATAGTCTATATCCTGAGGTATGGCCAGCGAAAGACGGCACTTGCCAAATCCCAATTTTTTCAAAACGCCCACAGGACAACGTTTCTCAAACACCTCGTTCAACCCCACGATACCCACATCGGCCACCCCCGAAGCTACCGATTCGGGAATATCGTCGTCGCGCAGGAACAGCACTTCCACCGGAAAATTCCGCGCCGGAACCAACAGGGTTCTTTTCCCTCCCGGAATCTTAATCCCGGCCTCATCTAACAATGCCATCGACTCCTCGTAAAGCCGACCCTTCGACTGAATAGCAATCCTCAACATAACTTTTGTCTCTTTTGTGTTTCTCGAAACGAAAAAAGGCCTACCGCACCGACGGTAAGCCTTTTATATATTTCCTTGCCATTTTTACATGCACACTCACCATCTCTTCGTGAAAAAGAAACATACAGGGTGATGATGTAAAAATAGAGCTTTCATGCGTCTCGATTATTAATTTTCAGCAAATATAGAAATATAAAAGCAAAATACAAATTTTTCGCTCGATTTTCTTTCAAATATTTATTCTAATATCGTTTTATATAACAACCGGAGCATTCTTCTCCATTACAGGAACAGGGATACAATCCAATAAATACCCGCTGCCAACAGAGCGCTGACAGGAATCGTTAAAATCCATGCAACCAAGAGGTTTTGAGTAACACCCCAACGCACGGCCGACAATCGTTTGGTCGCCCCCACGCCGATAATGGCGCCTGTAATGGTATGGGTCGTACTCACCGGGATTTTCAAAATTTCGGTCAAATAGAGGGTAAACGCACCAGCCGTTTCGGCCACCACGCCTTCAAGGGGCGTCACCTTCGTAATTTTGGTTCCCATCGTCTTGACAATCTTCCAGCCGCCCGACATCGTTCCCAACGAAATGGCGGTAAAGCACGAGAAGGCCACCCAGTCGGGCAAGTCGGCGATACTGTTTATTCCCATGCCCAAACCCATAGAATGGGCGGCAATCATGGCGGCGGCGATGATACCCATCACTTTCTGCGAGTCGTTCAATCCATGACCGATACTGAACATCGCCGACGAAACCAACTGCAACTTCTTGAACCACATCTCGGCCTTATGAGGTTGCGCCTTACGGCAAATGTGAAGCACCAATATCGTGAACCCGAAGGCTACCACCATACCGATGAAAGGAGCCAAAAAGATAAAGGCTGCTATTTTAAGAATGATATTGAGCTGTATCGCACCGAATCCGCTCGCCATAATAGCCGCTCCGGCAAACCCGCCGATAAGCGTATGCGACGACGACGAGGGAATCCCCTTCCACCATGTGATCAAGTTCCAGATAATCGCGGCGATAACTCCCGACAAAATGATGGGAAGCGTGATAAATTCCTCGACCACCGTCTTGGAAACGGTATTGGCGATACCAAAACCGCCGATAATGTACTTGGCTATAAAGAACGCCACAAAATTGAAAAACGCAGCCCACAATACGGCTTGAAAAGGTGTCAGCACCTTGGTCGAGACAATCGTCGCTATCGAGTTGGCCGCGTCGTGAAACCCGTTGATGAAATCAAACAGCAGCGCCAATACAATGATTATGATCAACAACTCCATTGTTCAATTCCGGTTTATGCGTATTTCACAATCAACGTTCTCAATATCTTGCCTACACGTTCGGCCGCGTCGGTCGTCTTCTCCAAAATTTGCATAATCTCCTTGATCTTGATAATCTCTATGCAATCTTTCTCTTCTTCGAAGAGTTTGGTGATGAAGTGCTCATACACATCGTCGGCATGATTCTCGATATCGTGCAAGCAAACACAATATTCCCGCAAGGCAGAGGGGTCTTTGCGGAACTTTTCGAGCTCGTCCATCGCTTTGCAAATATAGTCCGAACCTTGTTGTATCAACAGACACAACTCTTTCCCATTCTCACCGATGGGTCGCGGATTATAGATAGATATACGCTTGGCGCAACTGTTTATTCCATCGATCACATCGTCCATGTGCGTAGCCAACGCCTGTATATCCTCCCGGTCGAACGGCGTGATGAAAGTCGTACCCAATTCGTCGAAAATCAAATGCGACAAACGGTCGCCCTCACGCTCCAAATCTTTAATCTTTTTGTAATAAGACGACCGTTCCTCGGGCTTGTCATACTCCATACTCTCTACCAAAACCGCAGATGTCGAAACCAACACTTCCGAGAGTTGTTTCAATAACGGAAAAAACTTAGGCTCTTTGGGTGTGAATTTGCTAAAAAAGGAATTTTTCATAAATGTATTGTGTAATTATTTAACATCCTTCCTACCTTATATTATCCCTTATAGAGAAGAAATAACTATTACATTTTGATTGCCACAAAGATAATCGAAGGGAAAAACACACCATATTACATTTATTTTAAATTTTTCATTTTTCCGCTCTTTTTGTCCCGAAAGCCCGTTCATTCCCCCATTATTTTATAGGGCGAAAGGCTCTCGTTCCCGTCGTCCAAGGATAGGGTCGCTTTGAAAAAGTCGTTTGGCAAACGATTATCCCGATACTGAATAGAAACAGAATGTTTCTCATTCTATATTCATTCCCTATCTTTGCAACGACAACCTATAACAAAATGAATAAAACCGTAGTGATAGAACCGACCGACGACGGCGTGCCTACCCTCTACCTGCCGGAGATGGACGAGCATTACCACTCGACCAAAGGGGCTTTGGCCGAAGCTCGCCATGTCTATATCGAGATGGCGTTACGCTCCTTTGGGCAAACCAATATCAACATCTTGGAGATAGGTTTCGGAACCGGGCTGAATGCGTTTTTGTCGCTACTCGAATCGCAACGAAACCACCGGTCGATCAATTACACGACAGTCGAGCTATACCCCCTCCCGCCTGAGGTAACCGACAAGCTCAATTATCCCGCCCTTATCGCTCCCGAGTGCGGCGACCTATTCGCCCGTTTACATCATTGCGAATGGAACCGGCCGATAGCCATAGCCCCGCAGTTCACCCTGCACAAACGACTCGTCGACCTCACCCAAACCTCCATAGAGGGAATATACGACGTCGTATATTTCGACGCTTTCGCCCCCGAAAAACAGCCCGAAATGTGGGACGAATCTATCTTCCGGGGAATTTATGGCCACCTTACACCCGGGGGAATCCTCACCACTTACTGCGCCAAAGGCGAGATACGGAGGCGATTGCAATCGATCGGATTCACTGTGGAGCGCCTCCCCGGCCCTCTTCACGGGAAACGGGAGATTCTGCGCGCCGTCAAAGCCTATTGACTCGACCTGCCGGCGCAACAGCCGCCCCTTCGCACAAGAATGTAGTACGACTCGTCGCTCTCCCCAAAAGACTGTACCGCCAACCCCACTCGCACAAACTCCTCGACCTGTTCGACAACAGGAAGCAACGGCCTCGAAAAGACCCGGTTCGACAAACGACGATGCACGGCATTCAAATGCTGCCGCCCTTGCGCATGGGCAATCAACAAACGGCCATCGCTGTGAAGATTATCGGTCACCAACTTGAAAATTGTCCCGACCGGATAGCGGAAATGGGGGAAGACCGAATAGAGCAATATGGCATCGAAACGCCCGGCCAAACGCTCCCGCTCCACATCGGCTTTGACAAAATGCACATCGGCATCGTCACAGCACACGAGCGCCTCGCGCAACATCTTCTCCGAGCTATCCACCGCCACGATAGGCACATGAGCCCCCACCCGCTCACGAATAAACGGGAGCATCACCCCCGTGCCGGTGCCTACATCGAGAACCGTTTCACCCGGTTTCAACTGTAAAATCGCCAGCAACGACGCAACTTTCGCCTCATCGCACCGGCTCGTTTTGTGCCATGTCCCGGCTACCTCGTCAAAAAAATTCACCGCTCCTCCTTTCCCGCCAAAACATTCAATAAATAGTCGCACCACTCGTCCAATCCAGTCCCCCGGGTCGAGGAGAGTGCGAAAAATCGCAATTGCCCATTGACTTTCCTTGCATTCTCTTTCAAACGGGAAAGATCGCTATCGACATAAGGGAGCAAGTCGATTTTATTTATCACGCAAATATCGGCTCCGGCAAACATATAGGGATATTTCAACGGTTTATCGTCGCCCTCGGTCACACTCAAAAGAACAACCCGAAGGCTCTCGCCCAAATCAAACATGGCGGGACAGACCAAGTTGCCCACATTCTCGATAAACAGCAAGGAGTCTTTTATCTGCAACTCGTCGAATGCCGACGCCACCATGCGGGCGTCGAGATGACAACCGTTGTGTGTATTGATTTGTATGGCCGGGATACCCAACCGACGGATACGCCCGGCATCGTTCTCGGTTTGCTGGTCTCCCTCTATCACGGCAATGCGGCGAAAGCCCTTATCGCCAAGCATTTCGATCGTACGCTCGAGCAACGTAGTTTTGCCCGAGCCCGGCGAACTGACCATGTTGACAGCCATGCAACCGGCCAAATTCCACCGGTTACGGTTCTGCCGGGCCACCCGGTTATTTTCACTCAAAATATCTTGCTCTACGGCTATTTCATGCCCGTGGGCTATTCCCCGACGGTGCATCTCTTCGTGGCTCATCTCCCGATTGCCACAACCACATGTTGTACACATTTTTATTCTGTTTTTATAAGGTTTCACTCTTCGATAATCAATGACGAAAGCCTAAATTCCCTCCCCGACACCAACCGGGTCGCATAACTGCCACACCGAGGACAGGGTGTGTACAGCGACTCGGGCGAGAACAACTCTCCACAATCTTCACAACGGGCTTTCGGCTCCACCCGATTGACGACAACCCTGACTCCGGCAAAAACGCTCCTTTCCAAAACCATTTGCAAGGAATACAAAAAAGAATCGTTATCCACCCCCGACAAGTCGCCAAGGGTCATCTCGATACCGCACAGCCGGCCTCGACCTTGCCGCCGCATCTCCCGGTCGACCAATTCCACCACGCTGCAAGCCAACGACAATTCGTGCATACCCCACTCTATTTACGATTATTTATCCAAGCCGAAGCGACGGCTACCTGCCCCACGGCGATAGCGGCATCGTTACAAGGAACGACCGCCGGCAAATAGGGCTGTATGCCCAGCCTCCTCAACATAGGCATGAGTATATCGACCAACAGTTTATTCTGGAATACACCTCCACAAAGAACCACCCGAGACAATTTTTGCCAACGGGCTTGCCTACCCAGCTCGACACACCACATGGCCGCATAGGTACGATGAAACGCCGCCGCTATCTCGGAACGGGGAACACCCTTGTGCAAATCGTTCAGCACAGCGACGACCAATTGCGAAAATTCAAGCGGATAATCGGGGTCGAAAGGATAGATTTTCAAAACGGAACTGTCGGCAATCTGTTCCAATTTCTGAGGGGCTTCGGCCTGATACCGGTTGAAATCGGCGACTCCCAGCAAAGAGGACACCGCATCGAAAAAACGCCCGGCACCCGAACTCAAAGGCGTATTGACACGACGGGCTATCATACGGCAAATCAACCGGATACGATCCTCTCCCACTCGTTCCACAAAATCATGAGGCAGAGGCATATTCTCGCCATACAACGAATATAAAAGCGATACGGCCATTCGCCATGGCTCCCGGGCAGCGACATCGCCTCCCGGCATGGGCAGATAGGATTGATGAGACAACCGACGGTATTCTGTACGGGAACAGCGGAGCAACTCCCCACCCCAAACCGTACAGTCATCGCCATACCCGGTTCCGTCGAGACACAACGCCAAAACATCGCCCGTGAGTCCATACTCGGCCATTACCGCCACAGCGTGAGCGTGATGATGCTGCACCCGATAAACGGGGATACGACGCTCGGCCGCATAACGCTCGCCCCAAACCGTAGCGGCATAATCGGGGTGCAGGTCGCAAACCACACAACCGGGCTCAAACCGGAACATGTGAGAAAAATGCGAAACCGACTCTTCGAAAAACTTCAAATTCTCCCGACGGGACAACTCCCCGATATACTGTCCCAGCAATATATCGGTTCTCTTTCCTATCGCAAAACAAGACACCTGCTCGGCGCCAACCGCCAATATTCCTTCGGTCGGCTGTATATTGTGCAACGGTTCGGGGGTGTATCCACGGGCTCTACGCACGGATCGGCACAAACCGTCATACTCGCAAACCACCGAGTCGTCGACCCGGTTGTATATCTCCCGGTTGTACGAAACGACCAAATCGACTTGCGAATCGAACAACTCGTGCGCCTCGCTATCGGCTATAACAATGGGTCGTCCGCCCCGATTGCCGCTGGTCGCCACAATACGTTTCAGTTTGGGAGCCGCGGCAAACAAATCGTAATGTATCGCCATATAGGGCAACAGAACACCCAACGATTTGTAACCGTCGTTCAGCCAAGGAGCCCGGCCGGACTTCTCACGCAACAAAACAATGGGACGCCGCCACGAGGTCAACGCCTCACGTTCCTCTGCCGAAAGGAACAAATCATCGCCAACCGATCGCTCGTCGCGATACATCACTGCCAACGGCTTGGCGTCACGCTCTTTCAACCGGCGCAACCGGCATACCGCCTCCTCACAATCGGCATCGCACAACAGGTTGTATCCGCCCAAGCTCTTCAACGCAACGATACCGCCATGCGACAAGGAATAGGCGACCCGCTCCACGATACGCTCGTAAGAGGTTTCTTCTTCGCCCCCGGCGTCACGCAGCATATAACGGGGACCACAATCGTTACAGGCGATAGGCTGGGCATGAAACCGGCGGTCCCGCACATCGGCATACTCCCCACGACATTTATCACACATCTCAAACTGGCTCATCGTGGTGACCGCCCGGTCATAAGGCAACGCTTTGATAATGGAAAAACGAGGGCCGCAATGAGTGCAGTTGATAAAAGGATAATTCTTGCGATGGATTTGGGTCTTGCGGTCTTGCAAACATACGGGGCAAATGGCTATGTCGGGACTTATGCGGGTAATATCTCCACCGACACTGCGGCTGGGAGCAATATCGAAACGGGTATATCTGTGCCGGTATTCACATCGGGTTACCTCTATCCGCTCGATCGACGCAACTGCTGGAACCGACCCGGACAATGCTTTCAAGAACTTTTCCTTTTGCCGGTAGGTCGACTGCAACACGACCAAAACGCCTTCGTTGCTATTGTCTACATACCCCCGCAAACCCATTTCGGTAGCCAGCCGATAGACATAGGGACGGAAACCCACTCCTTGAACCAGACCGCCGATATGTATGTGATATTCGTTCATCGATAAATTTTTTTCGGAATACCGATTAAACAATACACCCCGAAAAGTTGTTCACTGCTTGTATTTAAACTCATAAATTATGTGTTTGGCCGTTCCCGGAAAAATAATCGAAATCGACGACTCGTCCTCCCTGCGCATGGCCACCGTCGATTTCGGAGGTCTATACAAATCCATTTGTATCCAGTATATCGACGCCACACCCGGCGACTATATCTTGGCGCACGCCGGCATAGCTATAACCCGGCTCGACCCCGGAGAGGCCGAAGCGACGTTGAATGATTTCGAAACCCTCGCCAAACAATTTATCCCCGACGATCATGTGGTATGAACAGCCATTTCGAAACAGCGGGAACCTCACGATTCTGCTTCGTGCTATCCGAAAAATCGCCACTTTTCCCATTCACATCATGGAAGTGTGCGGCGGACAGACCTACGCCCTATCGCGTTACCGCATCGAAGATTTGCTCCCCGAGACCATACAGATGATTCACGGCCCGGGCTGTCCCGTATGCGTCACCGCCGAAGAGACCGTCGCCCGGGCAATCGAGATAGCCCGGTTCCCCGGCACGATTTTCTGCACTTTCGGCGACATGATGCGGGTCCCCTCGGCAGAAGGGTGGAGCCTGCAACGGCTCAAAGCCGAAGGGAAAGATATACGCATGCTCTACTCGCCGCTCGATGCCTTGGAAATAGCTCGGGAGAACCCCGGGAAAGAGGTCGTTTTCTTGGCTATCGGGTTCGAAACCACCACCCCGATATACACCTTGCTCTTGCAAGAAATCATCGACAGGGCGATAAGCAACCTCTCCCTGTTGACCTCGCTATTCACCATACCGGCCGCCGTGTCGTTTCTCGCACGAGACCCCGAATGCCAAATAGAATGCCTGCTCGCCGCCGGGCATGTATGTTCAATCACCGGGATAAAGGTGTATGAACGATTGTCCCATGAACTGAACATGCCCATCGCCATTACCGGTTTCGAACCGGCCGACCTGCTATACGGCATCTACCGAGTCATTCAACTGAAAGCGCAAGGCAAAAACACTGCTGTAAATGCCTATCGAAGAGCCGTACCTGAGCGAGGAAACGAAATAGCCCAAGCGGCGACAAATCGGTTTTTCATGCCCTACGACGCTCATTGGCGAGGTTTAGGGACGATTCCGGCCGGAGGATTGAAACTACGCCCCGAGTATGAACAATATGATGCCCGAAACCGTTTTCCCTGTAACGTAAAACCAGACATTCGCCCCTCGATGTGCCATGCCGGAGAAATCATGAAGGGGAAAATTTCACCCCGCGAATGCCCGCTATTCGGCTCCCGCTGTACCCCCGACACTCCGTTAGGCGCATCTATGGTATCCTCGGAAGGGGCTTGTGCCGCCTTTTACCGCTATAACACGAACTAAAACCACAGGAATATGGAATTTCCCAATTGTCCCATACCGACACAAAAGCACGACCGCATAACAATGGCTCACGGTGGAGGCGGAAGAATGACCGCCCGGCTAATCGAAAATATATTCTACCCGGCGTTTGCCAACCGATGGCTCGAACAAGCTCACGACGGTGCCATGCTGAGCCTTCCTTCCTCACGAATCGCCTTCACAACCGATTCGTTTGTTGTAAACCCGCTCTTCTTCCCCGGCGGGAATATAGGCGATTTGGCCATAAATGGCACTGTCAACGACCTGTTATGCTGCGGAGCCACACCGCTTCACCTCTCGGCCGGATTCATCTTGGAAGAAGGCTTCCCTATCGATGCCCTCGAAAAGATTGTGCGGGCCATGCAAACCGCCGCCATCCAAGCCGGAATTTCGATTGTCACCGGCGATACCAAAGTGGTCGAACATGGGAAATGCGACGGGCTATTTATCAACACGGCCGGAATCGGTGTCATTCCCCCCAATATCGATATAGGGCTGCACCGTGTCGCAAAAGGCGACGCTGTCATCGTAACCGGCTCGATAGGGAATCATGGCGTCGCGATTCTCTCCTCCCGCGAGAGTTTGGGATTCGAAAGTTCTATTCGGAGCGACACGGCGGCTCTCACATCGATTGTCGCAAATCTGCTCGCCGAATTGCCCGAAGTTCATATTTTGCGAGACCCCACCCGAGGAGGATTATCGAGCACCTTGAACGAAATCGCCGAGGGGGCGAAAGCGACCATTGTCATCGACGAAGAAGCGCTGCCTATCGACCCACCGGTGAAAGCCGCCTGCGATTTGCTGGGACTGGACCCGCTGTATGTGGCCAACGAAGGCCTCATGCTCATATTCCTCCCCGACAAATACGCCAAACAGGCTTTACGCATCATTCAAAGCGACACTCATGGGAAAAACGCCCGAATAATAGGACGTGTAACC
The DNA here is from genome assembly GCA_944320015.1 of uncultured Barnesiella sp. Taxonomy (GTDB): domain Bacteria; phylum Bacteroidota; class Bacteroidia; order Bacteroidales; family Barnesiellaceae; genus Barnesiella. Next base: position 44,564 of record CALUFO010000006.1, on the reverse strand, counting down.
AACAACAAAAAGCCCGAAGTCATTTTGAAACTCGCCTTGGGGCAAACACGCATTATCGATATGTTGAGCGGAGAACAACTGCCGCGCATTTGTTGAAACTACAAATCGAAAAAAAATGGAAAAAGAACAATCCTTCTATCAAGAGCTGAAAGCGAAAGGATATACCCGTCGCCAGTTTCTCAAATTTTGCGGTATCATGGGTGCCATGCTGGGGTTGCAGCAAACCGGACTGGCCCAAGTGGTCAACGCCCTACAAAGCAAGCCCCGCAAACCGGTACTCTGGTTCCATTTCCAAGAATGCACCTGTTGCAGCGAATCGTTCCTGCGCTCGTCACACCCGCTTGTCGGCCAAATCCTGCTCGAAATGATTTCACTCGACTACTCCGACACCCTCATGGCGGCCAGTGGATTTCAGGCCGAAGAGGTGCGCGAGCGCTCCATGAGAGCCAATTGGGGCAAATACATCATGATTGTCGAAGGCTCTGTACCGCTGGGAAATCCCGGATACTGCACCATTGCCGGACACTCGGCCAAACAGATTTTCGACGAGGCAGCACAAGGGGCAAGCGCCATTATCGCATGGGGGAACTGCGCCTCGTCGGGGTGCGTGCAAAGCGCATATCCCAACCCGACCGACACGAAGCCTGTGCATAAAATCATCTCGGGGAAACCCGTCATAAACGTGCAAGGCTGTCCACCTATCGCCGATGTCATGGCGGGAGTCCTCACCTATATCCTCACCTTCGACCGGTTACCCGAGCTGGACGGCATGGGACGCCCCGTCGCTTTTTACGGACGCCGCATTCACGACACCTGCTACCGCCGACCCGCCTACGACGCCGGACTATTTGTCGAAGCCTTCGACGACGAAAACGCCAAAAAGGGTTACTGCCTCTACAAAATGGGGTGTAAAGGACCCAATACGTTCAACTCTTGTGCCGTCATAAAATGGAACGAAGGAGTGAGCTATCCTATACAATCGGGACACGGCTGCATAGGCTGTTCCGAACCCGGGTTCTGGGACGCCGAGCCGCTATATCACCACCTGCCCAGCATGAGAGGTTTCGGAATCGAAGCCACGGCCGACCAGATAGGACTGGGGCTCACCGCCGTAGCCACAGCGGGTGTGGCTGCCCATGCCATCGTCACCAACATTCAAAAGCGGAAACTTATCAAAAACCAAATGGACGGCGACGAACTCAACCAAGAGTCGTTCGCCACAGAAGAAAAGCATATCGAACAGGAAGAACGGACGCTCGACCAAAAAGCGCGCCGATTGGAAAACAAAAAAAGAACCGATAAAACAACTGAGTCATGACCAAGCGAATTATTGTCGACCCTATTACGAGAATAGAAGGGCATTTGCGTATGGAAGCCGATATAGAGAACGGCGTTATCACCGACGCGTTCAGTTCGGGAACCATGATACGAGGTATCGAAATCATCGTCAATGGCCGCGACCCCCGCGACGTTTGGGCCTATGTGGGAAGGGTGTGCGGAGTATGCACTTCGATACACTCGCTCTGCTCGGTTCGGGCTGTCGAGAACGCTCTCGGGATCGTCGTCCCTCCCAATGCCGAGCAAGTGAGAAACCTCATGCAATCGGCCGTCACCATACAAGACCATGTGACCCACTTCTACCAATTGCAGGCTCTCGACTGGGTCGACGTCATGTCGGCATTGAAAGCCTCTCCCCGAAAAGCGGCCGAGGTGGCTCAAAGCCTCTCGGAATGGCCCAAAAACTCGATTGGCTATTTCTCCGAGATACAAAAGAAAATACGGCTGTTCATCGAGACCAGCAAATTCAGCATCTTCTCCAACGGATATTGGGGACACCCGGCCTACAAACTTCCACCGGAAGTCAACCTCGTGGCCTTAGCCCACTACCTCGAAGCGCTCGAAGTCCAAAAAGAAATCGTAAAGGTGCAGACCATCTTCGGCGGGAAAAACCCGCACCCCAATTTTTTGGTGGGCGGCATGGCCTGCTCCATCAACATCGACGACCCAAACGCCCTCAACAACGAGCGGCTGAATTTTGTCGCCCAAATTATCGAACGCACACAAGCGTTCGTCCGCCAAGTCTATCTCCCCGACGTGCTGGCGATACTCTCTTATTATCCCGATTGGACGAAAATAGGAGGCGGGCTGCGCAATTACATCACCTACGGCGATTATCCTATGGGAAGCTACGGAGAGCTATCGACCTACAAAAGTCCGCGGGGCATCGTCGTCGATCGAGACCTGTCGCAAGTTGTCGAGTTCGACCCTTGGGCGATGGACGGATTACAAGAATTTGTCAATAACTCGTGGTACTCCTACGCACAAGGCAAGGACACGGGACTGCACCCCTCGGTCGGAGAGACCCGGCTGGACTACACCGGAGCCACTCCCCCCTACGAATACCTCGACCGTGACCGCCCTTACAGCTGGATAAAAACGCCCCGTTACAAAGGCTTGCCTATGGAAACCGGACCTTTGGCCCGCAACATCGTGGCTCATGCCGCAGGCGACGAAACCTACCGAGAGATCACCCAACGATGCCTCAACCGGCTAAACGTTCCCTACGAAGCGATGTACTCTACCGCCGGACGCACATTGGCACGGGCGATTGAAGCCTATGTGCTGGCCAATTGGCAAACCGATTTCTATACCGCCCTGTTGCAAAACATCAAGAACGGCGACTACCGCATGTTCAACGGCTCAAAATGGGAACCCGACACATGGCCCCAATCTGCCCGAGGGGTAGGACTTACCGAAGCCCCGCGAGGTGCGTTGGCGCACTATGTCAACATCGAAGACAAAAAAGTGGCAAACTACCAAATGGTCGTCCCCACCACTTGGAACGCCTCTCCCCGCGATACCCGAGGACAGCACTCGGCTTTCGAAGCCTCTCTCATAGGAACCCCGGTGGCCGACCCGCAAATACCGCTCGAAATCATTCGCACCATACACTCTTTCGACCCTTGTATGGCTTGCGCCGTACACTTGTACGACGAGAACGGCGAGCATATCCACCGATGTGAAATGTTCTAAAATAAAACCTTAAAAACAGCGCGACATGATAAGCCGGAAAAAATCTTTACGAGAAGTCTATGTATGGGAACTACCCGTACGCATATTCCATTGGACCAATGCCACCGCCATTGTGGTACTGTGTGTGACCGGATACATCATAGGCAACCCGCCCGCCATACTGATTGCCACGCCCCCCAGCGTCAACTACTGGTTCGGGTGGATACGGTTTATCCATTTCGCCGCCGGGTTTGTATTCATTCTCAACTTCTTAGTACGGTTATATTGGGCCTTCGCCGGCAACTCATTCGCTCGCTGGAACAACTACCTCCCCCTCACGAAAAGGCAGTGGCGCAGTATTTTCGACACCACCAAAGTCGATGTCCTGCTCCTGTCGCCCAAACCCATTTACGACATAGGGCACAACAGTTTGGCCGCCGTCACCTACTTCGGTGTTTTCATACTGTTCATCGTGCAAACCGTCACCGGCATGTCCATGTATTGCGTCTCGACCGACAACTTCATGCGGCCATTCTTCACATGGCTTCTCCTTGAATGCGGCGGGTTCTTTGTCGTGCGGCAAATACACCACATAGCCATGTGGGCATTTATCCTCTTCACGATCGCACACATCTATCTGGTATTTTACCACGACTACATCGAGCGAAACGGCATCGCCTCGTCGATCATAGGTGGCTGGAAATTCGTTCAGGAAGATTTGGCCGAAGAATACGAAACAGAACAACGTCAACGACAACAAATAAAAAAACAGCAAGATGAAATCACAGACATCCACACACACCGGGAATGAAATCGCATGCCCCCCGGCTCCTAAAATCCTCGTCTTGGGAATCGGGAATCTCATTCTCAACGACGAGGGTATAGGAATACATGTCGTCAACACACTCAACTCCATACAACTCCCCCGCGAGGTCGACGTACTCGACGGTGGAACCGGAGGCATAGCCCTGCTGGAAACCCTGCAAAGCTACCCCTACCTCATACTCGTCGACGCCGCGCTCGACAACAAGCCCGCAGGCACAATACGCCGGCTCTCGCCCAAATACTCCAAAGACTATCCCTTCCTTTTAAGCGCTCATGAACTGGGTCTGAAAGAAATGATCGACGCCATGCTGCTGCTCGGGAAAGCGCCCCGGATAGAATTGATTGCCGTCAGTGTACGCAACTGCCGTCATCTGGGTATGCAACTCTCCCCCGAGGTTAAAAGCGCGATTCCTCAAATCGTTCAACTCATTTTTGAAATTATCGACGACCTGCGATACCCCAACCGTCCGCCCGAAATCATATATTAGGAAAAAGGAGCGTACCCGGCAGGAATCAACCACACAAGGATAAAAAATATGGCATTTTTGAATCATCAATAGAAAAAATTTATGTAACTTGGCTCCAACATTCAAAAATTGAAAACACACAACTCATGAAAACAAAAAAAACATTCCTGACCATCTTTTGCCTGTTATTGTTCTCTTCCCTGCACGCCCAAAACGAACCAATCAAAATATTGGCCATTGGCAACAGTTTCGCCGACGACGGTATCGAATACCTCGACGAAATAGCCATCTCGGCCGGGAAACGCATCATCGTCGCCAACACCTACATCGGAGGCTGCTCGCTGGCTCAACATGTCGATAACGCCCGACACGACAACCACAACTACCTCTACCGCAAAAACACCGAAGGCAAATATACCGAAGAGAACGGGAAAAGCCTGCTGGAAGCCATTAAAGACGAAAACTGGGACTACATCGTATTCCAGCAAGTAAGTTCGTCGGCCGGCCAATACAGCTCCTACTTCCCCGAATTGACCGAGTTGATGGAATATGTACGAGCCAATGTCACCAATCCCCATGTGCAATATGCCATGCAACAAACATGGGCTTATGCCGAAGACTCCACCCACCCGGGATTTTTCAGATACGGCAAGGACCAACAGGCCATGTATGAAGATATTGTTTTTTCCTATGACCAAGCGGCAAAAAAACAAAATATCTCGATTATCATTCCTACCGGAACCGCCATACAAAACGCCCGCAGCAGCAGTTTGGGCGACACCCTCTGCCGCGACGGATACCACTTGGATTTGAAATACGGCCGTTACACGGCCGCCTGCGCATGGTTCGAAACCTTTTTCGGCGAATCGGCCATAGGTATCGCCTATCGACCCGAGGGGGTAACCGACCTGCAAGCCGACATAGCGCAACATGCCGCTCACAACGCCATACGCTGCCCCTTGTCGGTAACCGATATGAGCGACTTTAAATAAGGTTCGATGCAATATAAAGGAGGCAGTTATTTCAAATCCCACTACCTGACGACGACCGAGAACGACAAGAAGTGGGGAATCATATGCACTACCGTGGGAATGCAAATTATCGATCCCCACGGAAAATACCCCATAGGCTCACACCCCAACAATTACCAATCGGTAAAACGGGGACGTATCCTCGACGAATATCAACTTATCTACATCACCCGGGGCGAGGGATATTTCGAATCGACAAACTGTAAACGCACCCGAGTAAAAGCCGGGAATATCCTCTTCCTATTTCCCGGCGAATGGCACTGTTACGCTCCCGATGCCAACACCGGTTGGTCGGAGTATTGGGTGGGATTCAAAGGCCCGACTATAGACCGACGTGTGCAACATGGATTTTTCTCACCCAATCAACCGATTTTGAATATCGGGTACAGCGTGGGTATCGAGAATTGCTACCAAGAAATGATCCGGGAAACCGAGCAGGAAAAAACCGGGTTCCAAATTTTGGTGTCGAGCATCGTCTTGCACATTTTGGGTTATGTCATTTACAAGCACAACAACAAATTATACGAGAGCAATCCCATTGTCGAGAAAATCAATCAAGCTCGAAAAATCATGAGAGAGAATGTGAACAAACCGCTTTCGCTCGAGACTCTCGCAACAGACCTGAATCTCAGCTACACATGGTTTCGACGGGCGTTCAAGGAATATACCGGTATTTCTCCCGCTCAATATCTGTTACAGATGAAGCTCAACCGAGCCAAAGAGCTGCTGACAAACTCCAATTTAAATATTTCTGAAATTGCCTACGATTTGGGATTTGAAAGTGTGAGCCATTTTTGCACATTTTTCAAATCGAGAGAAAAATTCACCGCCTCGGAATATCGCGAGAAATTCAAACTCTAAAAAGCACATGCTCTCTGTTACAATAAGCAGAGCCGGCTCCCCTCAATAGGAAGCCGGCTCTAAACTCTTCTTCGAGCGCAATCGCTCAGAGAGCGATTGTCTGTCGTTAAAATGCCTGCTCATAGAGCGCCTGTATATCCGACAGCTCCACTTTACGGGGATTTCCGGGCGTACACACATCGACCAAAGCAGCTTTTGCGAGAGCCGGCAAAGCGGTTTTGTCGACACCCAGCATCGACAATTTTTGCGGGATATTCACCTCAATAGCCAGTTTACGCACGGCATCGACGGCGGCCTGTGCCTTCTCCCTTAAAGAAAGGGACTGCACATCTACACCCATCGCAACGGCTATATCGGCATATTTCTCCATCGACGATTCCATATTGTACTGCATGACATACGGCAACAAGAGCGCATTGGCCACCCCGTGGGGAATGTCAAACATGGCGCCCAACGGGTGGGCCATTCCATGCACCAGCCCCAATCCTACGTTGGAGAATCCCATACCTGCCACATATTGTGCCAAAGCCATTTTCTCACGGGCTTCCATATTGGAGCCATCGGCCACGGCAAGAGGCAAATACCGGGCAATCATTTTTATAGCCTCCAAATGGAACATATTGGTCAAATCCCATGCGCCCAAAGTGATATAACCCTCGATGGCATGCGTGAGCGCATCCATTCCCGTGGCGGCCGTCAAGCCTTTCGGCATCGACGACATCAACTCGGCATCGACAATCGCAAGTACGGGAATATCTTTCGGGTCGACACATACCATCTTTTTGGCATTTTTCTCATCGGTAATGACATAGTTGATAGTCACCTCCGCCGCGGTACCTGCGGTCGTCGGCAAGGCGATAATCGGCATACTTTTCTTCGTCGTCCCGGCGACACCCTCCAACGACACGACATCAGAGAAATCGGGATTGTTCGATATAATCCCTATCGCTTTCGCCGTATCTATGGCCGAGCCGCCACCCAAAGCTACAATCACATCGGCACCGCATTCTTTCATCACGGCCAGACCGTCTTGCACATTGGTAACTGTCGGGTTTTGTTTTATCTCGGTAAACAACCGATATTTAATACCGGCCTCTTCCAGCAACGACGTTATCTTTTCTACAATTCCAAATCGAACCAAGTCCTTATCGGAAACCAACAAAACCGAGGTATATCCCCTCCGTTTGATCTCTTCCGGCAAAACAGTTCTGGAACCCGCGCCGAAATAAGACATCTCATTTAATACTATCCTTTGCATACGTTTTGATTTTTACAGATTAAACACACGTTTCAACTCGTCCATTTGCTCGTCGCTCATACCTTTCGGAACAAAGCCCATCGAACAGGCCGATTCGTAGATTTTGGCCGACTTGGACAACGTATCGATCATATCGAACGGTTCTATCAAATCTTCGCCGATTGCCAACGCTCCGTGTTTCTCCCACAGAACCACATCATACTCATCGAGTAGCTTGATAGTCTCTTTCGCCAAAAGTATCGACCCGGGCAAAGCATACGGCACAATGCCCACCCCTTTGGGGCAAAACGCACGAGTCTCGGGAATCATGCTCCACAACAGTTTGGACAACACGTCTTTTTGTAAGAAAGGCGTGTGATGCGTCATCGCCACCAGTTCTATGGGGTGTGTATGAATGACCGCTCTCTCTTTTCTTCCTTTCTCTATCAAATAGTTGTGAATGAGCAAATGAGAAGGCAATTCGGAGGTAGGTCGAATATTCTTCTCGGCAACGATTTCATAATAGGTTCCGTCCGGGGAAATGCGAATAATCGAGGCATTGTCCATCAAATTCCTATTTACATACCTCATTCTCTTCCCGGTTCCCGTCACGACAAAATAGCTTCCTTTGAGAGCATTCATCGGCTCGGGCAATTCTATTTTCTCACTGATGGCCAACAAAGCACGAATATCATCATCGACATATTCGGTTATGTTGTACGAAATGTTTCCTCCATTCCGCTCGGCCCAACCTTTTTCCCACAGATAGCCAGCAACCTCGGCGACCTGTGACAACACCATTTCTATTTTTTCGTTATATTTCATATCTTACCATTTAAACTATCGAAGGGAAAAATATCGAGAAGACCAAAATGAGCAATCCCAGCAACAACACCGATATTGTCCCTCGGGAACACCCTTTCCACTCTTTCAACAAAATACCCCATACATTTGAAAAAACTACATTCAACGACATCAATATGCTCCACGAGAACGCCAGCAGAATCGGCGAAGAAACAAGGAAGGTTTTACCCAATTCCAGCCCGAAGAACTGCGAGTACCACAACAATCCCGCCAACGCACAAAACAGCACATTGTTCAACAGGGTCGATGAGTCAACGCTGAAATACTCTTTTCCCGTCTTGTTCTTGATGTTCTGGAAAATACAATAGGCGGCATTAGTCAAGAAACCTCCCAACGTCACCAAGAATATTACCGGCAACCCGGCAAACAATGGAGTCGCACCCTGAGCGACAAGCGCATTCTTGATGGGGCTACCGGCATCCAAGCCCAAAGCGAAGCAAGCGCTCATCACACCCGCCAACAAGGCGACCAGCAAGCCCTTGGTCAACGCAAAATCTTTTATCGCCTTCTGTTTCTCCTCTTCCGACATATTACGCGAGCGTAAAGTTCCGGCATATCCTATCACGGCAATGCCCGCCAACGTAATCATGACTCCTATCAGCAGTATCAATCCGCTACCCGAAAGCAAGTCGGTCCCTGCAAAAAGAGCCGGGAACAATGTCCCGAATGCCGAACATGTCCCTAACGAGACCGACTGTCCCAAAGCGACTCCGAGATAACGCATGCTCAACCCGAAAGTCAAACCTCCGATACCCCAAAGAACACCATAAACAACCGACATTACCGCGCCGCCACTGCCCAGCAGAGAACCCAAATCGGCTCCTTGGGGCAAGGCTACGACCATTCCGGCTGCCGGGAATACAATCCACGCAAATATACCTTGAACCAACCAGAAACTCTCCCAGCTCCAACTCTTGACTTTCTTGATAGGCACATAGGAACTCGATTGTCCAAAGCTACCAATCGCTATGATCAACAAGCCGATTAATACTTCCATAAGGCACCTATCGTTTTGACGTTATATCCCGTTCATAAGCCTCCACTTCGGTAATATACTCCTCGGCGACAGGCACATTGTTGATCATGCAGAAATAGTTATACACATCGTTCCACGGCAGCGACTTCATCTCTTCCAGCAAAGCCAAGCGCTCGAAAAGCTGATCCTTAGCCTCATATTCGCGTAGCTTATCGATAGGCGACAACAACGCTTGCAAGAAGGCTTTTTGCGTAGCCCGGATACCCACGACATAGGCGCCGATGCGATTGATCGAAGCATCGAAATAATCCAAACCGATATTTACACGGCCGAGTGCGTTGGCCCACACAATCTCCTGTGCAAGCATCTGCACCGAGTCGTTCAGAATAACCACATGGTCGCTATCCCATCTTACAGGACGGCTCACATGAAGCAGAATTTCGGGTGAGTACAACAACAGCGACGATATTTTGTCATAAGTCTCTTCTGTCGGGTGAAAATGCCCCATATCCAACGTGGCCATCAACTTATTCTCCAAAGCATAGCCCATATAGAACTCATGCGAACCCACCGTAAAACTCTCCAATCCGATGCCAAACACCTTGCTCTCAACCGCATCTTTCACATGCTCAAACTTGTGTGCGAAAATCTGATCCAACGAATCTTTCAGCAAGGAACGATAATAGTAACGATCTACCGTAATATCTTTCGAACCATCGTGAATCCACAGGTTGTGGCAAGCCTTGTCGCCCAATTGACGGCCCATCTCGTCGGCAATGCGACGGCTGCGAATCGTATGCTCTATCCAAAAGTCGCGAATCCCCTTGTCTCTGTTCGACAAAGTAAGATTCCCACTCTTCGGGTGCGAGAAACTCGTGCTGTTAAAATCGAGCTTCATATCGTTTGCCTTCGCCCAGTCTATCCAACTTTGGAAATGAATCGGCTCAATTTGGTCACGATCCACCTTCTTGCCGCCGAAATCGCCATAAATCGCATGCAAGCTCAACCGGTGCTTACCGGGAACCAACGTTTTCACTTTCTCAATATCGGCTCTCACCTCGTCGATATTCCGAGCCTTTCCCGGATAGTTTCCCGTCGTTTGTATTCCGCCCGTCAATACACCGTCCGACGATTCAAAACCACACACATCGTCGGTCTGCCAACAGTGCAGAGACAACGATATTTGTTGAAGCGCCGCTAATGCTTTGTCGACATCGACCCCAAACTCGGCATAGAGGTCTCGTGCCATTTCATACTTTTTCTGTATTAATTCCCGTTTCATAATAGTTTTATTTTATAAGTTCTTTGAATTTAGCATATCCACGATCCCATCGATCTACATCGCTGGGCATAAAAGTCTCTACTTGCACGGCCTCGGCGATCATCTTGCGCATCTCGCTCAGCGACGAAACCACACCTTTCGACCACGCCTGAATCATGATATTCCCAATTGCCGTAGCCTCGGCCGGGCCTGCGACTACGCTCTTTCCTATCGAGTTGGCCGTCATCTGAGAAAGCAACCGGTTGCGAGAACCGCCCCCGATAATATGAAGGCGATCAATCGGGAAATCGGCATACGACTGGAACACATCGAGAACCATGCGGTACTTCATCGCCAGACTCTCGAAAATCAAACGCACATACTCGGCATCGGTCGTCGGAACCGGCTGGTTTGTCCTCCGGCAATACGCATCGATAGCCTCCAACATATTCGCAGGATTGACAAAGGAGCTGTCATCGGGGTCGATAAACCGCTCGAACGCCGGAGCGCTTTCGGCCATCGCCACCAACTCGGGATACGAGAAGTCCTTGCCCTCCAATTTCCACATTTTGATACATTGCTCCAAAATCCACATTCCCGTGATATTCTTCAAAAAACGAATAGAGCCGTCCACGCCACCCTCGTTGGTGATATTATTTCTATTCGCCGACTCCGAAACGATAGGCGACTCTACCTCGATGCCCATCAACGACCACGTCCCGGAACTCAGATAAGCAAAATTCCTATCCTGCGCCGGTACCGCGGCTACCGCCGACGCCGTATCATGACCGGCCACAGCGACAACCGGCAAACAAGGCAATCCTACCTCTTTGGCAATATCCTCCCTCAATGTCCCTATGACAGTCCCCGGCATCACCATTTTAGCGAAATTCGAATCAGTCAGCCGGACAGTCTGAAGAAGGTCTTTATCAAAATCACGTTTGTAAACATCCAGCAACTGAGATGTCGAAGCAATCGTATATTCCGTAACCATGTTGCCCGTCAACATATAAGACAACGCATCGGGAATAAACAACACCTTCGAGGCTGCTTTCAACAAAGAGGAAGAACTCTCTTTCAACGCATACAATTGATACAAACTGTTGAAATTAAGGAATTGAATCCCCGTGCGACGATACACCTCATCGCGCGACATCTCTTTCTCAAAAAAACGTTGCGAGGCATCAAACGTATGAGGATCCCGATAGGCATACGGAAGCCCAAGGATTGTCCCATCGTCGCCCACGAAAACAAAATCGACACCCCATGTGTCGATGCCAATCGAATCGATTGCAACCTTCTCCCGGGCAGCAACGCACAAACCCTCTTTTATACAGTCATACAGCGAAAAGATATTCCAGAAATAATGGCCTCCCACTTCTATCATTTTATTGGGGAAACGATTCAACTCTTTTATTTTGAGGCCTTCTTGATCAATCGTTCCTAAGATAGTACGTCCGCTGGTCGCACCTAAATCAACGGCGATATAATGGTGAGTATTCATGGGTATTAATTTTAATTTCACAAAAATAGAAACCCAATCTCTATTTGAATTGTATATTTTGATATTATCCTTATCTATTTTGACAGTCATTGAAAAATTCTGTCGATAAAACAGCGGGACAACGGATTTAGATTATAAAAATAGTAAACCGATTGAGGAACAAAAAATTGTGCTTTTTACTTTGGTATAGGTGAAGTAAGAAACAAAAAACACCCGACTTTACATTTTTGGGTGTAAAATCGGGTGATTATTTTGTAAAACATTGATTTTCAATGTTTATTGCGGTGCGGACGGGACTCGAACCCGCGACCCCATGCGTGACAGGCATGTATTCTAACCAGCTGAACTACCGCACCAGTTTGTTTTTGCGAGTGCAAAGATAGAATGTTTTTTTTAATTGTGCAACTCTTAACCTCAAAAAAGAGGATATTTCTTCATAAAGACACACATAAAAATTTGCACTCCCGAGGGGTCGGCAAAGGAACTATCTCATACCCAACACAAAGCGACATCTATTACAACAAATGAATATTATGCCGGGCACACTCGGCAATCTGCTCCTCGGGCCAAATACTGGCCTGCACCTCGCCGATATGGGCTTTTTGCAGGAGAAACATCGAGAAGCGCGACTGTCCTATGCCACCTCCTATCGAGAGTGGCAACTCGTCGTTGAGCAACGCCCTGTGAAACGAAAGTTGGGCACGCTCGGGACATCCACAAATGTCGAGTTGTCGCAACAAGGCTTCTCTGTCGACCCGGATTCCCATCGACGAAAGTTCAAACGGTGTCTCCAAGACCGGGTTCCAAAATATTATATCGCCATTCAATCCCAAATAGCCGTCGCTGTTGGGGGTTGTCCAGTCGTCATAGTCGGGTGCGCGGCCATCGTGACGGGTGCCGTCGCTCAATTGCTGCCCAATCCCGATAAGAAACACGGCTCCATACCGGCGAGAGACCGCGGCCTCCCGCTCTTTGGGCGACAAATGGGGATACTCTTGCAGGAGCTCTTCGGTGTGGATAAAGGTAATCTCGTCGGGCAACAAGGGGGTTATGTGCGGGAACTCGGCATAAATGAGGCTTTCGCACTCTTTTATAACGGAATAAATGCTTCTCACCGTCTGTTTGAGATACTCCAAATTACGGTCTTCACGAGTAATGGTTTTCTCCCAATCCCATTGATCGACATAGAGCGAATGCAGGTTATCCAATTCCTCGTGGGTGCGTATGGCATTCATATCGGTATAAAGTCCGAAACCCGGGGCTATGTCGTAGGCACCCAATTTCACCCGCTTCCACTTGGCGAGCGAGTGTACCACTTCGGCCTTCCGGCCTCCCATATCGGCGATGGGAAACGACACCGCACGTTCGCTTCCGTTCAAATCGTCATTTAGGCCTGTACCGGAAAGGACAAATAACGGCGCTGTCACCCGGCGCAGATTGAGCGCCTTGGCGAGCCGTTCTTGAAAAGCGTCTTTCAACATTTTTATAGCCATCTCGGTCGTTTCGGGCAACAGTTTCAATTTATATCTTTGCGGAATAATCAATGACATCTGGTCTGTTTTTTATCAATTATACGATTCAATCAGCGCTAAATATTTGCAAATATATATCACTTTTCCAATAATAGAAATATTTTTATAACAAATTGTGCAGATTCCAAGAAAAAAGCGGTATATTCCAGACAGTCGAATATTTTTAATTTTCCGAAATCAAAAAGCAAAATAGATTGTTTCTAATTACATACTTACAAAAATTATATACTTTTGCACAGCAAAGAAGAATAAAGCCCGCGCGACGCTGCGCCACCGACTTTCTTTAATATATACAAGACTCAAACCCATATGGACACGACACGACTTGGCGTTATGCCCGAGCCTATATACTCCAAAGAGGGCGAATGCGAGCTCTCTTTCAAACCTATCACGCTGGAATCGCTCCCCGAAATAGCTCCTTTTCTCTACCGCCAGACCTATCGCACCTGCGACTTCTCGATCGGCGGCATTTATATGTGGGTCGACTATTTCGGCTACGAATACTGCATCTGCCACGATACTCTTTTTATCAAAGGAGGCGAAGAGAACAACCTGCAAAACACCGCTTTTGCCATACCGGTAGGCGCTCTTAAATTACCCGACGCCATACAGCTATTGGGAACATACTGCTCCCGGAACAATGTTCCGCTTATCTTATCGGCTGTTCCCGAACCGGCCGCTTTGGAAATACAACGGTTATACAACTGTCCTGTCACCGAGTTGCCCGACTGGGGCGATTACCTCTACAACGCTACCGATTTGGCCACTTTGGTAGGACACCGGTTCAACAAAAAACGGAATCGGGTAAACAAATTCAAAAATACCTACCCCGATTTCGAATTTGAAGCTATCGCCCCGAAAAATCTTCCCGAAATCATCGGCTTCTTCGATGCCTATATGCGCGACTACCAAAAAGACAGCCCGCTTTTTGCCTACGAAGAAAGCAAAGTTCTGCAAGTATTGCACGAATACGGCGAACTCAACTTCGAGGGTTGCGCGCTACGGGTATCGGGCAAGATCGTGGCCTTCTCGGTCGGTGAGGTTATCGGCGATACACTTATTGTCCACATCGAAAAAGCGAGGAAAGAGATTGTCGGAGCATACGAAGCCGTCAACATGCTCTATGCCGCATACATGACCCAAAGATTTCCCCTCGTAAGATTCATCAACCGCGAGGACGATGCCGGCGACCCGGGATTGCGCGAAGCCAAACTATCGTACAACCCCGAGACCATTCTAAAAAAATACAACATCGCCCTCGACAACCCACTGCGATAATCGCCACATCTGCCACCCACGGCTCACGACCGGCTATCGCCGTCCTATGGCACACCCGCCACGTCCTCGAATAGGAGCATCGAAAGGAATATCTCGTTCTCGATTCGGGCTATTTTTATTATCTTTGCCCTACAAAGCGAATCTATAAAAGAGAAGTATATGAATAGACTGTTAGGGACGATTCTCGCCATTGTCCTCATCGCCGGAGCGACACCCGAGACCTGCTACGCCAAGAGAAAAAGCAAAAAAGAGGATAAAAAAGAACAAGTAAAGGACACCACCGCCAAAGAGTCGAAATACGAAAAACTCATCAAAGGGGCTTCGACTCAAAAAGGCATGTTCACCCTACATATCACGACCGACAACAAACTGCTGGTCGAGGTGCCCGACTCACTGATGAGCCGCACATTCCTGCTCTCGAGCCGGGTGGCTGCCACCACCGACCCCAAGCTGTTTGTCGCCGGCGAAATGACTACTACCCCGTTTATGATACGGTTCAGCAAGAACAAGCAATCGCTCTTCATGCACCTCGTACAGCACCAAAACATCATCGACGAGGACGACCCCATAGCCGCTTCGTTCGACAAGAACTTTGGCGACCCCATTATCAAAGCGTTCAAAATCTCGGCCACAAACGGGAAAAACGTAGTAGTCGACATGAGCGATTTTTTCAAAGGGAATGAAAAGATAATCAGCCCCATACCCACCTTCCCGGCCAATACCAAAAACAAACCGAAAACCGGCACTTACACTTCGGCCAACTCCTATATTCTCGAAGCCAAAAGTTTCCCGCAAAATAGCGAGATTCGGTCGGTATTGAGTTTTACCGGCGACAACAATTGCACCGTAACGATGCACCGTTCGTTGGTTCTTCTCCCCGAACAACCCATGCGGCCTCGCATCTACGACCGCCGGGTGGGATTCTTCTCGAGCTCCAAGCGAATCTATACAAGCGACAAAGACCACATAGACCGCACACAGTATATACACCGCTGGCGGCTCGAGCCGAAAGAGGAGGACAGGGAAGCCTATTTCAGAGGCGAGTTGGTAGAGCCTGCCAAGCCTATTGTTTTCTATGTAGACAGCGCGTTCCCCGACAAATGGCGCGACATCGTAAAGCAAGGTGTAGAAGACTGGAACACAGCCTTTGAAGCCGCCGGATTCAAAAATGCCATTATCGCCCGCGACTATCCTAAGGACGACCCCGACTTCGACCCCGACGACATGCGGTACAGTTGCGTGAAATATGCCGTCACCGATATTGCCAACGCTATGGGCCCGAGCTATGTCGACCCCCGAAGCGGCGAGATTCTGAATGCCGACGTCATTTGGTATCACAATGTCATATCGCTCGTTCACAATTGGCGGTTCGCCCAGACGGGCGCTGTCGATCCCCGGGTAAGAAAAGAAACTTTCGACAACGATGTCATGCGGGAATCTTTACGCTATGTCGCCTCGCACGAAATAGGCCACACACTGGGACTCATGCACAACATGGGAGCCAGCTACGCCTTCCCCGTCGATTCGCTGCGCAGCCCCTCGTTCACCCAAAAATACGGAACCACCCCCAGCATCATGGACTATGCCCGCAATAACTTCGTCGCACAACCCGGCGACTATGAGCGAGGCGTGCGACTCACACCTCCCATACTCGGGGTCTACGACATATACGCCATCGGCTGGGGTTATCGCCTTATCCCCGACATCGATACGCCCGAAGACGAAACACCCACGCTCGACCGGTGGATTGCCGAGAAGAAAGGCGACCCCATGTACACCTTCGGGGCTCAACAATATCCCGCGACCTTCGACCCCACCGACCAAACCGAGGACTTGGGCAACGACCATTTCCGTGCCGGCGAACTGGCCATATCGAATTTGAAAATCATCATGCAGAATTTCGAGTCGTGGCTGTTTGACGAAGGCGAAGATTTCTCTACCGTCCAAACACAATACACAGCCCTCGTACAACAATACAACCGACATTTGCGCCATGTTGTACCTTACGCCGGCGGCGTAATCTACCAAGAAGTAAGGCAGGGCGAAAACGGGCTACCCTATACCTATCTCGACAAAGCCACTCAGAAAAAAGCGCTCCGCTGGATCTTGAACCAAGCCCGCACCTATCGCAGCTGGCTCATGCCCGCCGATGTCATGCAACGCATCGATGCGCCCATCAATTACGCATCCTACATTCACCAGTACATACCAGCTTACCTGTTGAATCCTTCCGTGCTGTTCCGCATCAAAGAAAGCGGCGAAATCGACCCGATAAACAACTACACTCTCGACGGGTACTTCAACGACCTCATCGCTGAAATATTCAAGGCAACCTACCAAGGGAAAAAACTGAACGACGTGGAGCGCGACTTGCAAAACGCAGCCATTGCCCAATTCATGCGATACTCTACATTACAGACCGGAAGCGCACCCCGAACAGCCTTTTACTCCGACAAAGAACCTGCCGACATGGCTTTTCCATGTAGTCACGACCTGTGCCGCCGCCACAATGCCGAGGAGCAGTCGTTCACCCGAATCACCACAGGCCCGTCCCTATCGGCAAACGATGTGGCTCCATACATGACCGGAGCGCTCAAAAAGATTCTCGCCCTGTACAAGCAGAAAAGAGCGGCGACAACCGACAACGCCACCCGCAACTTCTATGATTACCAGATTATCACGATAGAAAAACTTTTTAATCATTAATATTTAGCCAACACAAACAAAGACGTGAGAAAAAGCATTATTTTTGAAGCACGTTTTTTGCCACTTATAGCATGAAAGAATTTATCCTTACACAAGAAGAGACCGAACGCACCGTATTGGTAGGCTTGATTACCAATACTCAAAACGAGGCGAAAGCCAACGAATACCTCGACGAACTGGCCTTCTTGGCCGAAACGGCCGGTGCCCTGCCCGTGAAAAAATTCCTACAACGGCTCGACACCCCCAATTCCCGCACTTTCGTCGGATCGGGAAAACTGGCCGAGATAAAAGCCTATATCGATGAAAACGAAATCGGCATGGTCATCTTCGACGACGACCTATCGTCGAAACAAGTACAAAATATCGAACGCGAATTGCAAGTAAAAATACTCGACCGCACAAGCCTCATTCTCGACATCTTCGCCAAACGGGCTCAAACCGCCAACGCCAAACGGCAAGTCGAGTTGGCGCAATATCAATACCTGTTGCCCCGGCTCACCCGGCTGTGGACCCACCTCGAACGGCAACGGGGAGGTATCGGTATGCGTGGCCCCGGCGAAACACAAATAGAGACCGACCGCCGTATTATCCTCGATAAAATCGCTCACTTGAAAGAAGAGTTGAAAAGCATCGACCGACAAAAAAGCATACAACGCAAAAACCGGGGGAAACTGGTGCGCGTGGCCTTGGTGGGATATACCAACGTGGGAAAATCGACCCTCATGAACCTGCTGGCCAAAAGCGAAGTGTTTGCCGAGAACAAGCTCTTCGCCACTCTCGATACCACCGTGCGCAAAGTCATTGTCGACAATTTGCCATTCCTCCTCTCCGACACGGTAGGATTTATCCGCAAACTCCCCACCCATCTGGTCGACTCGTTCAAATCGACACTCGACGAAGTGCGCGAGGCCGACCTGCTACTTCACATCGTCGACATCTCCCACCCCGCTTTCGAGGAGCAAATCGAAGTGGTAAACAAGACTCTGCAAGAGGTATGCGACTCGGCCGACAAACCCATGATATTGGTATTCAACAAAATCGACGCATTCTCATATGTCGAGAAAGCCGCCGACGACCTCACCCCCAAAACCCGGGAAAACATTTCGCTCGACGAACTGAAAGAAACTTGGATGGGTAAAATGCACGACAACTGCATCTTTATCTCGGCGCGAGAAAAAGAAAATATCGAGGAGTTGAAAGCTCTGCTTTATCAACGGGTCAAAGAGATACATACAACCCGGTTCCCCTACAACGACTTCTTGTTCCAACACTACGACGAGATAACCGACAACGAGAATTAATCAATTATTTATAACCGGCTATCGGCCGGTCTTTTTATACTTATCTATCTTATGGCAAATTATCGAAAACTCAACGCCGGCGAAATCGACCGGCTCACGGCGCAATTTTGCACGGCCGAAGATTGGACGAAAATCGATGTCGTCGAGGACTTCACGACCGAAAACATTTCGCACGCCCGATTCTCGGGAGCGATTAAACTGGGACTCTTCACCAAAGAGATACCTCTGCCGGGAGGACTGAAAAAGAAAGCCGGCTTACACCACGTCACGCTGCACAACTGCTCGATCGGCAACGACACATTGATAGAGAATGTGCCCAACTACATCGCCAATTATCAAATAGGCGACAATTGCTACATACAAAACGTAAACCTCTTGCTTACCGAAGGGGTGAGCTGTTTCGGCAACAACACCGAAGTATCGGTTCTGAACGAAACCGGCGGACGGGAAGTTCCCATTTACAACCGGCTATCGGCACAACTCGCCTACATCATCGCCATGTACCGTCATCGTCCCGACTTGATAAAACGGCTGCGGGAAATGGTCGACAACTATGCCCTCGCACACAAAAGCGACCGGGGAGAAATCGGGGACAACGTGTTTATCGTCAACACCGGGACAATACGCAATGTGTGTATCGGCGACGCCTGCCGGATTGATGGAGCTTCGCGGCTCGAAAACGGCACAATCAACAGCAACCGGGAAGCTCCCGTTTACATAGGTCCCAATGTGACGGCCGAAGATTTCATCATCAGCTCGGGGGCACATGTAAGCGACGGCGTGGTCATGTCGCGCTGTTTCATCGGACAGGCATGCCACCTCACTCACCTATTTTCGGCTCACGACTCGCTCTTTTTCAGCAATTGCCAAGGCGAGAACGGAGAGGCCTGCGCCATCTTTGCCGGCCCCTACACCGTGACCATGCACAAGTCGAGCCTGCTCATTGCCGGCATGTTCTCGTTTTTGAACGCAGGTAGCGGTTCAAACCAAAGCAACCATATGTACAAGCTCGGCCCCATTCACCAAGGCGTGGTCGAGCGGGGCTCAAAAACCACCAGCGACTCCTATATCCTGTGGCCTGCCAAAATCGGAGCGTTCTCTCTTATCATGGGACGGCACGTCAACCACCCCGACACATCGGGCATGCCCTTTTCCTACCTCATCGAGCATGGCAACCGATCCCACCTCGTACCGGGTGCCAACCTCAAAAGCGTAGGAACCATTCGCGACGCACAGAAATGGCCCAAACGAGACAAGCGCACCGACCCCGATAAACTCGACTGCATCAACTTCAACCTACTCAGCCCCTACACCATTCAAAAAATGTTACAGGGCATCGACACGTTGCAAGGACTCAAAAAGACCTCGGGCGAGACATCGGAATGCTACTCTTTCCAAAGCACCACAATCAAGAACAGCTCGCTCGAAAAAGGGATAAACCTCTATACCCTCGCCATACACAAGTTTATGGGCAACTCGATTATCAAACGGCTCGAAGGCGCACCATTCGCCAGCCTGAGCAACCTGCGCGAACGATTAATGCCAACCGACCCACTGGGCGAAGGCGAATGGATAGACCTTGCCGGACTGATACTCCCGAAACAAGCGGCCAAAGAAGAAATAAACCGCATCGTAGGCAACACCGACTACTCGCTCGAAGCGGTAGAAACGTTCTTCCGCACCATGCACCGGCGCTATTACGATATGGAATGGACTTGGGTATGCTCGATAATGCCCCGCTGGTATGGCAAAACATTCGACCAACTCACCGCCGAAGATATTATCGGCATCGTACGGCAATGGAACGACTCGGTCGTGTCGCTCGACCGCATGCTCTACGACGACGCCCGCAAAGAGTTCTCGATGATTTCACGCATCGGGTTCGGAGTCGACGGCTCCACCCTCCAACGAGATTTCGATTTCGAGCAAGTCCGCGGCGAATTTGAGAACGACGCTTTTGTCAAAATGGTTTGCCGCCATATCGAAGACAAAACTGCACTGGGCAACGAATTGATTGGGCGATTGCAAAGCCTCATCGCACAATCGGGCGACCGATAATCAGGTACACATAGCACGCTTAAAAGTAGCGGTAAATCATTTCACAAGAAAACCGAAAGTTGTCTTCACGCTCTGCTCCAAGTTTTTCAGGACGGCAGCCACTCGGCTGTCGTCCCATTTCCCGATGCGCCGAGCCTCATCGAGCAACGTGCGGCTCTCGGTATAAACCTCGGTTTCGAGGCGAAGCAACTGCTGGGAAATGCCACTGCCATCGGGACGGAAGAGTGATGCCATGTGCAAATAGTGCGATCCGCTGCCCCGCTCGATAGGAAAAGCCTCTCGCTTCAACGCATTGGCCCACTCGCACAGTGGAGAGCGCATCGAACCGGCACCCGCCTGCAACAAGGCAGGCACTCCACCCTCACAACCGAGCCATACCGGCAACACCACCGAGCAAGGAGGATAACCCAAAATCGTCCACATCGTAGTAAACGCCGGTGACTCCCCATTCTTCACCCCCTCGATGACCAGCGATGCCGACGTGCTGCGACGAGGGATAAAATCTTGGTCGACCACCCATTCATCACCCGAAAAATCACGCTCCAACAAGGTATGATAAAACGAGCGCGAACAGACTCCGGTAATCCACTCGGGAGTAATACACCCCTCGGCAGCCGCTTGCGAGAAAAGGCGCACGGCATTGTCGTAACGGATATATCCCGCACCCTCGTCTCTCCTCCCCGACATTGAATAATTGGTACGCAACAGATATCCCTCGGGGCTATCGGCCGCGTCGTAACGGGTCACTTCGTAATTGTTCACCTCGAAATAGGCAGCACCTCCCCCGGCGTCGATGACTCCAAAGTTGGCCTCCACCCCTATCGGCCGGGGCCACTCGTCGAGCAAACGGGCAAAATCGTCGACCGTGCGACACACGCCCAACGCCCGCTTCATCACCACCCCTTCGCAGTCGGCCAACGACGAAGTATCGTTTTTAAGATTATACGAGGCTGTATTCATCACGGCAAACCCCGCACTATTATAGCCGGTCCACACTTCACGAGCCAAAGAGTCGGTTCCATTCACCACCCCCACGAAAGCCAACTGCCCGTCGGCCGCCTCGAAACGGACTATGCGGTTATTCAAATCCGAGGCATCGCGATGTTTCCACAACAACGGACGTCCGTCGGGTGTCGCCCGCCCCGAAACCACAGCCGAAGTACACGGATAAACCGGTAACGAAACAAAAAAAGACAAAACTGCGGCAATCAATATTCGATTCATAATTCCCATTTTACGGTACAAATATAGTGAAAGGCGAAAGCAGAGGCAAATAAGAACGAAGTTCTTAATTTGACTTTGCTGAGCCGCATCCTATATTATCTAAATATAGTGAAAGGCGAGAGCAGAGGCAAACAAGAACGAAGTCCTTAATTTGACTTTGCCGAGCCGCATCCTATACAAACCTCTCGCCCCTCACAAGTTTGGTACTGCCCTCGATTTACATTATCTTTGCACCCGGACAAATAGAGAATAAACTATGTCACCCTATATTTTTGAATTGGAGATGCAGGTGCGCGACTATGAGTGCGACATGGAAGGCATTGTCAACAACGCCAACTATCAACATTATCTCGAACACACCCGCCACGAGTTTCTGGCCGCATCGGGAATCCCGTTTATCGAGATGCACGAACGAGGCATCGACCCGGTGGTAAACCGCATCGAAATCAATTATAAAATACCGTTGCGCAGCCGCGACCGTTTTGTGAGCAAACTGTATATGCGGCGAGAAGGAATTAAATTTGTATTCTACCAAGACATTTACAAACTGTCGGGCGAAATGTGCATCAAAGCAATCGTCGAGACCGTTTGCACCTCCAAGGGACGAATCACCCGCGGAGAAGAATTTCTTCCCTATTTCGAACGATTTCTACAATAACCTCTACTCACGTCATGGAACAAGAGCTGTTATACCGCATCGCACTCTCCCGGGTAAAGGGCATCAACAAATCGCTGGCTCAACATATCCACGAGACAGTCGCAAGCCTCGAATTGTTCTTTGAGCTACCCGAAGCCCAATTGCAAAAGCTAACAGGTATAACTGGCCGTATCCTCCTCGACGAAACTCGCAAAACAGCCCTGCAAGAAGCCCGAAAAGAAATCGAGTTTATCCAAAAAGGGAATATCACGCCTCTCTATTTTACCGACCCTGCCTATCCCCAACGGCTGCTCGACTGTATCGACGCTCCGCCCCTACTGTACTACCGAGGCAACGCCGACTTGAACGCCGCAAAAATCGTCAGTGTAGTGGGGACACGCCGAGCCACGGAGTATGGCAAAAGTTTTTGCGAAGCGATGATTCGCGATTTGGCCGACTACTTCCCGCAGTTGATTATCGTGAGCGGTCTAGCTTACGGGATAGACATTTGCGCTCATCGCTCGGCGCTAAAATATGGGCTGAACACAATCGCCGTACTGGCTCACGGACTCGACCACATCTACCCGTCGACCCACCGTTCCACCGCCGTGGAGATAGTTTCGCGCGGCGGCCTTGTTACCGAGTATCCCGGCTACCACCACATGCACCCCGCTTTTTTTGTTGCCCGCAACCGCATCGTCGCAGGGCTGGCCGACGCCGTTGTCATCGTCGAGTCGCGCGAGAAGGGTGGCGCTCTCATCACCGCCGGTATCGCCGAGAGCTATCACCGCGATGTATTTGCCCTGCCCGGCAGCATAAAATTCGACAGCTCGGCCGGTTGCAACCATTTGATTCGCCGGAACCGGGCCGCACTCATCACTTCGGCCGACGACCTCGTCGAAGCCATGTGTTGGAACGCACCCCGCCACAAAGCGGTACAACGCTCGCTCTTCCCCGATTTGACCGACGAAGAACAGGTTATCGCAGACTATCTGAAAGAAAAAGGCGAAGGACAAATCAACCGAATGACTGTCGACTTGAACCAACCGCTATCGCAATTGCTCTCGGTGCTGGTAGAGTTGGAGTTTAAAGGCGTAATCAAAGCTCTCCCCGGCGGAATCTATAAATTATGACAAAAACGGGAGAAAAAGAGACATCTCCCCGGTTCTCCCGTCACTGTTTTTATCGCCCGTTTTACAAATAAGGCTGTGTATCGTTGTCACAATCGTCATGCTCGTCGCAGCAATCGCAATGACCGTCGCAATGCTCCTCTTTCAATTCCAACTCGAAAGTGGCATGCTCGATACCCAACTCACGCAACGCTTGTTTCAACCGATGCTTCACCTCGTGCATATGCGTAATATCCGACACGACCACATGAGCCGTCAACGCCGTTTGGGTAGTACTGATAGCCCAAATATGCAAATGATGCACATTTATGACGTCGGGATCCGACGCGAGAACCGCCTCTACCCTCGGCACATCGATATTCTCGGGCACTCCATCGAGGGCCAACCGCAAACTCTCCTGTAACAAATGCCATGTGGAATAGAGAATGACAAGCCCCACCACAAGTCCGATAACGGGGTCTATCACGTTCCACCCCGTGTATTTGATTACAACACCCGAGGCCAACACCCCCACCGACACCAACGTGTCGGCCGCCATGTGCAAATAGGCACCCTTGACATTCAAGTCTTTCGATTTGTCGGCAAAGAAAAGATAAGCCGTGAAAGCATTGACCACAATACCTATCGCCGCCACCCAAGCAATGGCGCCACCGTCGAGCGGAGCCGGATTCTTCAATTTCTCGACACTCTCGTAAAGAATCACGCCAACGGCCACAAATAGAATAGCCGCATTGAGCAACGACACCAGCACAGTGCTCTTCTTATAACCATAGGTGTACTGCAAAGAGGGTTTTGCCAGTGACAACCGCAAGGCAAGCATCGCCAATACGAGGCTCACCACATCGCTCAGGTTATGCCCGGCATCGGACAGCAACGCCAACGAATCGTAATAAAACCCGGCTCCGGCCTCGGCCAATACAAAAAGAATATTCAATACGATACCGATGATAAACGACCGGTTCAGTTTTTGCATATCGGGAGTCGGGTGTACATGATGGTGGTGATGATACTCTCCCATTTCTTTTGCTTTTAGAACGGTTTGAATCCCATGATTTCACGCACTTCACGCAGAGTCTTCGCGGCATTTGCCCGAGCCTTCTCGGCGCCCATTTTCACAACGCGGGCCAAATAGGCCTCGTCGCTCTGTATCTCCATGAAACGTTCCCGAATGGGCAACGTCACTTTGAGTATATCCTCGGCCAACTGCTTTTTCAAATCACCGTAACGAATCTCGCAAGTATTGTATTTCTCTTCGAAGTAGGCTACCGTGTCGGGCGAAGAGACGATTTTAAGCAGCGTAAACAAGTTTTCCACCGGCTCTGCCTTGGGCGAATTGGGCACTTGGGGACCTTCGTCGGTCACGGCCCGCATGATTTTTTTGCGCAAAGTCTTTTCGTCATCTATGAGATAGACGCAGTTTCCTTCCGACTTACCCATTTTCCCTGAACCGTCGAGCCCGGGTACTTTTATCGGGTCACTGCCGAAATTGAAATTCTGCGGCTCGGCAAAATATTCGACGCCATAAGTCGAATTGAATCGACGGGCAAACCGCCGGGTCAATTCCAAATGTTGCTCTTGATCCTTTCCAACCGGCACATAATGAGCATGTTGAATGAGAATATCCACGGCCATGAGCGTGGGATATGTGAGCAATCCGGCATTTACCCGTTTATTGGAATTGTTGCCGATAATCTCGTGTTCTATGTCGCCTTCGTTATCGGTCTTTATGCCCAACTGTTTACGCGCTTTATCCTTAAACGAAGCCGTGCGCATCAATTCGCCTATGCCCACATGCATATTCATCAACAGGTACATCTCCGAGATTTCGGGAATATCGCTTTGCACAAACAAAGTCGATTTCTCGGGGTCGAGACCGGCGGCCAAATATTCACAAAGGATATTACGGACATTTTCGTGCAACGTTTTCGGATCGGGGTGAGTCGTGAGCGCATGCAGGTCGGCAATAAAAAAATAACTGTCATACTTCGCCTCTTCCTGCATCTTGACAAAATTGCGCAACGCGCCGTAATAATTTCCCAAATGTAAATTCCCTGTGGAACGGATTCCACTAACAACCACTTCTTTCATATATTGTATAAAATTTTATCCTATCTGTTTCATTTTATGTCGTTTCTCATAAACCGCCATGCAATACGGCAGGCTCGAAGAATAGCCGACAGCGCCCCTGCCGCGCCACATTCCCGACAAAGGTACAAAAATAGCGGCAAGATAGTTCCCTCTCCCAAGAAAAACCTTGCCGGCAATCACAAAACGACTTTTCCCGGCTTGTCGGAGAGCCGAGATGCCAACGCCTCGACAATAGTCGCGTTACCTGCCACGATAGCGATTTTGCGGTCACTCCGGAACGAACGCACTACCCCGCCGGCTTCGGCGACGATGAGCATACCGGCGCACACGTCCCACAGGTTCAAATTAAATTCCCAATAGCCGTCAAAAAATCCGGCAGCCACGCCGCACAAATCGTATGCCGCCGAGCCAAAACGCCGCACACCTCGCACCACGGGCAAAATGCGCGCCAAGTTATCGAGATTGTTGTCGGGATTGCGGTCCTTATCGATAGGGAATCCCGTGACCACCACCGACTGCTGGGTATCGCTCTTGCCCGACACCCGAATGGGGCGGCCGTTCAACACAGCGCCTCGCCCCTTACAAGCCTCGTACAATTCGTTCAGATAGGGCGCATACACCACTCCCAAAATCGTGTCGCCCTTGTATTGCAACCCGATAGAGACAGTAAAGATAGGCAACCCTTGACTGTAATTGGTCGTTCCGTCCAACGGGTCAATCACCCAACAGTATTCGGCATCGCCCGGGTGCATGCCGCTCTCCTCGCCCAAAATCGAATGGTGGGGATAGGCTCGCGAAATCTCGCCGATAATATACCGCTCGCTCTCTTTGTCGGCTACGGTAACGACATCGTGCTGGTTGAATTTTGTCTCGATATTCAAATGACTCCCCCGAAAATACGAGAGCTGTATCTTTCCTGCTTCCTTTGCGCATGCCCGCGCAAAAGCAAGCAACTGTTCCATATTGTCCATACCTATTGAAATTAAAACCCGGCTTTATCCCCCGGAAAAGGGACAAAGCCGGGCGACCTTTTATCTTCTATTCGGTTTCCCTTAATCCAAATCCTCTACCTCTTCTATCGGCAATTGACGACGGAAAATCTCCCGGAAAGAGATCAGCGTCTCGGTGCGCGACAACCCGATAGGCTGCAATTTGGTGTGAATAATTTCGAGCAAATGCTGGTTATTGCGGGCAAACAGTTTGATAAACATATCGTATTGCCCCGTCGTAAAATGGCATTCCACCACCTCGGGTATTTTTTTCAATTCCTCTACCACATGAGCAAAATCGCCCGGATTTTTCAAATAAAATCCCATATAGGCACAGGTCTCGAATCCTATCTTATTGGAGTCTATAATATACTCCGAACCTTTCAATATTCCCAAATTGACCAATTTCTGTACCCGTTGGTGGATGGCCGCTCCCGACACATTACACTCTCGCGCCACTTCCAAAAAAGGAATACGGGCATTCGATGCGATAAGTTTCAGTATCTTATAATCCAACTCGTCCAATTGATGATGTCCCATGTTTTTCGAATTTTCTATAACGTTTTTATTATTTAGTTTACAAAGATAGTAATAAATTTACATTATTCCCTCAACTATCCCATTAATTTTATATGAATATATGCCTTATTGACCATTTATTGCGCCAAAGCAAAGAGTCGCAAGTTTCAATTCGTAAGCAATATCCCTTTCGCAAGCCCTATTCCTACGCATTGAGCCACGGCCGCTAATCGCAAAAACTCAATATCTTGACGCAGATAAAAGAATGAGAAAGAATAAATAATAGTTCAAGCGATGAATCCCCTAATAATTTTCTATTGTACCAGAAATTTGTATCTTTGTATCAATTTATAACAGACCTACTATGATACAAATTTCGACATTCAACCCCCATGACAAAACCGCATTAAGTTTCATCGAACGCATTTACACAGAGGCATTCCCCCCCGATGAGCGAAGGGTGTTTGCCGATGTCGTGCGGCTCCTCGAAGAAGAGAACGCATTTTCTATTCTCCTCATTTCGAACGACGATACTCCCATAGGATTTATATCTTATTGGGAATGGAACGATTTTGCCTACATCGAACATTTTGCCGTGGACAGCCGTTGCCGGGGCGCCGGATATGGGGCTACCGCCATAACCGAGTTCTCCCGACAAATGCACAAACCTATTGTTCTGGAAGTCGAAATGCCATTGGATTCCATCAGTCAACGGCGCATCGGGTTCTACGAGCGAGTGGGATTCACGCTATGCACCCGCCCCTATATCCAACCGCCCTATGCCCCCGATAAAAAGCCCCTCGAGCTTTACCTCATGACATACGGCGAAATCGATTTGTCGCAAGCGTTCGAAAGCGTCGTCGCTCAAATACACCGGCAGGTCTATGGGGTGAAATAAATTCACTTTCATCGAAGAGACCACACGCCACGATGCGATTTCGATAGCCGAAATGTTAAAACCGATATTTAACATATAAATTTGCGACAAAAAGAAGGCTTATTAACAATATTATATTATTTTTGTGCAAAAATGTGCCGTGAGGCAAAACGTTTGATTATGAAAAAACATTTTTTGTTGAAATATTGTACATACATACTGCTTACTCTCTTTGCGGTAGCGTGTTCTACCGGTGAACAGAAGCAGAAAATCGTTACCGTAACGATACAGCCACAAAAATACTTTGCCGAGAGAATTGCCGGAGACCGATTCGAAATCAATTGCATTGTCCCTCCCGGCAGCAATCCCGAAGCGTATGACCCCTCGCCCTCTCATCTCGTTCATTTAGGGAAAAGCATCGCCTACTTCAAAATCGGGCATATCGGGTTTGAACTGGCTTGGATGGACAAACTGGCTCAGAACAACCCGAATATGAAGATATTCGACAACTCGGAAGGTATCGACATACTCTCAGGAACCCACGAGCATAACGAAGAGAAGGCTCACCACCACCATTTCGACGCCGACCCGCACTCTTGGAGTTCGCCCAAAAACGCACGGATCATCGCCCGAAACATGTATCACGCATTCGTAGAAATCGACCCCGACGGAGAGAAAGAATACCTACAAAATTACAAGAACCTGTTGCTCGAAATAAACCATGTAGACTCTATCATGACTCGGCGGCTCGCTCCTGTGAGGGGGTCCATGTTTGCCATCTATCACCCCTCTCTCAGCTATTTGGCCAAAGATTATCACCTGCACCAGCTAAGTCTCGAATACAACGGAAAAGAGCCTTCGGCGTTCTATTTGAAAAAGGCTATCGACATAGCCCGCAAAAATCGAGTGAAGGTTATCTTTATCCAACAAGAATTCGATGCTAAACAGGCCGAATCGTTTGCCTCAGAAATAGGAGCGAAAGTAGTTCCTATCAATCCGCTCAGTTATCATTGGAGTGAAGAACTTTTACACATTACCGATGCGATCGCCGGACAATAAAATAATCGCCGTAGAGAATCTATGGCTCACATTCGCCGACAAAAATGTCCTCGAAGACATAAATCTGGATATTTATCAAGGCGATTTCCTTCTGGTCACCGGGCCCAACGGCGGAGGGAAGACATCGTTGCTGCGCACCATACTCGGCTTGCAAAAGCCAACCCGGGGACAAGTGCTCTTTTTTGAAGACGGCTTCCCCTCATCGTCGCTCGACATCAGCTACCTCCCCCAAAAAAACAGCATCGACAGCCGGTTCCCTATCACCGTAGAAGAGGTGGTCGCCTCGGGGCTCATCGGGGAAAACCGAGGGAAAAAGAGAGAGAAAGGGTCCGACAAAACCCAAATCGACGCGATGCTCGACCTGATGGGGATAGCCGCTCTACGCCACAAACCCATCGGGGTATTATCGGGTGGACAACTACAACGCGCCTTATTCGGCCGGGCTCTCATCTCGCAGCCCGAGATGCTGATTCTGGACGAGCCGGTGTCGTATATCGATCGACAATTCGAATCACGCATGGTCGAAATCCTCAGAGACCTTTCGAGCCGGGGCACCACCATCATGATGGTCTCGCACGAGATAGACTCTTTCATCACGCTGTCGAACCGCAACCTTTATATCGACCACACCTTGGGCGACCGATAACTCTTGCCGCTTCACAAAATTTGGAATTTGACGCCCAACGAGAGCCTCAAAATATCCCAAAAAGAGATATAGCGATTGGTCACGGCGCTGGTCACATACATGTCGCAGGTGCTAAATTCGTAATAAAACGCTATCGAACGATGAAACTTGCGTCGAGTCTCAGGTATGCGCAGGGTCCAACGTTGCCCCAACCCTATATTCACCCGAAGGCGGGTCGAAAACCAATAATAGCCGTTGGGATATTTGTCGAACTGGCTCACCCAATAATCACGGTCCATAATCATATTGACAAAAAAACTGCACGACAAAGGCTCGAATGAAAAAGGCGACTGCCCCAGCTGTACCTTCCAAGGATAATAATTTTGTTTGAGTGTAAACGAGAGGCGCGCATGGTCGTCGCTATACTTTGGAATCAATCCCAATATCAAATCGGTTTCCCAATGGTCATGGCCATAATTCCAACCGGAGCCCACCGAAACAGCGCCCATCAATCCGCCAGTCTGCAACTTGATATACCGAGGCACAAGACAATTCCACCTCGACCGGTATCGCTCTACCCGATAATCGTATGCAGGATATTCGGCGGGTTCCGCACTATATCCCGAAGCCAATGTGCACAGGAAGACCAGCAGCACAGCCAAACATTTAGAAACAGGCCTTTTCATAGGTATATCCATCCTCGTCTACCGTAAATATCAAATAGGTGCGCTTGGCGATACAAGGCGTCTCGTAATAGAAAATACCGTCGCCAAACTTATCCTCGGCCACAAAGGTATGCCCGTGCCCGTAGAGGCCGCACAGAATGCCCCGCGACGAACTCACATAGTAATGAAAAAGCTCGGCCACATTGTTGTTGAACTGCTCGCCACCTGGCGCCACATGCATGGCATAAATCGTGCGGCGGTATGCCGGATTCTCGTCTTGAAGTTGCGACTTCATAAAATTAAAATCGGGAATCGGGTCGGAGTAGTCAAATTCCAAAGCATTGGTGTTCAAACAAATGAATTTCACATCACCAGCCAGAAATGAGAAATTCTCCCTCCCGAACACCCGGCGATAGACATGGATACCGTTACCCAACACATCGTGGTTTCCCAGCAACACCACATAAGGCACTCTCAACCCGCCGAGAATGTCGCGCTGCCACAAGAACTCTTCGGTAACCCCAAAATCCGAGACATCGCCTCCATGCAACACAAAATCAATATCGTCACGGCCATTGAGATGCCTGACAAAAGCCTCGGTCTCGTCGTACCAGCGCTGAGTGTCGCTAATAAAAGCAAACTTGAAACTCGTCTTCCCCGCCAAAACTTGCTCGATACGGGCAACATGCCGGGCATTAATATCGGTCTCACCTGTCACTTGCGCATCATAGGGACTGCTTTCCAAAAGGTCGCACG
Organism: uncultured Barnesiella sp.; assembly: GCA_944320015.1. GTDB lineage: Bacteria > Bacteroidota > Bacteroidia > Bacteroidales > Barnesiellaceae > Barnesiella. The sequence continues at coordinate 13,082 of CALUFO010000006.1, read as the reverse complement.
AAACAATCGTCACCAGCGACACGAGGCCGGCGGCTATCCGACACACATTATTCAACACGTTCTTCAAACTTGCTTTCATAGGCACCAAAGGTAAACCTTTTTGCCCCTCCGTCAAAAGAGGTATTCGAATCCGAACAACAATTCCGACTAATCAACCAAGCAGATAGGATCCCGCCCGCTCCCGAGTCGTCACCGAGTGATACCCCATAAAAAAAGGAGCGGCCCTGCGGTGGGTCGCTCCCTTGTCATATAGAACTCACTACTCTATCAATTGGAGTAATCGGTCACATTCTTGCGATTGGCAAATACCCGGTCAAACTCCTCTTTGGAGCCGACAATAAGTTTGTCAAACTCGCGTTGTCCCGTTCCGGCAGGTATCAAGTGACCGCAAATAACGTTCTCTTTCATACCTTCCAGCGTATCGACTTTGCCATTGATAGCAGCCTCGTTGAGGACTTTGGTCGTTTCTTGGAACGAAGCAGCCGACATGAAGCTCGAAGTCTGCAATGCCGCACGGGTAATACCTTGCAGAATCTGCTCGGAAGTTGCGGGGATTGCATCGCGCACCTGTATCAACTTCAAATCTTTCCGTTTCAAAGCCGAGTTCTCGTCGCGCAATTTGCGAGCCGTAACAATCTGTCCGGCTTTAAGTGTTTGCGAATCGCCCGGATCGGTAACGACCTTCTTGCCCCAGATGCGATCGTTCTCGTCCATAAAGTCGCGTTTGTCCACAACTTGTTGTTCCAAGAAACGAGTATCTCCCGGATCGAGAATCTGAACTTTACGCATCATTTGACGAACGATAACCTCGAAGTGTTTGTCGTTGATCTTCACACCCTGCATGCGGTACACATCTTGAACCTCGTTCACGATATATTCCTGTACAGCCGTGGGGCCTTTGATCGCCAAAATGTCGGAAGGCGTAACGGCACCGTCGGAAAGCGGCGTACCGGCACGAACGTAATCGTTCTCCTGTACCAATATCTGTTTCGAGAGAGGCACCAAATATTTTTTCGTTTCGCCAGTCTTGGAAACCACCGAAATTTCACGATTACCACGTTTCACCTTGCCGAAGATAACCTCACCGTCGATTTCCGATACAACAGCAGGGTTCGACGGGTTACGAGCCTCGAACAACTCGGTCACACGAGGCAGACCACCGGTAATATCACCGGCTTTACCTACGGCACGAGGAATCTTCACAAATACCTCACCGGTCTTAATCGTATCGCCATCCTCGATCATCAAGTGAGCGCCCACAGGCAAAGCATATGTCTTGATTACCTGACCGGCCTCGTCGAGAATTTGTGCCGACGGTACCCGGGTACGGTCTTTCGACTCGATGATAATCTTCTCTTTCAAGCCCGATTGCTCGTCCGATTCCACACGATAGGTAACACCCTCTTCGACGGCTTCGAATTTGACTTTACCGCCAACTTCCGAAACGATTACGGCGTTGAAGGGGTCCCACTCGCAAATCATGTCGCCTTTCTTCACGGTATCGCCGTTATTGAAGAAGAGTTTCGAACCATAAGGAATATTGGCCGACATCAATACCATCCTCGTGTGGGGATCGATAATACGCATCTCGGCCAACCGACCTACGACAATCTGCACTTTCGTGCCGCTGTCCGATACGCTGTCGACCGTGCGAAGCTCGTCGATTTCCAAGATACCTTCGTAGCGGGAAGTCACGCTCGACACGGCTGCGATGTTCGATGCGATACCACCGACGTGGAACGTACGCAGTGTAAGCTGTGTACCCGGCTCACCGATAGACTGAGCGGCGATTACACCCACAGCCTCGCCTTTTTGCACCATGCGGTTGTTGGCCAAATTGCGACCGTAGCATTTGGCGCAAACGCCTTTCTTCGATTCACAAGTCAGTACCGAACGGATTTCTACCTGCTCGATAGGCGACTCTTCTATCTTCTTGGCGATAGACTCGGTAATCTCCTCGCCGGCGTGAACCAGTATTTCGTTGGTCAACGGATTCACGACATCGTGAACCGAAACACGACCCAATATTCTTTCGCCCAAAGAGGCTACAACCTCTTCGTTGTTCTTAATTTCGGTGCAAACCAGCCCGCGCAACGTGCCGCAATCCTCCTCGTGGATAATCACGTCGTGAGCGACATCGACCAGACGGCGGGTCAAGTAACCGGCGTCGGCCGTTTTCAACGCGGTATCGGCAAGACCTTTACGGGCACCGTGAGTAGAGATGAAGTACTCCAACACCGACAAGCCCTCCTTGAAGTTCGCCAAAATAGGGTTCTCGATGATTTGACCACCCTCGGCTCCCGATTTTTGAGGCTTGGCCATCAAACCACGCATACCCGACAACTGACGAATCTGATCCTTCGAACCACGGGCTCCCGAATCCAACATCATGAATACCGAGTTGAACCCTTGATTGTCGGCCGAAAGTTGCTTCATAAGAATATCGGAAAGACGAGAATTGACATGCGTCCATGTATCGATAATCTGGTTGTAACGCTCGTTGTAGGTAATGAAACCCATGTTGTAGTTATTCATGATTTGCTCTACCTCGGCATTACCTTCGGCCACCAAAGTCTCTTTTTCGGGCGGAACAAGCACATCGCCCAAGTTGAACGACAAACCGCCCTTGAACGCCATGTAGTAACCCAAGTTCTTGATGTCGTCGAGGAATTGGGCCGAACGAGTCACACCGCATACCTTGATGACTTTACCGATAATGTCGCGCAACGATTTCTTGGAGAGAATCTCGTTCACATAACCAATCTCCTGCGGCACATACTGGTTCACCAGCACACGACCCACCGAAGTGTTTTCAACCATGTGTTCGATCACGTTGCCATCTTTATCTATATCTTTCACGACTACCGATACCGGTGCGTGTAACGATACTTTACCTTCATTGTAAGCAATCTCGGCCTCTTCGGGTCCATAGAATTTCAACCCTTCGCCAAGCGAACCGGGACGGAGCTTGGTGATATAGTACAACCCCAGCACCATGTCTTGCGAAGGCACAGTGATAGGAGCGCCGTTGGCCGGGTTCAAAATATTATGCGCACCCAGCATAAGCAGTTGAGCCTCGAGAATAGCCTCGTTACCGAGCGGCAAGTGAACGGCCATTTGGTCACCGTCGAAGTCGGCGTTGAATGCCGTACAAGCCAGCGGGTGCAATTGAATGGCCTTACCCTCGATCATCTTGGGCTGGAAGGCTTGAATACCCAACCGGTGCAACGTCGGGGCACGGTTCAGCAACACAGGGTGTCCCTTCATCACATGTTCGAGAATATCCCACACTACCGGTTCCTTGCGGTCGACGATTTTCTTGGCCGATTTCACCGTTTTGACGATACCGCGCTCGATGAGCTTGCGGATAATAAACGGTTTGTACAGCTCGGCTGCCATATTTTTGGGAAGGCCACACTCGTGCATTTTCAACTCGGGGCCTACGACGATAACCGAACGAGCCGAATAGTCGACACGCTTACCCAACAAGTTCTGACGGAAACGTCCTTGTTTTCCTTTCAAACTGTCGGAAAGCGATTTCAACGGACGGTTGGCCTCGGTCTTCACCGCACTCGATTTGCGGGAGTTGTCGAGCAACGAGTCCACAGCCTCCTGCAACATACGTTTTTCGTTACGGAGAATCACCTCGGGAGCTTTAATCTCCATCAATCGTTTCAAACGGTTGTTACGGATAATTACCCGACGATACAAATCGTTCAAATCGGAGGTGGCGAAACGACCGCCATCAAGGGGAACCAATGGACGCAACTCGGGAGGAATCACCGGTATCACTTTCAGAATCATCCACTCGGGACGGTTACGACCCTTCGAGGCACGGAACGACTCAACGACTTGAAGACGCTTCAAGGCCTCGGTCTTGCGTTGTTGCGAACCGTCGGTATTGGCCCGGTGGCGCAACTCATACGAGAGTTCGTCGAGATCCAAGCGAGCGAGCAGGTCATAAATAGCCTCGGCGCCCATCTTGGCGATGAACTTATTGGGGTCGGTATCTTCGAGCATTTGATTCTCACGAGGAAGCGAATCCATGATATTCAAGTATTCTTCCTCCGAAAGCAAGTCGTAAGTAGCCAAATCGGTTTGAGGCCCCGGTTGGATTACGATATAACGTTCATAATAAATAACGGCGTCCAGTTTTTTGCTGGGCAATCCCAACAGATAGCCTATCTTATTGGGCAAAGAACGGAAATACCAGATGTGAGCCACCGGAACGACGAGTTGAATGTGTCCCATACGCTCGCGACGGACTTTTTTCTCGGTTACTTCCACTCCGCATCGATCGCACACGATGCCTTTGTAACGGATACGTTTGTATTTTCCGCAATGGCATTCGTAATCTTTTACAGGCCCGAATATACGCTCACAGAAGAGACCGTCCCGCTCGGGCTTGTAGGTACGGTAGTTGATGGTTTCGGGTTTCAACACCTCACCGCTCGAATTTTCCAGAATCTCTTCGGGCGAAGCCAAACCGATCGAAATCTTCGAAAAGTTACTCTTTATTTTGTTATCTTTTCTAAAAGCCATATATGTTTAATGTATAAAGAGTTATCGGCTCTCGCCACCGACTTGCGGCGGCGAGAAACCGTTGGATTTTATTTATTCTAAGTTGACACTAAGACCGAGACCTCTCAATTCGTGCAACAACACATTCAAAGACTCGGGGATACCCGGTGTAGGCATAGGCTCTCCTTTGACGATTGCCTCGTAGGCTTTCGAACGGCCCACTACATCGTCCGACTTGATCGTCAGGATTTCTTGCAAAACATGGGCGGCGCCGAAGGCTTCGAGCGCCCAAACCTCCATCTCTCCGAAACGTTGACCACCAAACTGAGCTTTACCGCCCAACGGTTGTTGAGTAATCAACGAGTACGGGCCAATGGAACGGGCGTGCATCTTATCCTCGACCATGTGTCCCAGCTTCAACATGTAGATCACCCCGACTGTGGCCGGCTGGTCAAAACGTTCGCCGGTGCCGCCATCATACAGGTAGGTCTTACCGTAACGAGGCAGGCCAGCCTTGTCGGTCCAGTTGTTCAAGTCGTCGAGGCTTGCGCCGTCGAAAATCGGAGTGGCGAATTTCTCGCCCAACTCGGCTCCGGCCCAACCCAAAACGGTCTCGAATATCTGTCCCAAGTTCATACGAGAAGGCACACCCAGCGGGTTCAGCACAATGTCGACCGGCGTTCCGTCGGCCAAGAAAGGCATATCCTCCTGACGCACGATACGCGATACGATACCCTTGTTTCCGTGGCGACCGGCCATCTTGTCGCCCACGCTGATTTTACGTTTCTTGGCAATATACACTTTGGCCATTTGCACGATTCCCGAGGGAAGTTCGTCACCGATAGAAATATCGAATTTCTTACGGCGCAACTCGGCATCGTACTCTTTATATTTCTTCAAATAATTGATAATCGTGGCGCGAATCAAATCGTTCTTAGCCGCATCGGTCGTCCACTTGCTCACTTGCACGGTGGTATAATCGATTTTATTCAAGACGGCTTGCGTGAATTTGGTTCCTTTGGGAACGATATCGGTTCCCATGAAGTCTTTCACGCCTTGCGAAACCTTGCCTTGTGTCAACACGAGCAACTTCTCGATGAGAATAGCTTTGAGGCCATTCATCTTCTCTTCATACTCCTCGTCGAGTTTCGGCAAAATAGCCTTGTCGCTGAGTTTCGATTTTTTCTTCTTGATAGCCCGCGAGAAAAGGTTGGTCCCGATAACGACACCTTTCAACGACGGAGTCGCTTTCAACGAAGCGTCTTTCACATCGCCGGCCTTATCGCCGAAGATGGCGCGGAGCAATTTCTCCTCGGGCGAAGGATCGGACTCGCCTTTCGGGGTAATCTTACCGATCATAATATCGCCGGGATTGACCTGAGCTCCGATGCGAATGATACCGCGCTCGTCGAGATCTTTCGTAGCGTCTTCGCTCACATTGGGAATATCGGAGGTCAACTCCTCCATACCACGCTTGGTCTCGCGCACTTCCAACGAATACTCATCGACATGAACCGAGGTAAGAATATCCTCGCGTACGACACGCTCGTTCAACACGATGGCGTCCTCGTAGTTATATCCTTTCCACGGCATGAAAGCCACTTTGAGGTTGCGGCCCAGAGCCAACTCGCCATTTTCGGTCGAATAGCCCTCGGTGAGAATATCGCCGGCTTTCACTCTATCGCCTTTGCGGCAGATCGGGCGCAAGTCGATTGTAGTGCTTTGGTTCGTCTTGCGGAATTTCGGAATCACATACTCTTTCACAGAGTCTTCGAAACTTACAAACTCCTCATCTTCCGTACGGTCGTAACGAATGCGAATCGTCGTAGCGTCGACAAACTCTACCACACCTTCGCCCTCGGCCGTAATCTGCGTGCGGGAGTCGCGTATCAATTGCCCCTCGATACCGGTTCCCACGATAGGAGCTTCGGGGCGCAACAAAGGTACTGCCTGACGCATCATGTTCGATCCCATCAACGCACGGTTGGCGTCGTCGTGTTCGAGGAAAGGAATCAACGAAGCGGCAATCGAGGCGATTTGCGTAGGCGACACGTCCATGAGGTTCACCTGATCGGGAGCCACAATGGGGAAGTCGGCATCCAAACGGGCTTTTACCCGGTTGCGAATGAACGTACCGTCGTCGTTCAACGGAGCATTTCCCTGAGCGATGATTTGCCCCTCTTCCACCTCGGCAGTGAGATAGGTCACACCCTCGGGCGACAAGTCGACTTTCCCGTCTTTCACCTTCCGGTAGGGAGTCTCGATGAAGCCCAAATCGTTAATCTTGGCATACACGCACAACGACGAGATAAGACCGATGTTAGGACCCTCGGGAGTCTCGATAGGACAGAGACGGCCGTAGTGCGTATAGTGAACGTCGCGCACCTCGAATCCGGCGCGCTCACGCGACAGACCGCCGGGACCCAGAGCCGACATACGGCGCTTGTGGGTAATCTCGGCCAACGGGTTCGTCTGGTCCATAAATTGCGACAAAGCGTTGGTGCCAAAGAATGTATTGATAACCGACGATATTGTCTTGGCATTGATCAAATCGATGGGAGTGAACACCTCGTTGTCACGCACGTTCATACGCTCGCGAATCGTACGAGCCATACGGGCCAACCCCACGCCGAATTGATTGTATAGTTGCTCTCCTACCGTGCGCACACGACGGTTGCTCAAATGGTCAATATCATCGACATCGGTCTTCGAGTTGATCAGCTCGATGAGATATTTGATAATCTCGATAATATCCTCTTTGGTGAGCACCTTCACGTCGGGGGAGGTAGTGAGGTTCAATTTCTTATTGATTCTGTAACGTCCCACTTCGCCCAAGTCGTAACGCTTCTCCGAGAAGAAAAGGTTTGTAATCACCTCGCGGGCGCTGGCGTCGTCGGCCGGCTCGGCGTTACGCAATTGGCGATAGATATACAACACAGCCTCTTTCTCCGAGTTGCTGGAATCCTTTTGGAGGGTGTTGAATATAATCGAATAGTCCGAAGTGTTGCTATCTTCCTTATGCAACAGGATATTCTGGACGCCCGATTCGAGGATATCGGCAATATGCGATTCCTCCAAGACAGTCTCGCGCGGGATAACGATTTCGGTTCGCTCGATCGAAACTACCTCGCCGGTATCCTCGTCGACAAAGTCTTCTACCCAAGCCTTCACCACATTACCCGCCAAACGACGGCCAATGGCTTTTTTCAAGTTGGCTTTGGATACTTTCAAGTCCTCTGCCAGACCGAATATTTCGAGAATATCCTTATCGGTTTCGAAACCAATCGCACGCAACAACGTAGTCACGGGCAATTTTTTCTTTCGGTCGATATAGGCATACATCACGTTGTTTATATCCGTAGCGAACTCTATCCAAGAGCCTCTGAACGGAATGATACGAGCCGAATAGAGCTTCGTTCCATTGGCGTGCGTACTTTGTCCGAAGAAAACGCCCGGCGAGCGGTGCAACTGAGATACCACAACACGTTCGGCGCCGTTGATGACGAATGTGCCTTTGGCCGTCATATAAGGGATAGGGCCCAAATAAACGTCCTGTATGACCGTCGCGAAGTCTTCGTGATCGGGGTCGGTACAATACAATTTCAATTTAGCCTTTAACGGTACGCTGTATGTCAATCCCCTCTCGAGACACTCCTCGATGGTATATCTCGGCGGATCGATATAATAGTCCAAAAATTCGAGGACGAAGTTGTTGCGCGTATCAGCAATCGGGAAATTCTCGGCAAAAACCTTGTAGAGACCTTCGTTTTTTCTCTTTTCGGGCGGTGTGTCAAGTTGCAAAAAGTCTTGGAAAGACTTCAGCTGAACTTCAAGGAAATCCGGATAAGGAAGCGGATTCTTTATTGAAGCGAAATTTACGCGTGGTTTACCTATTGTAGAAGACATTTATAAAATGGATTAAGTGAACTTAATTGAAAATATATACACAAAAAGGTTAAGAATCACCGAGTAAGATGATTCTTAACCAAACTATCTGATTAACAGATATATTATTTAAGTTCAACTTCTGCTCCAGCTTCTTCCAATTGTTTTTTCAGAGCTTCAGCATCAGCCTTAGCAAGACCTTCTTTGATGTTGTTAGGAGCACCGTCTACAAGGTCTTTGGCCTCTTTCAAGCCAAGTCCGGTCAATTCTTTAACCAACTTAACGATAGCCAATTTGTTTGCACCAGCAGCTTTCAAAACTACATCGAACGATGTTTTTTCTTCAGCGGCAGCTGCACCAGCGGCGGGAGCAGCGGCAACAGCAACAGCTGCAGCAGCAGGTTCAATACCATATTCGTCTTTCAAAATTTGAGCAAGTTCGTTTACTTCCTTTACGGTCAAGTTAACTAATTGTTCTGCAAAAGCTTTCAAATCTGCCATTTTTGTATGAATTAAATGTTATTATTCGTAATAATGTTTGTGTATAAAAAGTTATCTTTCTGATAGAGTCTGCAAAACTCCATGGATAGTCGAACCGCCTGACTGAAGAGCCGATACCACGTTCTTGGCAGGAGACTGCAAGAGGGCGATAACGTCAGCAATAAGTTCGTTTTTGCTCTTGATGGCAACCAGCGTATCCAATTGATCGGCACCGATGTAGAAACCTTCTTCTACATAAGCGGCTTTCAATACGAGGTCTTCAGAGGTTTTTCTGAACTCCTTGATCAATTTGGCCGGAGCATTACCAACATTCGAGAAGAACATCGTTGTAGAACCCTTCAACGAGCCGTACAGAGGCGAGTAGTCGGCTTCGAGACCCTCGAGTGCCTTGTGCAGCAAAGCGTTCTTTACAACCAACATTTTGATACCTTCTTTGAAACATGCGCGACGCAGATTGCTCGTTTTCTCGGCGTTCAACGTAGCGGTTTCGGCAAGGTAGAAGCAGCTGTACTCCTTTACAGTATCTGCTATTTGTGCAATAATAGTGCCTTTATCTTCCTTTCTCATAATTCCTAGTTTTAGTTCTCGTCAACTGATTTGGGATCAATCTTGATACCCGGGCTCATTGTACTCGAAAGATAAATACTCTTGATATAAGCACCCTTGGCAGCAGTCGGTTTCAGTTTGATCAGGGTCGAAACAAATTCTCTTGCGTTGTCGCGAATTTGCTCGGCAGCAAACGAAATCTTACCTATAGAGGCATGTACTATACCATTCTTATCGACTTTGAAGTCGATTTTTCCTTGTTTTACTTCTTTTACAGCTTTAGCCACATCGGTAGTTACCGTACCGCTCTTGGGGTTAGGCATCAAACCACGGGGGCCCAATACACGTCCCAGAGCACCGATTTTACCCATGATAGCAGGCATCGTAATGATTACGTCGATATCGGTCCAACCGCCTTTGATTTTCTCGATATACTCGTCCAATCCTACATAGTCGGCACCGGCTTCTTTGGCAGCAGCCTCGGCATCGGGCGTACAGAGCACCAATACACGCACTTGCTTTCCGGTTCCGTGGGGCAACGATACGACGCCCCGCACCATTTGATTGGCTTTACGAGGGTCAACACCCAAGCGTACATCAATATCAAGCGATGCGTCGAATTTGGTATAGGTGATGTCCTTTACCAATTGAGATGCCTCGCTGAGTGAGTAGGCCTTCCCTGCTTCAATCTTTGCTAAAGCTAACTTTTGATTTTTTGTCAGTTTACCCATTTCAATTGAAGTTTATTAGTTATTTACCGGGAATTCCCCTTTTACGGTGATACCCATACTTCTAGCTGTACCAGCAACCATTCGCATGGCCGATTCTACGGTAAAACAGTTCAAGTCAACCATTTTGTCCTCGGCGATTGCTTTTACCTGATCCCAAGTGATCTCGCCCACTTTCTTACGGTTGGGCTCGGCCGAACCACCTTTTACTTTGGCGGCTTCCAGTACCTGGATGGCAACGGGAGGCGTCTTTACGACAAAGTCGAAAGACTTGTCGCTGTAGTAGGTGATGACAACCGGCAGAATTTTACCGGCTTTGTCTTGGGTACGGGCATTGAATTGCTTGCAAAACTCCATGATGTTTATACCCTTGGAACCCAGAGCAGGTCCTACGGGAGGAGAGGGGTTTGCTGCACCACCTTTAATCTGTAATTTGATTTGTCCAGCAATTTCTTTAGCCATTGTTTTTAATTTTGATATTATTAAAATACCGAGGATTCATACAAGCGCGTAACCTCTTGTATTACTCCCGCTCTACTTGCGAATTTTCCAATTCCAACGGGGTCTTGCGACCAAAGATCTTAACCATCACTTTCAGCTTCTTCTTCTCGTTGTTCACCTCTTCGATAATTCCGCTAAAGCCGTTGAAGGGGCCGTAGTTTACTTTTACCGTTTCGCCTACGTGATATACAACAGCGGGCTCGTCGCCTACTTCTTGCAACTCGTCCACAGCCCCCAGCATACGATTAACTTCCGAAGGCCGCAGGGGCTCCGGCTGATTGGATTTTCCACCCAGGAAATCGATGACGTTGGTTGTGTTGCGCAGATGGTGAATAACCTCACCTACTAAGATGGCTTCGACAAAAACATATCCCGAGTAAAGGTTTTTCTCCTTTACTACTTTTTTCCCATTACGTACGGTATAAACTTTTTCGGTAGGTATCAAGACCTGAAATACATAATTGCCAAGATCAGTATTCTTGATTTCGGCATCAAGAACTTCTTTGACCTTGCTCTCTTTTCCGCTTATGGCACGCAGTACGTACCAGCATTTTTTCTCTTCAGACATTGATTTACCTCCCTACTTAAAAACCTCCGTAAATGAGGTGCATGATTTTGTCAATACATTGATCCATTGCAAATATAACTATAGCGATAATAAGGGAAGCGAACATAACCACTACAGCGCTATTTGCCAACTCCGACTTGGTAGGCCAAGATACTTTATGAACCAGTTCATTGTAAGAATCCTGGATATCGGCAAGTATTTTTAATTTCTTCATTGTTCTATTGAGTTTTGCACGGGTCGAGAGACTCGAACTCCCGACACCTGGTTTTGGAGACCAGTGCTCTACCAACTGAGCTAGACCCGTATAAAATCAGCCCCGCAATGAGGGCTGATTTGGTAATTTATCTGAGCTAACCTCCGGAAAGATTAGTCCAAGATTTCTGTGATTTGACCCGAACCTACCGTACGGCCACCTTCACGGATTGCGAAACGCAAACCTTTGTCGCAAGCAACCGGAGTGATCAGTTTCACGTTGATAGTAACGTGGTCACCGGGCATTACCATTTCTACACCTTCGGGGAGAGTGATTTCACCCGTTACATCGAGCGTACGAATGTAGAATTGGGGACGATAGTGGTTGTGGAACGGAGTGTGACGGCCACCTTCTTCTTTCTTCAAGATATAAACTTGAGCCTTGAATTCAGAGTGAGGTTTAACCTGTCCCGGGTGGCAGATTACCATACCACGTTTGATTTCGTTCTTGTCGATACCACGGAGCAACAAACCTACGTTATCGCCAGCTTCGCCTTCGTCAAGAATCTTACGGAACATTTCAACACCGGTTACAACCGATTTCTTGTCGGCACCCAAGCCAAGGATTTGTACCTCGTCGCCTACTTTTACGCGACCGGCCTCGATACGACCCGTAGCAACAGTACCACGACCAGTGATCGAGAACACGTCCTCAACAGGCATCAAGAAGGGTTTATCAACATCACGAGGAGGCAGAGGAATCCAAGTATCCACAGCGTCCATCAATTCGATGATTTTCTCTTCCCATTGGGGTTCGCCGTTCAAAGCACCCAGAGCAGAACCACGGATAATAGGAGTATTGTCACCATCATATTCATAAGCGGTGAGCAACTCTCTCATTTCCATTTCAACGAGTTCAAGCATTTCTTCGTCGTCTACCATATCGCATTTGTTCAAGAACACAACGATACGGGGAACGTTCACCTGACGGGCCAACAGAATGTGTTCGCGAGTCTGAGGCATGGGACCATCGGTTGCTGCAACTACGATAATTGCACCGTCCATCTGAGCGGCACCAGTTACCATGTTCTTCACATAGTCGGCGTGACCCGGGCAGTCAACGTGTGCATAGTGACGATTTGCAGTTTCGTATTCAACGTGCGAAGTATTAATAGTAATACCACGTTCTTTTTCTTCGGGGGCGTTATCGATCGAATCGAACGAACGCATTTCGGAAAGACCTTTTTTTGCAAGAACCATCGTAATGGCGGCGGTCAAGGTCGTTTTACCGTGGTCGACGTGACCAATGGTACCAATGTTTACATGCGGTTTGGTACGTTGAAACTGTTCTTTTGCCATAGCTTTGTATTTTTTTTAAATGATTAGCGTTCTAAAAAACTTGGAGCCGATGACGGGACTTGAACCCGTGACCTCTTCCTTACCAAGGAAGTGCTCTACCGCTGAGCTACATTGGCATTATTTCTTGGAGCGGAAGACGAGGCTCAAACTCGCGACCCTCAGCTTGGAAGGCTGATGCTCTATCAACTGAGCTACTTCCGCATGTCTCGTGGGCAAAGATGGATTCGAACCACCGAAGGCGTAAGCCAGCAGATTTACAGTCTGCCCCATTTGGCCACTCTG
>CALUFO010000005.1 GCA_944320015.1 uncultured Barnesiella sp. | reverse complement strand
CAAGAGTTGTTTGACAGAAATTTACCGCATATTGCAGAATTTGTGACTGTTTCCAAGTCATTACCTCGTTTTTTGAGGAATGCTTATAAGTAGCTTATTTTTAATATATTCCTATTTCAATATCGTTTTTTTTTACAAAAATAAGCCATTTGGGGGAAATAAAGGCATACCTTATCACTATGCGATTCAAATAGCCCTGCTCGCGCACCCGATTCCTGCGGCCCAAATTCGCCTACAAAAAAAGAGTCGATCATGCGTGAATGGAGAAGCGTCCCAATGTTTCGCCCAACCGCTTAATTCTCAATTCCTGTTGCGTTAATCTGCTTAAATTCGTCGGATATTCCATAGATTTTCCATACATTTGCGAAGAGTAGAAAATAGGAATCGATGAAAAAACAACTCAGCCTGCTTATCGCAATTTTGATTTCGCTATCGCTGAATGCCGGTAACGGAAAAGCCAAAATGGTCTTGGAATCGACCCGCTACGATTTCGGCCATATCCAAGAAGAAAACGGGAGTGTGACCCACGCTTTCGAGTTCACCAACGAGGGAGATGCGCCGCTCATCATCATAGAAACCCGCAGTTCTTGCGGCTGCACCGCTTCGAGCTTTACCAAAAAGCCTATCGCCCCTGCCGGCAAAGGGGTTATCGAGGTGACATTCAACCCCGCGGGCCGTCCCGGCAGTTTCCGCAAAGAAGTGAAAGTTTATTCCAATGCCGGCAAAGCGCCCACAAAACTAATTATCGAGGGGGTTGTTGTATCTAAAAATTGATCCTTATGAAACGTTTTAGATTAGGGCTACTTTTCGCCACATGTATCGCCACGGCTATCGCCCAACCGCAAATCGCATTTGACAGCACGACTCACGACTTCGGCACGTTTGAAGAAGAAACCGGAAAAGTGACGCACGAATTTAAGTTTGTCAATACCGGTGACGAGCCTTTGCTCATTACCAACGTGCGCACAACCTGCGGCTGCACGGCCTCGGATTATACCCGGAAACCTATCGCACCCGGCGATTCGGGAAGCGTCAAAGTGACTTATAATCCCAAAGGACGTCCGGGTCGCTTTTCAAAGCCCGTCTATGTCACGACCAACGCCTCGGGCGACCGAGCGACATTACATATCAAAGGTGTCGTAATCGGGTCAAAATCCAGCCGCGCGGCAAATCCTTACAAAATAGGCGACCTGTCGTTACGCAGTTTGCACATTCCCCTTTTCGACACACCAAAAGGGCATCTCAAAGAGGGGCAAATATTTGTCCGCAACGAGGGGAAAAACGAGTTGATACCGCAATTCAAAAACAAGCCTCCGCATATCTCAGCCGAAATGATTCCGCCGATATTGCACCCCGACGAAGAGGGGGTTATCAAAATCGTTTACAACCCCGACAAGATCGACGACTGGGGTTTTCGCCGGGACGAGTTTGACATAAGCCTCGACAACGGGAGTTCAAACGATTACAACACAATCACGGTATCGGCCAATCTGCTCGACGATTTCAGCGCGTTGACCCCGGCTCAACGGAAAGACGCCGGGCATATAGCGCTATCGAGCGAGATAATCGACTTCGGAGTCATCAAAGGGAACAAGGCTCAAAAGCAGACCTTGAAAATTACCAACACCGGGCATTCCCCGCTATCGATACACAAAGTGTCGAACGGGAACCGCACGTTGAAACTCAAATTGAAACGAAACACCATCAAACCGGGAAAATCGACCGAGTTGGTCATCGAGACCGACCCGTCGATGGCTAGCACCAATATCTTGAACTGCCGGCTGATGATTATCTCCAACGACCCCGAGAAACCCTCGGTTCCCGTCAGAGTGCTGGGATCTTTTGAATAACTTTTAATTTCACGAATTATGGAGCACCCCGAAAACGACGCACAATATGCCGGCTTGGCCGTCAACAAAGGCATTGAGCAACCGCCCATTGTCAACCCCTACCTCAAAAAAATGAGAACGGCCCGACGCCGCTCCTACTCTGCGGCCGAATATGTCGAAGGAATCGTCAAAGGCGACACCAGCATATTGAGCCAAGCCGTAACGCTGGTAGAGAGCAACCTGTATGAACACCAAACTTTGGCACAAGAGGTCATCGAGAAATGCCTCCCACACGCTTGCGACTCGGTGCGCATCGGCATTACCGGCGTGCCGGGTGCCGGGAAAAGCACCTCGATCGACACCTTTGGCCTCCATGTGTTGAAACGGGGCGGAAAACTGGCGGTACTCGCCATCGACCCCAGCAGCGAGCGCTCCAAAGGGAGCATCTTGGGCGACAAAACCCGCATGGAGAAACTATCGATTCACCCCAACGCCTTCATACGCCCTTCTCCCTCGGCCGGCTCTTTGGGCGGCGTGGCTCGTAAAACCCGCGAGACTATCGTCCTGTGCGAGGCCGCCGGATATAACAATATCTTCGTCGAAACCGTGGGTGTGGGACAATCCGAAACGGCCGTTCACTCGATGGTCGATTTCTTCCTGCTCATACAATTGGCCGGCACCGGCGACGAGTTACAGGGCATCAAACGAGGCATCATGGAAATGGCCGACGGTATCGTCATCAACAAGGCCGACGGAAGCAACATCGAGAAAGCCAAGTTGGCACAAGCACAATTTCGCAACGCCTTGCATCTATTCCCTCCCACGCCTTCGGGCTGGACACCGCAAGTGCTCACCTACTCGGGCTACTACGAGCTGGGCATCGCCGAGGTGTGGGAAATGATCGACAACTACATCGCTTTCGTCAAGAAAAACGGATACTTCGATTACAAGCGGCAGGAACAAGCCAAATACTGGATGTTCGAGACAATCAACGAGCAGTTGCGCGACCACTTCTACCGCAATCCCCAAATCGAAAAAATGCTCGAAGAGAAACAGTTGAAAATCCTGAACAACGAGCAAAGTTCGTTTATGGCAGCCAAAGACGTATTGGATTTTTACTTCGACAAAGAGAAATAATTTTTCGACCCCGTCAGCCCATGAAACAAATCATCTGCCCCAAATGCGGCAAATCATTCTCTTTCGACGAGTCGCGCTACGACCACTCGTGCCACATCTCGTTTATCTGCCCGACGTGCCGCAAACGATTCGTCACGACACTCGCCCAAATCGACGAGGCTCATGGAAACGACGCCGACACCTCGCTCGGCTACATCACCATACTGGAAAACGCGTTCGGATACCGACAAGAATTTCCACTCCACCTCGGTGACAACATCATCGGGCGAGCCTCGAAAGGTACCGAGGTCGACATCGCCATCGAGACCAGCGACATGAGCATGGACCGCCGGCACTGCATCATCAACGTCAAGGAAAAAGGCGGGCGCCCCATACTCACCGTGAGAGACAACCCCAGCCTCACCGGCACATTCCTCCGCAACGAACTGCTGGGCGACCGCGAACGAGCCCTGCTCCACGACGGCGATGTGGTATCGATCGGCGCGGCTACCTTTATCGTTCATATCCCCGGCGAAGAAGACGACGAATATTTCGAATAAAACAAAAGGCCCTTCAACCTCCCCCTCCCGAGTCTTCAACCGACAGGGTGGATATATTTAATTCTCTCCCCCTGTGCTCCCCGCAAGGGAAATATGGGAGAGGTGGCACGCAGTGACGGAGAGGGTTAAAGAAAAGAGTTAAGAAAGCGTGAAGTCGGGCAAAGGGAGAAAACTTTTTCCCTTGCAGTTTCGGTCGTCGTGGTAATTGTTGTATCTTTGTGGCGAATTGCCCGGGTTTCGCATCGGGCATAATATGCAAGTTATGAAAGATTTTATTTCCATTCTGCGGCGATTTGTGCCCCCCTATAAATATTATCTTATTCTCAACATCTTTTTCAATATTTTGGCATCGGTGCTCACGCTCTTTTCGTTTGCGCTCATCATTCCCATTCTGGAAATATTGTTCAAGCTCAAACAAGCCACCTACACCTTTATGCCGTGGGACTCGGGCTCGCTCAAAGACGTGGTGGTCAACAATTTCTACTACTACATCACGACGATTATCGACAAGCAGGGACCCGGTTTCGCGTTGCTCGTCCTGGGAGTTTTCCTCATGGTGATGACATTTTTCAAGACGGCGGCTACCTATTTGAGTTCCCACTTCATGATTCCGTTGCGGTCGGGTATCGTGCGTGACATTCGCAACTATGTGTATGAAAAGGTGGTGAGCCTCCCCATCGGGTTTTTCACCAACGAGAAAAAAGGCGACGTGATGGCTCGCATGTCGGGCGATGTGGGGGAGATAGAAAACTCCATTATGGCCTCGCTCGACATGATGTTCAAAAACCCCATTATGATTATCGTCTGTCTGGCGACCATGTTCGCCATCAGCTGGCAGCTCACGATTTTTGTCCTCATACTGCTCCCCACCGCCGGGTACATCATGGGGCAGGTGGGTAAGAAACTCAAACGCCGCTCCCTCGAAGGCCAGAACCAATGGGGATTGCTGATGTCGATTATCGAAGAAACCTTGGGCGGGCTGCGCATCGTAAAAGCGTTCAATGCCGAGGAAAAAATGATACGATGGTTCCATGCCGAGAACAATGTGTTTTACAAAATATCCAACCGCATCAACCGTCGGCAGGCGCTGGCGCACCCCATGAGCGAGTTCTTGGGAACCTGCACCATCTGTATCGTCCTGTGGTATGGAGGGTCGCTCATTCTCTCGGGGACGAGCAATATCGACGCAGCTTCGTTCATCTATTATCTGGTTATTTTTTACAGCATCATCAACCCGGCGAAAGACCTCTCCAAAGCAGCCTATTCCATACAGAAAGGCTTGGCTTCCATGACTCGGGTAGATCTTATCCTTTCGGCGGTGAATCCCATAAAGGACCCCGAGAACCCGGTCGATTTGGACGATATGAAAGAGAGCATCGAGTATCGCGATGTCTCGTTCCGATATAATACCGAGAATGTGGTGAAGCATGTGAATCTCACCATCAAAAAGGGGCAGACCGTCGCTTTGGTGGGACAATCGGGTTCAGGTAAATCGACGATGGCCGACCTCTTGCCCCGTTTTTACGACGTGAACGAAGGCGGCATTTATATCGACGGCATCAATGTGAAAGACCTCAGGGTACACGATTTGCGCGGCCTGATGGGCAACGTGAACCAAGAAGCCATACTTTTCAACGACTCGTTCTACAACAACATTACTTTCGGGGTGGAAAACGCGACGATGGAACAGGTGATCGAGGCTGCCAAGATTGCCAATGCCCACGACTTCATCATGGCCACCGAGGAAGGTTATAACACCTGTATCGGCGACCGGGGCAGCCGTCTCTCGGGAGGTCAGCGGCAGCGGGTGAGCATCGCCCGGGCTATCCTCAAAAACCCGCCTATACTTATTCTCGACGAAGCCACCTCGGCTCTCGATACCGAGTCGGAGCGGCTGGTGCAAGAGGCGCTCGAAAACCTCATGCGCAACCGCACCACGCTGGTGATCGCCCACCGCCTTTCCACCATCAAGGATGCCGACCTCATTTGTGTCATGCACGAGGGCGAAATCGTGGAGCGAGGCCGTCACGACGAGCTCATCAAGCTCGACCGCTACTACAAGCGACTGGTCGATATGCAAAAGTTTTAACCGATTTCCCGTGTAAAACGCCTCGTCTACAAGCACCCCGGCCGGGCGTGCCGAGGAAAGAGGTTGAAGAAATAAATAAAAATACCGGGCAACCCACTCGTAAAGAGAAGGGTTAGAGTCCTTCCCGGACTACCTCACGCCGCACACCGTTTCATATCGGAAAAGAAGGAAATGAATTTGAAAAATGCAAAAAGTAAATTTTATTTGCATTTAAAATTCCCTTCCGCTATCTTTGTAAGAATTAGATTTCAACGTTATGGAACCGTCCGACCAAGCATATATCAACGAAGAGCAACTCATCGAAGATAAATTCCAAGAACTGCTCAACGGGTATCTCAACTCCAACCACCGGAAAAAAGTAGAGATCATCGAGCGCGCGTTCAAATTTGCCAAAGAAGCGCACAAGGGCATCAGGCGCCGGTCGGGCGAGCCCTACATACTCCACCCCATAGCCGTGGCGCGCATCGTGAGCCAAGAGATAGGTTTGGGCTCCACGTCGATATGTTCGGCGCTACTGCACGACGTGGTCGAGGACACCGAATACACGATCGAGGACATCGAGAACCATTTCGGTAAAAAAATAGCCTCGATTGTCGACGGGCTTACCAAAATATCGGGGGGTATCTTTGGCGACCAAGCGTCGGCGCAAGCCGAGAATTTCCGCCGGCTCCTGCTCACCATGTCCGAGGACATCAGGGTAATCCTCATTAAAATGGCCGACCGCCTGCACAACATGCGCACCCTCGGCTCCATGCTTCCCAGCAAGCAATACAAAATCGCCGGCGAAACGCTCTACATCTATGCGCCGCTGGCACACCGGCTCGGCCTGTTTGCCATCAAGACCGAGCTCGAAGACCTCGCTTTCAAATACGAGCACCCCGACGCCTATAACCAAATCAAACAAAAAATCGCCGAGACCGAGGAGTCCCGCCAACAAATCTATAACAACTTCTCCAAGCCCATCATCGCCAAGCTCAAAGAGATGGGGCTCGAGTTCGAGATGAAAGCCCGGGTAAAGTCGATATACTCCATTTGGAACAAAATGGAGTCGAAGCACATTCCCTTCGAGGAAGTATATGACCTCTATGCCGTGCGAATTATCTTCAAATGCCCCAACGAAGCCGACGAGAAAAAAGAGTGCTGGGCCATCTACTCGGTCATCACCGACATCTATAAACTGCACCCCGAGCGCACCCGCGACTGGGTGAGCCGCCCCAAAGCCAACGGCTACAAAGCCCTGCACCTCACCGTCATGGGCCCCGACGGCAATTGGATCGAGGTGCAAATACGCAGCGAGAAGATGGACGAAATCGCCGAGCGGGGATTTGCGGCTCACTGGAAATACAAAGTGGGGAACTCCGACGAAGAGTCGGAACTCGATATTTGGCTCAAAACCATCAAAGACATTCTCGAGCACCCCGAGCCAAACGCTATCGATTTCCTCGATACGATCAAGCTCAATCTGTTCAGCACCGAGATTTTCGTCTTCACTCCCAAGGGCGAGCTCATCACCTTGCCCAAAGACGCCACCGCTCTCGATTTGGCTTTCACGCTCCACTCCGACCTCGGCTTCCATTGCATCGCCGCCAAGGTAAACCACCGGTTGGTGCCCCTGAGCCAGAAACTCCAAAGCGGCGACCAAGTGGAGATTCTCACCTCCAAATCGCAAACTCCCAAAGAGGAATGGCTCAACCTCGTCACTACCGCCAAAGCCCGCAGCCGGCTCACGGCGGCGCTGCGAAAAGACCGCCGCAAAATCATGGCCAAGGGCGAGAATCGATTGAAAGAGTTCCTCGAAAGCAACCATATCGAATACTCCAACGAGCTCGTCAACAAAGTGGTGACCAACCTCGGCATGCAAAACCGGGACGACCTCTTTTACAAAATCGGCTCCGACGAAATAATCCCCAACGAGAACATCAAGAAACTCATCAAAGGGAAAAGCCAAAACCCCTTTATGCGCTATTTGAAACTCTCGTTCGGCAGCAACAACGGGAAAGACAACGCCCCCAAAACCCCAGTGCCGCAACCCGTGGCGATAGACCGCAAACAGACCTATATCCTGCGCGACGAGAACGGGGTGAAAAACTACAAGGTGGCCGATTGCTGCTGCCCCATTCCCGGCGACGACGTATTGGGCTATGTCGAAGACGACGAGACCGTAGTCGTCCACAAACGGGAATGCCCCGTGGCCATGCGCTTGAAATCGAGCTTCGGCCCACGGCTGGTCTCCACCCAGTGGGAAGCCAGCAAGGCGCTCTCCTTCCCCGCCAAGATAGAGATACAAGGTATCGACCGCATGGGCATACTCAACGAAATAACCCGGGTCATCTCCAACGAACTGGTCATCGACATGAGAGCCCTCTCGATACAGGCGACCGAAGGCGTTTTCACCGGCACGGTGAACATCATGGTGCACGACACCCGCGTCGTCGAGTCGCTCTGCAACAAATTACGCAAAATAAAAGGCGTGCAAAAAGCCACACGCTGCAAAGAATAACCCCCGTAGAATCATGGAAAAAAAACGCATACGAGAGATTCTGTCCAGCACACGAGTCTTGCAATTTATCTTTTTCATCGCCGCCGTGGCATTGGTCACCTACTTCTTCCCGGGCGAAGGGAAATTCCGCTACACCTTCCAAGAAGGAAAACCGTGGAAATACGGGTTGCTCACAGCCCCGTTCGACTTCCCCATTTATAAGGACGAAGCCGTGATCCAGCAGGAGCGGGACAGCATCATGCTCGATTTCCAACCGGTATTCTCGATCGACAAATCGGTGGGCGCCGGCGCGGTCGACAACTTCGAAAAATCGTTGGCCGGCCATACCGACATGACCATTACCCCCGCGCTGCGCAATGAACTGGTACAAGCCCTGAGCGAGACCTATCGAAAAGGAATCATCGCCTCCGAGGCATACGACCGCCTGCAATCGGGCAAATTCAAAGAGATAAGAATCCTCGAGAACAACGTCGCGCGCGAAATGCCCGTCACCGAGTTGCAGTCGCCCCGCGAAGCCTATGAATACATGCTTGCCCGTTTTGCCGACCCCTATTCCCGGCATGTATTGCAAAACTGCAACCTCAACGATTTCCTCAACACGAATATCACCTTCGACAGCGTCACAACCGAACGGTTCAAAGACAACCTGCTCCAGCGCATCGCCCTCTCCGACGGAATTGTGCAAGCCGGCGAGCGCATTGTAGACCGAGGCGAAATAATCACCCCCGAGACCTACCGCATACTCAAATCGTTCGAGGCGGTATCGCTGAAAAAAAGCGTAGGCAACAACCACCGGGGCTACACCCTGCTGGGACAAATCATCGTGTTTACCTGCCTGTTTGCCTTCTTCTACCTGTTCCTCGCCCTGTTCCGTCCCCAGACATTCAACGAAATGCGCACCCTCGGGTTCATCATGATGCTCATCGTGGGCATCTCGCTCATCGCGTTTTTCCTCTCGGAACTCCGCCTTTTAGGCATCTATCTGGTGCCATTCGCCATCATACCCATTATCGTAGTCACCTTTTTCGATTCCCGCACGGCGCTCTATGTGCACCTCATCACCGTACTCATCTGCTCGTTCTCCGCGCCGTTCGCCCTCGAATTTATATTCCTGCAACTCATCGTGGGCATGACAGCCATCGACAGCCTCAGCGACCTTTCCCGCCGCTCCCAGCTCATGCGCTGCGCTCTGCTCGTTTTCTTGACCTACTCCTTTGCCTATGCGGGCTACACCCTGTTTACCGAGGGCGACCTGTCGAAACTGAACTACAACATGTTCATCTATTTCGGCATCAACTGCGTATTCCTGCTCTTCGCCTATCTGCTCATCTACATATTCGAGAGAATCTTCGGGTTTATCTCCACCGTCACACTCGTCGAATTATCCGACGTCAACAACCCCATATTGCGCCAGCTCTCCGAAGAGTGCCCCGGTACCTTCCAACACTCCCTGCAAATATCCAATCTCGCAGCCGAAGCCGCCAACAAGATAGGAGCCAAAGCGCAACTCGTGCGTACCGGAGCCCTTTACCACGACATCGGGAAACTCAAAAATCCCGCTTTCTTCACCGAGAACCAATCGGGATTCAACCCCCACACGCCGCTCCCCTTCGAGCAGAGCGCGCAAATCGTCATCTCCCATGTGAACGACGGGCTGAAAATAGCCGACAAACTGCGCCTGCCGCAAGCCATTAAAGACTTCATCGCCACGCACCACGGCCGGGGAAAAGCCAAATTTTTCTATAACTCATACCGCAACAAATACCCCGACCAACCCGTCGACGAAGCCAAATTCACCTATCCCGGCCCCAACCCTTTCACAAAAGAAACCGGTATCCTCATGATGGCCGACGCCGTCGAGGCCGCTTCGAGAAGCCTCAAAGAGTACACCAACGAGAGCATCTCCCAACTGGTCAACCGCATCATCGACACACAAATCGCCGACGGGCTCCTGCGGGATACCCCACTCAGCTTCCGCGACGTAGAGACCGTAAAAAACACCTTTATCGAAAAACTCAAAACGATCTATCACACCCGCATCAGCTACCCCGAGTTGAACAAAACCAAAGAAGAGAAAGAGCCCGGCAAGGAGGAGCCGACCCCGGGACAGGCATAGCCGTCGCCGCGCTCACAACGACAGTATCGTGTGATACACCTTGTCGATAAAGGTTTCATAATCGTTCAGTATCACGCTCTTCCCAAAGTCGTGATACTCGTGATTCGTCAAAGCGAGGGCGGGATCTAACGCTCTATAATAGTCCATGTATTCTTGCTGGGTCGACAAAGCGTCGTTATCGGGGATATGCACGATATAAATCAAGGTCTTGTTCGGGGTGTGGAAATAAACCTTGGCGTTGTCCTGCGACAGCGTGATATATTTTTCGGCGTTGTGCTCTGTAAAAGTCTCCCATCGGCTCAATCGGCCGGAACGCTGGTAATAAGGCAGTTTATCGAGAATAATAAAAATCTGGAAATAAGGGCAGTCCCCGCTCCGTATATTGGCCGTTTCTCCCAGCATGTTCTCGAAGTAGTTATTTGAATTTTGGGAATAATTCTGCATGACGAATTTGACAGCCAGCCCGGCGACCGGTTGCTCGCCTTTCTTTACAGCTATATCCACAGCTTTGTTGATGTAGCGGCCTTTTATTTTCGCCTCCTTATCCTTTCCATAACCCTGAGAAAACACCTCATAACCCGGGCCCAACTTCTCGGCCAAATCCCGGGCTATCGCTCCATGTAAAGGTTTCAATTTAGCCGTGCTCCGAGATGTTCCCGACGCTATGAATTCTTTGAATGAATTAGACAACACTTTCAAAAAGTCCGTATTGTCGAGCGGAAAAGTTATCCTCTCTTCTTCCATATCTCGCTTGTATTTCATAGTTTATATATACTTCCAAATCTTTCGAGTTAAACGTGTAATATCCCCCGTTTTTGTAGTTCTTAAGCAGTGAGATGTAATGCACGAAGTCTTCACTGCAGATGATGGACTCGATCATTTCGAACGTGATTCCTGTTTGAGGGAGGATATATAACCCGCTATATAACCCGCTTCCCGGCGGAACAATCGTCAGTTTTAGGCTCCTTGTATCTTTGATGCAGGTATTTATGGCATACTTCATGGTGCCGACATCTCTCAATGCCTGTGTGCGCCCATATAGATACCAATCGGGAGTCTCGCTTCTTTTCCTCCCCTTCAACAGCCGGTCGGCATTCTCCTCCAAATAACGGGCTACACGTTCATTCTGGGATAACTGCTCATAAGTAAGCGGGCTCCCGCTTTCGTCATATGGAAAAAATGCCCGCGTCCATTTCCCGGTCGAGGCCTTTAAGACAGGGATTGTATATTCGTCGAAAGGAATATGGCCGATAAATACATCATCAAACAAAGTGGCGAACCCATTTTTCACCCGCACGGAGCTTTTCGGATTCGATAACTTGATTCGCTTCAGCAGTTCCAAATCCTTTTTCCCCGAGAGGTAGAATTTACGATTCATTTGAATATCGTCATACGAGAGCAGGTCGATATGCCGTATCTTCCCCGATTTCTGGTCATAAACATTATAATCTATCGAGTCGTTGTCCTTGACTTTTTCAAAGCGGGAAATCAACGTGTATGTGGTCGCTTTGAAGGGTTGGAAATGCCCCATATCCACCACACCCGTCAAATACCGGCTATGAACAATCTCTTTTCGCATATTCTCTCCGGCAAGGCTATTCAACCACGAACTCGGGGTAATATAACACAACCTTCCCCCCTCGGACAACATGCGGAAACCCAATTCAAAAAAGACCAAAAACAAATCGGTCATACCCCCATTGGCAAAAGTGAACCGCTTCACATCGGCATAGTCGTCATCTAAATTATGGACTCTTACATACGGCGGGTTGCCCACCACGAAGTCCATCATTCCATCGTAGGTTCTAATTTTAAGGGCATTCCCTTGAACAATATCCCATGTGACATCGGCGAGACCATACCGGGAAGCGACAGCGTTCAATCTCTCAAAACAACGGCGACAAGCCTCCGCATCTATTTCTATGCCATGAATATATGCTTGCAACTCCTCTTTGAGAGCTCCGAAGTCACTATACCGATTCAAAAAAGCAAGGCAATAACGGTTCACGACCTCACAAAGAAACGCACCCTCCCCACAACTGTTGTCAATGACATGTTTCCTTAATATCGAGGGAGATTCCACATAGCCGCAATAATCCAAAATATCGGAAACCAGATACTCCGGAGTAAATACTTGCCCGCTATGCTTTTCTCGTAAACGTCCCATAAGAAGACAAAGATAATATATTTCTGACTTTTCTCTGTCTCTTCCCTAAAAAAATCCGCTGCGCCACCTGTCGCGAGCCGGGTATAAATCGCATGTTCGAGGGCGGGCGGGATTCGCCGCCGCGACTTTGTATCACCTTGCCATAAATCGGGGGCAGATCGATATTTCTTTTGCAGAAAATTGCAAAAGACATGGGGATTGTATTTCACCACGAAAAGATAACAGTCGAAGAGAACCGACTGAGGAACGAACGCCTGCAACGCTACTACGACCCCGAGACAGGCGAGGGAAGCGACATAGGCGACAGGCAGATACTGCGCCTGCCCGATGCGCCCATTCCGGTTCAGCATGTCCCGGCGGCGCTGCTCGACAACGAGCCTTTGGCCCGGCGGCTCGCCGAGGCGGGGAGCCTGTCGCGCTATATCGAGCTATACGGCGACTCTTTCCTCGAAAAGCCAGCGACAAAGGAGGAATGCCACAAAACAAAAAGAAAACCGGGGAAGAAACAGAACGGCACCCCGGATACCACGCAGACCGAAGAATCCCTTGCCCCCGACCCGGCTACGCTGTGGCGGGCGTGGGTGCGGGTGCGTATCCGGTACGACTTCGAGTTTTGGGCATACAGTTTCGTCCGTATCAAAGACAAACAGGGATACGAGGACATACCGTTCAGGCTGAACCGCCCACAACGCCGCATACTGGGCATGCTCGAAGAGATGCGCGAGGCCGAGCAGCCCATTCGGCTCATTCTGCTCAAAGCCCGCCAATGGGGTGGCTCCACCCTCATACAGATTTATATGGCTTGGATTCAACTGGTGCACCGCCGCAATTGGAACAGTGTGATCTGCGCCCACCTCAAAGAGTCGGCGGCCAATATCAAAGGCATGTACACCAAGTTGCTCGACAATTATCCCGAGTGGCTGCTCGACGGCGGACAACCCAAGTTCAAGCCCTTCGAGCGAATGGTCAACACGTCGGTTATCGCCGGGCGCGATTGCCGGGTAACTATCGGGTCGGCCGAGAGCCAAGAGTCGGTGCGAGGTATCGACGCAGCCATGGCTCACCTCTCGGAAGTGGCTTTCTGGCGCAACAGCCGCATGAAATCGCCCGAACAACTGGTGCGCTCGGTATGCAGCTCCATCATGCTGCTCCCCTATACGATGGTCGTCATGGAGAGTACCGCCAACGGCACGGGCTCTTATTTCCACCAAGAGTGCCAGCGTGCGAAAAATGGCGAGAGCGACAAGCGATTTGCCTTTGTCCCGTGGTTCGAGATAGAAATGTATGCCGCTCCTGTCGACGACTATGAATCGCTCATCGCCACACTCACCGATTACGAATGTATGCTTTGGAAACGTGGCGCCACCCTCGAAGCTATCGCATGGTACCGCCGCAAACGCAAGGAATATGCCCGCCACACCGATATGATGGCCGAATATCCCAGCGACGACATCGAGGCGTTTTGCTATTCGGGCGAACGGGTGTTCGACCCTACTTTGGTCGAAAAGCTGCGGCGCACCTGCTGCTCGCCTCGTTTCGAAGGCGACATTCACGGGCGGGGACTCTCGGGGACGGAGGCCTTGCAAGAAATCGAGTTGGAAGCCCGGCCGCAAGGCCCTCTGAGTATTTGGGAATATCCCTCGGAGAAACGCGAGATGCGAGACCGCTACTTGGTCGTAGTCGACATCGGAGGCAAATCGAGTAGCGCCGACTATTCGGTCATCGCCGTCTTCGACCGCTATTGGATGCTCGAAGGAGGGCCGGCCGAGATTGTGGCCCAATGGCGGGGGCATATCGACCACGACCTGTTGGCGTGGAAATCGGCTCAAATGGCGACCTACTATCAAAACGCCCTGCTGGTTATCGAGAGCAATACCCTCGAGACCGAGTACGACGACAGCGAACACTCGGCCTATATCCTCGACACCCTCTCGCGCTATTACGACAATCTCTATGCCCGGCAGGCTCCTCCCGGCAGCATAGGCGATAGCCCGCCCTCCCGTTGGGGATTCCACATGAACCGGGCTACCAAAGTGCTGGTCATCGACGCCCAGAAAAGCGCTTTGCGCGAAGGCGCGTATATCGAGCACGACCCGCAAGCCTGCTACGAACACGACGTGTTCGAACGCAAGCCCAACGGTAGCTACGGCGCTATGGAAGGGCACCACGACGATATTCTCATTACCCGCTGCATAGGAAACTACATTTGCAGCAAAGATTTGCCCGCGATCGTGCAACAACGGCGTCGGGGCGAAACTATCGTCAACGAGTCGTCGATATAGTGTGCGATTCCCGGCTGTATGATAAGAATCCCTAATAATCCGAAAAATAGCCCTACCGGGTGGTGTATTATGGCGCAAAGCCCATATCTTTGCACTCCGAAAGAGGAGCGCCGGTTCCCGACAGCGGGGAGGGTCGTCGAGTCCGGTGTCTTTTCGCGCCTCCCGGTATTTAGTAATTTACCATTTATAAAAGCCGATATGAAAATAAAATATGTAATAGGAATAGCCCTCGTCGGGGTATCGTTTATCTTCTCGTGCCAAGCCAAAGAGCACGGCAAAGGGAATGAATCGGCGCCGGCACAAGAACAACGGGTAAAGCCCCGGCACCTTACCAAAGCCGAGTTTTTATCGAGGGTGGCCAACTTCGAGAAAACACCCGACCGTTGGGAATACCTCGGTGACAAGCCTTGTATCGTCGACTTCTACGCTTCGTGGTGCGGTCCTTGCCGGCAACTGGCTCCTGTGCTGGAAGAGATTGCTGGCGAATATGCCGGAAAAATCGACGTCTATAAAATCGATGTGGATAAGGAGCCTCAGCTGGCTGCCGTGTTTGGGGTGCAAAGTATTCCCACTTTGCTTTTCTGTCCTATGAAGAATCAGCCTCAAATCGCTACGGGTCTCATGGACAAAGAGACTCTGCGACGGGCGGTTAAAGAGGTGCTGCTTCCCTGAGTGCGTTTGTGTCCGGGATAGTCGGCCGGGGCAATACGAGGCGCTCCAAGAAAGCCCTATTCATCGGTGTCGTCCCACAACCGCAGGGCAATGCGGGCGCATCCTTCGGCATCGGCCAACGCATAGTGATGATGCTCAAAGGGGATTCCCAAATAGGCACAGACCGTGGGCAAGCAGTAATTCTCGATGGCATACCGGGGTATCACCCTGCGGGCTCGTGAGAGGGTACAGCGAAATTCGCCATATACATAGTCGATGCCATACATGCGGCAGGCGGCCCGCAGCACTCGTTCGTCGAAGCCTTTGTTGTGAGCCACCAACGGCAGCCCTTTGATGAAAGGCTCTATCTCGCGCCACACCTGCCCGAAATTCGGGGCATCGCAGGTATCGGCGGGAAAGATGCCGTGAATCTCTTCCGAGAAACGGCGCACATAATAATCGGGTTCGGGGCAGACCAGCCGGTGTATGCGGTGTGTCACTTCGCCACCTCGCACCACTACGGCTCCTATCGAGCAGATGCTGGTTGGCTCGTAATTGGCGGTTTCGAAATCGATGGCGGCAAAATCTTTCATACAGATGACTTTTTGGGGGCGGTAAAGATACTGAAAATCGGTGGAATCGCCATATCGATTTCGCATCGATTTCGCCATACAAATTTTGCCGTGCGTGAGATAAGCCCTACCTTTGTCGCGACGAAACCGATTCAAAGAGACCTTAAAGATGAAAATAGGAATTATCGTAGCTATGGAGAGCGAACTGACGTGCGTTCGGCATCTCCTCGAAAATCCCCGGGAAGAACGGCACGGCTCGTCGCTCTTTATCCTCGGCGACAGCGGGAACCACCGGCTTATCCTCACCCAAAGCGGCATAGGCAAAGTGTCGTCGGCTATACGGGCCTACGAACTTATCGACCGCTACGCTCCCGACTGTGTGCTGAATACCGGCGTGGCCGGCGGCATAGACCCGTCGATGCGGGTGATGGATATTGTGGTGGGCGACGAAATCGTCTATCACGATGTGTGGTGCGGCGAAGGCAACGAATGGGGACAGGTGCAAGGGCTTCCTGCCCGCTTCGGCAGCGACTCGGCGTTGGTCGAGAAGGCGTTGCGGGTCGAGAGCGACTCACGGATATACAAGGGTCTGATTTGCAGTGGCGACCGCTTTATTTCCGCTCCCGAAGAGTTGGCCGAGATTAAACACGCTTTCCCCGAAGGCATGGCCGTCGACATGGAATCGGGCTCTATCGCACAGGTATGCTACTTGCGCAGGGTGCCGTTCCTGAGTTTCCGCATCATCAGCGATACCCCGGGGGTCGAAGGTCACATGGCGCAATACAACCACTTTTGGGACGACGCTCCCCGCCGCTCGTTTGAAGTCCTCACCCGCCTGATCGCAAATTTGTAATTTCGCTCATCTATAAATACCAACCGATATGAAAAAGATACCCAGCTTTACTATCGACCACATTCACCTGCTGCGTGGAATCTATGTCTCTCGCAAAGATTACATGGGCGACCATGTGGTCACAACCTTCGATATTCGCATGAAAGAGCCCAATCGCGAACCGGCTATCGGCTATGGCGCATTGCACACAATCGAGCATCTTGCCGCCACTTATCTGCGTAACCACCCGGTGTGGGGCGGCAAAATCGTGTTCTGGGGGCCCATGGGGTGCTGCACCGGCAACTATTTCCTTGTGCAGGGCGACCTCGAATCGAGAGATATTGTAGAACTCATGCGTGAGACTTTCCGGTTTATCCGTGACTTCGAGGGCGAAGTTCCCGGAGCCGCCCCCCGCGACTGCGGAAACTACCTGCTGCACGACCTGCCTATGGCTCGCTGGGAGGCCGACAAATATCTGCGCGAGGTTCTCGATGTGATCGAGGAGAAAAACCTCGTCTACCCCACGGTCAAGGAGTGAAAATGTAATTGTTTTTTTTGAATTTATCATAAATCAACATATATTTGTAATGTCTTGGAAGACTAAGGAATTAATCTTCTGAGAAGACATATTGAGGAAAGCGTTTTTTTAGATATTACTTTGTTCAAGGAAATCGCCAAATTTTCAAAACCGTACAGAGTAATACAACAGAACGCTCACGCCTTTGATATATACTTATATATCAGTATAAGGCGTGGGGCTGTTGTTTATTTTGAAGTGATAGATGGGGTTAAATATTTATATAACAACTATTTATCTCCTTAAAATTCAACCCCTCTCCTCGGAACTGCCGTTCCTCGGTGTCTCCCCTATATCACTTCGTGACACAGGGGAGAAGTGTAGATAGTTCTCTCCTGCTGCGGTTGCTGTAACCGGCGTAAAAAATCTGTACCTTTTTCAAATCAATTTTTCAGAATCATTCGCTTTTAACTCGACTATCGCTTTCTTTTTGCTTCAAAACAAACGGAATAAAAAGAAAATTGCGATAGATGCGTATTGAATATTGGCGAATTGATTTACTTTCGTTATCTTTGCGGGAAACAAAAAACCTAAAAACCAATTCTCATGAATCAAGTATCCGATCGTTTGGCGGCTCTTGCCCCTTCGCAAACATTGGCGATGTCGCAAAAAAGTAATGAACTCAAAGCGCAGGGTGTAGATGTGATCAACCTCAGCGTGGGAGAACCCGATTTCAATACTCCCTCGCATATCAAAGAGGCTGCGAAAAAAGCGATAGACGACAACTTCTCGCACTATTCGCCCGTGCCGGGATATATGGACCTCCGCCAAGCGATTTGCGCGAAACTCAAAAATGAGAACGGCCTTGATTATACCCCCGAGCAAATCGTCGTGTCCAACGGCGCGAAGCAATCGATATGCAACACGATTCTCTCCTTGGTCAATCCCGGCGACGAGGTGGTTCTGCCGGCTCCATACTGGGTGAGCTATGTCGAGATGGTAAAGTTGGCCGAGGGTAAAAATGTGATTGTCGAGACCGGTATCGAGCAAGATTTCAAAATGACCGCCGCCCAACTCGAAGCGGCCATGACCCCCCGAACAAAATTGCTTATTCTCTGCTCGCCGTCCAACCCCACAGGCAGTGTCTACTCGCACGACGAGTTGAAAGCCCTCGCCGAGGTGTTGAAGCGTCACCCGCAAGTCTTTGTCATATCTGACGAGATTTACGAGCACATCAATTATGTGGGCAGCCACCAAAGTCTGGCGCAATTCCCCGAGCTGCGTGAGCGGATTGTCATCGTCAACGGTGTCTCCAAGGGGTATGCCATGACCGGCTGGCGCATCGGCTTTATCGCCGCCCCCCTGTGGATTGCCAAAGCCTGCAACAAACTGCAAGGACAATACACCTCGGGAGCCTCGTCCATCGCCCAAAAGGCCGCCGCCGCCGCATTCGCCGGTGATCAAAGCTGCGTGGAAACCATGCGGCAAGCCTTCGAGCGCCGCCGCGATTTGGTCGTGCAACTGGCCAAAGAAATCCCCGGACTGAAAGTGAACAATCCGCAAGGAGCTTTCTATCTCTTCCCCGAGGTAAGCCACTATTTGGGCAAAAGCGACGGCAAGCGGCAAATCGAGACCTCGTCCGACCTCGCCATGTATATCCTCGAAGAGGGGCATGTCGCCACCGTAGCCGGCGACGCCTTCGGGGCTCCCAACTACCTGAGGCTTTCCTATGCGACCTCCGAGGCGAACATCACCGAGGCTATGCGCCGCATGAAAGATGTTCTCGCCCGGTTGAAATAATCCTGCGGAAAATTCTTATAACCGATAGCATTTCCCCCACTGCGTCCCCGCGACACAGTGGGGTTTTTAGTTGAGCTATCTGCACTTCTCCTCTGTGTCGTGAAACGATATAGGGGAGAAACCGAGGGCGGCAGTCCCGAGGAGAGGGGTTAAGAAAAGCAAATAAAATACTGAGTATAAAAGCATTTAAACCCCTCCGGCTACGCCACCTCCCCTATATTTTGCTTCGCAAAACACAGAGGAGGAGTTTAAATCTATCCCCGTCATTAGCTAATCAAAGGGGAGGAGGAGTTTAAAAGTGGCTACAAAAAAGGATTGAAATTCTTGAAAAAACGGCAGAAATACCTATAAAATACCTTGGAAAAGTGGAAAAATATCCTGTAAATTTCTTGGAAAAATGGAGAAAACACCCCATTTTTGTATTGAAAAAAGGAATAGATATGCTTAAAAGGAAGATAGAAAGCTATATACAGAACTATTATGCGACAAATCGAAATGCGCTACTCATTACCGGAGCCCGGCAAATCGGTAAGACTTATTCTATCCGCGAGTTTGGCAAGTCGTTCAAAAGTTTTATCGAGATAAATTTCATCGAAACCCCCGAGGCCGTGAATGTGTTCCGTGAAGCCAAGGGCAGTTCGGATATTTTGTTGCGTTTGTCGGCTATGACAACAATCCCATTGATCAAAGGGGAGACCTTGATTTTCTTTGATGAAGTACAGAGGTGCCCCGAGATTGTGACAGCGATTAAATTTCTGGTCGATGAGGGCTCATACCGTTATATATTGAGTGGCTCATCGCTGGGTGTCGAGTTGAACGACCTCCGTTCCGAGCCGGTCGGCTATATGGGGGTAAAAGATATGTACCCTCTCGACTTCGAGGAGTTCATATCGGGTGTAGGAATTAACGACCGAGTAATTGCCGAGCTGCGCCAAGCATGGGAAAATCGCAAGCCTGTTGATAATTTTGTCCATACCAAAGTCATGGAACTTTTTCGACTCTACCTCGTGGTAGGAGGCATGCCGGCCGCGGTAGACAAATACCTCGAAAGCAACAACTTGCAAGACGTGATGGCTGTGCAACAGGATATCATTCGTTTGTACAAACGGGATATCGCCCAATATGATCCCCAAAACAAACTCTATATCGAGGAAATTTTCAACCTTATCCCGCCCGAACTCAATGCCAAAAACAAACGATTCATCTTGAAACGGCTCAACGAGAATGCGAAATTCGAACGGTATGAGAATAGTTTCCTTTGGTTGAAGAATGCCGGAGTCGCCTTGCCCGTTTATAATATCGAGGAACCTAAGGCTCCGTTGCTGTTATCCCGTTCGAGAAATTTGTTCAAACTCTTTCAAAGCGATATCGGGTTGCTGGCCGCCCAATATGCCGGAGGTATCCAATTGCAAATTATACAAGGGGACAAAAGCATTAATTTCGGTTCGATTTATGAGAATGCCGTCGCACAAGAATTGGTTGCACATGGCATATCACCTTATTATTATAATAATAAAAAACGAGGAGAGCTCGATTTTGTCATTGAGCTCAACGGCGAGGTCCTGCCCATCGAGGTAAAATCGGGCAAGGACTATGAAGTGCATCGGGCCCTCTCCAACATTATGGAGTGTAAAGAATACGACTTGCCTCACTCCATTGTGTTTAACAATGACAACCTGCGGGAACAGGGGAAGATTCTATACGCCCCCATTTATATGGTTATGTTTCTTGTGCGGGACAACACCGCTCCCACACACTACAAAATCGATTTGAGCGGGTTGCAATAAAAAGCGTTCCCCCATTGTGCCTCACGGCGCGATGGGGGTTTTACAACTAAAAACAAACTTCAAATCTTAGAACTTTTCCTTTTTGCAAATTAGGTTACCGGCATGTATGTGCCGAGCGTCACGACTTATCGGTGGTTTGAGCGGTGGCGAGGCTTGCGACTTCGGCCGTGGCGAAGGGAATGCCGCAACGTATTCCTGTGCTTTTTGCCGTGCCGGCTCACCGTTGATTCCACGATGCCAAAGTAACAGCTTCCCTCCCGATTGGGCAATACCTAATTATAGGGTTTTTCTTTCGGCTCCTACTTAGTTTCGGGGAGAAAGAGGGCGTAGTACCGGGAAAATCTAAAAATCTATATATAATGCATTTAAACCCCTCCGTCACTGCGTGACTCACAAGAAGTTTATAACCAGAGTTTTAAACCCCTCCGGCTGCGCCACCTCCCCTATCTCGGCTTACGCCGAGCAGAGGAGGAGTGTAAATGTATCGCCTGTCGGTTGCAGAAAAACACAGGGGAGGAGTGTAAATGCGACCCCGTCACTGGCAAACCAAAGGGGAGGAGGTGAAAAGTATCTTTCAACTCAATTTCTTGCACAGCCAAAATTATTGTCATACTTTTGCAACCATAAGCAGGCAATCGGAGATTTATCTTTTTTGCCGATAGCAAATTATGAACGAGACAAGTCACACATTATCGATTATTATTCCCGCCTATAACGAGGGGAAAACCATTGCAGAATTGCTGCAACGGGTACTCGACGCCGACTTGGGTGAGAATATCGAGAAAGAGTTGATTGTCGTAAACGACTGCTCGACCGACGCGACCGAACAGATTGTGAAACAGTTTATCGCCAAGCATCCCGGCGCCCCTATCACCTATCTGAAACACGAGAAAAACTACGGCAAAGGTATGGCTGTGCGCACCGGAATAAAAGCGGTGACCGGC
Organism: uncultured Barnesiella sp.; assembly: GCA_944320015.1. Taxonomy (GTDB): domain Bacteria; phylum Bacteroidota; class Bacteroidia; order Bacteroidales; family Barnesiellaceae; genus Barnesiella. The sequence goes on along the minus strand of CALUFO010000005.1, from coordinate 118,216 downwards.
GATTTCGTGGTGATGCAAGACGCCGATCTCGAACTCGATCCGAACGATTTTGCCCAAATGCTTCCGTTCCTGCTATCGGGCGAGTACCGGGTGGTCTATGGCTCGCGGTTCCTCGCCGAAGAAAATTCGCACACCTATTTCAGTTACCAGTTGGGAGGCAAGTTCCTGTCGGTAATGACCAACATTTTATACCGTCAGCACATCACCGACGAGCCTACCTGCTACAAAATGTTTACGGCCGAGTTGCTCAAATCGATCCCGCTCGATTGCGTGGGGTTTGAGTTCTGCCCCGAAGTGACCGCCAAAGTCTCGCGGCTGGGTTATAAAATCAAGGAGGTGCCTATCCGGTACTATCCCCGCTCGATCGAGGAAGGTAAAAAATTGCGCCTGAAAGACGGGCTCAAAGCCATAGCGACCTTGCTGAAATACCGTTTTTGGGAAAATCGAATAAAATGAAAAACAGTACCTCTAAACACCAAAGCGCCGCACCTCAAAAAGGAAAAGCGACACCGTCCTCTCCCGGGAAAATCACATCTTCGTGGGTCATCAAAAATATCGCGGCGGTCGTCATCGTGTTGTTCCTCTTCAACAAACTGATTCTCGACATTCAGCCGGGCAACAACTGGGCGTCGGGGTACAACTGGGCCTATAATATGCTCAAAAGAAACGCCGAAACCATACGCCACTATTCCGCCACGACAACCGACAACCGGTTTGAAATGAAACTGGGGCTCGCTCACGTCTATCTGCGATACCTCAAAGAAAACACGCCCGAAAACGCCGTGATTCTGTTGCCACCGAAAGAGGCGTTTTTCCCCCAAGGCGAGGAGCATATCTTCTCGGGCGAGCCGTACAACAAGCTGTGGGCCACCCGATTCCTATATCCCCGCCGGGTGATTATCCCGTCGGAACTGGGCGTGACTCCGTGGAGCGAGAAAATCACCCATGTGGCTATCGTCAACGGCCGGGGCTATGAATACCTCGACTACGAGGTGGAACAAAAAGCGCCTCACACCGTATTGCCCATTCACTTAAAACAGTAATCGCCATGCTTGTACTCGGAATCGTATTGACCTGCCTCACCGGCATTTTATTAACCGCACTCATCGGCTCCCGCTTCTCGTGGACCGAACGCATAGGCTTGTCGTTTCCGTTGGGAATGACCCTGCAAACCGTGGTCATGGCTTTGCTCGACACGGTGCATATCCCCTTGACGGCGGCATCGGTCCTCATCGCCGGGGCGGTCGTGTTCGCCTTATTGCTGTTTCTCGTTATCCGCTACCGGGGTATCGACAGTTTACGCCTCACCCCGGCGATGCTCGACGATTGGCGGCAGATGAACTTGGTGTGGGTGCTGCTGCTCATCATCATCGGCTACTGCGAATACATGAATTTCTCGAAGTGCGTATTCTTCCCGCCCAGCGACCGCGACAGCCTCGCGGCGTTCGACACGCTGGGATTTGTGGCCGCGCACGACCACACCTATATGCGCATGAGTATCTTCGACGCCGACTACAATCCCTCGATACACCAAGCCGGCGGCAGCATAGCCTATGCTCCTTTCGTGCAAATGAGCTACGCCTATGTGTACCTGCTGGGCGCCGAGACCTCGAAAGCGATTCCGGCGTTGATGTACCTCGGCTTCATCATCGCTTTCTATGGTATCCTGCGGCGTAACACCGGCAAGACCGTCGCCGCGCTCACCACACTGTTCATGATGATGGCTCCCGAGATGCTCGCTTTCTCGTCGCTCTCGGGCACCAACGTGATGCAAGCCATATTCGCCAGTTTGGGAATCGCCTACACCGCCAGCTGGCTCCGTAGCCGCAACGACCACGAACTGTATGCGGGAGCGCTGCTCTTGGGCGCCAATATGTGGTGCCGCAACGAGGGCGTCATTTTTATCGGCGCCGCCTGTATCGTGCTGCTCGTCGACTGCATACGCCGCAAAAGCTACCGCAAAGGATTGTATTTCACCGGACTGGCTCTTCTGCCGGCTCTGCTCTGGTTCGTCTATATGAAGATAGGCGGGCTCTATACCGAGGGTATGGCCATTACCCACTTGTTTTGGGACGGAGAAAAAGCGGGGAACATTGTCAAGGGATTTTGGACGCTATTTTCCAATCCCGTCTATTACGGGTGCACCTTCCCGCTGTTTGCCCTCTTTGTCTTGGCCGATATTTGGTTTATCATCAAGGGGAAAGGCAATCATGCCCTGCTGGGCATGATTGTGTTGAGCGTCGTCTTTTACGGGCTGGTCATCTACCATGTGGACTATGTGTGGGATTCGATACAAAACGTGTTGGCCTACTCGTCCAAACGGTTCTTTTTCTGTTTCGTGCCCATGTGCTGGTATTTCATAGCAACCACACCGATCGCCCGCAAAGGCTCGGACTATATCGAGAAATTTCTCTCGCTGAAATAGCATTCGCTCCCCTCAAAAAAAACGAGACTCAACCCATAGGATTAACTGTATATGAGAGATTTTTAAGTCCCTTCCGGGGCGAATGTTTAAATAACTCCGTCACTGTGATTTAAACCCCTCCGCCCTAACGGGCACCTTCCCCTATCTCGGTGTGGACAAGATGATAGGGGGCACCCTTTGTTTTACAAACAGCATGCTCACTAATTCCCTGTTGTGCCGCGCTCTTCCTGAGAAAAACATTATCTTTGTATCATAGACCGAGAGATTCTTTCAAAAAAATCGAAATATGGGGAAGTTTGAAATAAATATTCTGGGTTGTGGTTCGGCGTTGCCTACGTTGCGGCACTATCCCAGTACACAGATATTGAACATTCGCGACAACCTGTTCATGATCGATTGCGGGGAAGGGGCGCAGATGCAGTTCCGCCGCATGCGGTTGAAGTTCACGCGGCTGGAACACATCTTTTTGAGCCATTTGCACGGCGATCATTGCTTTGGTCTGATAGGCATGATTTCGACATTTTCCCTTATGGGACGTACCGGCGAGTTGGTGGTGCATGCACACCCGCAGGCCGAGTCGGTCTTTCGGCCGCAACTCGATTTCTTTTGTAGGGATTTGCCTTTTACGGTGCGGTTCGAGCCGGTTTTACCCGGTCGTAGCGAGGTGATTTACGAGGACCGCTCTATCAAGGTGACGTCGTTGCCCATGATACACCGGGTTCCCTGTTCGGGATTCCTTTTTGAGGAGAAGCCCGCTATGCGTCATTTGTTGGGCGATATGGTGAAGTTTTACGACATTCCGGTGTATCGGCGAGCCGAAATCAAAGCCGGAGCCGATTACGTCACCCCCGATGGCGAAACTATTCCCAATGCCCGCCTTACCACCGCGGCCGCTCCCCCCCTGCGGTATGCCTATTGCTCCGACACCGCCTATAATGAGGCGCTATTGCCGGCTATCGAGGGGGTAGATATGCTATACCACGAAGCCACATTCGGCGACGATGCCGAGGAACTGGCCCGGCTCACTTGCCACTCGACAGCCCGCCAAGCTGCGATAATCGCCCGTAAGGCATCGGTCAAACAACTGTTACTGGGACATTTCTCGGCGCGTTATGAAGACGAACAGCCGCTATTGGCACAGGCCGGCGAAGAGTTCTCGCCCTGTATGCTGGCCAAAGAAGGGTTGAAAATCGTCCTCGGGAAATAGCCGAGCAAACGAATTTGAAGCCCAAGAGGTTGGAATTTATCACGATTTTAACCCATAAAAGTATATAAAAGACAAAAAAAATAGTTTTTGTGTTAGGAATCAAGAATTTTGTATTACCTTTGGCCTCGGATTCAAACAATGTGTTTTCAAGTTGTTTAATTTAAATGTAAAAAAGAATGAATGTAGAAGTTATTGGAACATGGGCAGGCCAAGTGTGGAATGCTTTGAATGAGTCGGGAAAACTGACCGTAAAAGGTTTGAAAAAAGCGACTAAATTGAAAGAAAAAGAAATCTTTGCCGCTCTTGGTTGGCTGGCTCGCGAAGGTAAAGTGAGCATCTGTGAAGTAGAAGCAGACGTAGAAGTAGTATTGCTTTAATCGAGAAGCATACGAAATTTATAAGGTCGAGGCGTAGAATTACATTCTGCGCCTCGATTGTTTTCGGGGGATATAAACAAAAGGATTCCATTAGCTGTTTTAGGAATATGAAATCAAAAAAAACAAAACAGCTATGGAAGAAGCGATAGTACCTATAAAACCCGAAGTGGTCATAAAAGTGATCGAATGCGGCCCGTTGCGGATTGGCGGGCATGTGAGAATCATGTTCCCCAATGGAAAGATGATTATTAAACAGCGTGCATTCATCTGCCGCTGTGGGAAATCGGCCAACCAACCTTTTTGCGATGGTTCCCATGCCAAGCGGTAAGTGTGATTTCTCCCGGGAATCTCGCCCCGGTTCCTCCGCCGGCAGGCGCCCTCCCGGCCCGATAAAGGCGGCTTTCCCTGCCGAACACGCTTTCTATTATTTCCCTTTAACCCCTCCGGCTACGCCACCTCCCCTATATTGCTGACGCAACACAGGGGAGGAGTTTAAAAGTATTCCCTACCACTGGTAAACCATAGAGGAAAGAGGTGTCTCCCCTATATCACTTCGTGACACAGAGGAGGAGTTTAAAATGCTTCCGAAAATGCCGCAGGAGTTTACCAGCGTCTGCCCGGGCGACCCGGGGGCGGGCCAAATCGGTGCGGGCCTCGGAAATCTCCGCCGGGACGTTTGTCGCCGAAGGTATTGAACCGGTAGGTAAACGTTATCAATCCGTAGGTGTCGAGCGTGTTGTACTCTACGTCTTGGATATAGTTACCGGTAACGGTACGGCGTATGCTGTTGCGTTGCCCCAGAATATCATATACTTTCACGGCGATAGTGGCGTTTTTCCCTTTGAGGAACTGGTAAGAGGCTTGGGCGTTCCATAGCCAACTCTCGGTGTTGTAGCCCGCCGAGTAGCCTGCCGACCCGCTGTATGTGATGTCGGAACTTAGTGTGATGTCGCATGGCAGATAACCGCTCACGTTGAATGTGCCGCCGTAATTGTGGGTACTCTGGTTGTTTTGGTTTTGCATGCTGTTGGTGGCCAACAGGTAGCGGTAGTTTCCCCGCAGTTCGGCGTCGAAATAGTCGGACCGGAAAGAGATTCCCAAGTTCTCGATGGCGTTGAACGAGCCGGCGTCGTTGCGCATGCCGTTGTTGTAGCCCACGTTGTTGTTGTAGCTGAGGCGGCTGAAACTGTTCAGTTGCCAGTGTTTGTTGCGGAAGGGAGTGCTATACATGAACATACCCGAGGCGTTCCACACGCCGTTCACGTTGCGATAGGTGGTGCGTTGTCCTCCGGTAGTGCCGTCGTAGGTCGTTTCAGAAATGATGCTGTTGGTGGTGAATCCGGCGTTGAACATCGCCATGATAGCCCGTTGAGTGGCTTGGTCGTAGTCGTTGAAACGCACGCGCAACCGGTTTTGGAACGAGGGCTTCAACTCGGGATTACCCACTACGATGCGCAAGGGGTCCGAGCGGTCCTCGACCGGTTGCAGTTGAGACATCGAAGGTTGCGACGAATAGCCCCGGTAGTCGATGCGCAACGAGCGCTGCTTACCCATTTTGTACCGGTAGCGAAGGTATGGAGCGATATTGAAAACCGTGCGTTTGTCGATATTCCGGTCGCTGTTTATCAGGTCGGTCGATTGCGAGGTCGAAGGCACTACGGCCACACCCACGTCGTAGGTATAGTTGGTGGTCACCTGCTTGAATCCCACTTGGGCGCGGTGCATGAAATAGTTGTTGCGAAAACTGTTGCTCAGGTCGTCGTTGCGCACCGTGTCGTTGGGTTGCAGACCTGTCGGGTCGGCGAGTATGTCGTAGGTATATTTGTCGGCGTTGTTGAGGTTGCCTCTGAATCGGTAAGAAAAGGTGAGGAATCGGCCTTTCTTCACGTCGCCCAGCGGTTCGGTCCAAGTGAACCGCCCGCCGAAACTGTTGGTCCATGTGTGGTTGTCGTCCATCTGGTCGAGGGTGCTGTCTTTGTCGAGCAAATAGTATTTGTAGAGGGCTTTTGTCCAGCCGTCTTCTTGGGTGTCGCTGAAACTATATTCGGCCTGTACGCTGAACGAGCGTCCCGGGCGGGAGCGGAATTTGTGGTTGTAGATGAGCTCGCCAGACAGGTCATAACCCGTGCCTTCGTTGAAGTTGTCGCTCTCGCTGAAATTCACTTTGCTGCGGGCGAGGTCGCCGGCGGTGGTGAGCGCCGAGTCGTAGCTGTCGGAACGAGAAAGCGCTATCGCGAAGCGGGGGCGGAACTCGATGACATTGAGGGAGTCGATTTCCCAATGCAATCTGAAATTGCCTCGAATATTCTGCCCGTGGTCTTTCATCTTGTTGTAGCCGCTGTAATACGACACGCTGTCGGCAAAGAGGTTTTGCCGCTCGGTGCGTTGCAGCACGTCGCGGTTGCTGTTGTTGTAGCTCACGTCGCCTCCCACGCGTAATTCATCGCCTTTGCCCACGTTGAAGTTTATACCCACGTTGTGGCTGGTGTTGATGCCGTTCATGCCTCCGAACCTGCGGAACCGGCTACCGCCTAAATCGGTGAATCCCATATTGTTGGTGTTGTTCGACCCGGCGAGAATGGTCACTTGGTTGTCGCCGAAGAAATGGTTGACCATCGCTCCCGCCTCGTAACGGCCGTCGAGGCCGTAACCGCCCGAGATATTGCCAAACCACCCGTGTTTCATGCCCTCTTTGATGGTGAGGTTTATCACGGTCTCCTCTTCGCCGTCGTCGACGCCGGTGAGGCGGGCGAGATCCGATTTACGGTCTACCACTTGCAGCTTTTCGATAATGTCGACCGGCAGGTTTTTGGTGGCTATCTTGGGGTCGTCCGAGAAGAACTCTTTCCCGTCGACCAATATCTTGGTGATTTCTTTCCCGGCATGGGTTATTTTACCGTCGCTGTCCACTTCGACACCGGGCAGTTTTTTCAACAGGTCCTCGACCACCGAGTTGGGCTGGGTCTTGTACGAGTCGGCGTTAAATTCCACGGTATCCTCTTTGACCACCACTTCGGGAGCCTTTCCTATGACCACGGCTTCGCTCAACAATATGTCGTTGCTTTCGAGTAGAATGGAGCCTAAGTTTTTGCGGGGTTGCCGGGCGGTCAACTGTACGGGTTGATAAGCGGTTCTGTATCCCAAGAAAGAAAATGCGGCGATATAGTTGCCGGCTTTGGTTACATTCAGGGAAAACACGCCGTTGTTTTTGCTGGATACTCCTGTGACGAAAGTACTGTCTTTGGCCGATAACAGCCTCACACTCACCTGTGGTAGCGACGACTCGTCATATTTGTCTTTGACAACCCCCGAAATAGAATACTGGGCCATGACCTTTTGTGCGAATAGCGACAGTAGAATGCCCAGCAACAAGACCGAAAAACCTTTCTTATCCATTTTAATAAAAACAATCTATACAATTGAGCGTAGCATAATGTATAACGCCTATATGACCTCGACCCCCGGTCAAGGTTTAAATGACCCTTGTAAATTTTGCAATTTTTTAGAGCCTCTTTATTTTTCTCCGATAAATTCTTATAAAATTCACATAAACAAAATTCCATTTAAACTCCAAACCCGATTTTGCAAGCAGTCGAGGGAGCTTCTAAATTCCCTCTCTGCGTGTGGCAGAGGTTACATTTCCCTTTTCTTTTCCCGAAAAATCCGATATATAAATAGGAATATATTAGAGATAAGCTACTTATGAGCCTTTCTCAGAGAATGAGGTAATGACTTGGCAACAGACTTAAATTCTACGATTTGCTGTGCATTTCTGTCAAAACAACTCTTTGTACTGCAAATATACGCATTACGAATGAATCAATGTGCAATCAATCTTCTATTTTGTAGTGATATTGCGTCTGAATTGTTAGAATAGCAATTTCCGGGTCGTTGTTTAGAAGATAGTGCAGTAACTTTGCACCATCAATCTAAAAGTAAAACGACATGAGAATAAAAGTTTTAATAATGACAGCCCTATTAGTGGCTGCAAGCAATACTAATGTATTTTCACAAGGTATGGAAACAAAGAAAACAGTAACGCCGCAAGAAGTGGTTGAAAACGTCCATAAGGCGGCAGAATTGCTTAAAACCCAAGGGAAAGAAGGTCTTGAGATTTTGCGTGATCCTCAGTATGAACTTAACACAGGCGACGCCTACATCTTTATCATTGATGTAGAAGAAAGCCTTGTGGTTTCCAATCCGAGGTTTCCGGAGCGGAATGGCGGCAACATCCGAGAGCATCTAGACTGGACAGGAAAGCATTATGGCATAGAATTGTGCGATGTGGCTATGCGAGGCGGAGGTTGGATAGAGTTTGTATGGCCGAAACCGGGTTCAACAGAAGGAGTGCGCAAGATTTCTTATATTTATCCTGTCCCCGGTCTTCGTTACACAGTATGTGCAGGAATCTATGATGACACAATGAGCCTTGACGAACTGAACAGAATGTCAGGTGTTTCGGGTGAATCTCCCAAGGTTGCCGTCCTGTTTGAAGTGAAACCCAAAACGGAGGGGAAAGAGGAATATCTCAAACTGGCTGCGGCATTGAAAACCGAGTTGGCAAAGATGCCGGGGTTCATCCGTGTGGAGCGGTTCGCCAGCTTGAATGAGGAAGGCAAACTGTTGAGCCTTTCGGTATGGGAGAATGAGGAAGCAGCCGCTGCATGGCGCAACCAAATCAACCACCGGGGCAGCCAGAAGAAAGGGCATGATGCCTTGTTCGAGTATTACCATATCTCGGTGGCATCCATTATCCGCGAATACACACAGGATGATCGCAAGGAAGCTCCGGCTGATTCAAACCAATTCTTGGGAATAAAGTAAAACCGGATGGAGAACTTCTTTCAATATGGCGAAACGGAGATAGCCTATCTGAAACAGGCGGACAAGCGGTTGGCGGAAGTCATTGACCGGATTGGCAAGGTGGAAAGGCGGGTCATTCCCGATCTTTTCGCCGCTTTGGTCCACTCCATCGTAGGACAACAGATCTCTACCAAAGCACACGAAACGATTTGGAGGCGGATAGAGAATGCCTTGGGGCAAGTAACGCCCGAGGCCATCAACCGCCTTTCCGTGGAGGAGCTGCAAGGTTTCGGCATCTCGTTCAAGAAAGCGGCTTATATCCGTAATGCCTCGCGGAAAGTGATGGACGGGACATTCGATATTCAGGCACTTTATACGATGAGTGACGATGAGGTCTGCGCCCGACTCTCGGAACTGGACGGCATCGGCGTATGGAGTGCGGAAATGCTGATGCTGTTCTCCATGCAACACCCAGACATTCTCAGCTTCGGCGACTTGGCCATACAACGGGGATTGCGTATGGTCTACCATCATCGGAAAATCACCCGTAAACTGTTCGAGAAATACCGGCACCGTTTCTCCCCTTACAACAGTGTCGCCAGCCTCTATCTGTGGGCTGTGGCAGGCGGTGCCATTGAAGGGATGAAGGATTATGCGCCAAAAAAGCAAACACCTAAGAAAAGGCAGAAATGAAAAATACCATATACATACAACGCTACCAATCGCCCTGCGGAGAATTGCTTCTCGGTTCGTATGAAGACAATCTCTGTCTTTGCGACTGGACGATAGAAAAGCACCACGGCAGGGTGGTCCGGAGGTTGCGGAAAATACTCCATGCCGATTACAAAGAAACGACCTCTGACGTCCTGTCTGAGACTGTGCGGCAACTGGATGAATACTTTGCCGGGAAACGGAGAAACTTCACCATTCCTTTATTGTTTGTTGGTACGGACTTTCAGAAGAAGGTATGGAACAAATTGCTGGAAATCCCATACGGAAAGACGGTTTCCTACGGCGAGCTTGCCCGGATGATTGACATGCCCAAGGCTGTCCGTGCGGTGGCCAATGCCAACGGAGCCAATGCCATTTCCATCCTTGCGCCTTGTCATCGGATTATCGGCAGCGACCGTTCGCTTACGGGATACGGCGGAGGTCTTGCAGCCAAAAAACTGTTGTTGGATTTGGAAACTACTCACCATCATAACCTTTTTGACGAATGACCGGACAGCAACTGAACTACGACCGCATCGCTGCCGCCATCCGTTTCATCAAGGAAAACAGGCGGGAGCAGCCGAAGCTGGAAGAAGTGGCGAAGTATGTAAATATGAGTCCGTACCACTTCCAACGGACATTTCAGGAATGGGCAGGAACATCTCCCAAGCATTTCCTGCAATACCTGAACGTGGAATATGCCAAACGTATCCTGCAAGAGACGCACGCATCGCTGTTCGACACGGCGTGTGAAGTCGGTTTGTCTGGCACAGGCAGGCTTTACGACCTGTTCGTCAATATTGAGGGAATGACGCCCGGCGAGTACAAGAACGGAGGGGAAAACCTGACCATCCATTACAGCTTCGCGGAAAGCCCTTTCGGGGAAATCTTCGTGGCATCCACCGATAAAGGCATCTGCTGTTTGGAGTTTACGGACAATCATCCGGCCAGCATTGACAACTTGAAACGCAAATTTCCTAATGCAAAGTATAAGCAGATAGTGGACGGACTGCAACAGAACGCCCTCTTTATTTTTACGCAGGATTGGAGCAAACTCAAGGAGATAAAACTGCACTTGAAAGGAACGGACTTCCAACTGAAAGTGTGGGAAGCGTTGCTCAAAATCCCGATGGGAGGTCTGACCACCTACGGTGACATTGCTTCCGGTATCAATCGCCCGAAGGCTTGCCGGGCGGTAGGGACTGCCGTAGGCGAAAATCCCGTGGCTCTCCTGATTCCCTGCCACCGTGTCATCCGTTCCACGGGCGAATTGGGCAATTATCATTGGGGTGATGTCCGTAAGACCGCCATTATCGGGTGGGAAGCCGCAAGGAAAGAGCAAAGTAATTTCAATTTCTGACTAACGGGAGGATAGCAAGCGGTTTTGGTCTGCCCCAAACACAAACTTGCTACCATAAAAAACAGAGTCACGACTTTGGATTAACTTATGAACCTTTGGGCAACCCAAAGGACAGCTTGCTGCTTCTATTGGAAGCAAACGAATTTCTTCAACCCCTCTCCTCGGAACATGCGTTCCTCGGTTTCTCCCCTATATGGCTGGCGCCACACAGGGGAGAAGTGTGAATAGTTTGAACTCTCCCTCTGTGTTCCCCGCAAGGGGAATATAGGGGGAGTGCCGTAGGCGAAGGGGTTTTAAACTTCTCCTCTGTGTTTTGTGAAGCAAAATATAGGGAAAATGTCCGGGGTTGAAAAAAGAATAGGCCGGCGATTGCGCCGGCCCATTCTTTTCATAGCGTTGTGATACAACGTGGTTTATTTTTTCTCTGCATCGAGTTTCTCTTTCAAGGCAGCCAAAGCGTCGATGTCGCCCAAAGTGGTTTTTTCTACTTGCGGCATTACGATTGCATCGTCGGCCTTAGCGGCTTTCTTGGCGGCTTTCTTGGCAGCGTTTTCTCTCTTAGCCTCGGCCTTGGCTTCATCTTCGAAGATGCGGCTGTGAGACAAGATGATGCGTTTTGCGTCCTTGTTGAACTCAATTACCTTGAAGGGAAGTTTCTCTTCGAGTTGAGCCTGAGTCCCGTCTTGTTTTACCAAGTGCTTGGGAGTGGCAAAACCTTCAACGCCATAGGGCAAAGCAATTACAGCGCCTTTGTCGAGCATTTCGATGATAGTGCCTTCGTGAATCGAATCGACGGTAAAGATGCCTTCGAACACGTCCCAAGGATTCTCTTCGAGTTGTTTGTGACCTAAGCTCAAACGACGGTTCTCTTTGTCGATTTCCAACACTTGAACTTCGATGTCGGCACCGATTTGAGTAAACTCAGAGGGGTGTTTGATTTTCTTGGTCCAAGAGAGATCCGAGATGTGGATCAAACCGTCTACGCCCTCTTCGATTTCGACAAATACACCGAAGTTGGTGAAGTTGCGAACTTTGGCGTGATGACGAGAACCCACGGCATATTTGGTTTCGATATTTTCCCAAGGATCGGGTTTGAGTTGTTTGATGCCCAACGACATTTTACGCTCTTCGCGGTCGAGGGTAAGGATTACGGCTTCTACCTCGTCGCCCACTTTCATGAAGTCTTGAGCGCTGCGCAAGTGTTGCGACCACGACATTTCCGAAACATGGATAAGGCCTTCCACACCCGGAGCGATTTCGATGAATGCGCCATAATCGGCCATCACAACCACTTTGCCTTTCACTTTGTCGCCCACTTTCAGGTTGGGGTCGAGAGCGTCCCAAGGATGGGGTTGCAATTGTTTCAAGCCCAATGCGATACGTTTCTTCTCATCGTCGAAGTCGAGGATAACCACATTGAGTTTTTGGTCGAGCGAAACCACTTCTTCGGGGTGAGAAACACGTCCCCAAGAGAGGTCGGTGATGTGAATCAAACCGTCTACGCCGCCCAAGTCAATAAATACACCGTAGGAGGTGATATTCTTAACGGTTCCTTCGAGAACCTGACCTTTCTCGAGCTTGGCGATAATTTCTTTCTTCTGTTGTTCGAGCTCGGCTTCGATAAGAGCTTTGTGCGAAACAACCACATTCTTGAATTCTTGATTGATTTTAACAACTTTGAATTCCATAGTTTTCCCTACGAATACATCGTAGTCGCGAATGGGTTTCACGTCGATTTGCGAACCGGGCAAGAAAGCCTCGATACCGAATACATCGACAATCATACCGCCTTTCGTACGGCATTTGATATAACCCTTGATGATTTCGTCGTTCTCGAGAGCCGAGTTTACGCGATCCCACGAGCGGGTAGCGCGGGCTTTCTTGTGCGACAATACCAATTGTCCTTTTTTGTCCTCTTGGTTTTCGATATAAACCTCTACTTTGTCACCCACTTTCAAGTCGGGATTGTAGCGAAATTCGCTCATCGGAATGATACCGTCCGATTTGTAACCGATGTTTACCACTACCTCGCGTTTGTTCAATGCGATTACCGTGCCTTCGATTACTTCTTTGTCTTTTACTGTATTCAAAGACTGGTCATAAGTATTTACCAACTCATCGTGGCTCTTATCACCATACACTTCGCCTTTCTCAAAGGCATCCCAGTCGAAATTTTCTACCGGGCCATTTTTCAGTTCTTCACTCATGTTGATTAAATAATTGATTTTTTGATTAATAAGTTAGACATTATGTGGTCTGTTAAAATCGGGGCAAAGATATAAAATCTTTTAATCCCGCACAAATATTTATCGAATATTCCTTATCAATCCGGAATTTCAAAGAATTTTGGCCGAGTCGATTATCTAGTGGAGCGCCTCGGCATGCCTCCCGTTTTCCTTTTGAGAGGATTTAAATCCCTCCGGCACTTGAATTTAAATCCCTCCGGCACTGCGTGGCACCTCCCCTATATTCCCCTCACGGGGAACACAGAGGAGGAGTTTAAAACCTCTTGTCAATTGCAGGATACTTAGGGGAGTTTGAACTATTCACACTTCTCCCCTGTGTGGCACCAGCAATATAGGGGAGAAACCGAGGAACGGTAGTTCCGAGGAGAGGGGTTGAAAAAGAAATAAATTAAAAACTTGTATATGAGATGATTTAAACCCCTCCGCCCTGCGCCACCTCCCCTATATTCCCCTCACGGGGAACACAGAGGAGGAGTGTAAATGTCCCCCTTGTCAATTGCAGGAAACGCAGGGGATTTAAAACCCTTTCGCCTACGGCACTCCCCCTATATTCCCCTACGGAGAACGCAGAGGGAGAGTTTAAAGCCCAGAGAATAAACGACTGTATATATATGGTTTCATTGCTATATATTCGGAGCCATATTTGGCTAAAAATTGGCAAAAAATCCAAATGGATTTGCCCCGGCATTCTCTTTTGCATATATTTGAGGATTGTAGTATATGGCCCGGGAATGTGGAAGCCAAAACGAGTGTGGCTTCCGACCGTCGCCAGACTAAGGTTTATAAAAAGAAGCATTATGAAAAACAAATGGATTGTACCGGCTATCATCATAGCCATAGGTTTGTTTCTGTTGGGACAACGAATCGAACAAGGAATCATACGTTCGAAAGAGGCCGTGCGCACCGTCTCGGTAAAGGGACTCTCGGAGCGCGAGGTGCCTGCCGACAAAGTGATTTGGCCATTGGTGTACAAGGAAATAGGCAATGACCTACAAACCATATACCGGACCGTAAACGCCAAAAACGCCATTGTGATAGATTTTTTGAAATCGAACGATATTCCTGAATCGGAGATTTCGGTAGCGCCTCCCGCCATTGTCGACATACAAGCCGATCGATATGGCAATCAGGCAGTGCCCTACCGGTACAATGTGACTTCGGTAATCACCGTCTCGTCGAACCAAGTAGATAAAGTGCGGGATCTCATCGTGAAACAATCTTCGCTTTTGGCGAAAGGGGTAGCCATTGTTACGGGCGACTACCAGTACAACACCCAATACCTGTTTACGAAACTGAACGAGCTGAAGCCCGAAATGATAGCCGAGGCGACTCAAAACGCCCGCATTGCCGCCGAAAAGTTCGCCAAGGACTCGGATAGCAAGTTGGGAAAAATCTCATCGGCCTACCAAGGGCAGTTCTCTATCACAGACCGGGACGCCAATACGCCCTATTTGAAGAATGTGCGGGTAGTGACCTCGGTGATCTATTATTTGAAGAACTGACCCGGGAAAGGGATAGCGGCAGTTGTCGTTCAAGAAAAACTACCCAATTATGGAACAGGGAAAAGACGAGCGTTACATGCGCATGGCTTTGCAAGAGGCAAAGGTGGCTTTCGAGGCCGGGGAAATACCGGTGGGCGCAGTGGTCGTGTGTAAAGACCGAGTGGTGGCACGGGCCCATAATCTCACCGAGCGGCTGGGCGATGTGACGGCTCATGCCGAGATGCAAGCTATTACCGCGGCGGCGGCCACGCTGGGCGGCAAGTATCTGACCGATTGTACTTTATATGTGACGTTGGAGCCGTGTGTGATGTGCGCCGGGGCGATAGGCTGGTCGCAACTTCCACGACTGATCTTCGGCGCCGGCGACGACAAACGGGGGTATCGCCGTTTCGCTCCCGACGCGTTACACCCCAAGACCGAAGTCGAGAGCGGAGTGCTCGCCGACGAGTGCGCCGCCTTGATGAAGGATTTCTTTTCGAAAAGACGGTAGTTTATAATCCGAAACAGCGACGCACAAGGGTATTGCGGCTCTTCTCCACGACTTTGGCGATGAGCACGGGCAGGTAAATGCCTATAACGACACTCGCCAAATAGAGCGCCCAATATGAGAACTCGTTATGGGGAACTCGGGCGTAAAGTATCCGCACCGCTATTTGCGGGAAGATGCCCAACAGGAAAATCTGAAAGGTGTAATCTCTAAACGAGGAGAACAATCGCGGCGCGACAGGTTCTATTTTGAGAGCCAGCGCTACCGAGAAGAATATTCCCGAGAGATTGAGCAAGAGGTTGGGTGTATCGGGAATAATCGTGAGGGCGACAAAAAGAGCCAACAGTAGCCCAAGTATCCCCGGAGCGGCCAAGAACCGTTGTATGCGAAACTTGCAAAAGAGTATCCCGAGGCAAAAGAACAGCATCATATAGGCCACGTTGGAAAGGCACAGCAAGTCTACGCCGGCCGGGAAAAAGATATTCAAAGCGAGGCAGCCCAACAGGAGCAATCCTATTTTGAGAGGACTCGTGATCATGTATTTCCAAAGTGGATAAAACAGCATGATGATAAAGAGCGTGGCAATGAACCACATCTCGCTCAGGGGGTTGCTTCCCGGATACAGAAAACTGTTGACAAACTGCGAGAGCGA
The DNA here is from genome assembly GCA_944320015.1 of uncultured Barnesiella sp. Classification (GTDB taxonomy): domain Bacteria; phylum Bacteroidota; class Bacteroidia; order Bacteroidales; family Barnesiellaceae; genus Barnesiella. Next base: position 102,446 of record CALUFO010000005.1, on the reverse strand, counting down.
CAGTTCCACGGGCCTGTTCATAAAGGGCGCAAAGATAAACTTGACGATAAAGGTAAAAAGGGTGAAGAACAGGAAGGGCGTGCCCAGTCGTTTGAGTTTGTCGACCACGACCTCGGGGTAAGTCTTGTCACGGCTGATTTTGGTCCAATAGAAAAGGAATCCCGATATGAACATAAACAGCGGCATGTGAAAGCTGTAAATAATTTTCTCGATAGCCGCGCTTACCGGTGTCTCGGGATTTCTGAAAATTCCGGTCAGCGTGACGTGACCGACAACGACCAGCAGCATGCTCCAGCCTTGCAGTATTTGCAGCCAAGTGATTTTTTGTTTCATACGGGCAGGTATTGGACTTATTTTTTTAATAAAACTCAAAAAACGGTTTTTTATTGTCCCGCGTTCTATATACCGGGAATGTATCCGGTCGCCACTTTATTATTCCCGCTTTTTCACTTTTCGCCGAATCTTCGTATATTCGCTTCGCTAATATCAAGTTTATGGCACGGCACAACCAATTGGGCAAAACAGGAGAAGAGCGAGCCGCGGAATACCTGATTTCCAAAGGGTATGTAATTCGCGATGTAAACTGGCGCAGCGGGAAAATGGAACTCGACATCGTCGCTTGCCGGGACAACCTGCTCGTCGTGGTCGAAGTAAAAACCCGGAAGAACATTGAATACCTCCGCCCCGAGGAGGCTGTCACACTCCGCAAGATGAACCACATCGTCCGTGCCACCGACGCCTATATCCGCATCTACGACATACACCTCGACACCCGGTTCGATATTATCACCCTCGTCGGCGAGGGCGATGATTTTGAAATCGAGCATATCGTCGACGCCTTTTTTCCACCGCTAAACAGCCGATGACATGAATGTAGAGTCTTTACGCGAGTTTTGCCTGTCGCTCCCCCGGGTCGAGGAGTGTTTCCCATTCGACGAATGGACCCTTGTCTTCAAGGTCGGGGGCAAGATGTTTCTTTTCTGCGACTTGCTCGAAGATGAGAAACGCATCACGCTCAAATGCGACCCCGAGCGGGCTATCGACCTGCGGGAGCGTTTTCCCGAAATCGAACCGGGCTACCATACCAATAAACGCTTGTGGATATCTATCTGGCTGCGCCCTTCCATCGCCGACCCTGTGGTGCGCGACTGTATCGTCCACGCCTATACCGAAGTAATCAAGAAGATGCCTAAGATAAAACGAGAACCCTTATTATCCCTACTCGAATCATGGAAACAAAAGAGATAAACTACTCCTTCATTCATTTGTCGGAGACCGCCTCGACCAATACATACCTTCAACAACTCGATGCCGAAACGAATCTTCCAGAAGGCACCATCGTCTATACCGACACTCAAAGCTCGGGTCGAGGGCAACGGGGGAACTCGTGGGAATCGGAACCACATAAAAACCTCACATTCAGCCTACTGCTAAGACCCGACCACATTCCCGCCAACGAACAGTTTCTGCTCTCGCAAGTCGTTTCGCTGGCCATTGTCGACGTGTTGAACCGCTACGCCGCGGGCTTCTCGATCAAATGGCCCAACGACATCTATTGGGAAGACCGGAAAATCGCCGGCATACTCATCGAAAATGTCCTGAGCGGCAGCACATTTTCCCGAGCTATCATCGGTATCGGATTGAATGTGAACCAAACGGTATTTCTCAGCGACGCTCCCAATCCTGTCTCTTTGTTCCAAATCACAGGCCACACCCACTCCCTCGAACAGACTCTCGACCAATTTGTCGACACTTTCCGCACTCGCTACCTCGAAACCTTCTCCCAGTCGGCGCAACGCATTCGCGAAGAGTATTTCGCCTCGCTCTATCGCAACGACGGATACTATCCGTTTTGCAGCGACGGAGAGACATTCCGAGCCGCTATCACCGATGTGGAGCCCGACGGACATTTGATTCTCTCGACCGAATCGGGAGAGACAAAACGGTTTGCATTTAAAGAGGTGTCGTTCTTACTTTGAGCGTTTCAGCACAGGAAGGATAATCCCACTGCTTATTACGGGCAAATCGGCCGTAAGGTTTGACAAAGACACCAGTTGTTCCGAAAGGTATTTATTGCCACGAGCATGCGAGGCGGTAGAAAAATATCGCTTCGCCCGGGCTATATCGGTATCGATAATAGTTTGTTTCTCACGGGTATATGTCTTTTTCCGAACCGAAGCCGGCAGGTTGTCTTCCCCTCCGAGATAGCGCTCATCGATCGAGTCGAGTTTCTCCCGACCTTTCATGGCATAGTAGCAGCCCATGAACACATTGGCATCGAAGTCGAGCGAATCGATTTTCAAAATAGATTGCTGCACCGCCAGCGCCTTCTCATGGGCACCCAGCAACAACAGGGCTTCGGCCTTGGCTCTCAAATAGCCGATATGGTCTGGCATCACCGCCAGCAATTCATCGGCTATCTCAATCATTTTGGGAGCATCGCGCCTAAACGAATAATAGCCCAGCAAATAGTTATTGGCCACCCTCGTAAACCACGGCTGTTCTTTCTTTACCAGCAATAGCACCTGCTCATAAACAGCCGTATGGCCAATCGCCCGCGAACAGGCGTCCACCCCCGAGAACAACGAGTCTAACGATACGCCTTGCTTCTCAGAACGAACCACATACGCCATCACCGACGACGAGTCGTTCAACATGGCCGACGAGACCACCGCATCGACATAGGTCTTCACCCGGCTGGGACGCCGCTCCAACAGGAGGTCATACATCACGATTGCCTCCCGCCACTCTTCATTGGCGAAATGGTCGTCGGCCTTGCGCAACGCCGTGCGATAGGGCATCTCGGCCAAAGCCGGGAAGAGGGTGGCGCACAAAAGAATCAAGCCTATAATTCTTCTCATATACACTTTATAATCGCCCGTTTACAGTTCGACAAATATAATCATTCGGCATTGCAATATCGCCAAGACCGAGAATAAAAAGTGTGAAACCGATATTTTAATAGAGAAATTCGACCCTTAACAATCAAGGTCTGATAAAAATTCACTATTTTTGTCTAATTCAATAAAAAAGTACCTTGATTATGAGTAATCGATACAAGCGGATTCTCCTAAAATTGAGCGGAGAATCGTTGATGGGAGAAAAACAATATGGCATCGACGAGAAACGAGTAGCCGAGTATGCCTCGCAAATTAAAGAAATCGCCGAAATGGGTATCGAAATCGGTATCGTTATCGGCGGCGGCAACATATTCAGAGGGTTGAGCGGCACGACCAAAGGTGTGGACCGGGTAAAAGGCGACCAAATGGGAATGCTCGCCACCGTAATCAACAGCTTGGCACTCAGCTCGGCCTTGGAAAAGATAGGGCAGAAAGCCCGGGTTTTCACCGCTATCAACATGTTCCCGATAGGAGAGCATTACAGCAAATGGAAAGCCATCGAAGCCATGCAGCAAGGCGAGGTGGCCATCATCTCGGGAGGGACCGGTAACCCCTTCTTCACCACCGACACCGGCTCGGCATTGAGAGGAATCGAAATCGAAGCCGAGGTCATGCTCAAAGGGACCCGTGTCGACGGCATCTATACCGCCGACCCCGAGAAAGACCCCACCGCCGTGAAGTTCGAAAAAATCAGCTACGACGAAATCTATACCCGGGGTCTCAAAGTAATGGACCTCACGGCCACTACCCTCTGCAAAGAGAACCACCTGCCCATTATCGTATTCGATATGGACACTGTGGGCAATCTCAAAAAAGTGCTGTCGGGCGAAAACATCGGCACCCTCGTGTATTAACCCGTCCCTGACTATTGCTATTCTTAAAAAAAAGAGTACATTTGTTCACAAAACCATATAGAAACTTTTCAACTTTATATTCATTATGGACGACGTAAAAACATACCTGAACTCGGCCGAAGAAAAGATGACCTTGGCTATCGAGTTTTTAGATGAGGCGCTGGCTCATATCCGTGCAGGGAAAGCCAATCCCCGCATTCTCGACGGCATACGGGTCGACTACTACGGCAGCCTCGCCCCGCTCTCCAATGTGGCAAACATCTCGGTTCCCGACGCACGCACCATCGTGATCACCCCGTGGGAGAAATCGATGTTCAAGGTAATCGAGAAAGCCATTCTCGACTCCGATTTGGGCATCACCCCCGAAAACAACGGCGAAATCATAAGGCTCTCTATTCCCCCGCTGACGGAGGAACGCCGCAAGGCTCTCGTAAAACAGTCGAAACAAGAGGCCGAAAACGCCAAAGTGAGCATACGCAACGCTCGCCGCGACGTAATCGACGGGCTGAAAAAAGCTCAAAAAGAGGGCATGTCGGAAGATATTGCCAAAGACGGCGAAGCCGCTGTGCAAAAATTGCACGACAAATACATGAAGAAAATCGACGAAATATTTGCCGAGAAAGAAAAAGAGATTCTCACGGTATAACCGTGGTTATCCCACAAACATTCGAGAGGCTTTCTTTTTTCACAGAAAGCCTCTCTCTTTTTATCCCTGTTTCAAAACTTTCTGTTACTTTTGTTTCCAAAACGACAGGCAACGTGGAAGGAATCGTAATAAAAAACACAGGCAGCTGGTATATCGTCGGCACCGCATCGGGCGAGTCTATACCCTGTAAAATCAAAGGGAATTTCCGGTTGAAAGGGATACGAAGCACCAATCCCATAGCCGTAGGCGATCATGTGGACATAGAACTGAACCCCGACAATACCGCCTTTATCACCCGCATACACGACCGGAAGAACTATATCATTCGCCGGGCTTCCAATCTGTCGAAAGAATCGCACATCATCGCAGCCAACATAGACCAAGCCTTGTTGATTGTGACCATCAACAGCCCCGTGACCTCGACGACCTTTATCGACCGCTTTTTGGCCACGGCCGAAGCCTACCGTATTCCTGTGGTTCTCGTCATCAACAAGAGCGACACATTTACCGACGAGGATAAGGAATATGCCGAGGCACTCTGCTATCTATACCGCTCTATCGGATATGAATGCGGTTGTGTATCGGCGACTACCGGCGAGGGATTTGAATTGGTCGACGCCTCCATTACCGGCAAAATCACCTTGCTGTCGGGAAACTCGGGTGTGGGAAAATCGACAATTATCAACCGCATTTTGCCCGACGCACATGTAAAAACCGGCGCAGTATCGGCCTCGCACCACAAGGGTATGCACACCACTACATTTTCCGAAATGTATCCGTTGCCACAAGGCGGGTATATCATCGACACTCCGGGAATCAAGGGCTTCGGAACCATCGATTTCGAGCCCAAAGAAGTGGCTCATTTCTTCCCCGAGATATTCCGAATCGCACAGCAATGCAAATTCGGCGACTGTACCCACCGACACGAACCCGGCTGCGCCGTATTGCAGGCTCTCGAGAACCACGAGATAAGCCAATCGAGATACGCCAGTTACCTCAGCATCATCGACGACAGTTCCGACGGGAAATACAGAGAGGCCTTTTAGCTCCCCTCACCGGCTCTGTGACGGGAGAGACTGTATATGCCGGGCCGCCTACGGGAAGAGAGCCGCTCCCGACAGACAAATGCGCAGAAGGGGTATAGGAGGTCACGCCGTAGGAATCTTTAACCGCTGTCCCGGACGGATACTGTTCCCGTTCAGGTTGTTCAATTGCCTGATGTCGTCGGCCGAGACTCCTTTGTATTTTTGAGAAATCGACCACAGGCTCTCGCCTTTACGCACCGTGTGGTACTGGCCCGAGGCTTTCACCGCCTTGGAAGACGAGCGAGCGCGGCTCACCGAACCTTTGCTGCTCACCGCCAACCGCTGACCTATACGCAGATAGGAACTTCGCCGTATGTTGTTCCACGCACACAGGCTACTCACCGAAACCCCATACTTTTGGGCGATCCCCGAAAGCGTGTCTCCCCGACGCACCCGATGATAGACCATCGTGCCCGGAGCTATTCCGGCCGGCTCGACCGAAAGCCGTTGCGCATATAGTTTCGCGTCATGGGCAAAAATCGCATCTTGCGCCTCTATAAAGGCATAGATTTGCTGCGAAGGCAAAATGAGGGCATAGGGCCGTATATTGCCGGGTATGATGTCGCGGCGATATTGAGGGTTGAGGCTGCGAATTTCGTCGAGAGGAATCTGCAAGACATCGGCCACTTGTTTCAAATGGAGACGACGGGTGACGTGTACCGTATCGGTGAGCAACGGGCGACGTGTCAACACCGGACAGATATTGTGGTCGCCATAATAATTCATCACATAATTGACGGCGATAAAGGCGGGCACATAGCCCCGTGTCTCGCGAGGCAGGTAGGGATAGATTTCCCAATAATCGGTCTTCCCTCCCGAACGCCTTATGGCCTTGCTCACATTGCCGGGGCCGCAATTGTACGAAGCGATGGCCAATGCCCAGTCGTGATAAATGCCATACAAATCTTTCAGATAGCGCGCGGCCATCGCCGACGATTTTATGGGGTCTCTCCGCTCGTCGACAAGGCTGTTGACTTCAAGCCCCATGCTTTTGCCGGTGCGCACCATGAACTGCCACAGCCCGGCGGCTCCGGCACGAGAAGTCGCATCGGGGCGTAAGGCCGACTCGATAATGGGCAGATATTTCAACTCCAACGGCAGGCCTTCCCGCTCGAGCGCCGCCTCGAAAATGGGCATATAATAGGTGCTCAACCCCAAAAGATTTTCTACCAGCGCCCTCCGTTTTTGCACATACATATCGATATAACGCCGGACTACACTGTTGTAGGGCATCTCGATAATCGTGGGCAATTGCGATAATTTGCGTATATATACCGAGTCGGGGTAGTCTATATTCACACTGGACTTCAAGCAGGAAGTATCGACCACGGCATACTGCTGCATGTACCAGTTGGTCAAGAGGTCGTTCAAATCGGCCTCCATGCTTTCGAGATAGACGACGGTACTATCGAGCTCGTCGGGCGAAACGGCATCCAACGAGTCGACCGAAAGCGAATCGACCGTATCGATATAATCTGCCTCGAAATCCACTTCTTGGGAAAAGCCGGAACTCCACAAGGCCAAGCCTCCCAACATAAACAAAATCCTCTTCATAGCCAATAGCTCTTTTTAAAATGTAATCGCACATTGCAGCCCTACCGCCGGCAATACGGAGCGTGCCGTGGGAATAATGGCCGGCTGCCACTGCATCGACAAATCGGGGCTTATATCGAAATGGTACAACTGGGCATCGACATAGGCGTCGATCATGCACACGGCATACAACCCAATCATACAAATAATACACAAGTCGCGATACTGCCTGTAATAATCTTTTCGTTGCTTCAACACATTGGTAAGCCACGTTTTGTCTATATCCTCTTCCCGATACGACGAAGCGAAAAAATCCATATAGCTGTTTGTCGTCGGGTCGCTGTCCATAATATCCAGATAGGCGCGTTGGTAATCGGCCAGCATGTTGCTGTTCCATGTCGTGGCATAGAACAAACCCACATACCCGCCCACGACGATGGGCAATTTCCAATACCGGCGGTTATAAATCTGCCCCAATCCCGGGAACAAAGCCGACAGCCACACCGCTCTCATCGGGTCGGGGTTGAACGAAGAGGGCCTCCACGATTTACGCACCGCTTCCACCCCGGACGAGTCGGACTGCAAGGCGGGAAGGAGCGAATCGGTTATCAACAGCGGAACTGAGTCTTGCAACAAGGCTCCGACGCTATCGCCGGCAGCCACCGAAACAGAATCGACGACGTGCAGGATTTGTGCGCCTGCGAGCGTATCGGCAGGTTCTTGCTCCGCGGCTATCGGGCGTGATGTCTCGACCCGGTGAACGGTCTCGTTCGAAACGGTATGCAACGGCCGCGTTGTCGCTCCAAAGACCGACAACGACACCAACATGGCGACAAACGCTATCATAGCAGGCCTGTGCCGACCCATTTTTACCGATACTCTCAACTTTTTATTTCAATTTATCGAACAATCCGATAATCCGTTCCAAATCCTCCTCGTTTTTGAACGGGATAGATATTTTTCCTTTGCCTTTCTCGTCGCAGGTAAATTGTACTTTGGCTTGGAAGAAATCGGACAAATGCGATTTCAGCACATTATATTCCTGCCGCATCATGACTTTTTTCTGCGCTTTCTTGCGGGCACGTTCGCCACCGGCCGATAACGTCTTGGCCAACTCCTCGACATTGCGCACATTCAATCCGTCGGCGAGAATGCGTTCATACAGTTCCAATTGCAAAGCCGGGTCGGAAACCGAGAGCAAAGCCCGGGCATGCCCCATGTCGATGCGCTTGTCGCGCAGGCCTATCTGTACCTCGGCCGGGAGTTTCAACAGGCGCAAATAGTTGGCGATTGTCGTGCGTTTCTTTCCCACCCGCTCGCTCAACTTTTCTTGGGTAAGCTGGTAAAGCTCTATCAGTTTTTGGAACGCCAAAGCAATTTCTATCGCATTCAAGTCCTCTCGCTGGATATTCTCGATAAGAGCCATCTCCATGAGGGTTTCGTCCTCGACCGTCCGCACATAGGCCGGTATTGTTTCCAGCCCGGCCATTTGAGCGGCTCGATACCGTCGCTCGCCGGCGATAATCTGGTAATTTCCTCCGGCGACCTGCCTCAACGAAATCGGCTGTATGATACCCAGTTCCCGAATAGACGTGGCCAGTTCTTCAAGGGCTTCGGCGTCGAACTCTCTACGAGGCTGGTCGGGGTTGGGGACTATCTTGGATAACTCTATTTCGTGGATCGACGAGGTTCCGCTCGTTTCGATATTGTCCATCGAAATCAAAGCGTCCAACCCTCTACCCAATGCACTTCTCTTAGGCGTTGCCATAATTTTTATCGATTTTAGCTAACTATCTGTTTCTCTTTATCAACTCTTTGGCCAGTTCCATGTGGTTGACACTGCCTCTCGACTCGCAGTCGTACAGCAAGGCCGGGAGCCCGTGGCTGGGCGCTTCGCTCAACCGGATATTCCGTTGAATAACCGTGTTGAAGACGAGAGCGCCGAAGTGTCCTTTCAACTCCTCGTAAATCTGGTTGGCCAACCTCAAACGGGAGTCGTACATCGTCAACAAGAAACCCTCGATCTCGAGTTTCGGATTCAACTTCGATTTGATAATTTTTATCGTGTTCAGCAACTTGCTGATTCCTTCCAAGGCAAAATATTCGGCTTGTACCGGTATAATCACCGAATCGGCCGCGGTGAGGGCGTTGACGGTAATCAGTCCCAACGAGGGAGAGCAGTCTATCAAGATATAGTCATAGTCGTCTCGCACCTCGTTCAAGGCATGGGAGAGCACCCGCTCCCGATTTTTCAGATTCATCAACTCCAACTCGGCTCCTACCAAATCGATGTGCGAAGCGACTAAATTCAGTCCTTCCACGCAGGTCTCTACCACCGAATCTCTTACCGTGGCCTCCCCTACCAAACATTCATAAATCGACGATTTCACTTGCTGGGGGTCTATTCCCAGTCCCGACGAGGCATTGGCCTGCGGGTCGGCATCGATAAGGAGCACCTTTTTATCCAGAACGGCCAGAGATGTGGCTAAGTTTATGGAGGTTGTCGTTTTCCCGACACCTCCTTTTTGGTTTGCAATAGCGATAATCTTACCCATATTGTTGTTTTTTCTTCACAAAGGAATACCTTTTAATTTATATTCCGTTATCCCGGCAGCTCGAAAATAGTTTAATTGTTGATAAGTGACCTCTTTTGTTGATAAACCAACCATATCGTTTTCCTATTTTCTGCGTAAAGATACACTTTTTTTATCAGATTCCTATCAGCGGGGCAGCAGGGTTTACCTATTTTAAAGCTCCATATTATCCGTTAAAATATGACAGATTACCATTTTATTCGCTATCTTTGGATAGAATAAGCCGCGGTCGGGCATAGGACAACACGAAAACTTCGTTTTCATTTGTCTCGGCGCTTACCTTTCACTATTTTTGTTTCCCGAAAATAAGGAAGCGCGCGTCTCGACAAGAACCGAGATTGTCGCCGGGCGCGTCGTTATTCCCGTAACTCACATTTGTTTACTCCTTTTATGGAAAAAATAGCACGTTCGAACAGACCTCTCATTCTCATCACCAACGACGACGGCATTCAAGCGAAAGGGATTCGCGAGGTCGCCGAGTTTCTGAAACCTTTGGGCGACATTCTCGTCGTCGCTCCCGACGCCCCCCGCTCGGGGCAGAGTTCGGCCATTACGGTCACGACACCCCTCCGCATGAAAGTCATCGACCGACAAGAGGGTTTCTGTATGATTCGCACCAACGGCACGCCGGTGGATTGTATCAAACTGTCGATGAATATCTTGCTCGACGGGTACCCCGACTTGATCGTGTCGGGTATCAACCACGGCTCCAACTCGGGGGTCAGCGTCATTTATTCGGGAACTATGGGTGCCGTATTGGAAGGGGCGTTGCTGCACATTCCCTCCATCGGATTCTCTCTTTGCAACCACAAGGCCGACGCCGACTTCTCGGCTTGCCGGGAACTTGTCACCGGCATTTGCCAAAAAGCGCTCGCCTCTCCCCATTGGCCGCAAGGCATAGGGTTGAACATCAATATCCCCAACACTCCCCGGCTCAACGGGGCAAAAATGTGCCGGGCGGCACAAGGCCATTGGACCGAAGAGTATGATTGCCGCATAGACCCGCACGGGCAAGAATATTACTGGCTCACCGGCACATTCAAGAACTATGAACCCGAAGCGACCGACACCGACGAATATTGGTTGAAACAGGGCTATGCCACCATCGTTCCCTGCATGACCGACAACTCGGCGCGCCACACCCCGGAATTGTCGTCGATTTTGGGCTTGTAAAACAGTTCACCCCCAAGACTATACAGATAAAAGGAAAGGTGATGCCATAAATCGGGTTTCCCTTTCCTTTTTATATATGAGCCACGGCTTGCATACATATGCACAATATATTTAAAAATAGACCTGAATTGTAAAAAAATATACAAATTTTATTCCGATATTCCATATTTTGCCTTATATTTGCCGCATAATTATTCAAATATAGTATAGGCAATGAAAAATAAAGCAGCCCGCTTACAATCGATTCGGGAAATCATTATCCACTCGAGAGTCAAGAGCCAAGAAGAAATATTGCAAAAGCTAATCGAACAAGGATTTGACTTGACACAAGCCACGTTATCACGGGACTTGAAACAATTGAGAATCGCCAAAGTTCCCGGCAACGACGGCTCGTATGTCTACATCATGCCCGAAATCGGCAGCGTGGGCAAGCTCATGCAGGAAAAGATGGGCGACAATCCTCAACGGCACATACCCGGAGGATTCATCTCTATCAACTTCTCGGGCAACTTGGCCGTCATCAAAACCCGACCGGGATATGCCGGCAGCCTCGCTTACGATATAGACAGCAACACCCCGCCCGAAGTGTTGGGGACCATTGCCGGCGACGATACCGTGCTGGTCATCCTCGAAGAGCACATCAACCACCAGCAGGCTCTGCTGGCCCTGTCGCCATTCATACCCGAAGTTTGAATCAACCTTTTTTATCATAACGTATAACCTCAACGTAAGTCTTTCAACAGGGAAAAGAAATCTCACATCATGGAAGAAATACAAGTAATCGTAGCCGACGAACGTCATACCAAATACGTCGACATTATTCTCGACACCATCGAGAAAGCCGCAAAGATACGGGGTACGGGCATCGCCAAACGTTCCCCCGAATATGTGAAACAAAAAATGCTCGAGCGAAAAGCAATCATCGCCTTGGACGGCGACAAATTCGCAGGATTTTGTTACATCGAAAGTTGGAGCAACAAACAATTCGTCGCCAACTCGGGACTGATCGTGGTCGACACTTACCGTGGGCACGGGTTGGCCAAACGCATCAAGCGCAAAGCCTTCGAGTTGTCGAGGGAGCGTTTCCCCGAAGCCAAGATTTTCGGGTTGACTACCGGCGAGGCCGTCATGAAAATAAACAACGAACTGGGATACCGCCCGGTCGCTTTCGCCTCGCTTACCGACGACCCCGCATTCTGGAAAGGCTGCGAAAGTTGTGTGAACTTCGACATCCTGCAACGGAACAACCGTCGCATGTGCCTCTGCACAGGTATGCTCTACGACCCTCACGAGCACGAAAACAATCATCACGAACCCCAATAAATAAAAAATATCATGGCCAAAAAGAAAGTAGTATTAGCATTTAGCGGAGGATTGGACACCTCCTTTTGCGTGAAATATTTGTCGGAGGAATGCGGATACGATGTATATACCGCTATCGCCAACACCGGAGGCTTCAATCCCGAAGAGTTGAAATCGATCGAGGAGCGTGCCTATAAGCTGGGAGCCGTAAAACACGCATCGCTCGATATTACACAAGAGTATTACCAAAAAAGTATCAAATACATGGTTTTCGGGAATGTTCTCCGGAACGGCACTTACCCTATCTCGGTGAGCTCCGAACGGATATTCCAAGCTATCGCCATTATCAACTATGCCAAAGAGATAGGCGCCGACTATGTGGCGCACGGCAGCACCGGCGCGGGAAACGACCAAGTGCGGTTTGACCTCACCTTCCAGATATTGGCGCCCGAAATCGGCATCATCACCCCTACCCGTGACATGACCCTCACCCGGGAGTATGAAATCGAGTATTTGAAGAAACACGGCTATACCGCCGATTTCAAAAAAATGGAATACTCTATCAACAAAGGGTTATGGGGAACCAGCATCGGCGGGAAAGAGACCTTGAAAAGCAATCTCACCCTGCCCGAGGAGGCCTATCCCTCTCAAATGACCGCCACCCAGAGCCAAACAATCACGCTCGATTTTGTCCACGGCGAAATCGCCGGTATCAACGGGAAAGCCTATGACGACAAAGTCGCCGCCATACAGGCGCTCGAAGCTATCGCGGCGCCATTTGCCATCGGCCGCGACATGCACATAGGCGACACAATTATCGGCATCAAAGGCCGGGTGGGATTTGAAGCAGCGGCACCCATGCTCATCATCGCCGCTCACAAGATGCTCGAGAAGCACACCCTCACCAAATGGCAACAATACTGGAAAGACCAAGTGGGCACATGGTATGGCATGTTCCTGCACGAAGCGCAATACCTCGAACCGGTCATGCGCGACATAGAGGCCTTTCTCGACAGCTCGCAGCAAAATGTAACCGGCCGGGTAATCGTCGAGTTGCACCCCTACCGGTATGTGTTGGTAGGTATCGAAAGCGATTACGATCTGATGAAATCGGACTTCGGCGAGTATGGCGAAGTGAACAAGGCTTGGAGCGCCGACGACGTGAAAGGGTTTACCAAAATTTTGGGCAACCAGATGAAAATTTTCTATTCCATACAAAACAAAAACAAAAAATAAGTCGTAGATTAGAGCCCATAATTTTAATCATTCAACCCGTAATCATGATAAAAGTAGGTATCATCGGAGGCGCAGGCTACACCGCCGGAGAATTGATAAGGCTATTGATCAACCACCCCGATGTGGAAATCGTGTTTATTCATAGCGAGAGCAACGCAGGCAACAAAATAACCGATGTCCACACGGGTCTATTCGGAGAAACCGACCTGCGGTTTACCGACCAAATGCCTTTCAACGAAATCGACCTGCTTTTCTTCTGTACGGCACACGGCGACACCCGCAAATTCATGGAGAGCCATACCCTCCCCGAGGAGTTGCGCATCATCGACCTGTCGGCCGACTACCGGCTCGACGCTCCGGAGAACGACTTCATATACGGGTTACCCGAGTTGAACAGGAAATATATCATTCGCTCCAAACGGGTGGCCAACCCCGGCTGTTTCGCCACGGCCATTCAACTGGCGCTATTGCCTTTGGCCAAGAACTTGTTGCTCAACAACGAGATACATGTTCACGCCATCACCGGCTCGACCGGCGCGGGACAAAAGCCGTCGCCCACCTCTCATTTCAGTTGGCGCAACGACAATATTTCCATTTACAAGCCTTTCACCCATCAGCATCTGGCCGAGATACGGCAAAGCCTCTCCAAACTGCAAAACAGTTTCTCGGCTCCCATCAATTTCATTCCGGTCAGAGGGAATTTCTCCCGAGGTATTTTCGCTTCGCTCTACCTCGACTGCCCCGTCGAAATAGAGTTGCTCAAAGACTTGTACAACTCCTATTACGACGACCACAACTTTACGTTCCTCACCGACAAGATGCCCGACTTGAAGCAGGTTGTCAACACCAACAAATGCCTCCTGTACCTCGAGAAGCACGAGGAGAAACTGCTCATCGTCTCGGTTATCGACAATCTGCTCAAAGGCGCCTCGGGGCAAGCCGTACATAACATGAACCTCTTGTTCGGGCTGCACGAGCGGGTGGGCTTACAGCTCAAACCTTCGGCTTTTTAATTGAAAAGAATCATGAAATTATTCGACGTATATCCGTTATTCAACATTGAGATAACCGCAGGCAAAGGGTGCCACACATACGACTCGCAAGGGAACGAGTACCTCGATCTCTACGGGGGGCACGCCGTGATTTCCATAGGGCATTCCCACCCCTACTATGTGCGCAAGATTACCGAGCAGGCTCAAAAACTCGTATTCTATTCCAACTCGGTCATCAACAGCCTGCAACAACAATTGGCCGACAAATTAGGCAGGCTATCGGGGTACGACGACTATGCCCTATTCCTCATCAACTCGGGAGCCGAGGCCAACGAAAACGCCTTGAAGCTGGCTTCGTTCCACACCGGGAAGAAAAAAGTAATCGCTTTTTCCAAATCGTTTCATGGCCGCACCTCAGCCGCTGTGAAAGTGACCGACAATCCCAAAATCGTCGCCCCGATCAACGACACGTTTGAAGTCGCGTTCCTACCGCTCAACCAAATCGAACGAGTAGAAGCCGAAGTGGCGGCGGGCGATGTCTGTGCCGTAATCATCGAAGGAATACAGGGCGTGGGCGGCATACAGGTTCCCGACACACAATTTCTCAAAAGCCTGCGGGAGATTTGTACCCAAAACGGGGTGGTGCTCATACTCGACGAAGTGCAATCGGGCTACGGCCGCACGGGGAAATTTTTTGCCCACCAGCACGCCGGTATCCGCCCCGACCTGATTACCGTGGCCAAAGGCATGGGCAACGGATTTCCTATCGGAGGAGTCCTCATTAGCCCCGATTTCACACCCGCTTACGGCATGCTGGGAACCACATTCGGCGGGAACCATTTGGCTTGTACAGCAGCTTGCGCCGTACTCGATGTCATGGAGAACGAAAAACTGGTCGAGAATGCCGCCACCGTGGGCGAGTATCTTATCTCGGAGCTTAAACGCATACCGCAAATCAAAGAGGTGCGGGGGAAGGGCTTGATGATCGGCCTCGAATTTGATTATCCCGTAAAAGAATTGCGCAACAAGTTGCTCTTCGAGCAGCACATATTCACGGGAGCCTCGGGAACAAATGTCATACGGCTATTGCCGCCCCTGTCCCTTTCACAAAAGGAAGTCAACTATTTTATCGATAGACTTAAACATATACTCACATGAAAATCGCTATCATCGGTGGAGGCAATATGGGAGGTGCCATAGCCCTCGGCCTCGCGCAAAGTAATTTTATATCGCCGTCGGACATCACGGTCAGCAATCGAGGAACAGAAAAACTGAACGCCCTCAAATCGTCCAACCCTTCGATACACACCACGACCGACAACAAAGCGGCCGTCGAAGGCGCCGATATTATTATTCTGGCGGTGAAACCGTGGGTTCTCGACAGCGTGGCTATTGACATACGCAACACGCTCGACCTACCTAAACAAATTATTGTCTCGGTCGTAGCCGGCGCTACCCTCGAACGCCTCGCGGGACTTTTCTCTTCGGCCGACACTATCCCCGCCATTTTCAGGGCAATCCCCAACACGGCTATCGCCGTTCGACAGAGCATGACACTCTTCACGCCCTATAACGCCGTACCCGAACAGGTCGATTGCATTCGCGCTCTATTCGACAGCGTAGGGAAAAGCCTGCTCATCGAGGAGAACCTCATGACCGCCGGCACAGCGCTCTGCTCCTGCGGGACAGCCTTTGCCATGCGATATATCAGAGCCGCCGTCGAAGGTGGAGTGGAAATGGGATTCTACCCCAAAGACGCCGCGCTGCTCGTCGAACAAACCGTGAAAGGGGCTGCCGAATTATTGCTGCATAGCGGGAATCACCCCGAAGTCGAAATAGACAAAGTAACCACCCCCGGGGGAATCACCATCAAAGGATTGAACGAGATGGAAGCCGCCGGCTTTTCCTCGGCGGTTATCCGCGGCTTGAAAGTGTCGAAATAATATCTCCGGCAAGAACCGGCGATAATGACAATAAAACCCCGGGGGCACGACAGAGAGGAAATTCTGTCAAAAAAACTACCCCCGGGAGTTTTGTTTTCCTTGCGATTATGCCTATATTTAAACCGTTTTTTCAACCATTCAATTAATACTATGTCTGTAAACAAAGTCATCTTAATAGGAAACGTAGGGAAAGACCCCGATGTGAGATACCTCGAAAACAATGTGTGCGTAGCCAATTTCACCCTGGCCACTACCGAGCGCGGCTATACGACCCAGAGCGGGGTGCAGATTCCCGACAAGACCGAATGGCACAATATCGTGGCATGGAGAGGGCTGGCCGAGGTAGCCGAGAAGTATGTCCGCAAAGGCACACAACTCTATATCGAAGGCAAAATACGCACCCGGTCGTGGGAGGACCAAAACAAGATACGCCGCTACACGACCGAGATCTATGTCGACAACATGGAACTGCTCGGCCGCCGCGAGGCCTCATCGGCTCCCGCTCCGGCGCAGCCGCAACCGCAAAGCAATCCCGCTCCGGCCAACACCGGTTACAACCCACCGGTCGAAAATAGTAGCGACGATGATTTGCCGTTCTAATATAATGTTGTAATTTTGCGAGCAATTAACGGGTATGTATGTCCCCCGAAACCCATCGGGCGCATACGGCCGATTGGAGCATGCCGGTCGGCAATACCTATTGTCTAACTAATTCCTATACTTCTTGGACCCTGATTCGTATTTATCGGTATTACACTCAGCCATAGAAATCACAACCCCTTCGGGGGGCGCCATTCTGGCGATTATATTGGCGGCGTTGTTTTTGTGTGTTTCTGCATTTGTTTCGGCTTCCGAAATCGCCTACTTCTCTCTTTCGCCCGAAGAACTACAAGAGTTTGAAAGCGAATCGCCTCGCAACGGGCTCATCAAGAAACTGCTTTCCCGTCCCGAGAAACTTTTGGCCACCATACTCATCTCCAACAATTTGGTCAACGTGGCCGTGATTATCCTCTGCAACTATTTCTTTTTGGACATACTGCACTTTCACAGCGAGGTCTTGAACTTTATCATTCAGATTATCCTGCTGACCGGCCTGTTGCTCCTCTTCGGCGAAGTGATTCCCAAGTTCTACGCCAACCAAAAACCGGCTAACTGGGTGCGGAGAAGTTGCAAAGGCTTGTCGGTCTTGGAAAAAATATTCTCCCCGCTGGCCAATTTCTTGGTAGATTCGACCCATATCGTCAACAAACGAATGGCCCGAAAGAACAGCAACATCTCTATGAACGAGCTTTCACAGGCGCTGGAAATGACCAATGTAGGAGCCAACGACGAGAAAGAGATGCTCGAAGGGATTATCAAATTCGGCAGAAAAACCGTCCAAGAGGTGATGATCTCCCGCGTCGACATCACCGACATAGAGATTAAAACCGACTTCAAACAGCTACTCGACACGATTATCGAAACGGGATACTCGCGCCTCCCCGTCTACGACACGACCGAAGACGACATCAAAGGCATCATATACAGCAAGGACTTGCTGCCCTACATAGGACAGGATTCCTCGTTTGACTGGCGCAAGCTCATGCGGCGCCCCTACTTCGTGCCCGAAACGAAGATGATCGACGACCTGTTGGAAGAATTTCGTACCCGGAAAATACACATGGCTATCGTTGTCGATGAATTCGGAGGCACCTCGGGCATCGTCACGATGGAAGATATTCTGGAAGAAATCGTCGGGGACATCAGCGACGAATATGACGAGGAAGAGAAAAACTATGTGAAACTGGACGAAAGCACCTATATCTTCGAAGGGAAAACCCTCCTAAACGATTTCTATAAAATCACGGGGGTATCCGAAACAGAGTTTGACGACAAAACCGAAGACGCCGAAACATTAGCCGGATTGATTCTCGACATCAAGGAGGATTTCCCCAAGGTGAAAGAGCAAATCGATTACGGACGATGCAGCTTCTTGGTTCTCGAACTGGATAAACGGCGCATCGGAAAAATCAAAGTGAAAATCGGCCCGAAAACAGCCGAATAAATCGGTCGCACCTATGGAATATCCCGTTTACAAACGACTCTCCCGAATCGTATTATGTGTCCTCCTCGCAGGCATGGCGGCCGGGATACACTCCTGCCGCCAAAAATACACGCCGTTGCCCGACGGATATTTCCGCATCGACCCCTATCCCTGCTCTTACGAAAGAACCGATTTGCTACAACCGTCGATTTCCTTTGAAATTCCCGAGGGGACGGTGGCGTCGGTCAACAACGACTCCTCGCGGCACGGCGACGATGTGCAATGGCTCGACATACGGTTTCCCCGATACCGGGCTACCCTCTATTGCAGCTACCATACGCTACGGGGGAATCTCGACCGGCTCCTCTCCGAAAGCAAAGACTTGGTTTACCGGCAAAGTATCCGCCCCGATGTTGTACAGGCAAACTCTTATGAAGACGACGAGCAGAGGATTTATGCGACCCTCTATGACCTCTCTGCCGAAAGCGCCACCCCCTTGCAGTTTGTCGTTACCGACAGCGCCCGCTATTTGATGAGGGGGTCTCTATACTTCGACGAACCGGGGAAAAGCGACTCTATCGCTCCCGTGATCGACGACCTTTCGAACCATATCGCCCACCTCATCGAGAGTATCGAAATTCCCGCCCGATAAATGCCTTTCGACCAATACATATCGACCCCTCTCGGAGCAAGCATCGCTCTGTGGCACCTCACAGAGGAGCAAGCGGAACTCACGAGCCAGTTGACCGAGGACGAACGAAAACTTATCGAGAGCCGGCGCTTATCGCCCAAAAGATTTTGTGAGCAAGCGGCTACCCGCTTGCTGTTGAACAGCTTGAAAGAAACCCGTGACGCCCAAATCGCCTATGCCGAAAGCGGGAAGCCTTATCTGCTCCACCGCCCCGGATACCTATCGATTTCCCACACCGGGCAATGGGTGGCCATAGCCTATCACCCGCTCGTGCCGATAGGGATAGACATCGAACAAATAGGGACAAAAGTGGAAAGAGTGGCCGAACGGGTACTGAACGACAAGGAACTGAACGCCTATGGGCAACCCCTCCCGACCCATATCGAATGGCTGCACCTATGCTGGTCGGCCAAAGAGGCTCTCTTCAAAGCTATTCCCGAGGGCGGCATCGACTTCCGAGCGCATTTGCACCTCTCGGCGCCCCTTTCGTTGGACAAAGAAGGGACTTTCACCGCCCGGGAAACACGCACAGCGGCAGCCAAAGAGTACACCCTTTGGTACCGCATTTTCGACACGGTCGTTTTGGTTTGTGCCGTTCCCTTACAGTAATTGAGCCTTGAAGCCGGCGGCGCGCACGGCCTCGACGACTTTCTCGGCAGGCACGTCGGCGGTTACCGTCAGCACCTTGTCGGGGGAAGATAAATCGACACTCCATTGATCGGGAGTCAAAAACGCATTCAACTGCTCGGCTATCTTAGCCACGCAACCGGCACATTTCGCCGAAGTCTTTACCTGTATCATATACTTTAAACCTTATTATATATACATATATTATTCACCGCAACCGCAGGCTGTTGAGGATTACCGACACCGAACTGAACGCCATCGCCGCACTCGCCCACATGGGCGTGAGCAAAACCCCTACGGGGAAAAGCACCCCCGCCGCAATGGGAATACACACCACATTGTAGCCGAAAGCCCAGAAAAGGTTTTCACGGATAATCCGAACCGTTTTCCTCGAAAGAGCAATCGCCCTTGGCAACAACGTCAAATCGGAATTCATCAAAGTCACCATCGCCACGTCCATCGCCACGTCGGTGCCCCGTCCCATCGCCACACTCACATCGGCACGAGCCAGCGCCTGCGAGTCATTGATGCCGTCGCCTACCATGGCCACGCATTTCCCTTGCCGCTGCAACTCCACGACAAACTGTTCCTTGTCGTCGGGCAATACGCCCCATCGATAATGTTCGATTCCGGCCTCGCGGGCAATCTCCGAAGCCGCCGACTCTTTGTCGCCGGTGAGCATATAGACCTCGGCGCCGCATCGTTTCAGTTGCTCGACGGCTTCTCTCGAAGTCGCTTTCAAGGCATCTTTCACTTCGAAAGTCGCCAACAGTTTATCCTCTTTCCCGAAATATACCGTATAGGTGTCGGACGACGCTACGGCCAACCGCTCGTCGGCCAGTTCTTTGTTCCCGACCCAGAACCGGGAAGCGGCATATTCACAGACCACCCCTTTCCCCGTGAGGCTCTCGAAGGCCGATATATCGGCCGGCACAAAACCTTTCTGCCGCAAATGCTCGGCCAGCGACGAGGCCAACGGGTGTTCCGAACGCATCTCGGCGGCCAACAAGACCGAAGCATAAGTCTCAAAACCGGGATACAGTTCTTCGCCTACCACTTGCGGGGCACCCTCGGTCAACGTTCCCGTCTTGTCCAACACGACGGCATTCACCCGGCACATGTTCTCCAAGGCGAAAGCGTCTTTGATGAGGATATGTTGTTGCGCCCCTTTGCCTATCCCTACCGTCAACGCCGTAGGGGTAGCCAACCCGAGGGCACACGGGCATGCGATGACCAGTACCGAAACCGCCGATAACAAGGCGTATGAAAACATGCTCCACCCCGCCACCGCAATCCAAATAACAAAGGTGAGCAACGACAACACAATCACGGTAGGCACAAAAACCGCCGACACTTTATCGACCACCCCTTGCACAGGGGCTTTGCTTCCTTGCGCCTCCCGCACCATGCGCACCATGCGCGAGAGTACCGTGTCGGAGCCCGAAGCCTCTACCCGCAAGAAGAACGCCCCCCGCTGATTCAACGTACCGGCCAGCACTTTGTCGCCGGGTTGTTTTGAGACGGCCTCGGATTCGCCACTAATCATGCTTTCGTCTACATAAGAGCCACCGTCCAGCACGACTCCGTCTACCGGAATCTTCTCGCCGGGGCGCACAGCGACTTTGTCGCCGGGGCGCAGCAAGGCCACCGGCACATCACGCTCTTCGCCGTCTTGGTCGACCAGCCGGGCTGTGGTGGGTTGCAACTCCATGAGCGAGCGGATAGAGGCCGAGGTGCTTTGTTTCGCCCTCGCTTCCAGCAATTTCCCCGACAAGACAAAAGCGATAATCATCGCCACCGCCTCGTAATAGACATGTGGTACCAAACCCATATCGACCCAAAACCTCGGATAGATTGTGCTGAACAGGCTGAACAGGAACGACACGGCGGTACTCAGCATGACCAATGTGTCCATATTGGCCCTGCCCTGCCTTATCGCTTTCCAACCCGACAGATAGAACGAACGCCCCCAATACAATACCGGCAATGTCAATGCCATCAACCCCCACGCGACAAGCGGCGTAGGAGAGTGGAAAATCATCGACAGCACCATTACCGGCAGGGCGAAACACCAAACGCCTATGGTACGCCGCTTCAAATCACGATAATGGTGGCGCTCGGCGTCAAGGGCGTCGGCCTCGGCGTTTTCCGAAATGACCAAATCGTATCCGGCGGCACGGACAGCCGCCTGCATATCTTTCAACGAAATTTTTTCAGGGTCGTAAAGCACCTGTAAGGTGTTGGCCGAAAAATTTACGGTAGCCTCATCGACTCCCGCCAGCTCGCGCACCGTCTTTTCGACCGTCGCCGCACACACGGCGCAACTCATCTCCAAAACGGGTATTACTTGTTTTTCCATACGTTTTCCTCTCCGGTTAGAATCCTAATACGCATCTCTCTTATTTTGCTCGCTCCACCGAGCCGGGAATCGCTGTTTTTTCAAGAATCGCTCCCGTCGCCGGCCGATTGCAGCATCGTACACTTCCCGTTCAACACGGCTCCCGGCTCTATCGCCAACCGACGGGCCTGAATATCGCCTTCCAAGGACGAACTGGCTTTCAAAACCAGCACCTCGGCGACCATCACATTTCCCGTGATGCGGCCAACCACCTCGGCATTCACGGCGACAATGTCGCCGATTACCTGCCCGGTCTCTCCGATGACGACTTTGCCTTGGCACTCCAACCGGCCTTCCAAAGTTCCATCTATACGAATATCTTTCTGAGAAACGATTTTTCCTACGATCGTAGTCTCTGCGGTCAGCGCATTGTGCGCCATACCCGAAAACGCATTGTCCTTTGCCATAATCTCAAACTTGTTTCATTTCGTCCGGGACATTTCGCCCGAAATCCTATTGGCCGCTTTCACGGCCTTTGTATCGAGAAAGGAGTTCTCTCTCATGCAAAAATAGAAAGATTCTGTCAAAATCGCCAACTTTCTATCTGATAATCATATTGAAGAACGGCCAATCCTTCTAAAAAACGGTATCGCCCCGGCCTCAACAAAGCCATGCACAAGGGGGGAAAACGGGTCGGCGCCGGACAGTTCGCCCCGGCGCCGACAAAGGTGCTATGCCTCTCCCGACCGGCAATCAATGGGTATAGGGTTCCTCGGCAATCGTGAGGACAATGCCCATCTCCTCGATGCGTTTTGCCGTCGCCGGCGAGACTTTGGAGTCGGTAATAATCTGGTCTACGTCTTCCATATCGGAGATTTTGCTGAACCCTCTCCGGCCGAATTTCGACGAATCGGCAAGGACAATCACTTTCTGCGCCGTCTGCATCATCACCCGGTTGAGGCTGGCTTCCATCATATCGGTCGTCGTAATCCCGAAATCCAAATCGATGCCGTCCACCCCGATAAAGAGTTTGCTACACGAGAAGTCGGACAAAGCCGCCTCGGCATATTTGCCGACTACCGACAAACTGCTGTGGCGGAGGATTCCACCCAACTGGATAATATCGATATTCTTGTCTTTCGACAAAATATTGGCCACTTGCAGCGAAGCGGTGATTACCGT
This sequence comes from uncultured Barnesiella sp., assembly GCA_944320015.1. Lineage (GTDB taxonomy): Bacteria > Bacteroidota > Bacteroidia > Bacteroidales > Barnesiellaceae > Barnesiella. Next base: position 79,327 of record CALUFO010000005.1, on the reverse strand, counting down.
CAACTTTTCGGTCGCATGGATACAGCGCGCCAATGCGTGCATCGTCGTCCCCGAGGCTATCAAAATAGAGTCTTTATTGGTAATCATACCGGCAGCCTGCATACCGATGAGCCGTTTTTCTTCGATATAAAACTTTTCCTTTTCGTTTACGTTTCGATCGTTGATATACGGATTGATCAAAATGGCCCTGCCGTGATTGCGGTACAGTTTCTTCTCTTTTTCCAAATCGGTCAAATCCTTCCGAATCGTAACAGACGAAACGTTCAAGTGTTCCGCCAACTCGGTCACGAGAATAGAATTGTGTTGCATCAACAAATCCAGTATGATTGAATGCCGCTCTTCTTTTGTCATGATTGAAAGTTTTTATTTTCGTGCAAGTTACGTCAATCTGCACGAATAAAATACCTTTTTTCTGTTAAAAGAACTGAATTGCAGCCCGTTTACTTTCGAATTGCGATATGTTTCATAACATAATTTCGCCCAAAATACAGCGATATTACATTTCGATTTGAAAAATATTTCATTCTCATGACAAAAATAATACGAAAAAGTTTCGTTTGTATTAAAAAAGTATATATATTTGTTGCGCAATGAAACCCATACGGTTTTATAATAATATAAATAAGGTGTAAAACCATGAAGAACGACAACAACGAAAACAACGAATTTGATGTCATTATCATCGGTGGCGGTATCACAGGAGCGGGAACCGCGCGCGACTGCGCCTTGCGCGGCATGAAAGTGTTGCTGATCGAGCGTTTCGATTTTGCAGCAGGTGCGACCGGCCGCAACCACGGATTGCTGCACAGCGGCGCCCGCTATGCAGTCACCGACAAAGAATCGGCGGCCGAATGTATCAAAGAGAACATGATTCTTCGAAAAATCGCAAGACATTGCGTCGAGGAAAACGACGGTCTGTTCATATCGCTCCCCGAAGACGACATAAATTTTCAATCGAAATTTGTCGAGTCGTGCCACGCGGCGGGAATCGACGCCCAAATTATCGACCCGGCCGAGGCTCGCCGCATGGAGCCTTCGGTGAACCCGACGTTGATCGGCGCCGTGAAAGTTCCCGACGGCTCGGTCGACCCGTTCCGCCTGACGTTGGCCAACATCATCGACGCCAAAGCCCACGGCGCCAAAATATTGGTTTACCACGAAGTGGTGGAACTGCTCAAAGAGCAAGACCGTGTAATGGGCGTGACCGTCGTCGACCACAAGAGCAAAGAGACTCGCAAATATTATGCCCCGTTGACTATCAACGCCGCCGGAATCTGGGGACACGGAATCGCCGAAATGGCCGGCATAAAGATAGGCATGTTCCCCTCCAAAGGGTCGTTGCTCATCTTTGGGCACCGTGTAAACAACATTGTACTCAACCGCTGCCGCAAACCGGCCGACGCCGACATATTGGTTCCCGGCGACACCATTTGCTTGATCGGGACCACATCGAGCCACGTCGGGTTTGACGAAGTAGACAATATGAGGGTAACCCCCGAAGAGGTGGATTTGCTCCTCCGCGAAGGACAAAAACTGGCACCGGCCTTGGCTACGACCCGTATTTTGCGGGCATATGCCGGTGTTCGCCCGTTGGTGGCCGCCGACGACGACCCGTCGGGGCGCAACATCAGCCGCGGCATAGTCCTGCTCGACCACGAGACGCGCGACGGTGTCGCCGGATTTGCGACCATTACCGGCGGGAAATTGATGACCTACCGCCTGATGGCCGAATGGGCTACCGATTTGGCTTGCAAGAAACTGGGTATCGAAAAACCGTGCGTGACAATGACCGAGCCGCTGCCGGGCTCCCGCAGCGAAGAACCGATGCCCACCGGAAAAACATACGACCTCTCGAACCGTATCAAACGCTCGACGGTAGGCCGCCACGGCGATATGGCTTCGAGAATCGCCTCGTCCAACGAGCTCGACAACAGCTTGGTGTGCGAGTGTGAAGATGTATCGGTAGGCGAAGTACAATATGCTCTAAAAGAGCTCGACGTGCACAATATGGAAGACCTGCGCCACCGCACCCGGGTGGGCATGGGCACCTGCCAAGGCGAGCTTTGCGCCTGCCGCGCCGCCGGACTGTTGGGCGAAGCTCACAATTGCGCCCATCAAGCCAAAGCCGATTTGGCAAAATTCCTGAACGAACGTTGGAAAGGAATGTATCCCATAGCTTGGGGCGAGGCGTTGCGAGAGAGCGAATATACCCAATGGGTGTACAGCGGGATATGTGGAATGAATAAAATGGAAGAGGAATGAAATTCGATACGGTAATTATTGGTGGAGGATTGGCCGGACTGGCTTGCGGCATCAGGCTGCAAAACCGAGGATTCAAATGCGCGATCGTCTCGGCCGGTCAAAGTGCATTGCATTTTTCTTCGGGGTCATTCGATTTGCTGAACGAATTGCCCGACGGGACTGCCGTGGCCAATCCCGAAGAAGCCGTCCGCTCGCTCGACCCTAAGCACCCCTATGCCAAGATTGGCGACCAATTTGCCTTCTATGCCCAAGAGGCCAAGCAACTGCTGCTGGACTCGGGTGTCGAGGTGCAAGGCGACTCGAAACAGAACTCCTACCGCATCACCCCTATGGGCACCACCATGCCCACATGGCTTACGCTGGCCGATTTCACCTGCTTGAAAAACGCCACCGATGTAATCGGGAAGAAAATATTGCTGGTAAACATCGCCGGTTTTCTCGACTTCAACACCAAGTTTATCGCCGACGCGTTTGAAGGGAATGGAGCGGCATGCAAAATCGTGTCGGTATCCCTTCCCGAATTTGAGAAGCTACGTCAAAGCCCCACGGAAATGCGATCGGCAAACATCGCCCGCATCTTGGAAAACGAAAATACGCTCCATGCGTTGGCCAGCCGGCTCAACGAGCAAGCCTCGTCGTGCGACGTGATCGCACTGCCCGCCGTATTCGGGTTATCCTCGCCGGCTCCCCTCCAAACGCTCAAACGACAAATACCGACGCCGGTATGTATCGTTCCCACCATGCCGCCCTCGGTACCGGGAATCCGCACCCAAAAACGGCTTCGCCGGGTGTTCGAGTTGGCCGGCGGCTTCTACATGCTGGGCGACAGCGCCACAACGGCCGAGACAGGCGACGGGAAGGTCTATGCCATCTCTACGGTCAACCACGGCGACATAGCCCTGCGCGCCAACCATTTCGTGCTGGCTTCGGGCAGTTTTTTCAGCAACGGATTATGGGCGAGCATGGACGGTGTGAGAGAACCGGTATTCGGCGCCGACGTCGATTTCGACCCCAACCGCAACAACTGGTACAACGCATCGGTCTTCGAGCCGCAGCGGTACCGCACCTTCGGTGTCGCCACCGACGAGCGGTTCAGAATCAAGATTAACGGAAAAGTGCAAGATAATGTATATGCTATCGGCTCCGTGTTGAGCGGATTCGACGCCCTTCAAGAAGGGTGTGGCGCCGGAGTTTCCCTGCTGACCGCATTGTACGTTGCCGACCAACTGAAAAAATAGACAAGACCATGACTATGCAACAATACAATATCAGCGAAAATAATTTCGAACAGTGCATCAAATGCACCGTCTGCACGGTCTATTGCCCGGTAGTACCCGTAAATCCCAACTACCCCGGTCCCAAACAGGCCGGCCCTGACGGCGAGCGCCTGCGCTTGAAGAGAGGCGAATTTTTTGACGAAGCTCTCAAATACTGCCTCAACTGTAAACGTTGCGAAGTGGCCTGCCCCTCCAATGTGCGCATAGGCGACATCATTCAACTGGCCCGCATCAAATACAGCAAAAGCAAACCCTCGCTGCGCGACATGATTTTGGCCAACACCGACATCGTGGGGAGCCTCTCGTCGACTTTCGCCCCCATTGTCAACACGACGGTCGCGTTGAAACCGGTAAAAGCGGTGATGGACAGCGTGCTGAAAATCGACCGTCACCGCACTTTCCCCCGGTATGCCGGGCAGACTTTTGTGAGTTGGTTCAAGAAAGAGGCGCAAGCGAAACAAGACCTATATCTCAACCACGTCAGTTTCTTCCACGGTTGCTATATCAACTACAACTATCCGCAACTGGGCAAAGACATGGTGAAAGTGATGAACGCCCTCGGATACGGCGTGCACCTGCTGGAAAAAGAGAAGTGCTGCGGCGTCGCCCTCATTTCAAACGGCTTGATCAATCAAGCGAAAAAACAGGCCAAAGTCAATATCGACTCCATACGCAAGTCTGTCACCGAGGAGAAACGCCCGGTAATCGCCGCCTCGTCGACCTGCACATTCACCATACGCGACGAGTATCCCCACCTGCTCAATATCGAAAACGACGATGTGCGCAACTCCATAGAGTTGGCCACCCGATTTATCTACCGGCTGCTCGAATCGGGGAAAGTGAAGATAAAATACCGCGACGCCGCCCCGGTGAAAATCGCCTACCACACACCTTGCCACATGGAAAAGCTGGGGTGGGGATTCTATTCCATAGAGTTGTTGCGCCACATTCCCAACGTCGAGTTGGTCGTACTCGACTCGCAATGCTGCGGGATAGGCGGCACCTATGGATTCAAGAAAGAGAACTACGGCACTTCGCAAGGGATAGGCGCTTCGCTCTTCCGCCAAATAGAAGAAGTCGACCCCCAATTCGTAGCCACCGACTGCGAGACTTGCAAATGGCAAATCGAAATGTCGACCCCCTACAAGGTGAAGCACCCGATTTCCATTTTGGCCGAATATATCGATGTAGAAGGAACTATAAACTTGAACAAATAATCACTTACACTAAAATCTAATTATCATGTGGAACTTTATGGCACCTCCTGCCCATAAGCCGGAACTCCCGGCCGATCAAATCGACTCGCGGTACAAGAGTCTGAGGTGGCAGGTATTTTTAGGAATTTTTATCGGTTACGCAGGTTATTACATTGTCCGTAAGAATTTCTCCATGGCTATTCCCGAGTTGGCTCAGTTTGGCTATGAGAAAGGTGAGTTGAGTATTGTGTTGTCGATGAACGCAATCGCTTATGCGCTCTCTAAATTCTTGATGGGCAGTGTCTCGGACCGCAGCAACGCGCGGGTATTCCTCCCGTTGGGATTGATACTCGCCGCCATATCGATGATGTTTATGATTGTTCCCGTAGTGGCCTTCGGCCCCGAGAACAAGGGTTGGGCAATCTTCATGATGGCCGCCCTCAACTTCCTCGTAGGTTGGTTCAACGGAATGGGCTGGCCTCCGTGCGGACGAGTGATGACCCACTGGTTCTCGGTGAAAGAACGCGGAACCAAGATGGCGATTTGGAACTGCGCCCACAATGTAGGCGGCGCGCTGGTAGGCCCGATGGCCGTTTATGGAGCTATCTGGTTTGGCTCGTGGTTCTATGGAGCCGACACGACCCGCTACTTTTTGATTGGTACTTATGTATTCCCCTCAGCCGTGGCTATCCTCGTGGCACTGTTTGCCTATGTGATGATTCGCGACACCCCTCAATCCTGCGGACTGCCCTCGATCGAGAAATACCGCAACGACTATCCGAAGAATTACAGCGCCAAACAAGAAGAGGTGTTGACCACCAAGGAGATTTTCTTCAAGTATGTGCTCAACAACAAAATGCTGTGGTTCATCGCTATCGCCAACGCCTTTGTGTATATGGTCAGGTATGGCTGCCTCGACTGGGCGCCCACTTTCTTGAAAGAGGCACAAGGGTATGATATTAAAGAGGCCGGGTGGGCATACTTCGCCTACGAGTTCGCCGCTATCCCGGGGACGTTGTTCTGCGGTTGGGTGAGCGACAAGTTGTTCAAAGGCCGCCGCGCCATCACTACCATCATATTCATGGTTATCGTGGCGGTATTTATCTTCACCTACTGGCAGTTCTCGGACAACTACACGATTGTGACCCTCTCGCTCATCGCCATCGGATTCTTCATCTATGGCCCGGTGATGTTGATTGGCGTGCAGGCCCTCGACTTGGCTCCGAAAAACGCAGCCGGCACATCGGCCGGTTTGACGGGATTCTTCGGTTACTTCTTCGGTACCGCTATCTTGGCCAATATCGTGATCGGTTATGTGGCCGAGCACGCCGGCTGGGACTGGACATTTATCCTGCTGTTGGCTGCCTGTCTCCTCTCGGTATTCTTTGTAAGTTTCACCTATAAAGAAGAGCAATATCTCATCGAGCAACAAGGTAAAAACAAATGATTCTAATACTATGATGAACATCGAGAAGCGGTTGTGAACCTTCCCGGTTCACAACCCTCCTCAAAAGATTCAAGGAAAAGATTCAGTTTATTTTTTTCAGTGAACCTAATTCTAATAATAACCATCTAAAAACTTAATCCATGCTAAAGAACCTATTCAAATTGGGCATCACTTGCAGTGCTGCCGTGGTGGCTCTCTCCTCGTGTGAGAACCAAGACTTCACCAGCTTTAATGTCGATGCAAAGCGCATTGAGGTGAACACGATTTCCCCCGAAATGGCGAAAGTTCGCGACTATGTACCCAAGTATGCCGTCATGGCTCACCGCGGGTCTACATTCTGGGCTCCCGAAGAGACAGAATCGGCTTGGCGCTGGGCTCGTGAAATGGGTGCAGACTACTTGGAGTCGGACTTGCAATGTACCAAAGACGGTGTGATTCTCGCCAATCACGACGACAACCTGAAACGTACGACCAACATCGAGAATGTGTATGGCGAATTGGTACCCGAAGGACGTAAAGATTTCTATATGCGCCACGGTTTGACCGAGCAACAAGCCGAAGAGCAAGTGGCCAAAGACAAGGCTTCGTTCCGTCCTTACTACTCGATGTCTTATATGTATGAAGAACTGTTGGCCCTCGACGCCGGTACTTGGTTCAACGAATCGAGCTTAGAGCAAGCCCGCCAATCTTTCTCCGACATTAAACAGTATGTGTCCACGCTGGAAGACCAGATACGCTATGCCGAAGGCAAAATCATGAAACGCGACGGCAACGGCGAACGGGTTTGGAAAGTAGAAGGCACATGGGACCCCGCTAACCCCAGAGACTGTTTGACCTATACGTTTGAATACGAAGACGACCCCCAAGACACAGGCAACCGCCCGGGTGTGTACATCGAGTTCAAAGAATCTTGGTTGAACCCCTCGGATTTTGAAAAACGAGTTTATGAAGAGCTCGACCGCCTCGGTTGGAACATCATCACCAAACCGTGCGACAACGTGCCTCACTACTTGAATGGCAAAGTAAATGTGGGTAACACCAACGGTAAGGTGGTTCTCCAAACCTTCTCGCTCGAAAGTCTTCGCCGCACGTCGGAATATTTCAAAGGGCAAATCCCCATGTGTTTCTTGTTCTGGGAAGGTACCGCTGCGACCGACTTGAAATACGACACTCCCTCGGGCTACGCCTCGTTCATCAACTTGGGCTTGGAGCACAAAGCTCACATCATCGGCCCCTGCATCGCCGGCGCCCCCAACGACTATCCCGAAATGAACGCCCCGTGGCAAGCCTATCTTATCAGAAAGTCTGGTATGCTCAACCACCCCTATTCGTTCGACTCGTATGCTCAAATGGGTAAATACTTCGGCGAATACAACTGGGGAAATGCGACCGAGTTTGACGACCTGTTGAAATCGGACATCAGCGGCAAACCGCTACCGACCAGTGTCTATGGCGACGGCGCGTTTACCAACCGCTCTGAAATGACCTTGAAGTATTTCATCGAGCACGGCTTACGCCCCGCTCCCGCACCCCAAGAAGTACCCGATGCAGTCGAAACCCTCGAAAGATTGGGCTATTATAAATAAAAAACAGAACTACTATTAAACACACAAAAAAAGATAATTATCCTATGAAAAAATATATTTTAGTACCGGTATTGGCAGCTCTGTCTTTTTCAGGAATGGTTGCTCAAGATTTCGACACCGACCCGGTTATAAAACTTCAAAAAGAAGACGTTAAATTCACTGTCGGCGCACGCATGATGGAGGACGTGGCCTATTATCACTCCGATTTTACCCCGGTTAAATCGGGAGCGTCCTTGACCGATGCCCGTATCCGTACCTCGATGAGTTATAAGAACTGGTATTTCTATGCCGATTTTGATTTCGCAAAAGGGAAATTCACCCAAAAAGACCTTTTCTTGCAATATTCCTTGAAACGCGATCACGGCACGCACGCCTTCAAAGCCGGTTATTACAACAACCCGGCCTCCATGGGTAACAACACCAGCCGCGGAAGTCTGCACTTTATTTCCCGCGCGGCTCCTGTAAACGCCATGTCTCCCGGCCGTGAACTGGGCCTTAGCTACATCTTCTATAACACCCACTTCCTCGCCAATCAAGGTATATTCGCCGAGAACCTGTACAACGACCAGCTTGCCGGGTTCCAAGGCATCACCTTAGGCGGCCGTTGGTTGTGGCGTCCTATCAACAACGACGACAACACTTTCCACATCGGTGCCACGTTCCGCTATGCCAATATAGCAACCGGCGAAACCTATAACAACACGTTAATGACCGAATATGAAATAGGCACCTCGCTGGAAACATACGTCGACCCGACCAAACAATTTGTAACCGCTACCATGCCGTGGGCTAAAAACGTCTATGACGTGACAGCCGAACTCCTCTACAAAAACGACAAGTTCTTCGTTCGTGGTGAATACATGTACAAATATGTAACCAAAGAACGCGACGACCAAACTTTGTTTGAGGCTAACTTGGGTTCTATCGACTCTTGGGGAACGCTCGAGGCTTGGCAAAAAGGCAACCCGCTGGGATCGAACACATTCCATGGCGGTTATGTAGAAGCCGGATACAAGATTTTCGGTAAAGCCTATCAATACAACAATGCCTCGGGTCTTTTGGGCGGATTGGACGGAAGATCCTTGGAAATCGTAGCCCGTTACAGCTATGTAGGGTTGAACGACATCGTGGACGGCGAGCGCTATGTATTGGGTCGCGACCAATACTATCCCAACGGAGTTTTGGCCGACTATCCGGCAACCTCGTTGAGCATCGGTGGCGGTAACATGCACTCGGCTACCCTCGGTGTAAACTATGCGTTCAACAAGTTCACCCAACTGTTGGTAAGCTATACTTACAATGTTTTGGATCGTGACAAATATGTTTACGACGAGAACTTCCACACCGTTCAAGCCCGGTTGATATTCCAATTCTAATTATACTGTTGAGTATGGGTCAGAATATCTGTTTTCTCATTTAATTTTTAATTCTGAACTCTAATGTAGAAGGGTGGTCATGCTTTTTGGCCACCCTTTCTTATTTCCTCGCTTTTTCGCTGTGCTGCGTAGCCTTATAAAGAAAAGGCGGTGAAAGCCGGAAGTTTAAATACCTATATATAAAAGTATTTAAACCACTCAGTCACTGAATTTTAAAACCCCTCCGTCACTGCGTAACACCTCCCCTATATTTTGCTCCGCAAAACACAGAGGAGGAGTTTAAATGTATCGCCTTGCCGGTTGCTGGAAACACAGGTGTAAAAGAGTTTAAAACCCCCTCGCCTACGGCACTCCCCCTATATTCTCCTCACGGGGAACACAGAGGGAGAGTTTAAATGTAACCCCTACCACATGCAAAGAAGGAATTTAAAAGAAGAGTGAAGAGAGAACTATCTACACTTCTCCTCTGTGTTACGCCAGCCATATAGGGGAGAAACCGAGGAACGGCAGTCCCGAGGAGAGGGGTTGAATTTTAAGGGGATAAATAGCTGTTATAAAAATATTTAAACCCCTCCGTCACTGCGTGCCACCTCCCCTATATTTTGCTTCGCAAAACACAGAGGAGGAGTTTAAATGTATCGCCTCTTGCCGGTTGCAGGAAATACAGGGGTAAAGGAGTTTAAAACCCCCTCGCCTACGACACTCCCCCTATATTCTCCTCACGGGGAACACAGAGGGAGAGTTTAAACTATCTACACTTCTCCTTTGTGTTGCGTCAGCAATATAGGGGAGACACCGAGGTGACGGTAGTCCCGAGGAGAGGGGTTAAATTTTAAGTGGATAAATGGCTGTTATAAAAATATTTAAACCCCTCCGTCACTGCGTAACACCTCCCCTATATTTTGCTTCGCAAAACACAGAGGAGGAGTGTAAATGTATCCCCTCTTGCCGGTTGTAGGAAACACAGGGGTAAGGAGTTTAAAAACCCCATCGCCTACGGCACTCCCCCTATATTCCCCTACGGGGAACACAGAGGGAGAGTGTAAATGTATCCCTACACATACAAACAACACCGCCGGGTTGGTGAAGAGAGGTGTAAAAAACTATCAATGTATGGTAACCATTGTCGCCCCAAATCCATACTCCCGGAAAGAGGCGTCTTGACAAGTGCAATTCTTGTATTTGTCACGAATCTCTTTCAACAGGGCATTGCGTAGTACGCCCTCGCCTTTGCCGTGTATAAAGACAATCTTACGTCCCCGAGCATGCCGATATTGGTCGAGCGTCTCGCGCACCTTGCCTAACTGGTAATTGAGGATGTCGGAGTTGGAGAGGCCTGCCGTTGTGTCGAGCAAGACCGAGGCGTGTAGGTCGACTTCGATGATACCGGGTTTCTCGGCATGGCGGGTTACGGGCTTGCGCACAGGCGCATCGGCGTTCTTTTTCATCTTCATGGCACGTTCGAGGTCGGCCGCATCGAAAACCACAGGGCGCACAGGCATATCGTTTTTCACAAGGTCGACACACCACGACGGTTCATCGAAATAGAGGCTTTCGCGGAAGGTGTGCAATTTGAAAAACTTGGTCGTATCGAGGCGATACTCTACCGCCACAGGACTCTTCAAGGCAAAATGTTTGTCTTTTTTGAAGGCGATATATTGGATGCAGATGCGTTCGAGGGAGTTCACTTCGTCCTGTCCAAACTCTTCGAGCAGCACTTGTATGTTGGGTTCTACCACCCCGGCGTAACGGGTGCGCCACCCTTCATCGTCACGGCTGAGGTATGCAAAGTAGAGGTAATAGTTGCTATCGTTGACCAAATAGGACGAGAACCGGGTCGTATTGAGATGCTTGCTTTCGTCGGGGACATAGGCCAATGTGATGTTGAGTTGCTCCCCCTCGGGGCGCTCCTCGACAGCCGGGGCATCATCGTCGTCGGCCGTTTCACGGGCAAACGATTCCACCGGAGCGACCTCCACCACTCTCGAAGCCGGCACGGAAGCCGCTTTCTTCGCTGGCTCGGCCGGTTCTATCACCACACACTCGCGCGCCAACACCGGAGTCTCAAATCCGTCTTCGTCGACATACGCAATATCTTTCGCAATTCTCACCACTACCCCGCCTCCTACGGCATTGAGGTAACGCACTCTATCGCCTACTTTTACCATAATTCTATATGTTTTGTATCGTACACCGATGTCCCGAGGCGCAGATTTCGCCCCGGCAAACCGTGCTATATTCGGCAAAGTTGCTTATTTTTGCACGATATTCAAAACAGATTATGCTAAAAACTCAGAATATTCGTATCGAGGATTTCAATTATCCGCTACCCGACGAGCGTATCGCCAAATTTCCGCTTTCGCGGCGCGACCACTCCAAACTGCTGGTTTACCGACAAGGCTCCATCGAAGAACGTCGGTTCTACGAGCTGCCCGAAGTATTGCCGGCCGACAGCCTGCTGGTGTTCAACAACACCCGGGTGATACAGGCGCGGCTGCACTTCAAAAAAGAGACCGGCGCCCTTATCGAGGTCTTTTGCCTCGAACCGCTCGCGCCTCACGAATATTCCCTTTCGTTCCAATCGACCGGCTCCTGTTCGTGGCTTTGCTTGGTGGGCAACTCCAAAAAATGGAAAAACGGGGCACTCTCGCAAACGGTCGAAATCGACGGTAAACCCGTACACTTCCATGCAGAACGGGGATTGCCCCACGGCAACGCCTACGAGGTGCGATTCTCGTGGGACGACCCCGAAGTGACGTTTGCCGCTCTGCTCGACCACGCCGGCGAACTGCCTATTCCTCCCTACTTGAATCGAGAGACCGAAGAGAGCGACAAAACGACCTACCAAACCGTTTACTCCAAAATCGAGGGGTCGGTAGCCGCTCCCACAGCCGGACTGCACTTCACGCCCGAGGTGTTGGAACGGCTCAAAGCCAATGGTATCCCCTCCCTCGAACTGACATTGCATGTGGGTGCCGGGACGTTCAAACCGGTCAAGAGCGAGACACTCGAAGGTCACGAGATGCACACCGAATACATCTCGGTGTGCCGCGACCTCATCGATGCGCTGTGCCATACCGACCGTCGAGTGGTGGCCGTGGGAACCACATCGGTACGCACGCTCGAAAGCCTTTACTACATAGGGAAGACGTTGGAATCAAACCCGCAGGCTTCCCCGCAATCGCTCACCGTGGCCCAATGGCAACCCTACGACGGCAGCGCCGACATAGATCCCCGCCAAGCCCTCCGCAACATCGTGGAATATCTCGACCGGAACGGGCTTTCGAGGCTGGTCACGTCTACCCAAATCATCATCGCCCCGGGATACCGCTACCACATCGTGCGAGGCATGATCACCAACTTTCACCAGCCGCAAAGCACCTTGTTGCTGTTGGTATCGGCGTTTGTCGACGGACGGTGGCACGAGATATACGACTATGCGCTCGGTCACGATTTCCGTTTCCTCAGCTACGGCGACAGTTCGCTGTTGTTGCCCTAATCGCCTTTCACCGCCCGGGAAACACAATAAAACGGCAAAAAAAACGTATCTATAATAGCCAACAACTCAAACACAAACGGGCGGGAAGGCTTCCGCTCGTTTTGCTGTCTGTCCAAGCAAACGAGATGAAGATAAAAACGGTACTTTGGGGATTGGCGGCCACAGCGCTGCTGAGTGCTTGTTCGGGGGCGAAACTGAGTGTCGCCAACGAACAGTATGAGCGTGGCGAATTTTACGACGCAGCCCAAACCTACCGGAAAGTTTACAGCAAGACCAATCCCCGCAAAGAACGCAAACTGCGCGGAGAAATCGCTTTCAAAATGGGCGAATGCTACCGACGCATCAACATGGCGCCCCGCAGTTCGGCAGCCTATCAAAATGCTATACGGTATGACTACCCCGACAGCATGGCACTCTTTTACCTCGCCCGCAGCCAACAGTACGAGGGGAAGTACAAGGATGCCGTGAAAAACTACCAAGCCTTCCTTGAAACCAACCCCCAAAGCGCTCTCGCCAAAAACGGGATACGAGGGTGCAACCTTGCTCCCCAATGGAAGAAGACTCCCACCCGGTATGTCGTGAAAAAAGCGACGATACTCAATTCGCGCCGCAGCGACTTCGCCCCCATGTTTTTAGGCACCGATTTCGACCAGCTCTATTTCACCTCGTCGACCGAGAAATCGTTGGGTAAGGACAAGAGCGGGATTACCGGAACCAAAAACTGCGACATATATTTCTCCAAGAAAAACGAGCGGGGAGCTTGGCAAAAACCCGAGCCTGTCGAGGGCGACGTGAATACCGACGAGGACGAGGGGATAATCAGTTTCAGCCCCGACGGTACCACGATGTACCTGAGCAAGGCGCGGCGCGAACCCAATGCCGACACCTCGGTCGAGATATATACCTCGACCCGCACGGGAGCCCAGTGGAGCGCACCGCAGAAATTTGAAATCACGGCCGATACCCTTTCGGCATTTGGCCAGCCTGCCGTATCGCCCGACGGCGAATACCTCTATTTCGTCTCCGACATGCCGGGTGGATACGGGGGAAAAGACCTCTGGCGCATCTCGCTTACCGACAAAGAGGGTTCCCTCGAAAATCTGGGCGTACAAATCAATACTCCGGGTGATGAAATGTTTCCCTACATTCGCTCGAACGGTGACCTTTACTTCGCCTCGGACGGCCACCCGGGCATGGGCGGGCTCGATATTTTCAAGGCAAGAATGAACGAGTCGGGATTTTGGCAAATCGAGAATATGAAAGCTCCCATCAACTCGCAGGCCGACGATTTCGGGATTACATTCGGAGAGGGAGAAACCGGATTCTTCTCGTCAAACCGTGGCGACGGACGCGGCTATGACAACATTTACAGTTTCGAACTGCCCTCGATAAGCGTGTGGATAAGCGGAGTGGTCATCGACAAAGACGACGAGCCCGTCCCCGAAGCCACTATTCGCATCGTGGGAAACGACGGGTCGAACCAAAAAGAAATTGCCCGCAAAGACGGCAGTTTCCGATTCAAGCTCGACCGGGGCGTACACTATGTGATGCTGGCCAGTTGCCGGGGCTACCTCAACTCGAAACAAGAGTTTATCTCGGACGATAAGGAAGAAGATGCCGAGTATGGGGTCAATTTCGTGCTGTCGTCCATCAGCAAACCCATACTGATCGAAAACATATTCTTCGATTTCGACCGCGCCACCTTGCGCCCCGAGTCGGAAACCTCACTCAACGAATTGGTCAAAATGCTCGACGACAACCCCAACGTATCGATCGAACTGGGTGCTCACACCGACTTGAAAGGAAGCGAGCAGTACAACCTGCGGCTATCGGAACGGCGCGCCCAATCGGTAGTCGACTACCTCATCAAATCGGGCATCGACCCCGGACGCCTGCAACCCAAAGGATACGGCGAGAGCAAACCCAAAGTGGTCACCAAAAAACTGGCTACCCAATATCCTCAGTTCAAAGAGGGCGATGTGCTCGACGAAACCTATATCGGCACCCTTTCGCCCGAAGACCAAGAAATCGCCAATCAAATAAATCGGCGCACCGAATTTCAAGTCCTTTCTATCACTTGGAATCTATATTGACGCCGGCTTTTTTCATCATATCCAACACTTTCCGAGCCCCCTCCGTTCCTTACAAGTTTCTTTCGAGGGGGGGGGTAAACCTCTCACACACAGATTTTTACCCTCTCAGTTTTCAACCCATCTCCTCGGGACTACCGTCCCTCGGTGTCTCCCCCTATATGGCTGGCGCAACGCAGGGTAGATACATTTTTTACCGCACTATGCAACGTAGCATGGCTGCGGCTTGCTCGGGTCGCCCCAAGATTTCATACACAAGAGCCGCACAGGTATAGCATACGACGGGTATTAACGACGGGCTTATTTCATACGATGAGGCATTCTTGTCGGGGTATGCCACATAACGGGCCGATTTCACCCGATGCAATTCCACATGAGGGGGCAAAGAGTAATAATCGAGGCACTTTTGCCCTCCGTCTTTCGACAGGACGCACACGGGCGACGATATTCCGCCACGGGTGTACCGGTTGAATTGCAATTCATACATTGGCGAGGAGTGGTCGATAAAGGTTGTGACAGGTTGCCGCCAACCCTCGATACAGAACTCGACCATACGCCACACATCGTCGGGCAAAATCACCCGTCCGCTTCCATCGGGGCGGCTCTGGGGCTGCAACGATGTGGCGCAGTCGACCTGAGGCAACGACGCGGCGGGTTCCGTGCTCCACACCGCAAGCAATGCGTCGGGTATTTTTTCCTGTATATATTGCTCGATGTCTATCCCTATCTCCATCGAAATGTCGACTTCCCGCACATCGGTCAGTTCCTCCATATTCACTTTGACCCGCTCGACCAATTCACTCACAGTTACTTTCATCATTCACTCTGTTTTTGTTTTAAGAAATTGTTTTCATCGACATATATGTCTCCTTCCGAAAGTGTGTCGGTCCATTTTTTCAAGATTCCGTTCATGCCGTTGGCCGAAATGCTGAAATAACGGACTCTTGTCCCGTTCCCGTCGAAATACGAATGCTCTATTTGCCGAGGCGAAACCGAGAGCCTGTATGAGCCTTCGAGGTGAGGGTCGCCCATGGTGAGCGTGACGATTTTGTCGGTATCGAAATCGATTTGCATGACCTTCTTGTTGTTGCCGTATATCACAAATCCTTTCGATATAGGGCTTATCACCAATTCGGCCGAGCCTATGGGAACCCGCAATTCGCCGGCTTGCGACAAAAAGGTGCCTGTTTCGAGGTGACGAATCTCTCCGTCGCACATATCCCACGAAGACAATAGGTTGGTCGTCCGTATGCACTGGCGCTCATCAAGTATGATCAATTCGTTAGGTCTCAAATCCAGTTGGTCGGCTATCGCGCAAAAGCGAGGAGCCTCTTCCCAATCGTCCGAGTCGGAAGGCTTTTCATTTGTGCTTTCCACCGCCGACTTTACCCGGTAGTATTTGTCCTGCAATCTCACTACATCGACAATCCCTCCGGTCGAGCTATATGTATATTGCGCCGACCACAATCCCCGATACAGGAAATGGGGCGCTCCTATCCCGTCGAATTGCAACGGCGTCACATAGTTGCGCCATACCGTCCCGTCCCATACGAGCGAGATAGCCGACGCCATGTCGGTCTCGATTGTCAAGGTCGCTCCCTCTTGCAGGGAAGGGAATACATAAGTGCCTTTTTCTCGGGCGATATATACATAGCAGGCCGGTTCTCCCGGTTCTACCGTGGGGCTGAAATTCTTGGGATCGGTGATGACCCCGATGACCGGAGCCGGAACCGCGTGGTTCGAGTCGCACCAAGTTTGTTTCATCGAATCCCATATCCAAATAGATTGGCTTTTCCCGTTGATAAAAAACTCGCCCGGCAAGCCGCCTTCGGGAAAATCCGCCAAAAGGGGTTCCAACCCGTAGTACAATCCCAAGCATCCGTTGTCTCCCCGCAAATGGCTGTGAACTGTCGCTCTCATCGTTTCTTCCCTTTCTTCAAATGTGTAAAAATCAAGTGCAGCCGCTCTCCCGCCAGTTCGATAAGAGCGGGGGTGGAGACCTCCTCGTCCGGGAGGTTATACGGCTCCTTTCGCAAATAGTCCCGAGCCTCCTGCCAAGTGCGCACGTCGGGAACCATCGTATAGGTCACTTCGGGTTGAGGCCGAGGTGTCTCCATCAGTTTGAACCGTTTGCCATAACTTCGGCTTTTTTCCATGGCTTGTTGTAGCTGTTCGTCGTCGGTAGAGAAAATCCCGTTCACCCCGTTCCGTGCGAAAAATTGAATCCGGCGAGGCACGCCGTTGACGACTATCGAAGTCGATAAATTCCCCAATTGGGTTTGATAAATTTTCATCATATCCTTTTCTCTTTGATTGTTGATTGAAAGATGGGCAACCGGGAATTGAAACGCCCGGTTGCCCGTTCAGAGTCCCCCTGAATCGCTACCCGAGCAGTCCGTTAACCCTCGTCGGGGATTTCCGGCTCGATGCGCATGTGTGCCGCCGGGTAGCGCAGTGTCAGGCAACTGGCTTCGGTCAGCACCAGAGCGTCGGTGTTGCGCACTCCCGATTTCTTCAAATCGAGTTCTTGCGCGTCAAACGGGACGTGCGACCATTTTTGAATAAACTCAGGGTCGAAGATAAACCCATAGTCGGTCATGCCGCAATCGTCGAACACCTCGGAATAGAGCACATACAATTTGCCGAATTTCGACTTGATTTCCGAGAAGTCGATACCCCATTGCACCTTGTCTTCCCGAGCCATTACGACTTTGGTCATTTCGATTTTGTTGATGCGGCCTATGAACGACGAGCCGCCGATCAGGACCTTCCGCCGGTTACCTCCATTCCCGATGAAGGCCTGACGCATCATATCGATCAAGTCGTTTTGTGTCATCTCCACGGTGGGATTATAGGTGTAATGGTTGCCGGCCTGCCACCAGATGCCGTCGGTGAGCATGACATTCTCTTTCTTGCGAGGGTCGAAAATGGTGCTCTTCACACCAAACATGAAACTCTTCTCCATGCCCAGACGCATATCGTAAATGGCGGCTTCCTCGGCGTCGGAAAAATCCCACTCGACTTCCTTGTTGGCTATCTTTTGGAAGGTCGATTGCTCGATCTGCATCTTGAATATCTGACAATAGTTCTGGCTTTTGACAGGCAGGGTCGCAAATTGGGCGGTCTGCACGTCGAGTTCAGAGGCCGCCCGCCCCATGCGGATAAGCGGGGTATTGGCCGGTATCGAGGGAACACAATTCACGATTGTCCCGATGGTCAAGCCGTTGATAGGATAGACCGTCAGCGAGCCGGTCTCCTCGTCTTTGGCCGATACATAAAGAACCAAATCGGCTTTTGACAAAGTCTTGCCGTCGGAAAGCTCATACCCCTTCACCCCTTGTACGAGAATCGTATCCGACACTTCAAAGATGCTATTGTCCACGGCGTCGATCTTCGCTTTTTTGTGCGACTCGTTTACGGCCGATGAGCCCGGCGACGCATAAGCCGTTTTCATATACGATTTGGTAGGCTTCACGTCGACCGAATAGTAATCGACAATCATCGACGACGCCTTGCGGGCTCCGTTCCACCTCGACAATTGGTCGATCGGTGTCGACATGGGGCGTATCTTCACAATGCGTTTATCCACTTCGTTACGAAGCAACGAAGGGCTATTCTCTCGCACGAGATGTGTGGTGACAGGCTCGTCGGTGACCAGCTTGCCTCCCGACATCCCGGGAATTACCGCCGCCAACGCGACACCGGTTTCAAACAGGCTCTCCCAAATGTGCCAGCACACGAGCAATGCAACAAAACCGGCCAACCACAGCAACGGCTTTTTCCACTTCAATAAAAATTCTTTCATCGTTTTTCCTATTTAAAATTCAACAAAACATAGATTATTTCCTCTCTCGAAACTACAAATCCCACACACTGCGGCGACGGCGGTTCCCGAATATGGGAGAATAGTCTGCGTCCGACTCGAAACTGCCTCCGTTGCGTAGCGGCGGCAACGAGTCGCCGCCGCGATCCCTTTTTTCGAATGTGATGCGTTCGTTGCGACCGCGCACCTCGGCGTCGCGCTCGGCACACGACAGGTCCCTGTCATAATAAAGACCTTTGAATAGCAATTCCAATACCTCGTCGTTCAACTCGCCCATAAACACATGGTTGCACAAATGATATACCCGATCGAGAAATCCCTCGAACTCCTCGTCGCTCATGCCTTTGCTCGATTTGAACCGCTTCATGCAGCGGCTGCTCTTTTCCAAGTTCTCATGCATTTGCGATTCCAGTTCATTGAATCTCGCCATGCGTGACAAATACTCGTCATTGGCTTTGCGCAACTCGGCCATGCGTCCCTCGTCCTCGGCGCAGTCGAGCACATCTTTCCCGAAATAGCGCACACAGGCGATGAGCGCGTCTTCGCCCCCGATAACGTCCGAGATGAACGCTCCCATTTTGGGATTCGCCATGAACAACTTGCACAATCTACTCTGGTCGTCGGCCAAGCGCTCATACCGCTCGTTGAGCAGGGTATCATACTCTTCCAGCGCGTCGAACAACTCGTCGTCGCTATCGACCTGCCGGCTCGGATACTGGCGCGAGATTCGTTCCATGAGCAACTCGCGGGAGCTACGTCGCCTCTTGTTTTCGTTTTGATAATTCTTTTCCATAAAATTTACTTGTTTGATTTCCCATATATGGTACCGCAAAGTAAATCCGCCGTATCCCCCTTTTTATGGCATCTTCATACAAATGCACTTCTTCCCCGAAAGATTTGTTTCTGCGCTCACCTTTCACTATTTTTGCAACACAGTCGTGTCGAGGCCGCTTTTTGCCGGCCTCCATACCGGACAACAAACTTAAAATAACATATAACTATGGCTATCACACCGTTTAAGTACCAACCTATGTTCCCGCTCGGCGAAGATACCACCGAGTATTACTTGCTTACGAAAGACTATGTGTCGGTAAGCGAATTTGAAGGAAAACCTATCTTGAAAATCGAGAAAGAAGGGCTTACCGCTATGGCAAACGCCGCCTTCCGTGATGTCTCGTTCATGTTGCGCCGCTCGCACAACGAGCAAGTGGCCAAAATCCTGAGTGACCCCGAAGCCAGCGAAAACGACAAATATGTGGCCCTGACCTTCCTGCGTAACGCCGAGGTCGCCGCCAAAGGCGTCCTCCCTTTCTGCCAAGATACAGGTACCGCTATCATTCACGGAGAGAAAGGTCAACAGGTATGGACCGGATATTGCGACGAAGAAGCGCTTTCGCTCGGCGTGTACAAAACCTATACCGAGGAGAACCTGCGTTATTCGCAAAACGCGCCTCTCTCCATGTATGAAGAGGTGAATACCAAATGCAACCTCCCCGCGCAAATCGACCTCGAAGCTACCGAGGGCATGGAATATCGATTCCTCTGCGTGACCAAGGGAGGTGGATCGGCCAACAAAACATACCTCTACCAAGAGACCAAAGCCATTCTCAACCCAGCGACTCTCGTACCCTTCCTCGTTGAGAAGATGAAGACTCTCGGTACGGCTGCCTGCCCGCCTTATCACATCGCGTTTGTCATTGGCGGCACTTCGGCCGAGAAAAACCTGCTCACCGTGAAACTCGCCTCGACTCACTACTACGACAACCTGCCCACCACCGGCAACGAGTATGGTCGTGCGTTCCGCGATGTGGAACTTGAAAAACAAGTACTCGAAGAGGCTCACCGCATCGGTCTCGGCGCGCAATTCGGCGGTAAATATTTCGCACACGACGTGCGCATCATACGTCTGCCTCGTCATGGCGCCTCTTGCCCCGTAGGCTTGGGGGTAAGCTGTTCGGCCGACCGCAACATCAAGTGTAAAATCAACAAAGAAGGTATCTGGATCGAGAAACTCGACAGCAACCCCGGCGAACTCATTCCCGAGGAATTGCGTCAAGCCGGTGAAGGAAATGCGGTGAAAATCGACCTGAACCAACCCATGAGCGAAATCCTCAAAGAACTCGACAAATACCCCGTGGCTACACGCCTCTCGCTCAACGGCACGATTATCGTGGGTCGTGACATCGCCCACGCCAAACTCAAAGAACGTCTCGACCGTGGCGAAGACCTGCCACAGTATATCAAGGACCACCCCATCTACTACGCCGGCCCCGCCAAGACTCCGCAAGGCATGGCCTGTGGTTCGATGGGACCCACGACAGCCGGACGTATGGATCCCTATGTAGACCTCTTCCAGAGCCACGGAGGCTCCATGATTATGCTCGCCAAGGGTAACCGCAGCCAAGCTGTCACCGACGCCTGCAAGAAACACGGAGGCTTCTATCTCGGCAGCATCGGCGGCCCCGCCGCGATTCTCGCTCAGAACAACATCAAGAGCATCGAGTGTGTCGAATACCCCGAACTGGGCATGGAAGCTATCTGGAAAATCGAAGTCGAGGACTTCCCCGCGTTTATCCTCGTCGATAACAAGGGCAACGATTTCTTCAAACAAATCAAACCTATTTGCCCGGCCAAGAAATAATCTTGCGGGACAAAGCGAATATACCACCGGGGCTGTGTCAATAAATTTTGGCGCAGCCCCGGTGGCGTATTAGAATTGATAAAATGCAAGGCATTCTACAAACGGCAAGGCAGTACATCTAAACTCCTCCACTGCGTTTACTGAAATTGGCAAGGGGATACATCTAAACTCCTCCTCTGCTCGGCGATAGCCGAGATAGGGGAGGTGGCGCAGCCGGAGGGGTTGAGAAAACAGCAAGCGTGTCCGAAAGGGAAAACCGCCTTTATCGGGCCGGGAGGGCGCCTGCCGGCGGAGGAACCCGGGCGAGGGCTGTCTGAGCGAAGCGAGTTCCGCAGCCCCCGACGGCGGCAGCAGCGACCGAGCGAGCAAGCCCGATAACAGCGGCGGCGCTTCTTGGTTCGTTCTTCTCGCTGTTGAGAAGAATGAACAAATAGAAATCCTCTGTGTTTTGCGAAGCAAAATATAGGGGAGGTGTCACGCAGTGACGGAGGGGTTTAAACATTCAGACCCGGAGGGGTTTAAAATACCCAGCATTTATTTCCGAGGCGCCTATACCTTGTCGAGGGCTTGCGACAAGTCGTCGATGAGATCGTCGATATGTTCTGTCCCGATAGAGAGGCGCACCGTGCCGGGGTAGATTTCCTGTTCTTCCTTTTCTCGGTCGGTGAGTTGCGCATGGGTAGTCGACGCCGGGTGAATGACCAACGATTTCACATCGGCCACGTTGGCCAGCAGCGAAAAGATTTCGAGGCTGTCAATAAAACGGTGCGCCTCGGCCTCGCCGCCCTTGATGTCGAAGGTGAATATCGAGCCTGCCCCGTGGGGGAAGTAGCGCTCATAGAGGGCGTGGTCGGGGTGGTTGGGGAGCGCCGGGTGATTTACCCGCTTTACTTTGGGGTGCCGGGCGAGGAACTCGACTACCCGGAGGGCGTTTTCGACGTGGCGCTCTACCCGCAGCGAGAGGGTTTCGAGCCCTTGCAGCAACAGGAAAGCGTTGAAGGGGCTGATAGCCGCGCCGGTGTCGCGCAGAATCACAGCTCGTATGCGGGTAACGTAGGCAGCGTTGCCAGCTACCTCGATAAAGCGTGCCCCGTGGTAATTGGGGTCGGGCTCGCTCAATTGGGGGAATTTGCCTGAGGCGGCCCAATCGAAGCGACCCGAGTCGACGATGATACCTCCCAGCGAGGTGCCATGCCCGCCGATGAACTTGGTAGCCGAGTGAACCACGATGTCGGCTCCATGTTCGATAGGACGAATAAGGTAGGGTGTGCCGAAGGTGTTGTCGATGATGAGCGGGATACGGTGGCGATGTGCGATTTGGGCTACGGCGTCAATGTCGATGATTCCCGAGTTGGGATTTCCCAGAGTCTCGATAAAGATGGCTTTGGTATTGGGTTGTATGGCATTCTCGAAATTCGATAAGTCGGCCGGGTCGACAAAGGTAGTTGTTACACCATAAGCCGGGAACGTGTGGTCCAGCAGGTTGTAAGTGCCGCCATAAATGGTCTTGGCGGCGACGATGTGGTCGCCGGCGCAAGTGAGGTTTTGAAATGCGTAGGTGACAGCGGCGGCTCCCGATGCCACGGCCAGAGCGCCGACAGCCCCTTCGAGGGCGGCGATGCGCTTTTCCAGCACCTCTTGGGTAGGGTTGCCCAGCCGGCCGTAGATGTTGCCCGGTTCTTTCAAGTCAAATCGGGCGGCGGCGTGAGCCGAGTCGCTGAATACATACGAGGTGGTTTGGTAAATAGGTACGGCTCTTGCGTCGGTGGCGGGGTCGGGTTGTTCCTGTCCTACATGGAGTTGCAAGGTCTCGAAGTGTAATTGCTTAGGTGCCATTATAATTCGGGGTTTTAAAGATAATACGATTTTGTGCTTTTGACTATGCAAATCTATATATTGTAGAAATATCAAACAAGAAAATATGTAATTATAGAAAATATATCTATATTTGTTCTTTCAATAAGAATAAAACGAATGCGTTGTATGTCGGGACCCTTCTCCCGAAGAATTTGATTCTATGGAAATATTGGATAAAACCGACTTGCAGATTTTGCGAGTTTTGCAAAACAATTCGCGTCTTACGACCAAAGAGTTGGCGGCGCAGGTCAATTTGTCGCCCACCCCGGTATTCGAGCGGGTGAAACGGCTCGAATCCAATGGCTATATCAAGAAATATGTGGCGGTACTCGACCCCGATAAACTCAATCGGGGCTTCGTCGTTTTTTGCAGTGTGAAGCTCAGCCGGCTCAATCGTGACATCGCGGCCGAGTTTACCCGCATCGTGCGCGAGATTCCCGAGGTGACCGAGTGCTACAACATCTCGGGAAACTACGACTATCTGCTCAAAATCTGCGCCCCCGACATGAAATATTATCAAGAGTTTATCATCAATGTGTTGGGAACGATAGATAGCATGGGCTCGCTCATGAGCACTTTTGTCATGGACGAGGTGAAACACGAGTACGGCATTCCGTTGTGACCGGTAGGGATTTTTTCGATTCCTCCGGTATGCTTCCCTTTCCCAGCTCCTCCGGTGTTATGCGATTTCGAGGTCGAAGGTGTCGTAGAGGTTTTTGACGTCGGGATTTTTCTCGATCATCTTTATCAACACATCTTTGGGGCTGAAAATAATATCTTTCTCGCCCGTTTGGTAGATGCGCAGTTGCATGGAAAACTGGTTGTTTTTCAGTGCGGTCTGCAAGTACGACATCAATTCGTGGAAATGCTCGTTGATGCAATCGACTTGTATTTGCGAGTCGACCGATACGACGAATGTGTGGTCGTCGATGAGTTGAGGCCGGCAACTTTGCATCGTGTTGACAAGCAGCACTTCGGTAGGAATCGTTTGGGTATATTCCAGCCAAGCGGCTGTGAGTGCCTCTATTGTGAAAGGGGTATCGAGGATTGCCGGGGTGGCGGGAGCGGCCTCTTCGGGCTGGCTCTCCTCGTGCTTTTGATGAATGGAGATGCGCACCGGCGGTGCCGATTTTTTGGCTGCTGTGCCGGCGGGAGCGGGAGCCGGCGTATGTGTGGCGCTGGGTTTTGTGCCCGGTGTCATAGCGGGAGTCGCGGCGATCCGGTAGGAGGCCTGCGGTTCAGAGGTTTGGGGCGCGGCCGCATGGGGCGGAGCCTGTTGTGGCTGGGCTTGCGAACCTTGCCGGGGTTGTGTGGCCGATGGTGCGGCAGGTGTAATTTTTTGGAGCGGCTGGCCTTCGGGCGAGGCAGTCGTCGGGGTGGTAATCTGGCAAATTTGTATCAAGGTCAGTTCCACCAAAAATTGTTTGTTGTTGCTTATCCGGTAATCGAGGTCGCAGCGGTTACTCAACTCCATGGCTCGGTACAGGAACGGCAGGGGGCACTTTTGCGCCTGTTCGCCATAGCGTTGTGCCACCGAGGCGCTCACTTCGAGCAAAGGTAGTGTCACAGGGTCTTTGCAGACCAACAAGTCCCGCAGGTGGCGGCTCAGCCCGCCGATGAAAAACTGCCCTTCAAACCCATTGTCGCGAATCTCCTTGAATATCATCAAAGCCTGCGGTACATCGTTTTGCAAAAAGGCGTCGACCAGTCTGAAATAATATTCATAGTCCAGCACGTTGAGGTTCTCGATAACCGATTTGTAGGTGATGTTTCCTCCCGAGAAACTCACCACTTGGTCAAATATCGACAGGGCGTCGCGCATGCCTCCGTCGGCTTTTTGGGCGATGACGTTCAGGGCTTCGGGCTCGGCCGAGATTCCTTCTTGCGAAGCCACATATTGCAGATGTTCGGCAATATCGGCTGTCGTGATGCGTTGGAAATCATATACTTGGCATCTCGATAGGATGGTGGGCAATATTTTGTGTTTCTCGGTCGTGGCCAAAATGAAAATGGCGTGGTGGGGCGGCTCTTCCAATGTTTTCAGGAATGCGTTGAAAGCGGCAGCCGAGAGCATGTGCACCTCGTCGATGATAAACACCTTGTATTGCCCTATTTGTGGCGGAATGCGCACTTGGTCGATGAGTGTGCGAATATCGTCGACCGAGTTGTTCGATGCCGCGTCGAGTTCGATGATGTTGTAGGAGCGTTGTTCGTTGAACGCCCGGCACGACTCGCATTCATTGCAGGCCTCGCCGTTTTCGGTGGGGTGGAAACAGTTGATTGTTTTGGCAAAGATGCGGGCGCACGAAGTCTTTCCCACACCGCGGGGCCCGCAGAACAGGTAGGCATGGGCGAGTTTTTGGGAGTCGATGGCATTTTTCAAGGTTTGTGTCAATGCCTTTTGCCCTACGACCGACCGGAATGTCGAGGGTCTGTATTTTCGTGCCGAAACAATATAGTTGTCCATATCGATTTCTCTAAGAACTGTTCAATTATAGGGTTACGAAGCGACGCCGTGCAATGTGTGGCCGGGCTGTCGCCGGGGTTGTTTCCCTTGCTGTGCCCGACGCTCTTGGCCGCATTCGCTCCGAGGGTACAAAGATAAACTATTTTTGCGCTATTCGGCTTGTTCGGGCAAATCGTTTTTCCCGAAACAGAGCGGAAGCAGCGAGCGTATGGAATCTACGACAAAAATCTCTTCGGTTCCATAGAGATAGATGCGCATGGGTTGTTTGTAGCGTTCTTCCGTCTCGAGGATTACTTGCCGGCAGGCTCCGCAAGGCGCCGTGGGGTGAGCGATAAATTCCCCCCCGGTTTGAGCGGCGATGGCCAGTGCTTTCACCGCGCGGTCGGGGTATTGCGAGTTGGCATAGAACAGGGTGGTACGCTCGGCACATGTCCCCGACGGGTAGGCGGCATTTTCTTGGTTGCTGCCGCTGACGACAATATCGCCTGCGAGGAGAGCGGCGGCGCCTACTTGGAAACGCGAATAGGGGGCATAAGAGCGGTTTGTTGCCTCTTTGGCGGCGCCGATCAATTTTTTCTCTTCTTCGTTTAGCTCATCATACGAGCAAACTGTTATCTTTGTGGTGATATTCCGGTTCTCCATAACTTCAATTAAGTAGGGTTTTACTTACAAATATAGTTATATTTTTGAGAACAGAAAGTGTTATCACCTATTTTTAAGTTTAAAAACAGGACTATGAGATTGCGATATTTCCTATTCTTGTCGGTAATTGCGTTGGCGATACCGCATCTTTCGGCACAGCACAAAAACAAAGCCTATCTCGATTATATCGATAAATACAGCGCTTTGGCGGTAAAACACCAAAAAGTATATGGCATTCCCGCCAGTATCACATTGGCGCAGGGGCTGCTCGAGTCGGGAGCCGGGCGCAGCGAGCTGGCCCGTAAATCAAACAACCATTTCGGTATCAAATGCCATAGCGATTGGAAAGGGAAACGGGTTTACCACGACGATGACCGCAAGGACGATTGCTTCCGCAAATACGATAGCCCCGAAGACTCTTTCGAGGACCATGCCCGATTCCTCAAACGGGCGCGCTACGCTTCGCTTTTCGAGTTGAAAGTGACCGATTACCGGGGCTGGGCGAAAGGCCTCAAACGCTGTGGTTACGCTACCGACCGTTCCTATGCCAACAAACTGATACAGACCATCGAACTTTATGAACTGTATAAATACGACCGGCAAAACTTCAAGCCTATCCGGGCGCAAGACCTTCCGCCGGTGATCGTGGCCAATCCGCACCCTGTGTACCGCTCGTGGGGCTTGCTTTATATCGAGGCTCGCGACGGCGACACCTTCGAGTCCATCGCACAAGAGTTTGGCTTCTCGGCAAAGAAGTTGGCGAAGTACAACGAAATTCCCAAAGACTACCCTTTGGAGGCTGGCGATATTGTCTATCTCGAAAAGAAAAAGAAAAAAGCCGAGAAAGGCTATGAATATTGTATCGTTCGCTCGGGCGACTCGATGCACTCCATTGCGCAGCGGTACGGCATACGGCTGAAAAACCTTTACAAGATGAACAAACTCCCCGACGATTATTACCCCTCGGTAGGCGATACCCTGCGGTTGCGGTAACGGCAGAACCCCGTGTCTCGAAATAGATTCGGCCGCTAAACCGCCTTCATCGGGTGGCCGGGTGTCGGTCGGTGAATTACAAGTCGATATTCAGTTCCACGGGGCAATGGTCCGACCCGTAAATATCCGTGTGTATTTTCGCGCCGCGCAACCGCTCGTCGAGCGAGGCCGAGACAAGGAAATAATCGATACGCCAACCGGCGTTTTTCTCCCGTGCCTTGAACCGATAGGACCACCACGAATAAATATCCGTTTGGTCGGGGTAGAAATAGCGGAATGTATCGGTGAATCCGGCGGCCAGCAATTGGGTGAATTTACCACGCTCCTCGTCGGTGAACCCGGCGTTTTTCCGGTTGCTCTTCGGGTTTTTCAAGTCGATTTCTTGGTGAGCCACATTAAGGTCGCCACACACGATTACCGGTTTTTTGGTCTCCAGCTGTTTCAAAAACCGCAAGAAATCATCTTCCCATTTCATGCGGTATTCCAGCCGCTTCAACCCCTCTTGCGAATTTGGGGTGTAGACATTCACCAAGAAAAATCTATCCATTTCGAGCGTGACGACGCGTCCTTCCCGGTCGTGCTCCTCCATACCCATACCGTAGCCCACGGCGATAGGCTGGTGCCGGGTGAAGACAGCTGTTCCCGAATAGCCTTTTTTCTCGGCATAATTCCAATAGGAGCGGTATCCCTCGAATTGCAAATCAAGTTGTCCCTCTTGCATCTTGGTCTCTTGCAGGCAGAAGAAATCGGCGTCCAGTCGCCCGAATATGTCGGCGAATCCTTTTTCACAACAAGCGCGCAGCCCGTTGACATTCCACGATATAAGTTTCAGCATGGTCTTTTTCCTTGTGGTTGATTGGAGCAAAAATACAATTATTTATCGAATTTATCACAAGTAGAGCTTTTAAACTCCTTCCTCTCGATTTTGTGGAGCGATAAGGAAGATACTTTTAAACTCCTCCCCTGTGTTCCCCGTAAAGGAAAAAGGAAGTACATTTAAACTCCCTCTCTGTGTGGCGTCAGCCATATAGGGGAGACACCGAGGAGAGGGGTTGAAAAAATAGCAAACATGTCTGGCAGGGAAAACCGCCTTTATCGGGCCGGGAGGACGCCTGCCGGCGGAGGAAATAGGGCGAGGACTGTCTGAGCGAAGCGAGTTCCGCAGCCCCCGACGGCGGCAGTAGCGGCCGAGCGAATAAGCCCGATAACAGCGGCGGCGCTTCTTGGTTCGTTCTTCTCGCTGCTGAGAAGAAAGAACAAATAGAAATCCTCTGTGTTCCCCGCAAGGGGAATATAAGGGAGGTGCCGTAGGCGAGGGGGTTTTAAACTCCTCCTGTGGCTTTTGCAAACGGCAAGTCGGTACATTTAAACTCCTCCTCTGTGTTTTGCGAAGCAAAATATAGGGGAGGTGTCACGCAGTGACGGAGGGGTTTAAAAAGCAAGAAAAAGAGGCTGCCCCAAAATCCTATTTTTTGAGACAGCCTCTTCTATACACATTCAAACCTATTGGCCAATGGCTATTTATTAATATCCATCAACCATTTGCCATCTTTCTTGACCATATTCTGCGAATCCTCTTTTTCCGAGCCATCGCCATACATCATCTTGAAAGTGACAACGGCGCTGTTACCGTCTTCCGAAATCTCTTCCGACAGAATTTCAATACCGTTGAGGCCTCCCTGTTTCTCGAACTCTTTGCCTGTTTTCTCTTGCAACAAGCTGGTCCACATAGCTTTTTGTTCTTGAATCTGCTCTGCGGCAAGATCATCCTTAAAGGCGATACCTTCTACAAATTTCTCGTAGTTCCCCGCTTTCAACTCCTCGACATAGCCCTTCAAGGCTGCCCCCGGCGTAGCCGAAGATGAGGAACAAGAAACCATCAATACCAAGGCAATGATACACATGCCAAAACTCAACATTCTTTTCATAAGCGTCCCTTTTTAAAAGTGAATAAATAAAAAATTAAAACTGATATATCAAACTGAGCTTGTCGCTCTGTACGATATCGTTTGGCAAGAGGTAATCCCCACTGAGAACCGGTATATTTATCCGGCTCAAACGCCCTTCGGACAAGTCGATTCCCTCGCTCTTATATACATAGTCTATCAACTCGGTGCAGTACATCTTCACGGTATCCGTCAGGTCATATTCGTGATCAAACAAAACGCCGGCACGAAACAGCGACAACGCATGTCGGGCCGCTCTCCCGGCGACATCGGACGAGGCTGCCACCCTCATCACCGCACCACTCGAAGCCCGCCCTCGGGCAAAAAAAGCCTCGATCGGCTCCATCTTCACTCGGTCCTCATCGCCTTCATAGTCGGGCTCCCCCGGCACGGCATGTATGACAAACCACTCCCCTTCGCTCCGGGAAAGAATACCCACATGGGAATAAGCCCCGCCTTTATCGGCCGCCAGCACGACCCGGCTTGTCAAACCTGTCCCCCTTCGAAACGCAAGGTCGCCTTCACGAAGCAACCCGGCAGGCACACTTCCCGGCGATCTCTCGCCGCCTCCCCTGCAAGCGGTCAAAACAAACAAGCCTAACCACAAGGCTACACCCCCTAATATGAATATCTTTCGAGTCATATTATGCAAATATAGCAAAAAATTTAAATTATTTATTAATCCGCCCCATTTTTATTCATTTTTTCTCATTGATATGGCAGAACGATAAAACATTGAAAAGGAGCCTCACCCTCAAAGCCTTGCACTTTATCTCTAACACACCAAAGGGGCTGCACCAAAATTTATCATTTTGACACAGCCCCTTCAATAAAACGTTATTCTATTCTTATTTCAAAGCGTCGGCAAGAGCGGCGTTGGTTTTGTGAACAGCAGCCGCACTCTTGGCAAATGCCTCTTTCTCGGCGGCGTTCAAGTTCAGTTCAACCACTTTCTCGATACCGTTGCGGCCCAATACACAAGGAACTCCGATGCAAAGGTCGCTTTCGCCATACTCACCTTCCAGCAAAGCGCTGCAAGGAATCATACGTTTCTGGTCGCCCAACACAGCCTCCACTACGGCAGCCGAAGCGGCGCCCGGAGCATACCATGCCGAAGTGCCCAGCAATCCGGTCAACGTAGCGCCGCCCACCATTGTGTCGGCAGCCACTTTTTGCAAAGCCTCTTCATTCAAGAACTCCGATACGGGAATGCCTTTATAAGTGGCGTAACGGGTTACAGGAATCATCGTCGTGTCGCCGTGGCCACCGATAACGAAACCTTCAACCTCACCCAAATTGGCGTTCAAGGCTTTGCTCAAATAATATTTGAAACGCGAGCTATCCAATGCGCCACCCATACCGATGATGCGGTTTTTGGGAAGCCCCGATACCTTATGAATCAAATAAGTCATCGTATCCATCGGGTTGCTCACACACAAGATAACGGCATTGGGCGAATGTTTCAATACATTCTCAACCACCGATTTCACGATACCGGCATTCACCCCGATCAACTCCTCGCGAGTCATACCCGGTTTACGAGGAATACCCGAAGTAATTACCACCATGTCTGAGTTGGCAGTAGCCTCATAGTCGTTGGTCACACCTTTGATACGCGATGCAAATCCTGCTGTAACAGCGGCCTGCATCATATCCATGGCTTTGCCTTCCGAAACACCTTCTTTGATGTCGAGCAAAACGATTTCATCTGCAATTTCTCTAAATGCCAAAACGTTTGCACAAGTGGCGCCCACGTTTCCGGCTCCGATAACCGATACTTTTGACATAATTGTTTGGTTTATTAATGGTTAGTATATCATATTTATTTTTTCCTTTTCTTTTTCCTATCTCCTGCAAATTTACAACTATTTCGACATTATGGAAAAAATTCCACAATTAAATTTTGATAAACTTTGCATATTCTTTTAAGTGAATTTCTCTTAACCATACACGCTCCCTCTACGGACATTGCGCCACACATTACCATTCCTGCAACTCGCCCTTTCCTTCGCGCAGCACCACAGGCTCGTCGCCCGTGCAATCGACCGTAGTCGAGGGGATAGAACCGCCTTCGCCCCCATCGATAATCATATCGACCACCGACTCGTAACGCTCGGCAATCAACTCGGGATCGGTGCCATACTCGGGCTCCTCCTCGTCGACCGCCACCGAAGTGGTCAACAGCGGGTTGCCCAGCGCCTCGACCAGCGCCAGCGTGATGGCATTGTCGGGGATACGAATCCCCACGGTCTTGCGGTTCTTATAAATCTTGGGCAACGACACGCTCGTAGGCAAGATAAAAGTAAAGGCTCCCGGGAGATTGCGTTTGAGTAATTTGAAATAGTAGTTGCTCAACTTGGCATACTCGCTCACCCAACTTAACTCCCGGCAGATAATCGACAGGTTTACCTTCTGCGGGTTGATACCCTTTATCTGGCAAATCCGCTCCACCGCCCGCACATTGAGGGCATCGCAGCCAAGGGCATAAATCGTGTCGGTAGGATAAATCACCACCCCCCCGTCGCGCAGCACCCTCACCGCCTTCTCAATCTCTCCCTCGTTCGGGTTCTCTTCATAGATTCTCAATCGCTTCATAATTCCGGTTTAAGGTCTGCCAAGATAGTCATTTTTTTATATTTCAACAATATTTAAAGCTATATTCCCTTATCCCCACCCCCAAATCACAATCAAAGAGGCCATGCCTATACAAGCACAACCTCTCGATGGCCCCGTCTTCGGGGATATCCCCGAAGTCAACTTCCCTACAATAAAAAAGCCGCCACGACACTGTCGCAACGGCTTTCGGCGGAGGGAGGGGGATTCGAACCCCCGATACGCTTTTGGCGTATACACGCTTTCCAGGCGTGCCTCTTCAACCACTCGAGCATCACTCCATAGGGTTGTTCCCGTAAAAACGGGGGCAAATATAATACATTTTTCGGGTTCGCCGAAAGTTTTTGCAAAAAATAGTGCATTCACCGAGAATACGATGTTGACGGTATGCCCCATATCAGCCGGGCAGTGCCGGGAAGCATTTGTACGGCTCGCCAAAGGGATTGAGGGAAACAAACGCCGGGGAAGTTAAGGCATTTAAATTCCTCCGGTTCTGAATTGTTTAACCCCCTCCGCCCGAGGAGATGGGTTGAATTTTAAGGGAATAAATAATTGTTATAGAAACATTTAAACCCCTCCTTCACGGTGTGCCACCTCCCCTATATTTTGCTTCGCAAAACACAGAGGAGGAGTTTAAATGCACCGTCTTGCCGTTTGCTGGAAACACAGAGAGGGCATTTAAAAGAAGGGTAAGGCGAAATCTATTCACGTTTCTTCCCTGTGTCGTGGAACGATATAGGGGAGAAACCTCGGGACATTCGTCCCGAGGAGAAGGGTTAAAAAAAATAACGGCAAGTGTGTCCGGCAGGGGAAAACCGCCTTTATCGGGCCGGGAGGGCGCCTGCCGGCGGAGGAACCGGGGCGAGGACTGTCTGAGCGAAGCGAGTTCCGCAGCCCCCGACGGCGGCAGTAGCGACCGAGCGAATAAGCCCGATAACAGCGGCGGCGCTTCTTGGTTCGTTCTTCTCGCTGCTGAGAAGAATGAACAAATAGAAATTCACACTTCTCCTCTGTGTCACGAAGTGATATAGGGGAGACACCGAGGGACGCCAGTTCGAGGCCGTATCCACCGGCATGGAGGCGCTGTCCGGCGAATCGACCCGCATCTATGTCGTCGGCCGCACCCTGCATGTCGAGAACAACGCAGATACCTACCGGGTATATACCGCCACGGGGCAACTGGTCTATATGGGCGATGAATCGACCGTGTCGCTGGCCGACGCAGGCGTGTATTTTGTACGCACCGGGGAGCGGTCACAGAAAGTGATCGTGAAATAGCTTCTCTTTTTAGGTAAATCGTATGGGCGGCAGGGCGACAACCTGCCGCTCTTTTTTTATTAGACTCTTTCTCGGAATCTATCTTTTTTTAACCTCTCCGTAAAAAGTTAAAACACTAAGTAGAAAGTATTAAACCCCTCCGTCAACGGTGTGCCACCTCCCCTATATTTTGCTCCGCAAAACACAGGGGAGGAGTTTAAATGTACCGCCTGCTACAAGCAAAAAGGGAACTTAAAAGGAAGGTAATACAGGATGCGGTTCGACAATACAAATTGAGCAAGCTCTTTGTATTGTACTCACCTTTCACTATATTTGTCACCAATTAACTACACAGTAGCTCAAAGAGTATGGAAATAAAAGGAAGAATAATCCATGTATTGCCTCTGCAAGAGGGAGTTTCGAAAGCGGGGAATGCGTGGAAAAAGCAAGAGTATGTTTTGGAAACTGAGGAACAATACCCTCGTAAAGTTTGTTTCAATTTGTTTGGCGACAAGGTTGACCAGTATCCTGCGGCGATAGGCGATGATGTGACCGTGAGCTTCGATCTCGAAAGCCGTGAGTTCAATGGGCGTTGGTACACCGATGTGCGGGCTTGGAAAATAGAGAAATCGGCCGCTGCCGCGCAGGGAGTGCCCGATATGCCGCCGATGGCCAACGAGGTTCCGCCGTTCCCGCCGGCTTCGGCCGCTCCCGATTTGGCTCCTTCGCCAACCGATGATCTGCCTTTTTGAGAGAATATAGGTGATTATATAAAGGAGAGTCGCAGTGGATATGCGGCTCTTTTTTATTTCCCCCGATGGGGAGCAGGGGCGTATTCTTTCTTGATTTTCTTTCCCGGTGGGTCAAAAAAATAGCTGTCGGATATGGAGTATTTCCCAAATAAATTCCGTATCTTTCAACCGAATTTAATCTTAATCGTATAAATCTTAAGCTATGATTGTAGGAATCCCCAAAGAAATTAAGAACAACGAGAATCGTGTGGGTATGACTCCCGCGGGTGTCAACGAGTTGGTAAAACGAGGCCATACGGTCTATGTCCAGAAAAATGCTGGTGTGAACAGCGGTTTTGCCGATAGCCAATATGAGCGTGTGGGCGCTAAAATCGTGGACACGATCGAGGATGTGTATGCGATCGCCGAGATGATTGTGAAGGTCAAGGAGCCTATCGAGCCCGAATATCGGCTCATACGCAAGGGGCAGTTGCTGTTTACCTATTTCCATTTTGCGTCGGATAGGAAGTTGACCGATGCCATGCTGGCGAGCGGAGCTACCTGTTTGGCCTATGAGACGGTAGAGTTGAAAGACCACAGCTTGCCACTGTTGATTCCCATGTCGGAGGTGGCCGGCCGCATGGCTACACAAGAGGGCGCCCGTTTTTTGGAGCGGCCACAAGGTGGAAAGGGAAAACTGATGGGCGGTGTGCCGGGCGTGAATCCGGCCAAGGTTCTGGTGATTGGTGCCGGAGTGGTGGGCTATGCCGCGGCTCGAATCGCTGCCGGTATGGGTGCCGAGGTGACGATTACCGACCTTTCGTTACCACGCTTGCGGCATATCGATGAGATAAAACCGGCCAATATCAAGACTTTGTATTCTTCGGAATTTAATATCCGAGCCGAGCTTCCCACGACCGATTTGGTGATTGGTGCCGTGCTCATTCCCGGCGCCAAGGCTCCTCATTTGATTACCCGCGATATGTTGTCGCTGATGGAGAAGGGCTCGGTGCTGGTCGATGTGGCTATCGATCAAGGCGGCTGTTTCGAGACTTCCCACCCGACTACCCATTCCGAGCCGGTGTATGAGGTCGACGGGATAATCCATTATTGTGTGGCCAATATCCCCGGAGCGGTTTCGGCTACGTCGACACTGGCGCTGACCAACGCTACGCTGCCTTATGCGATACAACTGGCCGACAAGGGTTGGCAGAAGGCTTGTGCCGATGACGAGGCCTTATACAAAGGGTTGAATATCGTCGACGGCAAGATTGTTTATCGAGCTGTCGCCGAGGCTTTTGACTTGCCGTATGAGAGTTTGTAACACCTCCCCCGGGGAACGGTTGTGAATATGAGGCGGTGTGTTTGAGTCTTTTTGGGGACGCACACGATATATTTCCAGCGTCGCAGGCACGTTTGTGGAAGTGAATGCGGGACTCATTTTGTGAATATGACGATTTCCCGATAAAAAATACCCCCGGCCCGGAACGCTCCGGGTCGGGGGATTTTGCAAGCCGCAAGTGCGGATTTTTTGTTAGGTTATTGATAACGGGCATGACGCCCTTTTTCGCACATTAGAGAGTGCCGTTCTGCTCCAACATCAAGGTCTTGGTAGGCTGGTCGCATACTTCGGTGGGGCCAAAGTATTGGATAGGACCGGGATATACATAGCAGGTATTCATCGACCATTCTTGACGATGGGCGGCGAAATATTTGAAGGGGGCACCATCGAGGCGAACCAGCGCTTTTTGGATTACCGGTTTCATTTCGCCGTGACGGCGTTCCATGTTCATCATCATGGTTACGGGCACACCACCGGCAACCCATTCGCTGGCCGGTTTGGTGGTGTTGCGAACCGACGACATATATCCTGTTTTCCCTTCGCCTACCAACAACGCTGCGGTGTATCCCAGCGAATAGCAATAGTCGGCGTCGAAGTTGGAGGGGTCGGCGCAACGGCCTTCGTATCCGAAGAAATGGTATTGGGTAGCAAATTTTCCTACATATTTGCCTTCGGCTTTCATGTCGGCCAAGCGTCGTGCGACCATTTCGCCCAGCAGTTTCTCGGTTTCGATGAGCGATACTTGCACGTTTCCGTGAGGGTCGCGGTCGAGTGTGAGCTGACGTGCTACTCCCTCGGGCAGGCTGGCATAGATAGCCGAGTTCTCGGGAGAGAGGTGGTTGATGATGTAATTGATTTGCTCCGATTTTTTAATCATGGCAAACTCGGCTCCATTCTTGGCCAGATAGTCATTCAACTCGGCGATGAGGCGTTTCATGGCGGGGATAAACTCGATGAGGCCTTCGGGAATCAATACGGTGCCGAAGTTGTTGCCTTGCGCGGCACGGGCGGCCACGATCTCGGCGATGTAGTTCACCACGTCGTCGAGGGTCATTTGTTTGGCTTCAATCTCTTCGGAGATCAAGCAGATGTTGGGTTGAGTCTGCAAGGCGCATTCGAGAGCGATGTGCGAAGCCGAACGTCCCATCAGTTTGATGAAGTGCCAATATTTCTTGGCCGAGTTGCAGTCGCGTTGAATGTTGCCGATCACCTCGGAGTAAACTTTACAAGCGGTATCGAATCCGAAAGAACTTTCGATCATCTCGTTTTTCAAGTCGCCGTCGATGGTTTTGGGGCAACCGATTACTTGTACACCGGCGCCGATTTGTTTGTAATATTCGGCCAATACGCAGGCGTTGGTGTTGGAGTCGTCACCGCCGATGATTACCACGGCTTTGATACCCAACTCCTTGATTATCTCGAGGCCACTGTCGAATTGGTCTTTTGTCTCGAGTTTGGTACGTCCCGAGCCGATGATGTCGAAGCCGCCGGTGTTGCGGTAATCGTCGATAATATCGGCTGTAAGTTCCATGTATTTATGGTCGATAAGTCCGCCCGGGCCCAGCAGGAAGCCGAAAAGGCGGCTGTCTTTATTCATAGCTTTGAGCCCGTCGAAAAGACCCGAAATCACATTGTGTCCGCCGGGAGCCTGACCACCCGAAAGAATCACGCCCACGTTGATGGCGGGATATTCCTTCTTGGCGGCTGCCTCGAAACGAAGTACCGGCATACCGTATGTGTTGGGGAATAACTTGGCGATAGCCTCTTGGTCGGCCACCGATTGTGTGGCTTTTCCTTCGACGATGGTTACGCCGTTTTTAATGGCTTCGGGCAGCTTGGGCTGATACGAAGCGCGAGCGGTTTGAAGTGCACTTTTCTTCATTGTAAACTATGTTTGTTGATATTCGTTTGTATCTTGTTTTTGAAGTGGCAAAGTTCGTGTTTTTTTTTCAAAGAGCCAAAAACCAGATATTAAATTCCCCTTAAAATCCCATATTCTATTTCTATCCATGAATACTCGTTGCCGCCCATCCTGTGGAGCGAGCTAAGAATGTATCTTTTTTGAAGCCGCAAAGACAATATATAGAATAAATTAGTCGTGTGTTTATGACTCATTTTAAAAATATGCGTTTTAACTTTGCAAATATTGTTGAAATGATAATATTATATGAAAAGAAGCCGTATATATCTTGTCCCGGTGGGCGGGTTGGCCAATCGTATGAGGGCAATCGATTCGGCCGTGGCGCTGAGCCTGAAAACACACAGCGAGTTGCGGATTGTCTGGTTCAAAGATTGCGGGTTGAATTGCCGGTTCGATCAACTGTTCGAGCCGTTCGACATTCCCACGGTGACTGTCGTGGAAGCCTCGAAGGCCGATTTGTTTCTCTATGACCGGCCTCGGCGGAAAAACTTTTTTATACCCCGTCTTCCTCAAAAATGGCTGTTCGACAGCTGCATCTATGAGGCGCAAGTGCCGAAACTCGTTCAAGGAGATTTCGATTTTTGCCGTTGGGCCGAGAATAAAACGGTATATATCGCCTCTTTTGTCCAATTTTATTCCCCCGACACCGAATGGAAACCGTATGCCATATTTAAACCGCAACCGAGCCTTGCCGGGGAAATCGACGCTCGGCGAAGCCGGTTCGGGTCGAACACGATAGGCATACATATTCGCCGTACCGACAACGCCGTCTCTATCGCCCAAAGTCCCACACACCTGTTTATCGACCGTATGGAAGAGGAATTGAGGAGAAACAGCGATACAACTTTTTATCTTGCCACCGATTCCGAGGAGGATAAGCGCCGAATTACCCGGCAGTTTGGAGACCGGGTGTTTTTCTCGGCTCAAAAAGCCGACCGCAACAGTGTCGAGGGGATTCGTGAGGCGCTCGTCGAGTTGTATCTGCTCTCGCATACTTGCCGCATGTGGGGGTCGGTATATAGTTCTTTTTCCGAAACCGCGGCACAAATAGGCAATATTCCCTACGAAGCCATGAAAAAGGGGGAATAGTTTAAACTATCCCTTACTATATTACAGCAAACACGGGGAGAAGTTTAAATGGGAGGTGATAAAAACCGGGATATTAAAAACCTGTATATTAATGTATTAAATCCCTCCGTCACTGCGTGCCACCTCCCCTATATTTTGCTTTGCAAAACACAGAGGATTTCTATTTGTTCATTCTTCTCAGCAGCGAGAAGAACGAACCAAGAAGCGCCGCCGCTGTTATCGGGCTTATTCGCTCGGCCGCCGCTGCCGCCGTCGGGGGCTGCGGAACTCGCTTCGCTCAGACAGTCCTCGCCCTGTTTCCTCCGCCGGCAGGCGTCCTCCCGGCCCGATAAAGGCGGTTTTCCCTGCCGGACATGTTTGCTATTTTTTCAACCCCTCTCCTCGGTGTCTCCCCTATATGGCTGACGCCACACAGAGGAGGAGTTTAAATGTATCGCCTCTTGCCGATTGCAGGAAACACAGAGGGAGAGTTTAAAGTATCTGCACTCCTCCTATAAATAAAAAGGAGTTTTAACTAAACCCTCAATTTTATAACAAGCCTTCCTCCTTGAAATCGAAAAAATCGCATTATCTTTGCAAGGTGAGATTCTATACGCATTAAACAGATGAACGAAAAGCAATTAATAAAAGCTATTGTAGAAGGCATTCAAGAGAAAAAAGGGAAGAAAATTACGACCGTAGACCTGTCGAAAATAGAAGCGGCAGCCACCTCGCACTTCGTGATATGCGAAGGGCAATCGACCACCCAGGTCGCAGCCATCGCCGACAGTGTGCGGGAATATGTTCAGCAAAATACAGGAATAAAACCTTTCGGATACGACGGATACCAAAACAGCCAATGGATCATTATCGACTATGGCAGCGTATTGGCACACGTTTTCCTACCGGAGTATCGGAACTACTATAAACTCGAACAGTTGTGGAATGACGCCAAATTGGCAGAGATTCCCGACTTGGAATGATTTTTGTACATACCGTTTAGCACATTATACAACTATATATGGGAAACAACATGTCTCCATTAGGTCCTAAAAAGAAAGGAATGCGATTCAACTTGTATTGGATGTATGCGATCATTGCCCTTTCGCTGTTTGGACTCTACTACATCAACGACAGTTCCATGAGCAAAGAGGTGAACTGGACCGAATTTGAAAGAATCGCCAAAGAGGGCGGAATCTCCCGGTTGACCGTCTTTGCCAAGAAGGGTTATGCAGAAGCCCAACTGAATGACAGCACGGCCAAAGCCGTATTCAAAACCGACGAAATCGTGGGTCACCCTACCGTCTATACAAACATTCCCTCGGGCGACAGTTTTGCCGTAACCCTCGACAACTGGAAAAAAGAAAACGGGTTCAACGCCGAAGTCTATTACGAAAACAGCAGCGACATCTCCACTATATTGTGGTCGATAGGCCCCATTATATTCTTTATTATATTTTGGATCTATCTGGCACGCCGCATGTCCAATCAAGGCGGTGGAGGTAGCGGAGGCGTTTTCAACGTGGGCAAGGCCAAAGCCCAGCTATTCGACAAGGACGGCGCCGTGAAAGTGACTTTCGACGATGTGGCCGGCCTCTCCGAAGCCAAACAGGAGGTAGAAGAGATTGTCGAATTTCTCAAACACCCCAGCCGATATACCGACCTCGGTGGTAAAATACCCAAAGGCGCCTTGCTCGTAGGCCCCCCGGGAACGGGAAAAACATTATTGGCAAAAGCCGTGGCCGGCGAAGCCAACGTACCGTTCTTCTCCCTCTCGGGCTCGGACTTCGTAGAGATGTTTGTGGGCGTAGGCGCCTCGCGGGTGCGCGACCTTTTCAGGCAAGCCAAAGAAAAAGCCCCGTGTATCGTATTTATCGACGAAATCGACGCCGTGGGACGGGCTCGTGGGAAAAACCCCAACATGGGCTCCAACGACGAGCGTGAGAATACGCTTAACCAGCTTTTAACAGAAATGGACGGATTCGGCTCGAACAGCGGAGTCATCATCCTGGCCGCCACCAACCGCGCCGACATCTTGGACAAAGCGCTCTTACGCGCGGGGCGTTTCGACCGTCAAATCTATGTGGAGCTCCCCGAGTTGAACGACCGCAAGGCCATATTCAAAGTGCACCTGCGCAATGTAAAAATCGACGAGTCGGTCGATGTAGACCTGCTGGCGCGCCAAACCCCGGGATTCTCGGGCGCCGACATCGCCAACGTCTGCAACGAAGCCGCGCTTATCGCCGCGCGAAAAAACAAAAAGAGCGTACAGCGGCAAGACTTCATGGATGCCGTCGACCGTATCGTGGGCGGATTGGAGAAACGCTCTAAAATCACTACTCAGGAAGAAAAACGCTCTATCGCCATACACGAGGCCGGACATGCTTCGATCAGCTGGCTGCTGAGATATGCCAACCCGCTCATCAAAGTGACCATTGTCCCGAGAGGCCGGGCGCTGGGCGCCGCTTGGTATCTGCCGGAAGAGCGACAAATCACGACCCGGGAACAAATGCTCGACGAAATGTGCGCCACACTGGGCGGACGAGCCGCCGAAGAGGTATTCCTCGGACGCATCTCCACCGGAGCCTCGAACGACTTGGAAAGAGTCACCAAACAGGCATACGCTATGGTTGTCTACTTCGGAATGAGCGACAAACTGCCCAACCTCTCCTACTACGACTCCACCGGCCAAGAGTACGGATTCACCAAACCGTATAGCGAAGATACCGCAAAACTTATCGACGACGAAGTGAGCAAAATCGTCAACGAGCAATACGAACGAGCTAAACAGATTCTTCGGGAAAACGCCGATAAACACGCGCAACTGGCCGAGGTGCTGCTCACCCGCGAGGTAATCTTCGCCGAAGATGTCGAACACATCTTCGGTAAACGCCCGTGGGTATCCCGCACCGAGGAAATCTTGCAGAACGAAGAAGCCGCCAAGCAAGAAGAGGAAAAAGCCGACTCGAAAGAAGAAGCCCCAAAATCGACCGAGAACACGGCCGAAGACACTCCTCCCGAAGGCTCCGGCGAAGAAAAGGAGCAGAGCACAAACAGCCAAGAATAACAACCCATAGAACGGAGGTTTACCGTTTACCAAAAAAGAGGTACTGGATTTTCCATACCTCTTTTTTGTGAACAAGCCCAAAAGAAAATCGAACGACCCAATTTTTTTAAATGGATATACATAGTAATATAGAATACAGGAGGCGCCTCGACAATACAAATTGAGCGAGCTCTTTGTATTGTACTCGACTTTCACTATATTTAGAGAATACAGGATGCGCCTCAGCAAAAAAATCAAGTAAACTTGATTTTTTTGCTTTCGACTTTCACTATATTTGTAAAACGATTCATCAAAAATAAAAGACCGTGAAAAATTTATTGACTCGAACCTTAACCGGGATTTTATTCATCTCGATCATCACGGCTGCTGTTTTGGCAGGAGCCTACACTTTTCTCATCGTTTTCGGAATCATCGCGCTACTCGGCTACATCGAGTTCCTCAACTTAACGCAACTCGGCCGGAGGTTTGACCAAGGGCTGTTTGTCGTCGACATGGCAGGAGCCTGCGCCCTATTTCTGGCCATATTCTCCTTTTCGGGACAAATTCCCGCCAACATGCAAAAAGCGGCCATACTCACCTACCTCATCTACGTTGCGGCACGCCCTATCATTCAACTCTACAAATCGCCCGACAAATCGCCCGTCGCCGGGTGGGCATACAGCATCTTGGGGCAGATATATGTGGTACTGCCGCTGGCGCTGTTGAGCGTGTGGGGATACGGCAAAGAGTTGCAACTCCTGCTGGGTCACCCCGAATACTTGCTCATGGCCCTGTTTGTATTCGTATGGACAAACGATACGGGAGCCTATATCGTAGGCTGCACCCTCGGCAAGCACCGGCTGTTTGAGCGCATATCGCCCAAAAAATCATGGGAAGGATTTTTCGGAGGCTTGGTGTTTTGCATCATTCTGGCTTCCTGCCTGAACTACTTGATACCGGGCATACTCACCACCCCCCAATGGATAGGCATGGGCATACTTACCTCTATATTCTCGACATGGGGCGACCTGTGCGAATCGCTTCTTAAACGCACGGCCGGAGTAAAAGACTCCGGGAAAATACTCCCGGGACACGGCGGGATACTCGACCGGTTTGACAGCGAATTGATCGCCTCGCCCGTGATATTTATATATTTGTCATTCATTTTATAGCCACAAGTTTGCACCCAATACCTTTTTTGCACTAATTTTGTAATTATTCAATCTCCCAAATATGAACGACCAACGTTACAACCTGCGCGGCGTGTCGGCTTCGAAAGAAGACGTTCACAACGCCATCAAAAATATCGACAAGGGCATATTCCCCAAAGCCTTCTGTAAAATAATCCCCGATATACTGGGAGGCGACCCCGAATATTGCAACATCATGCACGCCGACGGCGCCGGCACCAAATCGTCGCTGGCCTATATGTATTGGAAAGAGACCGGCGACCTGAGCGTGTGGAGAGGTATCGCGCAAGACGCCCTCATCATGAACATCGACGACCTGCTGTGCGTGGGCGCCACCGACAACATACTCGTGTCCTCGACTATCGGGCGGAACAAGCTCCTTGTTCCCGGCGAAGTCATATCGGCCATTATCAACGGTACCGAGGAACTGCTCGCCGAGTTGCGCGAGCTGGGAGTGAACGCATACAGCACCGGCGGCGAGACCGCCGATGTGGGCGACTTGGTGCGGACTATCATCGTCGACAGCACGGTCACCTGCCGCATGAAGCGCAAAGATGTCATATCGAACGGCAACATTCTCCCGGGCGACGTAATCGTGGGACTATCCTCTTACGGACAAGCCACCTACGAGAAAAACTACAACGGCGGCATGGGCAGCAACGGGCTCACCTCGGCCCGCCACGATGTATTCGCCAAATACCTCGCCGGGAAGTATCCCGAAAGCTATGACAACGCCGTGCCCGACGAACTGGTATATTCGGGCAATCTGAAGCTCACCGACCAAATAGCCGGGCTGGGAATCGACGCCGGGAAACTGGTTCTCTCGCCCACCCGCACATATGCCCCCGTCATCAAGAAAATGCTCGACGAGATGCGTCCGAAAATCCACGGTATGGTACACTGCTCGGGCGGCGCGCAAACCAAAGTCATGCACTTTGTAGAAAATATGAAAGTCGTAAAAAACAACCTCTTCCCCATACCCCCGCTCTTCAACATCATACAGGAACAATCGGGTACCGACTGGCACGAAATGTACAAAGTTTTCAACATGGGACACCGCATGGAAATCTATGTCGACGCCGCCGACGCCCAAAGGGTCATCGACATCAGCCAATCATTCGGCATCGACGCCCGCGTCGTAGGCTACACCATGCCCGCCCCCCAAAATGAACTCATCATCGAATCGGAAAAAGGACGATTTGAATACAAATAAAAAATTTTTCGTTTTACCTCTTAATCGCGTCATACCATGTTGATCATAGGAATAGCCGGTGGAACCGGGTCGGGAAAAACCACCGTTGTAAGAAAAATTATCGAGAGCCTTCCCGCCGGACAGACTGCCGTTATTCCGCAAGACTCCTACTACTGGGACAGCAGCCATGTGCCCGTAGAAGAACGGCAGAATATCAATTTCGACGAGCCCGCGGCCATCGACTTCGATTTGCTGGTAAAACATTTGAAAGAGCTGAAAGCCGGCCGCCCCATCGAGCAGCCCATCTACTCGTTCCTCACCTGCACACGCTCCAAAGAGACCATACGGGTCGAACCCCGCGACATCGTTATCGTCGAAGGCATTCTCATACTCTGCAACGAAGAGTTGCGCAACATGATGGATATGAAAGTCTTTGTCGACGCCGACGCCGACGACCGCCTTATCCGGGTCATCAACCGCGACATCATCGAGCGGGGACGCACCGTCGAAATGGTCATCGAACGCTATGAACGGGTTCTGAAACCCATGCACCTGCAACACATCGAGCCTACCAAGCGGTATGCCGACATCATTATCCCGCAAGGCGGGCACAACTCGGTCGCCATCGAGATTATGACCAACTTCATCTCGCACAAGCTCAACGGTTGAAGCCTATGCGAACGACGGCATCTTGTTGGATAGCTACGCTGCTACTGTCGATTCTCCTTGCGGCCTGCGGAGGAGGCAGCAAGAAACAGGTGTCCGAGTCGGCGCCCGACGATTTCGATTCCATCTGCCAGCGGGGCGAATTGCGGGTACTCACCCTATACAGTTCCACCTCCTATTTTATCTACCGGGGTGAAGAGATGGGGTATGAATACGAGCGCATCAAACAGTTT
Organism: uncultured Barnesiella sp.; assembly: GCA_944320015.1. Lineage (GTDB taxonomy): Bacteria > Bacteroidota > Bacteroidia > Bacteroidales > Barnesiellaceae > Barnesiella. Next base: position 34,966 of record CALUFO010000005.1, on the reverse strand, counting down.
GCCGACCACTACAACCTGAAAACCACCGTAATCATCGCCGACAACATCACGCACCTCACCGAGATGCTCCAAAAAGGAGAAGGCGACATTATCGCATACGAACTGCCCATCATCGGCGACGCCAAAGACGAGTGGCTATACTGCGGCGCCGAGAGCGTCACACACCAAGTGCTCATTCAACCCCGGAGACCCAAAAACGAAATGGTCAACGACGTGGTCGACTTAATCGGGAAAGACATCTATGTCGAAGCCGGCTCGAAATATGAAGACCGCATCAAAAACCTCAACAACGAATTGGGCGGAGGAATACACATACACCACATCGACAAAGACACCGTAGTCACCGAAGAGCTCATCGAAATGGTCTCGACCGGAGAGATACCCTACACCCTTGCCGACAACAACCTCGCCCAGTTGAACCGCACCTACTACAACAACATAGACATTCACTTGAAAGTCAGCTTCCCGCAAAGAGCCTCATGGGCTGTAAGCAAGCAATCGCCGGGACTCGCCCGCGCCATAGACCAATGGGTGAAAGAAAACCAAAAATCGCCCTCTTACCGAAGCATATCCCGCCGATACTTCGAGTTGAGCAAAACACTCCCCGCCTCGGCCATGCTGTCGGTCTCGAAAGGACAAATATCTATCTACGACGACCTGTTCAAAAAATACGCCCGCCTCATCGACTGGGACTGGCGCATATTGGCCGCGCAAGCCTACAACGAATCGCACTTCGACACCCTCGCCGTATCGTGGGCCGGAGCGAGAGGGCTCATGCAGCTGATGCCCCGCACGGCGCAGGCTTTCGGGCTATCTCCCGACGAAATCACCAACCCCGAGAAAAACATCGAAGCCGCTGTAAAAAGCATACAATCGCTCAACAAAAGTTTCTCGAAAATCACCGACAAAAACGAACGGCTGAAATTCATTCTGGCCGCTTATAACGGTGGCATAGGCCATATATTCGACGCCATGGCCCTGGCCAAGAAATACGGGAAAGACCCCTATGTGTGGGACGACAACGTGAGCCAATTTGTGCTGCTTAAAAGCAATCCCGAATATTTCAACGACGAAGTATGCAAATTCGGCTACTTCAAAGGCCGGCAAACCACCGCCTATGTGCACGAGGTACTCCGCTATTATAAATTGTACCAAGAAAAAATCCCCCTATAACGACTGCGTTTCCAAAAAATTTCTATCTTTGTAATAATAAAATGGCAATACGGCAGCTCTCACAGAGTTGCGGTTTTCGATTTTTTTCGGAATACGAATACTATATTGATATTTTCTAACTTAAAAATTTAACGCAATGAAAAGGAACAAATTAAACATGGTTATTGCCGTAGCGCTATGTGCTACCGTATGCTTTTCCTCTTGTATCGGTTCGTTCAAATTGACGAACAAAGTCCTCGGCTGGAACGAAAGTATAGGAAACAAATTTGTAAACGAGCTTGTGTTTATCGCCCTGCATATCATTCCGGTATATGAACTCACAGTAGCCGCCGACGCTATTATCTTCAACTCTATCGAATTTTGGAGCGGCAACAATGTAATCGCCCAATCGACCCAAGAAATGAAAGGACAAAACGGCGACACTTATTTGGTAACAACCGACCAAAACGGCTATACCATCACCAACAAAGCCAACAACTCCACCATCGGGTTCGTATTCGACAGCAACGACAACTCTTGGTCTGTATCGGCCAACGGCGAAACGACAAAACTTATGACCTTTATCGACGCCAACCATGTAAAAATGATTGGAGCCGACGGCAACGACATGATCGTAGAGCTTTCGCAATCGGGCGTAATGGCCTATCAAGAGGCTGCCCGCTATGGCAACTTCGCCTTGAAATAAGCGACCGCAATATGAAACAAGAAAAGAGGGGCACCCCGCGCGGAGTGTCCCTCTCTCTTTATATCGGGGCGACCCTTACTCGGCCGACACCTTCTCCAAAATCAGAACCAAATGGTTCCAGAACTTCTCCACCGCAGGAATGTGCATCATCTCGTCGGGCGAGTGGACACCCCGCAGCGTGGGGCCGAATGAAATCATATCGAGCGACGGATACTTCGTCAAGAACAAGCCGCATTCAAGACCGGCATGGATAGCCTTGATAGCCGGGGTCACTCCATACAGTTCTTGATAGGCCGTCACCGCAATATCCTTAATCCGGGAGTGCATATTGGGTTTCCACCCGGGATAGCCATCGCCATGCGTAGGCTCGGCTCCGGCCAACCGGAAGAGGCACTCCACTTGATAGGCAATATCATATTTCTCCGACTCGACCGAACTGCGTTGGCTCGTAGCCACCACAATCTTCCCCGGCTCGGTCATCTTCACCGAAGCCAAGTTGGTCGAGGTCTCCACCAGCCCCTCTATATCGTGGCTCATGGCCACAACACCGTGAGGAGCCACATAAAGCGCGCATATCAAAGAGCGGGCCACACTGTCCTCGATCATGAACTCGGGAGTGTCGGCCGTCGACATATCTATCGTCACATGGGGGTCCACACCGCTCAACTCGGCAGCCACGTCGGCCGCATAATGGTTCAGTTCGGCACGGATATCCTCTTTCTCCGCAGGATTCACGGCAATCACCGCCATCGCCTCCCGGGGTATGGCGTTGCGCAAATTGCCGCCGTCGATAGCGCACAAATGCAACTCATGCCGCCGCATGCAAGACCACAAGAAACGAGCCAACAATTTATTGGCATTTCCCCGTCCCAAATGAATATCGCTGCCCGAGTGGCCACCCAACAAATTCTTCACCTCGACACGCAAGTAAAACTTGTCCGCAGGAAGCGGCATAGGTTTATAGGCAAACGTCGAAGTCGTATCGATACCACCGGCACAGCCGATGAAAATCTCGGCCTCGTCCTCCGAATCGAGATTCAGCAGGTAGCGGCCGTCGATCATACCGCTTTCCAGCCCGAAAGCTCCGGTCAATCCTGTCTCCTCATCGACAGTAAACAACGCCTGTACCCGTCCGTGCTTCAACTCCTTATCGGCAAGTACCGCCAATGCGGCCGCCATGCCTATCCCGTTATCGGCACCCAACGTTGTTCCCCGTGCTTTCACCCATTCACCATCGATATATGTTTCGATAGGGTCTTGCTCAAAATCGTGCTTCACATCGCCGTTCTTCTCACACACCATATCCATATGCGCTTGCAAGATGACCGTAGGCGCGCCTTCGCAGCCGGGAGTCGCAGCCTTTGTTATCACCACATTGCCGGTTTTATCGACCTTGGCTTCCAAATTCTGCTCCTTGGCAAAATTCAACAAAAACTCCCTTATACGGTCTTCCTTCTTCGAAGGACGGGGAACACGGGTTATGGCATCGAAATAGTGCCAAATTGACGCAGGTTTAAGTTCTTTTATCTCCATATTTTCATATTTTAGTTACAATTTGCTCATTGCAAAACTTTCTATATTCGAAGAAAATTATGTTAAATCTTGCGCATTTCACGATTCTGTCGGCAAAATAATTTTATTCTTCGAGCAAAATCACATTTTCCTTTCCTATATTTGCACAGCAAAGATAACAGTAAGACCCTATTTTTGAGTGATACGAGTTATCTTTCTTTTACTATACAAATATAGTGAAAGGCGAGTGCAGAAACAAGTGAAAACAAAATTTTCAATTTGATTATGCCGAAGCGCATCCTATATTATTAATATATAGTGAAAATGTGGAATATTTTGCTTTTTACCGCGGGGTTCCTTCTTTTGGCAGTCCTTCTTTTGGGAATAAGAGTTTTCTTTGTAAAAGGAGGGAAATTCCCAAGTTCCCACATCGGCGACAGTAAGCCGTTGCGAGAAAGAGGAATCACCTGCGCCGTCTCGACCGACGCCCGGGAACGAAGCGAACAAACCACCAATAACCGATACAAAAATTTAGACTGATACATAAAAAATTATGAAGACTTTTACTTTTGCAATCCGACTCACCGCTGTGGTTGCCTTATCTTTTTTGATGGTACAATGCGGCAATAAACAAGCTACTCCCAATCAAGCCGCAACCGACGGGCCCGAAACCGTTTCGTTCGGGAACAAACTGCCCATCGCTTACATCAACGTAGATTCTTTGCTCTCCAAATACAACTATGCAAAAGATCTCAACGAAAAGATGATCAACAAGCAGGAAAACGCCCGGGCTTCTATCAACGAAAAAGCTCGCCAACTTAAAAACGAGCAAGACGATTTCCAACGCAAATATCAAAACAATGCTTTCCTTTCCCCCGAAAGAGCCCAACAAGAGTATCAACGACTGGAAAAGAAAGCCGCCGACTTGCAAGAGTATGCCCAACGGCTCGAAAATGAGAACTTGCTGGAACAACAAAAAATGCTCATGCAAATGAACGACTCCATCAACAACTTCATCAAAGAGTACAACGCCGACAAACGCTACGAAGCCATCTTCAACAACGCCAGCACGCTCTATATCAACCCCGCATACGACATCACCAACGAAGTCGTAGAGTTGTTGAACAAGAGATACAACGCGGCCAAGAAATAAAAAAATACTATCACATCTTTTTCACCCAAGACCTGCCACCGCACAAGTGGCGGGTCTTGTATATTTAAACCGCTAAACCGCTCGGCAGAGAAGCTGTGGATTTGTTCATTCTTCTCAACAGCGAGAAGAACGAACCAAGAAGCGCCGCCGCTGTTATCGGGCATATTCGCTCGGTCGCTGCTGCTGCCGTCGGGGGCTGCGGAACTCGCTTCGCTCAGACAGTCCTCGCCCGGATTCCCCCGCCGGCAGGCGCCCTCCCGGCCCGATAAAGGCGGTTTTCCCTGCCGGACTCGCTTGCCGTTATTTTCTCTAACCCCTCTCCTCGGAACTGCCGTCCCTCGGTTTCTCCCCTATATCACTTCGTGACACAGAGGAGAAGTGAAGATAGTTCTCGCCTATCCCTTCTTTTAAACGCCCTCTTTGTGTGACAAGGCGATACTTTTAAACTCCTCCTCTGTGTTTTGCGAAGCAAAATATAGGGGAGGTGGCACGCAGTGACGGAGGGGTTTAAATAAAATAGGAGGCGGTTCGACAAAAGCAAATTTAAAAACTTCGTTTCCAATTTGTCTCTGCGCTCACCTTTCACTATTTTTACAAAAAATATAATTGAGTATATCGAGGAGATGAAAAAGAATAATGATTGGAAAGACCGGTTGAATATCGTTTACTCGACGAATCCCGATTTTAAGTTTGAAGTCGAAGGGGAGGAAGAGTGCGATACGTTGGAACCGGGTAAGCAGCAGTTGCGTATATCGCTCGACAAGCGCAATCGGGGCGGGAAATCGGTGACTCTCGTTACCGGTTTTGTGGGTAGAGCCGAGGACTTGAAATCGCTGGCAAAGGTGTTGAAGACCCGATGCGGCGTGGGTGGCTCGGACAAAGACGGAGAGATATTGATACAGGGCGATTTCCGTCAAAAGGTGTTGGATATTTTGTTGTCGGAGGGGTACAAGGCTCGTATCATTTGAGGATATGTTACACATTTATAAGGCTTCGGCGGGGTCGGGAAAAACCTATACGCTTACGCTCGAATACATAAAATTGTTGCTGGGGTATAGAGACGAGCAGGGTCGCTATCGGATTTACAAAAAGAGCGATTCGGCGCATCGGCGCATCATGGCGGTGACTTTTACCAATAAGGCCACCGAGGAGATGAAGCGGCGTATCGTGGCTCAGTTGGATATACTGGCGCATGAGACAGAGCGTTCGCCGTATCTCGGCGAATTATGCCGGTTGTTTGATTGCCCGCCCGACCGGATACAGGGAATCGCCGCCGAGACTTTGTATGTGTTGCTGCACGATTTTACCTATTTCCATATCAGTACGATCGACCGGTTTTTTCAGCAGGTTCTGCGGAACTTCACTCGTGAAGTGGGATTGCAAGGAAGTTTCGAAATAGAGATGGACAACGATTTCGTGACGGCGACGGCTATCGACCGCATGTACTCCGAGTTGTCCGATGCGGGGCAGCGAGGATTGCTCGATTGGTTGATTCATTATGCCGAGGAGCGCATCGAGTCGGGCAATTGGTGGAGCTTGGGAAACCGAGCCGAACGGAAAGACGATTTGCGGGAGTTGGCCGGAGAACTGTCGAAGGAGAATTACAAAATGTTCCGCGCTTCGATTCTTGCGCAAATCAAAGACAAATCGGTTCTCGACAGTTATTTGAAGGAGATGCGCCGTATTTGCGCCGAGTTTGAGTCGCTCCTGCGCAAACTGGGCAAAACGGCGGTGGAGATTCTCGAGCGGCATGGCGTCGCTCCCGAGCAGTTCAAAGGGAAGAGCCGCTCGTGGGCGCTCTACTTTGCCAAGCTGGCCGCAGGGCGGATAGATCCCCCTACCCAGACATTCAGAACGAATGTCGATAATCGTGACAACTGGTTCGGGAAAAGCGATGTGCCCGCCTGTATCGAGGCCTTGTATGCCGAGCTTAACCCGGTGATGCGGGAGATTGTGGCCGACTTTGAGACTCCTTATGTGCGGTATAACACGGCGGTGCAAAGTGCGAAATATATTTATGCCTTGGGGATATTGGTCGATATAGACCGCCGCATCGAGGAGTATGAAAAGGAGCATAATGTGCTGTTGCTATCCGATACGGCCGGCATTCTCAATGCCGTTATCAACGAGAGCGACGCCCCTTTCATTTACGAGAAGATAGGAACCCGGGTCGATCATTTCATGATCGACGAGTTTCAGGATACGTCCAATCTGCAATGGCGTAATTTCGCTCCGCTCATAGGCGAGAGTCTGAGCCACGGCCACACCGACTTGATTGTGGGCGATGTGAAGCAAAGCATATATCGCTGGCGCAATTCCGATTGGTCGCTGCTCAATGAAGGGATACAGTCGCAGTTCAAGTCGTCGCAGTATAGCGAGAGCACCATGGGCACGAACTATCGCAGTTGCGCCCGGGTGGTCGAGTTTAACAACCTTATCTTCGGCGAGGCTTCCCGGTTGTTACAGGAGGATTTGGAGCGTGAGGTGGAGGAGTCGGCCTTGGTCGGGGGCGATTTCGAGGTAAAAATAGAGAAGGCTTATGCCGATACCCGGCAGGAGGTGGCTGAGTCGAACCGCACCCGGAGCGGCCGTGTCTCGGTGACCGTGTGGGAATCGGACAAAGATTCCGATTTCTATGACGAGGCATTGTCGCGTATCCCCGATTTGTTGAAAGATTTGCAAGACCGGGGATATTCGCCCGGCGATATTACTTTTTTGACAAGAACGGCCCGGGAGGGAACCCTGTTGGTGGATTTGTTGCTGCGATTGAACGACGAGAATACCGACACCCGTTACCGCTACGACGTCATATCGAGCGAATCGCTGTTGATAAAAAACTCGCCGCTTGTCAATTTGGTGATAGGGATTTTGCGGTATATCCAAGACCCGTCGGTAGAGCTGAACAGGGTTGTGGCGGTGTATGAGTATAACCGGCGCAAATCGGCGCGGGGCGACGAGTCGGCCGATATGCTTTCCTATTTCGAGAATCGGGAGCGTATGGACTCTCATCTCGACGATGATTTTCTGCGATTTGTCGAGCGCATCGGCCAAGAACCGCTGTTCGAAATGTGCGAACGCATCATCGCCCGTTTCTCGGACGATGACGAGAACGAAGGAGAGCGGGTGTATATACAGGCTTTTCAGGATTATGTGTTGGAGTATTGCCGCAACCATGCGGCCGACGTGGCTTCCTTCCTGACGTGGTGGGGCGACAATGAGGATAAATTGTCGGTGACGACCCCGCAGGAGCAGGACGCCATGCGGGTGATGACCATTCACAAATCGAAGGGGCTTGAATTCAAAGTGGTGATTATTCCTTTTTGCAATTGGGAACTGAACCATCGTTCCGACAAGACCAACTTTATTTGGTGCCGTACCCATGACAAGCCTTTCTCTTTGCTCCCAATCGTGCCGTTGCGGTATGGAAAATCATTGGCTCAGACCTATTACGCTCCCGAATATTTCAGGGAAAAGATGCACGCCTATATCGATAACCTCAATATCGCTTATGTGGCTTTTACCCGAGCCGAGGAGGAACTTCATATTTTTGCTCCGGCTCTTAAAAACCGGGCGAGAAAGGTGCGGTTTGGGGAGGTCTCGGCGCTGCTGAACGAGATTTTGTTCCCGGAGGGAGGCGATGGCGGGGAACTGCGCTACGAGAGCGGCGGCGACTGGCGCCCGGCGCGCCGGAAGGAGGAGTCTCAATCGTCGGTTTCCCGGGTTTTTGCCGGGGCTTACCGGGCAATCGACCCGGGGCGGCGGCTTCACCTGCGATTACAGGGAAAAGGTGTTTTCGGCGAGGGGAAAGACCGGGCGTATGGCACGCTCATGCACCGGATTTTGAGCGGTGTCGAGACGCTCGATGGCGTGGACGACACGATTGCCTCGTTTGTCGATACGGGCGAATTGTCGGAGGGGGAGGCTGCGGAAACTCGCGGGAACATCGTGCGTTGGCTCTCGGACGAACGGGTGAAACCGTGGTTTTCGCCCGGGGTGAAAGTGTGGGCCGAACGGGAGATTTTGCGACCCGACGGTTCGTTTTATCGCCCCGACCGGGTTGTCGAGACAGGCGACGAGGTTATCGTCGTGGATTATAAGTTCGGAGGCGTGGAACGGGCTTCGTACAAGAAGCAGGTAAGCACCTATGTCGAATTGATCGAGGAGATGGGTTATCCCCGGGTGTCGGGATTTATCTGGTATGTCACCTTGGGTAAATTGGTGGCGGTTTAAGATATTCGACCCTGTTTTTTGGATAAATGGAATAAAAGGCAGAACTTTGCTCTGTCTTTTTATTACAGCTAAGAGTCTGATAGAATGAAGTTCATAGTAAGAAGTTTGGTCGCCGTGTTGCTTTTGACGACGGTTTTCAAGGGCGGCGCCGTGTCGCTCGTGACGACGGGAAACGATAGCGTGGCCGATTTGCGGCCGTTGGTCGACCCGCCGCTGCACGACAAGAAAACCTTTGATATCACATCGAAGAAGTGGTTCCAGATGACCTATATAGGAGTGCCGCTGGTCGTGGCGGGCGTGGCGGTCATGCCGGGGCGTGACAGGTTCCGCCAGTTGCGTGACGACTATGCGCCCAATTTCCATTACAAGTATGACGATTATTTGCAATATGCTCCGGCCGCGGTGATGCTGGGGTTGAAAGGCTTCGGTGTGGAAAGCCGCAGTTCGTGGGGGCGCATGTTGGTCTCCGACGCTTTTTCGGCGGCGATTATGGCCACGGTGGTCAATACGATTAAATATACGGCTCATGTGCAGCGCCCCGACGGGAGCAATTACAAGTCGTTTCCCTCGGGACATACGGCGACGGCCTTCATGACCGCCATGATGATGCACAAAGAGTATGGCGACCGCAGCCCGTGGTATAGCGTTTCGGCCTTTACGATGGCGGCGATAACGGGGGTGAGCCGCCAGTTGAACAACAGGCATTGGCTCTCCGATGTGTTGGCCGGTGCCGGAATCGGTATCCTGTCGACCGAGTTGGGGTATTATCTGGCCGATTTGATTTTCAAGGATAAGGGTCTCAATTTTGAAGACACCCGGTACTATCCGTTATTGGAACGGCCGTCGTTTTTTGGGCTTTATATGGGTTTCATCTCGGGACTGGGGAAGATCGAACTGGCCGACGGGCTGACGGCTCGCACCGGAGTGGGAAGCCGCATAGGTGTGGAGGGCGCCTATTTCTTTAACCGCTATATCGGTTGCGGCGGGTTGGCTACGGTGTCGAATCTACCGGTATCCCTCGAAAACCGCACCGATATTTCCCTCGAAGCGATCAATGAGGGTCGAGCCATGGCCGGCGCTTATTTTTCCTACCCGTTTACAAACCGGCTGTCGGTGGGGTGCAAAGCGCTGGCGGGGTATAGCTATATCCCCAATCACTCGCTTGGCCGGGAGGATATAAGAATCGATAACGACGGTTTTGTGTGGACAACGGGTGTGTCGATAGGGTATGTGATGAAGCGGAATTTCGGAGCCCGGTTTTTCTGTGATTACGCCGCGACGTCGGGCACATTCCAGTTGACGCCCTCCTCGGCGTTGGGCATTGTCGAGCCGATGTCGGGCAACAGGACCATTCATTCGCTCACATGGGGAGCGTCGGCCAATATCCTGTTTTGAACGGTCTGATAATATAAGGATATGATAAAAGAGGCTGTCTCGTCGTGGAAACAGCCTCTTTTATATGTTGGAAACAAACTGTTTAGAACGGGTGTCTTTCGTCCGAAACCGTCAATTTAGCACGCCCTTTGGCGCGGCGGCTGGCCAATACGCGACGGCCGTTTGCCGTAGACATTCTCAAACGGAATCCGTGTTTGTTTATTCTTTTTCTGTTCGAAGGTTGAAATGTTCTTTTCATTGCCGTTATATTTTTATCGTTATTATTCTTTTTTCGGACTGCAAAAATAGATACTTTTTTTTAATAAACCAAGAGTTGAGCCATTTTTGGGGATTTCTTTTTGAGAATTTGCCGATTTGATATACTTTTGCATGCGGAAAACTCAGGGACAAAGAATAATATAAATACAAAATAAAAATAAATAACAAGTATGATTAACTCGCAAGACATTAAAAACGGAACTTGTATCCGTTTGGACGGGAAGCTCTATTTCTGTGTGGAATTTTTACATGTAAAGCCGGGTAAAGGCAACACGATTATGCGTACGAAACTGAAAGATGTGGTATCGGGTCGTGTGCTGGAACGCCGCTTCAATATAGGCGAAAAACTGGAAGATGTGCGGGTAGAGCGTCGCCCCTACCAGTTCTCTTATAACGAGGGAGAGCACTATCATTTCTTGAACCAAGAGACTTGGGACGACATCATTATCAACAAAGAGTTGATTACGGGAGTCGATTTCTTGAAAGAGGGTATGGTTGTCGAAGTGGTATCCGACGCTTCGACCGAAACGGTTTTGTTTGCCGAGCTTCCTGTGAAAGTACAGTTGGAAGTTACCTATACCGAGCCGGGGTTGAAAGGCGATACCGCCACCAACACGACGAAACCCGCTACGGTCGAGACCGGGGCTACGGTGCGTGTGCCTCTCTTTATCGAGACGGGCGAGAAGATCGTGGTCGATACCCGCGACGGTTCTTATATCGAACGAGCCAAATAAAGAACAAGATTAACAATATGCAAAAACGGAGTCTGTGTAAACGGATTCCGTTTTTTATTTCCGGGCGGGGGAAAGGGCAATGGAAAATTGTCTTACCGTAAGAGCTTTTAAACTCTCCCTCTGTGTTCCCGTAAGGGAAATATAGGGGGAGTGTCGCAGGAGAAGAATAAACTCTACAATCACATCTTCTAAATGCACAATATCCTCTTTTAAGAATAATTGCATTTTATTATCTTACTTTCTTACAATAAATAATTATATTTATTACTATAAAAAACAAAATTGATAATTCATTTCAAAAGCCAAGGCAATGTGTTTTTTATCGGTGGAACCGTGCAAAGTGGCGGATCGTTGCGGGTCGATGCCTCGGGGAGAGTGGAATTACAGAGAAATTTCGACGCACGATCCGGGTCGAAAGTAGAAATCATATAATCACAAGGAGGAACAGTATATGAAACGAAAGATATTATTAGGATGGGGTTTGCTGCTATTCGGCGGCATGGCCTTGCAAGCGCAGGAGTATGTGCCTTTTGTCAAAGAGGCCGATTGGACCTATTACGATGCGTCGCCGGGCGAAGGGAGGACACAATTCCCCCGATATTATCTGGCGGGAAACTATGAAGATCAAGTATATGTAAACAATAAAGCCTATAATAGGCTGTATAGTTATGAGGGTTGCGATTTCGACAACCCCGACTCTCGCCGGCTGCTGGCATTGGTGCGGGAGGAAGATCAAAAAGTCTATGTGCTCGACAGCGTCGACGGGAAATATGTCGACAAGCTCCTGTATGACTTTACGCTGGAGGTGGGCGATACCCTGCGCATGGACGAAGGATCGTATTTCCGTCGTCCCGAGGACATCGATGATTGGGGCGCGATACCGGGCCGGGAATGGTGTGGCGACCCTATATATCAGGAGGGCGATGAACTCGACCCCTATTCGGGATTCGAAGTGTCGAGTATAGACTCGATTACCGTGGCCGGGCAGAAGCGGAAAGCCATTGTCTGGAACAACGGCAACACATGGGTGGTAGGCTTGGGAGAAATCAGCGAATATCCGTTGGCTCAATTCTATATGGACTATACCACCTGCATGAGACCTCCGTTCTATTTGTTGTATCAAAGGGTAAATGGGGAATACACCTATGAGGTGCTGGACTTTCATGATTTTACGCCCGACCCGTGTATAAGCGGCATTGCCGGGAACGAATCGGCGCCTCTGCGCGTTGCCCGCACAACCGAGGCCTTAATCGTGACTTTGCCCGACGGTTACCGCATGGCCGAGCTGATCGACACGACCGGCCGGGTGGCATGGTGTGACTATCTCGACGGGATGCCGGGCGAGGTGGTCATTCCCACGACCGGCTTCGTCCCGGGTGTCTATATCGTGGCTCTCACCGACAACCGTGGCGGACGCATCGTGCGGAAAGTAGTGTGGTGATTGCGTGTGGCGCCGCATTAAAGGAGCCGATATAAAACCTGCGGGAAACGTTATCGGCATTGACGGTTAAGGGTAATTACACTCCCTCTCCTGCGGTTACTGCAAACGGCAAGACGGGACTTTTAAACTCTCCCTCTGTGTTCCCGTAAGGGAAATATAGGGGGAGTGGCACTTTAATGTGCCGAGGGGGTTGTTCTAAACTCCTCCCCTGTGTTTTGTGGAGCAAAATATAGGGGAGGTGTCACGCAGTGACGGAGGGGTTTAAATCTCTCTTTCATACAGCTTTGATTCTATGGATTTTAACCCCTCTCCTCGGAACTGTTGTTCCTCGGTGTCTCCCCTATATCACTTCGTGACACAGAGGAGAAGTTTAAAATGCCCTTATATACAGCTTGCTAAATTCATTATTCTTTCAACCCCTCTCATGCAGATTCTCTACTGACCCCATCAAAGCAGGTCGTCGAACGAAAGCCGCAATTGGATACCGTCGGGGGCTGCGGAACTCGCTGCGCTCAAACAGTCCTCGCCCGGAATCTTCCACCGGGAGGAGGATAAAAACAAAAGAGTTTTCCCGAATTTTGTGCCGGATTTCATGAAAAAATGTATTTTTGTAAAAAACAGAATATTTGTCGTTATGCCCTATTTTTCGATTATAATTCCGGTGTACAACCGACCCGACGAGGTGGGCGATTTGCTCAAAAGCCTGTCGGTACAGACCTGTAAGGATTTTGAGGTGGTTTTGGTCGAGGACGGCTCTACCGTGCGATGCGCCGATGCCGTGGAACAATATGCCCGCTCGATAGATATACATTATTATTATAAAGAGAACGAGGGGCGGAGTATCGCCCGCAATTATGGTATGGAGCGGGCGACAGGCGACTATTTTATATTTTTCGACTCGGACTGTGTGATTCCCGAGCGCTATTTCGAGATATTGAGCGGAGCTTTGCGCGAGCGGTATGTCGATTGTTTCGGCGGCCCCGACGCGGCTCACGACTCGTTTACCGATGTGCAGAAAGCGATAAACTATTCTATGACGTCGTTCCTTACGACCGGAGGCATCAGAGGGGGGAAGGTGCAACTCGAAAAATTTACGCCCCGCACCTTCAATATGGGTTTCTCCCGCGCCGTTTATGAACGGGTGGGCGGATTCAGGGAGATGTTTAGCGAGGACATCGATATGAGTACCCGCATTCGGCAGGCAGGATTCGGCATCGCTCTTATCCGCGACGCTTATGTCTATCACAAGCGCCGCATGAGTATGCGGCTGTTTTTCCGTCAGATATATATATTCGGTATGTCTCGCATATCGCTTTACCTGCTTTACCCCGATACGCTGAAACTGGTGCATTGGTTCCCGGCTTGTTTTGTCGTAGGGTCGTTGGCTATGATTGTCGGCTCGTTTTTCTGGTGGCCGGCCATTTTGCCGTTGGCGGTTTATCTGCTGGCGGTCTTTGTTGTTTCGTGGTGCATGAACCGTAGGCTGAAAATCGCCGCGCTGTCGGTAGTCGCCAGCGTGATACAATTGGGGGGCTATGGATTGGGATTCTTGAAGGCCTTTTTCTTAAAAGTCGTATTGGGCAGAGGCAGGGACGAGGCCGAGGAAATACGTTTGCGAAAAGGGAGATAGTCATGGGAAGCAGCCGGGAGAAACTGAGGATTACCGAATGGGCGCTTGAAGACCGTCCCCGGGAAAAGATGATGCTGCATGGGATTCGCTCATTGAGCAACGCCGAGCTGATTGCCATACTCATCGGGTCGGGGAATGTCAACGAGACGGCGGTGGAACTTTCGCAGCGCATTCTCAACGCGGCGGGGAACAGCTTGAATAACTTGGGGAAATACGGCATCGACGATTTTGTGAAACCTTTCAAAGGGATAGGCGAGGCCAAGGCCATTACGATAATGGCCGCGCTCGAGATAGGCCGCCGTCGCCGGGACGAGGAGTTGCCCAAACGCCCGGCGATAAACAGCAGCGCCGATGCCTATAACCTGTTGCGGGGGCAGATGATAGACCTGCCGCACGAGGAGTTTTGGGTGTTGTTGCTCAATAGGGCCAATAGGGTAATCGATACGATAAAGGTGAGCCAAGGTGGAACTTCGGCGACCGTGGTCGATGTGAAACTGGTCATGCGCTCGGCGCTTCAACAACTGGCCTCGGCGATTGTCCTGTGTCATAACCACCCGTCGAACAACCTTCGTCCCAGCGGCGCCGATGACAAGGTGACCGAGAAGATACGTTCGGCCGCCGCTCTGTTCGATATAGCGGTTCTCGACCATATTATCGTGGGAGAGGACAGCTATTTCAGCTATGCCGACGAGGGGCGGCTGTGAGGCTCGGAGTTTCCCTTTTATCACTGTCGTGACACAGGGGAGAATGGAACCTCTCCTCCCCCCGTGCGCCGCTTTCCCTTTGTGTCCAATCCCTTTTTTCTTTAATCCCCTCCGAGAACTTAGGAATCTGTATATGAGCGTTTAAGCCCCTCCGTAAACTGCGTGACACCTCCCCTATATTTTGCTCCGCAAAACACAGAGGATTTCTATTTGTTCATTCTTCTCAACAGCGAGAAGAAGGAACCAAGAAGCGCCGCCGCTGTTATCGGGCTTATTCGCTCGGCCGCCGCTGCCGCCGTCGGGGGCTGCGGAACTCGCTTCGCTCAGACAGTCCTCGCCCTGTTTCCTCCGCCGGCAGGCGTCCTCCCGGCCCGATAAAGGCGGTTTTCCCTGCCGGACATGTTTGCTATTTTTTCAACCCCTCTCCTCGGTGTCTCCCCTATATGGCTGTTATAAAAACATTTAAACCCCTCCGTCACTGCGTGACACCTCCCCTATATTTTGCTCCGCAAAACACAGGGGAGGAGTTTAAATGAAAGTACCGCCTTGCCGATTATAGTAAACGCAGAGGAGATTCAACCCCCTCGCTACGGCACTCCCCTATATTCCCTTACGGGAACATAGAGGGGAGTTTAAAAGTATCCACTTACCGATTGCAAGGGGCACAGAGGGAGAGTTTGCTACCTACCGCTGAGAAGAACAAACGAATATTTTTACCTGCGGCAATAATTCGGGAGGTTTTGCGTTATATAGGATACATGAAAGAGATTGTAAAACATTATAATATACTCACTACAAACCCGCTGCGACGCTTGCGCACAGGTATATGCCTGTGCGTGACGCTTCTTGTCTCGGCGACGGCGCATGCGCTGAATGCCGACCATTACGCCTCGCACTCGCAACTGGCCGACGGCCTGTGGGTGAAAGTGGCCGTTTACGAGTCGGGGATTCATCAAATCACCTACCAAGAACTGAGCAAATGGGGATTCTCCGATCCTTCGGCCGTAACTGTGTTTGGATATGGCGGTGCCATTTTGCCCGAGACTTTCTCTGAAAACGATATTGACGACCTGCCCCAAATACCGGTCGTCTACACCGACAGCAAAATACTTTTCTACGCACAAGGGCCTATTTCGTGGAAATACGACTCGCGATCGGGCGAGTACTCCCACGAGCAGAATCCTTATTCTATCGCCGGATACTACTTCCTCACCGATAGCAAAAGCAAGACCGCCACGTTGTCCGAGCGCGACGGCGGCGCCACAGACGGCATGACCGACATTACCTCGTTTGACGAGCATGCCGTTTATGAACAAGACCTATACTCTCCCGGCTCGACCGGTCGGCTATTCTTAGGCGAGGACTTCCGCTACAACGCCTCACAGGACTTCACGTTCGAATTACCGGGAGTAGACAATTCGGCGCCGGTAAAGCTGCGCACGGCATTCGGCGCGAAAGTGGTAGGTGGGAACAGCAAGCTCATCTTCACCCACAACGGCGAAACTCTGCCCGAGAGCAACACCGACAATATCTCGTCGGGGTCGGAAAGTTCCTACGATTTTGTGAAAACGACCTCCACGCTCAAAGAGATCTACCTCGACAGCGAAGAACTCGACTTCAACCTGCTGTTCCGGCAAAACAGGGGGAGCCTCACCTTAGCCCGCCTCGACTACTTCCGGTTCAACTACAAGCGCAAGCTGCAACTCTACAACGGGAGCCTTCAATTCAGGTTGGCCCAACTCCCCGAGAATGGCTGTTACAGCCTGCAAGGCTATACCCCGGCAATCCACATTTGGGACATCTCAAACCCCCAACAGCCTGTAAACATTATCCCCCGTAACGACAACGGCAACGCCCGTTTTGTTCCCACCAAGGATAACGAAGAATACATCGCTTTTGACGAGCAGGCCACCGTGGCTTCGGTAGAGTTTATCGAGACCGTGGCCAACCAAGACCTGCACGGCATGGCTACCCCCGACATGGTGATTCTCACTCCCAAAGAATACATCGCCTATGCCGAAGAGATTGCCCGGTTGCACCAAGAAGTCGACGGCATGGAAGTCGCCGTCATCGACCACGAGACCGTGTTCAACGAGTTTTCTTCGGGTACGCCCGACGCCACAGCCTATCGCCGGCTGATGAAAATGTTTTTCGACCGCGAAGGCGGCACCAACGGCAAACAGCTATACCTGCTGCTTTTCGGGAAAGGACTATATGACAATCGCAAAATAGGCGAAACCGGCAAATATGTGAAATATCCCACTCTGCTGACTTACCAGCACGGCACCGGCACCGACGAACGGGCCTCCTATACGACCGACGACTACTTCGGGTTTCTCGACGACAACTCCGGGCAAACCATCGCCGCCGACAAACTCCGTGTGAGCGTAGGGCGGCTGCCCGTGCAAAGCGAGCAAGAAGCCCAAAATGTGGTAAACAAACTCTACAACTACGTCCACAACAGCGACAAAGGGACGTGGAAAAACCAAGTTTGCGTCGTCGCCGACGACGAAAACTACGCGGCGCACATGAAACAAGCCGAAGACATTTGCTCCATACTGGAAAACAGCGACGCACACTGCTTTATCAACAAAATCTACATCGACGCCTATACGGCCGAAATCGCCTCCACAGGGCGCACATATCCCGCCGCCAAAAAGAAATTGCTCCAAGTCTTGGACGACGGGGTGCTGGTCATCGACTACATCGGGCACGGCAGCACGGTCGCATGGACTCACGAGAATTTGCTGAACATCACCGACATACAATCGATGTACTTGAAACGGCTACCGCTGTTCATCACGGCCACTTGCGACTTCGGGCGCTATGACCACGAGAGCACCTCGGCCGGCGAAATCCTGTGCCTGAACCCCGACGGAGGCGGCATCGCGCTCATCACCACCACCCGGGTCGTCTACATCAGCGACAACCACTACATCAATAGCGGCATCGCCCGGGAAATCTTCAAAAAAGACGAAAACCTCGAATATCCCCGCCTCGGCGATATTCTGCGCGAAGCCAAATGCAATATCCAACAGACCGACAGCAACAAGCTGAACTACACCCTGCTGGGCGACCCGGCCTTGCGGCTATTATATCCCGATTACCAAATAAAAGTGACCGAGGTGAACGGTTTCGACATCACACAAACAACCCCTACCATACAGGCGAGAGACTCGGTATCCATAAAAGGGGAGATATATACCCCCTCGGGAGAAAAGGCGACCGACTACAACGGGGTCATCTATCCCACTGTCTACGACTCGGAAATCACCACCGTAACCCATGGATACGGCGAGCAGGGAGAAGCCATCGAGTTCAAGCAACGGAGCAACCGGCTATTCGTAGGCAAAGACTCTATCGTCAACGGGACTTTCGAAATCGCATTCAAAGTTCCCCGGGAAATCAACTTCGCCGATGACAAAGGCCTCATAAACCTCTATTGCTACAACGACGAGGGTCAAGAGGGAAGCGGAAACGAATCGAATTTCATCGTCGGCGGGTTCAACGACTCCTCCAACGAGGATTTCGAAGGGCCCGAAATATACTACGCCTACCTCAATTCCGAGGACTTCGAGAACGGCGACATAGTCAATGAATCGCCGCTGTTAATCGCCGAAGTATTCGACGAGTCGGGATTGAATATCTCCGACGCCGGTATCGGCCACCAGATGACCGTGACACTCGACGACCAGACCGTATATACCGATGTGGCCTCCTACTTCGAGCCTGCGTTAGGCGAGTTTGGACGAGGCTCTATCGCCTACCCGCTGGACGGATTAAGCGACGGCGAGCACACCCTGCGCCTGAAAATATGGGATACCGAGAACAATTCGTCGGAGGTGGAAATCGCCTTCGCCGTAGAACAAGGGCTGAAACCGGTTATCTATGACCTATATGCCGACCAAAACCCCGCCAGCACATCGACCAACTTCTATTTGAGGCACAATCGCCCCGAAGCGTTGATAAATGTAACGATATGCGTCTACAACCTCATGGGCGTGGAAGTATGGCGATACACCGGCAAAGGGCTCTCCGACATGTATCGGTCCTATCCTGTCACATGGGATTTGACAAACAGCAGCGGCAGCAGGGTCCCCGGCGGAATCTATCTGTACAAAGCCATTATCTCGACCGACAACCAGCACGAGACCACTCGCACCAAGAAATTGTGCGTAACCGGCCAGTAAGAAGTCGCTTTTAACCTCCTCATCACACGGACTAATAGTTTACAGCACTCTCATATACAGTGTTTTACATCTCTTTCAGTTCTATCCTCAGGACTCCCATTCCTTGATTTACAATAAGGAAAGTGATATATCTTTCATAAATAATATTAAAATTTCAAACAAAATTATGACAAACAGAATTGAACTTTTTATATTTGTTATGATTCTACAGCCGTTAAGTTAAAGTAATTAAAGATAACCACAATTTAAAAATGCAATTATGAGAAAAATCATTTTATGCTGGCCGCGATGTTGCCCATGCTTTTTATTGTTTCCTGCTCTGATGACGATGCTGTCAATGACTATGAACAGCAGTTGGTTGGTCTGTGAGTAGAGGATACCAAATCGGAGTACGAAGTCTATAATATAGAGTTTCGAGCTGATAAAACAGGAGATCAATGGATGGAGTTTTATGGTGAGGTAGAGGAGAGTTCGAGAATATCATTTACATGGAATGCAACCGAGACTACCATTACGGCACTCATGAAGCAGGGTGGAACTTCAACGAGCAGCACAGTCAATTATGTGATACAGAATAACAAGTTACATATTTCGCAGGGAGGAGAGAGCGTTGTCTATATAAGAAAATAATGTTGAATCCGAATGTTTAATCGATAAAATCAATGTAAAATGAAGAAAATACCATTTATGCTGCCTTTGTTGGCTGTTTTATTTATGTTTGCAGGCTGCTCAAAAGATGATGAGCCGTCTATTTCAACATTTACCATTATCAACAATTCAGAAAAATATGAAACAAGTTTAGACGAATACTTGAATGGTACAATGTATGAAGTTGTCGCATTTGAATTAGACGAAAATGGAATCAACATCGGGCAAATAAACATAGATGATATACCATATGGCGGCGGAAGATCAAAAGCTATACAAGTTCAAGAATCATGCTCTAAGGTTCAAGTTTCATTTAAAGCGGTTCCTCCAGAATCTCCGTTTTATGATTTATCTTCAAATGCAAGACTATACATAGCGTCATTAGGAGTAATCAAAAAAGGTGACAATATAAATATTATACTGGACGAAGAAACAATGGTCACAAAGAATCCGTCCATAAGCAAAGCAAATGATAACAGTATAAAATTTTTGGATTATTTAAAACCTATGCAATAGAATAGCGTTTATAAAAGCGATAAAAAGGAGGAGGGTGTTTTGTATCCTCCTCCTTAATAATTCCCACATTATATGCTTACCACAAAGCGACCTTTCCACCTATTCCTAAATCGAGTGTAGCCGTTGCAATTCCCAAAGCCTGAAATACCCTACTCATCGTGGAAAGAGTTATAGAACATTTACCACTCTCCAACTTGCAAATTTGAGAACGTTTCACGCCTATCTTTTTGCCTAATTCCTCCTGTGTGAGGTTTTGTTTAAGACGCGCTTTTTTAATCGCCTCACCGACAAAGTAGGCTTGTATATCTTCTTTGAGTTGAGCTTCCATAGCATCTCTTTCGGGAGTGCCCACCTTCCCCCATACATCATCTATCAATTTGTCTGCTGGTGTGAAATTCATCTTTGCCATATCTGCTACTTTTTATTTTTAAAAGTTGCAACTACAAAAATAGTTGCTTTGTTTCCAAATTAGCAAACAATTATGTCTATTTCATTCTATTTTAGAAAAATTTCTGGGCCGTAGAAAATCAGTGGGGCGGAGGAGTTTAAACTATCTTCACTTCTCCCCTGTGTGGTGCCAACCATATAGGGGAGAAACCGAGGGTGACACACGTCCCGAGGAGAGGGGTTGAAAACCAAGAGGCTAAAAAACTGTGATAAAGCACTTTAAACCCCTCCGCCCTAACGGGCACCTCCTCTATATTTTGCTTCGCAAAACACAGAGGAGGAGTTTAAATGCATACCCTTGCCAGTTGCTGTAAACACAGAGTTTCAACCCCTCCGGCTGCACCACCTCCCCTATATTTTGCTCCGCAAAACACAGAGGAGGAGTTTAAATATTTCACCTGTCGTTAGTAACCCACAGAGGGAGAGTTTAAAGGTTACCACAAACGTGAAAACTTCGTTCCCCACCTGCCTCTACGCCCTCCTTTCATTACCTTTGTTCACGAAAATAAGAGGCGGTTCGGCATAAACAAACGTGAAAACTTCATTTTCCGTTTGTCTCTACACTTACCTTTCACTATCTTTGTCGTTGAAAAACAGTCAAAAAAAATGTTTAGTTCGGATTCGAAGTCTACAATAAAATTACCAGAGCCGTCGTTGCGCCGGCTACCGTGGTATTTGGCTTATATCAAATTGCTACAAACAAAAGGCGAAGAATATGTATCCTCCACCCAGATAGCAAAAGAGATAGGCGTAGATTCGTCGAAAATAGCCAAAGACCTCTCGTTTATCAATATCTCGGGGAAAACACGCGTCGGTTACGAAATCGACTCGTTGATCGCCGTGCTGGAAGAATTTCTCGGATTCACCTCCATGCACAAAGCCTTTATTTTCGGAGTCGGCAACTTGGGCGCCGCGCTTATGCAGGACTCGGGTCTGTCGCAATATGGTCTCGAAGTCGTCGCCGGATTCGACATAAAACCCGAGCTGGCGGGAACTTTCGTCAACAACATACCGGTCTACCACCTATCCCAATTTGCCCAAAAGCAAAAAGAGTCGGGCGTACAGATAGGCATTCTCACCGTCCCCATCGACAAGGCTCAAAGCGCCACCGAAGAGATGATTGCCGGCGGAATCAAAGCGATATGGAACTTCACCCCCTATCGTATTCGGGTTCCCAAGCACATCGTCATACAGAACACATCGATTTACGCACATCTGGCCGTGATGTTCAATCGGCTGAACAACGCCAAATAAAACGCCATGAAAATAATCGCCGTCGGTTGGAACTACAATGCTCATAACGCGGAAATGAATCGAACAGACATTCCGCCCTATCCGGTTGTCTTTCTGAAACCCGAGACTGCCCTGCTAAAAAACGGGAAACCGTTCTTCCTGCCTCAGTTCTCCGACCGCATCGAATACGAGACCGAGCTGGTATTTCACATTTCGCGGTTGGGGAAAAATATCGCCCCCAAATTTGCGCACCGCTACTACGACGCCGTCACCGTAGGGATCGATTTCACCGCCCGGGACAAACAGGCCGAGGCGCGCGCCTCGGGCAGCCCGTGGGACATCGCCAAGGGTTTTGACTACTCGGCTCCTATCGGACAGTTCTTACCGCTGCCCGATCAACCCCGCAAAGCCGACAACTTAGACTTCTCGTTATCGATCAACGGCACCACCGTCCAGCGCGGGAACAGCAACGACATGATTTTTCACATCGACGAGATTATCGCCTATGTCAGCCAATTCTATACCTTGAAGATCGGAGACATCATCTTCACCGGAACCCCGGCGGGTGTAGGCCCCGTAAAAATAGGCGACCACCTCGTGGGATATTTGGGGGAAACCAAAGTTCTCGACTTCTTTGTCAAATAGCAATCCATTCATGCCAATGACTCGCACCATACGAAAAACGCCCATATTGCTCACGATAATATGCGCCATAGTCACGCTTCTCCCCGCACACGGGCGAAGTAGCAGCGACTATGCGGCAAGTTCGGTTTTGGCCGAAGGCAATTGGGTAAAAATATCGACTACCGACGCCGGGATTTACCAAATATCCGACGACTCTTTGAAAGCGTGGGGATTCTCCGACCCCTCGAAAGTAAAGCTCTTCGGGTACGGCGGGCTCGTCATCGACGAACTCTTCTCAAACGACGACGATTATATCGACGATTTGCCCCAAATACCGCTGTGGCGACAAGACGGCAAACTCTACTTCTATTCGACAGGAACGACCCTATGGGAGCTCGACCCCTACAACCAAGAATTTATTCATCGGCTCCACCCCTACTCGACCCACGCCTACTACTTCCTGACCGATAAGGAGACTGCCGAAACCCCGTTTCCCACTGTTTCGACACCCCTCCCCACAGGAGAGAATACGACCGCGGTATCTTCGTTCAACGACTATACGATTCACGAGAAAGAGTTGATTTCGGTGGGTCGTACCGGGCAAAATTTCTTTGGAGAAGATTTCTTGTCGGATCCCAGCCAAGAGTTTACATTTCATTTGCCCGGCGCACTGCCCAAGTCCATAAAAATAAGGGTATCGTTCGGTGCGAAGATTAGCGACGCCGAGGGGTATATATACATCTCTTACAACGGTGTCGACCTGCCGGTCAACACCTCCAACCGGATTACAAAATATTACGACACACACGAGTTCCTCCGGCAAATCTCTCCTATCAAAACGGCCGAAGAAGCCTCGGAAACCTCGACCATAGGCCTGCGCTATTCCAGCACCGGTGTCACCTCTTGCGCCCATCTCGACTATATAAGGCTCAACTACACACGCAAGCTGCAACTATACGACGGGCAGGTGTCATTCCGGTTCATCGACCGCTCCAGCGGCAACTATTACCAAATAGGGCAATGCACCGAGTCTACACGGGTATGGGACGTCACCACCCCTCACGCCCCCAAAAACATACTCACCTCCTTTGAAAACGGGGTTTGCTCGTTTGCGCCCGAAGACACTCAGCTGCGCGAATTTATCGCTTTCGATACCCAACGGGATTTCCCCTCGCCCGTTTTCGTGCGGAAAATCGAGAACCAGAACTTACACGCCTTGGACATCGCCGACCTCACCATCATCACCCCGGCGGCGTTCCAAGACCAAGCCGAACGAATGGCGCAGTTGCATCGAGCCGAGGGCCTCACGGCCGTTGTGGTCGAACAAGAAAAAATATTCAACGAATTTTCCTCGGGAACTCCCGACGCGACAGCCTACCGGAGGCTCATGAAGATGTTCTACGACCGGGCCAACGGCTCGAATCCACAGCCTCGCTACCTGCTCCTGTTCGGCGACGGCTCCTACGATAACCGCAAGGCCATGACGTCACTGCACACCCCCGAGTGCAACATGCTGCTGACCTACCAATCCAAAACCAGCATCGACGAGCGGGAGTCCTTTGTGCTGGAAGATTATTTTGGCTTCTTGGAAGACAACACGGGCACCGAAATAAAAGTCGACAAAGTGTGTCTGGGCATCGGGCGGTTCCCCGTAACGTCGGTCAAAGAGGCGCAATTGGTGGTCGATAAAATGTATCGATATGTAGGCAACACCGACTTTTCTCCGTGGAAAAACAGCATTTGCGTAGCTGCCGACGACGGCGACGAAGCGATTCACACCGAGCAGGCCGATATGGGGAGCGACACTCTGCTGCTTAAAAACACCGCAAACCCAAGGTTGCAATTCAGGGTAAACAAAATCTTCATCGACTCCTACCACTTAGACCCCGTCTCCAAAAAGAACCACGACGCCAACCGGGAACTGATGAAACAATTTGAAGATGGAATGCTCGTCTTCAACTATATCGGGCACAACGACCCCGAAGTGGGACTCACCGGTGAAGGGCTCCTCTCACGGGTCGAAATGGACAACCTCGACAACAGCCGGCTACCGCTCTTTATCACAGTTACTTGCAACTACACCCAGTTCGACGACGAGAACGAGTTTTCGTCCGGCGAGTCGGTATTCCTCAATCCTACCGGTGGAGCCATAGGACTGATCACCACCACCCGTGTCGTATATACCGACGGGAACGACAAAATCAACCGCCGGCTGATGAAACGCCTGCTCGACCGGGACTCCGACGGTAAACCCGTGCGAGTCGGCGACATACTCCGATTAGCCAAGCGCGACTTCAACAACGAAATCGACAAAAACAAGCTCAACTATATTCTCATCGGCGACCCGGCGTTGAAACTGACCTACCCCGAACACACAATACAAGTCACCCAAATAAACGGGAATAGCAGCGGCGACCCGGTAGAATTGATTCCCGGCGGAAGCTATACGATCGAGGGCGAAATACGCTCCTACCAAAACAAATTGCTCTCAGATTTCAACGGTGAAATATTCTACTCGCTCTACGACGAGGAGAAAACATTCACGACGCTCGGCAACCAAGACGACCAGACTTGGACCTATAAATACCGCCCCGACCTGTTGTCCACAGGCAAAGGGACAGTGCGAAACGGGCTATTCAAAACGACCATCATATTGCCGGCCGAAAACTCCCGCTCGGGGAAATCGGGTTTGCTCAACCTGTACGCCTACGACGAAACCGGCCGGGAAGCCAACGGATATACCGAACAACTGCTGATTGGCACAGACAGCGAAACAACGGCAAAAGAGACACAAGGCCCGCAAATCGAATTTATCGGGCTAAACGACGAATCGTTTGCCGAGGGCGAGTTGTACCACAATCCCGCGACCTTTATCTGCCGATTCTCCGATCCCTCCGGGATATGGACAGGCAATGGCTTGGGACGGCAAATGACCCTGTGGCTCGACGGCGGAAGCATCGGAGAAAACACCCTGCACTACTACTCGCCCATGACCGACAGCGATATTCCCGGGGGCGAGTTTATATACCCGCTGCCCCATTTATCCGACGGGCCGCACACGCTCACCTTCAAAGTATTCGACTCATTGGGGAACTCATCAGAGTCCTCGATCTCGTTTAGAATAAACGGCGGTGACGATACCTATACACTATCGGTGGCCGAGAATCCCATAACCGAGAAAGCCACGCTCTCGTGCCAAGACCAAGACGGAAACGAAATCGCCGACTTGAAACGGGCGCTCGTCTCCATTACCGACAATCTGGGACAAGAAGTATGGACGTACGAGTCAGGCAGCAACCCCTTCCCCGTCATCTGGCACCTCCGCGACACCAGCGGCAAGCGGGTGCCCGCCGGGCAATATTATTGCCGGGGATACTTCGAGACATCGACCGGGACAATAGCCACCCCCACAAAAAAAATAGTCGTCATCACGCAATAATCGGGGGCAATCTCTGTTTATTATATACATGTAATTTGTAAGGACTCAAAACGATGAAACGACTTTTTTATATCATACCCGTCATGCTCGTGTCGCTGCTTTTGCCCGCCGGGACATATGCCGCCGACGGAAACGCGGCGAACGAATTTAACCCCATCAACACGGGTATCACCTCGCTGGGCATCACCCCCGACTCCCGCGGCGCCTCGATGGGCGACTTGGGCGTGGCTACCGACCCCGACGTAAACTCACAGTTTTGGAACCCCTCCAAATATGCCTTCGCTTACAGCCAAGCAGGAGTGTCGCTATCCTACACCCCGTGGCTGCGCAAACTGGTCAACGACATCTACCTCGCCTATTTGGCCGGATACTGGAAAATCGGCAGCAGCGACTTGCAAGCCCTTAGCGCCTCGCTACGATACTTCTCGCTCGGCGAAATCGTCCTCACCGACAACCAAGGCAACGCGCAAAACAGCATCACCCCCTACGAAATGGCGTTCGACGTAGGATACTCCCGCAAACTCTCCGATAAATTCTCGATGGGTGTCGTCTTCCGCTACATCTATTCCGACTTGGGATTCCACTACGACGAGTCGAGCGTATCCGACGCCTCGGGAGCCTCGGCCTTCGCCGCCGACATCTCGGGATACTACACCACCTATCCGATCATAGGACGCAATGAATGCCAGTGGTCGCTGGGTTTCAACATCTCCAACATCGGTACAAAAGTGTCCTACGACGGCGGCAACGAAAGCGCCTTCCTCCCCACCAACCTGCGCATAGGTACCTCGTTCCTCTTCCCGCTGGCCGACTACAACACGCTGGCGCTCAACCTCGACCTCAACAAGTTGCTGGTTCCCTCGACTCCGCAAGTCGCCAACTACGAGACCGACGCCGAGTATGAAGAGGCCAAGGAAAAATGGCAAAACACCTCGCCCATCACCGGTATATTCCAATCGTTCAGCGACGCTCCCGGCGGATTCAAAGAAGAGTTGCGCGAGATCAATTTCTCCATCGGAGCCGAATACTCCTACAACCAACAATTCTTCCTCCGCGCCGGATACTTCCACGAAGACAAATACAAGGGTAACCGCAAATACTTTGCCTTCGGAGCCGGCTTCTCGCTCAACGTGCTGAAAATCGACGCCGCCTACATGGTAGCCACGGCTCAAACCAGCCCGCTCGACCAAACCCTCCGTTTCACCCTCTCGTTCGATATGGACGGACTTAAAGAATTGGTAGGCCGCCGATGAAAACTCGTGTGGGATTTGGATTTGACGTTCACCGGCTGGTCGAAGGCCGGGAACTGTGGCTCGGAGGAATACGCATCGACCACTCCCGGGGATTGCTGGGCCACTCCGACGCCGATGTGCTTATCCACGCCTTGTGCGACGCCCTGCTCGGAGCCGCCAATATGCGCGACATCGGGTTCCACTTCCCCGACACGGACGGCGAATACAAAGGCATCGACAGCAAAATACTCCTGCGCAAAACCGTGGAACTCATCAGAGAGAAAGGCTATGCGATAGGCAACACCGACATTACCCTATGTGCCGAGCGTCCTAAACTCAATCCTCATATCCCTGCCATGCAACACTGCCTCGCCGAGTGCATGGGCATCGACCCCGACGACATATCTATCAAAGCCACTACCACCGAGCAATTGGGGTTCACCGGCCGCGAAGAGGGCATGGCCGCCTACGCCGTGGTTCTTATAGAGCAACCGTAACTCTCGCCCCCTAACGGGCACTTCCCCTCCGTCTCTTGCGAGGCTCAAATAGAATTTACAACCCCCTCACGGGATTTAACCCCCGAGGGCTGCACCACCTCCGTCATAAAACATTTAAACCCCTCCGTCACTGCGTGCCACCTCCCCTATATTCCCTTACGGGAACACAGAGGAGGAGTTTAAATGTATCCCTTTTGTCACTTAAAATCAAAGAGAAAAAGGTAAAAAATAATGGCAAGCATGTCCGGTAGGGAAACCGCCTTTATCGGGCCGGGAGGGCGCCTACCGGCGGAGGAACCCGGGCGAGGACTGTCTGAGCGAAGCGAGTTCCGCAACCCCCGACGGAGGCAGCAGCGACCGAGCGAATAAGCCCGATAACAGCGGCGGCGCTTCTTGGTTCGTTCTTCTCGCTGTTGAGAAGAATGAACAAATAGAAATCCTCTGTGTCACGAAGTGATATAGGGGAGACACCGAGGAACGGTAGTCCCGAGGAGAGGGGGTAAAGAAAATTCCCCGGAAGAACCTACCCTTATGACATTTCTGTGAAATATCGCAACTTTCTCACAAAAAAACTTTTTCTTTCCATTCCTATTTTATATTTTTGTTAGACTATATGAAAGGGATTGAATAAACCAAAAACAGGTACTATAAACTCTAAAACAATATATCTATGAAGAAAAATTACTTTTTACGCACAGCTATCCTATTGGTGGCTTTGCTTTGTGGAACTTCCGCTTGGGCGGTTTCTCTTACACAAGATGTCACATTTAACGATTGGTCAAAAGTAACAGGCTCCAGCTATGACGCATCGAAAGGGGAGCAAATATTCGTCGGTAGCGATGGTGTAGATTATACTTGGACTTTCGTTCAATCTGTAATGCGCGAAAATACTAAGGCCCGGATACAGCTCAAAGGTGATAAAGGAGTATTACTCTCCCCGACCTTTGAAACCTCAAATGGCTTTGATGTAACGATTACTTTTGACTGTACTAAAAATGATGCTTCCATTACAGAAACCGGCACCGATAATACGGTGCAAGGAGCATCTCCGCTCACTCTTTCGGTAACATCTCCAAGTGCAAGTATTACTATCGAAGCAGGTAGCGCAGCCACCTATATCACGCAAATCGATATCAAGCCCATTGCCAGTTCCTCGTTGCAAAATCCCGAGCTTGCCTTTACCGACATCACGGGCGATGTGACCAAACAACTCACCGAGGGCAGCTACAGCAGCGCCGCCACTACGGTCTCCGATGCCACTATTACATACAGCAGTAGCGACACCGAGGTAGCTACGATCAATCAAAAGGGGCTTGTTACACTGGTTGCCGGTGGTACGACGGTGATCAAAGCCGAAGTAGCCGAGACCGAGACTTTTGATGCCGCTTCCGTAGAATATACCTTGACCGTGATTGACCCGGCAACAGCTAAAATCTTTACAAAAATCTCTTCTATCGACGAATTGACCGATGGTAAGTATGTAATCGCCTACAAGAATACCATGGCTATGGTAAACCAAGCCAATGGTAGTAGAATTGCAGCCACGACAATCAATGTTTCAGATGATGATGCGATTTTTAACCCCGATGCCTCTATTGTTTGGGATATTATTACAACAACGAACGGTGTAAGCATTAGTAATAATGGAACTTATGTTGCCGGTGAAAATAGTAATGATGCTTCTCTTTCTGATTTTGAAGACAAAGTATGTGAATGGAATTTTTCAATAGAAAACGATAAATTCCGAGCTACGAATGTACAATATACCGACCGCTTCTTACAATACAACAGCGGCTCTAAATGGTTTGCTTGCTATAAGGCATCAAGCAAGCAACAAGATCTCACTCTCTACAAATTGGAAGAAAACGACGGAAAACAAGACGTAAAAGTAACATTCAACGAAGTGAGCGGCAACAAAGACCTCTTCTTTGCCGAAGGCCTCACCTACAACAGCGCCGCCACGGCTACCCCCGAAAAACCGATTACTTATAGCAGCAGCGACCAAGAAGTGGCTACGATTAGCGCCGAAGGCCTCGTGACCATAGTAGGCCCAGGAACCACCATTATCAAAGCTACGACCGAAGCCGATGACACCTATCGCGAAGGCGTTGCCCAATATACCTTGACAGTAAGGGCTTTGTCGGCCTCATTGCCCCACTCGATCGACTTCAAATCGGGACTCGGCGATTGGCTCTCTATCACCACCGTAGGAGAGGCTCAATGGGAGTCCGATTCTCAATATGGCGCCAAAGTAAGCGGGTATATCAATGGTAAAAATACCGACAGTGAAGCCTACCTCATCTCACCGGCTGTAACCGCCAATAACATCATCTTGAATTTCAGTTCAGCTTACAGCTATGAAGGGAATGCATTGGAACTGCTTTATTCGAGCGACTATGATCCCAATACCATGCAACCCGGCGACGCCGAGTGGGTGAATATTACCGATCGTGCAGCTTGGTCTGAGGGTTATTTCGAATGGGCCGAATCGGGCGACATCGAATTGAAAGATCTCACCGCTCCTATCCGTTTTGCTTTCAAATATACAAGTACCACCGCCGGAGCGTCTACTTGGGAAATTACCGACCTTATGATCAAAGAAGGCTCCGCCACGGGTATAGCAAGCGTAGAAGTTGCCGGTATGAAGATTATCGGCGGTAAAGGACAGGTAACAATCGAAGCCTCCGAAGCCGCTACCGTTGCCGTATATGCCCTCACCGGTGCGCAAGTTCGCCAAATCGAACTCACCGAGGGTTCCAACATCGTAACCCTGCCCGCCGGCATCTACGTCATCGGCAACCAAAAAGTAGTTGTATTCTAAGCAACCTCCTACCTTTTATCATAGTACAGAGGCAGTGTCCCCTTTGGGGCGCGGCCTCTGTTTTTTTTCAATACCCTCCCTGCGTGTGATAGTTTAAATGGGTCAACCTTCTCCGATTTGTAACCGGCAAGGAGGTACATTTAAATTCTCCCTCTGTTTCTCTCCTATATGGCTGTCGCCACACAGAGGAGAAGTGTAGATGCTTTAAACTTTTTTATTTTCCAATTTTTTCTCTAACCCCTCCGTCACTGCGTGCCACCTCCCCTATATTTTGCTCCGCAAAACACAGAGGAGGAGTTTAAAATCACCTCTATATTTTCAAGTAAATGCACATTTATCTGTGTACTTCAACGCCTCTCCGCTATGCTACTGGCATCGGGTAGAGAGGAGGAGTGTAGATAGTTTAAACTCTCCCTCTGTGTTCCCTTTATTTTTCAATTTTTTCTCTAACCCCTCCGTCACTGCGTGCCACCTCCCCTATATTTTGCTCCGCAAAACACAGAGGAGGAGTTTAAAATCACCTCTATATTTTCAAGTAAATGCACATTTATCTGTGTACTTCAACGCCTCTCCGCTATGCTACTGGCATCGGGTAGAGAGGAGGAGTGTAGATAGTTTAAACTCTCCCTCTGTGTTCCCTTTATTTTTCAATTTTTTCTCTAACCCCTCCGTCACTGCGTGCCACCTCCCCTATATTTTGCTCCGCAAAACACAGAGGAGGAGTTTAAAATCACCTCTATATTTTCAAGTAAATGCACATTTATCTGTGTACTTCAACGCCTCTCCGCTATGCTACTGGCATCGGGTAGAGAGGAGGAGTGTAGATAGTTTAAACTCTCCCTCTGTGTTCCCGTAAGGGAATATAGGGGGAGTGCCGTAGGCGAGGGGGTTAAAGCCTTATAATATTTCTTTTCTATAATTTTGAGCCGAAGATTTTAATCGTTGAACAGTCTCTTTCAACAGCTCTATTACAGCTTGCTGGTTTTCGAAAATCGCACAGTTTTCAATTCTCAATACTTCTATACCATGGGTAGAAAGCCACTTATCCCGAACCCTGTCTTTGTAGCTGCCTTCAATGGAATAGTGGTCATTCCCGTCCAATTCTATTGCCAATTTTAATTCGGGGCTGTAAAAGTCCAATATATATTCTCCCACCGAAAATTGGCGGCGGAATCTTACACCTTCGATGTTTCTATTTTTCAGAAGGAGCCACATGGTCGCTTCATATTTTGTCCCATAGGAGCGAAGTTCTTTTCGTTGCTTCTCTTTTTCTTTTTTGTTATAATTCCGGCTCACATCTCATTATAAATGAATTACAAATATAATTTGCTAAAATTGAAATATCGATAAGACTTCCTTTTTATTTTCCAATTTTTTCTCTAACCCCTCCGTCACTGCGTGCCACCTCCCCTATATTTTGCTCCGCAAAACACAGAGGAGGAGTTTAAAATCACCTCTATATTTTCAAGTAAATGCACATTTATCTGTGTGCTTCAACGCCTTTCCGCTATGCTACTGGCACCGGGTAGAGAGGAGGAGTGTAGATAGTTTTTAGCGTGAAGGTGACTTAAAAGCACAATCGGTTCACAAATTCCCCCTCATTTTTTTTGCGATAGCAATAAAAATCGTACATTTGTGCTGCAATTAGATCTAATTATTTACAACTAAAAACTAAAAAACAATGGCTTACGTTATTAATGACAATTGTGTTGCTTGCGGTTCTTGCATTAGCGAATGCCCGGTAGAGGCTATCTCGGAAGGCGATATCTACAAAATCGACCCTGACAAATGCTTGAGCTGTGGTACTTGTGCCGAGGTTTGTCCTAACGACGCTATCCACGAAGAATAAGTAATACAAGTAACGATTAAATTAAAAGAGGCCTTCCCGATTTTTGGGTAGGCCTCTTTTTTGTATCCTTCAACTCTTCCGGCACTGGTGAAGCGCCACTCTACCACAATATTAAATACTGTGTATGAAAATATTTAACCCCCTCCGTCATTTTTTCAACCCCTCTCCTCGGGACTACCGTCCCTCGGTTTCTCCCCTATATGGCTTCGCCACACAGAGGAGAAGTGTGAATAGTCTAAACTCTCCCGCTGTGCTTACTGTAATCGGCAGGAGATATATTTAAACTCCTTCCCCGATTGCAAATGTATTCCTCTATGCCGGGAAAACCGGGCGAAGGGGCACCGGGTGGCAGGGGAGCGGGGCGGAAAATAAAAAACGTGACCGCTCTTGCGAGCTGCCACGCTTTCTATAAATGGTTATAACTTTTATCAGTTATTGTCTGCCGGTTCTACCGATACATACGAACGGTTTTCCTTGCGTTTGCGGAACACAACCGTACCGTTTACCAATGCAAACAATGTGTGGTCTTTGCCCATACCCACGTTTTCACCCGGGTGATGAACAGTACCTCTCTGACGTACCAAGATATTTCCGGCTTTGGCATATTGACCACCGAAAATTTTAATACCCAATCGTTTGCTTTCCGATTCACGACCGTTCTTAGAACTACCAACACCTTTCTTATGTGCCATTTTCTTAGAAGTTTAATAGGGTTAAGCAACAATTTCTTTAACTAACACTTCGGTGAAATATTGACGGTGACCGTTCAAACGACGATAACCTTTTCTTCTTTTCTTCTTGAAAACAAGAATTCTTTCACCTTTTACGAGGCCTTTCTTTCCGTAACCATCGTTCGATACGACCTCACAAACGACCTTCGCACCTTCTACGGTGGGAGTGCCTACGGTTACCGCTCCGTCTTTGTCGACGAGCAACACTTTGTCAAATTCGAGAACGGCGCCATGCTCTGCTCCCAAATAGTGGACAAACAATTTCTTTCCGTTTTCTACTTTGAATTGTTGTCCTTGAATCTCAACAATAACGTACATTTTACTTTTTGTTTTTACGTTTATCTCTGCCGGGCGGGGCCAACCGAGGCGCCTCTTTTTGAGCCCAAATCAGAATCAGCCCACAAAAGTACTATAAAATTTTGTCCCGCACAAGGATTCGCGCCATTTTCTTGCAAAAAGAATCGAAAGATGCCGATGAAAGATGCCGGCAACGCCGTCACACAAAAATTTTCTTCTTAAAGTAAATCTCCCTGAACTCTTTGGGCGAGCAGCCTTTTTTCTTTTTAAATATACGGTTGAAATTCGACAGGTTGTTGAATCCGCACTCATAGCATATCTCGGCGACTGTCTTGGTCGAATCGACCAACTGCCGTGTAGCGTTGCCCAATCGTATATCGATGATATAGTCCGACAAGCTCTTCCCCGTCCGCAACTTGAAAAACCGGCTGAACGAGACAGGTGTCATATCGGTAAGCTCGGCCAACTGTGCCAAGCGTATCTCCTCGGTATAGTGCTCGTTGATATACTCCTCGACTTTCTGCACCCGCCGGCTGTCCGATGTCATCTTCGAGCGAGCAAACGAACTGCTCGACAAGGTGCGCGCATCGTCGCAAATCGACAATTCATAGAGAATCGTCAGGAACTTCACAAACTGATAAAATCCCGGTTCTCCCTTCAACAGGGAATCGATATTCGAATAGACCTTCATCACGGCATGCAACGGGAACGCAAGTCCCTTTTGCGCCCGATCGAGCATTTTGCGGATAGAGGTAAACTGCTTCTTGCCAATAAAATTGTTGGAAAACAAATCGGGCGAAAACTGTATCGTTATCTCCCGTATCTGCTTTGACCGGCAATTCCCCTGCTCCCACACATGCTCCAAATTATCGCCACAAAGCAACACCAAATCGTAGTCGCCAATCTCTTCGACCGAATCGCCCACAATGCGACGGACTCCGGCTCCATTCTCCACAAAATTCAATTCATACTCTTTGTGGTTATGCAGTGGATAAGTAAACTCTGTCTTGTATCGCTCGACGATAAACAGACAGTCTTTCTCGGACAAAGGCGTAATCTCTGTAATGATGTGTTTATTCATGATACTTATCGATTAATGTGGGTATAAAGATACGAATTTCCCTTATAAATCAAAATCGCAACACCCCAATTTAACCCTCATCTTCTACAAAACCGCCACCGTGCCGCAGCGACCCGAAACGATAGCGAATTGAAAGCCAGCCCTATCGCGGCCGCACAAACCCCAACCGCCCAGCCCCGCAAAACAAAGGCTTGCCCGGCTGGGAAAACCGGCTTTATCGAATCGGGGAAGCGCGACCGGCCGAGGAACCGGGGCGAGAACTATGGGAGCGCGGCGTATCCCGCAACCCCGGCATCTCCCGCATTTCTCCCGACCGCTTTAAAAAATCGAATCCAACCCACTAATTTATAGTGAGTTGGATTAAAAACAGTCGGGGTGAGACGACTCGAACGTCCGACCTCCACGTCCCGAACGTGGCGCGCTAACCAACTGTGCTACACCCCGCA
>CALUFO010000004.1 GCA_944320015.1 uncultured Barnesiella sp. | reverse complement strand
GTAGAGCAAAGGACTGAAAATCCTTGTGTCCCCGGTTCGATTCCTGGTGGCACCACTTTGAAGAAAAGCAAAAGACGGTAAAATCCTGATTTCCAAGCGAAATCGGGATTTTTTGTTTTCCCCAAAAACGCAAAAAAGTGCGGTTCACGACCGCCTTTGGTGGAGCAGAAGGTGGAGCAAACGGGTGTTCCAAACATCCCCACCTTGAAAGAGCGTTTTTCGCTGATTCACAACATTTTGCATAGCGTCAAAACGGGCTTGGATTCCTACATTTGCCGAACTAATGTTTAACTTAAAAGTAGGAGAAAATGAGACGAGATTCATTTAATGTGCTTTTCTTTATCAAGAAAACCAAGCTGCTGAAGAACGGAGAAGCTTCAGTATGTATGCGTATCACAGTCAATGGCGCAAGAGTAGAAACAAACATCCGCAAAAGCATTGAGCCTGTATCGTGGAACCAGGCAAAGGAGTGTGCGAGGGGCAAAAGTCGTAAATCAACCGAGCTCAACAATTACATCGAGGAGAGTCGAATCAAACTCCACCGAATTTACACGCAACTCGAAGAGAATGGGGAACTAATCACTGCCCGAATATTGCAGGAAAAGTTCTTCGGGGTGGACAAAAAGGTGGAGCAAGTACGCACCATTATCGGCACTATGCGTGAACACAACGAGCAATGCCGAGCATTGGTGGGTAAAGATTTTGCCCTAATCACCGTAAGGCGATACGAAAGTTGTACCCGCTATCTTGCCGAACTAATCAAACTGAAATATGACAAAGAGGATTTGCCTATTACCGAGGTAAACGGCGAACTTGTGCGAGCCTTTGAGTTCTATTTGAAGACCGAGAAGAATTGTCAACAGAATACCGTTATCCGTTATATGAAGTGCTTGAAAAAGATTATTAACCTTGCACTTGCCAACGAATGGATAGAGAAGAATCCTTTTGCAGGCATCAAATTTCACGAAAAGGAGATTGTCCGCGAGTTCCTGACGATGGACGAACTTATGACAATATACCAAAAGGAGTTTTCGCTACCCCGCCTTGCATTGGTGCGTGATGTATTTATCTTCGCCGCCTTTACGGGATTGGCATTTATAGATGTTCAGCAACTCGCAGCCGAACATATCGTGCAAGACAACAACGGACACTATTGGATTCGCAAGACACGCCAAAAGACAAATAATATGTGTAATATTCCGCTGTTGGATATCCCGTTGGCGATTCTCAAGAAGTATGAGAACCACCCGACTTGCATCAAGCGTGGCGTATTACTCCCTGTTCCTTGCAATCAGAATATGAACAGCTACCTGAAAGAGATAGCCGATGTCTGCGGAATTCAGAAGCACCTTAGTACACATGTGGCAAGACATAGCTACGCCACGTCTGTGTGCTTGGCTAACGGTGTAAGCATAGAGAATGTAGCAAAGATGCTCGGACACTCTAATATCAAGATGACGCAACACTATGCCAAAGTGCTTGACAGTTCGATATTGAAGGATATGATGAATGTAAAGAGTGCGATAGTGAATTTAGGATAGAAGTCTGCGGTACGCTTCACTTGCTTTCGTCCCATTATAAAGTTAACCCGGAGGGCAATACCTGCGAGTTCAAGCCCAAGGGTTTTCGAGCAAAAAATTCTCTTTGATAATTTTTCACCCGAAAAAACTCTCCGGTATCACCGTCCGAGTTGAGAATGAGTTTGGGACGAAGCAAGCGAAGCGACCTACGACGCATAAATCAAGGTCAAAAATCAGTTGATTGACTGCCAAGAATATCAATCGTTAGATTTCTTTTTAGCCGCCATTATTATAAGAAGTCAGAGTTGGGGACAAAGACAGCTCGCTCCCAACTCTGCATAAATTTAGTGTTGCGTTGTTATGCCAATAGGCTCAACCTCTCGGCAATGATAACCTTAAAGGCCACTTTCATTTCGTCTGGCAAGAACGACTGGTCGATAAACTCAAACCACTTATCTTTTGTCTTTGCGAATTTGGCAAAAATGTTATTGATAACTTTCTCCTCCAACCCCGATGCTTGCATTGAGGTTACAAAATCTGCCTTTTTGATTTTGCGTTTTTTGCCGTTAAGGGTCAGTGCCAACTCCTCGGTATCTTCGGGCATAACCAATGCTGTTGACAGCATATCGTATGCAGGCGTAAGCACATATTTTCCCTGCTCCTTGCTATAGAGCGAAAAGTTTTTCAGGTGCATATCTGCATTGCCCGTTATCCACGAGAAAACCACCTGCTCCCAATAGTTTACCATATCCAACTTGGGAACAGTCGAAAATTGTTGTATTGCCTTTGCAATCTGCTCATACGAACCTTTGTACTTATGCTCAGTCAATCGTTCCGTAAGCTGACACATATCCTCCATTGGCAATTTATCGCCATTGGCTGTACGGTCGATGCGACGGGTTATATAGCACAACTCACCATCGGCAAAACGGATAAGGCTATGAGGTACAACCTGCATCTTTGCCAACTCTGCAAGGTGCATTGTCAAATCCTCCAACTCGGGCAGATGTGCAAAACGGTCGGTCTGAGGTTTCAATATATATCGCCCCCACAAGCCGACAATGGTGAAACGATCAGTTTCGCTCCTTCCACCCTTGTTTATATCCAATGACAACTTCGCTTGAACACCTGTCAAGGTCGTTTGGCTGCGGATTACCTGTTTGGCAAGGTCGGTCAGGTTCTCGCGTGTATATGGCAATTCGGGAACACTCGGCGTGCCGAACATCCTCTTTGAACAAGGCTTGTGAAAATCCTTTTCACCCTTGTTCAACTCCTTGTAACAATATAGACACTTTGCCATACGCTACTCCTCCTCATTGATTATGGGTTCAACACCTACCGCACCGATGCAATCCTTGCAGCACGCAACGAGCAATGACATACGGTCGCGAGCATCAATCTTCCAATTCTTCTCGGCAATATCCAGAAGCCAACCTTCGGGAATCAAGCCATCGAAAAATGGAAATAGCACCTTGTCTCGATAAGGCTTATCGCTCAACGGCAAAGTAAGACTCACCGCCTCGGCGTTGGCAGAGGTTAGATAATCGGCATCATACTCAAATGTATAGCCATTCTCATCTTCCGTCAATATACCGGCTTTTATGCCACGCATAAATACAACAGCCTGTTTCATCGTTCATCTGATTTAGTCATTGGCACAACACCCACCTCGCTGCCAAAAAGATTTAATATCTGGTTTACCTTATCAAGGCGTAAAGTCTGCTTGCCCTGCTCCAATTCTCGAACAAGACGCAAGCCCACCCCCGATTTCTCGGAAAGCTCCACCTGCGTAAGGTTGTACTGCTTACGCTTCGCCTTTACATATTTTGAAAGTGTTGTCTGCTCCATACACGCAATAAATTATACCCTATCGGGTGCAAATATAATGAAAGTTTTTCATTTTGCACCTTATCGGGTATAATTTTATTGTTTTAGTACATGATTTACACCCTATCGGGTATAAAATCAAAACTTGCCACGATAGCAACTTTGCAATATTCGCTCAATATCGCTTTCCCGATAAAGGATTTTACCTCCAAGTTGGCGGTACGGCAAAATACCATTGTTGCGGTAGTCCTGCAAAGTACGGCGACTGATTCTCAAGCGTTCAGACAACTCTCTATCGGTCAAATAATGTTCACCACCAAGTAATGGCTGATTTTCGTCCGCCACCGTTGCTGCATCTTTGGCAATGCGGTCAAGTTCGGAGAATAGACCGCGCACCCACTCGTGTTTGTGTGTAATAACTTCGTTACTCATAGGTATAGAATTTATAGGTTAAACATCATTACAATCTGCGATAAGCCGCTCCACATCTTCGGGACGATAGTAGATACGAGTGTTAATCTTCGAATGTGGCAATCGCCCACTATCCCGAAGGGTCTGCAACGTGCGAGGGCTAATCTTCAACACCTGACAGACATCTTGATTGTCCATCCAATCACTCATACGCCTGCCACTACGCTGGCGGTTAATGCTATCCATCCGCTTAACGAACTGCTCGAGGCGCGATACAAGCTCCTCAAAGGTCTTTTTCTCGATACTGATAATCTCCATAACTATTTCATTTTTACATTAAACATTCGATTGTTTCACGAACCCACTTTCGCTCGGCAAAGCAAACAAGTTTCCTTTGCTCTCACTTACTCGTGGCTTTCTGAGTGCTAAGTAAAAACAAAAAATAATACCCTCAGCATAACCGACATAACGTGTCGTCAGGTGTCATTAGATTGCATAATTGGTAGCATTTTAGAAAGTAAATCGCTAATCCAATTACAGAAAGAGTGATTGACAGACTGCAAGATTGAGTGACAGCAAGTCTGGCAGATTGCAAGATTGAGTGATTGCATTATTTGTTATAATCACTAATGATTACACTCATTCATTATTGCTTGATTTGCTTATTGGTTATAAACAAGTAACCAGCAAGTGTTATAACCAACGCGCCAATGTTGATATTTGAGTAAAATTTAGACTACTGTATAGTAATTTCCAGGCACTGGAAATTTATGTTCAAGCGAACATAGCAAGTTGTGTTTTGGGGCGCCCGAAATGTTTTCGGCGTCCCAAAACTACCTATCGGTATCCTACCCTCCAAAGTCGGGGGAATTTGATGTTTTTATATTGCAAATACTTTCACTTTATGTACAAGCTTTATGCTCCGAATAATCATATAAGCTATTCGAATGTTCATCCCTGAATTATAAAAATTACAATTCATGCGATAAAAAAGTTACTTCAAAAAGACGCAGTTTCGCATATTATCACTAAATTTGCGGTATACGCCAATAAAATGTGTAAATGATGAAAGATTTAAATAGACTAAAAGTAGTATTGGTTGAGCAAAAGAAAACCGGCAAATGGCTTGCCGAGCAGTTAGGCAAAGACCCCTCAACAGTTTCTAAATGGTGCTCAAACAAAATGCAACCATCGTTGGAGATGCTGGTGAATATTGCGAAAATATTAGATGTAGATACCAGAGAACTAATCGTCATTACGAAACAATAGATATGGGAACGAACTTTTTCACAAATGAAAAAGAAAATACTCTTCTTGAAAAAATAGAAGGGGTATTCAAATATAAAAAAGTACATTTCTTTGATGCACTTGTCGGATATTTCCGAGCATCGGGATATTTCCGTATTAGGAAGTTTATACAACAAACTCCCAAGATTCGCATTTTGGTTGGTATCAATGTGGACAAACTCACTTATCAAGCAAATCAGCAGGGGCTACTTTTCAATCCTAATGCAGAGCAATCTCAGGAGGAGTTTTTTAACGATATAAAGCGTAATATTCAGGAAGCGAAATACGACAAAGAAGTTGAGGATGGTATGTATCAGTTCATAGAAGATATTGTAACTGGTAGAATAACTATGCGCATACATCCTAAACAAAATATCCATGCTAAGATTTATATTTTCCGTGAGGAAGTTTACCATCCCCATGGTTATGGTTCTGTTATCACAGGTTCTAGCAATTTAACTGAGGCTGGACTTGAAAAGAATTTCGAGTTTAATGTGGAGTTGCGCTATGATGACGACATACAGTTTGCAACCGAAACATTTGAAAGACTATGGGAAGAATCTGTAGAGATCGACATAACTCATATAGATAAGATTAAGAACGACTCGTATCTTAATCCAAACTTTACCCCTTACGAGGTTTATCTAAAATTCTTATTGGAATACTTCGGTAAGAGTATTGACTTTGACCCTAACTCTGTGTCCGATTTGCCTACAGGATATAAAAAATTATCCTACCAGATAGATGCAGTCAATGACGGATATGCAAAGATGATGAAACACAATGGATTTTTCCTTTCCGATGTTGTCGGATTGGGGAAAACAGTCGTTTCTGCACTTATAGCTAAGAAATTCTTTTTCTCGAATGGATTTCCGACCCATCGTTCTCATATTTTGGTTATTGTCCCTCCTGCTATGAAAGATAATTGGGAAGAGACTCTTACGGAATTCAAATTAGATAATTTCAAAATCATAACTAACGGAAGTCTTCATAAAGTTAAGAATCCCGAACTCTATGACCTAATTATAGTTGATGAGGCACATAAGTTCAGAAGTGACACCGCATCAATGTATAATGAATTGCAGAAGTTGTGTAAGACTAAAACCAAGCGATATGATGGTAGCTTACATGACAAAAAGGTTATACTTGTGTCTGCTACGCCACTTAACAATAGACCAGAGGATGTTGCCAATCTTGTTTATCTTTTCCAGGACTCAAAAGATAGCACCTTGGAAGAAGGTAATTTGCAGCGTTTCTTCCGTGAACATATTGATAGATATAACAAACTAAAAAAACAAAAGGACTTAACTCTTATAGCTGACGAAGTTAAGGCAATCTATGAGAGAATTCGTATCAAGGTTGTGGAACCATTAACTGTACGCCGAACTCGTACAGACTTAATGGAGAACGATGCATATCGCAAAGATTTGGAGGAACAGAACATTCAGTTCCCTGACGTAAAATCTCCTCGCAAGATATATTATCAATTGGATACAGAGTTGGAGACTTTGTACGATAAGACTATAATGTATCTTAGTGACAAGATAAACGGACTTAAATATTACAGATATCAGGCAATAAAATATCTAAAGTCTCCTAAGAAGAGTAAGTATAAAAAGGCAGATATGATTTCTATCCAATTGGCAGGCATTATGAAGACGCTGCTTGTCAAGCGAATAGATAGTAGTTTTTATGCCTTCAAGCAATCATTGCGCCGATATTATGAGGCCAACAAGGTGATGCTTGATATGTTTGCCAACGGTACTATATACATTGCTCCCAATTTGAAAGTCAATGAGTTCCTTAGTGAAGGGAAGGAAGATGAGTTGATAAAGTTGATTGAGGGAGCAAGATATACCGACCCAACAATAGAAGTTTGTACGCCAGATGACTTTGAAGATGGTTTCGAAGACGGCATTAAGGCTGATAATGAGATATTGAAAGAGTTGGTTTCTATGTGGGATGCTGTTAATGCCGATCCTAAGTTAGATATATTTATTCAATATCTTAAAGATACGTTATTGGATAAAACCATTAACCATGAAGGGAAATTAGTTATATTCTCAGAATCAAAAGAGACTACCAAATATCTCTATGACGCTCTAAAAAATCATGGTTTTGATAAGATTATGACTGTACAGAGCGACAATAGAGATACACAAATGCCACTCTTGAAGGAGAACTTCGATGCAAACTACAAGGGGGATAAGAAAAACGATTATAACATCGTTATCTCTACCGAGGTACTTGCCGAAGGTGTAAACCTCCATCGTGCCAATGTTATCGTAAACTATGACACACCTTGGAACTCTACAAGGCTTATGCAGCGTATCGGTCGTGTGAATCGTATCGGTAGCACTGCCAAAGAGGTATATATTTTCAATTTCTTCCCTACATCAAAAGTTAATGATGACATTGAGTTGGAGAAGAAGGCGAAAATGAAACTCTTTGCTTTCCATGCAGCATTGGGCGAAGACAGTCAGATATATTCTACTGATGAGAATCCTGAGAGCTTCGGTTTGTTTGATAAGGATGTAGATGAGGAGCGTGATGAGAAATTACGCTACCTGATGTGGCTCCGACAATTAAAACAAGATGACCCTGATTTGATTAAACGAATCAGCAAACTACCTTTGAGAGCACGCACCGGTCGCAAGAGTAAATTTATACCGGGTAGTACCATTGTGTTTATTCGCAATAAGCGGCGTGATGCTTTCACATTTGTGCGAGATGACGGCAGCATCGAGGAACTTACATTCTTAGAAGCAGTAAAAGAGTTTGAAGCCCGTATTGACGAAAAGTCAGTACCGCTTCACGATATGCACCACGAGCAAGTAAAAACAGCACTTGATGCTTTTGCTACACAAGAGGAAGAGACTAAAGCAACAAAGCAGAAGGTTAATCCGGCACAAGGACCTAACGAGAAGAAGGCAATTGCCTATCTTGATGGCTTTGTCAGCATTCCCAACATTACAGAACAGGAACTTGAATTGATTAATAAAGCAAAACGAGCTATTACAACGGGTAAATTCCAGCAGTTGCAACGAGATATAAATAAGCTAAAAACAGCAACAAAGAAAACTCCAGTCAAGCCAGTAGTTTTGCTAGAACAATTGATAATGATTATATCAGCATATCCATTGGAGCATGTTCAAAGTGGGAATGTTGATAAACAAGTAGATGTGCTTAAAGTGTCGAAAGATTTTATGCCTGAGATTATTATTTCAGAGAGTTTTAACATGTAACAAAGTGTTATTATGAATCAAGCATATTTGAAAAATATACTATCTGCAAAATTTGATTTTGACATTTGGAAAGATTTGCTAGAGAAGATCTTCCCAAAAGTTGAAGTATTCACAAGTGTTGCCAAGATTGCAGATTCACACGTCAAAGATGGTGGTCATGTAGGAAACATCCGTTTAGATGACGGACGTTCATTGGCTATATTCCGTTTTGAAGTTAGCGACAATGTGCAAATATCACGCAACCGTAAAAGTTTACGCGATATTGCTGCTAAGTATGTAGATCAAGGCTTGATTCATGGAGCTTTGGTTTTCTATTATTCGCAAAACCAAGATGACTATCGCTTGACATTTATTGCCAAGCAGACCTATTTCAATGAAAGCGGAGAATTAGTAAAGAAGGAAACAGCTCCTAAACGATATACATTCTTGTTAGGCAAGAATGAGCCTTGTACCACAGCAGCAAGCCGACTTATCGAGTTGGCTAATAAGAAAAACTATGGATCCATTTATTTAACAGATGTTACCGATGCATTCTCTGTTGAACGACTCAATAAAGAGTTCTTTAATGGGTATAAAGCACAATATAAGAAATTTGTTGATACGCTTTCTGATACGAAGCAACACCGTGATTATGTAAAGAAACTGTTAGGTCGTTTGGTGTTCTTGCAATTCTTGCAAAAGAAAGGCTGGATGGGTGTACCTGCTTCAAATGCTAAATGGGAAGGTGGAGATAAAAACTACCTTAGTAAACTTGTAGATAATTATGCCAACAATAATCGTTTGTTAAGTGATGTTTTGGAACTGCTGTTCTTCAAAACATTGAATGAAAAGCGAAATGGAGATATAGCCGATGGTAAACTTGGTGAAAATATCAAGATTCCATACTTAAATGGCGGTTTGTTTGATAAGGACAAAATTGACGAATTAGATATAGATTTCCCATATTCCTACTTCAAGGATTTAATGGATTTCTTCTCTCAATACAACTTCACCATTGACGAGAACGACCCTGATGATAGCGAGGTTGGTATTGATCCTGAAATGTTGGGACATATTTTTGAGAATCTTTTGGAGGACAACAAAGATAAGGGTGCCTTTTATACTCCTAAGGAGATTGTTCAGTATATGTGCCGACAGAGTGTGATTCAATACCTAAAGACACATGAGCCATCCGAACTGTATGCTGAGCCTATCGAGCAACTTATAAATAATGGTGTGGTGAATCCTATACTCCAAAGCAAAAACATAGCAATACGCTTTACTCAACTGCTTAAAGAGGTTAAGGTATGTGATCCAGCCATCGGTTCAGGTGCATTCCCTATGGGTATCCTTTATGTATTGTATCACGCAATACA
The DNA here is from genome assembly GCA_944320015.1 of uncultured Barnesiella sp. Classification (GTDB taxonomy): domain Bacteria; phylum Bacteroidota; class Bacteroidia; order Bacteroidales; family Barnesiellaceae; genus Barnesiella. Next base: position 143,303 of record CALUFO010000004.1, on the reverse strand, counting down.
TCATTTGCATTCACACGCAGAACCTCACGGCAACTTTGACTCTACTCAAACCAAGCGTGATATTATCCAAAATAACATCTTTGGTGTAGATATCGAACAAGGCGCAGTTGATATAGCTCGTTTACGTTTCTGGTTAGCATTGGTTGTCGATGCAGACAAGCCACAACCTCTACCAAACTTGGATTATAAAATTACTTGTGGCAATTCGCAGATTTATCGTTATGCATTAGATATGCCTATTGCTGATGTTTTTGAAGAGTACAATAGAGTTGGAAAAGAAAATGCAAGAAAAGAGAAATCCATTTGGAATAAGTTCACTCTTGAGGACTATAAAAGGCTTGTTGTCGGTTATACAGAGGAGCATACAGACAAAGTTGGATTAAAGGCTAAAATCAATGATATAAAGAACTGCTTTAAGACTACACTAGCCCAAGGAGACATACGTCAACGACAGCTTGCCGAACAAAGAGTCTATGAGTATGAAGCAATCCCTTTATTTGGCAAACGCAAAGCTGAGGAAGACCCAATCGGTTACGCTGTAGCAAAGAGCAAGTTAAACAAACTGATAGAAAAAGAACACGAAATACTCAATAATAAAAAATATGAGAAATCGTTTGAATGGCGTTTCGAATATCCTCAACTGTTAGATGATAAGGGTACATTCATTGGCTTTGATATAATCATTGCAAACCCGCCATATATCAAAGAAGGTCGTATGTCAAAGACATTCTTTGAACCATACAAAGACTCGCCTTATTATAAGGGTAAAATGGACATATGGTATCTATTTGCATGTAATGGATTGGATCTTCTCAATCCAAATGGCGTTTTATGCTTTATTGCAACAAACAACTGGACTACCAGTTTTGGAGCAAGCAAGCTTAGAGATAAAGTCATTAAGGAGACCCGCATCTGCAATATTGTTGACTTTGGCGCAGTAATGATGTTTGAAAGCGCAAGCATTCAAACTATGATTATGATGTTCCAAAAAGATAAGGTAACGGATGATTATACATTCGATTACCGTAGATTAACTGCGTATAAAGCAACGGAGAAAGAGGCTATTGCTATTTTGGAACCATCATACAAAACCTATGAACAGGCAGAATGTTATACTCCAACAATAAGACGAGCTAATTTTTATGATAAAAACATAACATTTAGCCAAAGTTCTGATATTTTAGGGGTAATATCAAGTCTCTCAAGTGTGATTTACTTGAATGATAAAGAAATCGCACAAGGAATAGTGTTCCCGCAAGATACATTGAACAAAAAGAATCAGCAAAAATTAGGTCCTCAATTCGAAATTAATCAGGGAATATTTGTCTTAACGAGTGCAGAATTAGAGACATTGGCTCTTAATCAAAATGAACTATCCTTAATAAAACCATATTATACAAATGAAAATATTAGTAGATATGGCGTCCAAAAAGGCAACAAATATTGGACGATATATACAGACTCTAGATATAAAAATCCTAATAGTTTAGATTGCTTCCCAAATATTAAGCGACATTTGGATAGATTTGTATCTGTTTTCACATCTGACAATAAACCTTATGGTTTACACAGAGCCAGAGAGGAAAGGTTTTTTGTAAACAATAAAGTTATTGCAGTGAGGAAGTGCGTAGGGCATCCTATATTTTCTTATTGTGATATTGAGTGCTATTTGTCGCAAACATTTAACATGATTCAAACAGACAGAGTAAACTTGAAATACCTAACAGGTTTATTAAACTCTAAACTGATTGAGTTTTGGCTTAAAAATAAAGGTAAGATGCAGGGGGCAAACTATCAATTAGACAAAGAACCTCTGCAACAGATTCCTATTGCAGAACCAGCGGTCAATATTCAAAAGTTGATCGCTACGCTTGTTGATTATATTATATTGATCTGTTCTACAAAAGATAGCCTGTCAGAATTAGTCTCTAATGAAACAATAGCGTCGTTCTTTGAGAAAATAATTGATGGATGCGTATATGAATTATACTTTGAAGAGCATATGAAAGAGCAAGAAATCAATATAATTGATTCTGCAATGGAACTCATAAAGCCAATCACACACCTATCCTCAGATAAAGAAAAAGCAGATATGATACTTGATGTATTTATGAATATCAAGAAAACGGATAATTCTATACGAAACAGATTGGATTTATTTACATTAAGAAGCCCTGAGATACTCAAACTTATAATTGAAGGATAATATGCCAGCAATAAATAGAATACATATATGTGGTTTTAAGGCCTTTCCAAATGATTTTGAATTACAACTAGAAGGAAAGAACCTTTTGATGTATGGTGAGAATGGTAGTGGAAAATCTTCCATCTACTATGCTTTACATTGTATGTTCCAGGCACCATTAAAACCTGATGCTGGTAAAAAATACTTTGACCCCGCTAGTGAACAGCATTTAAAAAATCTAAATAATTTGGATGTAGATTCCAAAATATGGATAGATTTTGATGGGAGACATCCGTTTATATATAATATTGATAAAGAAGGTTATCAATTTACATTATTAGGTGGTAAACACCCATTGCCTGCACAGATTAACGGTTGTTTTGTTAATCATCAATTCTTATTCCATTTTTTCAATTTTAGAAATTCTCAGAGAATAAATCTATTCCCCGTATTTATAAAAGATATTTTGCCATTCTGTAAAGATGACAATACAGGACTTCATATTGGCGAAATGTATGATGAAATAACAGCATCAATTATCAAGAAGGGACGACATATACACCCTGATTATATTTCTAATATTGAATATTTTAACAAAGCAGTCAAGAAGGTCGTTGAAGACATTAACATTTATGCCTCCGATCGATATAATGAGTCTTTTAAGGATGAAGATGATAATGAGTTGGTTATAAGATTGCGATACGATTCGAATTTTGATAAACCCGAAGATGACACTAATGAGTATTGGTTAAAGTATGACAATATTATAGAGTTAGTTAAAGAGAATGGGGAAATAAAAGAACGCAAATCATCATATAAAAAATTAAATGAACCTTTTATTGGCTTAGAGATTTCCGAGAAGATGCCTGATGGCAATCTACGAAAGATTGTTAAGCCACATACATATTTTAACGAAGCAAAATTAACAGCAATAGCATTGTCTGTTCGTTTTGCACTGCTGAATATAGAGAAGCCTGCTGATGGTCGTTTTCTAGCTCTTGACGATATGCTCATCAGTCTTGACATGAGCAATCGAGCAAAAGTTGTGGACTTCTTGCTAAAAATATCTGATAAGTATAAGATATATCTGTTTACTCACGACAAAATGTTCTTTGAGTATTTTAAGCATAAAACAAAAAAGAATCAAGATGCGTGGGTCTATAAAGAAATATACATGGATTATGATAGACTCCATATATTAGAAATAGCGAGGATTACCTTGGGCAAGCCGAACATTATATTAAACAGCATGAATACGAGATTGCTGGTAATTTCTTAAGAAAAGAAGCCGAAGCTTTTTGTAAAGATTTCCTGCCCAAGAAAAAGCAACTGACTGGTGATTTTGCACATTTAGATCTTAATGGATTGATAATGAACTGTAAAGATTATGCCGCAGAAAGCGGTGTAATTGATATATCCATTTTTAATGAGTTGGATGAACATCGTAAGTTTATACTTAATCCATCAAGTCATGATAGTTATGATGTGGCAAAGTACGGTCATGAAGTTAAACGATGTCTTCAAACATTAAGAAAACTAAGAGAAATTATAATTAAACCCTTTCTAAAATTTGGGAGCCAAGTTGAGTTCACATTAAAGACGCCAGAGCCTCGTATCAGTGAATATAAATTTATACTTACATTATGTGATGACTTTCGAATTATTATAATGCCCGGAGAATCCCCTGTTATATCTAAGGGAATGATCAATTATCAAGTGTATGAAGATGACAACAATAAGAAAGGTGTTCAATCTGATAATACAACGATTAAACATTTTTTTGAATATAATTATGAGAAATCTGATAAAACTAAAGATGCAAGTTATCTTAACAGCGTGATAGAGTCTGAGTCTGGAAATCCGATATCTGCATTTTTTTGATAATATAAATGGTTCTGAAATAGTTAATTAAATCTTGGAAAAAATGCCAAGCACAAAGTGTTACAAATGATAATAAGAGAATAAGGTATGGAAAATAAAATATATCAACAATCTTTATTATGCAAAGAATTTGCTGATAAACGAATAGAGTCTTGTCGTATAATAAATGCGTCAATGGGGACTGAACAAACCTTTGTACGAGGTGATATAAAAGGTTACGAATCACATTTGAATGTATTAAAAGAAGTCATAAAGGACAAATACCCATTGATAGAAAGGCAGATAGCCGAGGCTATGGGTGAATATGATTCCTATCCATATCGCTATCAAAGCATATTAGAATCAATTGTTAAAACGATTATTTCTTTAGAACTTCAAACAGAAATATCGAAAAAAAAGCTTGTAGACTCTATACATAAATCTAGAAAATTCTTTATCAGCCATTCTTCTGACGATAAAATCATCGTGAATGGATTTATTAAGGAGATCCTGAAAATTGGTTGTGGATTTAAGGATGGTGATATATTCTGTACATTAGACCCTACTGTAATCCGAACAGGCGATGATTTTCGCGAAAAAATCGTTGAAAATATGAAATCGTGTGATTTTATCCTTCTATTTATTTCAGGAAATTATCTCCAGAGTGAGGTGTGTCAAAATGAAATGGGTGCTGCATGGGCTATAGAGGATAAGAGGGTGTTACCGTTTGTGCTTCCAAATACCAAATTCAAAGACATGGGATTTCTTAATGAAGTTAAGCAAGGTGCGTCAATTGCAGATAAACGCAAATTAGATGAATTTTATAATGAGGTATGCGGATATTATGGAATCTCATCAGACTGGCCAAGTTTCAACAAAGCAAAAGAGGACTTTATAGAAATAATGAATCTTTTATCTTAGTAACATATTATATAAAAATAAACGTCATATTATTATGGGAGAATGGTCTAAGAAAATAGGAGAATATGGAGAGAATCTAGTTGAGAGATTCCTTTCTGTTATTGGGTGGAATGATCCTGTTAAAGGCATCACAATTCCATGCTATATGCAAAACGGAGAACATAAAAATGATAAAGAAGAGTCCGTAAAAACGCATGGGATTGATTTTATGTACTCATATATGAACCCACTTTTTGATGGGCAATTAAACAATATTATTATTTCTTCAAAATATACAATGGACAAATATCCTAATAGTCCAACTAAAAAATTTAAGTGGTACATTACGGATTTGATTAACACTATACAATGCTATAATTGTTCTGAGAAAAAGGCCGAATTTGTTTCACAATATAATTGTAGTTCTCATAATGATGTAGGTGTCTTATTTTGGCTAAGTGGGTCTAAAGATAGTGCTGATGATTTGATTAGCAATATATCTTCTGCACGAATAGATGTGATATGCAACAATACGGTGTATATTGTTGATAATAGGCATGTCGCATTTATTCTAGAATTGATAAAATACATTAAAGCGCAAAATAAATATAGCTACTCATTTTATTATCCATCAACTGGACTTAATGTTAATCCAGCCTCCCGTCAAAACACAGGAGATATTATGCCGGTTGAATTTCTCAATTCCTCACTAATTCCATTTAAGTTAGAGAACAAATCTAATTCAAACGAAACGATATTATTTATTGGTACATTAGAAAAATTCGAAAAAGACACCTTTATACGATTAATGGGACTTGCAAAAGATTTATCTACCAATTTAGCAGGGCAAGTTATAATAGGCTTTCCTGATTACAATAATTTATCACATGATGAAATTGTACGAACTTCTAAATTAGGATTCCAAGATGCCAATTATACAAAAACCGTTAAAGTAGTTAATTTTCTTAATCCAATAGATACATTATAACAATGAATGCTCCACATAAAGATATAGACAAAATAATTCCTTTTGGAGAATTTCTTAGAGGTTTTATAAATCAACGATATATTACAGCTACAGACATAGCTAGAATTTTGCGTGAGAGAGGTATTTTTGTTTTTAATCAAGACAAAGATTACATGGTTCCAATTATGCAAAATCTACTATTGTCTCCCGCTGAATTTGACAAGGTGCGAGACTCTTTTTCTGAAAAGGAAGATAATGAGAAAAAGTTCTCTAGAGAAATAACATGGGCTAAGAATGCAAAGATATTTGATCCTGAACTATTATTTGTTTCCTTAGATGAAGTTATGAGGACAAAACTTCCCACATGCAAACTGCGTAAGCCTGTATCATTTGTACAATTAGATAATAATCCAAACCATATTATTGCGTCTTTTGAACTGGAAAGACACGATATGAATAAATCATGGTATGAGCAAACTAATTTATTTCATGGAAGTATTGAATTTATAAACGACAATGGGAAAGGGCATGTTAGAATAACTCATACTGCCCCAGAAACAAAAGATTTGGCAGAGGAAATATTAAATATTCAAGTTAAAAGATATAAACAAAAAGGGACTATTCCGCTTGAAGTAACTCCTAAAAAGATTCTATTCTCCGAATTTACGAATGAGACTAGGTTTATATTTTTTTATCGTCTAACAACTCACTTACAGAATGACATATTTTCGTGTGAGAACATTAAAGACATATCTATTAAACCTGAAGAAGATTATGTTTTGCCAGAAGGTATTTCTTGGATGAATAGAATGAAAAAGATTCTAATATCTGGAGATTCATTAGACAAAACATTTTTCATGAGTGAAAAATCATATCATTCTTCATTAGTATTGTGGAATATCGAAGCTGTATTTTCTTTTGATTATAAAGGAGAAAAAGGAACTATTACTATATGTTTGGGGTTCCCTGACTATAATAAAAAGATGCACAATGCAGAGTTTGAGATTACCATACGATCATTGAACATAAAAAATCGGCTAACATCTAAAGCTAAAAAGACGCTTGAGTCAAAATTACTTTCTGAGATGGATAAGCAAAAGTCCTTAGTGTATAGTAATTTTATAGAATATCTTAATAATCAAAAGAAATGATAGTTACATATTTAGATGCCAAAATTGATGTTGTTTGTATTCATCAGGTAGGAAATAAAATTGCAGATGAAGGTATTAGATTTTCCCAAAGACCTATGGAGTTATCTACTGAACTAAACGACATCTTATTAAAATACTTTATAAACTCTTTTCAGTATGATGAATTGTACAAATGTCATCACGATAGTGACATTGCATTAAACGAAGTATACCATTACTGTTCTAAAATTTTTTCTGACCCTAATTTAATACAGGAAGAGTCCATCAATTTAGCAACACATTTATATAACCAAAGCACTCATCCTAAAATTAAAGCAGGAGAATTTTATGTGGTTTATTTCTCAAATTGTGAAGTAGATGGCAAATGTATAAATGCCATTGGCCTATTCAAATCTGAGAATAAAGACACTTTTCTAAAAATACACTCTAAAGGGGAAAACTTTGAAATAGAAAGTGAAAGTGGTATAAATATCAATAAACTTGATAAGGGCTGCTTGATTTTTAATACAGAGAGAGAAAATGGCTATTTAGTCGCTATTGTAGATAACACCAATAAAGGATCTGAGGCAAAATATTGGACTGACGATTTCCTGCATGTGAGACCGAGAAAAGACAGCTTTAATCAAACGCAAAATATGCTGTCTCTATGCAAGAGTTTTGTTTCTCAATTACCCAGTGATAATGGTAAAGTTGAGAAAGCAACATATATGAATAGAAGCGTCGAGGCACTAAAAGAAGAATCTGTTAATATAAACTCTTTTGCCGAACAAGTTTTTGAAACGCCAGAGTTAGTTTCTGAGTTCAAGCAGTATAAAGAAACTTATCAAAAAGAACGAGACATAGAAATTGACGATACCTTTGAAACGGCATCTACAGCAATAAAACGTCGAGCCACTGGTACGATGACTACGATTAAACTCGATAAGAATTTTGATATAAACATTCACGGTGGAGAGCAGTATATCGTAAGAGGTTACGATGAAGATCGAGGCATGTACTATTACCAATTGTTCTTTAAAGAAGAGAAATAGTCATATAATTAAATACTTTATATTAGTATGACCGAAACCAACCGCATAGAATATAAAAGAGAATTGACTCCTGAACTTGATATTGAGAAGGAGGTTGTGGCGTCCCTTAACTACAAGGAAGGTGGATACATCTATATCGGTATTGATAAAGATGATTCAACTGTGGGCGTCAGTGATGTAGATGATTGTATGCTGAGGTTGAAAGACCGCATAAAACACAACATTTCACCTTCGGCGATGGGTTTGTTTGATATTTCCGAAGAACAAAAGGATGGACGTAGCATTATTAAAGTTACGGTGGCGAGTGGTATTGAGAAGCCTTATTTCAAAACGAAGTATGGAATGACTCCGAGGGGTGCGTATTTGCGTGTTGGAACATCGGCAGAGCCTATGCCTCAGGAGCAGATTGACCGTTTGTTTGCTATGCGTACACGCAACTCTATCGGGCGCATTGTATCTAACCGCCAAGATTTGAGCTTTGAGCAGTTACGCATCTACTATGATGAGCGAGGCAAGAGACTCAATGATAATTTCAAACGTACATTGGAGTTGCTTACAGATGATGGCAAGTACAATTATGTGGCTTATCTGTTGGCTGATGAGAACGGCAATTCAATCAAGGTGGCGAAGTATTCAAGCCTTGATCGTTGTGATTTGGTGGAGAATAACGAATATGGTTATTGCTCTCTTATCAAAGCAACCAAGAGTGTATTCTCAAAGTTGGATATCGAGAACAAGGTGGCAGCAACGATAACCCCAATGGAGCGTATTGAAACCCCATTGTGGAATAAGGTTGCCTTGCGCGAAGCCGTTATCAATGCTATCGTACATAATGACTATTCGTTTGAAGTACCACCCAAGTTTGAGATATTCCCCGATAGGCTTGAGATAACCTCATCGGGTCGCTTGCCTGAATCTCTCACTAAAGAGGAGTTCTTCAATGGCATATCAATCCCTCGCAATAAGGAGTTAATGCGTATTTATCGTGATGTGGAATTGGTAGAGTCGTTGGGCTCTGGTATTCCTCGTATCTTGCGTGCATATGGTGAAGATTGCTTCAAGTTTACAGATAACTTTATCCGCATAACTTTGCCTATAAGTGCTCATGATAGTGCTCATGATAGTGCTCATGATGCAAGTAATGTATCTAAAGCTATTAGAGCTCTTGTTACTTGCATTGAAGGAGAAGTTGATAGAGATACGCTACAATCCTTTATTGGCATAAAGCACCGAACATATTTCCGTAGCACATATATCAAACCTGCTCTTGATGAAGGCTATATAGAGTTTACTCTACCCAATGAGAAACAAAGTAAGTTGCAGAAATACCGCCTTACAGCAAAGGGTATTGCTTTGAAAAATAGCCTAACCAATAAGAAATAATTTTGCTCAACCTATCATAAAATATAGAAAAAGCATCGTTTTTGTATATTATATGATAGGTTAAGGCGAGAGCGATATTCACTCAATAATACCAATCTTATAATTGGCAAAAATTGGAAAGTAGGGATTTCGAACTGAGGTGGAGCAAATTTTTTAATGCACTCGCTTCTGTTTCAAATAATTTCACTACCTTTGCATCAAAGTAGGAACTCGACTCTGCGAGACACTGCAAAATAGTGCAGAATTCAGGTGGAGCAATAGCGGGAGATTACGTTTGTTGCGATTCTTTAACGCAAAGATATAGAGCCATTTAGAAATAAAACTCATTTCCTGGTGGCACCACAGAGAAGAACCGCCGATAAGTTGGAATTGACTTATGGGCGGTTTTTTTCTTCTCGTTGAACTTGATTATCGTGACAACTCATTGAAAATAAGTTGGAGATGACAAACGGTGGTAGATTATTGGACTGTGGAAACATTATTGCCTTCACACCGGAGTATGCTTTACAACCCTGATATTGCCAATACGTTCTTCCGCGCAGGCGAGATTGAGGCATGGGGGCGCGGCATCGAGCGCATCATCACAGCTTGTAAGAATGACGGTTTCTCCACACCGGAGTTCCGCTATGACGCTTCGGGTATATGGACAACGTTTAAGTTTGAGAGCCGGAAAGGGCTGCGACCCAATCCGACCCAGAAACGACCAGAAAACGACCAGAAAGCGACCAAAGCAAACAGGAAGATGCTATTCTTGAACTTATTAAAGAGAATCCCTACATTTCAAGAAAAGAGATTTCAGGTCGAGTAGGGCTACATGAAAGCCGTGTGAAACGTCGGTTGGTTTCACTCCAAGAAAAAGGGATGATAAAACATGTCGGTCCGAATAAAGGGGGTTATAGGGAAGTCCAAAAAGGATTTTGAACCAAGGTGGATCACCTCGGCAAGACTTTTACTTGTAGCTTCTTATTGGCTCTATCGGCTTTGGCTCGGGCTTCCTCCACGGTATCGGCTATCGCCAGAATCACCCCGAAGCGACGGTGCCCCACGACCTCGGGTTTCCCGAAAATGCGTATCTGTACGCCTTCTTCCGAAAGCACCTCATCGAGATTGCCAAATACTACCTTGTCGCTATCGCCCTCCACGACAATCGCCCGAGAGGCCGAGGCTCCATAGAAACGGATTCCGGGAACGGGCAGCCCCAAAACGGCACGAGCATGCAGGGCAAACTGCGAGAGGTCTTGCGAAATCATCGTCACCATTCCGGTATCGTGTGGCCGAGGTGATACCTCGCTAAACAGCACTTCGTCGCCCTTGACAAACAGTTCTACCCCGAAGATTCCGTATCCTCCCAGCGCATCGGTCACCTTGCGAGCGATCTCCTGCGCTTTCTGTAACGCTTGCTCCGACATAGCCTGCGGTTGCCACGACTCCCTATAATCGCCATCGACCTGTATATGGCCTACCGGTTTGAGAAACGTTGTCCCGGCGGAATGGCGCACGGTAAGCTGCGTAATTTCATAATCGAATTTCACGAAGCCCTCGACAATCACCCTCCCGGCTCCGGCTCGGCCTCCTTCTTGGGCATAATGCCACGCATGATCTATATCGGCGGCGGTACGAACCACGCTTTGCCCGTGACCCGACGAACTCATAATAGGTTTCACTACACAGGGCATGCCTATCTCGCTCACCGCCGCTTCGAACTCTTCACGGGTAGAGGCAAACTTATATGGCGAAGTAGGCAATCCCAATTGCTCGGCTGCCAAACGGCGTATGCCCTCGCGGTTCATCGTGAGGTAGGCCGCCGTGGCAGTAGGCGTGACCGAATAGCCTTCTTTTTCGAGGGCGACCAACGTGTCGGTAGCGATAGCTTCCACCTCGGGAATGATATAATCGGGACGTTCCTCCTCTATGATTTCTCTCAGCCGCTTGCCGTCGAGCATCGAAAGCACATGACTGCGATGGGCTATCTGCATGGCGGGGGCATTGGCATATTTGTCCAACGCAACCACCTCTACACCATAACGTTGCAACTCGATTGCGACTTCTTTTCCCAACTCTCCGCTACCACAAAGCAGCGCTTTTTTCCCGACCGGGGTCAGTACTGTTCCTATTTCTACCATATTTGCGTGATTTGTTTCTATTGTGATGCGACAAAGATACCGAAAAAAAGAATGGAGTGCAAAAGAATCTACACCTGTTCTAACCAAGAATGGGGAGTAAAGGCTCTCGTAAATACCTATAATATGCGATTGTGCGGTCTCGGGGGGCTCGGTAATTTTGCAGCGGGAAATAAACGCAAACTATTTTTGAAGTGAAAACAACTCTAACAGTACTTTTATTTTTACTCCATACGATTCTATCCTTTGCTTCTCCCGCCGACGACCGGCACCACCGAGGGCATCACCGAGGGCACCATAGATGTATCATTACAGGGCGTATCGCCTCTATCGAGGAGGGAGAAAAACAAGATATCGACTTTGCCACCATTTACCTGAAAGGGACTACTTTCGGCACGGGCACCGACAGCGAAGGCCGCTATCGCATAAAGGCTCCCGACGGAGATTACACGCTGGTTGTCTCGGCCATAGGATATCGCACCGTCGAGAAAAAAGTGTCTCTGAAAAAGGGCGAGCACCTCGACATAGACATTATATTATCGCCCGAAGACCAGATTCTGGACGAGGTGACAGTCGTCTCGACCGGGGTGAAACGGGTGCAGCGATCGGCCTATAACGCCGTAGCCGTAGACGCCAAAGAGTTGGCCAACACCACCAAAAACCTGAGCGACGCCCTTGCCAAAGCTCCCGGCATGAAATTACGCGAGTCGGGCGGCGTGGGCTCCGACCTGCAAGTGATGCTCGACGGATTCAGCGGCAAGCATGTAAAAGTATTTATCGATGGCATACCGCAAGAGGGGGTGGGCAGTTCTTTCGGGTTGAACAATATCCCGGTCAACTTTGCCGAGCGCATCGAAATCTACAAAGGGGTGGTTCCCGTGGGATTCGGCACCGATGCCATCGGCGGGGTAATCAACATCGTTACCCAGCGGAAACGCCGGCGGTGGTTCTTAGACGCCTCCTACTCCTACGGCTCATTCAACACTCACAAATCGCACGTCAATTTCGGGCAGACACTCAAAAACGGGTTCACCTATGAAATCAACGCTTTTCAAAACTATTCCGACAACAATTACCACGTCGACGCCGACCATGTGGAGCAATGGAGGGACGACGGCTCGTCGGTGATTACCAATGAGGTATTCAGGGTAAAGCGGTTCAACGACACATTCCACAACGAGGCTCTCGTCGTGAAAGCAGGATTGGTGGACAAACCGTGGGCCGACCGGCTGATGGTGGGCGTGACCGGCTCGAACATGTACAAAGAGATACAGACCGGGGTGCGGCAGTACACGGTATTCGGGGAAAAACACCGCCGGGGACAGTCGCTCATGCCTTCGCTCGAATATAGCAAGCGCGACCTCTTTGTCAAAGGATTGAAGGTCTCGCTCACCGCCAACTACAACCGGAATATCACCACCAATATCGACACAGCAAGCTATCGGTACAATTGGTTGGGCGAACGCAAACTGCAAACCAACGGCCGTGGCGAACAAAGCGAACAATATGCCCGCTCCTATAACGACAACTGGAATATCACGGCGACCGTCGCTTACCGCCTTTCGCAAGCTCACACGTTCACGTTCAACAACGTTTGGAACGCCTTTCACCGCACCAACTCTTCGTTGCTCACCGGCGCCGAAATCGAGAACGAATTTGCCAAGGACACCCGCAAGAACATCGCCGGACTCTCATATCGGCTCATGCCTTCGGATCGCTGGAACCTCTCTGTCTTCGGCAAATATTACCACCAATATGTGAGAGGCCCCATGGCCACCGACGACAAAGGTACCGAATTTGTAATGGTAGAGCGCACGGTCAACTCGGCAGGCTACGGCGTGGCTGGCACCTATTTCCCGCTATCCGCATTACAAGTGAAGTTGTCATACGAAAAGGCCTATCGCCTCCCCTCGATCGAAGAGATGTTTGGCGATGAGGATTTGGAGAGCGGCGAAGTGAATATCCGCCCCGAGAAAAGCGACAACGCCAACCTCAACCTCAGCTACTCGAAAAGTTGGGACAAACACTCGCTCTATGCCGAAGGGGGAATCCTCTACCGCCACACCAAAGACTATATCCAGCGCAACATTCAAGACCTGAGCGGAGGCCGGGAGAATGCCACCTACACCAACTACGGGAAGGTGGTGACCAAAGGCTACAACCTATCGCTGCGCTACCGCTTCGACCGGTGGCTGGACATTGGCGGGAATTTCACACAAATGGACGTGCGCGACATGGAAAAATACCAAATAGGCAGTACCGGCAACTCTACACCCAACCTTACCTATAAAGCCCGCATGGCCAATATTCCCTATATGTTTGCCGACAGCGACATCAACCTCTATTGGCACGGATTCTGTGGTAAGGGCAATGTACTCACCCTCACCTACGACAACCGCTACCTGCACAGCTTCTGCTACAACTCGGAGGTCATCGGGACCAACAGCGACGACTATATCGTACCCGCCCAATTCTCGCACAACCTCGCCATCGGGCTCAGTCTGCAAAACGGCCGGTACAACCTCTCGTTTGAATGCCACAACCTCACCGACGAGAAACTCTACGACAATTTCAGTCTCCAAAAGGCCGGTCGGGCTTTCTACGGGAAAATACGGGTACACTTCGGCGAATGATTCAATCACAAAACAGCATAATTAAAACTATAAACTTATGAAAAAAATCCCTTTTTTGGCCGTAAGCACGGCAATGATGATAACCGGTACAACGTTCATATCGTGTGAAGAAAACGGGCCTTCCATGCCCTCCGATATAGACCACATGACCGAGGTGCCAAAAGGCAACTATGTAATCGCCGCCTCGGTAGGTACCGGCAGCAATGTAACGAATATCCTGCTCACAGCCGACCGTCTGGACGACCCCAACTACAAAGTGACCCCGACAGTGCAAGGCACCCAGAACGACGGCGCCACCTATTGGGTTTTCTATGGGCAAAAATCGTTATTCGGGCTCAACTATAACCAAGGAGAAGCCGGACAAACCGCCTCCTACAACCTGAACTCGAATTTCGAAATGGTCAAAAACTCAAACACCTACAAATTGAGCCGTTTCACCACCTACGGATTTTATAACGACTATATCATGACGACCTCGACCGGCAACAGTACGATCGACGGGCAAAGCTATACTTATACCAATACCAAAGGCGAAACCCTCACCGAGACTTACTATCCGAAGCATTTCTTACCCGCCTATATCGACGCCCTCCACGAAACAGCCAAAGACGGCACAGGCGCCACCAACGCCAAACTGCGGTCGGAAAACTTCCTCGGAAACGGCGAATTTGTAACCCTTGCCGGACTCGAACAAGTGGGCAGCTACCTCTACTCGGCTGCCGTTCCCATGGGATTGAGCCAATGGGGCTACATACAAACCGTCGACGGGAAAGAACACGGCTATGTGCGCGAGGGATACGAAGACCTCGTGAAAACCGAATCGGGAGGCTCGGGCAGCGGCTCGTACAACGCCAACGAATTGCAGTGGACACAATACCCCGACGAATGCTGGGTGGCCATCTTCAAAGACGAGACCCTCCAAGAACACAAAGTTATCAAAAGCGACAAGATAAGCTATGCCTGTGGCCGCCACAAATCGCAATACTATCAAATGCTGTGGAAAGCCGACGACGGCTACATCTATGTGCTCTCGCCAAGCTATGCCCTATCGATGAAAGACGCCCGTCAACAAACAACGTTGCCGGCCGGAGTGGTGCGCATCAACACCAACTCGGCGTGGGACGACATCGATTTCGACCCCAACTACTACAAGGCGTTGAAAAACCCCGACGGCAGCGCTGCCGCATTCCTGCGCAGCTGGTACATCTCGGGGAACTACATTTTGCTGCTCGCCTATGACGAACAGGGATTCGGCGGCACAGCCAACCGACTTGTCGTCTTCGACACACAGGGCGACGGCACACTGAGAGAGATTACAGGACTTCCCTCCGACATAAGTGGATTCGGCAACACTCCTTATATCAGCGACGAAGGTGATGTCTATGTAGTAGTAAGCACCGAAAGCGGATACCCCACCGTGTACAAAATCAACCCGGCAACCGCCACGGCAACCCAAGGCCTCACCATCGTGGCTACCACAGTGAGCGGTATAGGACGGTTGGAAGCAAACTGAACATCGGCTTTGTAAAAGCGTTCCCTAAGAGAGAGCCTGCAAAAGGTTTTGCGGGCTCCCTCTTACACATTTTAGACAGACGTTTTATGAGAAAATTTTTTCGCAAAATACACCTTTGGCTATCGATTCCTTTCGGAGTGATTATCACGCTTATCTGCTTCTCGGGGGCAATGTTGGTTTTCGAGGACGACATCATGCGGCTGATCAACCACGACCTTTACTATGTGGAGCAGGTGGGGAAAGAGACTATTCCGTTGGAACAATTGGCGACCCGGGTGGCGGCCGATTTGCCCGAAGGAGTTGCCGTGAGCGGCATTACCGTCTACCCCGACTCCAAGCGATGCTATCGGGTGAACCTCTCGAAACCCAAGCGCGCCGCCGTCTATGTCGACCCCTACACGGGCAAAATCACAGGATACTACCAACGCTCTCCCTTCTTCAAAACCATGTTTTCGCTGCACCGCTGGCTGCTGGGCAGCCGCCCCGAAGGAGGGAAAATATTTTGGGGCAAAACTATCGTGGGCATAAGCACCCTGTTGTTTGTGCTCGTCCTGCTCTCGGGGATTGTCATCTGGTGGCCCCGCAGTAAAAAAAGCCTGAAAAAACGGTTAAGCATATCGATACGCAAAGGGTTGCCCCGTTTTTGGTATGACCTGCATGTGGCAGGCGGCATGTATGCCCTCGTCGTGATGCTGGCTATGGCGTTGACGGGTCTCACATGGTCGTTTGATTGGTACCGTTCGGCCTTCTATACCGCCTTTGGCGTGGAGTTGCCGGCTGGCTCGGGACACGGTGCCTCTCCGGCGAAACATTCGTCCCGCCCGGCAGGGGATACAGAAAGCCGTGCCGAAGGGCAAAAAGCCGCTCGCCGGGAAATAGAGCTTGCCGGGTGGCAACAAGTATATGAGCGTCTCGCCAAAGAAAACCCCCGCCACCTGCAAATAACCCTCTCGAACGGGAATGCGCAAGTTTCGAACAACCGAATGGGAAACACCCGGGGCACCGACCGCTATACTTTCGATCCCCGGTCGGGCGAAATCACGGGGGTTACCCGCTACAAAGACGCCGAAAAAGCCGGGAAGATGCGAGGCTGGATTTATGCCATACATGTAGGCAGTTGGGGCGGCATAACAACCCGGATAATCTGGTTTCTCACTGCCTTGTTGGGCGCCAGTCTCCCGCTCACTGGCTACTACTTGTGGATAAAAAGCTTGTACCGGAGGAATAACTCCGGGAAAAGGAGTTGAACGGCGTCACCCCTCGCCAAACAGGCGCAGGGCGTTGGCCGTGGTCACCGACTCTACTTCGTCGAGCGATATTTCCAGAATATCGGCTATCCGCCGAGCCATGCGAGGCAGATACGACGGTTCGTTACGTTTTCCCCGGTAAGGCACGGGAGCCAAATAGGGAGCGTCGGTTTCGAGTAAAAGCCGGTCGATACCTACCTCGCGCACCATATCCTCGAGATGCGCATTTTTAAACGTGACGATGCCGTTTATCCCGAAATAATAGTCGCCCAGCGCGCGCAATGCGCGCACCTCCCCGGCTGTGCCGGTAAAGCTGTGGAACACTCCCCGGAACGGCGCGACCCGTCCCGACCTCAACAAGGCCACAATCTCGTCGAAAGCATCGCGACAATGGATAATCACGGGCAAATCCAGCTCGACCGCCCAATTTGCCTGTTCCACAAAAGCCTCTTCCTGCTCCCGGGCATAGGTCTTGTCCCAATAAAGGTCGAGGCCTATCTCTCCTACGGCACAATAGTTGCCGGCCAACAGCAGTTCTTTTGTCCGGCCGAGCCTCTCCCGATAGTCGGCCTCCACCGAAGTGGGGTGCAGCCCCATCGCCATGCGGCAATAGCCGGGGAACAACTCGTGGGTGGCGCGCATGGCCTCGACCGTATCGAGATCGACATTGGGCAAGATTACCCGCTCCACACCCGCTTCACGGGCACGGCGCACCACCTCGGCACGGTCTTCGTCAAACTCTTCGAGATAAATATGGGTATGTGTATCAATCATTTTTCGGGTTGCTTTTCACCGCTTCGGTAATAATAGACGATGCCATAATCCCGGCAGCGAGCCAACCGGGTTTCGGGCGGGAGATCGGCATAATAGGTTTCTACCTGATTCCACAAATCGAGAATGATGCGATCGGCTTCTTCGCGCAATGCGTCCAACCCCGATTGGGAGCGTGTGGTGTTCAACTTATAATTTTGTTGCTCCCGGTAGGCATCTTTGAAAATATCGTAATGCACCGTCACTTTGGCGATCGTAGGGTTATAAATGGGGGCTCCTCCATGCGACAGCCGCTCGCGCTCGCCCTCGATGAGCCGCTCGCCCCAAACGAGGATATGCTTTTCGCTCGTCAAATCGGGAACGGTAAAATCGTCGGGCTCGAGACCATAAAACAGTTTATGTTCTTTGCGCACCTCGTTGCGCACCACGGCCAAATTGAGTACTTGTATAAAATGCGAGATATACAGCCGCGCCATTTTCAAATGAGCCTGATACTGCCGATTGGCCTCGGCCTGAGCCGTATAGCAATACTGGAACTGGTCTACCGCGCTCTTGAACTTACGCAAGAAGGCGCGCGCCTCGTTCAACGTTTTGTACGAAGCGGCCTGTTGTCCCACGTCATATTCGTGCTCCATCGCCACCGCTTTTTCAAGGGCAGTGATACGAGCTTTATCTGTATTGGGTAACCGACGGTAAGGCATAATCGAAATTATTTATTGAATCAATGGTCTCGTTTCATCAACGCAGTCGACAAGTCATACAAGGGTTGTTTCGCCGCATCGTCCACACCGACCCGCCGCAACGCCTCGATGGCTCGGCGGCTATATGCGTCGACCTGTTGCAAGCACAATTCTCCGGCTCCCACCCGGTTGTACAACGCCGTGACGGCGGCAATCTTCTCGGCGGGGTCATATTGAGTCGCCGTCAACCAGCGCGACAGTTCCTCGGCATCGGCGCCATCGGCACGGCGCTGCGCATTGATGAGCATATAGGTCTTTTTATTGTTGAGAATATCGCCGCCTATCTTTTTCCCGAACCGAGCCGGATCGCCATACACATCAAGCCAATCGTCCTGCAACTGGAAGGCCAGCCCCAACGACTCGCCAAACCGGTACATCAAGTCGGCATCGGTCTCGTTCGCCCCGCCGATGATAGCTCCTATCTTCAACGCTCCGCCCAGCAACACCGCCGTTTTCAAGCGTATCATTTCGATATATTCCTCCTCGGTCACATCGCCGCGACTCTCAAACTCCATATCCAACTGCTGTCCTTCACAAATTTCGAGAGCGGTCTTCAAGAACCAATCGATAACCGCCCCCGTGTGCGGCGCCTCTGTGCGGGCTATGTAGCGGAAGGCGATAATCTCCATCGCATCGCCCGACAAGATAGCCCTATTCTCGTCCCACACCTTGTGCACGGTAGGTTTTCCCCGACGCACGTCGGCCTTGTCCATGACATCGTCGTGCAACAGGGTGAAATTGTGAAATATCTCCAAGCCCACCGCAGCGTTCAACGCATGCCGGCAATCCCGGCCAAACAGCTCGCAAGCCAGTAGCGCCAACAGCGGACGCACCCGTTTGCCGCCCAACGACAGTTCATAGCGCACCGGCGCATACAGCCCGTCGGGCGACGCGGCATATTCTATTTTCGAAAGTTCGGATTCTATCGTATTGAAATATTTCTGATATTTTTCCATGGTCTCCTAACAAATTTATGTGTGATATAGAATAGTGGTCAAATTTAATCATTTTCGCCGAGCCTAACAAGCCCCTGCCGAAATAAGTTTGTCGATAATCCCCTCACATCATATACTTTATTTCCCTTTTTCACGTTATTAAAACATCGAAAGCCTTTCTCCCCGGGGTATGAACTCGAAACACGCGGCTCGGCCAACCGGGAATTTGGGCTATCTTTGGATAAGATAGGATGCGGTTCGGCATAGGACAAATTGAAAACTTTGTTTTCATTTGCCGCTGCGCTCACCTTTCATTATCTTTGGATAAGATAAGATGCGGTTCGGCATAGGACAAATCGAAAACGTTGTTTTCATTTGTCTCTGCGCTCACCTTTCATTATCTTTGAACCTCGAAAAAAAACTATGACGCATTCGATTCGACACATAGCGGTATTCCTGTTCCTTACCATCTGTTTCATCGGGAGAGGACAAGAAGGGACAAGTTCGTTTGACTTTCTCAATATCCCTACCTCGACCCACGCCTACGCACTGGGGGGAACCAACATATCGATTATCGACGAAGATATCAATCTCATCAACCAAAACCCCGCGCTCATGGGCCCCGAGTCTGACATGCAACTCGGATTGAACTACATGAAATATGTCGGTGGAATCAATTTGGCAGGGGTAACTTTCGGCAAAGCCGCCGGCGAACGTGGCGCTTGGGCCGCCGGCATACAGTACTACGGTTATGGCAAAATGAAAAGCGCCGACGAAACCGGGGTCATCACCGGCGAGTTTTCGCCCAAAGACATCGTGTTCAACGGTATCTACTCCCACGACTTCACCACCACCCTGCGAGGAGGCATCAACGCCAAAGTAATCTACTCGTCCTACGAGCAATACACCTCTTGGGCTCTTGCCGTCGACCTCGGGCTCAATTATTACAACGCCGACAACGACCTGTCGCTGTCGATGGTCGCCCGCAATCTGGGGGGACAAATCAAGCGCTACAACGACACCTTCGAGCGCATGCCATTCGACTTGCAGATAGGCTATACCCAAAGCCTCGAACACGCCCCGATACGCATATCGGTCACAGCGCGCCACCTCACCCGGTGGAACCTGCCCTATCCCACAATCGAAAGCAGCGCCTACACCGGCAGCAGCGACATCGTCGAGAAAAACAAATTTGTCGACAACCTCTTCCGCCACCTCATTTTCGGAGTGGAATTTCTGCCTACCGACCGCATCTACATCGGGTTGGGTTACAACTACAAGACCCGCACCGACATGAAAACGGCCAGCCGCAATTTCCTCTCGGGATTCAGCATAGGCGGCGGCATCAAAGTGCGCATGTTCGGGATAGGCGTGGCTCTTGCCCAACAACACACGGGAGCGACCACCTTTATGGTCAACCTCTCTACCAATCTTTTTGAATTTAAAAAATAGACACTCATGGATAAACCTCGCATAACCATTGCCATCGACGGATTTTCCTCTTGTGGGAAAAGCACCATGGCCAAAGCCCTTGCCCGCCACATAGGATATATCTATATCGACAGCGGAGCCATGTACCGGGCCGTCACCCTCTATTGCCTCGACCACGGACTTATCGACGGCGACACCGTCGACACCGAAGCCCTATTGCCTCTCATGGACGAGATTCGAATCGACTTCCGTCCCGACGCGCACACGGGCAAGACGCACACATATCTCAACGGCGTAGACGTCGAGCAAGAGATACGTTCCATGCGGGTTTCCGACAAAGTGAGCCCCGTAAGCGCCATACCTTTCGTGCGCACCGCCATGGTGGCGGCTCAACAGAAAATGGGCGAACGGAAAGGCATCGTCATGGACGGCCGGGACATAGGTACGACCGTATTCCCCCATGCCGAGTTGAAAATATTCGTCACGGCTTCGGCCGAGACCCGCGCGCAACGCCGTGTCGACGAACTGCGGGCAAAAGGCGTGGCAGTCGATTTCGACGAGGTGGTCGCCAACATCAACAAGCGCGACCATATCGACCAAACCCGCAAAGAAAGCCCCCTGCGGAAAGCCGACGACGCTATCCTCCTCGACAACTCCCACATGACAATCGAAGAGCAAGACCAATGGCTCATCGACCGTTACAAAGAGACCATCGACAAATTGCAATAAAATCGGCTTTAAAAAATTACGACCCATGGCACGCATAGAAATAGACGAGCATTCGGGATTCTGTTTCGGGGTAGTCACCGCCATACGCAAAGCCGAGGAGGAACTCGACCGTAGCGGACGACTCTACTGCCTCGGCGACATCGTTCACAACAGCAACGAGGTGGAACGACTCAAAGCCAAAGGCCTCATCACAATCGACCACGAGCAGCTCAAACATCTGCACAACGTGAAAGTGCTGTTGCGTGCCCACGGCGAGCCGCCCGAGACCTACCGCGTCGCCGCCGAGAACAACATCGAAATCATCGACGCCACTTGCCCCGTCGTGCTGCAATTGCAACGAAAAATAAAAACGGCCTATGACTCCAACCCTCCCGAAGAGGCGCAAATCGTCATTTATGGAAAAACCGGACACGCCGAAGTAAACGGGCTGGTGGGACAGACTCATGGACAAGCCGTGGTCATCGAGAACAGCCAAGACCTCGGCAAAATAGACCTCCACAAGAAACTGCTCCTCTACTCCCAAACCACCAAATCGGTCGAAGGATTCAAACATATCGTCGACGAAATCAAGCACATAAAACCCGACGGGCAATTCGAATCGTTCGACACCATCTGCCGGCAGGTCGCCAACCGAATACCCAATATCCGGGAATTTGCCCGGCGGCACGACCTCATTCTCTTCGTGTGCGGTAAAAAAAGCTCCAACGGGAAAGTCCTTTTCGGCGAATGCCTGCAAATCAATCCCGGCTCACACCTCGTATCTGATATTACCGAAATAGATCCCCGCTGGCTCGAAGGGAAAAAGAGCATAGGCATTTGTGGAGCTACCTCCACCCCCCGCTGGCTCATG
Source organism: uncultured Barnesiella sp. (assembly GCA_944320015.1). Taxonomy (GTDB): domain Bacteria; phylum Bacteroidota; class Bacteroidia; order Bacteroidales; family Barnesiellaceae; genus Barnesiella. The sequence continues at coordinate 120,857 of CALUFO010000004.1, read as the reverse complement.
GCCGAAGTGCAAGAATACATCACCCGCCTATTGGAAGAAAAAGTCGGCAATACCCCTTCGGCCTGACGACTCCAATACAAGCCGAGAAAAAGCCAAGTTACAAAAACATTAATTCTCAACTATCGTTATCTATCGTATAGGGAGATTCAATTTTTATCTTTATCTTTGCTTCCAACTAAACACTTATAGGTTATGTCGCAAATTAAATGTATAGGTATTTTGACTTCGGGAGGCGACGCCCCCGGAATGAACGCGGCCATTCGTGCGGTAACACGCGCCGCTATCTACAACGGATTTGAGGTAAAAGGAATTTATCGTGGATACAAAGGCCTCATCACCGGAGAAATATCGCCTTTTAAGACACAAAATGTAAGCAACATCATACAACAGGGAGGCACCATACTGAAAACCGCCCGTTGCCAAGAGTTCAAGACTCCCGAAGGAAGGAAAATCGCACACGACACCCTCGTCAAAGAAGGTATCGACGCCCTTGTCGTAATCGGCGGCGACGGCACACTCACCGGCGCCCGCATCTTCGCCTCGGAATACAACTACCCCATCGTGGGGCTGCCCGGCACAATCGACAACGACCTCTATGGCACCGACACGACTATCGGATACGACACCGCCCTGAACACCATCATGGAGGCCGTCGATAAGATACGCGACACCGCCACTTCGCACGAGCGACTCTTCTTCATCGAGGTCATGGGCCGCGACGCCGGGTTCCTCGCCCTCAACGGCGCCATCGCCACCGGAGCCGAAGCCGCTATCATTCCCGAGATTTCGACCGAAGTCGACCAGCTCGAAGAACTCATCAAAAACGGATTCCGCAAATCGAAAAACAGCAGTATCGTACTGGTTGCCGAAAGCCCCATCACAGGCGGCGCCATGCACTTGGCCGAACGTGTACAAAAAGAATATCCCCAGTACGATGTGAGAGTGACTATCTTGGGGCACATTCAACGAGGCGGATCCCCCACCGCTCACGACCGAATCCTCGCCAGCCGCATGGGCTCGGCCGCCATCGACGCCTTGCTCGAAGACCAACGCAACGTCATGATCGGTATCCGCAACAACGAAATCGAGTATGTGCCTTTCAACAAAGCTATCAAAAACGATAAGCCCATCGACCGCGAGCTGCTCAACACCCTGAGAAGACTCTCGATTTGATTCCGGGCGGAAAAATCTACCTCACCAAGGCCTCCTTTGAAATGTCCAAAGGGGGCCTTTCGGTTTTTTTATCGTCTGTAATCGCTCACACCACAAGAGGAAGAATTAAATACACCCTACACTTCTCCCCTAAGCCGGCACCGATATAGGGCGGCTCAGAAGAACAGCTGTCCCGAGCAAAGAAAAAACGGAATAAATAGACTGAGTGCGAGAATCTTAACCCACATCTGCCACAGGAGGGGGAGTATAGAACCAGCTCCTTGTTTTCAATGACGTTGCGTGGGGGTAATCTCGCCACTGAGCGAGCAATTCATATTCTCTTTGACCACTTTGGCCGGATAGCCGTGGCCGAAAAGGAACATCAGTTTGGTGAGCACGGCTTCGGTAGTGCTGTCGTAACCGCTCACCACGCCGGCATTTTCGAGTTTGCTCCCGGTCCCGTACCGGCTCATTTGCACGCTTCCCCCCATACACTGGCTCACGTTGACAATGACAATACCCTTGTCTACCGCCTCTTTGAGCAAGTCGAGGAACCATTGTTTTACCGGTGCGTTGCCCGAACCGAAGGTTTCCAGCACAACCCCTTTCAACCCCGGGATATTCAAGATAGAGCGCACGGTTTGTTCCGATATGCCGGGGAATAGTTTCAGCACCACGATATTGGTGTTCATGAGGTAATGGGGGCGCAACGGTTTTTGCGAAGCATGGGCGATTTGGTTCTCGTCGTAGTGGATATGGACACCCACTTGTGCCAATGGCGGGTAGTTGGTCGATACGAAAGCGTGAAAACTCTCGGCGCTTATTTTGGTGGTGCGGTTCCCGCGCAACAGGTGGTTACCGAAGAAGATACACACCTCGGGAACCAACGGTGTGCCGTTGGCGTTTTTGGCGGCGGCGATTTCGATAGCTGTGATAAGATTCTCTTTACCGTCGGTGCGGAGCACGCCTATGGGCAGTTGCGAGCCGGTGAGAATAACGGGTTTGCTGAGGTTCTCGAGCATGAAACTGAGAGCCGATGCCGTGTAGGACATCGTGTCGGTTCCGTGTAGGACAACGAAACCGTCGAAGAGGTCGTAATTATCGGCTATGATATGTACCAGTTTTATCCACGAGTCGGGCTCAATCTCCGACGAGTCGATCGGGGGTTCGAATTGTACGGTCGAGATAGAGAAGCCGAGTTGTCGCAACTCGGGAACTTTGTCGAGCAAATGGTGGAAGTTAAACGGTTCAAGGCTTCCCGTCTGGCTGTTTTCCACCATTCCGATGGTGCCACCGGTATAGATGATAAGAACCGATGTGATATTTTCGGGCATATACAATGGGTTATTTCCTTACACACATAGAGCAGGCGATACTCCCGACAGCCTATACCGCATGGAGCCGGATACATTTTGCCTGCTGTTTTGCTTACAAAAGTAATAATTTATGGCGAGAAATATCATTTTGCCGTTTAAAATATTGCGGCAGTCGCTTTTCCTTACTTATCCCGTGACAAAAAGACATATTCAAAATGATGCTTGAAAAACGATGAGAAATATTAAATTGTAAAATAAAACACATTTTTATAAATCATTTTGTGCTTGTTTTGCTTGAAAAATAAAAAAAAAGATTATTTTTGCAAAAGAGAAAATACAATCGAACAACGGCTAAATCGTGCGGGAAGACTCGGGTTCCCCCGCCTTGGCAGCCCGATAGTGTTGATATAGAAACAACGATGCTACACAATTTATTCTATACCGGTATTACAACAATGACCACCCCTTAGGGGGGAGGACGTTTTTTTTCTTTATCTCGATTGGCCGCGATGCGGCATAGCTTTATCAATTTAGTTTTGTAATTTTGTGTAACTCTCCGGCTCGACATGGAAGCAAGGAGAGAAACACCGATAGAATAATGCAGATATGAAAGTATTGAAATTCGGAGGCACGTCGGTAGGCTCGGTCGAGAGCATGTCGAATGTCAAACATATAGTCGAGAGTTGCCGGGAGCCCGTCGTTGTCGTGGTATCGGCTCTCGGAGGAATAACCGACAACCTTATCGAAACCGCAAAACTCGCCGCCGAGGGTGGCTGCGCCTATGAGGTTTGTTTCCACGAGATAGTGACACGGCATCGCCACATGGTACAGGCGGCTGTCGAGCCCGACAAGCAAGCCGAATTGCTGGAACTCATCGAGCCGCTCCTCGACGAGCTGGGGAATATTTTTAGAGGCGTGTCTCTCATTAAAGACTTGTCGGTAAAAACGCTCGACACGATTGTCAGTTATGGCGAACGGTTATCGTCGCTCATTGTCAGCCGGGTAATCGAGGGGGCTGTCCACTATGACTCCCGGTTTTTCATCAAGACCCAAAGGCAGTTCGGCAAACATGTTGTCGACTTCGAGGAGACGAACAAACTGGTGAAACGATATTTTTCAGAGCTGCCCCGGGTGGCTGTCGTCCCGGGATTTATCGCTTCGGACAAGAACAATGGCGATGTGACCAATCTGGGGCGGGGCGGTTCGGATTATACGGCTGCGATTCTGGCGACAGCACTCAAAGCCTCGCAACTCGAAATTTGGACCGATGTCGACGGCTTCATGACTGCCGACCCCCGTGTCATAAACACCGCCTATGTCATTGAACGCCTGTCGTTTATCGAAGCGATGGAGCTGTGTAACTTCGGAGCGAAGGTTATCTATCCACCCACGATTTATCCGGTATTCCACGAGAATATCCCTATCCTCATCAAAAACACCTTTAATCCGTCGGCTCCCGGAACTCTCATCTCGGAAGACAATTCCCATGCCGAGGGAAAGGCGATCAAGGGTATTTCGTCGATCAACGATACTTGCCTTATCACCCTGTCGGGCATGGGCATGGTGGGTGTCATCGGCATCAATTCACGCATATTCAACCGGTTGGCTCAGTCGGGAATCAGCGTCTTTTTGGTCTCGCAGGCGTCGTCCGAGAACAATACCACTTTTGCCGTGCGCAACGCCGACGCCGATTTGGCAGTGAAAGTATTGCGCGACGAGTTTGAACAAGAAATGGCGGTGGGCGAGATCAGCGACATCGAGGCCGAGAAGGATTTGGCGACGGTCGCCATCGTGGGCGAGAACATGAAGCATACCCCCGGCATTGCCGGCAAGCTCTTCAACGTGCTGGGACGCAACGGTATCAATGTGATAGCTTGTGCGCAAGGCGCTTCGGAAACCAATATTTCGTTTGTCATTGCGCTGGGCAGCCTTCGCAAGGCGCTCAATGTCATACACGACTCGTTTTTCCTCTCCGAGTCGCAAGTGCTCAATCTCTTTGTGGCCGGGGTAGGAACCGTCGGAAAAGATTTGTTGCGGCAAATCTGCAAACAACAACAAAGACTGCTCGAAACGAAAGCGTTGCAGCTGCGGCTGGTGGGAATTGCCAACTCCCGTAAATGCCTTTTCGACCGGGAGGGCATCGACATCGAGCATTATCAAGAGTTGCTCGACCGTTCCGAGATGAAGGCTTCGCCGGCAAAGATACGAGACGAGATTATAAAAATGAATATCTTCAACTCGGTTTTCGTCGATTGTACGGCAAGCCCCGACATCGCCGACTTGTATAAGACCTTGCTCGACCACAACGTGTCGGTAGTCGCCTCCAACAAGATAGGAGCTTCGGGGTCGTACGACTCTTACCGGGAACTGAAACAGATCGCCCGCAAGCGCGATGTGAAATACCTTTTCGAGACTAACGTGGGTGCCGGCCTGCCCATTATCAACACCATCAACAACCTCATCAACAGCGGCGACAAGATTCTGAAAATCGAAGCCGTAGTATCGGGTACACTCAACTATATTTTCAACATGGTGAGTGCCGATGTGCCGTTGAGCCGGGCGGTGCGTATGGCTCGCGAAGCCGGATACAGCGAGCCCGACCCCCGTATCGATTTATCCGGGCAAGACGTGATACGCAAGTTGGTAATTTTGGCTCGTGAGGCCGGATACCGGGTGGAACAGAGCGACGTGAAGAAAAACCTTTTTATCCCCGAGTCGTACTTCGAAGGCTCACTCGACGATTTTTGGGCGAAGATTCAGCAATACGACGCCGACTTCGAACTATATCGCCGGCAGGTGGCCGGTCGGGGAAACGTGTTGCGCTTCGTCGCCACGCTCGATCTCGGCAATGTCGAGGTGGGGCTGCGCGAAATCGAGCCGTCGCACCCTTTCTATCACCTCGAAGGGAGCAACAATGTAATCATGTTTACCACCGACCGTTATCGCGAGTATCCCATGGTTATCAAAGGCTATGGCGCAGGAGCCGAAGTAACGGCCGCCGGAGTCTTTGCCGACATCATAGGCATCGCCAATATTCGATAATTAAAAAATTTTGACCGATGAAACATATCATAGTTTTGGGTGACGGTATGGCCGACGAACCTATCGAACGGCTGGGTGGCCGCACTCCTTTGCAAGCGGCCGATACGCCGGCGATGGATTGGCTGGCGTCTCACGGACGTTGCGGGGTGTTGAAAACAGTCCCCGACGGTTATCACCCGGGAAGCGAAATCGCCAACCTGTCCGTATTGGGTTACGACCTCGACCGGGTGTTCGAGGGACGGGGCTCTTTGGAGGCGGCCAGTATGGGTATCGACATAGAGCCGGGCGAAATGGCCATGCGATGCAATATCGTTTGTATCGAGAATGGTCTCATCAAGAACCATTCGGCCGGTCACATCTCTACCGCCGAGGCTTCCCAGCTCATCGACTTCCTGCAACAAGAGTTGGGCGGTGACGACGCCAATTTCTTCCGCGGGGTTTCGTACCGCCATTTGCTCAAACTCAAAGGTGGCGACAAGCGAGTCGGCTGTACTCCCCCGCACGATGTTCCCGGCACGCCGTTCCGCGACGTGATGGTGCGCCCGCTCGTCCCCGAGGCGACAGCGACAGCCGACCGGCTCAACACTCTCATCTTGCAATCGCAACAAATCTTGCCCACACACCCCGTCAACCTGCGGCGCATGGCCGAGGGGAAAGACCCCGCCAACAGCATTTGGCCGTGGTCGCCGGGATATAAACCCAGCATGGAGACTCTGGCTCAACGATATGGCATACGCAGCGGCGTGGTTATTTCGGCCGTCGATCTCATTCGGGGCATCGGTGTGTATGCCGGTTTGCAGCCCGTCGACGTCGAAGGGGCGACCGGTCTCTACGATACCAATTACGAAGGAAAAGTTCAAGCCGCAATCGATGCGTTATATGCCCATGATTTTGTATATTTGCATATCGAGGCCAGCGACGAGGCGGGCCACGAAGGCGATGTCGATTTGAAGCTCCGCACGGTCGAGTATCTCGACCACCGTGTGCTTCGGCCGCTCATCGAGGCGGTGAACCGAATGGACGAGCCGGTGGCGATTGCCCTCTTGCCCGACCACCCCACGCCATGCCGGGTGCGCACACATACGGCGGCACCTGTCCCGTTTGTCATTTACAAGCCCGGTGTCCAACCCGACGGGGTCGCCCGGTATGACGAATTTAGCGTGAGGGAAGGGGCTTATGGCTCGCTGGTTGGCGACGAGTTTATGAAAGAGTTCTTTCGAGAATAAATATAGAGCGTGATGGAATTTTACAGTACGAATAAAAAAACTTCGCCGGTTTCTCTTCACGACGCAGTAGTGAAGGGGTTGGCGGCAGACAGGGGGCTTTTCATGCCCGAGGTAATTCGCCGGTTTCCCCCGGCCTTTTACCAAAATATGAAGGAAATGACGCTGCGCGAAATCTCTTTCGTGGTGGCCGAAGCATTTTTTGGAGACGATGTGGAAGCCGACAAACTGAAAGAGATTGTCGACGACGCGCTTAACTTCGACATTCCGCTGGTACAGGTAGCCGAGAATCGGTACAGTCTGGAGCTTTTCCACGGCCCCACACTGGCCTTCAAAGATGTGGGAGCCCGCTTCATGGCCCGCTTGCTCGCCTATTTCAACCGGGAGGGGAAAAATCGCCAAGTCAATGTGCTGGTAGCCACCTCGGGCGATACGGGAAGCGCCGTGGCCAACGGATTTTTGAACGTTACCGGCGTGAAAGTCTTCGTGCTCTATCCGCAAGGGAAAGTGAGCGAGATACAAGAGAAACAGTTTACCACCCTCGGGAGCAACATTACGGCGCTCGAGGTGAGCGGCACATTCGACGATTGTCAGGCACTGGTAAAGAGCGCCTTTATGGACAAGGAGTTGAACGAAAAACTCTATCTCACCTCGGCCAACTCTATCAACGTGGCCCGCTTCCTACCCCAATCGTTCTACTATTTCTATGCCTATGCCCAACTGTGCGGCATGGTCGAGAACCCCGGGCAAGTGGTGTTCAGCGTGCCCAGCGGGAACTTCGGCAACATCACCGCCGGACTCATTGCCAAGCGCATGGGACTCCCCGTGAAGCGTTTCATCGCCGCCAACAACCGCAACGATGTATTCCTGCAATACCTGCGCACGGGCACATATACGCCCCGACCTTCGATCGCCACTATCGCCAACGCCATGGACGTGGGCGACCCCAGCAACTTCGCCCGTATTCTCGACCTCTATGGACATTCGCACGAAGCTATCTGTGCCGACATTAGCGGCGTAAGCTATACCGACGAGGAGATACGCCACACCATGCGGGAAACATTCCGGCATGAAAAATACTTGCTCGACCCGCACGGGGCTTGTGGCTACCAGGCATTGGTCGACGGCCTGCAACCCGGCGAAGTGGGCATTTGCCTCGAAACGGCGCACCCCGCCAAATTCCTCGATACCGTCGAGACTACCATAGGCGAGTCGATTCCGATACCCGAGAAACTGCAAACTTTCATGCAAGGCGAGAAACAAAGCATCTTGATGCCTGTGGGTTTCAATGCGTTCAAACACTTCCTGCTCAACCAGCAGTGAGCAATAATTGGTCAATTAAAAACATAAGAGGCTGCCCCAAAAACAGGTTTGGAGACAGTCTCTTTTTTATATTTATAGATTATTTTTCCCCTCTTGAAATCGATCTCCTCGATGTTATCCCCAAAGAAAGGCAAGGCGCCGCCTCAGGGTTCTGTGTCTATCCTCGACCAACCGGTAATAGTGACAAAGATGATGGCCGCGACAATAGCCAAGACAACAAAGATATTGCTGTCGACCACTTGCGCCACACACAGGGTGATATAAAGCATAAGACACATGACCAACGTTTTAATGCGGCAGACAATGTGCGACATTTGCCGATAGGCTCGCTCCTTGTCGATGAGCTTTCCCGGATAGTTACACCACTGGGGACGATGCTGCAACAGGGTGAGCAACCCGTATAGAGCCAAGGCTATGAGCGGAAGCCACACGACGCTCCACGCTTCGCCCCACGAATCGACCTCGCCCCGAATATTGAAATGCAGAGGTATCGCATCACGGTCATCGGTCAGCACCCACAAGGCTATCCCGAAAGTCGCAAGTAAAAAGAGCAGAGCAGGCATCTCCCGCCAAAATCGTTTCATACCCAAATTTTTTATATCAATTTCCCAATATCAACGCCTGCATACCGGGTGTTACCCAATAATCGATGCGCGCCGTATCGACGGGATTCTGATAAAGGAAAAGCGCCTCTATCCCCGGCAGCGAATCGACCAACGCCCGACTACGCTCCAAGCCCATCACCATAAAGGCGGTGGCATAGGCGTCGGCTGTCATGCAATCGGGAGCCAGCACCGTAGCGCTCAACAGGGAGTGCTGCACAGGATATCCCGTCGCCGGGTCGATGGTGTGGGCGATACGCTTGCCATCGACCACCCGATAGTTGCGATAGTTGCCCGAAGTGGCCAACCCGCCGCCGGTCAATTGCAAAATTTCTTCGATAGTCCCGGCCTCACCATCGGCAATCGTAGGGCGGTTCACCCCTACCCGCCACGCTTTTCCTTCGGGATTGCGGCCACGAACGACCACCTCACCCCCGATTTCGACCATAAAGTCGTCGACTCCCCGGTCTGAAAGCATTTGCCCAATGACATCGCAAGCATACCCCTTGGCTATGGCCGAGAAATTGAGCGTAACGGCCGTATCGGATTTCAATACCTTCTTCCCGTCGAGCGACAATTTATCCATACCCACATGGGAAAGCAGGCTGTCGACCTGCGTCGAATCGGGGAAAGCGCCCTCTTTGAAACCAAATCCCCAAGCGTTGACCAAAGGCGACACCGTGGGATCGAAAGCTCCGCCGGTGCGAGCGTATATTTGCTGTGCGGCCATAAATACATGGCGGAACCACCTGTCGGTCTCAACCGGTTCGTTACGGTTAACCCGTGAAATGAGCGAAGTGTCGTTGAAGGGCGAGAGCGAAGCGTCGAACCGCAGCAGTTGTTGTTTAATCTCCTCGGCCAGCGATTCGGGCGACCGGTAAGTGATGTGATAAAAAGTGCCGAATATGACTCCTTCGTCATACTGGTAGCGGCTACTCTCGCAACGGCGCAATGCACTGAATATCAAAAAAGCGACCAAAAACAAAACTATCGCCACCCACGAACGGGCATATCGTCGATCCATAACCGATTAAAAATAAAGATGTTCCAACAAAATTTTCACACCGAGCCCTATCAAAATGACGCCTCCCAGCACCTCGGCATAGTGATGTATGTGCCGGCCAAACTGGCGGCCGATATAAAGCCCTGCCACCGAAAACACAAACGTAACTCCTGCAATCACTATCGTGGGAACAACCATCGACATATTGAGGAAGGCAAACGAAATGCCCACAGCCAGCGCGTCGATGCTCGTAGCCAACGACAACCCGACAAGGGTGCGTGTGTCGGAAGGGTCGATGCAACAGGGCGCCTCCTCATTTTTGCGGGGCCACCCCTCCCAAATCATCTTGACTCCCAAGAAAAGCAATACCCCGAAAGCCACCCAATGGTCGTACGCCTCGATATAACTCTTGAACCCGATACCTAAAAGCCACCCAACGAGAGGCATAGCTCCTTGGAAAACAGCCATAAACACAGCTATCTTCAAGACACGAGACAAAACAAAAGGCCTCAAAAGGACTCCCGAAGTCAACGACACGGCGAAGCTATCCATACACAGCCCCACCGCCAAAACAAAAAGAGCGAACAGCGACACAAGTTATATTGATTATTGTTTGGCCGCAAAGTTACACAAAGTTATCCGCCCGAACAATCATATCGAGTCGAACAATATCAAAAAAAGCGGGGGAATCGCAGCCCTTCGAAGCTACGGTTCCTCCGCCATCACACACATAACACAGTTTATATAGAAAACACCTCGGAAGGCATACGGTTCACGGGAGAGGCTCGGCAGGAGTCAATGTGTAGGTTAATTTATCCAAATCGACTTGCATGAAGTAATACCCCTGCGGGGAATAGGAAATGTTCTCGCCATCGAGTTTCAAGCGCCCGGGACCGCCGTCGCCATACTTGTCGCCCTGTGTCCAGTCGGGTAGCGTGGTGACTTTGAACTCTACCGGGGCGTCGGGGTTCTCGCTTACCACAAAATCTATGTAACCCTCGTACCTATTGTTCATTCGATAGGACTGCAATGTGGGAGCGGCCGCGATGTCCCAGCCTTGATAATTGCCGGGCACATACAGTTTGGGATAAACGACCGGTTCGTCATAGGCTGTCACGGTGATGTCGCGGGGCGAAGAGGCTACGGTGTGACCGGCCGTCAATTTGGCCACCACCCTGAGATACAGGTCGCAAGGCTCTCCCGGCTCGCCTCCGAGGATAAGTGTCGCCATATTGAGCCGAGCCACGGTTATCGAGACATAGTCAGTATTCGATTCGGCCAGCTGTATGGGGTCGGGAAACTCTTTCGAGTTGTCTATTTCCAACGCATACACCGGAGCCGCCGGGAATCCGTAATCGCCGGGCGACAACGAGAAAGTCCCGGCTATAAAGCCCGAGGCGGCTTGGTCCAGCACCAAAGCCGGCTGTGTGAGGGGCGCCAATTCGGGCGGGGACTGCAATTCATACTTGGGGGTATCGGCGTCGCTGCAAGCCCACAGCGCCGAAAGCCCTATACAAAGCGATATTTTTACTAAAACAGATTTCATCATTGTGTCGTTTTTACCGTTAATAGCCATAATTTTGCCGTATGCCGGGATTGGCGGCGATCTCCTTGGCCGGAATCGGATAGAGATTGTATTTCGTATCTATCGCCTTGCCGGCATATACACCGCCTTTCCATGACCACAGATAATCGCCCGAGGTGAATTTTTCGAACCGAATCAAATCGGTGCGCCGGTGCCCCTCCCAATAGAGTTCCCGCATGCGCTCCCGCAAAATCTCATCGAGGGTAATCGCTCCGGTCGACTCGTATGGCGGCATACCGGCTCTATCCCTCAGATAATTCATATAGGTTCTCCCGGTCTCCCGGTCGGCTGCGCCCCGATAGGCACACTCGGCATACATCAGATATACGTCGGCCAAGCGGAAGAGGGGAAAATCGGTATCGGGATACGACTCGGCCCGGCCGGCCGCATTTGCCCAATCGGTCGAGAGCAGGTTGGTAAATTTCACCACCGAATAACCGTCTTGATAGGCCGACAGGCTGGTGTTGTTGATGCTTGCCCCATCGCTGAAAAAGGCATAACGCTCGTCTTGCGGAGAGAACGAAAGCACCAATGCAGAGGTAGAGCGAGGCCCCGCCCAAGCGTCGTTGAGCCCATAATCCCGCGCCGATATTTTCCCTCCATAGGAGCCCACGGTGAGGTACATCGTACCACCATAGGAACGAATAGAATCACTATCGAATGGCACGGACATGAGTATCTCGTTTTCGTCACCGCCCCGGGCATACCTGTCGTTATCTCCTCCGAAAAGGTATTTATAGGTGTGGGCAAGGCCGTGGTTCGCACCTGTGTTGTGCCGCGCGATTATCTTCTCGCACTCGGCCGCGCACAAGGCATATTGGGACGTACCGGTATAAACACCGGCATTGAGATACAATTTCGCCCGAATCATATCGACGGCGTCACGTCCTACCCTCCCGTACTGAGGTTGCAAGGGAATCGACTCTTCCACCGCATTCAATTCGTCCAAAATAAACCGATATATCTCGGCTCTCGGTTTCTGCTGCGGAACCTCCATGATTTTATTTTCCTCGGTCACGAAAGAGACATCGCCAAACAAATCGATAGCATGCCAATAAGAGAGCGCCCGTAATACCCGCACTTCGGCCCGATAAGTTTGAATCTGTGCGGCCACATCGTCGGGCACCTCATTCTCGGCCAGCGCGGCCGGTGTGGTATTGCGCAAGAAATCGTTGCAAAGAGCGATTTGAAAAAAGATGCGGCTGTACATGACATATACAAACCCGTTGGCGGCCGACCAAGTGGCCATGCTCAACTCGGGCAGCCCGGCGTCGTTCCAACCCAACAGAGCCTCGTCGGTAGGCAACTCCTGTAAATTCCAATATGCCCGCAGATACTGAGCCTGTCCCTCGTCGAAACCTTGTATATCGGGGTTACCCGCAGGGCCTTCCTGCCCCGAGACGGCCAACCCGGCATAGACCTTTGCCAGCAACTGCGTGTAATACTGCGGATTGTCCTTGAAGTCGGACAGTTGTATAATATCCTCATCGATGGGCTGCAAGTCGAGGTCGCCCAAACAGGAGGTAAAAGCCATCGAGAGGGCAAGACCTCCTCCCACCAAACACTGATAGATACGAGATTTCATAATTGCTTTGTTTTTAATGATTAATAGGTGAGAACGACTCCCAACGTATAGGTCACAGGACGGGGATAGACATTGTTGTCTATACCGGAGAACACCTCGGGGTCGAGGCCTTTGTACCCCGTAATGACAAACGGATTCTGGACAGCCCCGTAAACCCGTAGTCTCAAAGTGTTGTCGAGTAGCCTGTTCCATGTATATCCCAGCGAAATATTGTCGCAACGCAAGAAACTCGCATTCCTCAGATAGTAATCGCTCATATACTGCTGGGTCTCGAATTTCGCACCCCGACGCATGAGGTTGTTCAAGAACCCCGCACTGTTATACATAGCGCTGTATATCGAGTTTTGCGACAGCACATTGTCATAGACATAATTTCCCAGATTGGCCCGCAGGGAAATACCGAAATCGAAATTCTTCCAATTGACGGTCGAGTTGAAACCGATAACGACTTTCGGGTCGCGGCTGTGGTGGATATATTTGTCCGACTCGTCGATGACCCCGTCGCCGTTGCGATCGGCATAAAGTCCTTCGATGGGATTGCCATCGGTGTCATAAACCTGCTCATACAGCAAATAACTGTATGCCGGGTAGCCTACCTTGTGGGCCTGCACGGTATTGCCGGTTCCGCCGCCGATTCCACCCACGGGAATATAATAGTCGTCGCTTTCGCTCTTGTTGAGCTTGGTTATCTTATTAGCATTCCACGCCACATTCATACCCAGATTCCACACAAAATCCTCACGGTCGATGAGCTTAGCTTGGATATTGAACTCTATACCTTTATTCTGCAACCGCCCCACATTGGTATAAATTTCGTTGGTAAGGTTCGATCCGGCCGGCACGGGAATGCGGCTAATCAAATCGTTGGTCTCACGGAAATAATAATCCAACGACCCGGTAACACGGTTGTCCAAAAATCCGAAATCGACACCGACATTCCATGTCGTCGTCTCTTCCCATTTGATATCGGGGTCATAGCCATCGGGGCGTATCGTTTCATAATAACGGTCACCAAACGGATAGGAGGCTGTGGGATACCCCACCGTAAACAATGGCATGTAGGGGAAATAGCTGTCGCCGATGTCTTGCTGACCAGTCACCCCGTAGCCCAATCGTAACTTCAATTCGCTCATAACCGACGTGGCTCCCTCCATAAACGGCTCGTTGATAATCTTCCAGCCCAATGCCACGGCAGGGAACGCACCCCAACGGTTATCTTTCGAGAAACGCGAAGTCGCATCGCCCCGCAGTGTAACCGTGAAAAGATAGGTGTCTTTATAGGAATAATTCACCCGGCCGAAAAAAGAAATCAGTTGCAAATGGTCGGTATAGGACGACTCAAACCACGTTTCCCCGTCGGGCATCAGGGTCGTGCGTGTCTCCCCGTCTTTGTAAAACCGTTGCCACGAGTAACCGGCCGTCGCATCGAGACGGCTCTGTATCGCCTCGAAATCTTGCTTGTAATTGAGATAGAAATCGAGCAGTAGATTCCGTTTCAACTGGCTGAGGCGCTCGTCCTGCCCGAGTCCCGTCTTTTTATTCTCTTTATACGACAACGGCGAATCGGGCTCCAACAGGTTGTGCTGCACGCTGTGGGAAATATCATACCCCAAATTCAAATTGGCGTGCAGCGCCGGCAAAAAAGGCATGGCATAGTCGAGTTGCAAATTGCCCACACTGCGATAGACATCGGCTTTCATCGAACGCTCGTCGATAAGCGAAACGGGATTGACCGGAGCGATGCCGATAAACTCGTCGGTTCCCGGTTTTATCCATGTGAAATACCCTCCGCCGATGGGCAGATTGTCGACTCGCACCGCTTGTGACGGGTCGAAAGAGACAGCTCCTCCGATAGCGCTCTCGTCGGCAAAACGGTTGCGCATGTAGAATCCCTTCACACTGGCCGTCACGCTCAGTGCATTGTCCAAGAAACGAGGGTTCAAGGTAATCGACGCTGTCGCGCGATCCATCGACGAGGTTTTAAGGATACCATTTTGGTTGGTATAACTCACCGCTACCCGATAGGGCAAAATTTTATACGTCCCGCCCACACTGAGGCTATAATCACTGCTGACCGAGGTGCGCAATATCTCGTCCTGCCAACGGGTATCGGCCGTTCCCAACAAATTATAGGCGGGACTGCCCACCCCATAATAGTCGGCAATTACCTGCCTGAACTGGTCTCCGTCGAGCACCTCCACCGTATTGCGAGGGGTATTGACATACATATTGGCCGTAAAATTGACTTGCGGTTTCCCCGACTGGCCCCTCTTGGTCGTGATGATAATCACGCCATTGGAGGCTCTCGACCCGTAAATGGCGGTAGCCGAGGCGTCTTTCAAAATGGTGAACGACTCGATATTGTCGGGCGAAATCATCGACAAGGGATTGGACATGCCGGTCACGCCCGAATTGTCGACCGGCACACCGTCGATCACAATCAACGGGTCGTTGGTGGCATTGAGCGACGAACCGCCACGAATGCGAATATCGGCTCCGCCTTCGGGCTTACCGCCATTGAGCGTGACAACGACTCCCGGGGTTTTCCCCACCAATAAGTCTTGTGCCGAAGTGGCCAACCCGGTATTGATTTCGTCGGGCTTGACCAAAGTGACCGAGCCGGTAGCATCGCTTTTGCGCACCGTGCCATAACCTATCGCCACCACCTCTTGCAAGGCCACGGCATTCTCCTGCAAAACAATTGTTATCTGCGAGCGACCACTCACCGCAATCTCTTGCGGGTTATAGCCCAAACAAGAAACGACAAGCGTGGCATCGGGTGCGACATCAAGTCGGAACTTACCGTCAAGGTCGGTCGCTGCACCCGTAGCCGCACCTCGTACAATGACATTCGCCCCAATTACCGGTTCGCCCGAGCTATCGACAACCGTACCCTGTACGGCCACCCGTTGTGCCGACAAAGACCACGACAAAGCACAAAGCCCCATCAGCAATCCCCACCGAATTTTTTTGTGCAGTTTTTCACAAACATTTTTCATATCAGATACTTTTGATAATTAAACTCATAGACGACTTACCCCCACCGAGCCAAAGGAGTAGCCTCCTTCTACAAGCGTTTGCACCGTCTGTACCTGATAGAACAATGCCTATACTCTTTTGTTTGCCTTCCGAAACGTTTTAAGCAATAGTCTTAAAACTACTTTAAAAACAAAAAAACGAAGCGTAGGAGGAGTCTCCTACGCTTCGTTTTTTTCGGTATTTTTATAAACGCTATTCTAACGTATCATTTTCTGACAAGGACATAGCAAAAATCTTTATTCAAAATAAGAGTATTATAACCGTATTCTGTTTCAAAACGAGCAATAATACCATTATTACGTCCATTAACCTCATAGAGGTCAAATGCGGCTTGGGCATTTTCCAAATCCTGAACCTTGTCGCCAAACGCATCGGAAACATATATTTCACTAAGGGTTCCCAAATTATAGTCGGTATAGTTTTGCAGCATATCTTTCCAACGGGTAATCGTTTGGTCGTCCTCCGGAACGTATGCCGAGATCTCAAGAATCGTCACCAATGTTTTGTCCGAATCGAAGTTAACCGTATAGCTGTTACCTTTCACATCGACCGCACTATCGAAATAAAGATAGGACATGGCGGTTCCAAACAAAATCTTATTTCCTATGGCATAATATTCTTGCAGCACCTCATCTATATTCGCCCCGATATACTTTCCTAAGGTACTGAAATCGAGCGGCAAATAATTGCGACAAATCTCTACCCTAAACTTATCTTTATCCATAATGGGGCAGCAATAAACCGTCTTCTGGATACCGAATATCGGATATATCAACATATTAGCCTCCGAAGTAAGCAATGGGAGGGTCTCTTCGGTAGTCTGTTTGATTCCACCCTCACCGGTAGTATAGTTTTTGAACTTCGTTCCCAAGAATGATCCTAATTTGAAATCCCGGAAAGAGGTTACAAGCGATTCCCACACGGCATTTCCGTTATTTTCCGACTCACCGGTCAAGACCAACTCCATCGAAGAGATTACCGTCCCCTCCAATTTAAATGTTGCCTTATACCGGTTTCCTTTTTGATCCTGTACACAAAGGGCTCCATTCTCTTGATCTTTCGTAGCTTCGCCGGCAGCAGCCCATATTTCATCGATATTCTTATCTACATAACTCGACAAATCGGAATAGGTTGTCTCCCAATAGGTATTGGTGTCTTCTTCCCCGCCTTCGGGTCCCGGCACTTCGGGCTCCTCGTTTTGTTGACTATCCCCATCGCAAGAAGGCAATGCAAGAAGTGACATAAATATGCAAAAAATCCATACAAATTTCTTTTTCATAGACCTTAATAATTAATAATTTACTACTATTTTCCTGTTACTCTTTCCAAATATCACTTTTTTTTCATTTACTTTGCAGCCGCAAAAATATAATATTATATATAAATTCATTTAAAACAAATAGGATTATGAAGAATTTTTATCTTATTTTAAGCTGCTGTGTGTTATGTTTATTCTCCGCGCGGGGTGAAAGTTTCTCGGGCGACAATTTCAACGGTGCATGGGAAAGCGATAGCGGTAACCAAAAGGTACAGCCCACCGGGTGGCACGCCTTGTGTGTCAATATAGGTGGATTTACAAGCATGAAAGCCGGAACTGTAACCAAAGGCGGTGACGACACCGATGCCTACCCCATCATCGAGAACACCTTTGCCGGGAGCAATAGTGGTTGGCTCAAAACAGGTTATACCATTCCCGGAATCCTCTCGCTGGGGACTCCATGGATTTATGTGAATACCACTTACTACTCAGCCGCCACAGGCGACTTGGGTGTAGATGGCGGTATCGAATATACCTCGCGTCCCCAAAAGATCTCCTTCAAAGCCCAATACTACAATGCACCGGCCAGCGACATCGACGATGCGGCAAACATCAAAGTTTATTTGTGGAAAGGGTCTGCCCAATCGACCGACAAAAACGGAGCCTCGCACACCGACGAGATGAGCGCCATTTTAGCCGGGAATGCCGGTGCAACCCTTATCGGCTCGGGTGAACTCACCATCGACGAGGACATCGACGCCTTTGAAGAAAAAGAGATTACAATCAATTACGTATCGGACGAGACTCCCGAAAAAATGAATATCGTGCTGTGTGCATCGGACTACCTGAGCAAACAACCCGAAAAACCGCTCGATGTAGCCGAAGGCAACTACCTCTACATCGACGATATAGCTGTCGTATATTCTTCGGGAATCGAAAACAGCAAAAATGCGGCATGGGAATTGACGGTTACCCGCCAAGGTCTCTCGATAAACGACACAACCGTTCAACCGGTAGCAATCTATGAAACCGATGGCAAACTGGTCAGCAACGGAGAGACCGACAACGGACAATATGCCTTCCCGTTTGCTCCGGGCAAAATATATCTTGTAAAGGTAGGTACCGCTGTTTTCAAAGTTTGTGCCCTCTAAATAAGGCTTTATGAAAAAACTCATTTTGTGCGCCATGCTGCTCTGCGGGATTTTCCTGTTCGGCAACATGGCGAGCAAGGCCGGTAACACAAAATTATCGGCCTTTTCACGTCAACAACTCGATCGGTTGGCCCAAGAGTCCCGGTTGAAAACGAACCGGCAGGTTTCCCTCTTGCCTATCTTGCTCCAATGCGACCCCACCACGACCGGCGACGATTTGCTGGCCTTCGGCGCTCAATCGTATGTATCGTTGGGAGGCGGATTCTTCACCGTGCAAATCGGGCAGAACGACTTGACCCGGTTATTGGAGCAAGAATTCGTCGAAAAAGCCGAGCTATCCCAAAAAGCCACCCTGTCGCTGGACCAAGCCCGCTCCGAGACTCACGTTACCGAAGTACATAACGGGGAATCCCTCACACTCCCCTACACGGGGAAGGGCGTTGTATTGGGATTCGTAGATTCGGGATTCGACGTAACACACCCAGCATTCCGCGCAACCGAAAATGATACGCTACGCATCGTGCGGTTTTGGAACCAGATAGACGACAAATTCCTGCAAGACGCAGAGAGTATCCTCGCCGAAGGGACCGACAACGAAGAGCAAACCCACGGCACCCACGTAGCAGCCATCGCCGGTGGCGGATACTTCGGGGCGATAAACACGTCGGCTACCGAGACGCTCAACCGGAATCCCTACTACGGTGTAGCCTACGATGCCGATATGGTCATGGTGGGCTCAACTCTCGAGGATGCCGACATATTGAACGGAATCAAATACATATTCAACTATGCCGACTCGATAAACAAACCGGCCGTTGTCAACATCAGTCTGAACACCTCGTACGGGCCACACGACGGGACCTCGCTTTTCGACCAAGCCATCGACGCCATCGTGGGGAAGGGAAAAATCTTGGTAGGCTCAATCGGTAACGACGCTAAAAACAAAGCGCATGCCTCCATGGAGTTAAGTGACGAGTCGACACCGATACTGACCTTCTTCAAACCGACCGGCTACGAATCGAACACCTTCGAGGTCTGGGGACAAACCGATGGTTTTTCGGTAACGGTTTCGTTACTCAATTCCCAAGGTGAAAGCGTATGGAACTGCACGGCCGACGGCACCGACCAAACCTTTTCTGTCCCAGACGATTACAACTATTCCGAAGGGGGTGAGGTCGCTTGTTATACCGAACTGTGGAACGGCACAAGACGCATGTATCGGATAGCCCTCAACAATTTCAATTTGAAAGGTTACGACATACAAGTGGGCGTAACGGGCACCCCTCAACACATCGACTTGTGGACCGATAAAAACAGTGGGCAATTCACCAACAACAATAAAAGCACTCATGTAAACTTCGATACCGACTATACTCTCGGTGAATTGGGGGGAACAGGCCGACGAACCATATCGGTAGGAAACTACACCACCCGAAACGTATGGACCAACTACGCAGGCAACAAACAATCCATGCTCATCGACTACCCGCTGAACAAAATCAACTACACCTCGAGTTGCGGTCCTACGCCCGACGGACGGGTAAAACCCGATGTGACAGCTCCCGGTGGTATGATTTTCAGCGCCGTATCATCCTACTCCGACTACTACAAAGAGAGCAGCACCAACACCGTAGCCAGTGCGACAATCGACGGGAAGACCTATTTTTGGGGACAGATGACAGGCACCTCACAGGCCTCGCCATTTGTAGCCGGAGTGATTGCCACATGGCTCGAAGCGGATAACGAGTTGACCCCCGAAGACATTCAGCTAATTCTGAAAAAGACAGCCCGGGCCGACAGTTACACGGGGAGTTGCCCCAACTCGGTTTACGGTTACGGGAAAATCGACGCATTGGCCGGTATCAAAGAGGTTATTTCGCCCAGTGCGATTGCAACCGTAGAAACGGCCGAGAAGCCCTATCGGCTCCATCGGGACGGAATTTTGTTCACCTCTCCTTCGGGGCTGACTCGCATCGTAATTGCCACTCCCGACGGTATTATCCGCTACAACGCCACAACCGAGATTATTCCGGGTAGCAGTATCGAGTGGCAAGAATTGGGGCTGAACAGCGGACTCTATATTCTGCGCATCGGCAGCCATACCGAAAAGGTCCTTGTTCACTGACCTTCCAGATAAACCCTAAAAAAGAGAGAGACTCACCTGCTGGCAAGTCTCTCTCTTTTATTTTATCCACCCGTTCGTTTCCATTCATTTTCCACGTCCCTTATGCTGGCCGTTTTTCCCGCCGTGCCATTTCATCATGGCTCTCGGGAAACGCATTTGGGCGTTTTTGTATTTGAACAGTTTCTCGCTCGACAGGAATGTCTTGAACTTATTGTAATACTCCCGGTCGAGTTGAGCCATTTTCTCATCTTTTTCGAGGAGCGCCTCAGCGGCTTTCTGATATTCGGTATCGGAAACCGTGGTCGTCGAACGGGCTACCTTGCGCGCAAACGACCGCGCTTCCCTGTCCAATTTCCACTTTTTGCTTTCCAGCTCTTCATACAGGGGAAAGAACCGCTCGGCTTCCTGCTCAGACAGGCCTATCTGCTCCATCATGAAATCATGACGGAATTTGCAGAATTGCTCGTATTTCTCCTTCCGGGCTTGTTTCGATTCGGCGCTTTTATTTTGAGCCGAGAGCGATACCGGCCAAGCGAACAAGATAATTACCGAGCACACTAAAATCACTTTTTTCATAATCGCAGTTCCTCCTTTAATAATCACCATCGGTGTACAACATTTCATAAGCCGTATAATCGTCGACATAATGAGCTATCCACTCATCTTCTATCAACCGCTCCTCGCCAGCCGAAGCCGTCATTTCCACATCGGGGGTCTCGCCTTTCTCTACCGAGAATATACCGGTGAACATCTTCATCATGAGCCATATCCCGGCAAACATGGCGGCCATATAGATCCACGGCTTCACCCGCAACCACAGGGTAGGCTGCTCGGGCAACTGGATTTCCCGTTCGGGCAGGCTGTCGGCCATTTTCCCGGCAAAATCGGCGAAATAGTTTTCGGGTACTTTCATACCGTGCTTCCGGCCGATCTCATCTAATATGGGGGTCTTCTTTTCCATAGCTACACCTTTTGTTTGTTAGACTCAAAAAGAACGAAAAGGTTTAAACCCTCTCTTCGAGATATTCTTCTATTTTTTTCGCCGCATGGTGATACGAGGCTTTCAACGCTCCTACCGAGGTTCCCAGAATCTCCGACATATCCTCGTACTTCATCTCGTCGAAATAACGCATATTGAAGACAAGACGCTGCTTCTCGGGGAGTTGCAAAATTGCCTCTTGCAAAAGTTTCTGCGCCCGATTGCCATCGAAAAACTCTTCGCTCTCTATATTCAACAAAAGGAAATCGTCGGCGGCGTCGGCCGTGAGATTACGGCGTTCTCGCTCTTTGGCAAGGAAAGTCAAGGTCTCGTTCACGGCGATGCGATAGAGCCATGTCGACAATTTGGCATCGCCTCTGAAATATTCGATACTTCCCCACGCTTTCAAGAAGGTATTTTGCAACAGGTCGTTGGCATCGTCGTGCGAGAGTACCATTTTTCTAATCTGCCAATATAACGGTCGGCTATACTGCTCCACGACCCTTGCGAACGCCTGTCGCACCGTCGCCGGTTTTTGCAGCTGCTCGATGACAATATCTTCGTTATATTCTTGCATAATCTTGTTTTTCGGGGTATAAAGATACACAGAGCCAACGGTTTGTTCCTAACATATTTGATTCTTTTTTGTTATTTTTATTATTCGATTCATTCGACAATGTATTATTCCATTATTTTTGTACCGACGAAACATACCCGGCAGATGATGCCCCACAGAGGGAGTAAAGCGTTTCTCGGCTCGACTCCCGGGTTCTTTTAATTTCGGAAAACATGGAAATCGATTCTATACTCTTAGCTTTCTTGCTCACGATGATCGCCGGCCTCTCTACCGGAGTGGGCAGTCTCATCGCCTTTTTTGCCAAACGCACCAACACCAAGTTTCTCTCGGCGGCGTTGGGATTCTCGGCCGGAGTGATGGTTTATATCTCGTTTATGGAATTGATGCCCGAAGCCGTCGAGATGCTCCGGGAGAATTTCTCCCCACGCATGGCCAACATCTATATGCTGGCGGCCTTTTTCGCCGGGACGTCGTTTATCGCTTTGATAGACTTTCTCATTCCCGAGGACGAGAACCCGCACGAGATTCACCGGGTCGAAGAGATGAGTTCGCGGCAACGGCTGCACCGCACCGGCATACTGCTGGCGCTGGCTATCAGTATCCACAACTTTCCTGAGGGACTCGCCACCTTTGCCTCGGCGCTGGGTAGCATCGACATCGCGATTCCCATCGTTATCGCTATCGCGATACACAATATCCCCGAGGGGATTGCCGTATCGGTGCCTATCTACCAAGCGACGGGCAGCCGCAAGAAAGCCTTTTGGTATTCCCTACTCTCGGGTATGGCCGAGCCGGTGGGCGCCCTCATCGGGGTCCTCTTCCTGTTGCCTTTCTGGACACCTATGATTCACGCCATATTGCTGGCCTTCGTATCGGGAATTATGGTCTTCATCTCCTTTGACGAGCTCCTGCCCGGAGCCGAAAAATACGGGCATCATCACTACGGTATAGGAGGCGTTATCACCGGAATGGCCGTCATGGCGATAAGTTTGCTGTTTTTCCTATAAAAAAAAATCACTATTATTGAGTATTGCCGAGCCGATTTTTCCGCTATTACTTTGTAGTGAAATTTTCACCGGCACACAAGCGCCGGGATAAGGTAAACAAGATTTATGAAAAATTTTCTACTCCCCGTGATGGCGGGGCTTCTGGCCTTCCCGGCGACAGGCGCGCCGCTACCCGCTACCACAGACTCCTTAGGGAACCGCATATACAACTTGAACGCGGTGACCGTCATCAGTAATCCCAAATGGGAATCGAAGCTATTTGAATTTCCCGGCTCCATATCCTACCTCGACACCGAGAATATCGACGAGATGAATATCCACTCGGTCAAAGATATATCTACTCTCGTGCCCAACCTATTTATTCCCAACTATGGGTCGAAGCTCATCTCCTCGGCCTACATTCGGGGGATAGGCTCCCGCATCAACTCTCCCGCCGTAGGGCTTTATGTCGACAATGTCCCCTATCTGGACAAAAGCGCGTTTGACTTTGATTTCATAGACATTGCCAGCATCGAGGTGTTAAAGGGGCCACAAGGGACACTCTACGGCCGCAACACCATGGCCGGGCTCGTGAACATAAAAACGTTCTCGCCGCTGGAAAGGCAAGGTTCCAAAGTGAAACTCAGTTTCGGGAACTACAACTTGTGGGGAGTGGCCGCCTCGACCAGCCAAAAAATCGCCGACGGCCTCGCATTCTCGGTAAACGCCCGCTACCGGCAAGACGACGGATACTTCAAAAACCAATATACCCGGCAAAACAGCGGGAGCACACGCTCGGGAGGCGGACGCATGCAAATAGACTGGCGGGTGAACCGGCAATGGAAACTGAGCCTTAGCGGCGACTACGAGAGCAGCGACCAACAAGGATACCCCTATGCCTACTACAACAAAGACTCACAAACAAGCGGCGACATAAGCTACAACGACGAGGCTTCGTATCGCCGCGACATCTTCACCTCGGGACTGTCGGCTCAATATCTCGACGAGCGCTTTATCTTCACCTCGACCACGGGATACCAATACCTCGACGACGACATGCGTCTGGACCAAGACTTCACGCCGCTCTCGGTATTCACCTTGCGACAACAACAAAAGATGCACGCCGTATCGCAGGAATTTGCCGTCAAATCGCACAAGGGCGGCCGGTGGGATTGGGTCGGCGGGCTATTCGGGTTTTACCAAAACACCCATACCAAAGGCCCTGTCGATTTCCGGCAAGACGGGATAGAGCTGCTCATCACCCAGCAGACCAATAACCAACTGGCTGCCTTGAAACAAAATCCCAACTTGGCGGGCATGCCCGATATTACCATAGCTATCGACAACGAGAATCTCTACATCGACGGCATTTACAAAACACCCACATATGGAGCCGCCGCCTTCGGACAAGCTACGCTCAACCATATTTTCATCGACGGGCTTTCGGCAACGGCCGGATTGCGCATCGACTACGAACGTACGCAAATCTACCACCACACCCATGCCGCCGACGCCCTCTCGGGACAAGCCCATGTAACGGTCAATGCCGGCGGACGCCCCATCGTGATTCAACAACCTTTTGCCCTACCGCTGGGTATCGACGGGAAAGAGTCGATGGAGACCATAGAGCTATCGCCCAAATTCGAGTTGAAATATACCATCGACTCCGACAATTTCGTCTATGCGTCGGCAAGCCGGGGATACCGCTCGGGGGGATACAACTTTCAAATGTTTTCCAACTTGATACAATCGCAGATTCGCACCGGTATGATGAGCGAATTGATGAAAAACATGGGCGGCGGTATGGGAGGAAACAGCCATGCGGGAGCGCAGGTAGCCGCAGGCAGCCGGGCATCGGGTATGCCAGTTTCCAATACTTCGACCGACGTGAGCCAAGCGATTTCATACAAACCCGAGCATAGCTGGAATTACGAAATCGGAGGCCGCTCGCAACTCATCGACCACCGGCTGTTTGCCGACCTGACACTGTTCTACATCGATTGCCACGACCAACAAATCGCCCTCGTGAGCGGATATGGCCGATACACCAAAAACTCGGGACGCACCGCCAGCTACGGTCTGGAAGCCTCGCTCAAAGTCATTCCCACCCAACGTCTGCTACTCTCGGCCTCCTATGGCTACACCCATGCCACGTTCAAAAACTACAACGACGGAGAGAACGACTACAAAGGCAATTTCGTGCCTTTCGCCCCCGCTCACACGCTTGCCCTGTCGGGAGCCTATACCCTGCCAATCGACCAAGAGACCAACGTGACTTTCAACTTGCAATACATGGGACAGGGGAAAATCTACTGGACCGAGGCCAACGACGTGGCACAGAATTTCTACGGACTGGTCAATGCCTCGATTATTCTCTCGGGGAAATACGCCGACCTGAAACTCTGGGGGAAAAACCTGCTGAACCGCCGCTACCAAGCCTTCTATTTCGAGACGATGAATGCCGAGAATCTGTCGACACCCAACAGCTTCGTGCAGCACGGCCGGCCGATTACATTCGGAGCCGACATCACCATCAAATTTTAGCCGCCTGTATCCCGCACACCGACATACAACCGGCGCCGTAGAAAACCGGCCTCATATAGATGCGACACTCCCCCTATATCTCCTTATGGGGAAACACAGGGGGAGCGTGACAAAGAATCTAATTTATTATAAAAACTATTCCTCGCTGGCAGGTTCTGCGGCTTCGGGCTCTTGGGCGGGAGCAGGAGCAGGAGCTGCGGACACATTGTCCGAGATACGCTTCGTGTTATTGGCAATCGAAGCCAATGCCCTATACAACTCGGCCAACAGACGAGCCGAAACTACAATCAGGAAACCCATGATCGGGTAAATAATCAACATAACCACTCCCGTACCCCACGGCAGCAAGTTGGCTCCTATCACCCGGTTCAACATCTCATCTCCGCCAAACAGCATGAACAACAACGAAGACAAGCAGCCAAATATTCCAATGTAAAAACCAAACCATTCGCCCAGTGTCTGAATAAAATGCGACACCATGGGAATAGCCACAAACTCATTCTCCTCCCGAAGTTGGACTTTCAATTTTTTCTGCCGGTCCATCCAAAGCACAAAACTCATAATGCCGAGAGCGATCAATAAAATAAACACCAACACAAACGCAAAAATAGCGCCACCCGACATATACTCAAACACACCGCTCCCTATCGCTCCGAAAATCACAATCAACGGGAACAGCAGGTTCAAAACGGCGATAGCCATATACAACCAACGGAATGGTTCACGGAAAAACGAACCGTTGTCGATAAACCGCCAAACCGGTTCAAAAAAAGCGAATAACTTGTTATTCATAGTAAAGAATTTTTAATACAGGCCTTTGATTAGTCCCACAAGTATATAAAAAGAGGCCTTTTATTTTTATATACTCTTTACAAATATAATGAAAGGTAAGAGCAAAAACAAATGAAAAACATATGTTTTTTATTTGGCGGCGCCGAGTTGAATCCTAATATCGAATAACACAGGAATCGGAACCCGTTAAATAATGAATCTACACTTCTCCCGATATTGGGGATTTCCCTTTCACACGATTAAACTTTACTCTTACTTGTAAATTTCACTTTTGCTTGCCGTAAGCGAGGGGGTTTTAAACTCTTCCTCTGACTTCTTTGCAATCGACAAGGCGGTACATTTAAACTCCTCCTCTGAGTTTTCTGTAAGAAAATATAGGGAAGGTGGCACGCAGTGACGAGGGGTTTAAATTCTCTCATATACAATTTTTTAACTTCTTCTCCGCTATTCTCTTTCAACCCCTCTCCTCGGGACGTGTGTCCCTCGGTTTCTCCCCTATATTGCTTCGCAACACAGAGGAGAAGTTTAAAAACTTCAATCCCTCTCCTGTGTCACCGCCTTATCTTAATTTAACCCCAACCAACTATATACAAAAAAAGCGGTGAAATTTCACCGCTTTTTTTGTAGCGAGACCGGGGTATGATCCCGGGACCTTCCCGATTGCGTATCGGGACGTGCTATCCCTTCGCCAATAATTGCTCAATATAGGATCGGCTCTTCTTCATCTTTATCTCCCGCTCCCGTGCCAATGCCGCTTCTTTTGTGCCATAACACTCGCTATAAATTAACTCCCACGGTCGACCACTACGGGTACTGGGCGTCGCTCCCGCATTATGTTTCATCAAACGCACCGATATATCTTGCGTGTAACCTACATAATATCTGTCGCGGATATGGGAATATAAGATATAAACGTAATACATAATAACAAAAAAAATTGCCCCCATAAGAAGCAATTCCTTTTTCCTTTTTTGTAGCGAGACCGGGGTATGATCCCGGGAACCTTCCCGATTGTGTATCGGGACGCTCTATCCCTTCGCCAATAAATCTTTTTTGTAGCGAGACCGGGGTATGATCCCGGGACCTCATGATTATGAATCATGCGCTCTAACCAACTGAGCTATCTCGCCATCATGTATCGAGCATCGACCGATTGTCAAATGCGGTGCAAAGATAAGAGTTTATTTTATACTACGCAACAAATCGGCCTACTTTTTTACAATACATCTTTAAGCCAACAGCCGACGGACAAGGCGATAAATCTCGCCGACCCACAAAACGACCGAGGTTCCTACAAAAATATAAACCCAATCCATTACCGACAAAGGCGTAACGCTGAAAAGGGCTCCTCCCACACTCACGATAAGAATCTGTCCGGCCAAGATAATGAGTGTTACCCACAGGAAGCCTTTGCACGAGGCTAACCGCTCGAACGCCGACTGCACATTGCCAAAGGCTTTGGCATTGAACATATTCCAGAATTGCAAGAATACGAATATGGAGAAAAAGAGGGTAAGCTCGTAACGGGTGAGCCCTCCGGGCACCGGAGCAAAATTAAAGAAGTTGGCAAAGAAGAGCCGCAAATCGAATTGAGCCAAAGAGGTGACATCGACATGCTTGAAGTATTGCAACAACCCGAACAGCAGCAGCACGAAAGCGATACCGGTTCCGAGGATTCCGCTGGCCATAGGACGGGTCACGATATTGTCGTTCAAGTGACGGGGCTTGTCGCGCATCACCCGCTCGTCGGGAGGCAACGAGGCCAACGCCAAAGCGGCGAACGTGTCCATGATAAGGTTGACCCAAAGCATTTGGGTGACCGTCAAAGGCGACTCTGTACCGAGAAACGCACCGATAAGCACGATGAGACAGGCGGCCACATTGATAGTCATTTGGAAAAGGATAAATTTCTGTATGTTGCGATACAACGAGCGCCCCCACAGCACCGCTTTGGTGATACTGCCAAAGGAGTTGTCGATAATGGTTATATCGCTGGCCTCCTTGGCTACCGAGGTACCGTCGCCCATCGAAAGCCCCACCTGTGCGGCGTTGAGGGCGGGGGCATCGTTGGTACCGTCACCGGTCACGGCAACGACCTCGTCCTGTGCCTGCAACAGTCTCACCAGCCGCTCCTTGTCCATGGGACGGGCGCGGGCAATGACTTTCAAATCGGGGATACGTTCCGAGAGGGTTTTATCGTCGAGGTTGGCAAATTCGGGGCCAGTAATGATGTTGCGGTCGCCGTCCTCGGGTGTCCACAACGAAATTTGCCGGGCTATCTCGCGAGCGGTCGCAGGGGTATCGCCGGTCACGATTTTCACTTTGATACCGGCGTTCAAACAACTGGCCACAGCCTCGGGAACCTCTTTTCGAACGGGGTCGGCAATGGCGGTCACACCCAAGAATGTGAGCCGAATGTGGGGAGCCAAATGCCCAGACACGAAATAGGGGCCGTCATTCTCTACCAAAGCGTAGGCAAAGCCCAATGTACGCATGGCTTGGTTTTGGTATTGCAACAATTTTTCTTCCACGGCGGGACGGCTCTTGGCCATCGGCACAAGGGCATCGGCCGTAACCTTGTCGGAACAGAAATTCATGACATACTCGGGAGCGCCCTTCACATAAATTACCCGATGTTTGAGCAAAGGCGACTCGACAACCGTAGCCATATATTTACGCTCGGTCGAGAACGTCAATTGTTCCACGACTGTGGCGTTGCGCCGCAGCAGGGAGTAATCGACGCCGTTGTCGGCCAACCAAAGCAGCAACGCCCCCTCTGTGGGATTGCCCAGCACTTTCACCCCATTGGGTCCTTCGTCGAGATGCGCCGTCGAATTGACCGCTATACCTTCATAAATAATCTCTTTCACATTGGAATCGGGAGCGTAGTCAAAGTCGGCCTCCGACACCCTCATCTGGTTTTGAGTGAGGGTACCCGTCTTGTCGGTACAGATGACCGACGCAGCTCCCATCGTCTCGCAAGCGTGCATTTTACGCACCAAATTATTATTGGCCAACATGCGTTTCATGCTCATCGCCAGACTGAGGGTTACACTCATGGGCAATCCCTCGGGGACGGCCACCACGATAACCGTCACAGCTATCATCGCCGTCGAAAGCAAATAGCTGCCAAACGAGAGCCAGTCGAGAACCGGGTGTTCGGTCAAATAGATTACCGTGCGAGCCACAAAAATAATCGCGGCGATCACATAGCTGGCTTTCGTAATGAACGAGGCCAACGTATTGAGTTGTTTGTCGAGGGGTGTCTGCGTATTGTTTTCGATTTGCGAGCCGGTGTAGACCTTGCCGTACTCGGTGGCATCGCCCACCTGTGTCACCCGCATCACGCCGTAACCGCCCAACATGGTCGACCCATTCATCACGGCGTTCGAGGGATAAGTGGCCTCTTTGTCGAAATCGGCCTCGACCGTGGTTTTGGTCGCCATCGGCTCACCGGTGAGCGACGATTCATTGACCTGCACCGACACGGCGTTCAACAAGATACCGTCGGCGGGTATTTCGTCACCGGCATTGAGCATCACGATGTCGCCCACCACGATTTCCCGTTTGGGGATTTCAATGATGTGGCCTCCCCGCACGACTTTCACCGGAAGGTCGTCGTTCACTTGGTTGAGTATATCGAATTTTTTGGCGGCGCTCATCTCGAACAAAAAGCCCACCACCGTAGCCAATAAGATAGCCAACGCTATACCGGCCGGTTCGAAAAGAGCCGACATCCCCGCCTCGCCGGTAACGACATGATAGACCGACACGGCTATGGAGAGGACAAGAGCTACCAAAAGGATTCGGATAATGGGGTCGGAAAACTTCTCCAAAAAGAGTTTCCACATAGGAGTTCTGGCCGGAGGTGTCAACAAGTTTTCGCCGTACTGCTCCCGGCTTTTCAACACCTCCTCTTCACTAAGTCCAGTGTATTCCAATTCTGGTTTCATCGATTTTCTATATTATAATTTTATCCAACATGGTTGTTAAAAAGTGCTATCACCTCATCAATCGTACGCATCGACTGTTCGCCGGTGGCCATATTCTTCAAGGTTATTTTCCCCTCGGTGATTTCGGTCTCGCCTACCAAAGCCACATATTCGGCGCCGATAGCGTCGGCATAGCTCATCTGTTTTTTCATTTTGGCGGCCTCGGGATAAATTTCGGAGCGCACTCCGGCAGCTCTCAGACGAGCCAAATGTGCCAGACACACGTTGCTCTCGCACTCCCCGAAATTGGCAAACAGCACCTGTGTCGACTGCCGCGACTCCGTGGGATACAAGTCGAGTTGATTGAGCACATCGAAAATACGGTCGGCGCCAAACGAGATGCCTACCCCCGAGACTCCCGGCAGGCCAAACACTCCGGTAAGGTTGTCGTAGCGACCTCCTCCCGTGATACTTCCTATCTGCACGTCGAGCGATTTCACTTCGAGAATAGCTCCCGTGTAGTAATTGAGCCCGCGCGCCAATGTCAAGTCTATCTCGAGGCCCGCGCGCAAAGTCGAGGCCGAAAGTTTCTGCAAGATGTATTCCAACTCGTCGATGCCTTTCAAGCCCGTCTCCGAACCGGCCAGTTCCCGACGCAGCACTTGCAATTTCTCCTCGTTGCCGCCTTGCAACAGAATAATCGGTTGCAGACGGGCGATAGCCTCCTCGGTCAACCCTTTCTCGCGCAACTCGTCGTTCACCTTGTCGAGTCCCATCTTATCGAGCTTATCGATGGCAACAGTTATGTCGACAATCTTTTCGGGAGCTCCTATCCACTCGGCAATGCCGCTCAATATCTTGCGGTTGTTCAATTTTATGGCGACCCTTATCCCCAACCGGGCAAAAACCTCGTCGACCATTTGAATCAACTCCACTTCATTCAACAACGAGTCGGAGCCCACCACATCGGCATCGCATTGATAAAATTCCCGGTAACGCCCTTTTTGCGGACGGTCGGCCCGCCATACCGGCTGTATCTGATAACGTTTGAAAGGGAAAGCGAGTTCATTGCGGTGCATTACCACAAAACGGGCGAAAGGAACCGTGAGATCGTAGCGCAGCCCCTTCTCGCACAAGCGGGAAGCCAATCGATTGAGGTTGCAATCGTCCCACTCGGAACCGGGAATATCGGAACGGAAATCGCCCGAATTAAGCACCTTGAACAAGAGTTTATCACCCTCCTCTCCGTACTTGCCCATGAGGGTTTGCAAAGTCTCCATAGCCGGCGTCTCGATCTGCCGGAATCCATACAGGTTGAAAACTCGTTTAATCGTATCGAATATATAATTGCGCTTGGCCATCTCCTCCACAGAGAAATCGCGCGTACCTTTGGGAATACAAGGCTTTGAGGTCATAATCTGATTTTACATATAAATTTTCAATGGGGACTTCCCCCATAAAGCGAATACTTGAAAAATAATCCCGGCGACGCCTAAACAGCGCCTGCCGCTTTTCAATCTTTCCGGCAAAGATAATGTAAAAAAGTGAATTAGCACACATTCGCCGGGATATAGGATCAACTTTCGACCTACAACTTATTCGTCCCTGCGCCCTCCTACAAAAATAAGAATGTAATATACCAGCGTGGCCAATGAGCCCAAAGCGGCCACCACATAGGTATAGGCGGCCCATTTCAATGCGTCTTGAGCCTTATCGTGAGTGGTCGAGTCGGTCACTCCCGCCCCGTTCAACCACGCCAACGCCCTCTGGCTGGCATTGATTTCGACCGGCAGCGTGACGAAGCTGAACAATGTCGTAGCCGCAAACAATATAATTCCTATCAGCATAATGGAAGGATAGACCTGTATGGTGAGGATTCCTATCAGCAAAACCCATTGCATCCAATTCGAAGCGAAACTCACAAATGGCACAAGCGCCGAGCGTAAACTCAAAAACGAATAGGCTTGGGCATGCTGCACGGCGTGCCCACATTCGTGCGCGGCCACGGCGGCCGCAGCCACACTGTTGCCATAATAAACCTCCTTGCTGAGGTTGACCGTATGGTTCGACGGGTTATAATGGTCGGTCAAACGGCCTTCGACCTGCGTGACCGTAACATTGTCGATACCATTCTCCTGCAACATGCGCATGGCAATGTCACGGCCTGTAAGTCCATAAGGAATAGGAATCTGCGAATAACGTTCGAACTTGCTTTGCAACGTGCGCTGCACGGCGAAGCTCACCAATGCGATAACGATAAATAAAATGTAAACCATATCTTCTTTTTATCAATAAACAATCGACAAACTCATTGTACTCCGTTTGCCCTTCTTCGTTTTAATGCTGCAAATATATAGGAATTCCCGACTTATATATGTTAATGAGAAAGTTACTATAAACAAATTGTGTTAAATCAGAGTTTCCGAACAAAATTTCTGACGAAAGGAAAAAGCTACACTTCACCCAAAAAAATTAAAAAAAATTAAACAGCGCTACACCTTTCGGGAATAATACATACATTTGTGTCTGACAACACTGTCAGACATATGAGACAGTTTCGTTTTTTGATTTTAAAAAGCTCACACTCATGCAAGCGACCGGTTATTACAGGACAGGATTGGACGTAGGCTCCACAACCGCCAAAATGGTTATTCTCGACGTCAGCGGCAAGGTGGTTTTCTCCCGCTACGAACGTCATAACGCCCAAGTGAACAAACTGCTCACCTCTTACTTCGACGAAGCCCGACAGCAGTTGGGCGACATATCGACAGCTATCGCCGTAACCGGCTCGGTGGGCATGGGCACCGCCGAACAATTGCAGGCCGAATTTACCCAAGAGGTGGTTGCCGCCACCCGATATGTGCGGCAAACCTACCCCTCGGCGTCGGCTCTGATCGATATTGGCGGGGAAGACGCCAAAGTGGTTCTTTTCCAAGACGACAACATAGACCTGCGCATGAACGGGAACTGCGCCGGCGGCACGGGAGCATTCATCGACCAAATGGCCGTTTTGCTGGGAGTGAGCATCGAGCGGTTGAACGAATTGGCCCTGCAAGCCGAGCATATCCACCCTATCGCCGCCCGTTGCGGAGTATTCTCAAAGACCGATATCCAGAATTTAGTGAGCCGCAATGTCCCCCTTCCCGACATCGCCGCATCGATTTTCCACGCTGTCGCTGTGCAGACTATCGTCACCCTGTCGCGAGGCTGGACATTTCACCCGCCCATCGTCCTGTGCGGAGGCCCGCTCACCTTTATCCCGGCTTTGCGCAAGGCTTTTGCCGACTATCTGCAAATTGCCGAAAGCGATTTCGTTCTTCCAGCTGGCGGTAACCTGCTGCCGGCATTGGGCTGCGCCCTATATGCCGACGAAAAGCGCACCGCCTCGCTATCGGCATTGGCCGAGTCATTGGCTCAAAAAAGCGCTCCCGAACACCCTTCGGCTCTGCCGCCACTCTTCGCCTCGTCCCGGGAATACGACCGATGGCGGGAAGAAAAAGCCCGTTACGACTGGCCCTCCCGGCCACTGACACCGGGGCGTCAAGAGGCTGTGCTCGGTATCGACTCAGGCTCGACCACCACAAAGATTGTCGCCGTTGCTCCCGACGGCGCCATTCTCTTTACCTACTATGCGCCCAACATGGGAAATCCTATCGAAGCGGTGCGCCGGGGGCTCTCCGAACTGAAAAAACAATGCGACGCCCGGCAAACCCAACTCGAAATAATCGGCTCTTGTTCGACCGGATACGGCGAGGAGCTCATCAAGGCGGCCTTCGCCCTCGACGGAAGCATGATCGAGACCATGGCACACTACAAGGCCGCCCAACAAATGGAACCCGAGGTAAGTTTTATCCTCGACATCGGCGGGCAAGACATGAAAGCTATCTTTGTCAAGCAGGGGGCCATTATCCGCATGGAACTGAACGAAGCCTGTTCGTCGGGGTGCGGCTCTTTCATCGAGACCTTTGCCAGCACGCTGGGCTATAAAGTATCCGACTTTGCCCGCCTCGCCTGCACGGCAACGTATCCCTGCGACTTAGGGACCCGTTGCACCGTGTTCATGAACTCCAAAATCAAACAAGTGCTACGCGAAGGCGCCACCGTGGCCGACATCGCCGCCGGGCTCTCCTATTCGGTAGTGAAAAACTGCCTCTACAAAGTATTGAAACTGAAACATAGCCAAGAGTTGGGCGACACCATCGTGGTTCAGGGCGGAACCATGCACAACGACGCTGTCGTGCGAGCTTTCGAACTGGAAACCGGCCGACAGGTAGCCCGGAGCAACCACCCCGAACTGATGGGTGCCTATGGTTGCGCCCTGCAAGCGCTGGAACGGCAGTCGGCACCCCGCTCTCTCGACACGCTGCTCGACTCGACCGGCTACACCAGCCGGCAAGTTCAGTGCAACGGCTGTGAAAACCGCTGTTTGGTATGCCGCTACACTTTCCCCAACGGCAACACCTTCTACTCGGGCAACAAGTGCGAACGCATCTTTACCAACCGGGGCGAGAGCGAACAACCCGGCCAGAATATCTATCCCTTCAAATATAAATTGCTGTTCGACCGGGCGACTCCCTCACAGGGAAGCCCGGTCTTGGGAATCCCCCGGGTTCTCAACCTGTATGAGAACTACCCCTTCTGGCATGCGCTTTTCACCCACTGCGGCATCCGGGTCGTACTCTCCGACCTGTCGACTTTCGCCTGCTACGAGAAGGCGCTCAACACAGTCATGTCGGACAACATCTGCTTCCCAGCCAAGCTGGTACACAGCCACATACAAAACCTCATCGGGAAAAAGGTCGACCGCATATTCCTCCCCTATGTCATTTACGAACACGAGAGCGACCGCAAGATACCGAACAGCTACAATTGCCCTATCGTCGCCGGATACTCCGATGTGATACGCAGCGCCATGTCGCCCGACATTCCTGTCGACTCGCCGGCCATCACTTTTGCCGACGCGGGATTGCTCGCCAAACAATGCACCCGCTATCTCGAAACGTTGGGTATCCCGCGCCAATTGGCTCACGAAGCGATAAAGCAGGCTTGGCAAGCCCAACGACAATATCCCCTCGACATCCGCCACAAGGCCGAAACCATCTTGCAGGAGAGCCGACAGAAAGGGCAGCCCGTCATTTTGCTGGCCGGGCGTCCCTACCACACCGACCCGCTCATACAACATAAACTCTCGGAAATGATCGCCAACTTGGGAGTGAACGTCATCTCGGACGACATCGTGCGGGAGGCCACCGACATCGATACCCACGACACCTACCTCGTCAAGCAATGGGCCTACATGAACCGTATCTTGAAAGCGGCCGAATGGGTAGCCCGGCAAGGCAACGACATTCATTTCGTGCAAATGACCTCCTTCGGTTGCGGCCCCGACGCCTTTTTACTCGACGAGATACGCGACATACTGCACCGTAACGGCAAGCCTTTCACCCTGTTGAAAATCGACGATGTGAACAACATCGGGTCACTCAAACTGAGGGTGCGCTCATTGGTCGAAAGCCTGCGACAAAACAACCGTCCCGGGAGTACCGAGCCATTCCGCACGACCCGGATATTCCGCAAGGACGATCGCCGGCGCAAGATTATCGCCCCTTTCATGTCGGAGTATGTCACGCCCATGCTGGTACCCCTCTTCAAACTGTCGGGATACGATGTCGAAGTATTGCCACCGAGCGACGCCGCCTCGGCCGAGACCGGGTTGAAATATGCCAACAACGAGGTATGCTACCCGGCCACACTTATCGTAGGCGATATTATCAACGCCTTGCAATCGGGGCGCTACGACCTCGACCACATCGCCGTGGCCATCACTCAAACCGGCGGACAATGCCGTGCCACCAACTATTTGGCCCTCATCAAGCGAGCTATGCTCGATGCGGGATTCGGCCATATACCAGTCGTCACCTTAGGTCTGGGGCGAAAGGTGGTAAACGAGCAAGAGGGCTTCGGGTTGAAGTGGGGCAAAATACTCTCGGTTGCCCTCAACGCCCTGCTCTATACCGACACAATCTCGAAATTCTACCATGCCTCGGTCGTGCGGGAACGGGAACCGGGCGCCGCCGCCCGCCTACGCGACAAATTCCTGTCGCTGGCCGAGAAACCGATTCTCGACAACAACCCTTCGGGTCTGGTAGAATACACCCGACAAGCCGCCCGGGAATTCAACGATATTTGCCTCGATAAAGAATGTCCCCGGGTGGGCGTAGTCGGCGAGATATTCTTGAAGTTCAACTCCTTCGCCCACCAGCATGTAGTCCGGTTCCTCACCGGGCAAGGCATCGAAGTGGCGCCGCCTTTGTTGCTTCCCTTCTTCATGCAGGGGTTTGTCAACCGGGAAAACAAGGAGAAGATGTTTTTGCGCAAGAGGAAGATACCCCGGGTTCTCACCCGGACACTCTACCGGCTCATCGAAAAACGGATAGCGATATTCAACCAAGCCGCCTCGGGGTTCCGCTATTTCGTTGCTTTCAGCGACATCTACGAAGAGGCCGGCCGAACAGAAGGCATCGTCTCGGGAGCCGCCCAATTCGGCGAAGGGTGGTTACTCCCGGCCGAAATTATCGAGTTTACAAAACAAGGCATACACAACGTCGTTTCGCTGCAACCGTTTGGCTGCATCGCCAACCATATCGTATCGAAAGGTATCGAAAAACGACTGCGCATGCTCTATCCTGAATTAAATTTATTATCTTTGGATTTTGACAGCGGAGTGAGCAGTGTGAACGTGACCAACCGATTACTGCTTTTCACCCACAACCTGAGAGCCTAAAAACAAACGACCATGAAATACGACTCTACCGTCACCGTCACCAAAACAGGGCAAACCGAAAATATAGAATCGCGTATTATCGAGGCGGCCAAACAAGAGTTTATCAAAAACGGTTATGTAGAAACCTCGATGAGCGACATCGCCGCCGCTGCCGGAATCAACCGTCCTACATTGCACTACTATTTCAGGACGAAAGAGAAGATGTTCCAAGCGGTATTCGCCTCGATTGTTGGCGCATTCCTGCCCCACATCGACCTCATATTTTCCAAACCGCACCCCTTCGAAAAGAAACTGGAAGAGATTATCGACATCTATATCTCCACGTTCTCGAAAAGCCCCCTGTTGCCCAAGTTCATCATCGGTGAAATCCATCGAGACGCCAACCATTTGATAGACACGTTTTACAGCATAGGCCTCAATAAATATTTACAACACATCGGCGAAGCCTTAGAGCAAGAAATGGGAAAGGGCCATCTCAAAAGAGAACCTCTTCACCTCGTATTCATGACCTTTTACAGCCAATTGGCGTTCCCCTTCCTGAGCAAACCGCTCACCAAGAGTCTATTTTTTCACGAAAGCGACGAAGAGTTCGAGCAGTTTCTACAAATGTGGAAAAAGCACATCATCGCCCAAATCCTTTTCCTGCTGAGGCCATAACGGTGCGGAAGATGCGAAACTCTCCCTCTCGGAAACACAGAGGAGCACCTCCCCTATCTCGGCTATCGTCGAGCAGTGAAAGAGTTTAAAACCCCCTCGCCTACGGCACTCCCCTTATATTCCCCTTACGGGGGACACAGAGGGAGAGTTTAAAAGTATTCACACTTCTCCTCTGTGTCACGAAGTGATATAGGGGAGACACCGAGGAACGACAGTTCCGAGGAGAGGGGTTAAAACCCACAGAATCAAAGCTGTATGAAAGAAAAATTTAAACCCCTCCGGCTGCGCCACCTCCCCTATATTTCCCTTACGGGAAACACAGAGGGAGAGTTTAAAAGTATCGCCTTGCCGTTTGCAGAAAAACTCAGAGAAGGAGAGGAGATGCGTCCCACATTTCTCCCCTGCGTCGCAACATGATATATAAGGGAATCTCTCCCGCCTTCGCCTTTAAAAAAGACACGCCCCCGTCGAATCACTTCGCCGGAGGCGCCAAACCCTATGGCAGTAGGGACTTAACTAATATGTATCATATACTCATTTTACAATTTTTACGCTGTATGCCCCGCAACGTACAATATATACGCCCGAAGGAACAGCGGTCAGGTCGATAGCAGCCGAATCGACTACCGTTTGTTGTGCAACCCATGCGCCATTCACACTATATACCGAAACTTCGGCGGGTGCCGAGGTGTGTACACGCACACAACCGGCCGAGCGATCGTAATAGGCTTTCACGGCAGCGGCGGCAACTGCGTCAACCGAAGTGGGATCATCGGCCGATACCGTGAGTTTATCGAGACAAAAATAAGCCGGTGTGTTCATGCCATATGCTCCTGTATCGCTCGACTCCATAGTGAAATAAATCGAAGCCACCTCGCCCAGTGACGAGAGGTCTACCCACTCCCACGAATCGTTCAGCGTCCATTCGTCGGCATTCTCCGATTGATAGTCGGCCAAATAATACTCGACCGTTCCCGTCTCCTCGGCATTCTCATTGACACCGTGAGCAATCAATTTGAACCAATCTCCCTGCTCAAACTTAGCCGAATAAGGGCTCCCCTCTTTGATAGCGTAATAGGCATAAGGGCTGTTACATACATAGCACCCCACGGCATAATAGGGAGCCGAAATATACACCTCGCATGTTTTCGACTCGGGTGTCTCGCTATAAGCAGCCCAATAAGCCACCAAATAGGGAGTGCCCTCACCGGCATAACCGCCCTTGGCCATGCAGCCAAACTGGTCGTCGAGACCGGCCGACGCATTAATCACAGTCGATTTGCTGGCCACAAAACCATTATAATATCCCGCAAAAGAGGAGGTATGCGTAAACATGAACTCTTGGGAATAGATAATCTCGTCGTTGTTATACACATCGGTCCAAACATCGTTCTCGTCGTACTCGATAGGGGCTCCCGGGTTCGACAAATCCAAGACAATGTTTTCGGCCGAAACCGCACCACAAAAGCAAACCGCCAATGCAAGTAAAAATTTTTTCATCTCTAAGTAATTTAATCAGTTAATAACTATTGTTTAATTATACGTGTATTTTTTCACATTATCCCGCGATATGCAAATCGGTCACACCGGCTACCTCGGTCGAGCATTCGCCTATCCAGCCGTTGCACTGATTCACGCCTGTATAAATTTTGACAAAGTCGATTCCCGACAACGACACGGGATTGCCCTCGTCGTCGACCGCCCACTCTATCATAAACCCGATTTTCCCGCTGTTGTTGGGATAGTTGTCGGCATATCCCCAATCGTAGGCCTGCAACACATAATACGAGCCATTGCCACTCTTGTCGACCCCGTTGTCGGGCAAGCGGGTTCCCTCGAAAGTCAACGACTCGGCGGGAAGCCATTGGGGGAAATAGGATTGTTTATGAAAAACGACCTTCGGCATATATCCCGTACCGCTCTGGTTGTCGGTCCATCGAAGATAGGTCGCATCGGTAATACTCGAACTGCTCCCGGGCTCGGGTGTCTTATTCTCATCGGGACGGTAATAGGTGATCTCATAATTTTTTACCGTCGCCTCGTTATGGTATTCGCTGCCGGCCAACTCGTACCATTCGTCATCGGGCAGTCCGTTGCCGTTGGTATCGACCGACACCATCACGATACCCGGTTCGCTTCCGCCTTGGGTGGCGTTGCCCCGCACCTCGAAATCGTATTCCCCGGGGCGATTGACGATCGTGTGGTCAAATCCCGCTACCACATACCCCCCGTAACCTCCCAACGAAATGATGGAACCGGCATTATAGGCAAGGCAATCCTCGGCTTTCTGCCGCATGGACTCTTCGGTATCGCCCTCTTCATACTTGGGCAACTCGTTGACAAATTGCCCCGGAGCCGGGGTGTATTCATACACCCGGGTAATGTAGGGCGAATAGGCCACCTCTTCGCGGCGCACAACGATTTGCATGAGGTGTTCCACGGGATTAACCGGGTCGAAGATATTCAATCTCAACCGATAGGTTCCCTCCTCACCGGCCACAAAAGTATAGTCGCGGGTAGTCGCCACCAACGAATCGGAAACCGCTCCCGCGGCCAATTCGCAGGAGAGCCGCCATTCATACCGTTCTCCGGTAAACTCGGGGTGCAGGGGAAGGCTCTTCATACGCGGCACCACATAAGTGTCGTCGAGCCCCAGTTCAATCATCGAAGGAGTATCGCTTTGGCACGAAGCCAACACCACCAGCAACGCCGCCGATACAATATACCACACTTTTTTCATCTCTTTTCTATTATTATTTTTTGTTCAACAAAACCATGTGAGCCGGTATGTCGCCGGTGCGCACGCTCCATTTGCGTCTCCCGTCGCGGCCATAACAATGCAGGTTGCCGCTCGAGACATAATTTTTGGCATCGGTCACATAAATGTCGCCGTTCTCGGGATTCACCTTCAACCCATAGGGGACTGCAATCTCAGCCTCCGTGCCGTCCTCGATAAAACTCTCGGAAAGCAATTCGCCGGTACGCACATCGACAATGCCATACGTCACCTCATTCTCCTGCGACGCCTCGCTCCACGCCACGCTGAACAGATAGAGCGAATCGCCGCAGATGTCCATTTCGCTACACGGGATATCGAGCGTGTCGCTCACCTCCATACGCCCCGTGCGTGTATCTTTTTCCAGCACAAACAACCGGGAAGGAATCGAGCGCTCATCGCCCCGGGAGGAAACCCACAGCTTGCCATACCGGTCGGCGCGGATACGATGCAGGTTGATACCCACGGGAATCTTGCGAATCTGCGTCATTGTGGCAATATCGACCACCGAAACCGTATAGTCATAATCGGGCTTGCGATAACCGCCCGAATTGGCCACATAGAGAAGCCCGTCCTGCACGAGCAACTCGTCGGGCTGATACCCTACGGTCACCTCGGCCGTGATTTCGAGGGTGGCGGTATCGACTTGGAACACGGCTCCCAGCCGGGTATCGGGGTCGACACCCACAGGCCCCACATAAGACGACACATAGGCGTAGCCCTTGTCAAACGTGATAAACCTACAATTGGGTATATCTACCTGTCCAATCCGCCGGCAGGTGCGGGCATCGAGCACTTCGACTTTGTGCGAGCAATTGATCACGGCATACATCTTGGAACCGTATATTTCTATATCGTTGCCCACGTCGCCCAACTCCTTGATGACATTGGGATTTCTCTCGGCATAGAGGTTGCGCAGATAACAATCGTTCTCGAAATCGGCGAAATCGAGGGTACATTTGTTCGACCCCATATTCCCTTCGTTCAGCAAATAGAGCCCGGCATAGCGCGGCGACGTATTTTCGCCGAAGAGCGACTCTTCCCGTTCGGACAAAACAATCACCTCGTCCTCACGGCAAGAGGGCGAGAACGCCAACCCCGTCAGCATCGCACCGATAACCATATATTTGACAAACACTCTCATCACAATTCGATAGCTATGCCCAAACGATAGTTGCGCATGGGCATGGGATAATTCAATACGACATCGTAGGCCTGATTCAACAGATTGTTTACCTCGGCCGTCACTTTCAGCTCGACCGCTTTTATACGAAAGGATTTCACCAGCGACAAATCGCTCGTGTACCACGGCTGCACATAGTTATACTCGATGTTCTCCTGCTGGTTATACCGCTCTCCCACATAGACAAAACTGTAATTGAGCCCCCAATCCTTATAGGTCAGCCCCAATATGGCCGAACCGCTATGCCACGGGATATACGGAATCTGGGCACGGTAGTAATTATCGTGCGGACTGGTAATGTCGATAGCCTCTTGGTAGGTATATTGAACCTTGGTCATGAGGTTTATCTCATAGGGCAGACGGAACGTGGCCGTAGCCTGCACATCGACGCCTCGTATATCGACCTTCCCGAGGTTGAGCATGGTCCAACGGAATTGCTGGCCTTTGGGATAGGCTATGATTTTGTCGTTCACCAAATTGTAATAAGCATCGACCCCGACATGGAATCCCGATAGGATTCCCTTCTTGGGCGCAACGGCATAGGTGAAGCCTACGTTATACAAAGTGGCGCTCTCGGGTTTCAACACGGCATTTCCCATATCGGTATAATAGAGGTCGTTGAATGTGGGCATGCGATATGTCTGCTTGTAAAAAGCCCGCCACACCCAATTGTATTTTTTCAGCGGCTGGTACGAGAGGAATACAGCCGGAGTCACCTTGCTTTTTCCCGACCGCTTGGCCTGTCCCTCGGCCGTCTCGTCGACCAGCGTAGCCAATACGCTGGCTTGCATTTTCAACCGGTCGGCCAACGAAAAGGCGGTCGCCGCCGAAATCCAATGGGTGAACCGACTGGCCGACATATATTCCGACAGCCCGTTCCACTGCATATCATAGGCCACCGAGACGTCCCAATTGTGGAG
Organism: uncultured Barnesiella sp.; assembly: GCA_944320015.1. Taxonomy (GTDB): domain Bacteria; phylum Bacteroidota; class Bacteroidia; order Bacteroidales; family Barnesiellaceae; genus Barnesiella. The sequence continues at coordinate 78,323 of CALUFO010000004.1, read as the reverse complement.
AATCGAATATTTGTTGGCTACCGAGAAATAGACTTCCCGTTGCTTGTATTGGTTGTCGACCCGCATGAGCTTGTCGTCGTTATTCACATAATGGGTGTAATCAAACGCATATTTGGCGTTGACCTTAATGCCGTATTTGCGGGTAATATCCTGCTGGTACACTCCTTGCACAAACGAATTGCGGTCCCATACCCGCTCGCCGTTGCGCCACACATTGTTGACAATGGCGCCGGGAATGCCCCGCTCCGAACTGTAATGGTAGACATAGGCTTTCCAAAACCCGTTGGCGAGGTAGCCTTGCAACCCGCCCTCGAAACGCACGGCGTCGATGTCGCCGTTCTGCCGGGTGGCCGTGGTGTCATAGGCCACTTCGCCCGAAGGGGTGACCCGCTTGTACCTGAACTTGTATTTCCCGCTCGAATTGACCCACTCGCTGTTGAAGGTCATACTCACCGCCTCGCTGAGTTTATACTCAAACAGTACCGACGGATTAATCAGGTCGAACGAACCCGTCTTCAACGAGGCTTTCAAGTGCGAAGTCTCTCCCGGCTTGAATTTGGGACGACGTGTGGTCAAATAGATAGAACCCGCCGAACCGAACTCGCGCGCCGACTGGAATATCTCGCTCTTCTGCCCGTTGTACAACGAGATTTCCTCGATATTTTCAAGCGAGAATTTGCCCAAGTCCACTTGCCCGTTTTGGGCGTTGCCCAACTGTATGCCGTTATAATAAACCCCCATATGGTTGGTACCCATGCTGCGCAGGTTCACGGTTTTCAAGCCGCCCACACCGCCGTAATCCTTGATTTGCAATCCCGAGAAATAGCGTATGGCGTCGGCCACCGAAAAGCTGTTCAGCGCTTTCAACTCCTTCCCCGTGAGTTTTTGGGAGGGAATCACCTCGCTGTACCGGTTGGCCGTAACCATCACCTCGCCCAGCGTCTGTATCGTATCGAGCGCCGAGGCATCGGACTCTGCCTGCCCCCATGCCCCGAACGGCAACACCGCACAAACCACGAAACTGAACCAACGACAACGTTTTTCCATCGGACTATTTTTTATAAAACAGCCTTCGCGGGGAATACAACTCTAAAAAATTTTTATGTAAACAAACGAACGCAGGCTACTCGCCCCCTTCGCAGATTCACAAGCTCTATCCCTCGAAAGCTAATGACAAAAAGCATGGCAGGTCTTCTGACTTACTCCGGTGACCGAGGCCTTCCCAATCGTCATAATCAGTGGCTTTCAGTTTTCTCGGCACCTGTATAGGAGCTTACAGCAGCGGGACTGTCCGGGATTTTCACCCGATTCCCTTTTCATTCTACGCCCCGGACGGGGTTTCGAAACCAATGCGACGCAAAGGTAATACAATTTATCTATATCGTCCTATTTTTATCCAAAAAAATTTTCAAACCAAAACCCGGAAACAATCGTTATTACAAAAAGAAAAGAGAGGCCTCGAAAAAAAATAACGGTTACAAATTTGTATTAATCATAAATTTTACCGAATATTGTAAAACTTTTCAAAACAGAAAGATCAAGCACGGTATGGAACGAAACGAAGTTGTGGGAAAAAGCAATGTTTTGCTCAGAGTAGTCCGGTTTTATGTCGAAGGATTTCGGTCGATGACTTTGGGGAAAACCCTTTGGGCTATCATTCTCATCAAACTGTTTATCATGTTCTTTATCCTCCGGCTGTTCTTTTTCCCCAATATTTTGCAAAAAAATTTCGATACCGACGAAGAAAGAGCCAACGCCGTTATCGAGAATCTTACTAACCCCAATCAGTCTCACCAACAACATTCACAAGAGTTATGAACGATCTTTTCACACTCGTTGACTGGTCGAGAGCGCAATTCGCCCTCACCGCCATTTACCACTGGCTGTTTGTACCGCTCACCTTAGGGCTGGGAGTAATAGTCGGCATCATGGAAACCATTTATTATCGCACCGGCGACGAACGGTGGAAAACCATTACTAAATACTGGATGACACTCTTCGGTGTCAATTTCGCCATAGGTGTAGCCACCGGTATTATCCTCGAATTTCAGTTTGGCACCAACTGGTCGAATTACAGTTGGTTCGTGGGCGACATATTCGGCGCTCCGCTTGCCATCGAAGGCATCATGGCATTCTTCATGGAAGCCACATTCATCGCCGTGATGTTTTTCGGGTGGAACAAAGTGAGCAAAGGATTCCACCTCGCTTCTACATGGCTCACCGCCATAGGGGCGTCGATATCGGCCCTGTGGATTCTGGTCGCCAACTCGTGGATGCAATATCCCGTAGGCATGGAATTTGACCCCGAAACGGCGCGCAATGTCATGGACGATTTCTGGGCGCTGGTTCTCTCGCCGGTCGCCGTCAACAAGTTTTTCCACGCCGTCTCGGCCGGCTGGGTGCTGGGCGGCGTGTTCGTCGTAGGCGTAAGCGCTTGGTACCTGTTGAAAAACCGGGAAAATTTTCTGGCTCAAAAGAGTATCCGTGTAGGAGCATGGGTAGGCTTGGTGGGAACTATCGTCGTAGCCTACACGGGCGACGGATCGGCCTACCAAGTAGCCGATAAACAACCCATGAAACTGGCCGCCATGGAGGGAGTCTACCACGGGAAAGAGGGACAGGAGCTCATCGCTTTCGGTATTCTCAATCCCGACAAGAAATTCGATAACGACGAAAAAGAGTTTCTCTTCGACATTCCCATTCCCAAACTGCTATCGATATTGGCCACCCGTGAAATCGACGGTTTCGTGCCCGGTATCAACGACATTATCGAAGGCGGTTATGCCGACAAAAACATCAAAGGCGAGGATATTATCGCCCTCTCGGCACAAGAGAAAATGGAGCGCGGCCGACTGGCTATCGCCGCCCTTGCCGATTTCAACACGGCTCGACAAAACAACGATACCACGGCCATGAACGAGGCTCGGGCGCGGCTCGACGCCAACTACGAGTACTTCGGCTATGGCTATATCGATTCGGTGGAACAGCTCATACCCCATGTGCCGTTTGTCTTCTATTCATTCCACATCATGATTATTTTGGGAGGCTACTTCCTCCTGTTTTTCATTCTCATACTGGTACTCTCTTACAAAGAGAAATTGCAACGGCTCAAATGGCTGTTGTGGATAGCCATACTGACGATTCCGCTGGGATACGTCTGCTTGGAATCGGGGTGGATTGTCGCCGAAATGGGACGCCAGCCGTGGGTGATACAAGATATTATGCCCACCTTCGCCGCCATCTCGAAAATCGAAGTCGCTTCGGTACAAACGACCTTCTGGATGTTTGCCGCCCTCTTTACCGTACTGCTCATCGCCGAGGTGGGTATCATGCTGAAACAAATTAAAAAAGGAACCGAACAAAACTAAAAGCACTATGGAATTGAACGAACTATTTTACCAACATTATTGGTGGTTTCTTATTTCGCTGTTGGGAGCCTTATTGGTATTCCTGCTGTTTGTACAAGGAGGGCAATCCCTGTTGGCGACGATGGGAAAAACCGAGATAGAAAAGAGCATGATGATCAACTCGCTGGGACGCAAATGGGAGTTTACCTTTACCACCCTCGTGGTTTTCGGCGGGGCATTTTTCGCCTCTTTCCCGCTGTTCTACTCCACTAGTTTCGGCGGAGCCTATTGGTTGTGGATGGCAATCCTGTTCAGTTTTATCATACAAGCCGTCTCCTATGAATACCGTTCGAAAAGCGGCAACTTCCTCGGCAAGAAAACCTACGATGCCTTCTTGCTCATCAACGGCGTCGTAGGCCCCGTATTGCTGGGTATCGCCGTGGGCACATTTTTCACGGGAGCCGATTTTGTCGTGAACAAAGGAAACCTGACCACCGCCGGGTCGCCTGTCATCAGCAGTTGGACCAACGACTGGCACGGACTCGAAGCGCTGCTCGACGTGCGCAACCTGCTATTGGGATTCACCGTCTTCTTCTTAGCTCGCACACAGGGAGCGCTCTATTTCATGAACAATATCAACGACAACGATATTTTCGAGAAGTCGCGCAAACAGGTATTGCTCAACAGCATTATTTTCGTCTTGCTCTTCCTCTCGTTCGTCACAGCCACCCTGCTGGCCGACGGGTACGAGATAGGCGCTTCGGGGGCGATTTACGAAAGGCCCTACAAATATTTCTACAATTTCGTGGAGATGCCGTGGGTTGCCGTTTTGTTCTTGGCCGGAGTCGTTTTGGTGCTGTATGCCATCATTCGCTCCATCTTCGGGCAGCACTTCACCCGGGGTATCTGGTTCTCGGGTATCGGCACCATACTGGTGGTGCTGAGCCTCTTTTTCATCGCCGGATACAACCACACCCCCTACTATCCCTCGGCCGTAGACATGCCGAGCTCACTGACCATATACAACAGCTCGTCGAGCCTCTTCACACTCCAAACCATGAGCGTGGTCTCGTTATTGATACCTTTTGTCCTCGCCTACATCTTCTATGTGTGGCGGGCTATGGACAAGAAACCGATTACAGAGCAAGAGATGAAAAGCGACGAGCATAAATATTGATATAGACCGGTATTTGCGTATTCGCCAAAAAGGGCTTACTTTTGCACGGGTAAGCTCTTTTTGCTTTATATGGACGACACCTACTTGACCATCTCACGCATTTCGGAGGGAATTTACAAAGAGAAAATGAGTAAATTCCTCGCTTTCGCCATTCCTGTCGTATCGGTCGAAGAGGTGAAAGCCCAACTCGAAAAATATCAAAAGGAATATTACGACGCCCGCCATGTGTGCTGGGCTTATATGCTGGGACACGAACGCAAGGACTTCCGCTCGAACGACAACGGCGAGCCCTCGGGCACAGCCGGGAAACCTATTCTCGGGCAAATTAATTCGGCCGGGTTGACCGACATCCTCATCATCGTCGTGCGCTATTTCGGAGGTATCAAACTGGGTACGAGCGGACTCATCGTCGCCTACCGAGAGGCCGCCGCCGAAGCTATCGCCGCCAATGAAATCATAGAACGTCAAGTAGAAGACGAAGTGAGTTTCGGGTTTGAATACCCGCTCATGAACGAAGTCATGCGCATTGTCAAAGAAGAAAATCCCACTATTGTCTCGCAGTTGTTTGAGATGGATTGCGAAATGACCCTGCGCATACGCCGCTCCCTAATGGAAAATTTGAAGAGTCGACTGTCGAAAGTCGACGGTCTATTCTTTCTTAATGAACAATAACACCATGCTGACCGAACAAGAAAAAATGAAGAGGGGTCGACTGTACGACGCCACTGCCCCCGAACTGCTCGTACAATTACAAGCGACCCGCGACAAATTGTTTGAATTGAACTATCGGTTGCGTCCCTCGCAAACCGAAGAGCGAGAGCGCCTGTTGCGCGAAATCATCGGCTCCACACCCGAGCGGTTCACAATCGTATCGCCATTTTTCTGCGACTACGGCCACAACATTCATGTGGGTAAAAACTTTTTCGCCAACTACAATTGCGTGATGCTCGACGAGGCGCCTATCACGATCGGCGACAACGTGCTCATCGCCCCCAATGTGGGTCTCTATACCGCCGGGCACCCCACCGACGTGGAACGCCGGAACGAATGGCTCGAATATGCGTGGCCCATTACCATAGGCAACAACGTGTGGATTTGCGCCGGCGTGACCATTACCCCCGGGGTAACTATCGGCGACAACACGATTATCGCCGCCGGCAGCGTAGTCACCGGCGATATTCCGGCCAATGTCGTGGCCGGCGGGAATCCCTGCAAGGTATTGCGACCCATCACCGATGCCGACCGGCAACGCTCGTTCGACTGGGAAGAAGAAAAAGCCCGGAGAGAGCAGAACCGATAACCCGGCGAAGTTATTTATCCGGGTCTTTATATTGCTCATTAATTTCCCATTTCATCTGGAGAGAGGGGTGCAACAAGAATACACGAGGTTGTGCGGTCTCGAAATCAAAATCTTCCCGATTTAAACAGAGCCAACAATAGATATAAAGTTTATCTTTCACTTCATCTTCGAGGCATAGTTTATAGGGAATCGCACGGTGCTCCATCTTATCGATAAACGAGAAATTATTGGTATATATCTTCACCTCTTTCTGCGAAGCCTCCATTCTATCCAATAGATAATCTACCGTCTCATGATGTACGATATTTCTGAACAGTCCACAAAAACAGAGTGAGGAATCGATCGAGAACAGCAATAGAATCAAGATATGCAACCTCCGGGTAAACCGGGTCTTCAACCCAAACCGCTCGGCATAAAACAGCATGACAAAGGGGAACAGATAGAAAAAAGCGACGTATCGAGCCCACCACCCCGACGGGAGAATAAACAACGAGACGAACAATCCGGCAAGTATCAACCAATAGCACGCCATGCGACGACGCCCCCTTGTGCAAACAAATAAAACCGCCGAGAGCAAGACGGCTTCAAAAAAGAATATCCCGAATCCTCCCAACCGAGTATCCGCCACGATTGATGACGCAATATTATTTCGAGAAATGTAAAAGACATTTACTTCCTCCTCAGACGTCATATTGTTATCGGGATTGGCAATAAGCGAGGTAAACACACTCTCCACATTGCTCTTTCCTCGCATACTCGGTAATGTATTATCTTCCATAATATCGACCTTCTCTTCCCCCGCAAGAGGATAAAAAGGGATATTATGCTCTTTCAAATTCGTCAAATAAGGATTGTACGCCCCTACACCTATCCCCAGCAAGGCGACAACGGCACAGATCGCCGTCAACCGATAAGGACTTTTATATCGGCTTCTTCTCAACAAGAAAAGGAAACAAATCCCGCCCCACAAAATAATCCAAAAGAAAATATTGAGTTTTATCGCCGGAATAAAAAACAATAACAACAGAACGATGTATAACGCCCTACGCTCGCCCTTCTCAAAAAAAAGATACAAATTGCCCCCTAAAATCACTAACAATGTATAGAGCGACCAATCTATGTAATAGGTACACATTTGATTAATCACAACCGGATTAAAGGCGACCAGCAAGGCAATCCACAGGCGAAGGTATTTATTCACCGCCGGCAAAGCATCATGCAAGAATATATAAATATAAAAGACAGACGATATGACAAACCACAAATTCAACGCTTTGCCGGCCTCTATATTTCCTATACAGGAAACAATGGTAGCTGCGATAGTCTCTATGCCACGAGGATAATGCTCTACCCATAAACGTGTAACTTCATCGACCGAATCCCTGACCGAAGTGCTGTACATCGGGTTCCACCCGGCAACCAGCTCCCGAATGGTACACGAATGATACCACTGACCGTCGAACGACCAATCATAGAGCCACATAGAAATCCCTATCGTAACCGGTACCACTACAAGCATAGCAACAATGGCTATCTTCTTTATACTCCCCTTTACGCCTTTATCGAAATAAGTCCATAACGCCGCGAGGAGTATCGCAACCGGGAAAATAAAGCCATTTATCGGCAGCCCAACCCAAAGCCCTAAAACGGCCAAGACATAACTTATCAAGGGGATCGCCGTTAAAAGCCGGGCGAAACTACCCATCAAAGCAATTCGGTCAATGGAAGAATGTTGAAAAGAAATCATTTCTCTATTTTAAATCAGCTATAAAATCTGTTTTATATCGCTCAATGCCGTAACCACATAGTCGGGTCGCGCACCGGCGACCGGCAAGTTGTCACGGTTGAAATAGATGGTTCCCCACCCGGCGTTCATCGCGCCTAATATATCGGCATCGTAGTTGTCGCCCACGATAAGCGTATCCGAAGGTTCGGCACCGACCAGTCGCAACGCATAGTCAAACAGCCGGCGGTCGGGCTTGGTAACGCCTATCTCGTCGGAGAGAATCAGTCGCTTGAAATAGCGGGAGATACCCGCAGACTCCAATTTGCGAGACTGTACCTCGGCAAAGCCGTTGCTCAATATATACAACGGATAGCCCCGTTCTGTGAGATAATCCAGTAACTCGACCGCTCCCGGCACCAGATTTTTCTGCCGCGCCAAAATATCGAGATAACGGTCGTTCAACCTCATAATGAACGCCTTGTCGTCGGCCACCGGGCTGCCCACCTCGCGAAACGGGCGGGCAAATCGCTCGACAATCAAAAAATCCTTGGTGACGCGGCTGTGGTGATAGGCTTCCCACAACTCTTTATTAGCGGTCATATACAATGTCTTGAAGCGGTCGTAATCGGGTATCTCGCTCGACAAACCAAGCTCGTCGTAGGCCTGTCGCAACGCCAGCATGGAATTGGCTCGGAAATCCCATATTGTGTCGTCCAAATCGATAAACAGCACTTTGTAAGGCAATGTCGTCATGTCGAATGTTTCCTGCACTTTATTCGGCAAAGATAGCGAAAGGTGAGTGCAGAGACAAAAGAAAACGAAGTTTTCATTTTGTCCTATGCCGAACCGCATCTTATCTTATCAAAAGATAGCGAAAGGTGAGTGCAGAGACAAAAGAAAACGAAGTTTTCGTTTTGTCCTATGCCGAACCGCATCCTATCTTATCAAAAGATAGCGAAAGGTGAGTGCAGTCCCTTAGGCGTGTTAGAATTGATAAAATGCACCTCCCCTGTATTTTCTTGAAGAAAACACAGGGGAGGAGTTTAAAAACTTCGAGGTGAAAACGGGTTACTTCACCACCACTTTTCCTTTTACGACCCGTTCGGCTCCTATGCGCACCATATAGACTCCCGATTCGAGTTCCATTTCTTCGACATTTCCCGAAGCCTTGCGGGTGGCGCACAGCCGTCCCAGCGTGTCGTAGATATGTATAGATTCGTCCCCTTGTAAATTGACAATGCGTAATTTCCGTTTACCCGGCGAGTAGAACATCGGTTGCGACATATCGTCGCCGATCGCTTTGAAAGAGAGCGTAAACCGACCCGACTCCGTGGCCCGGTCGTCGGCGGTAAAGCTATACGACGACTGTTTCAAATCCACTTTATCACCGGTCGACTTATCGGTGAGCACCACGGCTTCGTAGCGGTCGGCCTCAGATTCCTCATCCAACGAAATTTCATAAATTCCCGACTCTCCGGTATAGACACCCACGGGGGTTTCCCCGTCGATATCGGCGGTTTGAGTGTGGGCAAACCGTACCCCGGCATCATTGTAGACATAAATCTGAGGCACCCTCGGGTCGAAGCTCATCATCTTCAACGCATCGCTGCCCATATCGAAAGCCATAGGCTCGCTCTCTATCTCGTCGGCGACAACCGATACACAATCGCTTCCCGAGGAAACGTTGCTCCCCGATATTCTCAGCCGCACACCGGGAGGCGCCGGCAGCGAATTTAACGGTATCGCCGGTTTTTCAAACAAAAGTTCCTCGGTCTCCATTACCGTCGCGGTCTGTGTAAACACGGCCGAGAACGGGTCTACCGTATGCCCCTCCCACGAATTCATGGCGACGAAGCTGCCCGTAGTCCAATCATAGGTGTAGAGTATATGGTCTATGCTCATTCGCTCGGTAGTATAGGAACACAAGTAAGGAATACCGAAGAGATTCCACCCCATGTTTTCTTTATAGGTGAAATGCGGACGGCCGTCGACAGTAGTTTTCAGGTTGTACTGCCTCAGGAAAAGGCTCTTCCCATCTGTGGCAGCCTCGTCATAAACAGGCAGCGTCGAAGACGATTTGGAGAAACGCACCGTAATCGTGTCGGAAACCGAAGGGGTCGCCATCAGATAACCCACATTCGCCCCCAGCTGGCTGTTCTCGAAAGTCCAGTACTTGCTGTTCTGGGGTGCCACCGCGCTATATAGGTCCATAGCCCGTTGCTCCCCGTCATACCCATAGAGATACAACAGGTTCTTATCGCCCGAGGCTTCGTCATCGGCCTGTATCGACTCTACCGACTGCCCGTCTATCGTAATACCGTTCAGCAGTGTGCCGTCGCTCACCGAGAGGGAGAACGGCAGGCTCACCATGTTCCACGAAGCGGTGGTATCGTTGATAAGCGGAGCCAATTCCCGCTCGATCGCCAAATTGTTGAGCGAGATGGCATGGTTACCCGTGCGCAATCCGGCGGCATGGTGCAAGAGCAGGTACGACGGCATGAAGTCTTCGGTAAGCGCATCGGTAAGTCTCACTTCGCCCCTCTTCCCCACATAAACCACACTCCCGGCGCGGGGATAGTAACTATCGCTCACATTCACGACTTGTCCCGCCGCGGTGTTCCATGTCTCGAAACAGCCATAATCGGGACGGACAATACCGTCTTCGCCCTTCGGCTTATCGGTAAACATGCGCACATTCCCCAAGGCGTCGCGGTCGGTCGCCAGATTGATAATATCGGTATAACCCTTCTCGGCTCTAATCTGGGGCACCGTATAGCCCCCTATCGTCGTGACGGGGTTCCCTTCGCTGTCCACGCCCGGCTCCTGCAAAAGGCCTATGCAGAACAAGGCTTCGTCTTGCTGGTCGGACAACTGGTAGCGCAAATGGGCGTTCCCGAGGACATAATCTGCCACATAGCGCGGGGCATAGGGTACACCTGCGATCGAAGTCGCCGTACCGTTGATCGTATTGATAATTTTTCCTGTCCCGCTTATCTGTATGCCGTCGCCCGCCGCGGTCACATGCACCGCAGCTGCTGCGTCGTCCAAAACCACGGTACTCCCGGCCGCCGCCACGTTGTCGTGCAACAACACGTTATAGAGCAAACCGCCTGCCTCTACCACGGCGCCGTCGGGATTCTCATTGTCATAAATGACGCTGTTGACAATGGCAAACGAGTCGGCGACAATAACGGCCGGACTGTTTTTGGCGCCTTTGATGTGGAATCCGTTCAACTCGGCCCAATTCTCGACTATCGTCCCGGCCGATTGGTCGTTATCGGAGAAAATGACGGGAACACCCTCGGCTTCCACCGACAGCACGCTTCGAGGCGCATTCTGTTCCAACAGGCCTTGGCGCTGGGTCAATTTCGTTTCGTTGGTTCCCCAGAAACCGCCATACACCTTCACATTGGCCATCCACTGCAACGACGTAGGCAACACATAGTCGCCGCCAGCCACCCACACGGTGCCGTAGGTGCCGCTCTCGTCGGGGTCGCCCGAGTAGTAGGCCGAGTAAATGGCCTCCTGCAAATCGCCCATGGCATCGTTCCAGCTGGAGCCCAACCCGAATCCGTTGGGTTTCACATACAGGTTGGGATAGAACAGCCGCTGGTACTCGTATGCCCCTATATCTATGCTGTTACCGGCTATACGACGATTGCCGCCGGCATCCACAAACGACACCATCGCCAGTGAATCGCCGGGTGCCAAAGGCTCGTCGACCGAGCCGAAAGGATAGTAGGCAAACAAATCGGTGTACCACTTGTCGTTTTCTTCCTTGTTATACGAGTTGCCGGTCATATAACGGAAACCTGTGTTGATGAGTTTACGCCCGGGACGTATGTTGTAGTTCCTGTCCAACGGCTCGGTCTCGTCGGGAGCCTCGAAGCGAGGCCCGTACGACATGTTCTCGTTGTCCGAGCTCAATGTCTTGTTCAAGTTGGCCGCTTTATCGCCCAAGACAACGTTCGAGGTATTGTTCCAATACTCATAAATGGCATTGGGCACTTCGGCCACAGCGTCGTCGACCTGCACGGCGTTGCTGTACAGTGTCGCATACTGCACGTCGACCTGATTGTTCAAATCATCGGTTGTCGGAACCGACGAAATATAGTTGCGCCAGAACACGTTGTTATACACCTGCAACGGCTCGGCCGAGGAGGCGCCCCGGGCATACAGGCCGCCCCGGGCATTATCGGCGACGGTGTTACTGATGATATTGCCCGTGCCGTTCATGGCGATACCCCAAGCCTCGTTGGAATGGAATACCGTGTTGTAGATGTTTCCTCGATTCAGATACACGGCGGCACCCGTCTCGCCGGCCGCCTTATTGGAAATCACGAAGCAGTTGCGCATCGTCGTGCTCCCATTGGCGGCATAGACGGCGGCTCCGGTCGAGCCCTCGCCCGTCGCGTCGGAGGCGTTCCCTTCCATGAAGGTGAAGCCCTCGATATATACCGGCGACAACGTTCCGTTTTCGCCGGCCTCGTCCATCGACTTGTCTACATAAATCAAGTGCTTCGACTCATTGCGGTTTCCTCTGATATAGGTCGGATACAAGATAGGATCGCGCAGGTTGTCCATGAAGACATCGGTGCCCGAAAGGTTATCGGGGTACCCGCCCCTCAACGTCAGGCTCTTGGTCGTATTGCCGAGATTTGCCACCTCGACATTCGACAGGACAAACGAATAGCCTCCGTTCTCGTCCTCCAAGAAGGGCACATACTCGCCCGCCGCTACCTTGATATACTTATCTTTCTTATTGGGACTAAGCAACAACACTTGAATGGCTTGGTGAATGTTGGAAGTAGCCCGCTCCCAAGTCTCGCCATTATTCTCCTTGTCCGAAACCTCCTCGGCGCTCTTCACATACAAAATATTCCCGCCGAAAGGAGTGAGCGACACTGATTCATACTCATAGGCGCCTATGTCGATAATGCCCTCTTTCCACTCCTTCACATCGATCATATCTATGCCGTCTTTCTTGATGATGTGGTAGGAATCGGGTTCTTTGGTGATACGCCACTTGCCGTTGAGCGTGTCGGGCACATTCGCGCGCCCCTTCTCGTTTTGGGCGAAGTAGTATCCCTTGCCCGAACCGTCGAGGACAACAGGGCCGGTTGTGACCGTCGTGCTATTGACAGTCCCGTCGGGGTTCATATCGATTTGCGTGGTCAGTTCGCGCATACCGCCGTTTGTACCCCGGTTGACCAGCGCCGACAACGAAGGCAGGGAGAAATCGGCCATAGCGAAGTAGTTCTCGGCGCCGGCGTAGTCGCTGGGGAAACCAAAGCGCGGCCCCATCACCGCATTATTCGCCTGATCGAGGAATACCTCGAAATCGGCCACCGATTCATCGACATCGGCCGCCGAAGTGACAATCTCCCAGTTGCCGACGTTGATACGCTCGGCATCGTCGTTCCCCCAAATCACCGTGTTGGTGAGCGTGTTGCCGGTCGACGAGGCGGCAAACACCGTGCTGCCCGAGGTCGCTCCCGCGTCGCAGGCATTGCGCACGATGGTGTTGTTCAACAGGCGCGAGGTCGTTCCCGCCCCGGCATAATAGGCCGAGCCAGCCGAAGCCGTATTGTTGTAAATGACCGTGTTGACAATCGTCGCCCGGCCGCCACCCGGCAAGTAGACCGCGCCGCCCGGCTTGCCCGGGGCATCGTTGCCGCCCAAGATAGAGCCATAAATCTCTATGTCGTCGGCATATACCGCTCCCCCGCCATAATCGGACGTATTGAGCAGCAGTTGGCAGTTGCGCAACAGAACCGGAGCGAAAGCGCACAACGCCCCACCCCCGTGTTCGGTACACGCATAGCCCTTTATCATCTTTATTCCGTCGAGAACGATACGCTCCGTGGCGTCGGGGTCTTCATAGTAGGCCACATGGGAGTTGCCCATACCGCCGCCGATGTCGCCCGAGAGTATTGTTTCGTTGGCATACTCGAAATCTTCAAGTATGCCGTTTCCGTTCCAGTCCTGCCGGGGTCGCTCGCTGGTGAACGACTCGCCGCCATAATATTGGTCCGATTGCACAAACGACACGGTCTCTTCCTCGGTAACAATATCGATGTAATCATTCGAAACCAGCTTGCCCAACTGGTTGGTATTGTTGATAGCCACCCCACTGATAGTTGCTTCGTAGGCTGCCAGACCGTTATAATAGGGAGCGACGGCGATGACCGAGAGCATATCGCCTTCGGCGAGCAAATCCCCCTCATCCAAATCGTTCGATGCCGTTACTCTCTCCCCGTTGACATACACGATGTCGGTGTGCAGGTCGAGCGTCAATTCATAATTCATGTTACTACTAATTCTCGAGGGGATAGTCATCGTCAGGCTCTTCTTCAACCCCGAGGTCGCATAGAGTTGCAATTTCATCTGCGAAGTCGATCGTCCATCTTCATCATATTCTATCGAACTGAAATTGACCGTCGCATGCAAGAACCTGCCGGCATCGTTGTTTTTCTCGTATTTCACAGCCTGCGGGAAACGGGAGTAAACACTCAATTGAGGGTTATAATAGGAATATCCAAACCTCCCCCTGCGCCGCTCATTTTTTAATGTTATCGTACTGTTGTCCGATACCGAAACCGAAGCATAGCTCGGAGTCTCGCAATACTGCATGCCATACGCCCCGCCGGTATTGCCGGCAGCCGCATAATCGGTTATAAAGGTGGTATAGGTATCTCCCCGACTGGCCTGCCCGAGGTTGTCCATCGCAACCAATGAGACCGGAGTAGGCTGCGCCGACGGAGTGGATACGACATCGGTCGCCACAATCTCGGTCGACATGATTGTGGCCGATTTGCGGTTGTCGATGGTGGCGCTATACATTGTCGTTCCCGCCGGCAATCCCGAGATATAGACCTCCTCGATCACCGGGGCGTTCTCCCAATCGGTTTCCCCGATAGCCAGATAGCGCAAATCGTAAATATACTCGGTAGTGCTGTCGGTCGTGATGACCGGCAGTTTCAACTCATCGATGAGCTGGAAGCCGTCGACCGTCACCACGGGCGACGAGGGCGAAGTCTCGTCGGTCGTGAAATGCAGGAACCACGACGAAGGCTCGTCTTCGAGCGCTTTCACCCGGGGATAGAACGTGATAGCCCCGTCGTCGAGCGTGTAGGAGTAGTCGGTCTTGTTCCATGTACCGGAGGCTTTGACCCGGTTTGAGGGGTCGACGGTGAACGGCTCGATCCAACTCTCGTAATAGGGCAGGTTGCTCCCCCTGAACCCGCCGTAAATCGAGGTGTAGCGGTTGAGGACGAACGAGGTTCCCCAATCGCTTTCGTTCTTCGAGGTTTTGGGGTTGTATGTTCCTTTCGACACCCATATCTCGCACTTCCGGGAAGAGGCACTGGGGTCGTTCTTGAAGTTGTTGTCGTCGGCAAAATAGTCGAGCGCCTGCTGTATGTCGCCCAAGGCGTTCCGCCAACTACGGCCGGTGGCCAATCCCTGTGCCGTTTGCGACACATACAGGCGGTAAACACCGTCGGCACCCTGCTCGGCCTCGGTATTCCCGGCAGGGTCGAGCGTGGTGGAGCCGTCGTAGGTCACGGCACCCACATCGAAATAGGAACGCAAAGCCGAATCGAAATAGAAGCGGTCGGTGCCCCGCAAATCGAGCCGGGCGATATGCAGCGCTTGAATAAAGGGGTCATCGGGTTGTGCCACCTCGATACCGTTGCGAATGAGCGACGAGGTGCGTTTCAACGTGTATTTCTTATTCTCGGGGTCGACGAAACCGGGTATGTTCAAGCCTACGACCGACGATGTATTGTCGTTGGAACTGGTCAATGCGAAGTTGCCGTAGCCCATCACTTTCAGCCCCTCGACGGCACAGTGGTTGAATACATAGCTTTGATACCGATAGCCGTTGAAGGTGGTATCGACCTGCTGGGACATGTTGCCGTAGATGTTCTTACCGTTGCCCGAGTCGTTCAACCAGAACACCGAGTTGACGATAATCGGTTTCGTGCCTATCGACAGCCCTCCGCCCACGCCGTTGGCCGTGGTCGTATTCTCGACGACGGTGCAGTTCACCACCATCGAGTTGTCGTCGGCATAGATGCCGCCACCATCGCCGCCCTCATTGTCATACACAATCGAGCCGGTGACACGCCCGCCCGGAGCCAGATAGACACCGCCACCTTTGTCGGAGGCCGCGCAATCATACACGGCGCTATTGCTCAACAACCCGTTGGCGGTCACTTTGGCGCCGCCGCCCGACTGCCACTCGGTGTCGGTGGGGTGGTTGGCGTTACCTTCGGTGATAAACACACCGTCGATAAAAGCGACCTCGGGGTTGGGGTCGTCGTAATAGGTAGCCCCCTCGACCGGCACCGAAGCGTTGTCGCGATGCTGTTTCATACCGAAAGTGACCACCCGGTAGACATTCTCATCGGTCGAACTGCCCACCATTCCGCTGAACACGGTCCGGTTCAACCGGACATTGCGGCCTTCGATCGTCTCGTCGTCATTGACTCCGCCAAAACCGCCATAGACTTCGATTCCCGCCGGAATAACAAAGGTGGTCGTACGCGGCTGCTCGGGCAGAATGGCGTCGGTGGGATAGTAGGTCCCGGCGGCGATGTAGACTTGAATGCGGGAAATTCCGCTATACCGTCCCGAAGCATATGTGTTTTTGTTGTGAATGATATAGCCCGCCCAGTTGAGCGCTTTTTGCAACTTGGCCTCGCAAGCGGCGTTGTCCCACGACGAGCCGTCGACCGTACCGTTGGCGGCTTTCGTCACATAAATCACGCCCACCTGCTCGCCGTCGATGGTTTTAATCGCCGGCATGATAGGCTCGCTTTGGTCTATCTCATAGGCGCCGATGTCGATCGAGCAGTCTTTGAAGCGGTCGGTGTAGTCCATATCGGTTTCGGGCAGGACGATTCCCTCGGGGTTGTTGTTACCGGCGTTGATACAGGGCGACGTTCCCTGCAAGCGGTAGTCGTTATTCTCTTTATTTCCCGACGAACGATCCACGAATTGCGGAACTTGATTGATAATGTTGTCTTGCGTCAAATTAGTGCCAGAGACTCCCGATATAGAACCCGAGGGATAACAACAATGCGAAGTTCTCAACACTACATTGCCATGAGCCTGTACCTGAGACGAGCCCGAATTATTATAAATAATGGTATTGTAAATATTGGCCGCCCCATCGGCAAACCAATAACCACAATAAATGGCTGCACCGCTACCGGAGTTGTCAGCAATCGTATTGTTATAGAAATCAGCTACTTCGATATAAACGGCCTGACCGTTGGAATCACCGCCGGATACAGAATTACCGGCAAACACACAGTTGTACAACGTGCCGTAACGCACATACACGCCACCGCCGTATTGTTCGCCGTAATCGCTGCCCAACGCCGGCATATCGTTATTGAAGAACGAGCAGTTGGAGAATGTGCCGTCGTTACAGAACGCACCGCCGCCGCGGCTGCGGGAGGCTACATTATAATTGTTGCGGATAATACAGTTCTCGAGCCGCCCGTTCTTGCGCAAAGCCACTCCGGCGCCGCCGTCTTTTCCGTGACGTATCCGAGTCCGTCCGTTTTGTATGATAAATCCGTCCCAAATGGTCTCGATGACGAACGGATTCAATGCCACATTATTGGTCTCGGTAGAGGCCTGTCCTTGCTCAGTCGCTTCCAAACGGCCTCCGTCCTCATAATACGGGAAAGGCTGGGTAAGCACACGGCGAACTCTGTTCGCATTGTCGTACCGGCTGTTCAATTCATAGAACTCACTCGACTTGCCGTCAGCATCCATATTGAAATAAGGAGCATACCCGTTAAGCGAAGTAACGGAATTCGCCTCGGCGGTGGTCATTGTCTGGATAATCGTGTTGTACTCGCGGGGGTTGCGCTCGTCCTTACCGGGGGTACCGGTCGCGGGAAATCCGCCATACACCTGCACAGCGTCGCGCATAAAGAATCCGCGGCGGCTGGTATATTCGCCCTCGGCCACCCACACCTCGACCAAGGCTGTGGTGTCGACACCCTCGGGTATCTGTATCGATGCTCTACGACCGTCCGTTTGATTGTCGGTATAATCGGTGTAATTCAATGTCTTGTAGGCGATGCTCCCGTTGGCCTCTTTTTTCAACGAAGCCTTGTAGGCCGCGTTCACGGCATATTGCAAGCCGGTGATGTAGTCGGTGGCGTCGTTGCTGTTGTACTCGATTTCGTCATAAGGCAGACCGTCGTCGAAACCATACCACGCGTTGCCGTTGATGGCGTTGCCCCACGACGAGCCGTCGCCTGTCCCGAAGTAGGTCGTCTGCGGCGAGGAGGCTGTACCCATAGGCCCGCAACGCACATACACCACCGTACCGACGGGGTTCAAGCAGGTAGCTTCGTAGGCACCTATATCGGGAGCTCCACCCACGGAGGAATGCTGTCCGGTAATATCGGCGGCCAAAATCAAACTGGCATCGTCGATGAAACTCTCATCGCCGACGTTGACCAAAGGCGACTCGCAAGTAGGCTCGAACCGCGCGGGACCTCCCAACGGTGTGTCGTAGCCTGTCGACACCGCTCCCACACTACGGGTGGGATTGACGAATTTGGGATAATAGGGGTCGCCCTCGACGATACTCAACTGAATATTTTCGTCCCAAATCGACCAGTCATCGGCGACGTACTGAATAGCGTTGTTGCGAATATCGAGGAGCGTGGCGCCGCCCGTGATTTGCACATCGTCGGGAGCAAGGGTTCCGGTGGAGGTATTCCCCCACAGCACCGAGTTATAGAGTTGCATTTCGCCGTTCATGGCGCAAATGCCGGGTGCCTTGTTGTGAATAATCGTACAATAGTTGAGTTGGGCTTTATTTTGGAGGACGATGGCCGCATTGACCTCGTCGCCTGTCGATCCCGTGTTGGTATTGTTATTGACCACCGAATTGAGCATCACCAGTTTCTGAGCGCCTCCCAGCATGGCAATTCCCGCACCATTCACGGCGATATTGTTCTCGATCATGCAGTTTTGCACATACAACGTGCCCGATTCATGAAGTATGCCGCCGCCGGTCTTGAACACCGACGAACCGGTCGAGGCGTTGCCGTTGACGATGTGGAACCCGTCGAGGATAGCTGTACCCTCGTCCGACATGGAAATCACATGGTAGAGATTGCCTACCTCGGTCTGTCCATCGAACACGGTGCGGAAATCCACCGGGTTACGCACCGGCTCGGCGACATCGCTTCCGTCCGGCACAAAGGTCACTCCCTCGGCGGTGGAACCGTCGGTGCCCGTCAACTTCGTATTGAAACCTCCGTAGAGGGAGACTCCGCCCCGCAAAACAACCGACGAGGTGCGGCGGTCGCTACCGATCGACTTCCACATGGGGTGTATCGTTCCTTCTTTGACCCATATCTCGCGCGGACAGCCGGGATACACGCTCTCGGGCAGCTCGGCCAAATACTCGATTGCGGCGTTGCCCGATATGATAGGCGAGTCCCACGAATCGCCCGTGAGGTCTTTTTCGGTGGCGGGATCGACAAAAATGACCAGTTTCTGCACACCGTTGTCCTCGATAACACTATATTTCATTTCCTCCCGGTCGAAAGCGAAAGCGCCCACCGCGCGGGGCTCGGCGTAAGGATTGTTCAAAATGTCGGTCATGGGGATATAGAGCCGCATCTCTACCGGCAAATACCTCACATAGGGAGCGTCGGACGAGGTTCCGCCTTTACGTTGCAAAGCCGAGGCCGACGACGGCACCCAATGTTGCACGCCATGTATCGTCCGCAGCGCCCCGTCGAGGGTTTGCGTGCCGTCTATATCGGCAGCGCTCTTTTGATAGACTCCGCCCAAGCCATTGAGGACATCGACACCATCGACGATCGCATTGCCGAAATCGGGGTAATTGCCGCCATACGTCGTCCGGGCTCTCGAATTTTGTTCGGCCAGAGCATAGGTCTTCTGTGTGACGGTGTTGACGCCCCAAATCGTATTCGACAAATCTTGCAAGGCCGTATAGTAAACCTGTATCGACGGAGGCATCGAAGCCGTTTGTGCCACCCCGTTCTCACCGAAGAACTGCCGGGTGTGCTCGAGGGTGGAGTTACCCCACAGTATCGTGTTGTACACCACGCCATACCGGTCGACGGCCAATCCGCCCGTATTGCCTTCCTGGTCGGAGTTTACCGCCGTACAATAGTTTTTCACCACCGTCGAGGAAGATATGCTTCCCAACTTATCGAAATATATCGCACCGGCATCGGACTTGGCCGTATTGTTCGAAATGAGCGAAGCGACCAGAACACCCCGGTACATATCCTCCTGCGAGGCTTCGTAATTGGGGTTGTTGTACTCGGCCTCGGCGACATACACACCACCGCCCACCCGGGCTGTGTTGTTGGTGATAATCGACTTGAACACGATACCGTCGCCCAAGATATACACCCCACCGCCCAATCCATTGCGCACCTGCACTCCGGGTGTGGCGTTCCTGAAAACAAGGCTGTTGGACAGCATACCGCCGTTGTTCATCATCACGCCGCCGCCACGGGTCAACGCATAATTCTCATAGATGATGCAATTCGTCACGATGCCGTTATCCACCAAATAGACTCCCGCGCCCATGCGGGTCGACTCGCCACGCTCGCCGTAATCGGCGCAACCGCCCGTCACAACCACTCCGTCGAGGGTCGACTCTACCGGGAGCGGCTTGGCCACGACGGCCTCGTACCGGGTGGTTTGTTCATAGAACCCCTCCGAGGCGAACCACACCACATGATAGGAGTTTCGGCCTGTGTATTGGTCCCAACGCTGTTCGCTCTCGTTCCACCGCCAAGCCTTCTGTGACCGGTCGTTACGGTCGACATCGCCGCTGAAAATCGTGCGATGCTCGAAAGCCCACGGCACATCGGGGTGATCGGGGTCACGCGGACGAGTAGTACCGTCGTTGATACCTTCGTCGCCGGGCTCGCCCCTGAAACCGCCATAGACCGAGACTCCGCTACGCATGATGAACGAGAAGTGCCGTTCGGTCTGTCCCCGCACACCGGCCTCGTCGGTAATGGTCGAGGTGGGATAATAAGTGCCGCCGGCTACCCACACTTCGCCCACCACTCCCCGAGAGTACAGTTCGTCGATCGCCATCTGCACATCTTGCAGCGCCAACCGCCAAGAACTTCCGTCGCGCACCTCGCCGTCGGCCAACTCGGGCTCGTCGGGCGAGAGCTGGCGCACATACAAGATGTTACGCCCCGAAACCGGCTGGTACTGGTAAGCCCCTATATCGAGCGACATGCTCACCAACCGGGGATTACCCGCAATATCGTAAGAGACCTCGGTATCGTAATAGGTACTCAACGTCGTCAGCCACGAACTCTCGGCTTTCGAGAGGAGTACCGAACTTTGCTGCAACAGGAACGACGGGCTCAAATCGGCATAAGCGGGTGTCGATATGGGGCCCACATTGGTCGTAGGATTCAAGAAATGAGGCGTGGAGCCCGTCTGGTCGTTGTAGGGCAACAGCGAAATATTGTCGCTGCCTTTCGACTCGTCCCATGCGACAATCGCACAATTCGACACATTGCCGGTGAGTGCGTCCATGCCACTCAATCCCACATGGTTGAGGGGGTCGATGCTCCACACGACCGTGTTGGAGACGTTGATCGACGAGCCCGGCACATCGGCGTCGGCCGGACGGCCAATCCCATACAACTGGTTGTTGACCACCGTGTTGTTGACAATCGAGGTCTCGTCGTACACACAGATGCCGCCGCCGTTATTGTTATTCACAAGATTGTTGAACACGACGCCGGCCTCGGAATAGATACCGCCGCCATACCCCTGTCCCGAACGGCCAAGCGCCGAATTGGAGACAAAAACCGAGTTGTACACAAAACACCGCTGCGTGTCCGAGCCACTGTTTTTACGAATATAGACACCACCGCCCTTCACGGCGAAATTGGAATGCAACAGACACAACTGCAAACCGCATTCCGCACCACCCAGCAACACGCCGCCGCCGTTACCCGAACTGGCCGAACCGCCCACGATAGTTATCCCGTCGAGAACCACATCGACACACGAGGGGTCGAACGTCACCACCGTGTGGAGGTTGTCGGCTCGTGTGGCATTTTGCGAAGGATCGAGCGACGATACCGTGCTGCCACTCCCCAAATCGTCGTTTCCCAAGCGGTCGCCCGAGAGAATCGTCTGATATTTCAAGGCCCACAGCTCTTCGCGGTTTCCCGAATAGATATTGCCATACTGGCGATCTTCGAGCGCGCTTTCCCCGGCATACACCAAATTTCCCAAATCGTCGAATACCTGCCCCCTGAAACCGCCATATACCACCACTTGGCTGCCGGTGAGGACAAACGACGCACTGCGGTCGTCACCGGGAGATAGCGGTTCGGTGGGAACATAGGTTCCCGCGGCGACCCAAATCTGCAACGTGGAGGTCATCGTGTTCCAAGTGTCGGTGGAACGGAGTATCATCTGCAAGTCGGAGCCCTTCGCGGCGTTGGCCCAAGACGAGCCGTCGAACGTCCCCGCCCCTTCGGGAGAGACATAGATGCGTCGCAAGTTGAACGCCGGACGCGCCGGATTGATATGCGACTGCGCCGCCATCGGGAAATCGCACAGCGACAACAACAGGAGCAAAAACAGACCTATGCGGCACCACCCGAGTCTCGCCCTGTCGGGAACCCGGGTTTCACCATCGATGATATTTATCTTTTTTCCGTTCGACATACCTAATCATTCTTTTTTTTATACCGAGGCTGTCAATTGATAATCATATGATTCTTTCGAGAATCCCACCACATCGAAACGCAGCAGGTAGTACGGAGCCTCTACCACGTCGGCCGGCGTGTCGACCCGTATATTATAGGTCGTGGTTTTCTCGTAGCCATCGTTATACTCGCTTTGTACCTTCAACTCCACATCGAGCCAACCTTTGTCATAGAAGTAGCAGTCGTACCGGCCGTTGATCCACGCCGGCCGCTCCGGTCCCGTGACACCCGAGAGCCAATAGGTGTGTCCTTGTACCCCGCTGTTTCCCCGCACCGAGAAGTAATGCCCCTCGGTGGGTACATTGTTCAACTTCAACGAGACGACTTTGGCCAGTGTGCAATCGCCATGCTCCTTTTGAATCGTAGGGAGGGCGTTGTAATTGGATATCGCCTTGCCTATGTTGTACATGATGTCGACCTTCGAGGCCACCAGCCCGGCGTCGATCACGCCCGAGTGCTGCACCTGTATCAATTCGAGGTCGAGCAGGGTGCCGGCATAGAGATTGCGCGACGGGGGTTCCCCGGTTGTCAATCCCACCACCTCGCCCTCGGTCGAAAGGGTCGCCCACTCGTCGTGCCGCCCGGCGTTGACGATGGCATAGAACGAGGCCGTGCACTTGGGCACGTCGATCGCCTCGAACACATAGTAGGTGGTGCTCTCGGGCAACTCGATGTAGTGGTGCTCCATATAGGCGGCCGAACCGTCCTTAGGCTCGATGTACATAAAGAGGTGTATGTTCTCGATAGGCCCCGGCATATCGGGCGAGGTGCCCGGGTCGCCCGGCAACGTCACCGCGCGCGAGACCGCCCCTCCGGTATAAATCGTCAAGGTCATACCCGTCGTCTCGGGGCTAACGGTCTGCTTCTCGAGCGCAGGCTCGTCTTTCCCGCAGCCGCACAGCAGCCCGGCGAACAAAACCATCATTCCTATCGTGTACCACCTCTTCACCTTATATCTACTCGATTTTTATCTCAAAAAAAACTACTTTTATCGCTCTCAGGCCATTCCCTACATCTCCACATCGATGTTGCCCCCCGGTTTCCAGTCGAGGGTTATCGCCACGGTGGCTTGCAGGTTATGCCCTATCTCTATACTGCCGTCGCCCCTCACCACGCCGTATATGTCGACGCATTTTCCGGCCAAAAGAGGTTCGGCGACATGAATCGTATTTCGTGTAATTTTATTTCCTATGGAAACGTAGACATCGGTATTCCAAAGAGCATTCTCCTCGGCGACGCTACGGTCTACGGCAGGCGCTCCGGCCGACGCCACGTCTTTCGACGGGAACGACAGCGCTTGGAAAAGCGACAAACCGTTTTCATCTTCTCCCGTTTCTTTCATCTGCACGACCACGGGACGGTCGTGTTCATAAATACTGTCCCGGCAATAAAAACCGGTAGCGGTCTTATTGACATAACCCTCGATGCTTCCGATCGAAGCGGCCACACCGGTTTCATAGTCGAGGTGCAGCCTTGTCATCGCGATACAAGGGGTGAGGACTACTTCTATAAATTGGTTCTTATCGGCGATCGAAAATCGCTCCCGCCCTACATAAAGTTCCGAAGCGTGCGACGGAACCGTATCGGCATTCGAGTCATAGGCCAGCTTATACCGGTCGGATTGCACCGCAAGGTCCGAGGCGCTCACGCTACTCTCCGGTAGGATATTGGCTATGGCGAAATGGTGATAATCGTTCATCGGCAGGGAGATCGCATAGATATTGTCATCGGGCATCTGCTCACGCTCTACATACTCATGGTGGGCAAGCGATTGAGTGCCGTCGTAAAAGTGCATGTTGAGGTTATCCATTCGCCCCGAAAACGCCTGCGCTTGAGCCGATAGCTCTATCTTGTATCGAACGGTGAAATTGTTACAATCGGACATATTGTCGTCGATGCAGCCGCTCAACAGCGACAGCCCCGCGAAAAGTATTCCCGCGGCAACGCCTCTTTGTCCATAGTTCGTTTTTTTCATCTGCTCGATTTTTTTGAAAGAATGGAGGTGTGTCGAAATATTTGCAACTTATGTTTTCAGCCCTCTCCTCGGGGGGATAGCCTCAGAGCAAGGGGGTTGAAACTCCTCCCCTGTGTTTTCCGCAAGGGAATAAAGGGAAGGTGTTCATAAGGACGGAGGGATTGAATGCTATACTTCGGCACACCTCCACAAGATTATCATATTATATACTTATCAATTGCCCAGAGGCACATCGAGCACCAGACCGGCCTGCCACTCGATATCCACGGCCAACGCCAGTTCCAAACGGGGGTTGATCAAGTCGGGCACGGTGTTGTAGGCTTTCTCCAACGACGAGATGGTGAGTTGCACCGTGGTGTTGTAGTCTTGTTGCAATACACGCACTACGTCGGGTTTGCCTGAATCGGCCTTATAGGTCAGCTTACCGGCGAGGTAGAACGTTCCGCCTTCGGGAATGAGGTTGCCGTCCAAGCCATAGAATTGAGGACCGTCGTTGAGAATTTCCAATGCGATGTTGGGCGTAGCGCCGGGAGCCTCCGTACTGGCCGAAGCATCGGCTGTCTCGGGCAACAGGCTGTATATGGCGACAGGCAGGCTCGCCCAAGTGGGAGAAGCTTCGTTGGTCAACTTGTAACCACCTTGATCGTCCGTTTTATTCATGCGGGTGTCATACACGGCGCGCGAGTAGGTATCGGCTGTCGAGGGGTGCATCTCCCAATCGAGGGCATCGGGCAGACCGCCCACCAAGACTCCTTTCACGATGAAGTTGTGGTCGGCCAACGTCACGCTGGTAGGAGTCGTACCGTTGATCTTACCAGCCGGAATCGTAGCGCCATCGGCTTTAATGGCGGCTTTCACATCGAGACGAGCCACACCGTAGTTGATAGTCTTGTTCAAAGCGATTTTGGTTGTGGTCGTCGAGATAACCGCGCGGGCCCCGGTATAAGTACCGCCGGTCCAAGCGGAGAATGCAGGAGTCGATTCATAGGCAACGGGGAAAGCGTTGGTCCAATAGTAAAGCGACGAGGGATAGAAATATTTGTTCGAAGCAGATTGCGAAACAATGTCCGAACCCGAGGGGCCGTTCTGGTCTATTTTGATGAGACCGTTCTCCAGCTTATAGGTACCTTTCGGCAAGTTGGCGGGGAAATCTGTATAGGCACCGTTACCCAACTCGGTAATCATACCGTCGATTTTGGCTTTCAAATCTGCGGCACCGTTCATAGATGTGTACTTGTCGCTACCCAGCTCCGACGAGAGATATTGCGCAGCCAGTTTCAAGCCCATCAACGAAGCGCTGTTGAATTTGAAATAATTGGTTTGCAAGGTTGTGGCTTTTGTTTTATCGTCATTGTCTTCGATAAAAGTTTTTACCCAAGTATCCAAGGCGTCGGTCACATTGTTTTCCCAACCCTCGATCAAAGCGTCTGCCGTTTCGTAGGTTCCACCTGTATAAGTGCCTTCTGTGATATTTTGCAACGAGAACTCGATATCGGCGGGAGTCGTCACATTCGCACCCTCTGTCATATTCAACTTGCCGTTGAATTGAGTGTCATGGTTGGCCTCGCCATAGAACAGGAAAGCGATGTCGCCCGAAGGAATCACCACGTCGGTAAATGTCTTCACGAAATTATCAGATTCACTATTATCGATCGTCGCACTGGTCAACTGAATATCACCGGCGATTATCGAGTTGGCAACAACATAATCGTCCGCACCACCGGCCAAAGCAAAAGGCATCAGTTTCAGGTTTTTCATACCCAAGAATTTATTGCTACCTTGACCGTCTTGTACATCGGCTCCCGTAGCCCGGGATACCGGCGAAGGAATAGCAAACGAGAAGCTCGTTTTCACAGCGTCGCGCTCTCCCACGGGAATCCCCCCATCGGGAACTACCTCGTCGTTGGAGCAAGACGACAACATCACGGCGGCGGCAAACAATACCGTTCCCGCTTTCGCCCATTTGGATTTCATTGTCTTCATTTTTCTGTAACTGTTTAAGTTTGATAATTAGTAATTGTTTTCTATATTTTTCAAATTCTGAATCGCTGATTCGTCGCCCTCGTCGGCCGCCTTCCTGAACAAGGCGATAGCCGTCGCCCGGTCGGCCTCGCGCCCTTCCTCCTCGTTGGCTCGGCGGTAATAGGCCGTGGCAAGGGTGTTGAGGCTGCGGGTATCGTCCTGTATGGGCTGCAACAAGGCGATGGCACCGTCGAAATCGCCCCGGTCGATGAGCGACTGCGCCCGGTTTATCTTGATGGCGTTGGAGTCGGGCACGGCGGTGTAGTACACCCGCATGTATCCCGAGTTACGTTGCTCGAAGAACACCGAGTTCAACAACTCGGCAAAGGGCTTGCCGCCGTCGAGCAAGCGCAGCAGCCACTCCCGCCGCCCAAGGTCGGGCGTGTGGTCGATAATCTCGAGCATGCGCTCCTTGCAATCGAAGTCGCTCTCGGCCACCCGGTCGCGCAATTCGCCCCAGGCTTCGCCTCCGTTGGCGACCTCGAAAAGCGAGTCGGGCAAAGAGAGGTAGCGGTTTACATACTCTTTCAAAACCATGGCGCGCGCTTCGGCCAACCGCTCGTTACGCTTGGTGGGGCCTTCGGGCGAGGCAAATCCCACGATAAGAATCTTGCCCACGTCGGAGCGGTCGTCGGCATAAATCTGTTTCAATATATCCACAATCTTGTCGAGCGTGACGGCGTTGTCGCGGAAGTCACGACGCAAATCCGATTTGTCGAGCGGGAAATATACCTTCAAAGCGCCCTTGTCGCGCCAAACCTCCATCGACTCGGAGTAAGGCTCATACCCGGTCATCGGGTACAGCACCTGCTCGACCTCGGCCAACCGCTCGGCCACACTCGGAATCAAGGCGACCGGCTGCACCGAAGGCACATAGGGCGGCCGCAATACCACCTCGCCACACAGGGGAATATCGGGCAGTGGCTCTACCCGGCAGCACCCTTCGCGCTCGCACAAGAGCGAAAGGGCGATAGGCGACTCGCCCATCCACCGCTCGTAGGGCAGCGCCACATCGTAGCGCAGCGTGTCGCCCTCGTTGTCCAGTTGATACGGAGCGGCCGGATAGACTTTTCCCGAAAGCACCTCTTCCCGGCGACGCAATTTTTGTTGCCGTTTTCCCACAATTTCAATTTCGTCGAGCAGCAGCGAATCGGTCTCGTTTTTCACTACGGGAGTTAATCGCTCCACATAGTCGGCACCCACCATGCCGCGGGGAACCGCAATCTCAAATTCCACCCGCACACTGTCGCCTTTGCGATACAACGACGCCGTGTCGACCCGTAACCCGGCCGCAGCCACAAACAGGGTCTCCCATAAAACCGACAGGAATATGATATATCTCTTCATGGCACTCATTTCAATACATAAATTATAGAAATAGCGGCTTCGGTGGGTGCGAAATAACCCTTATGCCCGTCGCCTATTTTACGCCCGCAGGTGCGGCACTCATAGTAATCATAGGTATTGTACTTGTATCCCACACCCACACTTCCCTCGATGCTCCACCGGGGACTCAATATCCATTGGTAGCCATAGGAGAGACCGGCACCGTAGGTATTCCCTTGATAACGATATTGATCGGTATCGAACGCCCCGAACAGGAAAGGTACCTGCCCGGCGTTGAAGTGGGTGTACAACAGGTGCAGCCCGAAGAAGTGTCCGTTGAATTTCTGGCAAAGCCAATAACGCACCTCGGGCTGTACGCGTATATGCTTCCACTTGCGATTATCTTTAAATGTAAAGGGATTATAATAGATGTGTGTATTCAAAGACCAGCGATCGGCCAAACCTACCTCTACACCCAACGTGGGTGTCGCCGTAGCCCAACCTAATACGTTGCTTTTTATCGCTACCTTCTGCGCCGAACCGCAGACGCACACCATCAAAAATACCAATCTTATAATTATTTTTACACCCTTCTTCATAATAATATTATGAATTATCTGCGAATTACTCGCATCGTGATATCATAATTACAAATTTTTACCCCCCCCTATTGAAGGATTTTAATTAAAAGACTACCTGATTATAAACAAGTTCTCAACTATCCTTAGTCTCCACTGCCATAGATCCTATTTGGAATCTATATCGCAACAAAGTTATAATAATTTATCGTTTGTTGTACTATTATAATACAAAGAATATTGCATTTTAACAAATTATCATTATATTTATATGGCTTAATAAGCCGCTTTTTCTCTTTCCACAACCGCCTGAAACATAGCATCGACAGTAGATAAGCGTGATTACATACACGTTGTGCATACCGGAAAAAATTGCATAGCGGCACTCCTCGATAAATATTATTAACATTTATCCTAACCATATTCAAGCCCCCTTTATCTGCCCTGTTCTTTGCCAGGAATATAAGGGAAGTGGCAACACCGGAAAAGTTAAAAACCGTCAAGAGAAGGAAAGGACAAAATCGAGTCAAAATTATAAAATGTATAATTATTCACAATTGTACATTTACAGCCTATTAACAGTCTACACCCCCGATTTAATGGGGGAAATCACAATTTTCCAACTCCAATTTCAGAATCACTCTCGCCTCATTTTTTACGCATTGGACTTTATTTTTTTACGTATTGCACCCTATTTTTTACGCATTGCTCTTTTTTATCTCCTCGAAAAAGTTAATTTTGCAATTAAAATTTTTCATTCTTTCAACCATGAAAAAAGCCTATCTATATTCTTTATTGATACTCGTGGCGTGCTATGCCTGCGAAGAGAAGCAGCAATCGGAATTGGAATTTTTCCTGACCGTATCGCCCCAAGAACTGACTTTCGACGAAAACGACCCCTCGAAAAATATTATCACCGTCAACACCAATACCGACTGGGAAACCTCGGTCGACAACCTCTCGTTGAAACTGGATAAGACCAAGGGAGCGGGCGGAGAGTCGCAAATACAAGTGCTCGACGCCCCCGCGGGCAAGAGTTGCACACTCACCATCAAGCCGGTTCTGCAAAATCTGGCGAAAGATCTCTCCCAAAAGGTAGTCATATCGAGAGCCCCCGACGAGGTATATTTAGAGGTGTCGCCCACGGCGTTGACCTTCAATGAAAACGACGCCTCGAAAAACATCGTCACCGTCAACACCAACACCAAGTGGGAAGCCTCGGTGAGCGATCAGGCGCTGAAAATCGATAAAAAAGAAGGCACGGGCGGAGAATCGAAAATACAAATCCTCGACGCTCCCGCAGGCGAGAGTTGCACGCTCACCATCTCGACCCTATCGTTGAACGGCGAAGAGACTCTTTCCCAAGAGATAACCGTGACGAGAGCCTCAGCCGTAGAGCGCACGATTATCTATAACAACGACTTCGACCGGGAGACGGCGACAAAAGGAACCTATTGGCCCTACCTCGACCAGTTCGACGGCTGGAAAAACGAATCGGGAACCGGCGCCGACCAAGTGGAGTACAACCAAATGAGCGTATCGGTACGCAGCGACTGGACATCGAACTACAACCCGCCGGCCAGCTACCGCCCCTACGCCTCGGGTGAAAACAACCTCTATTTCAACAAAGTAGGAAGTTATATAGAGATAGGCAACATACGCACCGAACAAGAGAAGGATTTTATTCTCCAATTCGGTTGCTCCGAGAATAAACCGTTTGACTACAACGACTTGAAAGTCGAGGTAGGCAACGGCTCGTCGTGGGTCGAGTTGGACTACACCCGCACGATTTCCAGCAACTGGGAGTTGGCGACCAGTTCCTTCTCGCTGGAAAACGCCACTGACGGCACCCTCGGCATACGGTTCTCCACCACAGGTGACGCCACCCAAATGCGCATCGACGACGTGCGGCTGACCGACGGCGACCCGTCGACCCAAATCATCGTCTTCGACAACACCGTGTATCCGCCGGCCGAGTTGCCGCTCTACGACAGCGACGACTATGTGATCACTCACACCGGAACCCTCGGCGGGAAACAGGTACGCAACTACACCATGCTCTACGACAAAGAGAAACACGCCGCCCTGTGGGTAGCCTATCCGATGCACGAATGCTACCGGGGCTCGAGCGGCCGAACCGAAGCATGGGCGGCCGACCCCTTGATCGAGGCCTTGTACCAGCCCAAGCTATACGGAAGCTCTTATTGCTACTACGAGGGCTATTCCCGCGGGCACCAAATACCCTCGGCCGACCGCACCGCCAACGACGAGCTGAACAGCCAGACGTTCTACGCCTCGAACATGACTCCCCAAGACGAAGATTTCAACGCCGGGATATGGGCCTCGCTCGAAGCAAAGGTTCGGGACAACATGTGCTCCGACACGCTTTATGTGGTCACGGGCTGTTACTTCGGCGACGGGCATAGCGTCACCTTCGACGGCAGCCAGTACGGCGAGCAATCGGCCGATTCCAAGGATTGCCCCGTACCCACCCATTACTTCAAAGTAATCTTGCGCACCCGGTCGGGGAATACCGGAAATCCCATCGGGAAATGCGAAGCCGACGAGTTGAAAGCTATCGGATTCTGGCTGGAACACCGCAGCGACTACTCCGAAACATTCAGCACCGATTACTGTAAATCGGTAGAATATATCGAACAGCAGACGGGATTCACCTTCTTCCCCTCTGCCCCCGAAGCGGTGAAAAAACAATGTGAACCATCGGAATGGAACCTTTAACATACGACAAACAAAAAAGGGGAATCGACCGCGTAAGATAGAAGCACGACGGTCAACAGCAAAGGGCTCCCGATTCGGGAGCCTTTGTTTTATATATCGGTCAAATATATCCCAGTCAAGAACCGCCCCGAACGAATGCCCGAAGCGCGCGCCGAGAAAAACTCGTCGCTGTGGCTCTGCGTGCAAACACCGGCCACCTCGATATGCGACAAATCCACCCCGCACAAAGAGAGTTCTTCCACTGCCGCCGCCCATAAGTCGATATGCGGACGAGCCGACGGATAGCGCCTGACAACAGCGGCCTCATCGAATCCCGCAGCGACAAACGCTCGCACGACCTCATCGCCCACTTCAAAACAGCCGGGTCCTATCGAAGGGCCTACCGCCACCCGCAACGAAGCCGGAGCAGTAGCGTAACAGGAGACCATCGCCTCGACCGTGAGCCGCACGATGTGAGCGGCCATTCCCCGCCAGCCGGCGTGAACGGCGGCACAAGCCCGGTGAACATCGTCATAGAGCAACAACGGGACACAATCGGCCGTAGAGACCGCTATGGCCACACCCGGGCAATCGGTCATGACAGCATCCTTCCCGTCCAAGCAAACAGTTTGGGCTGCGGCGTCGAGCGAGAGGAAACGCGGTGTAACCGGGAGAATATCGGTCCCGTGGGTCTGCCGGGGTGTAATCAGGCGCTCAATCCCCAACGCGTCGCACAACCGCTTGCGATTGGCCTCCACCCGGGAAGGGTCGTCACCGTTGTGCAGTCCCATATTGAGTGAGGAATAGGTATCGCCGGCCACCGCTCCGCCCCGAGTAGTCACAAAAGTAGCGACACCGGGACAGGTATCGAACAAGGCAAACGAATACCATGTGAAATTTTTCGCTTCGTGCAGAATCATCGGGCGTCGTCTTCGTCGAGATAATCATCGTCGACATCGCTATCCTCATCGGCATATCCCGTGTCGAAATTATCCTCTTCCTCAACCCGGTGGCTGGCGTCGAGATTACGGTGGGTCATTGTCATCACCCTGTTTTTCTCGTCGTTGAGTTCACGCCACAGCATATCTTTCAACGCATCGATACCCTGCCCCGTCACCGACGAGATAAAGACCGTGGGAATATCGGGCAAATCGCTTTTCATCGCCTCGATAAGTTCGTCGTCGAGCATATCGCATTTGGTCACGGCCAACACCCGTTGTTTGTCTTGCAACTCGGGGTTGAAGGCGGTAAGTTCACGCAACAGGATTTCATACTCTTTGCGGATACTGTCGGTATCGGCCGGTATCATAAACAACAACACGGCGTTGCGCTCGACATGACGCAGAAAGCGGAGCCCGAGCCCCTTGCCTTCGCTCGCCCCTTCGATGATACCGGGAATATCGGCCATGACAAACGAACGGTTGTCACGATAGGAAACAATACCCAAATTGGGCTCGAGCGTGGTAAAAGGATAGTCGGCTATCTTGGGGCGCGCGGCCGAAATAGTAGACAGCAACGTGGATTTCCCGGCATTGGGGAACCCCACCAGACCTACATCGGCCAGTAGCTTCAACTCCAAAATGACCGAGCGCTCGATAGCCGGCTCGCCGGGCTGGGCATAACGGGGAGTCTGATTGGTCGCCGACTTGAAATGCCAGTTACCCAAACCGCCACGCCCGCCTTTGAGCAAAACGACCTCTTCGCCATCTTGCGTCACTTCGCACAGGAACTCGCCCGAATCGGCATCGAACACCGCCGTACCACAAGGCACTTCGATGGTTTTATCTTCACCATCTTTACCGAAACTGCGGTTGGCGCCACCGGGAGAACCGTTGCCGGCGAAGACATGGCGAGAATATTTCAGGTGCAGCAGAGTCCACAAATTGCGATTAGCGCGCAGATAGATGTTTCCACCCCGGCCACCGTCACCACCGTCGGGCCCGCCCTTCGGCACATACTTGGCCCGATACAGGTGCATGGCACCGGCACCGCCTTTGCCCGAGCGGCAAAGGATTTTCACATAATCTACAAAATTCGACTCTGCCATACTATCTTATAAATTGGCAATTGACGTTTTAATGGTTTCAAAAACTTTGTCGACGCCTCCCATACCCGGTATCGCCCGGTATTTGTCGGCTTTTTGATAGAACTCCTTCAACGGTTTGGTCTGGTTGTGATACACGTCGAGGCGTTTCTGTATGGTTTCCAAATTGTCGTCGCTGCGTCCCGATACCTGTCCACGTTTCAGCAAGCGATCAATCAACTCTTGTTCCTCCACTTCGAGACCCAAGACCACATCGACCTGAGTTCCCCGTTCGGCCAACATGCGGGTCAAAGCCTCGGCCTGAGCTATCGTGCGGGGGAAACCGTCGAAAATCACCCCCTTCTTGGCTTCCTCGTGCGAATCGAGCACATGAGCCAAAATACCTACCATCAGCTCGTCGGGAATCAATTGGCCTTTCGAGATATACGAGTCGGCCGTCTTTCCCAACTCGGTACCTTTGGCGATTTCCTCGCGCAACACATCGCCGGTAGAGATATGAAACAGCCCATACTCCTCGATAAGTTTTTCACTTTGTGTCCCTTTGCCCGATCCCGGGGCTCCAAAAATTACAATATTCAACATTTTTCCTTATTCTTTTTTAACCTAATTCCTATTTAAAAACCAATCTTGATCGAGCCGCTATTCGGCCACGACATAAATATCTTTCAAGTTCCGCCCCTGCTCGTCATAATCGAGTCCATACCCCACGATAAAGGCAGGCGGTATCGAGAGTGCCACATAATCGGGCTTCACGTCGCATTTGAGCGAATCGGGCTTGAACAGCAAAGTGGCCACCTTTATCTCTTTGGGATTATGGGCTTTCAACTGCTGCATCAATTGTTGAATGGTGAAACCCGTATCGACAATATCCTCGACAACGACAACCGTGCGGTCGGTAATATCCTGTTGCAAACCGTATATCTGTTTCACTTCGCCGGTCGAGCGCATACCTTCGTATGACTTCATGCGGATAAACGAAATTTCGGACTCGATGGTGAGTTCCCGGAAAAGATCGGCCGCAAAGACAAAAGCGCCATTCAACACACACAGGAACAAGGGATTCTTGCCTGCCAACTCTTTATTGATTTGCGAAGCTATATGCCCGACTGCCTCGGCTATCTTTTCCCGTGAAATATAGGGAGTAAAAAAACGGTCTTTGATTTTAATTTTTGTGTCCATTGTTCCTATTCTGAATGATGCACAAAGTTATAACAAATCGTAAAAACACCGAAACGATAATCTATATTTTTGCAGTTTTCCTTTCCCCGACCTGCTCAAAGGGGAGAAAATGTTTTTCATTCTCTTTTTTCTCACTATTTTTGTGTTATTCTCTCCTGCCGTCGGGTCAAGGAGCTAAAACGAGTATATCGACATGAAAATCTTCACCACCCAAACGACCAAACTGCTCGACCAGTTGACTATGGAATACGAACCTATCGCCTCCATAGATTTAATGGAACGAGCCGCCCTCGCCATCGCCGACGAAATATGCGCCACAATCCCGTCGACCCACAACCTCTATATCTTTGCCGGGCCGGGCAACAACGGTGGCGACGCGCTGGCCGTCGCCCGCCTGCTGTTCAAGCGGAAGTACACCCCCATTATATATTTGTTCAACACGATGCCCGATCACCGGTTATCGCCCGATTGCGAGCAGAATCGCAAGCGGCTGAAAGAGACCGGCATCACGAGTTTCTTCGAAATAAGCAATCGGTTCTCGCCGCCGGCCATTCACCCCGGCGATGTGGTTATCGACGGCTTGTTCGGCGCCGGGCTGAGAGAACCTCTCTCGGGGGCATTCTCCTCTTTGGTACGTTACATCAACGAGTCGGGAGCTTTTGTCATTTCTATCGATATTCCCTCGGGGCTGTTTGGGGAATGGAATCCCGACGTGTCGATCGACAACACAATCCAAGCCAGATTGACACTCACACTGCAAGCACCCAAACTGTCGTTCTTTTTCGCCGAGAACAGCAAGTTTGTCGGAAAAGTCAAAGTCCTCGACATTGGTATCCACCCCCGCGCCATCGCCCAGACCGAGACGCCCTACTACCTCACGACATTACCCGATATCGCCTGCCACATCGTCCCCCGGGCAAAATTCTCGGACAAGCGGGACTACGGGCATCTGCTTTTGGCAGCCGGACAATACACCATGATAGGAGCGGCCGTGCTCTCGGCAAAAGCCGCCTTGCACAGCGGGGCGGGGCTGGTCACCATACACGCCCCCCGATGCGCCAATCTCATTCTGCAAACCGCCGTTCCCGAAGCGCTCTTCTCTCCCGACAAAGGAGAAGAACACATCGAGCAAATTCCGCTTCACCCCCGTTATTCGGCTATCGCCATAGGCCCCGGAATGGGGTGTGACGACACCTCGCTATCGGCTCTCATGCACTTGATCAAAGAGGTAAAACAACCGCTCGTCCTCGATGCCGACGCCCTCAACTGCATAGCCCGTGAACAAAGCCTTTTGCGGTATTTGCCCTCCCGTTCCATTCTCACACCGCACATCCACGAATTGGAACGTATGTTCGGCCCTATGACCGACGATGCCTCCCGGCTGAAATGTATCACCCACGTCGCCACCAAATACGACATTATCGTCGTGCTGAAAGGAGCCCACACCGCCATAGCCCTGCCCGACGGCTCGGTGCATTTCAATTCGACCGGTAACCCCGGAATGGCCACCGCCGGCAGCGGCGATGCGCTCACCGGCATCATAGGCTCCCTGCTGGCACAAGGGTATCCGCCCGAAGACGCCGCTATCATAGGGGTATTCCTGCACGGGACAGCCGGCGACATCGCCTCGCAAGAATCGAGCGAGGAGTTTGTCACCGCCAGCGATATCGTCGCCCACCTCGGACTGGCGTTCAAACAGATAAAAGCGCATCGAATGCAATAGAATATCAAAACATTATTATATCTTTGCATAGAATGTTTTCACCGGAATGCCGCTATGCTCCCGAACAGAGATTGTGGACAAACCGGCCGATACGACCATTTACCTAATGAAAATCTTTATCGTATGAAATATTCCATCTTAACGCTCTGTCTGCTGGTTTCGACCAGCATGGGATTTGCCCAAGAGACCAAAAGGCTCACCGCCGAGAAGCACAACGAGTACGGGCTCATATATTCCCTCCCGCAAACCCATCTCGACATCGAGGTGGTTGCCACCAAGACAATCCAAAAAGCGGGACCTTATTACCGATACGCCGAGAAATATCTGGGTATCCCGGGAGTTATCACCCAAGATTCCGAAGCGTGGGCTCTCACATCGGTCAAAGCGACTCCCTATGGGCTCCCCGACCCCGCAGAGAAATATCTCATGCAATTCAAATCGGGCAGTAACGGATATATCGTTTTAGACGAAAACGGACTGTTACTATCCATCAACACCGACCCGGTCATCGACACAATCGTTCCCACCGCCCCGAAAGCGAAAAATAAAGCGCCACTGGACAACAACGAATATGCCAAAGTTTTTTCCGAAGAGTTGCTCATGTCGGCCTCCACAGCAAAAATGGCCGAGGTTGCCGCCAAACAACTCTACCGCATCAGGGAAAGCCGACTGAACTTAGTGACCGGCGAAGTCGATGAACTCCCCGCCGACGGCGAATCTTTCAAGCTCATCATGCAACAGCTCGACGAGCAAGAGGCAGCCCTCACGGCGCTCTTCATGGGAACCACACAAACCGAAACGGTCGTTAAACACATCGACTATATACCGGTCGAAGAGGTTACAAACGAAGTAGTCTTCCGCATTTCCGACCTGTATGGCATAGTCAATGCCGAGAACCTGAGCGGAACACCCGTATATCTCACCTTGAAAATTACCGAAGAAGGCCAACTACCTATCGACAACAAAGGCAATATCAAACAAATGCCCAAGAACGCTGTGGCATACGCAATCCCCGGTAAAGCCGAAATAACCTTGTCGAACGAGGGGAAAACGCTATTTAAAGAAAACCTCCCCATCGCTCAATTCGGTGTCATATTCGGGCTCGACCCCTCTATCTTCACCGACAAAAAGAATCCCTCTTGCGCCACGTTCTATCCCCAGACGGGAGCAATACGGCAAATCGGTAAATAAAAACGCAATGCTGCTGCCATACCTGAAAAGCGGAGTTGTCGAGGCCGGTTGCGACGAAGCGGGACGTGGTTGCTTGGCCGGAGCGGTATATGCCGCCGCCGTGATACTGCCACCCGACTTTCGCAACGAACTGCTCAACGACTCGAAACAACTATCCGAGAAACAGCGCTATGCCCTGCGCCCCGTCATCGAGCAGGAGGCCGTAGCGTGGGCGGTGGGCATCGTCACCCCCGAAGAGATAGACCGCATCAATATTCTCAACGCCTCGTTCTTGGCCATGCACCGGGCTATCGGGCAACTCTCTGTCACGCCCCAGCACCTGCTCATCGACGGCAACCGCTTCAAACCCTATCGCGGTATCGCACACACTTGTGTCGTGAAAGGCGACGGCAAATACGAGGCTATCGCTGCCGCCTCGATTCTGGCCAAAACCTACCGCGACGACTACATGAACGAGTTGCACGAGAAATATCCCATGTATGACTGGAAATCAAACAAAGGGTATCCCACCAAAACCCACCGAGCCGCTATCGCCCAATATGGAACAACGCCCTATCACCGCCAGTCGTTCCAACTGCTCGACCGACAACTTTCCATTTTTTAATCTGCGGCAATCGCGCAAAGACGGCACAGTAGAAATTTAGCAGGGATTTTTCTCGATATTGACGGTAGAAGTTCCCACACTTAGGGATTTCCCCAAAAGAGCCGTTGAAATAGCATTGAGAATGGACAAATGCTCTTGCACAACAAACGAAAAGGAGGCGTCCCTCTATGTGGGGGAAGCCTCCTTTTTCTATTGTTCTACAATATGTCCCGATATTAGTTCTTCACAACTTTCTTCACTGACAAAAGCCCTTCATCGGTCATAATCCTCAAATAGTAGATACCTGCCGGATAGGCTGCCATATCGACCGTGTGGCGGCTGTCCGAAGTGTAAACCCGACGACCGGTTCCGTCGAATATCTCTATCGCACGGATATTGTCGCCTTCGACATACAAAACATCGTTCACAGGATTGGGATAAACCCGAACCGAAGGTTCATCAACAGGATTCGCAATGCCCGAGTTCGTATCGGTGAACAACAACTTCACATCGGCCCACATGGTACTGCTGGAATAGCCGATAGGAACCACATTAGGATCCAGCACCTCGCTATCGTCGAAAGTCGAGTTGTAACGCGAGCGTTGCGGGTCGACGTCGTAAACCCCGTATGTGCCCTTGAAGCCCACATCGTATGATGTAAATCCCGGATTGCCTTTCAACATGAGGATAAGCAAGTTCCCGCCCTTATATGAATAAGGCGTGGCCAGCTGGAATACCCATTCCTCATCGCCGGGTGCGATATTCATCGTGCCGTCGAATACCAATGTCATGTCATCGGCCGGAACAGAGGTTTCGGACAAATCCGCCAACTCGGTCTCTCCCACCCATATTTTCACAGGAACATTCGAGTAGCTTGTCCCAACCGAAGAAATCGGGTATGAAATCATTTGCAAAGTACCGTTCCCTATTCCTATTTCGTCTTTATAATAGATGGTCTCGCTAATCGACTCGCCCGACATGAACGACACCGGCAAAACCAAAAGTTCCTCGTCGTGCTCGCCTATCGAGATAAATTGGCTGCCTTCTTCGAGAACCATAACCGACAGTACCGCAGATTTATTGTTCGCATTATCATCGTCGCCGGCATATTCAATCTCGGCATGAATACTCATATCGCCCGATTCGGAAGGCGTAAATTTCATATCGAATACAACTGTTTCCATAGACTCGATTTCGACGCCATTCACCTCGGCCAATACCGAGCCCGCATTATCCAGCAGCTTCACTTTATAGTCTGCCGCAGCGACTTTTTCCACACCTTTGTTTCTCACCGTAAACGCATAAGTCGCTTCGGCACCGGCGTTGGGATACAGATTGCCTTCCAACGATACGGCCACAAGGTCGTGTTGTTTTTTCTCCGTCACGGTCACCTCGGCCTCCCAGCCCTCGTCCCGGCTCATAATATCGGAGTAAAAGACAAATGTGAGCGCACCATCTCCGCTGGTCGATTCCAAAGAAACCAAAGCAGATGGAACCGAAGTAGACGTAAATTCACCAATCAACGGGGCATGGGTATCGGCTCCATTAAAGATATATAAGAAGTCTCCATATGTATCTGTCGCAAATTGCTTGAACGAGACGCACACCAGCCCGTCTGCGCTCTGAGGCCTTATTGTGAGCGTATCGTTTTGGGAATTGGGATAATAGGCATTAGGCCCTGCCGCATCGTAGAAGTGATACGTTTTCCCACTCTCCACGACAACCTCGCCGGTCGTCATTACAATCCAATCGGCCGGTTTTACGACAATCGGAGCCGCCGTAGACACGAGGCCATTGCCCATATCGTTCACCGCATAAATCGAATAGGTGTATGTGCCGAACCCCGGAGTGTCGATATAGGACGTGGCCGACGGATCGGATATTTCTATTTCGGTCGAAGCGGTTCCATTGGAACGGGTGACAACATATTTCGTAATGCTACTCGGGTCAAATGACCCGCCATACATTCCGTCTTCGGGAGCTTTCCATGTCAATATCGCTTCGCTATCGCCTTGGCTTACGGTAAAATCGACCACCTCGCCCGGCGCATTCTCTCCCACATAAGTAGATATATCGTCGCTATCGACGCCCCCGTCGCCTTTTGAATTTACCGGAACCAATCGATAACTATATAATCCGTCCGACAAACTCTCATCGATGTACTCCATAGGTTGCCCTATCTTATCGGCCGTGACGGCAACGGTGGTCACCAAGTCCTCTCCCCGATAAACCTTTACACCCGTCAATTCGGTCAAGGCATTGCCTTGCGCATCGACCGAGGGATTCCTCCATGAAAGAACCGCCGAATTGCCCGATGCAGCCACCTTGCGCTCCAAAACCCTATCGGGAGCTCCCGCAGGAACATGGATATAGGGTATAAACATGCTCGTCATACTGTCATCGCCATTCTCACCGATACTGCCGATAAGCGTGGCCGCACCGGTTGTTATATCGACCGTATAAAGTTTATAATCACCGACGTTAGCCCAATATAAGACACCCGTATTACGGTCGAAATCCATACTTTGGGTATAAGCCGCATTCACTCCGGTAGACCCCACCAACGTACAGGCCGCCGTGGCTTTATCTATCCGATAAAGATTGTCGTCGGTAGAAATGCCATACATTGTACCGTCGACATGACAAGCGAGAGCCAGCATATACACGCTCTCCCCGTTGTTTGCAAACGCACCTACCTCGGTCGTCGCCCCGGTGTGGATATCGAGAGTCATCAAATACTCGGCTCCGTTTTTAATACCATACATCGTAGAGGTAGAATAGTCATACGTCATTTCGACCAAATGGGAGCCTTGTGTCGAAATCAACTCCCGGGAGCCGTCAGTCATATCGATGGTGTATAGTCCCTCCAACGACGATTGTGTGCCCGGCTTCGTCACTTGGGCATACCACTTGTAATTGAAATAAGTTCCAGCATAAACCGAGCCGAGCCTCGACTGGTCGGCTATCAGTTCTACCACCGAAGGTGTGGCCGACGAAAATTTTACCGGCCCTTTCTGTACATTCGCAGGATTACTGGGCTGGAAGGTACGATAAGCATAAACCGTCGTTTGCGCTCCGACCGCACCTATTGCCAAAAAACATGCAAAAAGCAAAAAGTAAATCTTTTTCATAAATAATAAACCGTTAGTTATACGACCTCATTTGTTTTAATTCTATACAAAAGTACAAATCAAGACGAACAATATTAAGAGAATCGCATTACATTTTTATATTTTATTACCCACTATAAATCAACGGCTTAAAAGCGTGAAGCGTTACTTATCGGCTACGATTACAATTTTATATCGTCAAAAAGTTCCTCTGCGGTGATGTATTTTCGCATTTTATCGTTGACCCGTTTGCGCAATACCCGGATAGCCGACAGCGACACACTGCGGCATGCGGCACTCTCTTTGGTATTCAGCCCCAGCGAGCTTAAACAGTAAAAATAGAACTCCTCATCGGAAAAAGAGAAATAGGTGGTCAATAGCTGATAGAGCAAAGCATACTCGGTTTTCAACGATTCGAAAAGGGCGTTTCGCAACGACCCCGGCAGAAACACGGCTCCCCCATCGATATACTCGATAGTCTGTTTGAATACGGCCGACTTCTTAAAGCGCTTATTCTTGACGGTCGTAATCTCTTTGATTTGGGCTACAATTTTCCGTTGCAGCGACTCGCCTTTTTCCTTCATCTCCACAGCTTGCTCCCGAACAGGCTTTTCAATAGAACCGGCAGATGTATTCGGCGCCACTCTCCTCTTGAAGAAAAAGAACAGGAAAGCACCTATCATCACCACGATAATCGCTGTGCCGACAATGCTGAACAAGGTGCGATCGTGTATCTTACGGGAGTACTCCCGATTCATGTTGTTGATGAGCTTGCCATAAAAAGCCGAGTTGACTCTACCCGGCTTCATCATTCCCGAAATAGAATCGTTCAAGGTATAGCACAAATCGTAGTATGCGCTATCGCCTGTCATCACATACAGGTTTTCATAGGCCGATACCTGTGTATAAATATAACTGCTGCGCGCGGCTTTTTTCGTATAAACTATCGCCGAATCGAGATGGCCTTCGGCATAAAAAATGCTGCCTTTCACCAAACAGTTTTTATAATACGACACCGAATCGGGAAACAAAGAGTCTATCTCGGCGCTGTATTTCATGGCCAATTCATAATTTCCCGAAATCAAGTAATAATAGGCCAACGCATTTTTGGTTTTATAGAGTTCCTCTTTGTCTCGAATGTAAGGAATCAATTCGACGGTTTTCAAAATGGTTGTATCATGTCCCTCGGCGTTATCTACATACAGGCATTTCCACAATCCCCGGTAAGATTCCGAAAGCTGACCCTTATCCGAAAGCCGTGTGTTGAACGCAATCGCTTCCCGAAACATCTTTTCGGCCTCTTCATTTATATCGCTTTTGAAAAGCAACAGCGCTATGCGATTATAATAGGAACCCAAGGCTTCGAAATTGGAGGCTTTTCCGGGATTAAGGCTGCCTATGGCCGACAAATAGCATACCGCAGCCGAATCGAACTTGTTCTCTTCTTCAAAAACTATCCCTTTGTGAAAATGAGCCGATGCTTCTTCCCGCCCCGACTCTCCGCCTCCACAAGAAATCAGCACCGCCACCAAAAAACAAGCTAATATGAAATAATACGATCTCAACATATCCGAGCCTTCATAAAGGGCGTTTTGCAAATTTACGGAAAAATACGGCAATCTCCCAAATCGAGAAGACCTTTCGCCAGACAATATCTTTCAAAAAAACAAAAGCGGCAGCCCCCCGCAATTTTATCGGAGAGCTGCCGCATATATCCTGTTGTCGAATCGAATGACTACTTGGCCACTCGCTCCAACCATTTGACCATACCGAGCATTACACCCATCGACATCAGGCAGAACCCTGCGAATACCGCCCAACACATCCATTGTTGCGGGAACTCGTTAAGCATTGTCACGCCAAGCGCGATGAACAAGTTGCCGATAGCAGTCGCCGTCAACCAAAGTCCTTGGCATATGCCTTGAAGATGTTTAGGCGCAACTTTTGACACGAATGAAAGTCCGAGGGGAGAAATAAACAACTCGGCCACAGTCAAGAAGAAATAAGTCAGAATCAAAACATACGGGCTTGACTTCATCGCCAGTTTCGCCGCTTCGCTCATGCTCTTGAACTCGGTTCCCGACGGATAATTATTGACCACGGCGACAATCATCAAGAAGATGTAGGCGCAAGCAGTGATAAACATACCTATCGCAATCTTGCGGGGTGTGGATATTTCGCGCCCTCTCGCCGCCAATGCGCCAAACAACCACATAATAATCGGAGTCAGCACAATTACGAAGAACGGATTGATACATTGCCAGATTTCGGGAGCCACAGAATCGGTAGCCACGAAGTCCCGCGCAAATACCGACAAGGATTGTCCGTTTTGGTGGAACGAGAACCAGAAGAATACCGCCACGCCAAGCACAGCGAACAAAGCATACAATCTTTGCTTGATTTCTTTTGCGTCGGCATTCTTTTCTTCCGGCGTCACTTCAACGGCTTTCTTTTCTTTCTTTGCAGGGTTGGGAAGTTTGTTCTTTACAAACAAGAATATCGCAAGCGAAATGAGCATAGCCACAACCGAAGCAATAAAGGAAAAATGAACTCCCGTATTGAAAATTTCCAGATACTGGGAACAGAACGCAGCGTCAACAGCGCCGGTGTGTCCCACCTCACCCGAGAGCTTTACTAAGTTGGCCATATCGGTAGCCTGCATCGAGCCTGCGCTATCGTTGAACATGTGGCAAAGGCGAGGAAGGTCGGAATTGTATGCAAGGTTGTGCGCTTTCAACCAGAACTCTCGCAAAAGAGGAGCCACGAATGGCGCAATCACACCGCCGATGTTAATAAAGACATAGAAAATCTGGAAACCCGAGTCGCGTTTCGACTTTGCGACAGCCAACGCTTCCGGTCCTTTCTTAGCGGCCTCGGCCTCGAAGTTGTCATACATTTGACCAACGATCGCTTGCAGGTTTCCTTTGAACAATCCGTTACCAAACGCAATGAACAACAACGCCACGCAAGTGAATACAAGCACCCACGAAATTGCGCCCGTCGTCTCGGCAAACACAGGAATGGACAACAAGCCGTAACCCAGCGCCATTACAAGCAAACCGGAAATAATTGTCCCTTTATATTTTTGTGTCCTGTCGGCAATCATTCCACCCGGCAGACTCAGCACATAAATCAAGAAATAAAATACGGCATAAATCCAGCCGGCCGCATCGTCGCTGATACCGAATTTGGAGCATAAGAACAGCAAGAGGACCGCATTCATGATATAGTAACCAAACCGTTCGCCCATATTGGCAAGAGCGGCAGGGATAAGCCCCTTAGGGTGTTCTTTTCGCGCTTTTACGATATAGAATACCAAAAACGGGATTACTACAATCAACACGGCAAACAAAATCACCAACGATTGGTTTGTTTGCCAAAAACTTATTAAAGATTCAAACATAGGTATTAGGGTTAATTGTTCATAAATATTCTGGGGTTTCAACTTTCCGATTTCACCTTAAAGGCCAACGCATACATGCGCATTTGCTTGACCATGGCCACCAATCCGTTGGATCGTGTGGGCGACAGATG
Source organism: uncultured Barnesiella sp. (assembly GCA_944320015.1). Lineage (GTDB taxonomy): Bacteria > Bacteroidota > Bacteroidia > Bacteroidales > Barnesiellaceae > Barnesiella. The sequence continues at coordinate 34,016 of CALUFO010000004.1, read as the reverse complement.
CTCGGTCAATCCTATCTTTTCGATAAAATAGAGTTGAGTGTCGAGAATCTCGTCGGGGGTACGTCCCGAAAGCACTCGCACCAACAGCGACACAATACCTTTTACGATGATGGCATCGCTATCGGCCTCGAAGTAGATGCGGTCGTCCCGATAGTCGGCTTGCAGCCACACCCGGCTTTGGCATCCCTCAATGAGGTTTTCGGGTGTTTTATACCGCTCGTCCATCGGAGGCAAGCTATTCCCCAAGTCGATCAACAGCGCATACTTATCCATCCAATCGTCGAAGACCGAAAACTCATCTACAATCTCGTCTTGTATTTCATCGATACTTTTCATATAGTCTCGTTTTTTGTCATTCTTCATAAACCACCGTCAACACGGTTTGACCCACCGCCTTCAACGTAGCACGGTCTATATTCTTCATCGTATCGTCTACCGTGTGCCAATAGGCGGGAAATCCCGACTCGGTATCGTGATAACAAGGAATAATATCGATACTGGGTATGCCATAGCGATTGACATACAGGTGGTCGTCATTTACATATCCCCCGGCTTCTTCAATAAAATAATGGCCATAGCCCAAGCGTTTCGCTGTGTTCCACACTTGTTTCACAAGCCCCGAGGCATAATACTCCGAAAACTGTTCTTGCCTGAACTGCGCACCGGCGCCGCCCACCATATCGAGCAGGATACCGAAACGCGCCCGATATCCCGGCTTGTGCGGTTGGCGAGCCCAATACTGCGAACCCAACGCCCAAGTCTCCTCGTCGGTCGAACGGCTCCAATAAGGGGCGCCATAGTCTTCGGCGTCGAAAAAGGCTATATCGACTCCCGCATCGGGTTGCTTCTGCCCTATTTGACGAGCGATCTCGAGCAACACGCCCACGCCGCTCGCCCCATCGTCGGCTCCGGCAATAGGCGTGCGATGTTTACTCTTATCGGCATCGTTATCGGCATAAGGGCGAGAATCCCAATGGGCAAACAGGAATATGCGGTTTTTCTTTTCGGGCGAGAACGACCCGATAATGTTTCGTATGGAGAGTTCGGTGCCGTCATAGGCTGTGACCGTTCCCGCCTGCACCTCGACCGAGGCTCCATGCCGGGCCAGCTCGGCAGCCAGATAGTCGGCGGTAGCCCGATGTGCCGGGGTATTGGGAATGCGATAGCCCTGCGCCACTTGCCGTTCGATATAGGCATAGGCGCTGTCGGCATCGAACGAAGGAACCGCTATCGATGCCTCTTCTACGGTTGTATCTTCGCTATGTTTCACCGATTTCGCAGAACAGGCAGCTAACCCGATAATCAAGACTAAATATCCGATTTTACGATTTATCGTTTTCTTCATGCTCAAAAGTACGCATTCTGCCAAAAACTCGCAAATATCCCGACTATTTTATACAAAAAGACAGCTTTACCGCTTGGCTTTCTACCGAAAAATCGACCTCGGCGCCTTCGATCAAAGGCAGGTTGTCGGCGACATGCCCCACCGGGAAATCGAAACATACCGGGTAGTCATACTCCTCGACCAATCGACCGATGAGTTCATAAAGCGTACCACCCAGACCCTCGTTCTCGGTGTACTCGGTAAAGCGACCCACAATAAGCCCCGACAACGAAGCAAGCCTACCCGACAGTTTCAATTGGTAAAGCATGCGCTCGATTTTATAGGGTGGCTCGGCAATATCCTCGATAAAAAGAACCGAGTCGGGTCGGAATATATCGTAAGGGGTTCCTATCAACCCGCACAATACAGCCATGTTGCCTCCCACCAGCATGCCCCGCGCCTTGCCGCAACGATTCATCGGGTGCGGCTTTTCACAATACTCGGGAATCTCGCCCAAAAGAATCTGCCGCAAATATTGCGTGCAACGATCGCCGGCCGGTTCCTCGCACAAGTGCTTGCACATGGGAGCGTGCAACGACATCATGCCCCGGCTCACACACAAGGCATGCAACGCCGAAATATCGCTAAACCCGATAATCCACTTGGGATTGCGTGCCACATCATCGGCCAACCGGTCGAGCAGATGCACCACTCCATAACCGCCACGACTGCATAAAATGGCTTTCACTTCGGGGGAGTAAAGCGCCTTGCGAAAATCGTCGAGGCGCTCGTCGATGGTGCCCGAATACACTCCCGACCTACCCAAACAATGAGGCGAAACGGCAACGCCCAACTGCCAGCTTGCGAGCCGTTCGGCAGCGCCTTTCACATAAGCGGGATTGATCATACTGGCCGGCGCGACAATGGCGACACCGTCGCCGGGGACTAAAAAGGGAGGACGAATTATCATTAGAAATCTAATATTTTGAATTTTTTCTTATCGGACTCTTCCGTAAAATGTTGATAATGCCACCACTCATTGGGAAGCGGATACAACTCCTGCTCCCGCATGATCGCATATAAAAATTGGCGGTTATGGTATGCTTCTTCACTGATTCGTCCAGACTCTAACAATTGCTTATCATTCGTGGTATGGGCTTCTTCTCCAAAGAAATCAAATGTACTTCCCATATCCAACGGGCTATTATCGGCATCAAGTATCGACAAGTCAACCGCCATGCCATAATTATGGAATCCGCCTTCTTTATGCGGATTGGCGACATACTGCTCTTGTGGAGTTCCCTGCACCTGCTTAAACATTTTATGCTGAATACTCAGAGGACGAGCCGCATCGTAGATTACCAGCTTATGCCCCGGTTTAAGTTTATCCAACCGAGCCTGCACCCGTTTTAACCGTTCCGTCATATGGGGCAACAGATAGGCTCTCTTCAAATCGGGGTATAGCACTTCTCCCACAAAATTATCAGTCGTAGCATATTTCAAATCGACAACCACCTCGGGAATGACCGTTTGGACATCGACCAGCCCCGCCTGCTTGAAAAACTCCTCATAATCTATCACCATACTGCCGTAAATCCATTATTGGGTAATAAAATAGAATCTTTACTGTTGCAACAAAAGTTATAGCTTTCTCTTGAATCTGATTTTTTATCCAACTGAATATGATAGTTATCGGTGAAACTAACCAAATGAAGACTATCATTAGTAGAATTTAATTCAATAGAGACATCTGCTTGCAACGTGAGTTCGGGAACTTTAAAATAAAATTCTCTACGAGATGTGGGATATGAACATTTTATTCTTGCTTTAAAATATATATACTCATCATCTTCTATCAGTACCTGCTTAGGAATATTCGAGACAAATTTAATACCAGCATACTTCCCTCCACAGGTTTGTCTCACAAACTCCACGCTTGGCTGTTTCTCGACAGAATCTATATCGGCCAAATCGACCCAATCCCCCTCATAAAAAAACTGCACCCAATAATCAAACAGGTGGATTGCATTCTCTTTGTTCAGCAATTTAATAAATGAAGAGCTCGACAATTCCTCCCTCAAAAAGAAGATTTCTTCTTGTTCTTTTTGTAAAAAGGGATTTTTATTGAACGCAAAAAAACAAGACAGTTTCAAGCTATTTTCGTCCAGCTTATTATCATCACTATCTACTTTCCTCAAATATTTCTTATACTCCAAAGTCTGAGATATATAAAACTCTGCGTCTGTACACGCCTCAAATCGCGCTGTATCGTTCGGATAAATATCAATATTATAGCGCATAGAAGCTCTATACGAAGGGTTGTTCAAGATCGAAGCCAATACGTTTTGCATATTTTCGGCCAGCCCATGTCCCAAAAGTCGAGCGCTACAATTATTCACGACATCAAAAACCTCATTAGAACTATATTTTTGAATAATGTCCAACTCGGCGCCCAATGATTTCACGATACTATCATCGACCTCATTGCGAAATTCGCTCCTCACCAACCTTCGCTGCTCTTCAAAAAGTCCCCTCATTTCATCGACCATAGATTGTGTAGACGATTTTCTCGTGACAGACTCATATGTAAGCGTAAATACAAAAAAAGCAATCGCAGTACTGATAATCGTCGTCAGCAGGTCATACACAAAACCCTCGTGAGTTTCCCACACATTAAAAATAAACCCAATAACGCCCGCCAATAGAGCAATAGCGATAATAAAAAGAGAATACCTGTACCGCTCTAAAAGCATCTGAAATTTATTTCCCTTATCTTCTTCCATTTGTCTTTATGTGTTTCATTTATCAGATTTATCCTCTTTACAAAGATAAACATCTTGCTTCAATATCGAAATAAACAGCCCCGAAATCTTATAAAAACTCCGGGGCGTTGAGGCATACATATTTCTTTTATTATTTCTCGCGCATGAAAATATTGATAGGGGTTCCGCTGAAATCCCATGTCTCGCGGATTTTGTTTTCGAGATAACGTTTGTAGGGATCCTTCACCCACTGGGGCAAGTTGCAGAAGAAAACAAATGTGGGCACATAGGTCTCGCGCAACATGGTCACATATTTTATCTTCACATACTTCCCTTTGTGTGCGGGAGGCGGATAATTCTCGATAGCGCTGAGCATGACTTCATTGAGCTTCGAAGTGGGGATTTTGCGCTGACGGTTTTTGTAGACCCGCACGGCGCTTTCGAGTACTTTGAAAATGCGTTGCTTGGTCAGCGCCGAAGCATAGACAATGGGGAAATCGACAAAGGGAGCGAGGCGAGCCCGTATGGCGTCTTCGAACGTCTGAATCGCTTTGTTCGACTTGTCTTCGACCAAATCCCATTTGTTTACACACACGACCAGTCCCTTTTTGTTTTTCTGAATCAGAGAAAAGATATTGAGGTCCTGCCCCTCGATGCCACGGGTGGCATCGATCATGAGGATACAAACGTCGGAAGCCTCGATAGAGCGTATCGACCGAATGACCGAATAGTATTCGAGGTCCTCGGTCACTTTGCCTTTCTTGCGGATTCCGGCCGTATCGACCAAATAAAAATCGAATCCGAACTTGTCGTAACGGGTATAAATAGAATCGCGCGTGGTCCCGGCAATATCGGTCACAATATACCGCTCCTCGCCGATAAACGCGTTGATTATCGATGATTTCCCGGCATTGGGCCTACCCACGACAGCAAAACGGGGTATATCGGCCGCGAACTCGGGTTCCGATTTTTTTGTAAAGCGTTTCAATATTTCGTCGAGCAAATCGCCGGTTCCCGCACCGCTGGCTGCCGACACGCAATAGGGGTCGCCCAAACCAAACGAATAGAACTCGGCGGCATTGTACTGCCACTCGTTCGTGTCGGCTTTGTTGGCAACCAGTATCACCGGCTTGGACGAACGGCGCAAAATGGCGGCCACATGGTCGTCGAGATCGACCACCCCGGTTTTCACATCGACCATGAAAAGAATTACATCGGCCTCTTCGATAGCCAATGCCACCTGCTTGTTGATTTCGCCCTCAAATATATCTTCCGAGTTGACTACCCAACCACCGGTGTCGATAATCGAGAACTCTTGTCCGCACCACTCCACTTTGCCATATTGGCGGTCGCGAGTCGTGCCGGCCTCTTCATTGACAATCGCCTTGCGGGTCTGTGTCAAGCGATTGAAAAGGGTCGATTTCCCTACATTGGGACGACCTACGATTGCTACTATGTTTCCCATAACTTCTCTTTCTTTTTGACGGCTGTCACAGCCATTTCCCATTTACTCGGGCATATACCCGAAACCTTTCAATTTATTCTCTCTGCTGCGCCAGTCCTTCTCGACTTTCACATACAATTCGAGGAAGACCTTCTTATCGAAAAAAGCCTCTATATCTTTGCGGGCAAGAGTCCCCACTTTTTTCAAAGCGGCACCACCTTTTCCTATGACAATGCCTTTCTGCGAGTCGCGCTCGACATAAATCACAGCCATGATATGAATGCGCTCCGCCTCTTCTTTGAACTGCTCTACCGCCACCTCGCATGCATAGGGTATCTCCTTATCGTAGGTGAGCAGGATTTTCTCCCGGATAATCTCGGTTACGAAAAAACGAGCCGGCTTATCGGTAAGGGCGTCTTTCTCAAAGAACGGAGGCGACGGAGGCAACAGCTCTTCTATGCGTCTCAGCAGATTGTCGAGGTTGAATTTGTATTGTGCCGAAACCGGAATAATCTCGGCTTCCGGCAACAACCGCTTCCATTCCTCTACCAGCACTTCGAGAGCAGCTTGGTTTTGCAACAAATCCACTTTGTTGATGACTACCAACACGGGCACAGTCTCCTTCGCCACTTTGTCGAGAAACGACTGGTTTTTCGTGGGCGACTCCACCACATCGGTCACATAAAGCAGAATATCAGCATCGAGCAGGGCCGATTGCGAAAAGTTCAACATCGACTCCTGCAACTTGTAGTTGGGAACCAACACGCCGGGCGTATCGGAGTAGACGATTTGCATGTCCTCGGTGTTCACGATTCCCATGATTCGATGACGGGTTGTCTGGGCTTTCGACGTGATAATCGAGATACGCTCTCCAACCAACGAATTCATCAAAGTCGATTTCCCTACATTGGGATTTCCCACAATATTTACAAATCCGGCTTTATGCATAGTTCTATTTTATTCGTATCCAAAGCAATAGATTGGGCTACACAAAGGTAGTGAAAATATTCTACTTGACGAAACAAGCGACAGAGGCATTTGTTCAAAGACAAGAAAAGACGCATCTCTTCTGCAAAAGATGCGCCTTTTCGATATCCTCGACAATTTTATTTTGCGTCGTATCCCCAAATGAGGTAAAGAGCACCCCATGTAAATCCGGCTCCGAATGCCGTGAGAACGAGCTTATCGCCTTTTTTGAACTTGTGCTCAAACTCGGCCATGCACAACGGAATGGATGCGGCACTCGTGTTGCCATACTTCTGGATATTTACCAGCAGCTTTTCCTCCGGGAGATGCAAGCGGTCGGCAATAGCCTCAATAATGCGCAGGTTGGCCTGATGAGGAATCAGATAATCGATCGATTCCACCGTGAGGTGGTTACGATCCATCACTTTCTCCGACGAGGTGAGCATATCGGTCACTGCGTGTTTATACACGGCGCGGCCTTCTTGATATACATAATGCTCGTCGTTGTCGACCGTTTCGTGCGTAGCCGGGCGAACAGCGCCTCCGGCTTTCATCAACAAGTGGGGCAGGCCTATACCGTCGGTATGCAGCACAGCGTCCATGACACCCACCGGCTCGTCGGTAGGCTCGAGCATCACGCAAGCAGCGCCATCGCCAAACAACGGGCAAGTAGTGCGGTCTTTGTAATTGACCATCGACGACATTTTCTCGGCGGCCAATATAACCACATGTTTATACAACCCGCTTTTCACATAGGCAGTACCCGACTGCAATGCCACGATAAACCCAGCACAAGCCGCCTGAATATCATATCCATAAGCGGTTTTAATGCCCAACTTTTCCAAAACGACCGATGCCGTCGAAGGGAATCGGTAGTCGGGTGTAGAAGTGGCGCAAATGAGCAAATCGACCTCCTCGGGTTTCACACCGGTCTTCTTCAACAGTTCGGCAACAGCTTTCACGCCCAAATCGGACGAGCCGGTACCCTCCTCTTTCAAGATTCGGCGCTCTTTAATACCCACACGAGTGGTTATCCACTCGTCGTTGGTATCGACCATACGAGACAATTCGTCGTTTGTCAAAACATAATCGGGAACATACGAAGCTATTCCCGTTATTTTTGCATTCTGCATAATCATAAAATCGGCTTAGTGTGTGAAAAAACGCCCTAAATCGCTTAGGGCTGTACATACTGTTCGAAACAAGGGCTTAAACGGCTGCCTCTTTCTCGATTGCCAATTTTCCTCTGTAATAACCACACTCTCCACATACAGTGTGATATACATGCCAAGCGCCACAGTTGGGGCAAACGGCCAAAGTAGGAGCTACAGCCTTGTCGTGAGTTCTTCTTTTGGCTGTTCTCGTTTTCGATTGTTTTCTTTTAGGATGTGCCATCTTTCTATTATTTAATTATTATCTATTATTTTCTTCAATTCGTCCCATCTCGGGTCGGTCTCCCCACCTTCGCCGGGCACTTCGTCTTCATCGTCATAAACAGTCTCGTCGCCCTCTTCACCTTCGTCGTCCAAAGAGCGAGCCGCATGTTTACGCAATTTAGCACTCATCGATTTGTTGCATTTCCCTGCCGGGTGAACATGCTTCAACGGTATGGTCAACGCCACAAACTCATACAAGAACCATGCGATATTCAACTCGCCGTCGTTCTCGGGGATAATGACCACATTGTCGCTTTCCTCGCTATACTCCGAGCCGAATTTCACATAGAGCGTCTCGTGAGTATTCACCTCGTGATCCATATCGTCCAAACAACGATCGCACGGTATCTGCACAACTCCTTCCAAATCGAAATTCAATTCAAAAGAAGCGGGAGTACGCTTCACCGTCAAATGTACTTTTACCTTACCTTTTTGAACATCTTCTCCCTCGATATTCTTAAAGAACTCATTATCCAATACATACTCAAATTCATGAGTACCTATCGACATGCTTTTGAGCGGTAATTTATAAGCGCTAAATCGTCCCAATGCTATTTGTCGTTAAAACTGCGCAAAGGTATAAAAAATAATTGTTATAAATAAACCTTTCGGTAGTTTTTATTTCATATTCACAATTTTCAAAAGAAAGAAAGCAGGCATTCGCACCAAGCAACAGACTAATCCACAAATATTTACCCCATGCAAAGTCCCATTTCACACGACCCGCTTCAATTCGATTCGGAATGTCGTACCCTTCCCCACCTCCGAATCTTTCACATAAATGCGGCCGGCGTGATACTCCTCGACAATACGCTTGGCCAAAGTCAGCCCAAGCCCCCAGCCCCGTTTCTTGGTCGTATAACCGGGATTGAAAACCGTTTTGAAATTCTTGCGGGCGATTCCCTTCCCCGTATCCTTTATATCGATATAAATCTGCTGCTTCTCCGAGGTCATATACACATCTATACGTCCCTCGCCATTCATGGCGTCGACAGCGTTCTTGCACAAATTCTCGATAACCCACTCAAAAAGCGAGAGGCACACCATCGCCCCTTCGGCATCATCGGGCAGATGAGTCGCAATTTGCACCTTATTCGAGACCCGGCGACGCATATACTCCGTCGCATTTTCGAGAATCTCGTTTACATAAACCAACTCCATCTCGGGCTTCGACCCTATCTTAGAAAAACGCTCGGCTATCACCGAAAGGCGCTTCACGTCCTTATTCATATCCGACAACAACGACGGGTCCACCCCCGACGACTCCAACAAGTCCATCCACGCCATCAACGACGAGATAGGAGTACCCAACTGATGAGCAGTCTCCTTCGACAGCCCCACCCACACTTTGTTCTGCTCAGCCTTCTTGGTACTGATCAGCGCAAAATAGACAATCAATACGAAAAGTATCATCACCCCCAACTGGATATAAGGATAATACGACAACCGCTTCAACAAAATAGAATCGTCGTAATAAAGATACTGCTTCTCATTATCCCCCAAATTGATTTCAATCAAATTGGATTTACCCTTCAACTGCTCCAATTTCTTCTTCAAATACCCCTCTGCATCAGCTTCGGGCAAACTCAAATTGAGGTACTGATTTATCTCGCCATTCTCATCGACAAGAATAGCCGGTATCGAAGTGTTGCTCTGAATTACCTTCAAGATAAGCTCCATGCTCATCTCGGTCTTGTCGCTGGCCAATTCGCGAGTAGCCTCGGCCCAAATCTCCATCTTCTTGCGTTCCTCAATCGAGAGGTCCTCCACAAGGTCATTCGACACATACAAAAAACCGCCCACCAGAAGGAGCGAAATCAACAAAAAAATCAATTTCCCTTTTTGCCGGGCATCATAAATATTTTGCATAATTATATACCATATATAATAAGAACGGCCTCTAATGTCAATTATTATTCGCAAGCGCCAATATCCCTCTGTAAAACCGACACCTTCTCGCATTGGCAGATTTGCCTCAATAATTTCTGAAAAATTCGGCATAGAGATACTCCATTTTGTCACAATCGACCCCAATATTATTCAGAATGGATACAATACTATTTTGAAAAAGCAAGTAATCATTCATCATAAAGCAATAAACTATTCAAAAAAGTACAACCCTTTAACTCGATTATATTACTATTTTCAAAATAACTAAAATAACTTTGTACAGAAAATATATTACCAATATAACAAAAACTTAATTCTATATCATGAAAACAAGTACGCTTAAAATTTCGGCATTATTTTTACTATGTATGGCTCAGCCGCTGTTTGCCGGCCGCATATATGATGAATTTGAAGACATCTATAAAATTAAATGGATTGGAAATCTCAAAATTATCACAGGAGCGACAGAAGACTGGGCTTTGCGGGCGGGAGATATTTACCGCCTGACTATCGACGATCCTTCCGCATACTCTTATTTAGTTTATGAATTGGGCGAGAACGAGATCGTCCATGAAATGATTGTCGATTACTACTCCCCTTCCGGGCTCCGCCCCACCTTGGCTGTAAAAAATTCAGCCGGATACGAAACTAAGTATGTCGAAGGTTGGGACACCGGCTATCCCGAGATTATCGACAGAGGCAATGGATTGTACCGTTGCATTTTAAAAGACGATTTAATCCCCGATGATGCCACACAAGCCGTTGTTTATTTAGATGCGCAATCCGACGTAGAACTATTACGCAACATCGTATATTACGGAGATGACTATCATGCTATCGATTACAACCAAAACACGGAGTACTATCGGGCAAAAAAACTGATAGAAAAAGCGAAGAGTGGCCAAGACATTACCATTGGCACAATAGGAGGGTCAATGACAGCCGGAGCCAATGCCGAACCTATGGATACAAACTGCTATGGCGCACGATTGAAAGCGTGGTTCGAATCTCAATTCGGCATCAATGTCAATCTTATCAATATCGGCATCGGTTCTACCAACTCCTTCTTCGGCTGCATACGAGCCGAAGAAAAACTGTTGCGGTTCAATCCCGATTTAATCATTATCGAATATGCCTGCAACGACCAACTCGACGACATCTATCTCGACTTCTATGAAAGTCTGATACGAAAATGTTGGAAAAACCCGGGAGAGCCCGCCGTTCTCTCATTGATGCTCTGCACGCAAGCCGGAATCTCCAAAATCGAGCGGCAATACCCCATTGCACAGCATTGTCAAATACCTATTATCAGCTACAACGATGCAATCAAAGACGAAATCATCGCCGGCGAAAAAACATGGCTGGATTATTACCAGACTTCCTCTTTGGCCGGAGGTGACGGTATTCACCCCAATACAGCCGCTCACCAAAAAATAGCCGACCTAATCGCCGCCGAACTTCTCTATACCGAAACGGCTCCTACCGACAACCCAATGAACACTCTCCCTGTGCCCATGTATAGCAACATTTTAGAAGACGCATTTTATCTATGCGAAACCGATATTACTCCGACAGAAATAGGGACATGGACACCCGGAGGCTCTATTTGGGATTTCGGAACCGGGAAAGGCTGGAGAAGTGAAACCGCCAATAGCGAACTCCAATTCAAAATCAATGGAAATGTAGCGGCTGTCACTTTCTGGAAACGACCGGCAAACGAAAATTTCGGGACCGCCCAGATCTGGGTAGACGACAATCCCCCCGTAATCGCCGACGGCTCTAACGGAGAACACATCGACCAAATCGTATTAACCGATTTAGGAGCCGGGGAACATCTGCTACACATAAAACTTTTGGAAGATAAAAAGTTCGAAGTTGTGTGCATCGCCGTATCGGGCGAACGGTCTTATTGGAATGGGCAATACTATTTAGAAAATATCGCCAACCACTTGTGCATAGCTGTCAACGACAACGATATTATCATGAACTCAAACGGATCGAGATTTGAAGTGTCATACACCGGCGACGGATACAATGCTTTCCAATGGAATGGTTCATACCTGTCGGTCAACGGTGCTACCGGTGAACTAACCCTATCGCCGAACCTCGACATCTCTTCAAAATTCATTTGTGTAGACAAAGGTGAAAAGATAGCGTTACGTTCCCTCGCCAACGGGAAATATTTATCTCAAAAAGAAAATATCACGACAGCCAGTGCCACCGAATTGACCGAAAGCGAATTCTTTCTATTGAAAGATAGAGCTTCGGCTATTGAAAACACTGCAATCTCCAAAATCGATTGTAAAATCATATCCAACCAAATCGTCATACGAAATGCCGTCGGACAGCCGCTTCATATCTTCGATCTATCGGGAAGACTGCTCTACCAGCAAACCCTATCGAGCGATTGTGAAAACATCGATTTCAACAACGGGAATTATCTGATACAAATTGGAAATAGAGTTTTCAAATGTAATATATAATACTCCCGCCATGATCACTGCCAAAGAAAATGTCATAAGGACTCTTCGTCACGATAACCCGCAATGGGTTCCGATAAACCTATGGCAATTACCTGCCACTCGACTAAAATATGGGAAGGAACTCGATGAAATCATCGATAGTTGCGACATTGATATTCTATCGGCGCCCTTCGACGACCCTACCGAAGACCCTCGCCATTATCAAATAGGCAGCTATACCGACTGTTGGGGTTCTACATGGGTAAACCGGCAGGCCGGAATCATTGGAGAAGTAAAAGAATATCCCTTAGCCGATTTCAATAAAATTTGGGATTATACGAATCCAAAAAAATTGTTTCTTTCGGGAATAAACAGATTTGAAGAGACCCGTAGATTTATCGAGAGACACAAAAATAAATTTATTTTGGGAGGCTGGATTAGTTTGTTTGAACGAATGCAATATCTTCGTGGTACCGAAAATCTTTTCATGGACACACTGATCGAATCGCCAGAATACTTCAAGTTAATGGAAATCGTAGAAGATTTTTACACCACATATATAGACGAATGGCTCAAACTCGATGTTGACGGAATCATATTCGGTGACGATTGGGGATCTCAACGGTCATTACTGATTTCACCGGGGACATGGAGGGAACAATACAAACCCATATACAAAAGGTTCTTTGACAAGGTTCATGCCACCGGGAAATACGTCTTTATGCACAGTGACGGTTATATACTCGACCTCTACGACGATTTAATCGAAATAGGCGTAGATGCCATCAACAGCCAAGTATGGTGTATGGGACTCGATAAGGTAGCCGATAAATGCAACGGACGCATCACTAACTGGGGTGAGATATGCCGCCAACATATACTTCCCGAAGGTAGTGTTGAAGATGTTATCGAAGCCGTACACTCCATGAAAGAGAAACTTTGGGTAAATGGAGGCCTCATCGGGCAATTCGAAGCTGGCCCCGACATGCCGCTGGAAAATATCAAAGCTGGATTAACTCATTGGAACGATTAATCTTACAAAAATGAATATGTTTCAACCAAACGCAAATAACATTCTTAATGTACTGTATAATCGACGTCCCGCATACCTTCCACTTTATGAGCACCATATCGACACTGAGTTCATCGAAAAATATACGGGAGAAGAGTTAACAGGCTATCAAGAGACCGAGCCCGAATATTTTTTCAAAAAAATCACTGCTTTCTGGAAAGAAAACACCTACGACGCGTTCGATTTCGAAGCCCCTGTTTGCGATGTTTTTCCCGATCATGGAGCTATCATGGGTGGAAAACCGGGACCTATTCAAACCCGCTCCGATTTTGAGTGTTATCCTTTCGACGAAATCCCTATCAGGTTTTGGGAAGTCAACAAACCCAAACTCGATGCGATACGCAAAGTTTTACCTCCCGGCATGAAAGCATACGGCGGTTGCGGATATGGCATTTTCGAGTCGGCACAAGACTTAGTTGGATATGAAAATCTATGTATTTTACAATATATCGATCCCGAATTATTCAGAGATCTTTTTATCCGTATTGGTGACCTATATGTCGAATTATGGAGTCGAATGATTCATGAATACAGCGACATTTTCATATTCTTCCGTATGGGCGACGACTTGGGGCACCGCACCTCGACCATGCTCGAACCCACAACAATTATCAATCACATACTCCCTCAGACTAAACGAATAATCGATTTGGTTCACGGGAATTCAAAAAAATTCCTCTTGCACAGTTGCGGCAATATATTTGAAATTATGCCCGACATCATCGCTTTGGGCATCGACGCAAAACATAGCAACGAAGACCAAATTGCTCCTTTCGATGAATGGATAAAACGATATAACGACAAAATAGGGCTTTTTGGCGGGTTCGATGTAAACCTACTGGCCTTAGGCTCCTACCAAACAATATACGACGAGGTTCTGGAAAGAGGGGCCTACTACCGACAGATATGTCAAGGGTACGGTCTGGGATCGGGGAACTCCATAGCCTCTTATGTATCGGTCGACGGCTTCAAAGGTATGATCGATGCTGTCAAGCAAATTCGAGCAAACGAAAAACAAGAATAATCCAAAACTTTTTGAGCTCCATAGCATCACTATAAAATACAACATCGAAACAAACATATTCTCTAACTCATAACACAATCATATCACATGAAACGAATATTCGTCCTAATTACACTTGCTTTCGCTACATGGATTGTCCCAGCCGAGTTGAAAGCTTTTGAATCGATTATCGAAGAAGAATTGCAAACTCCATGGGAAGGTTTCGGATACAACCAATGGGGATTTGCCCGCGAAAGCGACGGGAATACATTTAAGCCATGGGACGATGATTTATGGGCAACTACCTCAGAACGAATTTTAGCCATCAGACCTTCGCTGGTGCGCCTACCGCTCATTCGAGACTGGTTCAACAAAGACGACAACGGCGATAATTTGCCAATAGGCACATACAACTGGGACAGCAAATATATGCAAGCCTATTTCAAAATCATGGACCTCTACAAAGAACACGACATCAAAGTCATGTGTGGATTTTGGGGTGTAGCCTACAACGGAGAAGATCAAAAAGCGTTCTACGCCACCGACGAGTGCGCACGATTACAAGCCGACCTACTCGAATACCTGTTCAACACAAAAGGATACGGACAAATAATCACCTGCTATGCCCCCACAAACGAGCCCTTGGGTGTAGGTATCCCTTACGAGGATTGGAGTACCATGATAAAAAAACTCCATGCCGAATTAGAAAAACGGAGGCTTCCGACCAATATCCTTTCAGGAGCCGACTCATGGGGCGATTGGATATGGAAACCGGCACAATACAATGCGACGGAACTCTCGGCCTATGACTTCCATAATTATTTGAACGATACACCCGACGACACCTACAACCAACTATACAACCGCACTATCGAGACATCTTTCTCCAACAATTTAGCCAATATCCAACAGTACGACAACTCCAACAAACCTGTGCATGTATCGGAGATGGCACCGATAGGCGTTCCCTTCATCGACTGGCCTGTTGCCGATGCCCCGGCACATTGCCGCATCGACACCTATGAATATGCATTAGGTTTTTGGGACTATGGCATACAATTAGCTCGCTCGGGCATGGCTTCGGGATTGGCTTGGGCCCTTGACGGATTGGAACAAAATAAAAATGCTGGCATGTGGAACAATGCCGGCACATACGGAGGCATGACCCTGAGACCTTGGTATTATACTTGGCAACTAATGTGCCGCTATTTCCCTCGTGGAGCAAAAATCCTTAAAATGTCGGAACTCGAAGGGCGCAAAGACATTCGTATTCTCGGAGCCCGTATTGGGACTGACGACTATTCGTTTGTAGTAGTCAACCGTCGTATGGACGCCAACAGCCAGACCCAATCGGTTACCTTCCGAATCGAAAACGACAAGCCGGTCTACATCTACCGCTTCAATCGTAACAACTGTGGCGATGGGGCTTCACTCTCGCTCCCTTATGAAATAGCTGCGCAAAACCTCTCAAACGGAACCACCATAGAAGTCCCGCTCGAAGAAGGAGTATTTATCACCACATTGGAGCCATTGAATATCGGAGAAAGCGAGACTCAATCGTCTCTGAGCATTGACTTTGAAACACAAAACGGGTATATGCTACTTGCCAATTATGATAAAGGGATTAGGTCATACACAGGCTCCAATCCCCGAAAGCGAGAACCCAATACCAGTAACAACGCCGGATACTCCGAAATCCTTATCTCCGACGAATACAACGCTTATGACTGTTTCAGTTCCATTGTCCCCATAAACAAAATCTTGATTAGCGGGGACACTCCTTTTCTAAACATACAACTATATCGAAATCGAACGGCAAACATAGCAGTCGCACTACACTTTCAAGGAGAAGAAAAATTATGGGGGTATGAATATGAAATTCCCCACCGAGAATGGAAAGAGGTTCAACTGAATTTAACCCCTTACATAGGAAAAATTTTAGATTATATAGCTATTTATCCTTATCGAGACGAGACCGTATCTCTATCCGATTCCGAATCGCTCATCTTTGACAACATCTCGTTGTCGGCCGACAGAAATAATCCCATTGATTTAAAAGAGATCCCCATAAACAAAAATCAAGAATACCGACAAAACTTAAACATCGATTTTGAATACCTCAACTCTTTCGTTCAAATTATTCCGGCAAGCTCTTCGGTGACAACCTCTATCGTTAGCAATCCAAAATCACAAGAAACAAACCCAAGCGACAAATCATGTCAGATAAATATATTAGCCAATAATAACAATCAAGAGTTATCGGCACAATTGAGTTTATATCCTTTTGTGCGAGTTCCACAAGATAAACACAATTTGTTTTTCTCTTATTATCGCCCCTCGGGAGAGGCCCAAATTAAACTTACAATAAAATTCCTCTCGGGGGAAAAAGCGACAGGACATTTCTCTTGCGATGAAAAAAGGACTTGGTTCTGCTCGGGAGTCGACCTATCAGACTATATTGGGCAAGTAATTACCGGAATCGACATTTATCCATGTTTGAATTACGCCGATCGGCTGAACGTACTCGACACCTCATTTTTCGACAATTTTATTCTCTCCGATTCCGAAATTTCCGACATCAACAGTCTTACCACAAACTCTATCTCGATTTTTTGCAAAAACAGCCATATCTACCTCAGCGGAATCGAAAATCAGCCTATATCGTTATTCTCTACCGATGGAAAACTACTCCACTCGACAGGGAATGTAACCGGAGACTATTCTATATCGGCCACGACAGGCATCTATATTATCCAAATAGGCCATGAATCTTACAAAATAATAAACTACTAAAACAAAACACCGATGGTAAAACTAACAGATTTATATAATGCTATTGTCGACGGGAACCTCGAATTGGCAGTAAGCACAACCAAGGAGTCACTCCAAGAAAATATCGACCCTCAAATACTAATCAGTGACTATTTAATCAAGGGTATGGAAGAAATCGGCGCCCGATTCGAGGCTGGTAAGGCTTATGTACCCAACCTACTCATGAGTGCGCGAGCCATGAAAGGGGCATTAGAGTTATTGAAGCCTTATATGGAAAACAACCATGAAATCGTCACCCTTGGGAAAGTAGTCATCGGTACTGTCAAAGGCGATTTGCACGACATTGGGAAGAATCTTGTTTGTTCTATGTTGGAGGGCTGTGGATTCGAGGTGATTAACCTCGGGGTAGATGTATCCGACGAAAAATTTGTCCAAGCAACCCGAGAATACAAAGCGAATATTGTCTGTATGTCGGCTTTATTGACCACAACTATGGTATATATGAAAGAAGTTATTAAGGCTTTCGAGAATGCCGGAATCAGAAATGAGGTAAAAATCATGGTCGGAGGAGCGCCGCTCAGCGAAAAATTCGCACTCGAAATCGGAGCCGATGGGTACAGCGACAATGCTAACGCCGCCGTCGCTCTCGCCCGTAGGTTATTGAATGTGTAAATTGAAATATATGGAACGAGTGTTGCGATTCAAGGATTTAAACCTCTCAAAAAAAGCCATATATACCGAAATGGGTTACGGCAACTCGCTCCCCGACGACAGGGTAAGAAAGATTGTCGACAACTTGTTTGCCATCGCAACCAACATAGTAAGACCTCGTTTTTACGTTCAACCATTCGACGGTTTTATATCAGACGACATTATCGTTTGCAGTGGGGTGAGTTTCCACGTCAACCGAACCATCGCCTCATTATTGAAAAATGCTGAGATGTTCATTTTGTTCGCAGCTACGGCAGGCAGGGAATACCAACAAGTTCACAACAAACTATCGAACGGCGATGATACCTTAACATTATTCATCTGGGACGCTCTTGGAAGCTGTATCGCCGAAGCGACTGGAGACATCATGGAGCAAAACGTCGAAACCGAGCTGCCGGATCTGCCTCATTCCAACCGGTTCAGCCCGGGATACTGCGGGTGGCCTGTGAAGGAACAGATAGAACTTTTTTCGCTCTTGCCGCCCAACGTTTGCGGTATCAAACTCAACGACAGCGCCCTGATGTATCCCATCAAATCTATCAGCGGAATAATAGGACTGGGAACACACATCGACACCCATAAGTATGGCTGCCAATTCTGCGAACTGGATACTTGTTATAAAAAACATCTAAAAAACAAACACTACAATGAAGCTGAATCTTAATTGTAATAAAAGGGCAGCGGTGCCTATTATGACACACCCGGGAATCGAAATCATCGGAAAATCTGTAAAAGATGCTGTTTCCAACGGACATGTTCACGCCGACGCCATCATTGCCTTAGCTGACCTTTACCCCTCCGATGCGGCGACCGTCATTATGGATCTCACAGTCGAGGCCGAGGCTTTCGGCGCAAAATTGCATTACTCGAATGACGACGTTCCCAATGTGTCCGAAAGATTACTCCACAACAGGGGAGAAGTCGATGCACTCCCTATTCCCGATCTCAACAGCGCCCGTGTACCAGAGTTCTTGCTGGCGAACCAACTGGCAGCCAAACGAATCGTTGACCGCCCGGTATTTGCCGGGTGTATCGGGCCTTTCTCTTTGGCCGGGAGACTTTACGATTTAACGGAAATTATGATGAGCATTTACGTCGAACCCGATTTAGCCCAAGCCTTACTCACCAAATGTGCTACATTTATCCTCAATTATGTTCGAGCATTGAAAGAGACAGGAGTAAACGGCGTAATCATGGCCGAACCGGCAGCCGGGTTGCTTAGTAACGACGACGCTGTACGATTCTCGACTCACTACATAAAACCTATTGTCGAGGCGGTGCAAGACGACGATTTCCTCTTCATCTTACATAACTGCGGAAATACCGGACACTGTACGCAAGCTATGGTTGAATCGGGAGCAAAAGCGCTCCATTTCGGGAATCAATGCGACATGGTCAAAGCTCTTGAACAGGTCTCCTCAGGACTCATCGTCATGGGCAATCTCGATCCCGTGGGCATTTTCAAATCGGCTTCGCCCGAACTGGTTTTTCTCGAAACCTCAAAACTCCTATCTTCTACTGCCGATTACAGCAACTTCGTCATCTCAACGGGGTGCGATGTTCCTCCCGGGATAAACCGAGAGAACATCGACGCTTTCTACCGAGCTGTAACCGAGTTTAATCTTCAATAACTATCTTCACTTCACGAAGACGGGTATTGGCAAAATAGCCCTTAGGGAACATCTCTATTTTCAAATAATTATATCCTGTAAGTCGTGTTTTCGGAGTTATCGTCGAATGTACGAATCGCCAAACCGACAGTTCAGGCTCCGTAAAATTCAGGTCAACCTCCTGCCAAGTCTTATTATCGTACGAAGCATATACTTTAAAACGATCGGTCACGGTTTCCACTCCAGACACCTTGATTTCAAAATAGTTCAATCCATTGAGTTTATAGGTTACATAGGCACTCTTGTCGTTTGTCGAAGGGTGGATCGTACCTTTATCTTCCAGTACTTTGAAGAACTGAAAATCGGGTGCGGCTACATCACACCTGTCATAGAACCGGGCAAAACTATTCATACCCAAATTATCGGAGTGCTCATACATTCGCTGAATCCCCTCCATCGGGTCCACCATACATTTGTCATTCCCGACAATCTCAGGTCGGGTTCCTCCCTTTGTGGTTAACAGCACAAAGCCTTGTGCGGGGAAGTCGATTGTTATTCCCCGAGCAAAATCGGTATTTTTCAAAATCTCCTTTACTGCGGGAAATCCATCGGTATCGACCGGATAATCATTTTCAAAATAAACATATTTATTGACTGTGGGACGATTACTCACCGTAGGAATCTGTACCGTCACACTTTGGGCGAAATCGGCTGTATTAGTAATAGCAAACGTCAAATCGCCCGAAGGAGTGAGAGCCGCCACACAATTCAAATTCTGGGTGCGGTATGAATTGGAATACAAAATTTTAGAGCCTTTGGGAATATTCCGCGACATCAACGACCAAGTATAGAACCACGGACGTATCTCGGCTTCCTTTGGTTTATTCTTTTGCTCGGCAATCGAGTTCCAAAATCCCCACCGCTTCTGTTCATCGAGATCATCTTTATAGTGCATGGCATCGTCCATACCCCAAGCAGCGCCGGCCGACCAGCCCGAACGTAAAGTCTGAATCAAGGCATCGGCCACGAAAGTACCATACCACCATTGGTGAATAAGCGTATGTTGGTCAAACACCTCATCATGCCCATCTCGAATTCCCATTTCACCCCAAATATTCACTTTGTCTCGATCTTGCATCTGTGTAAAAAATCGAAACATCCGAGTTTCATCTTCCACCCGATTGGTATAAGTCCAATCTTTATTAATATACCAATGATAATCGATTACCGAAACTACACTGTCCAACTCGTTCAATGTTTTGTTGAACCACACATCGGCACCCCAATATCCCCCATCGGGTCCCACTATTCCGATATTATCCAGCCCCCGTTTATCCAATTCGTTCCTCAAATTAAGAATCGAGCGTTTCCACTTTCCCCACGAATATCCATTTTTAGGATCCCCAGCCATGAGATTTACTTCGTTGCCCAAATTAAATTGTTTGATACATGTCAGTCCTTTCTCTTTAACAAAATGTTCCACCATATCGGCCACCGAAGCCGCATAACGAGGATCATCGAGTTCTATCGTATATTTAGGCATATCGACAGGTACTGCCTGTTGCCAATTAGGATTCATCGGTTTCCACCATTCTCCCAAAAGGACATCTATATCATTGTCTTTACAAAATTGCAATTGCCGATACAAATCATTCATATACCGACGAGAATTGGCATACCAGCGGGCATCGACCTTTGTCGAATCCATATTCCAAATCAACACCGGCTCTTGACCCTCATAACCGAAACAATAAAAATAGGGCATAATGCAACAACGTATATACCCCAAATTCATATACCGCACCCGCTTGAACAAACGCTCCCATTGTGCCTCGGTCATTGCATCACGATCATTTGGTTCCCACTGCATAGCTCCACCATAATAGTTATCTTGCAAAACAAAACCAGTATCTACCACAATCGTGTTCTTCCCATCTGGTTGCCCGGTTTTACATCCGATCAGCACTATTGACAACAATACCGCATATACCCACTTTCTCATATCTTTTTATCTTCTTTCTTAATTATTCTAATTCGAACTATAACTATGCACATCTATTGTGTATGGGACTGCGCCATAAAAACGCAACACAACACAGTCCCATACACTTTTAATACCCGGGATTCTGAACCAAAGCGCCCCTACTTAAATCGATCTCATTTTGAGGGATAGGGAATAACTCTCTCTCCTTTGTATAATAACGGCCTTTATCGACATCTTCGGTCGCATAACCGTTAGCATAGACCGCTTGCATAATTTCTCCATAACGGCCTTGCTGCCTTAAATCCATACGCCGAATACCTTCACAGGCAAATTCAAAACGGCGTTCATTCCAAATAGCCTTACGCACTTCCTCGATATCGTTCGATGTAATATCGGGCAATGATGTCGATTTCGTATCAGGAACATATATTTGAATCACTCGCTTTGGATCTAATGGGCTGGACTCCCGAGCTCGTTTTCTTACTTGATTCAAGTATTTTTTTGCTGCGACCACATCGCCCCTCTCCAAACAAGACTCGGCATACATCAAAAGCACATCGGCATAACGAATGACATAAATCGTAGCCTCGACATCTTGCGGATATACCGGAGAAGCGGAATTCAACGTCTCGCTCATCGGCACAAAGTGTTTGCGATCGAAATACCGGTTAGGGAAATTATTGTCTCGCGTTACAAAATCATTTCCTACAAACTGGTCGCCTTGACGAACAAAAGTCCAAGTAATGCGTGGATCTTCGGGATCAAAAGCGTCAAGCAAATGTTGGGTAGGCAAATGAAATCCATAGCCATTGTCGCAGTTAGGAATAAACCACACTCCATTCCAACCGGTCGACTCGTCCCAATTCTTACCATTCGTCACATATTGGATTTCAAAAACCGATTCTTTTGTATTGGAATTGGCATTCAACCACTGTGTGGCAAAATCGGGGTCTAATTCATATTCACCCTTTTGATCGCCCTCGACCAGGATATAGAGCATCTTATAGGCATTTTCAAAATCCCGGTTATACCAGTAAGTACGCCCTAACATAGCATAAGCCGCTCCACTGGTGACACGTCCTATGTCTTCGGCCGGATATTCACTTCGCTTCGGGAGAGCCGTAGCAGCGGTGAAATCGGCTATCACCTGTTCCCATATCTGAGCTACCGGTGTGCGTGATTTGTAAATATCGGAAGGTTGCTCGGCATGCAAAAACAACGGTACATCGCCCCACAAATACGCCAAATTGAAATACCACAATCCGCGAATCCAGCGAGCCTCATTCTCATAGCGTGTGAGCAGTTCCAAATCCGATTCGGTTAAATCGGTATGCGATGAACGGAACTCTTCTACCTTATCAAGAAGCGTGTTTACTTGATAAATCGCCGAATAGGCCATTTCCCAAAATTGTTTCACCTTACTATTGGTCGTAAAAATATTAAATGTCTCCAACTGATAAATATCACCTTCATTGGTAAGTCCACTGCCTCCTTTTTCACAATCATCGGAAGCGCAATCATTAATAAACATCAGTTCGAGGCTCATATCATTCCAACTGTCCTTCATGTAAAAATAACAGGCAGTCAAAGCTTGATTGATCTCTTCGAGATTACTGTAAAACGCAGTATCCTCGCGACCTCCATACATCGTTGTATTCAAATCCTCATCGGTGCACGAAGGGAGCGCAAGCGACGCTCCTACCAACACATATAGTATTCCCACTTTTATTTTCATGACTGTAATCGTTTAAAATTGACATTGAACACCTACTGTAAATGTACGAGGATTGGGGTATCCCAAATTTTCTATTCCCATATCCAATGCGCTGCTATTGGGCACCTCGGGATCCATATATTTAAATTTTGTAATCGTAAACAGGTTTTCTCCACTTACATACAGCCGCAAAGAATTACATACCTTAGTGGCTCGAATCCATTTTTCGGGGAAAGTATAGCCGATCTGCAAAGCCTTAATCTTACAGAAACTGCCATCTTGCACATACCACGACGAATTTCTGTAATTATCATTATCGTCTTTGCGGGTGATTCCGAATACATCGGTTTTATCGCCAACCTGTCGCCATGCATCGGTATAAGTTTCGGCCAATAAGTTGGTCATGCTCGTTTGTCGCAATAGTGCTTTCGTCCCTACCCAAATATCATTCCCGGCAACACCTTGAAAATACAGCGCAAAGTCAAGCCCTTTATATCCCAACTCGATATTACCGCCGAAAATCACATCGGGATTAGGGTTACCTATATAATCCCTATCATCGCTATCCAACGTATTATCGCCATTGAGATTTTTGAAGCGGGCGTCTCCCGGCTCGGCAAGTGGTTGAAGCAGCGTTTTCCCATCGGCTCCCACATGGGCGAGAACCTCTTCTTCCGATTGGAAGATTCCATCGTACACATATCCATAGAAACGGCCGAACTCTTCTCCCACTTCATTCTTGGATACACTTCCCCAAATAGGGTCATTCGTCCCTGTCTCGATCAACTTATTCTTTTGGAATGTAAAATTGGCGTTCACCGCATATCGGAAATCGCCCACACGGCCTTGATAACCGATTAAAAATTCCAAGCCTCGGTTCTCGACCGACCCGGCATTTACCCACGGAGTAGAAGGATATCCGGCCATACTCGGCAGTGGATTTTGCATCAACATATCGCGAGTCGTTTTAATATAAGCATCGGCCGACAAGGTAAGCGCATTTTTAAAGAATCCCAAGTCAACCCCGACATTGCCCTGTTCCACTGTTTCCCATTTAATGTCTTTGTTTCCTTTGGAAGTAGTAGCATATGCCTTCTGCATATTCGCTCCGCTATTAAATCCATACACCCATGTATCGTAGGTAGAAATAATATCGGCATAAGCGAACGAAGGTATATTCTGATTTCCTATTTGTCCCCAACCGCCGCGTAACTTAACCGCACTCAACACATCTTGATTCCAATCTTTGAAAAAACCTTCTTGATCGATACGCCAGCCCAGCGAAAACGAAGGGAATGTACCCCAACGATTCCCCGGAGCAAATTTTGAAGAGCCATCGGCTCGCACACTAACCGTTGCCAAATAACGATTGTCATAATTATAATTCACACGGCCGAGATACGAAATCAAATAGTTCTCATACCGGCTACCAGTAGATGTTCCCTCTTCTGTCCCAGCTCCCACTATTTGAAATGCTTCGGAATTGCTAGGCGTATTCAAGCGCTGTGCCGTAAACGAACGACCAGTATATGCCTCCCATGTAAAACCGGCGACCGCCGAAACAGAATGTTTCCCAAAAGTATTGTTGTAACTCAACGTATTTTGGAAAGTGTAATTCAATGCTGTGGTAGTAGAATTGGTCACATCGCTCTGCAAAAGAAACTTACTTTCGGGATTGGTACATAAATTATATGGAGTATCGTTAGGACGTAAATCGAAGAACGGATTAAACTCGGTATAAGTATATTCCGGCAACTCGAAACCCAACATGGTTTTGAAATCCAAACCCTTCAATCCCAAATTGATATTCAAATAAGCCGTCCCATCGATATTACGATTCACATGCTCTTTTTTCTGCCGATTCAATTTCGCTACTGGGTTGGAATAATAACTGTATTGTGACCCCATATATTTGTTATATTCATAATTAGGGTCTTGCGGATCGGCATCTTTTGCATAAATAGGAGTAAATGGGTCGGGTAACAAGATTTCATTAATGGGTGTATTCAAATCATGGCTCTTCACATAAGCAACACCCAATGTTTGACCGATCGTAATCCATTGATTGAACTTATACTCATTATTCGATCGCAGTGTAATACGTTCATAATCAGAAGTCTTAACAATACCATCTTGACTCATGTAACCTATACTGAAATGGCTGGTGAGTTTTTCGGTACCTCCGCTGACCGACAAGTTATAACTATGCTTGAACGCTGTTTGTGTCGTTTCGTCCCACCAATCGGTATCATACACGTTGATATCGGTCGCTTCGCCATATTCATCGACCGGCCCCAACCCTTCGCCGTCGAGATGATACAAACGAGTGATATTACGAGGCATACGCATACCATCGTTTTCATAAGCCTCTTCCAAGAATCCATATAACTGATCGCTGTTCATCATATGTATCCTATTAATGGCGCTCGACCAACCAAACGAAGCATCGAACTGAATACTGGTTTTCCCAGCCTTCCCTTTCTTTGTCGTAATGAGGACGACGCCATTGGCTCCCCGAGAGCCGTAAATAGCCGTTGCCGAAGCGTCTTTCAAAATTTCTATATTCTCAATGTCGATGGGATTTATCGCATTCACACTGCTCTCTTCCATCGGTTGACCATCAACGACATACAGCGGAGTCAAATCGGTAGAAATCGAACCGTAACCACGAATGCGTATCGTCGCTCCGGCTCCCGGAGTTCCGGAATTGGAAGTCACATAAACCCCCGGAGCCTTACCTTGCAAAGACTGTGTGATATTCGCATTACCGGTTTTTACAAGGTCTTCGCCTTTTACCGACGACAACGAGCCCGTCAAATCGCTCTTCTTCTGCGTCCCATAACCGATAACCACCACATCGTCCAACTCCACTTGATTCTGTGTCATTACGACCGTCATCGTCTTGCCGGTTACATTCAAAACCATCGTTTCATAACCGATGTAGTGAAATTCCAACCTCTGACCCTCTACCGCTTTCACCGAAAAACGGCCGTCAGCATCGGTCATAGTTCCTATGTTTGTCTCCTTAACCAAGACGCTCACTCCAACCAGAGGCTCCCGATGCGTATCAGAGACAATTCCCGAAACTACATTATTGCTATCTTGAGCCAGTATTCCCAAAGGGAATGCAAACAGCACCCAAATAACCGAGAAAAATTTCTGTAATTTCATCTTTCCTTGTTTTTAATTTTACAGGAAGAGAAGCGCTCATCGGCATTTGCCGGTCTCCCCCAATAGGCTTGGAAAACTCCCACCCCTCTCCTATCTCACAAACGATATTATTTATTATCCAAAAATCGATACGAAACCGCCGGCCTTCACTTCTTGTACAACCCGCTCCACTTTCAATCGCATATGTTCTACCACAGAATGAACCGAGTACAATCCCTATTCGTTCGCATGAAATCAAAAACAGAGGCCGTCTCCAATTTATTTCGAGACAGCCCCTTTATTATCACACTAATAAACTATCACTTTGGAAACAGAATCTCCGCTCTTTACCAAATAAATACCCGAAACAAGATTTACTTGCAAAAATCCATCAAAAGCATAGGCTCCGATTTCTACACCCGAAACCGAATATACAAATACTTCACTTGCTTCGCCCTGTACATAAAGAGTTCCTTGACCGCCCCAAGCCCTCAAAGCCGAAACCTCATTGCCGGCAATACCCGAGGGTGTTGAGGCATCAGAGATATAAATATTATCGAGATAAGTTGTTTCGGCCACCGTTACATTGTCGGTGCCATACTTCTCATTCGGCGAAAAATAGAATTGCTGGAACGTAGTACCTATATACTCTTGCAAATCGATGACTATCTCCTGCCAATTCTCCGAACCGGTAAACGGAATCTCTTGATTCTTATACGCACAAGTACCGCCCCATGTCTCCATGCCGAAAACCGAGTTTTCACTCCTCAGTATTTGAAAATGCAGATAACGGCCATCGGCTTCCGTAATCTCGGTTAATTGATTATCCTCACCAGAAAGCATACCGATAGCTACTCCAAACCAATCGGCATTCTCCCAACCCCAATTCGAATCGGTTGGATCCTGTACGATTTTCAGCACTTTATCGCTTCCATTAACCTCATCTTTCACCGGATTGTCAACGACCTCGATCGTAGAAGTCGCATTTTGAGAACCAGCCATATCGATACTATAATTCTCGGTTTCGAAATCGACCGCAAATTCAGTAGGAACAATCATCAAATAAGGCGGTTGCACATATTCATAGGCATCACCACCCTCATAGAAAATCTCCGTCCGACGGTAACAGGGTATCCAATTGGCCACCTCTTCATTGGCCACCATCGTAACTTTAATCTCTTTTACTCCCGCAGGCAATGCTGCTTGATACCAAACATCGATCCAATAGCTGTTCCCTTGCACGGCATCATACGATTTCTCGATCTTCATGTCTGGAATTTCATGATAATTCAATTCATCGGTCGAATACTCGACAGTAATAAATTCATCGAAATCGGGACGATCATTAGGAACCAATACATTGATAATAAAGCCTGTCAAATTCTTATTACCCCAAATATCCCTATTAAAAATCAACGCACTCGGTATCGACGCCGATGATTTTTGCACATAACTGCCATCTCCATAAAAAGCATCGGCATTATCGTTATAGAGAAGGCTGCCACCCTCGATATAACAATCTCGCTCTACATCGGCTTGTAACATGTCATTCACATAGGTTTGCGCACCAACACTAAACGAGGTCAATGCCATTCCCGCAATCATCAAGTTGAAAAGTTTTTTCATAATCATTCATTTTACAGTTAATACTCGTTTTAAAAAAACCACCAGTATTCCAGCAATGCAATAATGATTAAAGCTATACTGATGTATCTGAAATTCTTATACCACGGAACCGTCTTCAATTCCTTCGTATCATCTTGCCATACCGTCTTATTCCAAGTGTAAGCCTCTACATTTTCCACTTTCTGCTTATCGCATTTGCTCACAATCACATTCACACAAACACTCAGAAGCAACAAAATAGGAACCCATAATAAGAAATGGAAAGGCACTTCGCCTCCAAACCCAAACTTATACACCATAATCAAAGCCGACATAACCAATCCCGACATCAAACCGGCAAAAGCGCCATTTCGAGTCGACCCTTTCCAGAATAAACCCACCAAAAAAGTACCTACAATCGGAGGTGCCAAATAGGAGGAAAACTCTTGGTAATAGGCAACCAACGAGGCGAATTTACCTATTAACGGAGCCCACAAAACAGCGACGAGCAATGCAATGAATGAGGCCCACTGCCCCACACGCACCAAATGCCGAGGAGAGGATTCGGGTTTCCACGATTTATAAAAGTCCATAGTAAACAGGGTTGACACCGAACTTAATGTCGCACTCAACGTTGAGGTCAAAGCCGATATCATACAAGCAATCATCACCCCGATTAAGCCCATAGGCAACAACCTTAAAATCAATCGAGGATATACCTCATTGGTATCTATTCCATATTGCGTACGCAATGTATTCCCATCGATAACCTCGTTGGGCAAAACATCGCCTACCCCAAACAAGTCGATCATACGCCCCACCATGCCCGGAGCAATAAAGATAAACAAGGTAAACACATATAGGAAAGCCACAAACAAGAATCCTAACCGACCTTCGTTTACCGACTTGGCCGACATAACCCGCTGCACCATCACTTGATTATTGCCCCAAAAATAGAAACCCAAAATGGGGATAGACAGGAATATCGAAAACCAAGGCACCGTAGTATCGGTATTGGGACGAATTAGATTCAGCCATACCCCATCATGGAAATGATCGACAAAATTGCCCCACCCTCCTATCGAATTGAAACAAAAAATCGACAGCAACACCGATCCGCCTATCAGTATGACCGACTGTATCATATCGGCATTAATCGCCGACGACAACCCGCCAATAATCGTATAAGTACCGGCCATGAGTGCCATACCCACGATTATCCACATCATATCTATTTCGGGGAAAATAATTTTCAAGATCAAAGCCCCTGTATAAAGGGCGGCTCCGGCATCTAAAAAGACATTACCTATAATAGTAATGAACGAAAAATATTTGCGTGACCGATTGTCAAATCGACGGCCCAAATACTCGGGTATCGTATATATTCCCGATTTAATGTAAAATGGCAAAAAAAACAGCGATACAAAAATGATGACAAAAATAGCTCCAACATTATAATTAAATACGGCAACCCCGCTTATGAAGCCTTCTCCCGAATGCCCCATAAGGGTCGAGCTACTTACGCTTGCCGCAAACAAAGAAGCACCTACGACAAACCAATTTTGTGATTTACCGGCCAAAAAATATTCACTGGCATCGTTATTTTTTCTATTCTTCAACGCCCACCAAACAATTCCTACCACAAAAAGCAGTATGACAACGATATCGATATTAGAAATATTCAACTCCATATTTCTTCTATTTTTTCCGACTGTTGGACTTCACAAAATTTATCAATTCTCTAAAATCACAGGTAGCAAGATTTACCCACTGATCCGAAGCTCCATAGTACACATACAACGTTCCACCTTTGACGACTGCGCCCATAGGAAATACAACTCCCCATCGATACAGACCTTGTGTTTCCTCCTTGGTCTCTGGCTCAAGAATAAAATCTTTTGTCCGGTACAGCACTTTTGTAGGGTCATTCAAATCGAGAATCGCAGCACCCACTCGATAAGTGAAATGTTTATCCACGCCATGATATAGGAGAAACCAGCCCTCTTCGGTCTTAATAGGTGGTGTATTCCCCCCTATCTTAACTTCCCAATCCTCCTCTCCTTTCATCAGCAATTGGCTCTTGGTGTTCCACATCATCAAATCATCGGAACTCTTAATCCAAATCGACGGATAATCCGTACCATAATTGCCATTCGCATTAATGTAATCTTTCGGCCGATGAAGCATCCAATACCTACCATTTATTTTTTCGGGAAACAAGATAACATCGCGATCGTCCAACGACGGCTCAGTAATTCGCCCCACCTTCTTAAAATGACGCATATCTTTCGAGACCGCCAATGCCGAATTGCTTATATTTTCCCGCAAGCACTTCGGTGCATTAGGATCATGCTCTGGCGCCTCGACTTGGTCATATTCATTTTTCCAATACTGTCCTGCAAAATAAGGGCGGAAAGCGTATGTAATAAAAAACTCATCACCAATTTTCACAATACGAGGATCTTCGTTCGAGCCCGCATCAAACGAGTCTTTTCCCGGAGCGAATGCCGGTTCATCAGAAATCCGTTCAAAATGAATCCCATCCACACTTTCGGCTTTCCCCAAATACACTAAATGCTCCGCATCATCACCGGCAGCCCTATACAGCATATGAAACACGCCATTGTCATAAATCACACCAGGATTACAAACCACCAAGTTTTCCCAATAATTTTTCGGGTTAGGAGACAATATCGGGTTTCCTTCGTATTTTTTCAATTTCATAATTATTTGACATTAATTTTTATGACAAATTTAATCCAAAATATTACATATATTTAATACATTTTGGTTGAATGCCTATATTATATTGAATATATCTAAATGATTTTTCATTATATTTTTTCAAAATAACATCATATATATTTATATAAATCTATATACCAGCAAATTACAATATATCCTTATAAAAATATAAATACATACATTATTGATATTACACAAATTGTTTTATATATTTGTACTTCACATTAAAATGCTCCTATTATGAAAAATATACAACACGAAATCACACCTCTCAATGGAGACGACCTCTTCATTATCCTCAACCACCCGAAAGCCGATTTTGACTATCCAATACATTTCCATTCCGATTTTGAATTAAATCTGGTTCTATGGGATTTTGGACGACGCATCGTGGGTGATTCCATAGAACCATTTGAAGATGTCGATTTAGTTCTCACAGGGCCTAACGTTCCACATAAATGGGAAGGGAACAATATCGACAGTAACCATGTCATTACCATACAATTTCATGAACAACTTCTCTCTTTCCCTATTCTCCAAAAGAGAATGTTTTCCTCCATAAAGGAAATGCTCGAAAAATCGAGACGAGGCATTCAATTTACCGAAGACCGCGAATCAGACATTATCAAACGAATAATCGCCATGACCCAAATGACCGGATTCAATGTTTGTCTCGAATTCTTTGCCCTCCTCTACGATTTATCGACCAACCCCCGTCAACGCATCCTTGCCAGCGGAACATTCGACAATAACAGTATTCTACGAGACTCTAAAAGCCGCCGAATCGCAAAAATCAACGAGTTTATAAACCAAAATTATATGAAACCTATCAGACTGAGCGACATCGCCGAGATCGTATCCATGAGCGACTCTGCCCTCAGTCATTTCTTCAAAAAGCGAACCAACCGAAACATCGTCGACTATATTAACGATATACGAATCAGCAACGCTACAAAAATGCTATTCGAGACAACACACTCCATTAGCGAAATAGCCTTCCTGTGTGGGTTCAACAATATCTCGAATTTCAATCGCATCTTTAAAAAAAGCCGGGGAAAAACACCTTCGGAATACAGGGAGTCCATACAAAAAATCATGATCAAATATTGACACCAATCAAGCACAAAATCCACTATATATAATAAAGGCATATCGCTGCGATTCGAAGTGATGACTCATAATATTCAATAAATAGGAAGCGACAATTCAAGTATAATCACTATTTTTGAAAAAACTATCATCATCGACGACAATGGATAAAAGCACATGCCTGCTGACCACCTTGAGATTACAGCTTCGTCCTTGGCAAGAATCCGACGCCGAGGCGCTATATAAATATGCCCAAGACCCGGCAATCGGGCCTATTGCGGGCTGGCCGCCCCATATTTCAGTGGAAGATAGCTTGAATGTAATCCGCACTGTATTTGCCGCTCCCGAAACGTATGCGGTGGTATTGAAGGCGACGGACGAACCAGTAGGCAGTGTGGGTATCATGTTCGGAGATAGCCTGCATAGCGCCCAAATGCAGGCGGACGAGGCCGAGATTGGTTACTGGATAGGGAAACCATATTGGGGACAGGGCTTGATACCTGAAGCCGTGCGCCGTCTGCTGCGGCGATGTTTCGAGGACTTGGGAATGACTGCCGTCTGGTGCGGATATTACGACGGCAATACGAAATCCCGCCGGGTGATGGAGAAATGCGGATTCCGTTTTCATCATACGGAAGAAGGCAAACCTTCTCCATTGGGAGATGTACGCACGGAGCATTTCATGAGAATGACGAAAGAGGAATGGGAATCTGCCCGACAGTTGCCCATACGCCCACTTACCGCAACAGATATTCCGGAGATGCAGGCGTTGTTCCACACTACGGTCCTCACCGTCAATTCCAAAGACTACACCAAAGAGGAAGTAGCAGACTGGGCTTCGTGCGGAGACAGCATAGAGCATTGGAAAGAGCTGCTGGCAAAGAACGATTATATCGGTGCTCTTGACGGACAAGGCAATATCATCGGCTTTTCCTCCATGAACGCCGAAGGCTATTTGTACTCCTTGTTTGTCCATAAGGGCTGGCAGGGAAAAGGCATAGCGACTTTCTTGCTTTCGGAAGTGGAAAAGATGGCTCGTGGATATGGCGTACACAAAATAAGCGTTGAAGCAAGCATCACCGCACGGCCATTCTTCGAGAAGCGTGGCTACAAGGTGGTGAAGAAACAGAAAGCGAAAGCCAATCGGCTTTGGCTGACAAACTATGTAATGGAGAAGACGTTATGAACATCTTGAAATCCCTTATAATCTGGCTGTGCTTTATCCCGGTGGCTATTCTTAACGGAGGATTGAGGGAATATGTATTGGCGAAAGCTATCGGAGAGGAATGGGCATTGCCTGTGAGCGGGCTTATATTAAGCGTGTGCATCTTCCTGATTACTTGGCTGCTGCTGTCCCGAATAGTGAAAACCCACACAACCAAAGAATACTGGCTGATAGGGGCATGCTGGGCGTTGTTGACCATTACTTTTGAATTTGCGGCAGGAGTTGCCGGGGGCAATACCGTTGCGGAACTTCTTGCCGCTTATAATCCATCGACAGGCAATTTGTGGCTGTTGGTTCTGGCAACCACGCTACTATCCCCAATCATCGTGCGACACTTTTGCATAAAAACCGTTACATCAAAAGACAAAATCCAATAAGCTATCGAAATTATGAGCGAGCTACGAAAAATACCCAATGTAGGAGATACCACCGAAAAAGACTTGATAGCTATGGGCTATACTTCTATCGAATCTCTGAAAGGAAAGAGTGCCGATGATTTATATCGGGAAGAATGTCGGTTGCGCGGCTGCGCCGTAGACCGTTGCCAACTTTATCTGTATCGAGCTTTGGAGTATTATGTCAACACAGAAAATCCCGACACCGAAAAATGCAAATGGTGGTATTGGAAAGACGATTACTTCTATCCTTCCCCCTGTGGGACGAGATGCGTAGAATGTCCCTCTTTCCCCAAAGAATGCAAAGGATGCCGCAAAATAAAAGGTAAAGTCTACTGGCTGCAATACATCGGCGACGACGTGTGCCCTATCTGGAAATGCTGCGAGGGACAACGGCGAAAAACCTGCGGCGGCTGCCCGGAATTGCCCTGTGCCCGCTTCATGAAAGACCCGACAATTTCTGATGAGCAAAATGCCGCGAATCTGAAGAAAATGATGGAAAATCTAAACAAGGTAGAGATGTGAACACAATAAAGCCTATATAAAAAAGGGCGCAAACCTTATCGATTCACACCCTTTGTTGCGGAGAGACAGGCTCTCGAACCTACATATTCAAGAAATATCATAAAATTGCAAATCATTAATAATCAAGCACTA
>CALUFO010000003.1 GCA_944320015.1 uncultured Barnesiella sp. | reverse complement strand
CGGTAAAAAGTAATGTGGTCATCTTTTTCTATAATAAAACAAAGAGACCGCCCAAAATCTCTTTTGGGTCGGCCTCTCGTTTGCCGTGACACCGCCTTGGCGGGGCCTTTATCGATGTATTTATTTATTCGGCTTCATACTCTGCGGCATCGGCCTCCGGCTCGGCCTCTTCTATGGCTTGCGTATCGGTGAGAATCGATTTTACGAAAGTGGGTTTGTCGTTGAACAACACGACAGCCGACTGGTGGCCGTCGGGCGTAACGAAGTCCACACGGGCGACAGTCCCCAACACTTCGGTCGTGTCGCGGTCGGCATATTGCACGAGCGAAGCGTATGAGCCGATATAATCCTCTACGCTTTTAGCTACAAATTGTTCGTATGCGGCCTTGGCGGTCTCATACACCCGAATATAGGAGAAATCCCGGTCTTTATCGAATTTCTCATACGCCTCGTGGTTCTTGGGCAAACGTTCGATAGCCTGTTTGTAGCCTTCGATTTTCGAGGCATAGTTGCGGTCGTTGCCATGTGCGCGCACGGCGTCTCTCAGCTTTTGCTCGTAGTAGGCGCGGCGGGCATACTGGCTGTTCTCGTCGAGCTTGCAATTGTGCTCGGCCAGTTCCATCTCGTATTTCAATTGCTGTTCGGTAGAGACATAGGTATCGATAGCTTCTTGACGCCCTATGCGAAGGCTGTCGCCGACGGTCACTTGATGAAGGGTTTCGGCTTGGATAGAATCGATATTTTCCAGCGCGAGATTTTCGTCGGCCGACAAAGACCACGTTCCCGCTTTCAACTCCGATTTCGCATATTCTTTAAACGCTCCGGCATAATCGCCATCGGCTACTCCGCCTCCGCAGGCACACAAAACGAAGCCCATCGCACAGGTCGGAATCCACTTTGACCATACTTTTTTCATATCCTCAATAATTATCAGTTTCGAAAATCGACCGAAAACAAAGTTCGCCATTCCATTTCGCCCCTTTTTGCGATGAGCGACAGCGCTTTGTTTTGCTTCGCAAAGATAATATAAACCCTTAAAATATGTTGGGTAAAACCTGCGCAACTTCTTTTTTTATGTAAAAATAACGTATCGTTCACGCTCTGCAAACGATGCCCAGCTCATTTGCCGAAAGGTTTGGGCTTCCGTACTGAATACCGTTTCCCGTAATAAGCGAGCGTAGAATAGGTGCTTTAACCGGCTTCACTTGGCAGATTACCCCAAAATCTCTACATTTGTAAAAAAATAAACATCGTAGTATGGTGGAATATACAGCTATTAAAAACTACCTTTCGAGACACGATATACCGTGTGTAAACCCCAAAGCCGCTCTTGTCGATATGGACGGCGTGCTCTACGACTCGATGAAAAATCATGTCGAGGCGTGGTATCGCACCCTTGTCCCTATGGGAATCAAATGTACCAAAGAAGAATTTTACCTGTATGAAGGCCGAACCGGCGCCAGTACTCTTAAATTCTTATTTGACAAGCATTTCAACCGGCAATTGTCGGACGAGGAGTGTGCCGAAATTTATGCCGTCAAAGAGAAATATTTCAACGAGCTGGCTACGATTGTTCCCATGCCGGGAGCCGATCGCATGTTGCAGCGGCTTATCGAAAACGGCATACGCCCTGTATTGGTCACCGGTTCGGGACAAGGTTCGCTGCTCGACCGTCTCGATATTGATTATCCCGGTGTATTCAAGCCGGAGTACAAGGTGACGGCCTATGATGTCAAAGAGGGAAAACCCAGTCCCGAACCTTATTTAATGGGGCTCTCCAAAGCCGGAGTCGATGCAAGCGAAGCTATCGTTATCGAGAATGCCCCGTTGGGTGTCGTGTCGGGGACGGCGGCGCAAGTATTCACCGTGGCGGTCAACACCGGGCCTATCCCGGCACAAGCCCTTTTCGATGCCGGAGCCGATATGGTATTCCCCTCTATGCCCGATTTTGCCGACCATGTCGATGAGTTGATAAAAGCGCTTAGAACCACCCGATAACCCCTATTTGTATGGAGTCGCAAAGAATCATATTCACGTCCGATCCCGGACGGGCTCTCGCCGAGCTCATCGGGGGTATCGCATTTGACACGCTGTTTGTCCTTTGCGACACCCACACGCGGGAAATGTCGTTCCCACATATCGTCGAATCGCTCCCGCCTTCGGCCCGGGTCATCGTTATCGATGCCGGCGATACTCACAAAACGCTGCAAACCCTTGCTTCGGTATGGGCCGAGTTGAGTCAACACGGCGCTACCCGTAAATCGCTCATGCTCAATCTCGGAGGCGGAATGGTGACCGATTTGGGCGGTTTTGCGGCGGCTTGTTTCAAACGGGGCATACGTTTTATAAACATTCCTACCAGCCTGCTCGGTGCCGTCGACGCCGCCGTAGGAGGAAAGACCGGTGTCAACTTCAACGGCCTGAAAAACGAGATAGGGGCTTTCTGCCCCGCCGACGCGGTCGTTGTTTCCACCCGGTTTTTGCACACGCTTCCTCATGAAGAACTCCTCTCGGGGTATGCCGAGATGTTGAAGCATGCGCTCATCGACAATGCCGAGACCTATCGCTCGTTGCTCGATTTCGACTTGTCGGCTCCCGATTGGGACCGATTGCTCGTCTTGCTCAAAGAATCGGTACAGGTAAAACAGCGTATCGTGGCCGAAGACCCTTTTGAAAAAGGCATACGGAAAGCGTTGAACTTGGGGCATACTGTCGGCCACGCGTTCGAAAGCCTGTCTCATCGGCAGGAGAGACCTGTCCCGCACGGGTATGCCGTGGCATGGGGGACAGTGTGCGAGTTGCTGCTGTCGCATCACTACCTCAAATTCCCGTCTGAAACGATTACCCAACTCGCCGCTTACATCTATCGGCACTACGGCGCTTTCCCGTTTACCTGCAAAGACTACGAAACCCTTTATGAGTTGATGACGCACGACAAGAAAAACGAAGCCGGGCACATTAATTTTACGCTCCTCAAAGCGATAGGGGCTCCGGTTATTGACCAACATGTCGATAAGGAACAGGTATTTGTGGCCTTTGACCTCTACCGCGACCTTTTCAAATTGTAATCTTTATCGCTTCTTGGACAGGCGATTAGAAAAGCGAGGTAAAAAAACAGAAGAAAAAAATGCTTCAAAATTTTGTAGGTATAAAAAAATGAACTAATTTTGCATCACCAAATCAGCGGGGTGTAGCTCAGCCCGGTTTAGAGTACGCGTCTGGGGGGCGTGTGGTCGCAAGTTCGAATCTTGTCACCCCGACTGAGTAATAAAGCACTGAAAATCAATGTATTTTCGGTGCTTTTTCTTTGTTTTTCTCTCAAATATATGTTTTAAGGCGGGTGTAAAACCAAGGGACAATACCCAAGTCGATTTTTTCGTCCGCCATTCTTTGCCGCCGGTAGAAGGGATATCATATATGGCAACCTGTGATGATGGAACGGGCGATTCGAAGGGTTTCCGGAGCCGTACGCTTGTCATCAAAAAAAACATTGAGGCCATTTCTATTTGATAGAAATGGCCTCAATGTTTTTGGTATTCATTGGTCCCGGCTGGGGAATGTATCGCCCCTGACGGGTGATTGTAAACGGGTTACCGGCTTACGAATTTGGCACAGTAGTTGCCACAACGCAACAGGTATAGACCCGGGTTCAGCGTGACGGTGTTGTCGCCTTCCTCGCCTTGTTGTTGCCAAACGATGCGTCCTTGCAGATCGTATATGTTAATCTCTTGGGCTTGGGACAACCGTATGACGGTATGACCGGGGGCGGAGATTATTTTTACACCGTTTTCATCGAGGGTTGTCGAGGAGATTCCGGCCGAAATGGGGACATTGGTCAATTCGGTCCATTCGGATTGATAGGCTTTGTTGTCGGCGATGGCGTAGGCGCTCATGCGGAATGCAAACTGGTCGCCCCAAGCCTGTGGCAATTCGGTGAAGGTGTAGCTATTGGTGCGTCGGCCTTCGACAAGGAGGTAATCGTAGTCGTAGCTGAACTGGTCGCCTTGTGCGAGGTCTTGTGTGATGGTAAACTCATCGATATACATTTCTTTCATGTAGTCGTTTTGCTGGAAATAGATTTCGATTTGAGTGATCTCGCTGTTTTGGCCGAATGTTATGGTGATGTCGTTATATCCTTCCTTGGTGAGGATTCGCATTTCCTTTTCGGAGTTTCCCAAGTTATTGAAATTTATCTTGTCGCCTTTGGCTCCATAGATGCGGGCTTTTATTGTGAATCCGTTGGTGTTGCTCATGGAGATTTCGGGGGTAGTGACGCTGATGCCGCCGAGCATACCGTCGGTCCAGCAGCCAAAGACGGCTTTCCAGTTGGGCACAGTGGTGTATTCGTCGTAGTTGGTGGTGCCTATGTCGTCAACGGGGAGGTCGATGGTTCCGCCGGTGAAGGCGTCGAAGTTCTCATAGAGGACGACTTTGGCAGGCTCGTTTTGTTGTGCAATGTGGGTGTAGACGTTGTAGAGTGCATATCCGTCGGCGCCGACAACCGAGTTCCAGTTGGCGGTGTATTGTCCGGGTTCAATGTCGGTGAAGTCTTTAAGCTCGGGCTTTTTGAGTTCTCCGGCAAATGCGAATACGTCGACAATATTCGATTCGAGCGATGTCTCGTTGCCGTCGGTGCTTTTGACGGTATAGAAGTAGTCGGTGTCGGGGGTCAGTCCAGAGACGGGCTCGGAGGTTGCGGTGATTGATTTTTCGGAAACGAGGTAATCACGGGTTTTTACCTCTCCGCCATAGGTGATGCTGATGTCGTCGATAGCCGTGGGGCTATTCATTTCGGGGGAGTTGTCGGTGTAAATGAGTTTAAATTGGATACACCCCACGGGAATTTCGTTGGTGTATTCCACGGTGCCGCCGTTGGTATAATAGACGGTTTCGACTTGTCCGATCGGTTCCCAGCGGGTTCCGTCGAATGCGTAAACCGAGACGGAGCCGTTGCCATTGGCGTTTTTTATCCAAAACGAGAGTTTCGAGGCCGGCGCCGAGAGCAACGGTGTAACGATAGAGTCGCCTTCGGCGTCGAACGCGAGGGCGATTTCTCCCGAATGAATCGAGGTGAGGTCGTTGGCGACACTGGCGGTGTAGAGTTGGCGCACCGAGCCGCTGGTTACGGCGAGAGTCCACCCTTCGGGGAGCTCCGAATTTTCGAAATCGATGTATTTGTTTCGTTTTGAGGTGGAGGATAGGGGCACCAGACCTTCGAAACTTTCGGTCAAGGTTGCTTTTTCGGTACCCGAGTCGGTCATTTTATACGAGAAAACGTTGAGTATGTAGCTCGAAGCGTTCTCTACCGGCTGCCAATTGGCGGTGAAGGAGTTGTCGGTGACATCGGTCGCCGGGAGCGCCACGGGCGATTGGAGTACGGCGTAGGACGTTGAGATGCCGCATAGCGATAAAAAGAGCGTAATTAATTTTTTCATCATTTAAGGTGTTGTTTAATACGGGGATAAAGGTAATAAATATATTGAAAAAATAGTTTTTTTTTCGAGATAAAAAAAGACGGCTTGCCGTTGAGGTGGTGGCAAGCCGTCTCTTGTGTATCGACGAGGGGGATTAGATGCGAGCTTGTATGGCTTTGCTCTCCTCTTCGTATCCGGGTTTGTTGAGCAGGGCGAACATGTTGCGTTTGTAGGCTTCTACGCCCGGTTGGTTGAAGGGGTTCACTCCCAAGATGTAGCCGCTTATACCGCAGGCTTTTTCAAAGAAGTAGATGAGTTGTCCCAAGTAGTTTTCGGAGAGTTCGGGGATTACGATTTTGAGGTTGGGCACACCGCCGTCGACATGGGCGATTTGCGTGCCGAGCTCGGCCATTTTGTTTACTTCGTCGACCCGTTTTCCGGCGAGGTAGTTGAGCCCGTCGAGATTTTCTTTATCGGCGGGTATGGTTACGGAGTGTTTCATCTCGGCTACCGAAATGACGGTTTCGAAGATGCTTCTTTCGCCTTCTTGAATCCATTGCCCCATCGAGTGGAGGTCGGTGGTGAAGTCGACCGACGCGGGGAAAATACCGAGGTTTTCTTTTCCTTCGCTCTCGCCGTAGAGTTGTTTCCACCACTCCGAGAAGAAGTGGAGTTTGGGGTTGAAGTTGACGAGGATTTCGATTTTTTTACCGCTTTGGTAGAGGGCGTTGCGGGTAGCGGCGTAGATAGCCGCGGGGTTCTCGGCGAACGGAATGTTTTCACCGCAGGCTTTTTCCATGGCTATGGCGCCGGCAACCAAGGCTCTGATGTCGAACCCGGCTATGGCGATGGGCAACAGTCCTACGGGGGTGAGCACCGAGAATCGTCCTCCTACGTTGTCGGCGATGACAAAGGTTTTGTAGCCTTCGGTGTCGGCCAATTTGCGCAGGGCGCCTTTTTTTGCGTCGGTGATCGCTACGATACGGTGTTTGGCTTCCTCTTTGCCTACTTGCGCTTCGAGTTGTTCTTTGAGCAGGCGGAAAGCGATAGCGGGTTCGGTCGTGGTTCCCGATTTCGAGATGACGACGATACCGAACGCTTTGTCTTTCAAGAGCGATTGAAGCTCAAAAAGGTAGTCTTCGCCGATGTTTTGGCCGGCAAAGAGGATAATGGGATTTTTATGCTCGTGGCGGAGGAATTCAAAGGAGTCGGATAATGCCTCGATGACGGCTTTCGCTCCGAGGTAGCTCCCGCCGATGCCGATAACGACTACGACTTCGCAGCGGTCTTTCAGTTGTTTCGCGGCGGCTTCGAGGTCGGCCAGATGAGCCTCGGTTATTTCGGAAGGGAGGTGCAGCCACCCTAAGAAGTCATTTCCTTTTCCGGTTCCTTTGTGCAGCATTTCAATGCCGTTTTTTGCTTTGTCTTCCAAGGCGAAGACTTCGCTTTTGGATACGGTACCCAAGGCTTTTTCGATGTTCAGTTCGATTGATTTCATTGTGAGACTATATTAGTTTTATTATAGAAATGTATCGTATATGCTCTCGATGGCGTGCCGGGGCAATACTTTACGGTATAGTATATCGTAAACACATTGCAGTATGGGCATGTTCACATGGTAGTGCTCATTTATTTCATACATGCACTTGGTTCCGAAATAGCCTTCGGCAATCATCTCCATTTCCATTTTGGCGGCGCTCACCGAATAGCCTCGCCCGATCATGGAGCCGAAGTTGTGGTTGCGGCTGAATCGGGAATAGGCGGTCACCAACAGGTCTCCCAGATAGACCGAGTCGCTGATGTTGCGGTTCTCGCAAGGCGAAACTGCTTGCAGGAAGCGGCCCATCTCGGCCAAGGCGTTGGAGATGAGCATGGCTTGGAAATTGTCGCCGCTTTTCATGCCGTGGCAGATACCGGCGGCGATGGCGTAAACGTTTTTCAGCACGGCCGAGTACTCGATGCCTTTTACGTCGGTCGAGATGATGGTTTTCAGTTTTGCGCTTGTCATTGTATCGGCCAGCCGGTTGGCCTTTTCTATGTCGTTGCAGCCGATCGTGAGGTAGGATAGCCGTTCGAGGGCTACTTCTTCGGCGTGGCAGGGGCCTCCGATGACGGCCAAGTTCGGGTCCGGTACATGGTAGAACTCTTTCAGATACTCGGTGACGATCATGTTCTCGTCGGGGACGATGCCTTTGATGGCGGTAACGACGAATTTCCCGCTGATGTCGGTCGTGAGTTTTTTCAAGTGTGACTTCATGTAGGGCGACGGGGTTACCAGCACAAGAGTGTCGGCCGCCTCGGCGATCTCGTTGATGTCGGAACTGAAATAGATGCGCGAGGTGTCGAAAGTGATGTCCGACAGGTACACGGGGTTGTGTCCGGTTTGTTTGAAATCGGCGATGCGGTCGTCGCGCCGCATGTACCACAAGATATTGTCGGCGTTGTTGAGGACGAGCTTGGCCAACGCGGTGGCCCAACTTCCGCCTCCCATAATTGCTATTTTGCCGGGGACAGCCATCGTGCAGGAATTATTGTTTGGCATTTTCCACCCAATTTTTTACGTCGTCGACCGAAGGGTTGGGTAGCTCGAGTTTGTATTTTTTGTTGATACCGCAGATTTCTTGGTGCAGTTTGTTGGGATTGGCTTCGGCCATATCGGCCACGGTCAGGTAGCCGGCTTTTTGTATGGGTGCGACCCATTCGGCCGGGATATTTACCGCGGTGTAGGCCGCTTCGTTATCTCGTTTTTGAGTTTTCTCGGGGCGCATTTGCGGGAAGAGTAGCACTTCTTGTATGGCGGTTTGCCCGGTCATGAGCATAACGAGCCGGTCCATGCCGATACCCATTCCCGATGTGGGCGGCATGCCGTATTCGAGGGCTCGGATAAAGTCGTTGTCGATAAACATGGCTTCGTCGTCGCCTTTCTCCGACAGGCGCAATTGTTCCTCGAAGCGCAACCGTTGGTCGATGGGGTCGTTCAGCTCGGAGTAGGCGTTGCACAGCTCTTTGCCGTTGACCATCAGCTCGAAGCGCTCGGTCAGCTCGGGGTTGTCGCGGTGGCGCTTGGTGAGGGGCGACATTTCGATAGGGTAGTCGGTGATGAAGGTGGGTTGTATGTAATGGCCTTCGCATTTTTCGCCGAATATCTCGTCGATGATTTTGCCTTTGCCCATAGTCTCGTCGATTTCCACGCCGATCTGTTTGCACACGTCGCGCAGTTGTTCTTCGTTCATGCCGTTGATGTCGATGCCGGTATGTTCCTTGATGGCGTCGATCATGGTGATGCGCTTGAATGGTGTTTTGAAGCTGATGATGTTGTCGCCCACTTTCACGTCGGTCGTGCCGTTTACATCGAGGCAAATCTTCTCGAGCATCTTCTCGGTGAAATCCATCATCCAGTTGTAGTCCTTGTAGGAGACATAAATTTCCATACAGGTGAACTCGGGATTGTGGGTGCGGTCCATGCCTTCGTTGCGGAAGTTTTTTGAGAACTCGTAGACTCCTTCAAAGCCGCCTACGATCAGGCGTTTGAGGTACAACTCGTCGGCAATGCGCAGGTAAAGCGGAATGTCGAGCGC
Organism: uncultured Barnesiella sp.; assembly: GCA_944320015.1. GTDB lineage: Bacteria > Bacteroidota > Bacteroidia > Bacteroidales > Barnesiellaceae > Barnesiella. The sequence goes on along the minus strand of CALUFO010000003.1, from coordinate 153,121 downwards.
GTTGTGGTGCGTGATGAAGGGACGTGCGGCGGCGCCGCCGGGAATCGACTGCAAGATAGGGGTCTCTACTTCCATATAGCCCCGGGCGTTGAAGTACTCGCGCATCGAGGTATATACCTTGTTGCGTTTTACGAAAATATCTTTCACCCCTTCGTTTACTACCAAATCGACGTAGCGCTGGCGGTAACGCAACTCGGGATCTTCAAAGGCGTCGTAGGCTACGCCGTCTTTCATCTTCACGATGGGCAGGGGACGTATCGACTTGGCCAGCACGGTCATTTCCTGAGCATGGACGGTGATTTCGCCCATTTGGGTGCGGAACACAAAACCGCGAATCCCAATGAAGTCGCCGATGTCGAGCAGTTTTTTGAATACCGTGTTGTACAACTCTTTGTCCTCGCCGGGGCAGAGATCGTCGCGCGAGATATAGACTTGGATACGGCCAGTCGAGTCTTTCAACTCGATAAACGAGGCTTTGCCCATGATGCGCCGGCTCATGATGCGGCCCGCAATGGAAACTTGGCGGGGTTCTTCGGCGCCGTCGACAAAATTGTCTTTTATCTCTTGTGCATAACCGGTTACCGGATATTCGGCGGCAGGATAGGGGTCGATACCCAATTTGCGCATTTCGTCGAGACTGTTTCGACGAATTATCTCTTGTTCGCTTAGATCGAGAATATTCATAGACGATAAGTTTGTAAATTTTCGCAAATTTACAAAACTTTGGGCGAAAACGGCTATGTTTGGCGTAAATTATTGTTATCGACCGGGTGGCTCTTTCCCGTCGGAGGGTGGAGGTGTGTCGCCGTCGCCCGTTTTACTGTCGGGGGCGATAATGTCGCTTTTGCTCTTGAACCACTTGAATATGTCGACGCGCAGGCGGCTGCCGTGGGCTTCGAAATAGTTGTTGAAACAGGAGTTGATTTCGCAGCCATAGACTACCAGCAATACGATAGCCGGCAGAATGGGAATGCCGAATGGGGCGCCGAAAGCCTCGCCGAAGCTGGTGGCGACCAATATCCAACAGATGTAGTCGATCATCTTGTTGACACTGCGGCGTATGGCCCGGCTTTTGCGAATGGTTTCGCCCCGGTGGCGGGCGGCGTCGATGCCGAATTTCAAGTCGGCCAGCACCAAGGCCAGAGCAGCTAGTAGGAACCAGCGGATAGGGGAGACAAAGTCGGCCGCCCAAGCCAGATACGAGGCAAGGGTGCCGTTGATTACATTGCGTTCGTTCATCATCGAAAATTGCGTTTAAGAGGTTATGTCGCAAATTTCGGGTGAGGGGAACTCCTATTTATGGCGTGGTGATAAAAATTAGCCCCATTTATTTAAACCTCTCCGTCACTGTGTGCCACCTCCCCTATATTTTCTTGCAGAAAACACAGAGGATTTCTATTTGTTCATTCTTCTCAGCAGCGAGAAGAACGAACCAAGAAGCGCTGCCGCTGTTATCGGGCTTGTTCGCTCGGTCGCTGCTGCCGTCGTCGGGGGCTGCGGAACTCGCTTCGCTCAGACAGTCCTCGCCCTATATCCTCCGTCGGCAGGCGTCCTGCCGGCCCGATAAAGGCGGTTTTCCCTACCGGAAACGCTTGCCGTTTCCTCAACCCCTCCGTCACTGCGTGCCACCTCCCCTATATTTTGCTTCGCAAAACACAGGAGAGGAGTTTAAAATGCGTTTCCTCCCCTATATTCATATGGGGAGTATAGGGGAGGTGGGTGATGGTTAAATGATATTCTTTTTAATGGCTTTGGGCGGTGTGTCATCATTGCAAACTGCTGCGTTATTATCGGGGATTCGGGCTAAGTCATTTACGGGAGTAAACTCCTGTCGCCCTCACCCTCAATGCCTTGCATTTTATCAATTCTAACACACCTAAGGGACTGCGCCAAAATTTATCATTTTGAGGCGCTACCTTCTTCTTGTTGTTGGCGATTTATGCGGTAAATTATAAATCGTCCAGAGCTCTATTGGATGCGACTTTTCCGTTTATTTTGTCGAAGTATTCCAATAAGACAAAATTATTGGAATAATCTTGGTGGAAAATAGATAGTTGAATGCTCCCTTTGGAGGTTTCAAATGAGGTTTGATACTTGCACAGGTCAGATTGAACAAAATGCATTCTCATTTGATCGTCATAGGGCTCGACACGAGATTGGAACTCTTCTACACAAACAGCGGGCTCTCCATATTTTTGTGATAGCATGTCTTTTATTGTAAAGTAATTGTCCGATAAAGAAGACCATGTTTCATAAGAAGGAAATATAACGGTGGTCTTATAGACTAAATCTTTTTCTTTTAAAGATATAACACCGATTGTACAATCTTTATAAGCAGCAAATTCTCCCATAAGTATGGCTGCTCCATCTTCTTCACTAATGTAAGTGAGATTTTGCGCTTTCAATTTTTGGACGAAAGAATTTAAATTTCCATCAATGGGAATACCTTTGAATGTGAGATGTTCGGATTCTGTCTGTGCAAAAGTTCCTAATGAAATAATTGTGCAACATAGGGATAAAATCAGATTCTTCATGGCTATGGTTTTTTTAAAAGATTAGTAGAATTTTGAGTCGGTTTTTTTCGATTGGTTTAAATATGGGAAAGGCGTACCACCGTTCTTGTTCGTTTTTACGGTTGGTTATGTACAAAAATAAGCAAAAACGGGGAAATACTATCGGTATCGCTTAATTTTTTTGCAAATAGGGCTCGATGTGGATATTGACCCGGGTGCGCCGGCCGAAGGTGGCTTTGATCCGGTTTTCGACATGTGTGGCGATGTCGTGCGCCTCGACGATCGAGGAGGCAGGGTCGACCTTGATGTGCATGTCGATGATGAATATGTTGCCGTTTTTGCGGGTGCGCAGGTGGTGGAAGGCGATGACGCCGGGTGTTTGCTGTATTTTCTCGGCGATATTTTGTTCCACTTCTTTGGGGAGCGAGCCTTCGAGCAATTCCTGTATGCTGGGTCGGGCGAGTTTGTAAGCTACACCGACGATGAACAGTCCCACGATAACCGAGGTAATGGGGTCGAGTATGCGCCAGCGCTCGCCCAAGAACATGGCTCCCGAAATGCCTATGAGCGTGCCTATCGACGAGAAGGCGTCGGAACGGTGGTGCCAGCCGTTGGCGATGACGGCGGGGCTGTTGATTTTGCGGCCTACGATAATGGTGTACCAGTAGAGCCCTTCTTTCACGACTATCGAGACGGCCGCCATGACGAGTGCCAGATAGGTGGGGCGCTCGATGACGCGCCCGTTGAGGACTTCGTATATCTTCACGCTGCCCGAATAGAAAATGCCGATGGCGACGATAAAGAGGGCGAAACTGATGAGCATGGTGGCGAATGTCTCGTATTTCCCGTGGCCGTAGGGGTGGTCGCTATCTTCGTTTTTCGAGGAGATTTTGATAAAGATAATCACGATGAAATCGGTGACGAAATCGGAGAGGGAATGTATCCCGTCGGCGATCATGGCGCTGCTTCGCCCTACGACGCCGGCTGCGATTTTGGCGGCCGAGAGGACGAGGTTGATAAAGAATCCCACCCAAGTGACGCGGGCGGCTTTTTTCTCCCGAACGGTATCGGTCAAGGTGATTTGTTCGTTCATTTTCGGTGGTTATAACGGGTGCAAATATAGGAGGTTTTCTTGCTGATTATATCTATCCCGGGGCTCTAATTCTTTAATTTATATCGGTTCTATATTGGCGGGAGTGTGGCCGGAGAAAAAAGGGGGGCGATTTTTCTTGTTCTGCAAAGTTTTTGTTATCTTTGGATAAGATAAGATGCGGCTTGGCAGAGTACAAACTGAAAACTTTGTTTCCGTTTGTTTCTGCGCTCGCCTTTCGTTATCTTTGAATAAGATAAGATGCGGCTCGGCATAGGCCAAACTGAAAACTTCGTTTTCTTTTGCCTCTGCGCTCGCCTTTCGTTATCTTTGGATAAGATAAGATGCGGCTCGGCAGAGTCGATTTTGAGAGCCGTTGAAATAACAGTGAGTATGCGCAATGAGTTACATATACGCAGGCAGTTGATACAGCCGTACCGGGGGGCTTTGCTCGTGGCCGAGCCGTTTCTCGACGAGGGGTGTTTCAGGCGGGCGGTTATCTGCTTGGCCGAGTATTCCGAGAAGGGGGCGGTGGGTTTTGTGCTGAACAGTCCTACCCGTTATCGCTTGAATGAATTGCTCGAAGGTATGGACGGTATTCCGTCGATTACGGTCTATTGTGGCGGTCCGGTGGGGACGGATCATTTGTTTTTTCTGCACGATATAGCCTCGTTGCCGGGGGCGGTGGAGGTTGCGACAGGGCTTTTTGCCAACGGCGATTTCGACATGTTGCTCGATTTTTTGAAAAGCGACGAGGGTGTGAGGCGCCATGTGAAATTCTTGGTGGGATATAGCGGCTGGTCTCCGGGTCAACTCGAAGGGGAGTTGAAGCAAGAGGCGTGGGCGGTGACGGCTATGCAGTCGCCCGGCCGCTGCTTGGCCGCAATGGACGAATCCTTTTGGCGAGAGACGGTGCGGGGCATGGGAGAGGGGTATTTGTTGTGGCTGAACACCCCGCAAGAGCCTTCGCTTAATTAGTATTCTCTTTATGGATTTGCAGCTATTTTCTGCATGAGGTAGGCATCGGTGTATCCGTGCGGCAGCCTTACCCAGTCGCGCAACAGTCCGCTCTCGACAAACCCGCAGGCTCTGAAAAGGGCGAGGCTGGCCGTGTTGCCGGTGGGAACGTGGGCATACAACTGGTGCAGGTGCAGAAAGTCCAAGGCATATTTTACGAAGGTATCGAGGGCGTCGCGGCCGAAGCCCCGGCGGGTGTATTGGGGGTCGATGAGAATGCCGATCGCGGCTTTGCGGTGGGTGGGGTCGTAGTCGAAGCAGTCGACCGCACCTATGGCTTTGGGGTCGCCTTTGGGGGTGACGATGAGTCTCAGCTGGTTGTCCCGGGCAATGTCGGCGGTATAGTTCTCGATATATTGTTTGAGCAGGAAGCGGGAGAATGGGGCGACGGTATTGCCGTATATCCACAGCGAGGAGTCGTTTTCCCAGCGGTAGAGAGTTTCGAGGTCTTCGGGTTCGACTGCCCGCAGCTCGGTTTGCTGGCCGATGAGGTAATTCATGGTTGGGTATAGATTTCTTTGGGTGAGACAATTACCCGGGATTCGGGGTTGTAGATGAGGAACTTTGTGCCGTCGGCACAAAGCCGTTGTATCGTTTCTATGATTTCCCGGAAGGATAGCAATCCGGTATCGAACACGACGTAGCGTTTTCCCGATTTTTTATTCGAGACGGGTATCCCGTCGGCCGATGGCAGGGCGGTATAGCGTTTTTTGCCGGGCATAAGTGTGGCTATGTCGTCGGGGTTATTCGAGATGATATACCATTCACCCGGCTCTTTTTGCTCGGGTTTCGGCTGGCGGGAGAATGGGGCTGTGATAACCCGATAGGCCGCGGCCAGCGACGCCCTGAAAAAAATGGAGCATTTGATGGCGAGCGCATATCCCTTGCTGTAATGCGGGTAGTGCTTTTTAAAGAAGATGAGCATTGCCTCGTAGAAGATGCGCACATAGCGCAAACTCCCTTTTTGGGTGCTTTCGCCCTTGTAGTGGATAATGGGCGTAGGCAGGTAGTAATTGGCATATCCTGCCAGAACGAGCCGGTAGGAGAGGTCGATGTCTTCGCCATACATAAAGAAACTCTCGTCGAGCAGCCCGCTCTTGTCGAGGGTTTCGCGCCGCATGAACATGAAAGCTCCCGAGAGTATGTCTATCGAGTGGCATTGGTCGGGCGAGAGGTATTTCAAGTGGTATCGGCCGAAGAGACGCGAATGGGGAAATAGTGCCGCCAGCCCGAATATTTTGCAGAACGAAACCCACGGTGTGGGAAATCCCCGCTTCGACTCGGGCAGGAACCGGCCGTTCCCGTCGATCATTTTCACGCCTGCGCCGCCCGCATCGGGGTGTGCGTCCATGAATTGGCATACTTCGAATAGCGTGCTCTCGGCTATGACGGTATCGGGATTGAGTAGCAAAATATATTGCCCCGTGGCCAATTCGATCGCTTGGTTGTTGGCTCGTGCAAAGCCCACGTTCTCGGTATTGGCGATGAAGCGGACTTCGGGGAACCGGGGTGTGAGGTAGTCGAGGGAGTCGTCTTGCGAGTGGTTGTCGACGACAAAAACCTCGGCTTCCATCGGAAAGGCTTTCAAGGCGGCTCTTACCGATCGAAGCGATTGCTCCAAAAAATGCTTTACCCGGTAGTTGACGATGACAATGCTGACTTTTACCACGAGAGAGGTTTTCCTATTATATAATGTATAACGCCTGTGCGATTGAAATAGTATATCTTATCCTTTGAAACTTTCGCTGAACAGGGTGCGGTTGAGAATCGAGCGCCCGAGTGTGATTTCGTCGGTGTATTCCAACTCGCCGCCTACCGATACACCTCGGGCGATGAGGGTGATTTTCACATCGAACGGAGCCAATTTGCGGAAGATGTAGAAGTTGGTCGTGTCGCCTTCCATTGTGGCGCTAAGAGCGAGAATTACCTCTTTGACACCACCGGCTGCCACCCGGTCGACCAAGCTCTCGATTTCGAGGTCGGCGGGCCCGATGCCGTCCATGGGCGAGATGACTCCGCCCAACACATGGTAGAGACCGTGGAATTGGCGGGTGTTCTCGACGACCATCACTTCTTTCACATTCTCGACGACACACAGTGTGCTGGTGTCGCGCGACGGGTCGCTGCAAATGGCGCAGGTATCGGTGTCGGAGATGTTGTGGCACACATGGCAGTGCTTGATCTCCTTGCATAGTCTGATGATGGTGTTCCCGAATTTCTCGGCCTCGCCCTCTTCCTGCCGCAGCAGGTAAAGCACCAGCCGGAGGGCTGTTTTGCGGCCAATGCCGGGCAGCTTGGCAAATTCGTTTACGGCATTTTCGAGAAGGCTCGAAGAGTATTGTTGATCCATAAAATAGTTTTCCCTTTCGTGGCGACCCGTCGGGCGGAAGTGTTGTCGGTATCCTCCCCGGTTGCCGGGCAAAAATAGGAAATAAGGACGGAATATGCCAATAAAACGGGAGAAAAGAAGTATATTTGTCGGTGGTAGAATCTGAAAATACAGGATTATGGAAATAAAGAAAGCCCGATTTGTAATCAGCAACAGCCATGTGAAAGATTGTCCTTCGCACGGTTTGCCTGAGTATGCTTTTATCGGACGCTCCAATGTGGGGAAATCGTCGCTCATCAATATGCTCACCCGCCAGAAGGGGTTGGCCATAACCTCGTCCACGCCGGGTAAAACGATGCTTATCAACCATTTCCTTATCGACGACAGTTGGTATTTGGTCGATTTGCCCGGTTATGGCTATGCCCGCCGGGGCAAAGAGAGCCGCGAGGCGCTGCGCAAGATGATCGAGGGGTATGTGCTTTATCGCCCCGAGATGACATGCCTTTTTGTGCTGCTCGATTGCCGGCATGCACCCCAGAAGATAGACCTCGAATTTATGGAGTGGCTGGGCGAGAACGAGGTGCCGTTTGCTATCGTCTTTACGAAAATCGACAAGATAGGCCCCGTGGTGTTGCAGGGCAATATCGCTCGCTACAAGGAGGTTTTGCACGAGACGTGGGAGGAACTGCCTCCTATTTTTACCACGTCGTCGGAGAAAGGGGTAGGCCGGGAAGAACTGCTCGCATATATCGAAGAGGTGAATAAAAGTTTGAAAGATGCTTAAAATCGGGACGCTCTTTTTACAAGAGATGTTCGTTCGTTAAATCTGTTTTTATATCTTTGCAAGGAGCAAGCCCGGCGTGGAGCGGAGGTGAGAAAGGTTTATTCTCTTTTTCCTGCTGTTTTTGAGGCGCGGGATTGAAAGATCGGTAAAATAAATTGTATATAGAATATGTGTGGAAAAGAATCGTTTATGCGCGACGCCATCGAGTTGTCGCTCGATAATATCGACCACGACGGGGGGCCGTTTGGCGCCGTAATAGTGAAAGATGGAAAGATTATAGCCCGGGGAGCCAATCGGGTCACAGCGTCGAACGATCCGACAGCGCATGCCGAGGTGAACGCCATTCGCGAGGCGGCTCGTGTATTGGGGACATTCGATTTGAGCGGTTGCGAGATATACACCTCGTGCGAGCCTTGTCCCATGTGCATGGGCGCCATTTATTGGGCGCGCCTCAACCGGGTTTATTATGGTAATACAAAGGCCGATGCCAAGGCTATCGGTTTTGACGACTCGTTTATTTACGACGAGTTGGCTCTCCCGATGGAGAAACGCCATTTGAAAATCATGCCCATGATGCGCGACGAAGCTATCAAGGCCTTTGAAAAATGGGAAAACAAAAGCGATAAAATAGAATATTGAATAACCGAGGGTGCAAACGCACCTTCTTTTTTTAAAGAAAAGATATATGGCAAACTGGTTTGAATGCAAAGTCAAATATGATAAGATGCTGGAAAACGGCATGCAGAAAAAAGTGACAGAACCCTATTTGGTCGACGCTTTGTCCTTTACCGAGGCCGAGGCTCGCATTATCGAAGAGGTGTCGCCCTTTATCTCGGGCGAGTTTTCGGTGTCGGCCGTGAAGCGAGCCAATTTCAGCGAGCTCTTTTTTGACGAGACGGGCGACCGTTGGTACAAATGCAAACTCAATTTTATTACGCTCGACGAGAAAAGCGGCATGGAGAAGCGCACGGCTTCGTATATGTTGGTTCAAGCCTCCGATTTTGAGACCGCTTTGAAAAATCTTGTGGCCGGAATGAAAGGTACGATGGCCGACTGGGTGATTGTTTCGATTACCGAGACCCCGTTGATGGATGTCTATCCGTTTAATCCCGAAGCTAAATCGACCGAAGAAGACCGTCTGCAAGCATGAACGAAATAGCCCGACATATTGATCGATTCAACCGGGAGCTCCCTGCCGGGACCCGTTTGGTGGCGGTCTCGAAATTCCATCCCGCTGAGGCCTTGATGGAGGCTTATGGGGCGGGGCAACGTATCTTCGGGGAGAGCCGGGTTCAGGAACTTGTGGCTAAATACGAGGTTTTGCCCAAAGATATAGCGTGGCATTTTATCGGTCACCTGCAAACCAACAAGGTAAAGTATATCGTGCCTTTCGTCTCGCTCATTCACAGTGTGGATAGCGAGAAACTCCTGTCGGTCATCGATAAAGAGGCGGCCAAATGCGGCCGCACGGTCGATTGCCTGCTTGAAATACATGTGGCGCAGGAGGAGAGTAAATATGGGTTCACACCCGAATCCTGCCGGGCTTGGCTGTCGGGCAATCCGTTGGCGAAATACCGGAATGTGCGGGTGTGCGGGCTGATGGGTATGGCTACTTTGACCGACGATGAGGCTCGTATAGACCGGGAGTTTGGTGAGTTGAAACAACTGTTTGATGAGGTGAAGAAGTCGGGAGCGGTCGATGAGTCGGTGTTTGCCGAGCTTTCTATGGGCATGTCGCACGACTACCGGTTGGCGCTGCGTCACGGCAGTACGTTGGTGCGCATAGGGACTTCGATATTCGGGGAGCGGGTCTATTGACCGGGCGAACCGACAGGAGCGAGACAATATCGAAACGTCGTGAAACGTTATGTTCGGTTTTATGCTCAAAAACATACTTTCCACATGGCCGCCGATAAATAATAAACATTACTTTTGTCTTTGATTTCCTTCTTTTTTGAAGGGGTAGAAGGCAAAGTGCAGATAGACAATAAATAAAAACACACATAATTTCATTAATTAAAAATTTTTATACAAAGATGACACAACAAAAAAGACAATGGGGTGCGATTCTCGTTATGATTGCGCTTTTTGCCATGATCGCATTTGTGACGAACCTCTGTTCGCCAATGGCAAATATCATTAAAGCACAAGGAGAAATTTCGGAAGTATTAGCTCAAATCGGTAACTACGGAAACTTTGTGGCTTACTTGGTTATGGGTATTCCTGCGGGTATGCTTATCGCCAAATATGGATACAAGAAGACGGCTCTTATCGGTTTGGCATTCGGTATCACGGGTATTCTCGTTCAATGGTTTAGCGGCCAATTGAATGTCGAAAATAGCTTGGGGCTCGTATTTACCGTTTATTTGATAGGTACGTTCATTTCGGGGTTCTGCATGTGTATCCTGAACTGCGTGGTAAATCCCATGTTGAATATCCTCGGTGGCGGTGGTAACGCAGGTAACCAGTTGATTCAAACCGGAGGCGTGTTCAACTCGGCCGCAGCTGTTGCCGTATATATCATCATGGGTGCCCTTATCGGTGAAATCACTCCCGAAACGAAGATCTCCGATGCGACTCCTGCGTTGATGATTGCGTTGGGTATCTTTGTAGTGGGTTTTTTCACGGTTTTGTTTACCAAAATAGAAGAGCCCGAGCAAGCTCCCGTCGATGTAAACCTTATCAAAGGCGCGATGAAATATCGTCACTTCGTATTGGGTATTTTGGCAATCTTCTTGTATATGGGTGTCGAAGTGGGTACTCCTACTTATATCAATATGTATCTTGTGAATACGCCCGAATTGAATATTAGCGCCGCTACTGCCGGCCTTATCGTGGCTGTGTACTGGTTTATGATGTTGATAGGGCGTTTTGTGGGTGCAAGTATCGGCAATAAAGTGTCGAGCCGCACCATGATTGCCACGGTCTCGACGGCAACTTTGGTTCTCGTAGCTTTCGGTATGTTCGCTCCTACCGATATAAGAGTGAATGTTCCCGGTATCGATTGGGCAACGTTGTCTATCGTCTGGGCCAAAGTGCCTATCGGAATCTTTGCTTTCTTGTTGGTAGGCCTTTGCACGTCTGTGATGTGGGGAGGTATCTTCAATCTGGCCGTGGAAGGCTTGGGCAAATATACGGCTGTCGCTTCGGGTATCTTTATGACAATGGTGTTTGGCTGTGCCGTAATGCTTGCTATCCAAGCATCGGTAGCCGATCTTACCGACTACATGACCAGCTATTGGGTAGTACTCTTCTGCGCTGCGTATATCCTCTTCTACGCTTTGGTAGGAAGCAGGAATGTAAATGCCACCAAAGCGGTTAAATAGTTTGGCGTAATTGTTATAAAAAGGAATAAATGGGGAGAGCGCGGGAATACGTCCCGCTCTCTCCTTTTTTTTGAGAACTTTTACCGTATTTGTGTTTGTAAACACATGAATTGTATTATTTTTGTAAAAAAAATCCCATGAACGATACGAACTTGTTGAACAGAGCGGCCGACAACATCAGGGTATTGACGGCGGCGATGGTTGAAAAAGCCAAGTCGGGACACCCCGGAGGAGCTATGGGTGGAGCCGATTTTATCAATGTGTTGTACTCCGAGTTTTTAGTGTATGACCCGGCCGATCCGAAATGGATCAATCGAGACCGTTTCTTTTTGGATCCCGGCCACATGTCGCCGATGCTTTATAGCGTGTTGGCCATGTCGGGGTTTTATACGATGGACGATTTGAAATCGTTTCGCCAATGGGGAAGCGTGACTCCCGGTCACCCCGAGGTCGACGTGAAGCACGGGGTAGAGAATACCTCGGGCCCGTTGGGTCAAGGCCATGTAATGGCCGTGGGGGCGGCGATAGCCGAGCGCTTTATGGCCGCCCGATTCGGGGAGTGGAGCAGCCATAAGATCTATGCCTACATTTCGGACGGTGGTGTTCAAGAGGAAATATCGCAAGGCGCCGGTCGTGTGGCCGGATTCTTGGGCTTGCACAATTTAATCATGTTTTACGATAGCAACGATGTGCAGCTCTCGACCGATACCGATGCGGTGAGCGACGAGGATACCGCGGCCAAATACAGGGCGTGGAATTGGAATGTGATAGAGATAGACGGTAGCGACCCGATGGCTATTCGCGATGCGTTGGCATTGGCCAACCGGGAGACCGAACGTCCCACATTGATTATCGGGAAAACCATCATGGGACGGGGCTGTGTGACCGCCACTGGCGAGAAATTCGAAGGAAAATATTCCACACACGGGCAGCCTTTGAGCAAATCGGGGGCTTCGTATGAGAAGACCGTGGAAAATCTGGGCGGTGATGTGGAGAATCCGTTTGTGATATTCCCCGAGACAGCCGCTCTCTATGCCCGCAGAGCCGAGGAACTGAAACAGATTGCGGCCGCTCGTAAGGCCGAACAGGCCGCATGGGAGAAAGAGAATCCCGAATTGGCCGCCGAGTTGCATGATTTCTATGCCGGCAAATTGCCCGAACTCGATTTCTCGACGATCGAGTATAAACCCAATGTCGCTACCCGGACAGCTTCGGCCAATGTCCTGTCTTATTTGGCCGAGCATGTGAAGAATATGGTTGTGTCGTCGGCCGATTTGGCAAATTCGGATAAGACGGAGGCTTTCTTGAAAAAGACAGGGGCTTTTGCCAAAGGCGATTTCCATGGGGCGTTTTTGCATGCGGGTGTCGCCGAGTTGACGATGGCCTCGATTATGAACGGACTCTTGTTGCATGGCGGTATGCAGGCCGCGTGTGGGACGTTCTTTGTCTTCTCGGATTATATGAAACCGGCGGTGCGAATGGCCGCATTGATGGAGTTGCCGGTAAAATATGTATGGACGCACGACGCTTTCAGGGTGGGAGAGGACGGCCCTACCCACGAACCTGTGGAGCAGGAGGCTCAGATACGCTTGATGGAGCAATTGAAAAATCACAGCGGGAAGAACAGTGTATTGGTGTTGAGACCCGCCGACAGCGCAGAGACCCTTGTTTCTTGGAAGTTGGCTATGGAGAATAAAGACACGCCTACGGCTTTGATTCTTTCCCGTCAAGATGTTCCCGATTTGCCGTCGTTCTCGGGCTGCCGCTATCAAGACGCGTTGCAGGCCGAGAAAGGCGCCTATGTGCTGTTGAAAGACGAAGACCCCGATGTGGTGCTGGTAGCCAACGGCTCGGAGGTTTCCACTTTGGTGGGGGCGACCGACCTGCTGCACGACAAGGGCGTGCGGGTGCAAATTGTTTCGGCGCCGTCTATCGGGCTTTTCCTGAACCAGCCGCAATCGTATCGCGACGCTGTAATCCCCGCCGATAAGCCGGTATTCGGGTTGACGGCCGGTTTGCCTTCGACCTTGTTGCAACTGGTTGGGAATAAGGGGAAAGTCTATGGACTGGATCGCTTCGGATATTCGGCGCCTTATAAGGTGCTCGATGAAAAATTGGGATTTACGCCCGACAACATCGCCCGGGAAATTCTGGCATTTATAGGACGATAAATATAGAAATAATTGCAAAAAAATAGACAGAGCCGTTTATCTTAAAAAAAATAGACGGCTCTGTTGTAAATTTAAATAAAAATTGTTTGTCAAAAGAGAAAAAACATATACCGTTACCCAATAATTTGATTGGGTCTATAAAGCAATTGCGATTTTGTCGCATTTTAATAGGCTTTGTATATAAAAGAATAAAAAAACAAAGAGTATGAAGAAGACTGTATTTGCAATTTCACTTGCGGTTGCCTTTGTGGGAATGCCGTCGGTAGTTGCAGCTGCTTCACAAGAAGAAGCAAAGTCGGAACCTTCCAAAGAAATTGTCTTGAACGACTTCAAAGACAATTGGATGATTTCACTTGAAGGTGGTGTGGATTTTAGTTTGGGGAGATTTGACAGCCAAGCCGCGTTTGGCAAGAGAATCGCTCCTGTGTTCGGACTGAATGTGGAGAAATGGTTCTCTCCCATTATCGGTTTGCGCTTAGGCGTCGACTACTATGGCATGAAAGGAGCCGCCAAGTGGGGTAACGGTATCGGTGGCGAAATGCTCGACGATACCTATTACAAGCAATCCTACTCGCTGGTGTTCCCCGCGCTCGATGTCATGGGCGATTTGGCCAGCCTGTTCTGCGGGTATCGCGAACGTGTGTATTCGCCTATCCTGTATGTAGGTATGGGTATTCCGGTAGCCGTGTCGGGCGATGGCGATATAGCCAACCATCTTAACATAGGAATGCGTGGCGGTTTGCTGAACCGTTTCCGTCTGAACGACGCTTGGGCTATCAACTTGGATATCCGTATGGACGTTATGGAGACGACTGTCGCCGGTGAAGGAAATCACGGTAAAGCATTGTCGGCTCTGGTAGGTGTAACCTATAAATTCAAAGACCGTGGTTGGAGAGCTCCCGAAATCCCGGTTGTGGCTCCTGTCGTGGGCAAGTATAGCGATGCCGAGGGCGATGCGTTGGTTGCCCAATTGCGTGAGGCAAATCGTAAAATCGCCGACCTCGAACAACAATTGGCCGCTTGCAAAAACCGTCCTGTCGAGAAGGTTGTAGAAGAACCTGCTCCCGTCGTTACGGTATATTACAATATCAACAGCTCGGAATTGCAAGGGAAAGACCGGGTTGTGCTGAAAGCCGTGGCCAAAGCCATCAAAGCCAACAAAGATCAAAAATATGTGATTACCGGTTATGCCGATAACGAAACCGGCCCGGCTTCGTTCAATGCCAAATTGCGCAAGGCTCGTGCCGAACGGGTTTACGACGCGTTGGTATCCTATGGCGTATCGCCCGATCAATTGGAGCAAAAGACCAGCGACGCTAAGCTCGATCGTTTCGGTTCTTATATCCTTGATCGCGCCGCCACGATTTCTCCTGCCGAATAATAGTTTTTTGCATACTATTTATTTTTGGAAAGAGCGGTTGTCCCTCACGGGGCGGCCGCTCTTTTTATCGGGTCGCCGGCGCCGGTCGGCCTTGGCCGATGGGGACCCATTTCTTGCGGGACTGTGATTGAGGGGCGATGGAAAAGGGTGTAGAGGAAAGGGGCGATATGGCCTTGCAGGAGGCCGAAAAGTGAATGGTTGAGCGGTCGTTTTGGGGTGGTCGATTAATTTTGAAATAATGTTAAAAACGGAGGGCAAAAATTCTATTTTATAATAAATTGCAAAGTCGGCTTGCCAAAATAGCATCATTTTTATTATCTTTGCAGCCTGTTAGGAGAGAAGCCGTGGAATCGTTTTACAGAACGCACAAGTATCTCGTCGAGCATGTAGAGTCGCCCGTCAAACGCGACTTGATGCACCAAATCGACAAAAACAGCCGTTTGGTAGGTATAAAAGGTAGTCGAGGGGTAGGAAAGACCACGTTTTTACTGCAATATGCCAAAGAAAATTACGGCTTAGACAGGTCGTGTTTATACATCAATCTCAACAACCTATACTTTACCGAGCATACCTTGCGGGAGTTTGCCGAGCGTTTTTACGAACAGGGCGGCCGTGTTTTGCTCATCGACCAAGTGTTCAAATACCCGGGCTGGTCGGAGGAGTTGAAGTATTGTTATGACAATTTCCCCGAGTTGAAGATTATCTTTTCCGGCTCGTCGGTCATGCGGCTGAAAGACGAGAATCCCGTGCTGGCCGGTTTGGTCGATTCGTATAATTTGAGGGGATTCTCTTTCAGGGAGTATCTCAATTTAATGGCGTCGACCCACTTCCCTTCTTATTCGTTGGACGATATTATCGCCAATCATAGGGCCATAGCGCAAGAGATATGTATGCAAGTCAATCCGCTGGACTATTTCCCGGGGTATTTGCATCATGGGTATTACCCGTTCTTCCTCGATAAATCCAATTTTTCGGAGAATCTGGTGAAGAATATCAATATGATTATGGAGGTGGACATCCTGCTGATCAAGCAAATAGAATTGTCCTACCTGCCTAAGGTGCGTAGGTTGATGTACCTGTTGTCGGTGCAATCGCCGGCTCCCACCAATGTGAGCCAGTTGAGCAAGAAGATACAGGTGTCGAGGGCGACGGTGATGAACTATATCAAAAGCCTGAAAGATGCCCGGCTCATCAATATGCTGTACCGCGAGGGCGAGGAGTTTCCCAAGAAACCGGCGATGGTCTATATGCACAACACCAATATCATATATTCCAACCGGTCGGTTCAAGTCGACGCGCAGTCGGTTCGTGAGACTTTTTTTTACAATACATTGCACAAGGACAACCGGTTGAATATGGGTAGCAAGAATGCCCAATTCTTGGTGAACAGGGAGCATTTGTTCAGGGTGCAGGGCAGTGTGCCCCGCAGCCGTATCAACCCCCGGTTCTATTATGCGGTCGACGATTTGAGAATAGGCAGCGAGAATTTGATTCCGCTGTGGTTGTTTGGCTTCGTGTATTGATTTAGAGCAAAGAGAAAACAATATTAATACTTAATAACAAGAAAAATGAGTAAACAGAAAAAATTTTTGACTTGCGATGGTAATCAAGCCGCAGCGCATATCTCGTATATGTTTTCTGAGGTTGCTGCCATCTATCCTATCACTCCGTCGTCGACGATGGCCGAGTATGTAGACGAATGGGCTGCTGCCGGTCGTAAAAATATCTTCGGCGAGACAGTTCTCGTACAGGAGATGCAATCGGAAGGGGGCGCCGCCGGAGCCGTTCACGGTTCTTTGCAGGCCGGTGCGTTAACGACTACATACACGGCTTCGCAAGGCCTTTTGTTGATGATTCCCAATATGTACAAGATCGCCGGTGAATTGCTCCCTTGCGTGTTCCATGTATCGGCTCGTACGTTGGCGTCGCATTCGCTCTCGATCTTCGGTGACCACCAAGATGTAATGTCGGTGCGCCAGACGGGATTCGCCATGCTGGCCGAAGGCTCGGTACAAGAGGTGATGGATTTGGCAGGTGTGGCACATTTGTCGACGATTCGCTCGCGCGTTCCGTTTGTGAACTTCTTTGACGGATTCCGCACATCGCACGAAATCCAAAAAATCGAGGCTCTCGATAACGAGGATTTGGCCCCGCTCATTGATCAAAAGGCATTGGCCGAGTTCCGTGCCCGCGCTTTGAATCCCGAGACTCCGGTTATGCGTGGTATGGCCGAGAACCCCGATACATTCTTCCAACACCGCGAGGCTTCCAATAAATACTACGAGGCTGTGCCCGCCATTGTGGAAGACTATATGCAAGAAATCAATAAAATCACGGGTCGTGACTACCACTTGTTCAACTACTATGGCGCCGAGGATGCCGACCGTGTAATTATCGCTATGGGCTCGGTGACCGAAGCTGCCCGCGAGGCTATCGACTATCTAATGGCCAAAGGCGAGAAAGTGGGCTTGGTGGCTGTTCACCTGTATCGTCCTTTCTCGGCCGAACACTTCCTGTCGGCTATGCCCAAAACTGCCAAACGTGTGGCTGTGCTCGACCGTACCAAAGAGCCGGGCGCAAATGGCGAACCGTTGTATCTCGATGTGAAAGATGTGTTCTATGGCAAAGCCGACGCCCCGCTTATCGTAGGCGGCCGCTACGGATTGGCTTCGAAAGATACCACTCCTACTCAAATCTTGTCGGTATATGAGAACCTTGCTTTGCCCGAGCCTAAGGACCACTTTACCATTGGTATCGTCGATGATGTCACTTTCACCTCGCTTCCTCCGAAAGAAGAGTTGGCGCTGGGTGGCGAAGGCATCTTCGAGGCTAAATTCTATGGTTTGGGTGCCGACGGTACAGTGGGCGCCAACAAGAACTCGGTGAAAATTATCGGTGACAATACTGACAAATATTGCCAAGCCTATTTCTCTTACGACTCGAAGAAATCGGGCGGTTTCACTTGCTCGCACTTGCGTTTCGGCGACACCCCCATTCGTTCGACCTACTTGGTAAACACGCCCAACTTCGTGGCTTGCCACGTTCAAGCCTATCTGCACATGTATGATGTGCTGCGTGGTATCCGCCAGAACGGTACTTTCTTGTTGAATACAATCTGGACGGCCGACGAGTTGATAAAACACTTGCCCAACAATGTGAAACGCACGTTGGCTCAGAAGAATATTTCGTTCTATACGATCAACGCTACGAAGATAGCTCAGGAAATAGGGCTGGGCAACCGCACCAATACGATTCTCCAATCGGCTTTCTTCCGCATTACCGGGGTTATTCCCGTCGATTTGGCTATCGAGCAGATGAAGAAATTTATCGTGAAGTCTTACGGTAAGAAGGGCGAAGATGTAGTGAACAAAAACTACGCTGCCGTGGATCGTGGCGGTGAGTATGAACAAGTCGTTGTCGATCCCGCATGGGCCAACCTCCCCGACGACGAGGCTGCCGCCAGCAAAGTTCCCGCGTTTGTGGAAAACGTGGTGAAAGTAATCAATGCCCAAGCCGGCGACGACCTGCCTGTCTCGGCCTTCTCGGGTATCGAGGACGGTACTTGGCCCGCCGGAACGGCCAAATACGAGAAACGTGGCGTATCGACCTTTGTGCCTGTATGGAACAGCGAGAACTGTATCCAATGTAACAAGTGCGCATACGTTTGTCCGCACGCTGCTATCCGTCCTTTTGTCCTTGACGAGAACGAGTTGGCAGCCTCGCCTTTCAAAGCCGGCGAGACCCTCGAAATGAAAGTTCCCGCCACGATGAAGGGCATGCACTTCCGCATGCAGGTCGATGTGCTCGATTGCTTGGGCTGCGGCAACTGTGTGGACGTTTGCCCGGGTAACAAGAATGGCAAAGCCCTGTCGATGACCGACCTCGAAAGCCAGTTGAGCGAGGCTCCCCGTTGGGACTATTGCGCCGATAGCGTGAAGAGCAAACAGCACTTGGTAGACATTAAGTCGAATGTGAAGAACTCGCAGTTTGCCACTCCGTTGTTTGAATTTTCGGGCGCTTGCTCGGGCTGTGGCGAGACTCCGTATGTGAAACTCATCTCTCAACTCTTTGGCGACCGTGAAATGGTGTCGAACGCTACGGGTTGCTCTTCGATCTATTCGGGCTCGATACCCTCTACGCCGTACACCACTAACGAAAAAGGCAAAGGTGTGGCATGGGCCAACTCGCTGTTCGAGGACTTCTGTGAATTTGGTTTGGGTATGACGCTTGCCGTTGAGAAGATGCGTGACCGGTTGGTTAAACTCATGAATCAGGCTATCGAAAGCGACAGCTGTCCCGCCGAAACGAAAGAATTGTTTGCCGCTTGGATCGCCGATAAGGACAATACCGAACGTTCGGTCGAGCTCGAAGCTCAAATCACGCCTATCGTGAAAGCCAATGCCGACAAGTGCGAAATTTGCAGGGAAATAGCTTCGCTGAGCCAATACCTCATCAAGAAATCGCAATGGATTATCGGTGGCGACGGCGCTTCGTACGACATCGGTTTCGGCGGTCTCGACCATGTGTTGGCTTCGGGCAAGAATGTGAATATACTCGTACTCGATACCGAGGTTTACTCCAATACGGGTGGTCAGGCTTCCAAGGCTACACCTGTGGGTGCCATCGCCAAATTTGCCGCCGCCGGCAAACGTGTCCGCAAGAAAGACCTTGGCCTTATCGCTTCGACTTATGGGTATGTATATTGCGCGCAAGTCGCTATGGGAGCCGACCAAGCCCAAACGTTGAAAGCCATTCGCGAGGCCGAGGCTTACAACGGACCTTCGATTATCATCGCTTATGCTCCGTGTATCAACCACGGTTTGAAGGCCGGTATGGGCAAATCGCAAGCCGAGGAGGCCGCTGCCGTAGCTTGTGGTTACTGGCACCTGTGGCGTTACAACCCCGAGTTGGAAGCCGAGGGCAAGAACCCCTTCACGCTCGACAGCAAGGAACCCGACTGGTCGAAGTTCCAAGACTTCTTGAAAGGCGAAGTTCGTTTCGCATCGGTTATGAAACAGTACCCGACCGAAGCCGCCGAGTTGTTCCAAGCCGCCGAGGATAACGCAAAATGGCGTTATAACAACTATCGCCGCTTGGCCAAACAACAATGGGGCGTAGAACAAGAAGACTAAAATACACGATCTCGATTGCTGCATAAAGACGACCCGGCCGAACGCATATCGGCCGGGTCGTCTTGCTTTAAAAAAAGAAACGAGGCTTATGGGGCCTCGTCCTTTTTTGGAATAACCGACGTTTATGTCGTTAAAAGTCGTCTTTGTTTGTATCGAACAGGAAATCTTTCAACCGGGCGCGGTCGAGAATAATGATTTCCTTGGTGTTGAAATCGATGATGCCGTCGTTTTTCAGCTCGTCGAGCGTAGAGAGGAAAATCGAACGCTGTACACCGAAGAAGGCATACAGGTCTTTTTGCTTGCACACGATGCGAATATCGGTCGATTTTTGCTGGGTGAGGCACAGAACCCAAAAAGCCAGCCGTTCTTTGAGGTCGTTCGACGAGAGTGCGGTGAAACTTTCGAGCGCCCTTTGCGAGCGACGTGAAAGAATGTTCAGTAGATTGAGCAGGAAGATAGGTTCCTCTTGCAACATTTGTACCACCGAAGGTTTCTCGATTTGCATGATACCTACCGTGCCTACGGCGTAAAGGTCGGCGGGGAAATAGGTGTCGCGGCCGAACAGATGCTCGGGCGCCATCACGTTGGGTGCCTGTATCGTCTCGGTGATTTTCATTTTCTCGTTTTGAGTAATCAACTCCGACCTTATTTCTCCCGAAATAAGAAACTTCAAATGGTTACACTCTTCGCCTGCGGCAACGATTTTTTCCCCGTCGGGGTATTTGAGAAAATGGAATTTCATTTTCTCGATAAGCTCCGAAATTTTGTTCCGGCTTACTCCTTGAAAAATAGGGAGCTGCAATAAAACATCATACATGCTGGTCATACGCTATACGATTAGATACTTCAAATCTAACAATTTTTTTTCACGATAATTCGATTAAAAACAGAAACATCTTCTTTGTTTAGAAAGAATACATTTCTTTTTTTTTCATTAACTTTGCACGACTGTTGAATGCAAGGGCCACGGGGGAATCCCGGCCGGGCTGTTGCAACGGCACACGAAATTGTTGTCACACACCTAAACTGTATCAATTATGGAAGAGGTATTGTCGTTTAATTTTCGAGACTTCCTGAGCGCGTTTATCACTCTTTTTGCCGTTATCGATATAACGGGGCTTACACCTATTATCATCGACATGAAGCAGAGGGGGCATAAAATCATTGCTTGGAAAGCCGCTGTTTACTCGTTGGTAACGTTTCTCGCCTTTCTTTTCATGGGGAACATGATTCTCGAATTATTCCAAGTCGATATATCGTCGTTTGCCATTGCCGGCGCGCTGGTCATTTTTGTCATGGCTATCGAGATGCTGCTGGGAATCGAGATATTCCGAAACGACGGCCCCGAGGGGGCGGCGTCGATCGTGCCCATCGTCTTCCCGTTGATTGCGGGGGCCGGCTCTTTCACGACATTGCTTTCACTGCGGGCGCTGTATGGATTGGGCAGTATTTTGGCGGCGCTGGTATTGAATATTATCGTCATCTACGTCGTGATACGCAATGTGCACATCTTGGAGCGTATATTGGGAAAGACCGGTGTTTATGTGTTGCGTAAATTCTTCGGTATCATTCTGTTGGCGCTTTCGGTGCGCATGTTCTTGCAGAATCTCGCTGTGGCGCTCGAATCGTTTTAAGACACGTCTATCGAATAGCGGAAAAACAGGGGTGAGCATTCTCATTCCTGTTTTTTTGTAGACTCCTTTCGACTCACACAGGGATAAAGAGTAGAAATTATCCTTTACCCGTCAATGCCGGTGAAGCCCCCACTAATTTTTTACTGACCCGCATAGCGCCTCTTTTGAGCGAATATTCCGGTGTCGGTGTTGTTTTTTATCATCAACTATATATTAAATAAAGAAAAAATGATATATTTGCATATTATATGATAGGTTGATTATGACAAAGAGAACCTTTGGAACCAAGTTGCCACGCAAGTTGGAGCAAAAGATGCAGGTAGTGGGAGAGCAGATAAAATTGGCTCGTTTGCGTAGGAATCTGAGTGTGGCACAGGTGGCGGAACGGGCGACCTGTTCGTCGCTTACGGTGTCCCGAATCGAAAAAGGGGCGCCTACGGTGGCGATAGGCATATACTTGCGTGTGCTATATGCGTTGCAACTCGATGATGATATTCTGTGGCTGGCCAAAGAAGACAAGTTGGGAAGAGCATTGCAGGATTTAAGTTTGAAAACACGGGAGAGGGCATCTAAAAAAGAGTAAGCTATGAAAACCTTGTATGTCTATGCCGATTTTGATTGGCTTAAAGAAATAGCGCTTGTCGGGGAACTGGGGTATGAATCGCTTCGGGGCTCGGATAGTTATAGCTTTGCTTTTCATGATGAGTGGTTGAGGGTACATGGCGATTTGTTTCTGAGTGAGGATTTGAATAATTATCCGGGGATACAATACATGCGCCCCGGAGGCGATATTTTTAAGTGTTTTTCCGATGCCTTGCCCGATCGTTGGGGGCGCACTTTGTTGTTGCGTCGTGAGCAGATTGCGGCGACGGAAGAGAATAGGCCCATACGCAGGCTTTCTTCTTTTGATTTCCTTACAGGTATCGATGATTTTTCCCGAATGGGAGGTTTCCGGTTTAAAGAGAAGATAGACGGCGATTTTATCAATGCGGGCAACACGTTGAAGATTCCTCCGTTGGCAAAGATTCGAGATTTGATAGCGGCCAGCGTGGAAATTGAAAAGAGCGAGGAGGATAATGTGCTACCCGACCGGAAGTGGGTGGCACAACTCGTGCAACCGGGCTCGTCGTTGGGCGGAGCAAGACCGAAAGCCAGTGTCATCGGGGAGGACAAAATGCTCTATGTGGCTAAATTCCCTTCGCGGAAAGATGATTATGATGCCGGCCTTTGGGAGCATTTTTGCCATTGGCTCGCTATAAATGCCGGGATTAATGCCGCCCAGACCGAAGTTTTGTCTGTCGGGGAAAAATACCATACGTTGCTTTCCCGTCGTTTCGACCGGATGCCGGAAGGCAGGCGGATTCATTTTGCCTCGGCAATGACTTTGCTGGGACTTAATGACGGGGACAATGCCACTACCGGGCATGGTTATTTGGATATTGTCGATTTCGTCCTCCAAAACTGTACCCATGTAGAGGCCAATCTGCAAGAGCTTTTTCGTCGGGTGGCATTCAATATCTGTGTGGGCAATAGCGACGACCATTTTCGTAATCATGGTTTTCTTTTGACAGCCAAAGGTTGGACATTATCTCCGGCATACGATATGAATCCTTCTTTGAATAAATACCAGAGCCTGCTGATTTCCACCTCTTCCAATAAGGCTGATTTGGATATTTTGTTGGAGGCCTGCGAGGATTATATGCTCAATCGCAAGATTGCGGAACGTATTATTCGGGAAGTGATCGACGCGGTGAAAGATTGGCGAAAGCTGGCTCTGCGGTTGGGTATATCCCCAAGAGAGATGGATATATTTGGCCGAGTGTTTGATAGCCGCATAAAATAGCAGAATGCCTGAAAGCCGTGTGTGTCATCATTGCAAACTGCTGCGTTATTATCGGGATTCGGGCTAAGTTATTTATGGGGGTAAACTCCTGTCGCCCCCACTCTCAATGCCTTGTATTTTATCAATTCTGATACACCTAAGGGAACTTCTTAAAGGATTATAGATCGATGTAGATTTAACGATGATTATGAGGGTATGTGTGTGAAAATCGTTATCTTCGCCGCAATAAGACAGGGAAAAATACAATCGCAAGATAGTAGATGGTTTTGAGTCGTCTACTGTTTATGGAATATCAGGAGAACACGAATGGAATAGGCGAGATAGGAGTCCCGTTGTGCTATAAATAATCGGATTATGAATGAGGAAGAACTGGTATATCAATTGAAACGGGAATCACAAGAGGCCTTCAATAGAATATATGATATGTATTCGTCCCGATTGTATGCCTATTGCATGCAATATGTCAAGTCGAGGGAAGATTCCGAGGAGATAGTGCAAGATGTGTTTATAAAACTTTGGATTAATAAGCAAAGTATTGTCCATGGGGAGCTCCTGAGCGCTTTTATCTTTAAAATAGCCAAGAACCAAATTATCAACAGGTATAAGTCGCGGGTGAACTCTTATGTGTTTGAAGAGTATGTGAATTATTGCAACGAAGGGAAGTATTCGGTGAGCGACACTTCGTCGGTGGTGGAGTATGATGATTTTTGCCGGTCGCTCAAAAAGGCGATGAAGAGCTTGTCGGCCACGCAACGGGAGGTGATAGAATGTGTCAAGTTGGAGCAATTGTCGATAAAGGAAACGGCTGATAAATTGAAACTTAAAGAACAAACTGTGAAAAATGCCCTTTCGGCGGGATTGAAACTTTTGAAGGATTTATTGAAGAAGAGCCTTGTTTTAATTATTTTATTTATGTTAAAGTAGTTTAAATATTGATATAAAAAGACGTTTTTGTTGTCTTTATAAAAACAGAGCCAGTTGTATGGATACATTAGAAGAAAAATATAAAAGAAATTGTCTCACTCCGGAAGAATTGAAAGAGTTCAGAGCTGAAATCAACGGCATGTCGGACAGCCAATTGGAAGAACGGTTATCTAAAAGTTGGCAGGAGGACGTCCTGGTAGACGACAGTCCCGTGACGGCACAGCGTTTGACCCGCTTGAAAAGGGAGATAGACGACGATTTGTTCCCCGAGCGTAGCGTCAAGCCTTGGTGGTCGTGGGGGCGAGTGGCCGCTGCTGTTTTGCTCCCGTTTTTCATTTTGGCTACAATCTATTTCTATCAAGAGAGCCGTTCGCTGTCGAGTGGTGAGGTGTTGTTTACAACCTTGGCCGGAGAGCGTGCGAATTTGGTTCTGCCCGATGGCACGAAAGTGACGATGAACTCGAACAGCTCGTTGGTGTATTCTCCCAAGGATTTTAACCGTGACGAGCGTTGTGTGGATTTCAATGGCGAGGCGTATTTCGATGTGGCTCGGAACAAGTCGGTGCCGTTTATTATCACGGCGAGCGATTTGACCGTGAAGGTATTGGGCACCAAGTTTAATTTGCACGCATACGCTGGTAATGAAACGATGGAAATTACTTTGGAGGAAGGCGAGGTGTTGGTGTCGTCGCGGAAGGAGGATAAGAGGTTGCTGCCTCGCCAAAAAGCCGTGCTCGATTGTCGAGATGGCAGCATCTCGATATGGGAGGAAGAGAAACCCGAGAATGCCTCGGTGTGGAAGAGCAATGAGTTGATGTTCCTCGATGAGCGGTTGGATAGCGTCGTAGCTGTCCTTGAAAGAAATTATGGCGTAGACATTCACATAGAAGATATGGAAATGAACAGCGATTTGTTCACAGGGAAAGTGCCTGCGAATGATTTGCTCGATGCGCTGGAAATACTGAAATATTCTTATCACATGAATTATCGAGTCGAAGCCAAAGATATTTATTTCTCGTCGAAATAGTATTTGCGCAAATTCGATTTGTTTGGATATTGTTATTTTGTTCCTCCTGTTTCGTGACAGCTTTTTACAGGCTGTCATGGAGAGAAGAGAATGTCCGGTTCCCCTTTTGAATCGGACATTCTCTTTTTTAGCTATTTAATACCATGAATGGACGGCGGTCTATCGCCCCGGCGGCGTGACCCTCAATTCATATTTTATTAGTCCATATTTATTGAAGTTGAAAAATGTGTTTTTAAACATGCTTTTTTAAAAGTACCTTTTTATTGTCCTCCTGTCTTTCTATATACATATAAAAGATACGTCATAAAAATAATTTAATAACCATGGAAAAGTTTATAAAACGTCGGCTTAGACAGTTGATTCTATTTTTCCTCGTGGTAGGGAACATAGGAGTGCTGTCGGCTCAAAGTCAAGGTGTGACTATTGAATTGAAGAACTCTACACTTGAAGAGTTGTTTTCGGTAATCGAAGAGCAAACGACCTATCGTTTTGCGTACAGGAATGTGGTTTTGGACAACGACGAAGATGTCACGGTCTCGGTGAGCAATGCAAGTGTCACCGATGTCTTGGACGCCGTGTTGAAGGACAAGAATCTGGATTATAACATCGTTTCTGAAAAATCGATTGTGATTTTTGACAAGCGACCCGATTCGGCGGCCGATAGCAGTAAGACAATCATCGTGAAAGGTAGCGTATATGACGAAACCCAAACTCCCGTTATCGGGGCGAATATTGTCGTGGAGGGTTCTAATGTGGCGACGGTTTCGGACGTTGAGGGGAATTTCTCTATCAACGCTCCGGCCAACGGGAAACTGGAAGTGTCGTATGTAGGCTATAATAAAGAACAGGTGGAGATAAACGGGCGCACCACGCTTCGTATAGATATTACTCCCATGGTTCTTGACGAGGTGGTCGTGGTGGCCTATGGTACG
The DNA here is from genome assembly GCA_944320015.1 of uncultured Barnesiella sp. Taxonomy (GTDB): domain Bacteria; phylum Bacteroidota; class Bacteroidia; order Bacteroidales; family Barnesiellaceae; genus Barnesiella. Next base: position 127,018 of record CALUFO010000003.1, on the reverse strand, counting down.
CAGAAGAAATCGAGTGTGACGGGCGCGATCGATGTCATTTCCTCGAAAACGATCGAGCAGGTTCCTACCTCTAATATCGCCTATTCCTTGCAGGGAACGGTTCCCGGATTGATTATTACGGATAACGGTGGTAAACCGGGGTCGACACCTTCCTTGAATATTCGCGCGATAGGAACGATGAGCTCGACCGAGCCTTTGGTAATTATCGATGGAGTCCCGGCCGGATTGGGCGATTTCTATGCGTTGAGTTCTACCGATGTAGAATCCATTTCGGTTTTGAAAGATGCCTCTTCGGCTGCTATTTACGGTTCGAGAGCTTCGAACGGTGTCTTGTTAGTCACGACTCGGAAAGGGAATAGAGAGACCAACCCTACGGTCGATATTTCATACACCGCTTCGATGCAGACTCCTACCAAAGTTCCCGAGTTGGTCGATTCATGGGATTATGCCATGCTGGTGAACGAGTCGTATGTGCAAGCCGGTGGAAACCCTCAATATACCGATGAACAGATACAAATGATGCGTGACGGGAGTAACCCCGACTTGTATTCCAATACCAATTGGTGGAAATCGGCGGTAAAAGGGAATGACAGTATGCATCAGGCCAATGTGCGGGTGAGTGGAGGAACGGAGAAAACGTCGTATATGCTTTCGGGCGGATACACTTCGCAACAAGGATTGGTCGACTATACCGATTTTTCCAAATACAACGCAAGGGCAAATCTCAGCACCAAGATTGTGGATAATTTTGAGGTTATGGGCGGTTTTTCTTATTACAAAAGCAGCAGTAAGACTCCCGACCATTATGACAGTTTCTTTTCGACGATTTTGAACATGCCGCCTTATTTGCCGATAAAACGGTCGAATGGCGAGTGGGGACACTTGAACAACGAGGACTCCAACCCGGTCGCTTGGATTACCGATGGCGGACATACCAAGAGCTACGACAACAACTTCCTGATGAATGGAATGGCCAATTGGGAGATTATTCCCGGGCTCCGCGCCAAGGCTCAATTTTCGTACAACTTGTGGGAAGTGGGCAGTTCCAGTATTTACAGAACCATTACGTTTGTCAACGAGGACGGTAGCGAGAAATATAGCAACGATCCCAATAGTGTGAGCCGTTCCATGACCGAAAGAAGCCAGACAACGCTTCAAACGACTCTCGAATATGAGAAGAAGATAAAACAACATGCGTTCAAAATCTTGGCCGGCTTCACCGATGAGCACTACAACAGCCATTGGGTAGGGGCTAATCGGAAGAATATCCCCGACAATAAATTGGAGGAAATCGACGGCGCGACCGGGACGGGCGACTTGAAAGACAACTGGGGCAACTCCGACGAGTGGCGTATGTACTCTTACTTTGGCCGTGTGAATTACGATTTTTCCAGTCGTTATTTTTTGGAGTTCAACCTTCGGTATGATGGCTCTTCCCGCTTGGCTCCCGGGCATCAATACACACTTTTCCCTTCGGGTTCGATTGGCTGGCGGCTCTCGGAAGAGAAGTTCATGGCGCCATTGAGGACGGTGTTGGATAATTTGAAATTAAGAGCTTCTTACGGGTCGCTGGGGAATCAGGCGATAAGTTTGTACCAGTATGCCAATGTGATGGCCAATAACCCGGAAGAGTATATGTTTGGGCATCAATTGGCTCCGGGCGCTTATTTGAATATTCTGCCCAATTACGATTTGGGTTGGGAAATATCGACCATGCTCGACATCGGTGTGGATTTCAACCTGTTCAACAATAGATTGATAGGTTCTTATGACTGGTATCGGAAGAAAACCGATGGTATATTGTTGGATTTGCCGGTCTCGGGTGTTATCGGTGTCCCGGTTTCGGTTCAGAACGCCGGAGTGATGGCCAGCTGGGGACACGAGTTGCAATTGTCGTGGAGGGACAAGGTGAGCGAGTTTAATTATGGCATCACACTCTCTTTCTCCGACCAGATGAACGAAGTCTTGGATTTGAAGGGAACAGGCCCGCATATCTATGATCGCACGATAATCGCAGAGGGCAAGCCTCTGAATACGCTGTATGGGTATAAATGTTTGGGATTCTTCACTTCGGAGGAGGAGATACAGAACAGTCCCAAGCCTGAGGGATATGCCTCTCAAATAAAAGTAGGAGACTTGAAGTATGCCGATTTGTCGGGACCCGATGGCGTTCCCGATGGGAAAATCGACAGCTATGACAAAATCGATATCGGTTGGAGCGCACCCCGGTATATGTTTGGTATCGATTTTACGGGAGAGTACAAAGGGTTTGATTTCAGAGTGTTCTTTCAAGGAGTGGGCAAGCGCGATGAATTTATTTATGGCAGCTTGGTCTTGAACCCCACCTCGAAGAGCTTGTTGGAAGATCGGTGGAATCCCAATCAATCGGTAGAGTATAATTTGGCTCATGCGAAATTGCCTCGGTATGTCAACGGGCAGCAGAACAATTATGAGATTTCGGATTTCTATGTGAAGAGCGCCGCTTATTTGCGATTGAAAAATTTGCAGGTGGGCTACACGTTGCCAAAGAATCTCACCCGGAAAATCTGTTTCGAGAAAGTGCGGTTCAGCCTCTCGGCAAATAATTTGTTCACTCTTACATCTTATCCCTATGTCGATCCCGAAGGGACTTCCGGCGGAGCCTATTATCCGCAGTTGCGTACTTTTACTCTTGGTGTTGAACTTACTATCGGTAAAAATTGATTGTCCTACAATACATTAGATTTATAAAGATATGAAACGATATATATGTTATTTGATCATCATCGGGCTTCTGCCTATTTTGAGTTGTACCGATGGATTGGAGTTGTACCCGAACGATAAAGTTACGGTAGAGAACTATTGGAATACGGCCGACGACGCTCTTCGCGCCGTGAATGCGACGTATAGCAATACGTTCCCACAAGATGATACTTATGGCTGCGATTTGCTTTTCTTGGATGCGGCAAGTGATAATACTTATCCTCAGCACTCCAATCAGTTTGGTAATTTCCAGCAAATCACATTGAATGCCTTCGAGTCGAACCATGCCGCTTTGAAGGAGCTTTGGGACAGACGATATGTCACGATAAGACGGTGCGCCGATTTTCTTGCGAATATCGATAAAGTGGATATGGACGAGGATTTGAAAAAACGCTATATGGGAGAAGTGCTGTTCCAACGGGCGTATGCGTATTATTATTTGATTGCCCAATTCGGCGATGTGCCTTGGGTCGACCACCCCTTGACCATACAGGAAGCGTCGGCTATCAGGCGAACCGACAAATATGCGATAGCCAAGCAAATTATCAGCGACTTGGACTATGCGGCGGCAAATCTTCCGTCGGCATACACCGATGAGGCCGATGACGGGAGAGCGACACGATGGGCTGCATTTGCTTTGAAGAGCCGTATATGTATGTTCATGGCGGGTGATTATCGCAAGTCTTTCCCCGACCAGACATGGTATTGGGAGCAGGCTCGCGACGCGGCCGACTCGGTGATTACCAAATCGGGGAAATCGCTGTACACGCCCAACAATCAGTTGTCGGGAGAGAGTTATCGCAAACTTTTCTATGACGACAACGCCAGTGTGGGTAGCGGAGAAATCATTTACGATTCTCAATTTACCAGTGCCGAGCGCGCTCTGTTCGGGTTTACCGTGAAAATCGCCTGCATTAGCGACGGAGGTTGGAACTCGTGGGCTCCTACCCAGTCGATGGTCGATGCGTATGAGGTTAAGGTAAGTAACTCCGAGGCTTATCCGATAGACGACCCGCGCGCGAATTATGACCCCGAGAATCCTTATGTAAACAGAGACCCCCGTTTGGCCGCCTCTATTTATTATCCCGGTGGGACGACCTTGGCCGGCAGCGAGTATGATAGCCAGCCCGGCGGCACGAGTGTAGATAAGATGGACCAACACAATGGCTCGCCCACAGGCTATGGGTGGAAGAAATATGTAGATCCCAGTTTGATGGGTGTGTGGGACACCGGGCATGATTTCCCGTTAATCCGTTTGGCCGAGGTTTATTTGGATGCGGCCGAGGCTCGAAATGAATTGGCCAACTCGCCGTCGGACGATGCCAAGATAAGGAATTACTCGGGTATGACGCGGTGGCGTGTGGGAATGCCCGATTTCCCCAACAATTTGAGTAAAGACGAGATGCGCGAGCGTATCAGGAACGAACGCCGTGTAGAGCTGGCTTTTGAAGGAGCCCGTTTCTTCGATATTCGCCGTTGGGGAATCGCCGAAGATGTATTGAATGCCGAGGACGGTTGGATCGTGGGTATGAAACTGGACAATGTAGGCGGCTATCAGGTTATGGAAAGCGGTAAATGGGCCGGGCATGTCAAAGTGAGACAACGTACCACGTTCACTTCCGACCAATATGTTTGGCCTATCCCGAGCCGGGAAGTCGAGCTTAACCCCAATTTAGAGTTAGATCCGTTAATGGAAATCGAATAAAAAATCAAAATCTTTATGAACAGGTATTTTAGTATAGCGATTGCGGCTGTTTTGACGGTAGCCGCATCGCTCAAAGGAAACGCAACGACCGATCTCTCGCAATATGTCGACCCGTTTATCGGAGTCGACGGCGGCGGGAATGTATTTCCCGGCCCTTGTGTCCCGTTCGGTATGGTGAAGGTAGGCCCCGATTGCGGCGGAAAAGATTGGAACGCCGGTTGGGACCGCGATGGGAACATACATGGGTTCAGCAATGTGCATGTGAGTGGCACGGGAGGAGGCTGCAAGTATGGAAATGTATTGTTCGCCCCGATAACCGGAGCGCTGGATACACGCGATTATTCGTCTCCCCGCGAGAACGAGCATGTGGGGCTGGGACTGTATGGCGTGGATTTGGCGAGGTACGGTACGTCGGCGAGGTTGACAGCTTTGCAGCGGAGCGCTATGCACGAATATACTTTCCCGGCCAGCGACGAGTCTAAAATCATTGTCGATTTGGGCAGTTTCCTGTCTTCCCATGAGCGGCAATATCTGGTAGGCTCGGAGGTGCGGATTATCTCGGATACCGAGATGGAGGGATATACCCGGATAAGAGGTGGCTGGAATATAGGCGAGCCCTATACGGTCTATTTCTATGCGGTGTTCGACACGCCGTCCGATGGATACGGTACATGGAAAAGCGCCCGTATCGAGCCGGGGAAAAAGGAACAATATGATACCAATGAGCCTACCGGTGCTTATTTTGCCTATCGTACCTCCGACCGGCAAAAAATAACGGTCAAAGTGGGTATCTCTTATTTGAGTACCGGGAAAGCTCGAATGAACTTGGCCGAAATGGAATCGTGGAATTTCGACGAGGTGAGAGTTGCTTGTGTGGACCGTTGGAACGAGATATTGAACAAAATAGAGGTCAAGGGCAGTGATGAGCAGAAAAAGATTTTTTATACGGCTTTGTATCACAGCTATTTGCAGCCGGTAGACAAGACCGGGGAAAATTCGAAATGGATATCGGACGAACCGTATTACGATGATTTCTATTGCATTTGGGATACGTTTAGGGCTACTCACCCTTTATTCACGTTGTTGACTCCTTCTAAACAGGTAGATATGCTGCGCTCTTTACTGGATATATACCGACACGAGGGATATGCCCCCGATGCGAGGAGCGGCGATGACAATGGCCGGGTACAAGGCGGGTCGAATGTCGATATGCTTTTTGCCGACGCCTATGTGAAGGGCTTGAGAGGCGTCGATTACGAGTTGGCGTTGGAGGCGATGATCAAGAACGCCGAAGTGACTCCCGGCGATGACGAGCGGAAAGAGGGGCGCGGCGGTATAAGCGATTATAACGAGAAGGGTTTTGTGTCGACAAAATTCGAACGAGCCGGGACTCGCACCATGGAGTATGCCAATTGCGATTACGCCATTGCTACATTGGCACATGGATTGAATGAAAAAGAGATAGCCCAAAAGTATATGGAGCGCTCTCGGAATTGGCAGAATCTATGGAATCCCGATGTGGAGAGTTTGGGCTTTAAGGGGTTTGTTTGGCCTCGTCATAGTGACGGTTCTTGGTGGAGCGAAGATGATTATTCGGTTTTTCAAGGCGGGACATGGCCCGATTTTGTATATGAGACGTTTTCGTGGGAATTGTCTTTCTATGTTCCGCACGATGTAAACGGTCTCATCGAGAAATGCGGGGGGAAAGAACAGTTCACCCGGCGGTTGGATACTTATTTCTCTCATGAGAAATGGGATCAGCGGTGGTATATGGGATTGTTCCAAATTTCGAACGAACCGGGATTCCTGACACCTACACTCTATAATTATGTGGGTCGACCCGATAAAACGGCCGAGGTTGTGCGGAAGACGCTGAAAGAGCGTTACAATACGACCAAGGAGGGAATCCCCGGGAATGACGATTCGGGTTCGATGTCGTCGTGGTATGTTTTCCATGCTCTTGGTTTCTATCCCAATACCGGGCAGGATTTGTATTTGATATCCAGTCCCACGTTTGAGGAGGCTGTTATCCATTTGGAAAACGGGAAGGATTTGTTGATTAAGGCGAAGAAAGCCAGCGATAAGAATATCTATGTTCAGTCGGTAAAACTGAACGGGGAGCCGTTGGACACATGCTCGTTCAAACATACCGATATTGCCAATGGCGGGACATTGGAGTTTGTGATGGGCTCGAAACCGTCTAAGTGGGGAAACGTCGGAGTGGAAAATCAATTATAAGGAATAATCATGAAGAAAGTATTATCGATAGGACTTGCCATGCTGGCATTTTTCCCCATGAGCGTGGGGGCGAAAGAGTTGTTTGTGGATTCGCCGAATGGTAAAATATCGGTTACGGTGAGCATCGACTCCGTGATTTCGTGGAGTGCCCGTTGCGCCGATACCGAGATTATAGCCCCGTCTGAAATTTCAATGACTTTCCGCGACGGGGAGGTGATAGGGCGCAATCCCAAATTGAGAAAATCGACGGTCGAGAACGTCGATGAAACAATCGACGCGGTTCTTTATAAAAAGAAGAAGGTGGCCGACCGTTATAACGAGTTGAAAATGCAGTTCCGGAATTATGCGTTGTATTTCAGGGCTTATGACGACGGAATCGCTTATCGGTGGGAAACGAATTTCAAGTCGAAAACTCCTGTCGTCGTGCAGTCCGAGAAAGCAGAGTTTTGCTTTGCCGGAGAAAACCACGATGTGACGGTAGGTTATGTGAGAGCCAATGAGCGAGATGTCTATTTCCAGTCTTTTGAAAATGAGTATCAGTCGATCAAGTTGAAAGAGATGTCCGATTTTTGGCCGGCTTTTGCTCCCATTCTCGTGGGAATGCCCAATGGCATAAAGGTGGCGATTACCGATGCCGATTTGGTCGACTATCCGGGAATGTTTTTGAGGAAGACGGGCGACACCCGATTGTCGGGCGATTTCGCACCGTTCGTGACGAAGGAAGTTCAAGGCGGTCATAACAACCTGCAAGCGCTTGTCGAGGAGAGAGCCGATTATTTGGCCGAGACCACCGGGAAGCGGTTTTATCCGTGGAGAGCCATGATTATTGCCGAGGAGGATAAAGACTTGTTGAACAGCGATATGGTGTATAAGCTGGCGACGCCTTGCCAGATAGACGATACCTCTTGGATAAAACCGGGTAAACTGGCGTGGGATTATTGGTGTGCATGGAATATCTACGGGGTAGATTTCAGAGCTGGCGTGAATACCGACACTTATAAATATTTTATCGATTTTGCCTCTGAGAATAAAATCGAGTATGTGCTGCTTGACGAAGGCTGGGCAAAGAGTACCGATATTATGACTACGGTAGAAGATATCGATCTTCCCGAAATCATCGAGTATGCCAAGCGGAAGAATGTGTCTATCCTGCTGTGGGCGGGGTGGCTGCCGTTGGACCAGAAGATGGACGAGGCGTTGAAACACTATTCCGACCTCGGGGTCAAAGGCTTTAAGGTAGACTTTATGGATAGGGATGACCAACGGGTCGTGAATTTTTGCAACCGGCTGGCGCAAAAAGCGGCTGAATATAAGTTGTTGATCGATTTACACGGGTGCTATAAACCTACCGGGTTGCAACGTACCTACCCGAATGTCATCAATTTCGAGGGTGTTTATGGCATGGAATATCTGAAAGGCGACTATCCCGACATGCCTCGAAACGATGCGACAATACCGTATTTGCGTATGCTGGCAGGCCCGGTCGATTATACGCCGGGAGCGATGGTCAATGCCAACAAGGAGAGTTACAAGGGGATTTGGGGCACGCCCATGAGTCAAGGCACACGGGCGCATCAAGTCGCTTTGTATGTAGTGTTCGAGGCTCCGTTGGTCATGATGGCCGACAGCCCGAACAATTATAGAAAGGAACAGGAGAGCACCGACTATATCGTGCAAATCCCTACGGTGTTTGACGAAACTGTGGCTCTCGCCGGGGAAGTGGGCGAATATGCCGCGGTAGCGAGAAAGAAAGGCGATAAGTGGTATGTAGGAGCTATCACGAACTGGGAAGAGCGGGAAATATCGTTGGATTTCTCTTTTTTGAGCCAAGGATTGTGGAAAGCCGAAATATTCCGGGACGGGGTAAACGCCGACCGAAATGGCAACGACTATAAAATAGAAGAGCAAAATATCGTCTCGGGGAAGAAGTTGAAAATAAAAATGGCTCCGGGAGGAGGCTGGTCGGCTATCATTTCTCGAATAAACTGACGGATTAATTACTAACCTTTAAAATAGTATTTATCATGAAAAAAGTAAACTTACTGATTTCGTTATTGAGTCTTGTCGCATTGAATGTATCTGCGGCAGATGTGTATGTGACGGTTTCCGGTGCGGGGAACGGCAGCGGAAGCGATTGGGCTAACGCGAAAAGCGACTTGGGAGAAGTGCTTTATAATGCTTCTGCCGGGACAACGGTACATGTGGGCGCCGGAGTATATAAACCGACAATGGACTATCAAGGAGACTCGAATGCCGCCAATATCGAAAAACGATTCAAACTCTCGGGCGGTGTGACCGTCTTGGGCGGTTATCCTGCGGAAGGCGGCACGGAACGCAACGCACAAGAAAACGAGACTGTATTGGACGGCGCTATCAACGAGACCGATACGGTTTACACGATAGCCTATGGCTTGTTGGGCGAGCAGGATATTGTGGTCGACGGCTTTACTTTCCGTCATGCGACCGGAAGAATGTCGGGACCCGATAACGATTATATGGCCGATTTCTCGGGTGGAGCCGGGGCGATCATTGTTTTGGGCGGCACCCCGATACCCAATGCGACATCTCCTGCCGGTACGGGCATGAAACTTATCGATTGTACCTTCGATGGGTTCAAGGCAAAATGGGGCGGCGCCATCAAACTGCAAAAGCCCGATCAAGCTACGAATCCCAAATTGACATTGACCGGTTGCACGTTTACCAATAACATAAGCGGACAGAATGGCGGCGGTGTACTCGCCTATAACTGGGACGTAGATATAGAGAATAGTACTTTTGAAGGGAACTTCGGCGCGAGTGGCGGTGGAGTCGGTTGTTTCGGCAGTATGATTGTAAACGCTTCGGGAAGCACTTTCAAAGGGAACTCGGCCAGTAGCAATGGCGCCGGTATATTGTGCTATGCCGAGGAGGCCGACGCCGAGAGCGGATTGACCGTGAGAAATTGCGATTTCATCGGAAATGATGGTTGGGATGGCGTAGGCATTTATTCGAACAAAGTAGCTAATGCCATTGTGGAAGGGTGTAACTTCAATACCAATACGGGCGGAGGAGCTGGTGCGATACGTCTCAACGGGTCGTTCGCGATTTCGGATTGTGTGTTTGACGGAAATGAAATCAATGCGCACCCCGGTGGGTGGCTCGATGGAAGCACGGGCTCTATAAGCAATTGTATTTATACGAACAACAAGAGCGCCGCCGGTCAGAACGGTGTTATATTCAAAGTACAGATGGGTGAGGAAATCAATGTGACCAATTGCTATGCGACGGGAAACTCGGGAAAATCCATCGCCGGTATAGGCTGGGGCTCGAAAGGTTTGATGAAAAATGTTTCTATCGTTAACAATACCGGTACGGCTGTGGCATTTCAAGGCGCGACATATACTTGCCAGAATATGACGATCAGCGGGAACACCTCTCCGACGAACGGCGGTGTCATCGATGGTAGCTGGGAAGGCGCTTCGTCCATTAGCATATACGATTGCACGATTGTGGGCAACTCTTCGGCCGACGGCCAAAATGCCATGTATGTTTCGGGCGGAACGGCGATGATAGATTTCGATAACTGTATCTATGTGTCGAATGGCGATGAGGCCGTCGATTATGGAACGGTATTCGGTTCTTTTGTTCGGAATTATTGTATCTGGGACGACACCCGATATGGCGAAGGCCGCTTCTATCCGTTGGATGCGCCGTTTGCAATAGGTACCTATCTGGCTCCGATCGAAGAGGTCGACGGACAGTATGTCCATTTATTGATGGGTGAGAATAATCCCGCAGTGGGCAATGGCTCTCCCAACTCGGCAAACACCGAGGACCAAACCGGTAGAATGCGTCCCGCATCACCGTCGATAGGTGCCGTTGAATATCGTGATGGGTCGGGTATCGACGCCGTGGAACAATCGCAGTTGAACGTGTATCCGTCGGTGACTACCGGGCAATTGGTCGTAACGAATCCTTTTGCCGGAGCAAGTACACTTTGTGTATATTCCATCGATGGTGCATTGGTAAAGAAGGTGAGTTTGGGTATGGGAGATAATTTGCTGAATTTCTCTGATTTGACCACCGGGGCATACATCTTGTCGCTTCAAAACGGGACAACGATGGTAACGGCTCGTATGGTTAAACGCTAAGTTTTTGTTGAGGCCTGCGTCGTGGAGCGGAAAGAGCCGCTCCATGACGCAGGATTTTATGAAACGTTTGATTATTTAGGAAAAAGAGTGTAATCATGAATAAATTGAAATCTGTTATATGGGGTTCTCTGGTTGGCCTCTCCTTGATTTTTTCGCAGACCAATGCGGCGGGGTTGACTTATACCTATCCATTGTATCCTTATTCTCGGGATTTGTCCCAGACATTGACGTTCAAAGTGATGTTGCGTTGTGCGCTCCCCGAGCAAACCTCAAATTTGGACATGGCGTTGGTTCTTAATTATTTGAGGCAGATAGACTGTATCACAAGAGGAATCCCGAAAGTGGTGATATTAGGAGGATTCCAGAAAGACGGGCATGATCACACTTATCCATGGTGGGCTCCGATAGACGAAAGTTTTACCGCCCCGGGTCGCCGGAAAGGGAAAGAGGCTTTGGTTTGGCTGATGGAAGAGGCCAAAAAATATAACACGACTTGTACGTTCCATGTGAATCCGTTCGACGCCTATATGGATTCCGAGAAATGGAGTTTCTATGAAGAGAATGATTTGCTGTGCAGAAACACTGATGGTTCCTTGGTGGAAGGCGATGTCTGGTGGGGACGTCAGAGTTATTTCGTCAATATGGTGAACGAGTGGAACGCCGGGGTGACGAAACAACGCATCGACGAGTTTCTCGAAGAACTTCCGTTGGTGAAAGAAACGGGTGTGTTGTATTTCGATAACTTGACGCAGTACCCTGCCAGCCCCAAGCACAGGGTTACCCGTGCCGACCAAATTACGGCGATAAAGAAGGCTGCCGAGTATCTGAAAGAAGAGTACGACATACAATTGATAGGCGAGTATGCCGATGTGAATTTGTATGGATTCGATTGTCAGGGGGTTACATGGGATTGGAACGCCTCGCTGAATATCAATCAAATGGAAGTCCCGGCTTATATTGCTTGTGGCGGTCGCAATTTGTGCCACGACGATTTATTGGGAGAGTACAGTGATATAAGCAAGCGCCGATTGCAGGTTTTTGGATCGAGCTTGCAACTGGAAGACATTCAATTTCAACAAGATGTGTCGAAGGTGGTGAGGGAATTCACTCACCACACGCTGCCGTATTTTTATATGAACAGGTTGCTGCGTCAAAATTTGACGAATGGCAGCGGATATGAAATGACACTTTCGTTGTCGGACAACGTGGAGAGCCGTTGGGAAGCCGATAATGTGCATCGGTTGTATAGAGACGGTAATCTCATGAAGGAAGATTACGATGTGTTTATCCCGGTATATTGGGTCAACCATCTTGAAATTATGGCCTATTCATATCAAGGGCGGCAAGGCAAATGGACTTTGCCGAGAGAATGGAAGGACGTGAAATCGGTCGATATATATGAGTTTAATTCTTCGTATTACGACGTGGAATTGAAAGAGTCGAACGTCGCTATCACAGATAATCAAATCGATTTGACTCTTGCCGCTGGCGTAGCCCGGATATTGGTTCCGGCGGGAACCGATGTGCACGATGGCACCATTTATGACAATCCGGCTTCGGGCGAGGTAGAGTTCTTGGGAGAAGACCGGGCGACACAAGGCGATTGGAAGGAGACCTATGGCAGTCTGGGCTATGATGTCTTCGGCGCATCGAGTTCATTGCCCGAAGGGGTTGTGCTGGAATATATAGGCGACGACCTCGATATTTACGATGTTGGCAGTTCCCGTCGGGAGGCTTTGCAAAATCCCGATGAGGCCGACGGAGATAGGATAGAGGCGGTGCGTACCTCGAAGCTGCACCAAATCATCGATGTGCAAACGGACGAGAAAAGAATGGTTTCGCTATATTTTGCCGATTATAAGAGCAGGGATTGTCAAATGGTCGTGGACGTTATCGACGCAACGACCAAACGGGTGTTGCACTCGAATTTGATCAATTCGTTCCAATCGGGAATATATTTGAAATATAACGTGGACGGTCATGTGCAGTTCAGGCTCACCCGCTTCTTTTACGATGGCTACGGCAATCCCGATTATCCGGTATACAGTGGTGTGTTTATCGACGAAGAGGGTGTCTCGGGGCAAGAAAATATAACTCGTGAGAACGACAATTTGAGATGCTATCCGTCGGTATTTCGGGACAATTTGACGATAGAGGCCGATGTCTTTGATTCCCGGCAGGCCCGTATACAAATATATTCGATGACCGGAAGTCTGTTGTATGACCAGACGGTTGATGTGGTTAACCAAAAAGTGGGGCTTTCGTTGCAAAAGGGCGACTTGGGGATTCCGAGCGGAATCTGTATCGTCTCGTTGGTGACCGATCGCCATACTTTGAAAAAGAAAATTGTGTGTAGATAACAGGTAGTTGTAATGTAATAGATAGAAAAACAACATGAAGTTTATAAAAGCATTCTTGGCATTTTTATTGTTAATGTCGTCTTTCCCTTCGCATGCGTTGGGACTGGATTATCAATATCCGTTATATCCGTATAAGCGGGATTTGTCGCAAACGTTGACGTTCAAAATCATGTTGCGGTGTGCGTTGGAGGACGATCATCATAATTTGGATTTGGGCGCCGTCGCCAAATACTTGCAGCAAATCGACTGTATTTCCCGGGGATTGCCCAAAGTAGCGATATTAGGCGGGTTCCAACAGGGTGGCCACGATCATACCTATCCGTGGTGGATGCCTGTCGATTCGACACTGTACGCTCCCGGCGGGTTGAAAGGAAAAGACGCTTTATTGTGGTTGATGGAAGAGGCTAAAAAGTATAACACGACTTGTACGTTCCATGTGAATCCGTTCGATGCTTATGAAGATTCGCCCATGTGGGACATGTATGTAGAGAAAGACTTGCTGTGTAGAAACGCCGATGGCACTTTGCTGAAAGGCGATGTCTGGTGGGGACGGCAAAGTTATTTTGTCAATATGGTGAACGAGTGGAACGCAGGTGTGACTAAGCAACGTATCGATGCGTTTATAGAGCAGGTTCCTTTGGTTAAGGAGACGGGTGTGCTGTATTTCGACAATGAAACCCAGTACCCGCCCAGTTTGTGCCACTATGTGACGAGAGAGGACCAAATATCGGCCATAAAGAAGGCTGCTGAATATTTGAAGACTGCCTATGGTATTCAGTTGATAGGGGAGTATGCCGATACCAATCTGTATGGCGTGTGTTCCTTGGGTGTTACCTGGGATTGGTGGGCTTCGCTGAATATCAATCAGATGGAGGTTGCTCCGTATATCGCTTGCGGCGGCCGGGACGGGACTCACGACGAGCTGTATGGAGGACAAATCGATTTGACAAAACGGAGGTTCCAAGTCTTTGGGGCCAGTGTGCAGTTGGAAGATATACAGTTCCAAAGGGCTCCGTTCAAAGTGGCGAGGGAACTTTCGCATCACACTTATGTTTATTTTTATTTGAATCGGTTATTGCGGTTGAAATATGAGACCGAGCCACCTTTGGGAATCACGTTGACATTGTCGGACAATGTAGTCAGCAAATGGGACAGCGATAATGTGCACCGGCTGTACCGCGACGGGCATTTGATGAAAGAGGGGCACGATGTGTTTATCCCTGTATTTTGGGTCAACCACCCCGAGATTATGGCCTATTCGGTGAAAGGCCGGGAAGGGATATGGCATTTCCCGAGGGAATGGGAAGGTGTGAAGGCGGTCGATATTTATACGTTTAACGATGATTTTACCGGTCTGAGTTTGCTCGAGCGTGACAAGGCGGTGAATGATAACCAAATTTATCTCTTGCAAGAGCCCGATAAAGCCCTGATTATCGTCCCGGCAGGAACCGATATGACCGACCGTTCGACAATTTATTCCAATCCCCCGTCGGGAACGGCTGCCTTTGTGGGGAGGGACGACAAGACACAAGGCGACTGGAAAGGTCGGTATGGCCGTGAAGGCTACGATATATTCGGCCATTCGTCCCGCTTGGATTCATCACATAAACTTTTTTACGAGGGCGATTCCTTGAAAATATTGGAGGCGAACAGCGCTCGCCCGGTAGCCCTGCGATACCCTAAGGGAAGAGGACGTATAGAGGCGGTGCGGACTTCGGTTTTGCATCAGTTGATCGATGTCGCCGTGGAAGAGCCTACGAAAGTGTCGTTGTACTGTGCCGATTATGGGAAAAAGAATTGTCAAGAGGTGGTCGATGTGATCGATGTCAATACCAAAAGGATATTGGCTTCGTACCTTCTCAATAATTTTGAAGAGGGTGCCTACTTGTCGTTCGAGGTGACGGGCCATGTTCAATTCCGTCTTACCCGCTTTTTCTATGACCATTATGGTAATCCCGATTATCCGGTATGCAGCGCGGTTTTCTTTGATTGATCTAACTATAACTAATAATGTGTAGAGCGATGAGAAAAATATTGTTGTTTGTGTTGTCGTTTTTTTGCGCTGGCATCTTGTGCGTGAAGTCGCAAGATAATGCTCAAAATTGGGCGAATTTCAAGTATTATAAATCGCAAAACGATTCATTGCGTACCGATATGAGAGTCTCTGGGCGGGTAGTGTTCATCGGGAACTCCATCACGGAAGGGTGGAAAAACCAGCACCCCGACTTTTTCGACCGGAATGGATATATCGGCCGGGGAATAGGCGGGCAGACTTCGTATCAGATGTTGTTGCGTTTTCGGGAAGATGTGATCGAGCTTTCGCCCGAGGTTGTCGTAATCAATGCCGCTACGAACGATATTGCCGAGAATGCCGGGGCGTATAATGAAGATTATTCTTTCGGAAATATCGTTTCGATGATTGAATTGGCGCAAGCCAACGGGATAAAAGTGATTCTCACGGCGACGTTGCCCAGTGCGAGTTTCAGCTGGAATGCGGCCATAAAAGACGCCACTCCGAAAATAGTCGCTTTGAATAGCCGGCTGCAAGCCTATGCCCGGGAGCATAATATACCTTATGTTGATTATTATGCCCATATGGTTCGTCTTGCCGACGGGGCACAACAGCCGCAGTACACCAATGACGGAGTACACCCCAATTCACAGGGATACGGTGTAATGGAGTCGTTGGTCAAACCGGTTATCGACAAGGTGTTGCTCCAAGATTGAACCGTTAAGACCGGGGGAGTGCCGTAGGCAAGGGGTTGAAATCTTTCATTTTTCAACTCATAATTCTTCAATTTCCACTCATTGGCTTTAACCTTTGTGTCGATGGTGCTCCCCCTCCTATATTGTCGCAATGGAGGAGGATAGTCGTTGCACTTCACCTCCGGTCGGTGCTGGGACGGGGAGGAGCTTATGAGTGGAAGTATTGAATGCGAGATATAGCGGTCTATATAACACGACGTTTCCCCCAATGCGATTTATTGCGCTGGGGGAAACGTTTATATGGTCTCGATTGTGCGATTATCGGTTGGCCCGTTTTCGCTCGGTCTCGTCCAGAATGATTTTGCGCAGGCGCAAGTGGTGGGGGGTCACCTCTACATATTCGTCCTCTTTGATGTATTCGAGGGCTTCTTCCAAGCTGAATATGACGGGGGGGACGATACGGGCTTTGTCGTCGGCGCCCGAGGCGCGCATGTTGGTTAGCTTCTTCGATTTGGTTACGTTCACCACAATATCGTTGTCTTTGGCATTTTCGCCTACTACCTGACCGGCATATACTTCTTCTTGCGGGAAGATGAAGAATCGTCCCCGGTCTTGCAATTTGTCGATGGCATAGGCATAGGCCGTGCCTGCTTCCATAGCGATGAGCGAACCGTTGGTGCGACGGTCGATGTCGCCTTTCCACGGCTGATATTCCAAGAAACGGTGCGCCATAATGGCTTCGCCGGCCGAAGCTGTCAGCACATTGGTGCGCAGTCCGATAATGCCGCGCGAGGGGATATGGAACTCGATGTGAATGCGGTCGTTCTGCGTAGTCATCGATACCATCTCACCTTTGCGGCGGGTGACCATGTCGATAATCTTGCTGGCATATTCTTCGGGCAAATTGATCGTGAGCAGCTCTACCGGTTCGCATTTCACACCGTCGATTTCTTTTACGATGACTTGTGGTTGTCCCACTTGCAATTCATATCCTTCGCGGCGCATGGTTTCGATCAAGACCGACAAGTGCAGCACACCACGGCCATAGACTGTCCAAGCGTCGTCGGTATCGCCGCGCTCTACCCGCAGGGCTAAGTTTTTGTCGAGTTCCCGTTTCAAACGGTCGGCGATATGCCGGGAAGTGACATATTTGCCATCTTTCCCAAAGAATGGCGAATCGTTTATCGTGAACAACATCGACATGGTAGGCTCGTCGATGGCGATTCTCGGCAGCGGTTCGGGATCGTTCAAGTCGGCTATGGTGTCGCCGATCTCGAAATTTTCAATTCCGATGAGCGCGCAAATGTCGCCCGATTCTACCGACTGCACTTTCGTGCGTCCCATGCCTTCGAATACATCGAGTTCTTTGATGCGCTGTTTTACAATCGAACCGTCTTTCTTGCACAACGCCACGTCCATGCCTTCTTTCAGTTCTCCACGATGCACCCGTCCCACCGCTATTCGTCCCACATAAGACGAATAATCGAGTGAGGTGATCAACATTTGGGGGGTGCCTTCGAGATACTGAGGCGCGGGGATATACTCGATAATGGCGTCGAGCAGTGGTGTGATGTTGTCGGTAGGTTTACGCCAATCGGTCGAGAACCAGCCTTGTTTGGCCGAGCCATATATTGTGGGGAAATCGAGTTGCTCTTCTGTTGCGTCGAGGCTAAACATGAGGTCGAGCACCATTTCCTGCACTTCGTCGGGGCGGCAATTGGGCTTATCGACCTTGTTGATGACCACCACCGGTTTCAATCCCATTTCGATAGCCTTCTGCAATACGAAACGAGTTTGAGGCATAGGGCCTTCAAAGGCGTCGACCAGCAGCAGACAGCCGTCGGCCATGTTGAGCACCCGCTCTACCTCGCCACCGAAATCGGCGTGCCCCGGAGTGTCTATAATATTGATTTTATAATCTTTGTAACGAATAGAAACATTCTTGGAGAGAATCGTGATGCCTCGTTCCCGCTCCAAATCATTATTGTCCAATATCAACTCTCCGGAGTTCTGGTTCTCACGAAAAAGGTGCCCGGCCAAAAGCATTTTGTCTACCAAAGTCGTTTTGCCGTGGTCGACGTGAGCGATGATCGCAATGTTCCTGATTTTCTGCATATAACCTATTTTAACCGTGTAATGGCTTGGCGATACCGGCTCGTGCGACCGGGTGCTTCGCATGCCTTCACTTTTGGTGTGCAAAGTTACTACATTTTTTTTAAATGATATACACTAACCCGCATTTCATATTTTTGAGTCTAAGGGGAGGGTACTCTTTTCCGGCGGCCGCGCGACCATAACCGGGCGAAGCCTCTATACTTTGAGGAAAATGTTCCGCTTGTACAATTGCCGGAGTATAAAGAAAATGATGAGATAGTTTGCAAAACAGAGCCATACCGCATAGAAATCGCCTAAGTATTGCTCCAACCCATAGCTGACCGACGCCGCTACGCACTGGAAATTAACGACCATACCCAGCATATAGGCGGTAATCGAGTTCATGCCATATATTTTCAACCAGTTCAATCCTCGGCTATGTCCTTTATAGTCTATCCAATAATAGAACAAGGCCATCAACAAAAAACAATATCCGCCCGACAGCAGTGTCATGCTGCAAGTCCAGATATGTTTGATCACGGGCATTTGAAAACTCCATGCCCAAGCCGCTACAAGGAGGGCTATCCCTATCAGGAACAACCGGCGAACTACCTTGCGCCGGTCGGAGGCTCCTTCTTTCATGATCCGGCCTGCGAATACGCCCAACATGACGGTAACTCCAAATGTCAGGCTGCTCAGTATCCATGTGTAATGATAACCGGGTGAAAAGCTCCAAGTGCCGTCGTCATTCCAATAGACTCCGTCGCGGAACCGGCCCAAGACAGAACAGTCGACTTTCTCTGCGAAGTTTCCCTCTGGGGTAAAATCGCCCAAAAACGTCATGGGTAGCCAATAGGCCAGCAGCAACAGCGCCGTGATGCCAATCTGCCATTTCGAAGAGCAGTTCAGCAAAATGAGGGCTGCGATGAGGTAGCCGGTGGCAATGGCTTGCAGTGTGTTGGAATACAGATAAATATGCTTTGGATCCAACCCCAGTAAATTGCCTTGGACGACCATTCCCAATAAGAAAAGGACAACAAACCGTTTCGCCACTTTTTTGTAAATAAACCAGCGGTTTTCCACTCCTCGATATTTCGAGAAAGAAAACGGCATCGAGACACCTGTCATAAAGAGGAATAACGGCATCACCAAATCCCAAAAGCGGAATCCCTCCCACGGCTCATGGTCGAATTGATACAGAACCGTATTCAAGGCAGGACTATTCACGCACTCGCCCACCGTGGCCAATACGGGTTGTAGAAACACCAATAAAAACAAGTCGAATCCTCGCAGTATATCCAGTGAAGCCAAGCGGTTGTTGGCCGGTCGTGTCATATTTTCCACCATGATTAAGCATTAAGATTACCATACAGCGATACCGGCATCGCACTTTCCTCTGTATCGACAGTCGAATGCCGGAAACCTATTTGCAAACTTAGCGAAAATTTATGGAATAATCGACGAATTTAGGCAGATTAACGCAACAAGAAATTGGGGAATTCAGTAGTTGGAAGGAAATTGCGGAGGTTGGGCGGAGGTGAGCTGAAAGTGCGGGCTTTACAAGTGGTGAAGACCCGAAAGACAAGTGAAGGCTTGCACTTGCCAAACTGATTGGCAAATGGTTCAAGGAGTAGTTCGACAAGTTGTTCTTATCCGTTAGAAGGACGGTTGTACGGCACAGAAAGGATAGAGGTTTGAGGTTGTAAACAATGCCAACGGGAGGGTGGCAAGTTTGTGTTTTTGTATGACCAAAACGGCTTGTAATCCTTCCGCCAATTCAAAATAAGCTCATGCCTCAATATTCCCTCTGTACTCGTTAGGTGTCATACCAGTCGCTTTCTTGAACACCCGAGTAAAATGTTGCGGATATTGAAAGCCCAGACCGTATGCTATTTGACTGATAGAATTGGAAGGAATAAGCAATTGTTCTTTGGCGATACCCATTATTTTATTCTGAATATAGTCCAATGCGGTCTTTCCGGTCTCTTTTTTAATCAAGTCACCGAAATAGTTGGACGAAAGGCACAGTTCTCCGGCACAATACTTTACAGTGGGCAGTCCTTTCTGCATGGCATTATTACCTGTGAAATAGCTGTCAAGCAATGCCTCGAAGCGGGTCAGAATATCACGGTTGGCATCCTGCCTTGTGATAAACTGGCGTTCGTAGAAACGCAGGCAATAATTGAGAAGCAATTCAATATTGTTGGCTATTAACCGCTTGCTCATGCGGTCGATGGAGTGCTGGAGTTCCTCCTGTATCTTCATCAGACAGTCTATGAAAGTATGGCGTTCACGCTCCGACAGATGCAACGCCTCATTCACTTCGTAAGAGAAGAACGTATATTCCTTGATGTTGCGTCCGAGGTTTGTGCCACGGATAAGATCGGGGTGGAAGCATAGTGCATAACCCTGTGGCTGGAACTCCTCGCCCGTGTCCTCAATACCGATGACCTGACCCGGTGCCAGACAGACAACCGACCCTTTTTGATAATCGTACCGCTGACGACCGTAAACCAGTTCGCAGTTCTTTTCGTCTTTCAGGAACACCACATAAAAGCTGAACGTATGCCGCATGTGGCGCATCGGTCTGGCTTTCGAAAGGTCTATCACGCTGACTTGTGGATGCAGGGTTTCTACACCGAGCATGTCATCATATTCCGTAACCGTTTCTATATTCAATAATGTCTTTTCCATATTGTCCTTTTGATTGTTGTCACAAAGGTAAGGAACAATATCGGCTTTCTCTTACAGGAATGGATAAAATCTGTGTTTTCGTGAAGCATATCCGTGTTTTGTATCATATCGTCTAATGAATTGATTGTGATTGAGATAAAAATCTGTGGATATGTGAAGCATGTCTGTGTTTTGTATCACAACGGATAACCGCAAGCTGCCTAACTTTGCAACCGGAATCAACAACTAAATGATACAAGACATGAAACAAGAAATGGAAGACCGCATAGCGTTGAAAGAGTTAGTAGACCGCTATGCGACCGAATCGGACAAGAACAATCAGGATTACTATCGTGAAATCTTCCGTCCGGACATAAAGTTGAAAGTCTATTTCGGCGAGGCACTGGGCATGGACATCAACAATGTGGAAGACATGATTGCGCAGTACAAGGCTTTCGGGGCGGCAAAGGCATCGTTCCACCATAACGGGCAACAGGTGGTGGATTTCATTGATGAGATACATGCTACCGGCATCTGTTACGCCATCGCCACGCTTGTGACAAAAGAAGAGGGCAAAGACAAACTGACATTGCACGCCGTGCGCTATTATGACAAGTATGAGAAAGTGGACGGCCGCTGGTGGATTGCTGAACGTGAGCAGCGCTTCGTTTATTCGTCCGTGCCGCCGTTGGTTTAATATGTAATAGGTATAAGAATATGAAGAAAACAATCCTATATACATTATTAGCTTTGCTGCTCGCCGCATCAGGCGCAAGGGCGCAACAGAACGACGGGCTGCCCGGTACGCCGCAGGCCGAAAGCTATGTGGTAACATCTGTCGATACGACAAGCGGCGTGACCGTGCGCAAGGTTTCATTCCTGCGGAGTAATAACATTGTATTGGTCGGCAACCTGTTTTTGCCGAAAGGGTTCGACAAGACACAAAAATATCCTGCTGTCCTCAGTATTCATCCAGCCGGAAGTGTCAAGGAACAATCGGCAGGGATATATGCCTACCGCTTGGCGGAGAATGGTTTTGTCACCCTCGCCTTTGATGCCACCTATGCCGGCGAGAGCGGCGGTACACCCCATTGGTCGGAAGCACCTTATGAACGGGTGGAAGACATCCGCTATGCCGTGGACTATCTGGTCACGCTTCCTTTTGTGGATGAACATCGCATCGGTGCGCTCGGTCTTTGTGCCGGAGGCGGATATGTCATTGCAACGGCTCCCACCGAACGGCGCATCCGTGCCGTGGCAGGGGTCAGTGCGGCAGACATAGGGGCTGCCAATCGGGAAAGTTGGTTGAGAGGGCGAAGCGTGGAAGAACAAATCGCGTTGCTGGAGGATGTTTCGCAGCAGCGTACCCGTGAAGCCCGTGGAGCGGAACTGATGAAAGTCTATATGTGTCCCGAACCGGATGAAAATACAGCACCGTCTTTCCGCGAGGGGTATGAATACTACCGCACCGCCCGTGCATGGCATCCGCGCGCCGACAACTTCTACCTGCGGCGCAGCCAAGCCACCAAAATGGCATTTTCCGCTATCGAGAACATCTACCTGCTGACGCAACCCGTCCTACTCGTGGTCGGTGAGAAAGCCGATTCCGAATGGCAGACCGAACGCTTCTACAACGCACTCCCCGGAAAGGACAAGGAAGTGTTCACCGTGCCGGGCTATTCGCACATCGACCTTTACGACAAGCCGGGAGCGGTCAATCCGGCTGTGAAGAAGCTGACCGAGTTTTTTAAGCGTACATTACAATGAAACAAATAACAGTTACAGCCATCATCACCCTGCTGTTTGCCGCATTCTCATTTGCGGCAAGTGCACAGACAAATCAAAGAAAGGAACAGAATATGAAAGCGAAGAAGACACTCGTGGCATTCTTCTCACGGGCAGGCGAGAATTATGCCGTAGGACACATTGAGAAAGGCAACACCCACATCCTTGCCGAGATGATAGCCGCCGAAACGGATGGCGAACTCTTCCACATCGAGCCTGTAACGCCTTATCCCGATGATTATACGGAATGCACGGAAGTAGCCAAACGGGAATTGAATGTTAAGGCGCGTCCGGCCATCAAAGGGGATATAAAGGTAGAGGATTATGACATTATCTTCATCGGTTATCCCAACTGGTGGGGCGACATGCCGATGCCTGTGTACACGTTTATTGAGAAGCATAGTTGGCATGGAAAGACCGTCATCCCGTTCTGCACCCATGAGGGTAGCGGACTGTCCGGCACAGAAAACAAGCTGAAAGCCGCCTGCCAGGGAGCCATCGTACTGAAAGGCTTGGCGGTACGGGGTGCTACGGCACAGAACGCGCAGGCTCAGGCAAAGGAAAGTGTGAAAAATTGGTTAAGTAAACTTCAATACTAAACTATTATGGATGTAATGGTACTTACAGGAGCCGGACAGATAGGTATGGCAATAGCCCGGCGCATGGGATACGGCATGAAGATTGTCATCGGCGACAAGCGCATGGAGAATGCCGCACAGATAGCCGACACGATGAATAAGGCGGGCTTCGACACCGTACCTATGGAAATGGATTTGGCTTCACGCTCCTCCATCCTTGCACTGATAGAAAAAGCACAAGCGCATGGAGATATAAAATATCTGGTCAATGCCGCGGGCGTTTCCCCCTCGCAGGCATCCGTTGAAACGATTCTGAATGTGGACTTATACGGCACGGCGGTGTTGCTGGAAGAGGTGGGCAAGGTCATCAAACCCGGTGGTGCAGGCGTGACTGTTTCCAGTCAGTCAGGACACCGTTTGCCTGATCTTGGAGAGGACATTGACCGCCAGCTTTCCTGCACGCCGACCAATGAACTGCTTGACCTTGATGTGCTGCAATCGCAGAACATCCGCGACACACTTCATGCCTACAAGCTTGCCAAACGGTGTAACGTAAAGCGCGTCATGGCAGAAGCCGTCAAGTGGGGGAAACGCGGCGCACGCATCAACTCCATTTCGCCCGGCATTATCGTCACGCCGCTTGCTCTCGATGAGTTCAACGGGCCGCGGGGCGATTTCTACAAGGACATGTTCGCCCGATGCCCGGCAGGGCGTCCCGGTACAGCCGATGAGGTGGCGAATGTCGCCGAACTGCTGATGAGCGAAAGAGGTGCGTTTATTACCGGGGCTGATTTTCTCGTGGATGGAGGGGCTACGGCAACCTATTTTTATGGTAGACAGGAACATTGATGCAACCTCAATTTTCAAATAATGTTGGTAGAAAATTCGCTTGAACTTTTTACCAACATTATTTCTCTTTTTGATACAGAAGCATTATTTTGCATTCATAAGAGTTTGCCCTAACAAGCAAAGCGGTGCAGGCTACGGTAATTGGGAAGGGTGCCAACTCATTACCCGAAAACGAGGTAATTCTTCTAACTGTCTTGATTTCAAAGGGGTATATTTCTTATACAGATTTATGGAAGATTTTTTACTTCGCCGCATTTATTGGTTGGATATAACACGTCAGATGCGCCCAAACCGGTGGGTTTATAGCCCTTGTCCCCAACAAGTGAGAAAGAAAAGGAAAACTATTTTTGAAATTCCAAAACAAATGCTTACCTTTGTGCGCTCAATGATTTATTAACAACAAAACTCAAAGAAATGTACTTAGATTCTGAGAAAAAGAAAGAGATCTTTGGGAAATACGGAAAGTCCAATACTGATACTGGCTCACCCGAAGCGCAGATTGCATTATTTTCCTACCGTATAGCCCATTTGACTGAGCACTTGAAGTCAAATCACAAAGATCATAGCACCGAACGCGCTCTTAAAATGTTGGTAGGTAAACGCCGTCGTTTGCTCGACTACCTCATCAAGGTCGACATCAACCGCTACCGTGCCATCATTGCTCAAAAAGAGCTGGGTATCAGAAAGTAATTCTTTCTCACGACACCGTAACAAAAAAGCGATTCGCATTTCCCGAATCGCTTTTTTGTTATCTCATATTCAACAGTCGGTTTTATTCGTACCGTTCCAACTCGTAACCGTAGTCCCGGGTGTCGGTCGTACAATACAGGATTAATTTGGTGGCATAGTCCTCGTCACGACCGTATGCCCAAATAGAGGCCGAGTTGAAAAAAGAAGTGCCCTCTTCGCCGGGAACCCACTCTTTGTAATACTCGTGGATGCCTGTTTCGTCTTCCTCAAAGCCGAACTCAAAGTTCTCGAATGAAACGCTGCCAAGGTAGCACGGGCAAATGTATTCGGTGACTGTTTCCGGAGGCAGCTTGCTGCCCGATGTGCTCTGACGGTTCAAAACTACCTCTTGCGAGAAATAGAAATGCGCCGAACCGTCGGTCAGGTCGATTTTTTCGAGCGACACGGGTACGGTCTCGCTGTCGTTCACATAGGCCATTTCGCCCGCCGGATTCTCGATAAGTCCGGCTTTTATGACTCTCCATTCTCCGGCCAACGCCACTTCATAATTGTTTTGAATCGGCTCGTCGTCGCCGCCGAAAAGCTCGTCCATCAACTCGCCGCACGACGAGAAAGTGAGCGCTGTCGCCAAGCACAGGAACACTCCTGTAAGTTTTTTCAATCTTGTCATGGTTGTATTTTTTTACCAGTAGTTATATGATTTGTCTTTGTTTGCACACTTCAAAAAAACTCGGTCAAAGATACGAAAAGGTGAGCGCAGAGACAAATGAAAACGAAGTTTTCGATTTGTCCTATGGCCGAACCGAATCTTATTTTATCCAAAGATAGTGAAAGGTGAGCACAGCGGCAAATGAAAATCGAAGTTTTCGTTTTGTCCTATGCCGCAAGTTGCGTTTTGTCTTATCCAAAGATAGTGATTTTTTACCAATTGGCGAACGTGGCGCTCCCGATTTATCGCGCCGGCTTTGGCGCAATCAAGTCCGGTGGGGGATAGTTTCGACTTCCTACTTGTTTTTTTTATCTCGCTTCATATGCTTGTGCCGGTTTACCGGGGGTGTATACAGCAAAAGCCGCAAGCATTCTCATCGAGAATAATGCGGCTTTTGTTCCCCTCTGTCCTAATTTGTTATATGCGTTCCAAAACGGTTTGGATAAGATCCGATACCGCTGTTTTGTAATTGGGGTTGGCATGGTGTGCCACCCGGTTGGCGATGATGCTGCACACGGTCATGGCTTTATGTCCCATGAGTTTGGCCAATCCGGCCAGTGCCGAGCTTTCCATTTCGTAGTTGGTCACTACATGTGAACCATATTTGAAGGCTTCGATTTTCTTATTCAACTCGGGGTCGGCCAGCGGCAAGCGCAACTCACGTCCTTGTGGCCCATAGAAACCGTTGGCCGATATGGTCACGCCACGCACCATATCTTCGCGGCCGATACGGGCGACCAGCTCGGGGTCGGCATCGACGACATAGGGAGCCGCCCACAGGGGATTCCACTTGACTGCCTCGCAAAAAGACTTCTCGAAATCGAGGTCGCACACCTCGTTGCGCCGGGCATAGAAGTTGAGCACGCCGTCGAAACCGATCGATTTTTCCGATATGACCGGAGTCCCGATAGGCACATGCGGCTGCAATCCGCCCGAAGTGCCGATGCGTACCAGTGTCAACTGGCGGAACTGCGGTTTCTCATACCGTGTGGCAAAGTCGATATTGGCCAGCGCGTCGAGTTCGTTTACCACGATGTCGATATTGTCGGTGCCGATACCGTGCGACAGGCACATGATAGATTTCCCTTTATAGGTTCCGCCCACGGTGTGGAACTCGCGGCTCGACACTTCGAAATCGCGGGTATCGAAAAACGAGGCGACCAAATCGACCCGGCCGGGATCGCCCACTAAAATGACTTTATCTCTCAACTGCTCGGGGAGCAAATGCAAATGGAATACACTGCCATCGGCATTAATGATAAATTCTGATTCTGGAAAATGTTTCATAGCTCTCTTTTTTACGGCGCCGCGTCGGGGCGGCTAACTTCGAAGGTACGGAATCTTGTCTTATCTTCGAAACGATTTACACTATTTTTTTCTTTATAACAGAAAAGAATAGTCACCTCCCTCCCGGGTGAGGAGAAAGGCGACTATCGGGGTTATTGCAATATCAAGCTTTCTTGGCGGTCGATTTCTTGGTGGTTTCGGCACTCTTTGTCACTTTCTCCTTTTTGGCTTCGGCTCGTTTGGAGTGTCGTTCGATTCGAGCCGATTTCAACTCTTTCTGCAATATCTCTATCTCCGAGGCTTGATTGCGGATTGTCGTCAGCAAAGCGTTCAACTCCTCGTTTTCTATCGATTCGGGATATTGGGCTTCTACCCGCACGATAAAGTCGCTGAGGACATTCATGTAGTTGATAAACGCTTCGTAGGGTGTGTCGTATGGGCTGTAATGGCTATGCACCGCGCCATCGGAGAGGTACTTCGTGCACATGTAGTAGAAGTGGTCGCTGGTTTGCAGGTAGTACCAGTCTTGTTTCAACCGGCGGTCGTCGCACAGCCGCACACGCTCGGCCACCGAATACAATTTGTGGAAGGCTTCGTTTTGCAGCGTGTTTCCCAGCCAAGCGCTCACATCGCGGGCTTCGTCGGCCCACGACATGGGGTAGGGCACCGAGAGGGCGTCGACCGGTTTCAGTTTGCTGATCGCCTCGGTAGGCGTGCAGAATCCCACTCCTTCTTGCTCGGCGAAACGTGGGAGCGCTTTCATGAACTCGAAGATTCCCGATTCACGGGGTTGCAACTCGCCCAGCGTCTCGTAGTTCATGAAGAGGTTGATGATAGGTTCCTCCTCGGGGTAGTTTTTCACCCATGAGATGAATTTGTCGGCAGTCAGGGGATAGTCGCTCCATTCGTAGTTGGAGAAGCGGAATGCGATGTCGTCGCTCATCTTGTAGTTTTTCAACAGCATTTTCAGCTTGGGAGCCGCCGCGGAGCAATAGAGATAGTTGGGGCTCTTCCAACCCAAGATATGTTTGGCGCCTTCGGTAATCACGCCTTTGAATCCCATGGAGGCGATCATGGAAGCGATGTCGTCCGAGAAAATCAACTCGGTGTTGCGGAATACTTTGGGTTTCAGGCCGAAGAGTTGTTCTATTTTTTCGTCGTGTTGTTTCACCTGTATCCTGAACTCCTCGGGGTCGCACAGCGATGCCAGCGAGTGGGCGTAGGTTTCGGAGAGGAACTCCACGCAGTCGGTTTTGACCAGTTCTTTCATGCTGTCGATAAACTCGGGGACATAGAGTTCGAGTTGTTCCAGCGCCACGCCCGATATGGAGAATGCCACTTTGAATTTTCCGTTGGCGTTTTTAATCATTTCGAGCAGGGTCTCGTTGGCCGGCAGATAGGAGCGTTGGGCTATACGCGTGATAATATCGTCATTGGCGAAATCATCGTAATAGTAGTGGTCGTTGCCGATGTCGAAGAAGCGATACCTTTTCAATCGGAACGGTTGGTGGATTTGAAAATAGAAACAAATAGTTTTCATATGAGGGTGTAATTTTTTCGTTAGTTATTATTGCGTATCACTTGATGGTAGATGTCGATGACTTTTTGGCCGGCATACTTCCATTTGATTTCGTTCACTTCGCGCTCGCCTTCCTCACGCAGTTGTTTATAGATGGCGGGGTAGGTGATAATCGAGTAGATGGCGTCGGCCATGGCGTCGATGTCCCAATAGTCGGTTTTGATGACATTGGTCAGGATCTCGGCACACCCCGATTGTTTGGAGATAATCGAGGGCACGCCCACCTGCATGGCTTCGAGCGGAGAGATACCGAAGGGTTCCGACACCGAAGGCATCACATACACATCGCTCGCTTTCAGCATCTCGTAGACTTGTTTTCCCCGCAGGAATCCGGTGAAGTGGAACCGGTCGGAGATGTTTCGTTGCGCCGACAGGAGAATCATTTTGTTCATCATATCGCCGCTTCCGGCCATGACAAACCGCACGCCGTTGGTCTTGCGCAGCACGCGCGCCGCGGCTTCCACAAAATATTCCGGGCCTTTCTGCATGGTGATACGCCCCAAGAAAGTGACCACTTTCTCCTTTGGGTTCTTGGGCACTTCTATGGATTTGATTTCTTCGCTGAGAGGTTCCACGGCATTGTGCACCGTCGTCACCTTGGCGGGGTCGATGTGGTATTTCTCAATGACGGTTTGTCGGGTGAGGTTGCTCACCGTGATGATGTGGTCGGCATGCAGCATACCGTCCCGCTCGATGTTGTAGACCGTGGGGTTTACATTTCCCCGGCTGCGGTCGAAATCGGTCGCGTGCACATGGATTACCAGCGGCTTGCCGCTCACCTGCTTGGCATGGATTCCGGCCGGATAGGTGAGCCAGTCGTGCGAGTGTATCACGTCGAACTGTTCCGTGCGGGCAATCACTCCGGCCACGATCGAGTAGTTGTTGATCTCTTCCATCAGGTTGTCGGGGTAGCGTCCCGAAAATTCGATACAACCCAGATCATTTGTTTTTAAATAATTAAAATCGGCATATATATGGCTGCGGAGGTCGAAGTATTCTTGGGGGTCCATGCAGTAACCATAGCGTTGCTGCACATAGTCCCAACTTACGTCTCGCCAAGCCACCGGGGTATTGGCCGCCCCTATAATATGAGCAAAAGTTTTGTCCTCGTCTCCGTAGGGTTTGGGTATGACAAAGGTGATGTCCATATCGCCACACTCGGCCATGCCTTTGGTCAATCCATAGCTGGCCGTGCCCAAACCACCCAAGATATGAGGGGGAAATTCCCAACCGAACATAAGAGCTTTCATAGGTATCGGATATTAGGCTTTACATGTTATATTTCTTCAATAATTTCAGCACTCTCAATATTTCACCGACGTTGGCGGCGTAGCTTATCGCTCCGCGGCCGGCGAAAGGCGGATTGCCGTCGAACAGCTCGGAGATAGAGCCGATGCAGGTCTGCGACATTTCGTCTTCAAAGCCGATGAGCATTCGTTCCAAGAACGAGACTCCGCTGATGCCGAATACTTTCAGATAGGCGTCGGCATAGGCTCCCATCAGCCACGGGCGGGCGGGGCCTTGATGATAGGCATACTCACGCTCGGTCTGTGAGCCCACATACGTCGGGTTGTACCCATAGCTCTTGGGGCTGAGGGTGCGTATTCCTTTGGGCGTCAATAACTCGCGGGTGACGACTTCCAAGGCGCGTTTCCGCTGCCGTTTGTCGAGGGGCGAGTAGTCGAGCGACAAGGCAATCAGCATGTTGGGTCGTACGCTCCAGTCCGACATCGGGCCGTCTACATAGTCGATCAAATAGCCGTAGTCGTTCAGGAACGTATTGATAAACGACTCGCCCGCCTTGTCGGCGATGGTGTTCCATTGCTCCACGTTCGAGGCCATTTCCTTGTCGGGCTCGAAGAGGGCGGCGGCAAATTTCAAGGCGTTGTACCACAACCCGTTGAACTCTACCAGATAGCCGCTTCTCGGATTCACGGGGCGCCCGTCGACGACGGCGTTCATCCACGATGCCACCTTGTCTTTTCCATTGGTGTACAGCAACCCGTTGTCATGGAGGAAGAGGTTTTGATGCTTCCCTTTGATGATATATTCCAATATATCGACGACGAGGCGGCCGTATTTCTCGCGGCATATATCCATGCCTTTCTCTTTGGCGTAGTGGTAAATGGTCCACAAGGCCCACAGGGGAATGTCGGGCAAATCGAGTTCGCCTATTGTCTCGTCGAGTTCGCCGGTCGACATGAATCGCCGCAAGGCTTTTTCGGCCGAGCTCATCACGTCTTCGAAGGTTTTTTCGTCGCCGATCGCCAGCGTGCAGCCCGGCAAGGCGATGAACTGGTCGCGGGCTCTCACCCTGAACCACGGGTATCCTGCCAGCAGGTAGTGTCCCTTCTTCACTTTGAAGGAGAATTGCTGTGCCGAGTTTTTCAAGCAGTTGTAGAAACTCGATCGGCACATGTGCCGGCTGGCCAGCTCCTCGTCGTAGGTGCGGGCGAGTGTGCGGGGTTTCGCTTCGACGGTTCCCGCCGAGAAGATAATGCTCTCGCCCTTCTTGATGGAGAGCTCGAAATACCCCGGCACATAAAGGTCTTCCTGATAGGGATAGCCTCGTTCCTGATCTTTGATATACTCGATGCCTTTATACCAATGGGGGTCGAATACAAATTTCGCCTCTTTGTTGAACTGCATGTACAACCGGGGATAGCCGTGATACAGGCAGCAACTTATGCCGTTGGCCACCTCTTCGTAGCGCTGGTCGAGCACATAGTTTTCCACACACAGGTCGTTGGCGTTGCGGAAAGCGAGGAACGGTCGGAATTGCAAGGTCGTCGGGGAGTGGGCGTCGACGAGCGTATATTTGATCAATATACGGTTTTCGTGCGAAATAAACACTTTTTCTTTTGTCATGATTACTCCGCCCACCCGGTACATAGTCTGGGGAACCGACTCGCAATTAAACTCTCTGATGTACTTATGGCCATTGGGGCTGTAACAGTCGCCCCGGTATTTGTGCAGGCCCAGATTGAACGCCGCGCCATGCTGAATCACAGTCTCGTCCAAGGAAGACAACATCACATGGTTGTCCTTGTCCAGCTCGGGAATGGGGATAACCAGCAGTCCATGTTGCTTACGAGTGTTGCAATCAACAATCGTCGTGCAATGATAAGCCCCCGACTTATTGGTGCGCAGCATTTCTTTCGGCAGCGACCATTCGAGGTTTATCATCAAATTTTTGTCAAATTTCAGATAACTCATATTTCTATTTCAATTACTCTGTCTCTTTTCCGTTCAGGTCCTTACCTTTTTGCGAAATCAAAAAAACGGGTGTTTTTCGTCGGCCGCGGTAAGTTTTAGAATTTGGCTTTAATATTTGTTACGAATTTAACACACCCGGCCTTAAAAAGCAAACATTTTGCTACCGAAAATGGCATGTTTTTCAACATATTTATACAATAAACATTGTATCAATAAATTAGAACCATTATAAAAGCAGAAAAGGTCCCGACTTTCGCCGGAACCTCTTCCTCTCGCTATACTATTTTCATAGTTTGATCACACGCACTACTTGGTCGCCTGTCCGTACCAAATAGACTCCTTTGGCCAGTCCCGACATATCGACTACGGTCGTCGCCTCTACCGGCTCGGTAACCGATACCGTGTGACCGCCCAAGTTGTACAGGTAGATAGTCGACTCGGCTCCTTCCACATAGAGGTTGCCCGAGACGGCGGTCGGATAGACCCGCATATGGGCCGTCGCCGATTCTACTGCGGTATAACCCGGGTCTTGCTCGGTGAAGACGGGATAGCCGTCGTTCAATTCCGGATCGACTTTCCAGTATAAGAAGTTCCACGCTTCGGCATAATCGGTGTTGTGCGCGGTGACCGCGGCATTCAGCCCGGCGGCGAAGGCCTCGGTCTTCATCTCTTCGGCGCTCTTCGGTACTCCCAAAAGACTTTCACCAGCGTTTACGCAATTCTCCACATAGAAGAGGTTCTCGCCGGCATCGATCGGCGATGTAATCGGGTAGGCCTCGCCTTCCGTGGTCGATACGGCTCCCACGTTGTAGCAGTTCTGCAATTCGGGATAGACAGCCGCATTATCCCCTACGATACCTCCGGCATATCCTGTTCCGTTGAGGCTGATATCGGCGGTATTATAGTTGTTCCATACAGCGACAGTATATCCCGCCGCACCCCCGGCTATTCCTCCTACATAGGAAGAGTATAGGGGGACACCATCGACTGTCACCGCCGCCGAGTTGCAGCTATTGAGAATGACCGATATCTCTTGCTCATCAGCCCAAACATAGCCGGCTATACCTCCGGCCCAAGCATAATAACTTATATACATACCTGTGTTTTTCACCTCGGCATAGATGATACCTTGGTTTTCGCATCGGTCGATCTCGGAAGAAGCTAAATATCCGGCGATTCCTCCTACATAGCCCCTAGGCCCTTCGACGGTTATCCCGGCACGGTTCACACACGAGATGATATTCGACAAATAGGCATAGGCGACTATACCTCCTGCATAGAATAGACCTTCACCCGTTACCGTACAGTCGTCGGCCAGCACAATGTTCGAGAGCGTGGCTTGCTCGATCTGGCCGAAAAGACCGGCGACAAACGTTTGATCCGAAATGATTTCGCATTGCAGGTTATGTATCTCGTATCCGCCACCGTCGAAGGTGCCCCTGAATGCGAGATCTGTTGTACCTATTGGCTCCCATTTCAATCCAGCCAAATCGATGTCGTTGGTAAGCGAGATGCTCTTTCCTTGGAAAGTATGGCCTTGGTTTACCAAATAGGCCAACCCGGCCAACTGCTCCGGAGAGGAGAGGTCAAATTCCGACAGCGACTCGTCGTACCACGAGGTGTCGTAATTTCCCGGCGAGGTCCACCAGCCACCGGCCTCGATGGCGGCGCCGAACACGGGATACCCGTTGTTTTCGTTCGCTTGAATTTCCCACGCGTAGAGCTGTGCCGCGTCGGGGGAGGCGTTCATCCACGCAGTCGCGTTCGAGGTGAGCAGCGCGGCGAAGTCGGTTGTTTTCATCTCATCGGCCTGCATGCCGGTACCTACCGTATCCGCTTCGGGCGCATCGGCTACACAGGCTATGTCGTAATAGGCGTTTTCGACATCGGCGACAACATTATTGGTAATCGGGTTGATGGATGCCTCTCCCGATGTGCCTGTGGCTGTGATAGATCCTGCATTGTACACGTTCCTCAACCGGGCATAATCGGCCGAAATACCACCCACATAAACTGCCGGTCCTTGGGCCGATACGGCTCCTGTGTTATAGCCGTTCACCACATAGGCATTCACAGCTACCAATCCCGAGGCGCATATCTCGCCGTACTCCGATTCCGCCACGATATTGCCGCTATTCGACGAGTTGTAGACCGGCAGATAAGAATTATCAAGACCTACAACGCCGGCGGCATAAGTAGAACCTCCAAAGTTCCTCGTTTCGATATTGGCCCGGTTGTGGCAATTGTCGATGAAACCGCCATTCAAAATACCACAGATTCCTCCTGCATAGATATCTTGTGAACCCGCGGCAGCCACCTGTATCGAGCAATCCTCGGCCACCGTCACATTCTGGAGTACTCCGACGGAAAACCCGAACAGGCCACCTGTCGCAACGGTTGCTCCTTGCGCATAGGAGTAGCGTTTTGTATTCACCGTCATGTTGTGGATGGTATGCCCGCCGCCGTCGAACGTTCCGTAGAACCTCGCAAACGATTGCACATTGTGAGAATTATGGCCGATAGGCACCCATAAGTGGCCGGCCAGATCGATGTCGTTCGCAAGGGTCACGGTCTTGCCCGAGAGCGGTTGGAAATTGTTCACCAAATAGGCCAGACCGGCCAGTTGTGCCGGGGTGGAGAGGGTGAACTCATTTTTCGACTCGTCGTACCACGATATGTCGTAGTTCCCCGCCGAGGTCCACCAGTTGGACGATACCTCTACGGCCTCGCCCAATTCCGGCCCGTTCGCACCCATTTGCCAACGGTTCAGGGAGGTTATCTGTGGGTCGCCCGCAACAATACCGGCCACACACTCGTTCAGCGACGTCACCGACGAGGCCGAGAGCAGCGCGTCTTGCGCGAGGGCATGCTCTGTATCCTCGTAGTCGGCCGGCAGGCAACCCTGCCGGTAATAGCTGTTTTCGACGAAGGTTCTATCCATAGTTCCCGCAAGGCCGCCCAACTGTGTGGTCACCTCTTGGCGAACCGCGTCGAAAGGCAGGACATAGGCGTCGTAATAGCCTAAAAACTCACCTTGTGCATAGGCAGCGAACCCCATAATATACTCCGAAGGGTCGGTATGGGAGAATGTAATCGTAGTCTTGTCTTCCGACAAAGTCGCCACAAACTCTCCGCTTGAAGTGGTAATTCCTTCCAGATATATGTCATAACCACCGATATTCGCCATGTATTGAAGCGGGATATGCAGTTTCCCGTCGGCCTCGAGCGCCCCGGTTAACACGATGTCGAACCCAGCTGAAGGTGAAGTCCAAGCAATGGTGTATTCGTCGGGCGTATCTGTGGCCGCAATGGTTATATCGAAATTCCAGACTGTATCTTCCTGTCCCTCGAATGGGGAACCGGCCGAGGCCGCATAGGTGCCCACCCATTCGCTCTCGGAAGTCTGGAGGGAAACTTGTCCGTTAAAAATCGACGCGGCCAGCGAAGAGTTGTAGGCACCACCCACCAGACCGCCGCCGGTGTTTCCATAAACCGTCGCATCGGAGCGGCAGTTCAAAATGGAGCTATACGTCATCTGCCCGGCAATCGAGCCGGCCACAAAGCCGTGAATCTCGCAGGTGGACGATAGCATGAGGTTGCGAATATCGGCGTATTGCACGACACCGAACAATCCCGCATAACTATGTTGGGGCACATTCAATCCGTCGATGGTATGGCCCGCGCCATCGAATACTCCACTAAATGGAGTATAAATCGTTCCGATGGGAACCCATTGTAAGGCCGACAAATCCATATCGGCTCCCAACTTGATCGTACAATACTGGAAACTTACGCCGTCGGCGACCAGCTGCGCGAGACCGGCCAATTGAGCCGGCGTGGTCAACTCGTAGACATCGGCCGTCCCGCTATACCACGAGGTGTCGTAGTTCCCCTCGACGCCCCACGAAGGAGCTTGATAGGTCTCCTCGCTCAACACGGGGCAGGAGGCTCCCGCCGTCCACAGGTTTAATCTCTTTTGAAGGTCCGATCCCACAAGCTTTGCGACAGCCTCGTTCATGGTGTCTACCAATGCGGGCGATTGCATCTCGGCGGCGGTTTGCGCCGTCCCGTTTATCTGCGTGGCTCCCGCGGCACAATCGTCGCGATAGTAGCAATCGCTAAATCCAACACCTCCGTTGCCGGCCAAAGCGCCCGACCGGAGTTCTACGGCTTGTTTTTGAATCGAGAAGGGCACGGGGTAGAGTTCAATGACATATAAATTCTCTAAGTCTTCCGAACCTAAGATTGCGAACAATATATCTGTTGTCGACGATGAAATAGTAAGCGACTGCCCGTCGTCCGAGAGGGTGCCTATAAACTCAACACCGTCGACGAGTGTATATTCCATCGTTATCCCATACAAGAAGAAATAGTAATTAGATGCATATCCGATGTATTGATTCGTGCTGATATGCAAATCACCCTCGCTATCGATAGTTCCCGAGAGAGTATATTCAATACCTTGAAGGCCGATAAACGAAATCGACACGCTATTGGGATCGGTTCCATTCGGCATAATCGTCATTTGAACGGCTTGGGCCCCTTCTACGCTGACGGAATCGGCAATCGTGCCCGAGAAGGTTCCATACCACGGGCTGAGTTCTTTCGCCTCGACAGACCCGTTGAACACACATGCCCGCACGGAGGTGGATCCCGCATCGCCGATCAACCCGCCGGCAGTCTGTCCTGAGACAGCGGCTTCGGATACGCAGTTTTCCACTGTGCCGCTACCAGCTATACCGACAAGAGAACCTGATATCGAGCCATTTACCTCGCAATCGGACGAAAGCGCCACGTTGCGAATCTCGCCACCCGAGATGGTAGCGAATAGCCCGGCATATGAAGTAAACGGAACCCGCATGCCCGAGATCGTATGGCCGCACCCGTCGAAGGTTCCGGCAAACGGCGTGTACAAACCGATAGGAATCCACTCGTGCGCCGATAAATCGATGTCAGCCCCCAACCGAATAGTCACATTGATAAAATCATGTCCCTGATCGGTCAATATCGAGAGACCGGCCAATTGCTCGGGAGTGGTCAATATATATTCCTCTTGACTGTTGTCGAACCACGAGGTGTCGTAATTCCCCTCGGCTCCCCAAGAGGAAAGAGCTGCCGCCGAGCGGCGAATCGGCTGTTTCTTTTCTTTCGACAAAGCGGTGAGGTCACGGCCGGAAAGCTGAACCGGCGCTGTCCACGCTTGTTTCGAAAGTTTTTTTACCGGAACGACCGCATTCTGTTTCGTAGCGGCCGCCGAGGGGCGAATGTCCTCTCTCAACTTCTTGTTGAATGAGATTTCCCGAACAGGAGTTTCGGGCGACTCACTCAACTGCGTTTGAGCCATCGGTGCCGTTACCAGCCTCTTGGCAGGCAGGTCGGCAGCCATCACCATACTTATGGCGGCCAAACATACACTTGATAAAGTAAGCCATCTTTTCATACTTAAATAATTTTAGTGATTATATGATTAAAAAATTATTTTCGCACAGTTCCCACCCGGGAAAAAAGAGGTAAAAAAGGTATTTCGATTGTTCAAACGCAGGGTCCCCTTTCTTACTCTTTTACAAAGAAAATAAAAATAATAAGAAATAACAACTTTTATCAAAAGTTTTTTGTCAAATTTCTGCAAAAAATGGTATTGAGTTTTTCTATTTGTTCATTCTTCTCAGCAGCGAGAAGAACGAACCAAGAAGCGCCGCCGCTGTTATCGGGCTTGCTCGCTCGGCCGCTGCTGCCGCCGTCGGGGGCTGCGGAACTCGCTTCGCTCAGACAGTCCTCGCCCGGGTTCCTCTGCCGGCAGGCGTCCTCCCGGCCCGATAAAGGCGGTTTTCCCTGCCGGACACGCTTGCCGTTATTTTCTCTAACCCCTCCGGCGTGTTTAACCCCTCCGGCTTCACTCCTCCCCTATATTGCTTCGCAACACAGGGGAGGAGTGAAGATAGTTCACGCCTATCCTTTCTTTTAAACGCCCTCTCTGTGTTTACAGCAAACGGTAATGGGGATATATTTAAACTCCTCCTCTGTGTTTTGCGGAGCAAAATATAGGGGAGGTGCCCGTTCGGGTGGAGGGGTTTAAATCTCATATACAGACGATTAATTCTATTTTTTTCAACCCCTCTCCTCGGGACGGTGTCCCTCGGTGTCTCCCCTATATTGCTGACGCAACACAGAGGAGAAGTTTAAAATGTTTTCGCCTCACCTTTTTTTAAATTCCTTCTTTGCTCGTAGTAAGGGGTACATTTAAACTCTCCCTCTGTGTTCCCCGTGAGGGGAATATAGGGGGAGTGCCGTAGGCGAGGGGGTTTTAAACTCCTTTACACCTGTGTTTACTGTAATCGGTAAGGGGGATAGATTTAAACTCCTCCTCTGTGTTTTGCGGAGCAAAATATAGGGGAGGTGCCCGTTAGGGCGGAGGGGTTTAAATCTCATATACAGACGATTAATTCTATTTTTTTTCAACCCCTCTCCTCGGGACGGTGTCCCTCGGTGTCTCCCCTATATTGCTGACGCAACACAGAGGAGAAGTTTAAAATGTTTTCGCCTCACCTTTTTTTAAATTCCTTCTTTGCTCGTAGTAAGGGGTACATTTAAACTCTCCCTCTGTGTTCCCCGTGAGGGGAATATAGGGGGAGTGCCATAGGCGAGGGGGTTTTAAACTCCTTTACACCTGTGTTTACTGTAATCGGTAAGGGGGATAGATTAAAACTCCTCCTCTGTGTTTTGCGGAGCAAAATATAGGGGAGGTGCCCGTTCGGGTGGAGGGGTTTAAATCTCATATACAGACGATTAATTCTATTTTTTTCAACCCCTCTCCTCGGGACGGTGTCCCTCGGTGTCTCCCCTATATTGCTGACGCAACACAGAGGAGAAGTTTAAAATGTTTTCGCCTTTCCTTTTTTAAAGTATCCCCTACCACTGGTAAACCAAAGGGGAAAGAGGTGTATCCTTATATCACTTCGTGACACAGGGGTTTCCCCTTTCGCACGATTAAATTTTACTCTTTCTTGTAAGATTGTATCAGTCGATGGACTCTTGGGCAAGCATTCGTTCGAGGTCTTTTCCCGATATTTTGGTAGTGATTTTCCCGTTGTGGGCGAGCGAGATATTCCCGGTCTCTTCCGACACGACCACGGCCAAAGCGTCGCTCACTTCGGTAATTCCCAGCGCCGAGCGGTGGCGCAACCCCATAGACTTGGGTATGCTGTTGTTGTGTGATACCGGCAGGATACATGCGGCCGAGGCGATGCGGTTGTCGGCGATAATCATGGCGCCGTCGTGTAGCGGGCTGTTTTTGAAAAATATGTTTTCGATGAGCCGGGTGTTTACATTGGCGTTGATTTTATCGCCGGTATTTTTGTAGTTGTCGAGCGATATTCCCTGCTCGATGACAATCAAAGCCCCGGTTTTTGTTTTGGCCATGTTCATACAAGCCTGTACGACGGGCATGATGTAGGGCTTGTCTTGGTTTTCTTTGTGTTTGAGGAAGAAGTTCAAGAAGAATCGCCAGCGCTTGTGCGACCCGAGTTGTACCAAGAAACGCTTGATTTCGTCTTGAAACAGGATTACGAGAATGAGCAACCCCACGCTCATGAACTTGTCCATGATAGAGCCGATGAGCCGCATGTCGAGGATTTGCTTCACGACAATCCATACCCCCACGAAAGCCAGCACACCGGTAAAGATGCTTATGGTCCCCGACTCTTTCATCATTTTGTAGAGGGTGTACAGGAGCAGGGCTACGATGAGAATGTCGATAATATCTTTTATGCCGAATGAAAACATGGTGTTATGCTATGGGTTGTATGGTTTTTGTAACTATTTTCAAGGTTTCGACCGCTTCTTTCACGTCGTGAACCCGCAGTATATCGGCTCCGCCCAGCAGTGCGAGGGTGTTCAACGCGGTGGTTCCATTGAGACTCTCTTCGGGAGAAGAGTCCAAATGTTTATATATCATTGATTTGCGTGATATACCCACTAATAGTGGCAGTCCTATGCGGGAGAACTCGTCGAGGCGGTTCATGAGCAGGTAGTTATCGTCGATGCTTTTCCCGAATCCGAATCCCGGGTCGATGATGATGTCGTTCACTCCGAGGCTTTCGAGGCGAGCGATACGTTGGGAGAAGTAGAAGAGCATCTCGGGGATAATCTGTTCGTAATGGGTGTGTCGCATCATGGTTTGGGGAGTGCCTTTCATGTGCATGAGGATATAGGCGGTTTTCAGCCCGGCCACGGTCTCGAACATGCGGGAGTCGAGTTCACCTCCCGAGATGTCGTTGATGATGTGGACGCCGTATTCGTGTACGCAGCGAGCCGCGATTTCGGAGCGGAACGTGTCGACCGAGATTTTTGCCTCGGGGTATAGCATGCGAATGATTTCGAGGCCGGTCGAGAGCCGTTTCATTTCCTCCTCGGGCGAGATGTCGTCGGCTCCCGGCCGGGAGGAGTATGCCCCTATGTCGATGATGTCGGCTCCCTCGTCGACGATTTGCCGCACTCGCGCGGCGATTTGTTCTTTCCCGGTTGTGCGGCTGCCGGCGTAGAACGAGTCGGGCGTGACGTTGAGTATCCCCATGACCAATGGCCTTGAGAGCGAAATCAATTCACCCCCGAGATTCAACGACAATGGCTCTTTGTGTACC
Organism: uncultured Barnesiella sp.; assembly: GCA_944320015.1. Lineage (GTDB taxonomy): Bacteria > Bacteroidota > Bacteroidia > Bacteroidales > Barnesiellaceae > Barnesiella. Next base: position 87,038 of record CALUFO010000003.1, on the reverse strand, counting down.
CTTTGCAACATATATCGGTCGTATTACTGGCGATAGAGCAGGCCGCCTGCCTCCCCGCTTTGGGGGACAGCCCCGCTTCGTTAAGCGAAGATAATTCTTTTTGTTGAATGACGAGGCATGAATTTGAAAAAAAACTTCTTTGTACCCCCGGTTACTCTTCCCGGGGGACGGGTTTCAGGCTTCTCGGGGGACGGTTGTTTTTAACGGCTTCTTGGCCGTTTTTCCCCTTTTTGGCTTCTTTGTCGGAGAGGGATTGTTCAAACTCTTCCAATTGGGTTTTGAACGAATCGTACTCCGTAGTCGCTTGCGGAGCGTTTGAGGGAAGATAGTACAGGATAACGCGCGCACCTATGAGGATTATCAAGATGATAACCAACAGAAGGGCGGCTCGTCGCTCGCCTTTCGACAGGGCGAAAAAAGTGTCGTTTTTGAGTGCCATCAGATAATGCCGAATCCCGATAAAAAGATAAAGATGATAATAACAGGCGCAATGTATTTAATGCTGAAAAATATCGCATTGAATAGCGGCTCGTGCAGTTTGTCGCGGTTGGTCAATTCTTCGCGCGAGATGTTGCGTTTCAATACCCAGCCGATAAAGATGCTTATCAGCAGTCCGCCCAGCGGGAGCAGAATGATTGCCGAGAAATAGTCGCAGGCGTCGAATATGGTTTTCCCGAACAGTCGTATATGTTCCCACGCTCCGATCGAGAGGGAACAAATGGTGCTCAGTATGGCGATGATAAGGATCATCGTCCATGTCGCTTTCTTTCGAGAAACGTGCATGTGGTTGATGAAGAAGGCGATAGCTACCTCGAAAAGAGATACTGTCGAGGTGAGCGCCGCCACGGTGAGCAACAGGAAAAACAGGCTCGACCATAGCGCCGATACCGGCATTTGATTGAACACGTTGGGCAAGGTCACGAATACGAGGTCGGGGCCGGCGACCGGGTCCAGCCCGTAGGAGAACACGGCCGGGAATATAATCACCCCCGAGAGGACAGAGACTGTCGTGTCGAGCAAGGCAACCGTGCCGGCGGTTTTTATCAAGTGGGTTTTTGTACTGAAATAGGAGGAATAGGTGATGAGGACTCCCATGCCCAAGCTCAATGAGAAAAAGGCCTGCCCCATAGCTCGCACGATGACTTGCGGGGTGATTTTCGAGAAATCGGGGTGGAAAAAGAAGCTTAACCCTTCGCCGGCTTTCGGCAGTGTGAGCGAGCGTATGCAAAAGACGATGAGAATGACAAACAGGAGCGGCATCAGTATGTTTGACATTTTTTCTATTCCTTTCTGTACCCCTTTGGCCAGAATCAAATAATTGATAATCAGGAATAGGAAAATCCATAAGAGCGGGCGGAAATCGCTTTGGATAAAGGCGTTTTGCTCGGCTTTAAATTCGGCTGCCGTTTTTCCGGTCAAGTCGTTGCAGAGCGCCCGGAACAGGTATTCGAGGGTCCAGCCCGAGATGACCATGTAGTATCCCAAGATAAGCACCGAGGCCAATACCCCGATATAGCCTATGTAGTGCCACCGGCTGCCGGGCGCCAGTTTGCGGAATGCGTCGACCGTGTCGGATTTGGATCTTCGCCCGATAACGAACTCGGCACACATGACGGGGATTCCCAGTATAAGCACGCACAAGATGTAGATCAGCAGGAAGGCGCCTCCACCGTTCATGCCGGCTTCATAGGGGAATCTCCAAATATTGCCCAGCCCTACCGCCGAGCCTACCGTAGTGGCTATCACGCCCAGTTTTGTTGCAAATTTTACTCGTTCGCTCATCTTTCTTATGATTCAAATACAAATGCAAAAATATAAAATTTTAATTTATTTATCTATAAAAAAGTAACAATAAAAAAGCGATTTGTTGTTTTGGGTATAAAAATGAAACAAATTACGGCGGGCGTATGTTGTCGATGTGGGCTGTTTTTTCGTTGGTGCCGACAAAAGTTGTTTTTACCGGTTGCAAGTGCTATATTTGCCCCTTCGAGGGAAGGCGTGCGAGGCCGCATCTCCCGCAGGGATATGTTTTTTGAACGAATCAGCCCGGATAAAAATATCGATGAGAAATGAAAAGGTTTAGGTTGTTTCCATATTTCCCCACGCTGGTTGTGCTGGTGGCGATTACTTATCTCTCTTTGGCCGAGGACCCTGTGCATACAAAAGGGATTCGGCTGTTTGAGGGCGCCGACAAACTTGTGCATGGCTGCATGTATCTGGGGCTTGTGTTCGCGGGGTGCTACGATTTGTACAGGGCTTCGGTGCGCTTTGTCGCCTCGCAGGTGATATGGCTGGTTTGCGGGGCTATTGCGTGGGGCGGTTTGATGGAATTGTTGCAGGGGGCGATGTCGGTGGGTCGAAGCGCCGATTGGCTCGATTTCTTGGCCAACAGTTGCGGGGCTTTGTCGGGGCTTCTTTTGGGCGTGTATGTTTTGCCCTGTTTGTTCAGGCGGTACAAAAAATCGTGGCTATTCCAGTTCCTCGATAATGTCGATTAGCTCGGCTCTGATCGATTTGAGCCGGTCGATCGCCTGTTTCATGCGGACGGCGTTTTCGCGTTTGTTTTTCAATACCTGTTTGGCTCCTTCGATTTTCAATTTCCGCTCTTTCAGGAGGAACTGGATAAGTTGTATTTCCTCGATGTCCTTTTGGGAATAGTACCGGGTGCCTTTCGGGGAGCGTTTGGGGCTGATGGTTTTGAACTCCGTTTCCCAATATCGCAGCAGGGATTGGTTCACGTTCAGCATCTCGGATACTTCGCCGATGGTGTAGTATAGTTTTTGTTTTTCGCTCTCTGACCCTTTCATCTGTTCACTTGTTTTTAGTCCATTATACGTCCTTGGTTTTCTGCGAGTTGAATCATGCGGTCATACTCTTCGGGAGAAAGGTCGAAGAAATAGTAATTGATAGGGTTCTGGGCTTTTCCTTTGTAAAGGACTTCATAGTGGAGGTGCGGCCCGGTGGATTTTCCCGTGTTCCCGACTTCGGCGATTTCTTCTCCCCGGACAATCTCTTGTCCCCGCCGAACCAATATCTTGCTCAAATGGGCGTATCGGGTGCGGTAGTCGTATCCGTGGTCGATGACGACGGTGTTGCCGTATCCTTGTTTCCAACCGGTCTCGACGACACGCCCGTTGCCCGTTGCGTAGACGGGGGTACCTATATTGGCGGCGAAGTCCATGCCTTGATGAAACTTGGTTGTTTTATAAATGGGGTCGACCCGATAGCCATATCCCGAAGCAGTCCGTTTCAAATCTTTGTTGGCGACCGGCTGTATCGCGGGGATATGTTTCAGCCTCTCTTCTTGTCCCTGAGCCAATTTCATGAGCTCGTTCATGGAGTTGCACTGCACATAGACCTGCCGCGCCAGATTGTCTACTTTCTGGCTGGTCGAGACCACCAGCTCGGCGTCGCTCATTTGCATCAAGTCCTCGTATCGGTCGGGGTTGTATATACCGTTGTTCCTAAGCTCGGGGTTGACCGGCTCGGCCTGTAAGACGACCCGGTACATGTTGTCGTCGCGTTGTTGCAAATCGTTGATTACGGCAAGGGCGGCGTCGACCCGTTTGGAAAGGAGTTTATACTGGGTTTTCATCTGTTCGTTCTCTATTTTCAGAATTTCTTCTTTGGGAGAACCGAACCAAAAATAAAAGGCAACGATGACTCCTACACTCAGCAGGGCGCCGATGAATAGGTGGCGCAATACGACGGCGATGCGCTGGCGAAGAGAGGGATATACCCGTTCGTAGGTCAGTGTTTTGGGATTGTATATGTAAAATACTTTTTTACTCATGAAATCTTTATCGCCTCAATCTTGCCGGCAGGAACGCATATCGGCGGTCAAAAATATGTTTTGAAACATTTTTTTTAGCCGCATATGGGCACAAAAATAATAATTTGAGTTATTTTTGCAAATTGTTTTTGGGAATATTAATAGACATTTCTATTTCGACAACGGGATAGAAGCCCCGAAGGAATAAATTTAATTGAATTGTTATGCTGACAGCCAAAGAGATTCGAGAATCGTTTAAGGATTTTTTCAGGGAACGAGGCCATCAAATCGTGCCTTCGGCTCCGATGGTGATAAAAGACGACCCTACGTTGATGTTTACCAATGCGGGTATGAACCAGTTTAAAGACATTATACTGGGCAATGCCCCGGCGAAATATAAGCGGGTGGCCGATTCTCAAAAGTGTTTGCGAGTGAGCGGGAAGCACAATGATTTGGAAGAGGTAGGGTTGGACACCTATCACCATACCATGTTCGAGATGCTCGGTAACTGGTCGTTTGGAGATTATTTCAAGAAAGAGGCTATCGACTGGGCGTGGGAGTATTTGGTCGATGTGTTGAAAATAGATCCGTCGCGCCTGTATGCTACCGTATTTGAGGGCTATGCCTCCGAGGGTCTCGAACGCGACAACGAAGCCGCCTCGTATTGGGAGGCTCACATGCCTAAGGACCATATCATCAACGGCAATCGTCACGACAATTTTTGGGAAATGGGCGATACCGGCCCTTGCGGCCCCTGTTCGGAGGTGCATATCGACTTGCGCAGCGACGCCGAACGAGCCGAGCTCGACGGCCTTAAACTGGTCAACCAGAATCACCCGCAGGTAATCGAGATATGGAACCTCGTGTTTATGCAATATAACCGCAAGGCCGACGGTTCGCTCGAACCGCTGCCGGCTCGGGTAATCGATACCGGAATGGGATTTGAACGCCTCTGTATGGCGTTGCAGGGTAAGACCTCCAACTATGATACCGACGTGTTTCAGCCTATTATTAAAGAAATTGGCCGTTTGTGCGGCAAGCAATACGGCAGCGACGCCAAAGTCGATGTGGCCATGCGGGTGATTGCCGACCATATTCGCACGATAGCTTTCGCTATTACCGACGGGCAGCTGCCTTCGAACGCCAAGGCCGGCTATGTGATTCGTCGTATTTTGCGCCGGGCTGTGCGTTATGGCTATACTTTCCTCGGGCAAAAACAGGCTTTCCTTTACAAGTTGCTCGATATTCTCATCGAGACGATGGGCGACGCCTATCCCGAGTTGAAAGAACAAAAGGTGCTCATCGGCAAGGTAATCAAAGAGGAGGAAGACGCTTTCTTGCGTACTCTCGAGACCGGCATCAAACTGCTCGACAAGGTAATGGCCGATACAAAAGCCGCCGGGAAAAGCGAGATTAGCGGGGCGGAAGCCTTTACGCTCTACGACACTTATGGTTTCCCGCTCGATTTGACCGAACTGATTTTGAAAGAGAACGGTTTGGGCGTGGATCTCGGTGAATTTAACGCCCAGATGCAACAACAAAAAGAGCGTGCCCGCAATGCCGCAGCCGTGGAAACCGGCGATTGGGTGGTATTGAAAGAGGGTGAACCCGAGTTTGTGGGATATGACATGGCCGAGTGCGACGCCGAGATATTGCGCTACCGTAAGGTGAAACAAAAGGGCCGTGAGTATTATCAACTGGTTTTGGATCGTACACCTTTCTATGCCGAGATGGGCGGTCAGGTGGGCGACACCGGGAAACTCATCGCCGGCGACGATGTGGTGGAGGTCACACAGACCAAGCGGGAAAACAACCTGAGCGTTCATATCGTGGATCGTTTGCCCCAAGATGTGACGGCCACGTTCCGCGCTGTAATCGATAAGGCCGCCCGACAGGCTACTGCCTGCAACCACTCGGCTACGCACCTTTTGCACGAGGCGTTGCGCGAGGTATTGGGCACTCATGTGGAGCAGAAAGGGTCTTATGTGTCGCCGCAATCGTTGCGTTTCGACTTTTCTCATTTCCAAAAGGTTACCGATGAGGAGTTGCGCCGGGTAGAGACTATCGCCAACCGCAAGGTGCGCGAGGCCATACCGTTGGACGAGCGGCGCCATGTGCCTATCGCCGAGGCTAAGGCTATGGGAGCGATGGCGCTCTTCGGTGAAAAATATGGCGAAGATGTGCGTGTGATACGGTTCGGTACTTCGGTCGAGTTGTGCGGAGGTACTCATGTGGCCAACACGGGTAATATAGGCATGATCAAAATCATTTCTGAAAGCTCTATCGCCGCCGGAATCCGCCGTATCGAGGCGATTACGGGCGAGCGCGTGGAGGAATCGATGAACGCGTTGCAAGACTCGTTGAAAGAGATTGCCGTTTTGTTCAACAACGCGCCCAATCTGTTGCAGGCCATACACAAGGCTATCGATGAGAATGCCGAGTTGCGCAGACAGGCCGATGAGTATGTCAAGGAGAAAATGATTGAGGTGAAAGACCGCTTGGCAAAGTCGGCCGAGACTATCGATGAAGTGAAACTCATTCGATACGGAGGAGCGCTGCCGGGCGATATGGTGAAAAACATTGCTTTCATGTTGCGGGGCGAGTTCCCTCAAAGGATGGCATTTATCGCTGCGACAGTCGACAAAAACAAACCTTTGCTCACGGTTATGCTGAGCGACGATTTGGTGGCCGAAGGGAAGAATGCCTCGGCTATTGTGCGCGAAGCCGCCAAACTGATACAGGGCGGTGGTGGCGGACAGCCCTATTTCGCTCAGGCCGGTGGGAAGAACAGTGAGCATCTTTCCGATGCTTTGGAAAAAATGGCTTCTTTGCTTATCGGATAAGGAGCGATATAAAGCTTTGCATAAAAAAACTCCGGCGTCGACGCCGGAGTTTTTTTTTCGTTTCTTTTTAGGGTCTTACTTTGTTACAGCATCATGCCCGATATAACCTCTTTGGCTTTTTCTTCACCGGCGATTTCGGTGATTATCGCTTTGGCAAAAGGTATGGCGGCACCCGGCCCGTTGGCTGTGATGATATTCCGGTCGACAGTCACAGCTTCGCCAGTAACCGAGGCTCCGGTGAGGAATTGTTCGAATCCCGGGTAGCAAGTGGCTTTGTAACCTTCGAGCAATCCGGCTTGACCCAATACCGAGGGGGCGGCGCATATGGCGGCGATATTTTTATGTGCGGCGGCTTGGCGTTGCAAGAGCGAAACCAATGGTTTGCATTCGCTCAAATGCTTTGTTCCCGGCATACCTCCGGGCAACACCAGCCATTCGACGTCATCGGCCGATAGCTCTACCCATGTGCAATCGGCGGTAACGGTGACACCGTGAGCGCCTTCTACTTGAAGGTTCCGTGATATTGAAACGGTTGTGACATCGATTTCGGCGCGGCGCAACATGTCTACTACGGTGAGGGCCTCGATTTCTTCAAACCCTGTGGCGAGAAATAAATAAACAGTTTTCATTATTTTGTTTTTTTTGAGTCGATAAATAGTGCGATTTTAAGATATGTGCTTCGGGACTCTCGGGGTGTACGGCGTGGCTATGGCGATTGTCGCTCTGTCGTGCGCTCCGTTCTTTCCGGTGAGTCGAGGGGGCGACGAGGCTTAAAGCGTTCCGGCTTCGGCCTGTTGAATCATTTGTTGACTGGCATACAGGTACACTTCTACCCGGCGATTCTCCTGCCTGCCGGCTGATGTGCTGTTGTCGGCTATGGGATTGGCTTCGCCCATGCCTTCTACCGATTTGATTTGGGTGGACGATACTCCGCACCCCAACAGATAGCTGGCTACACTTTGAGCCCGTTCTTGCGACAGGTTCAGATTCTTTTGGTAGCTTTGCTCGGCTGTCGAGTTTTTCCACCCTTGGTTATCGGTATATCCATAGATGGCGACGTCCATATCGCGGTTTTGGTTCAGCACGTTGTTGGCAAATTTACTCAACGACGCTTTGGCCGAGGAGCTGAGCGTGGCGCTGCTGCTCGAGAAGAGTATACCCGAGTCGAAGGTCACTTTTACGGCTTGCAACCCGTTGTTGTCGGTGACTTGCTCGACTTGCGCGCCTTCTACCTGTTTGGCTTGTTCGGCGGCTTTGTCCATCTTTTTACCAATAAGGGCTCCGGCGGTGGTACCAACGGCCGCGCCAACGGCGGCACCGATGGCTGCGCCTTTCCCTTTTCCAAAGATAGCCCCCAATCCGGCGCCAACGGCTGCGCCGCTTCCTCCGCCGATAAGGGCACCTTTCCCGGTGTTAGACATGTTACAGCTGGTAAACAGCATGCCTGTAACCAATATACAAGACATGACTTTGAGGTATTTCATAATGATTCGTATTTAAAAGTTCGCATTACAAAAGTAAGAAAAAAATCGATATGGTATTTGCTAATATTTATAATAAATGAATAGGAAAATAGTTTACTCCCGGTAGAAATTTAGAAAAATATTTATCTTTGTGTAACCTATAAGTTTAATTCAGCGGAGGTAGACGGAATGAATACGTTTGGAAATCTTTTTACACTCACTTCGTTTGGCGAGTCTCACGGGAAGGCTATCGGCGGGGTTGTCGACGGCATGCCGGCGGGTATCGCCGTGGATGTGGAATATATACAGCGGGAGTTGAACCGCCGTCGCCCGGGGCAATCGTCGATTGTTACACCCCGCAAGGAGAGCGACCGGGTGGAGTTCCTGTCGGGTATTTTTGAGGGTAAGACGACCGGTGCGCCTATCGGGTTTGTGGTTTATAATGAGAACCAACATTCGTCGGATTATGATAATCTGCGAGACGTTTTCCGTCCGTCGCATGCCGATTATACCTATACCTGCAAATATGGTGTGCGGGATCATCGGGGCGGGGGACGCTCCTCGGCTCGTGAAACGATAGCCCGCTGTGTGGCGGGGGCGTTGGCCAAGCTCGTCTTGGCGCAGTTGGGCATAGAGGTGTGGGCCTATACTTCGCAAGTGGGCGAACTCTCCCTGCCGTATGATTACAAACGGTATGATTTCGGCGAAATCGAGAAGAATGCGGTGCGATGTCCCGATGCCGAAATGGCAAGACAAATGGAGGAGTATATCGCCAAGGTGAAATCGGAGGGCGATACCGTGGGCGGTGTCATTACCGGGATTATTCGCCATGTTCCCGCCGGGTTGGGCGAGCCGGTGTTTGACAAACTGCATGCGGCATTGGGCAGCGCCATGTTGAGCATCAATGCGGTGAAGGGCTTTGAATATGGCATGGGCTTCGAGGGGGTGAAGTACCGTGGCTCGCAGATGAACGACGTGTTTGAGAACCGCCAAGGGAAAATTGCGACTCGAACCAACCACTCGGGAGGAATCCAAGGCGGTATTTCCAACGGGGAGGATATTTGTTTCAGGGTGGCGTTCAAGCCGGTGGCCACATTGCTGCGCGACATCGAGACGGTCGATAAGGGCGGAAACCCGGTCGTGTTGAAGGCCAAGGGGCGTCACGACCCTTGTGTGTTGCCTCGTGCCGTACCGGTGGTGGAAGCTATGTCGGCTATGGTGATACTCGATTATTATTTGTTGGCGCAAAGTCATAAATTATACCTATAAATACTTAGCATAAAAAGATATGGATACGAAAAAGTATATTGCCGATCATCGAGAGCGTTTTTTTGAAGAGTTGTTTTCGTTGCTCCGAATCCCTTCTATCAGTGCCTTGCCCGAGCATAAAGAAGATATGTCGCGCTGTGCCGGGCGGTGGAAAGAGTTGCTCTTGGCTGCCGGGGCCGACCGGGCAGAGGTGATGCCGACCTCGGCCTCGCCGGTGGTTTTTGCCGAGAAGATTGTCGATGAGTCGTTGCCCACGGTATTGGTGTATGCCCATTATGACGTGATGCCGGTCGAGCCGCTCGAATTGTGGCGCACCGAACCGTTTGAACCGACTATCAAAGATGGCCGCCTGTGGGGGCGTGGAGCCGACGACGATAAGGGTCAGGGATTTATCCAGTTGAAGGCGTTTGAAATCGCCGTCAAGGAGGGGTTGCTGCGCTGTAATGTGAAGTTTTTGATCGAAGGCGGGGAGGAAATAGGTTCTCCCGGCGTGGAGGAGTTTTGCAAAACGCACCTCGATTTGCTGCGGTGCGACGTGATATTGGTCTCCGATACCAGCATGGTGGGCATGGACACGCCGTCGATTACTACCGGCTTGCGTGGATTGGCCTATTGGGAAATCGAAGTGACAGGGCCAAACCGCGATTTGCACTCGGGCATTTTTGGCGGAACTGTCGCCAATCCCATTAACGAACTGTGCAAAATGTTGGCCGGCGTGGTCGACGGGAATGGCCGCATAACGATACCGCATTTCTACGACGAGGTGGAGAATGTCTCGGCCGAAGAGCGAGCCATGTTGGCCGCCGTGCCCTATGACGAGGAGCGCTACAAGCAGGCTATCGATGTCGAGATGCTTGCGGGCGAAACGGGCTTCTCGCCGCTGGAGCGCACGGCTATCCGGCCCACATTCGATATTTGCGGGATTTGGGGCGGATATACGGGCGAAGGGGCGAAAACCGTATTGCCGTCGAAGGCCTATGCCAAAGTCTCCTGCCGGTTGGTGCCTCATCAGAATCACGAGAAGGTGTCACAGATGTTTATCGATTATATCCGTTCGGTCGCACCTCGCAGCGTGAAGGTGAAAGTGACTCCTATGCACGGCGGCGAGAGTTATGTGTGCCCGATCGATTTGCCGGCCTATAAGGCGGCCGAGCAGGGTTACACGCTGGCTTTCGGGAAGAAGCCGTTGGCGGTGCGCCGGGGTGGCAGTATCCCTATTATCGCCACGTTTGAGAAGGTTTTGGGCGTGAAGTCGGTGCTGATGGGATTTGGGTTGGAATCGGATGCGACCCATTCGCCGAACGAGAATTTCCCGATGGATATGTATGAAAAAGGAATTGTCGCCGTGGTCGAATTTTATAATCGGTTCGGCCATTGACCGTTATGGAAAAGAAACGGTACCGCGATTTTTCCGATTTTTTGAGCCTCCACTTCGATTGTAAAGTCCAGAAAATCTCTTTGCATGCCGGCTTTACCTGTCCCAACCGGGACGGTAGCGTCGGGGTGGGCGGCTGCACCTATTGCAATAATCAAACGTTCAGTCCCGATTATTGCCACACGGGCAAGAGTATTTCCCGGCAGCTGGACGAGGGGGTGGACTTTTTTGCCCGCAAATATCCGGGAATGCGTTATTTGGCTTATTTCCAAGCGTATACCAATACTTATGGGGCGTTGCCAGATCTGAAACGGAAATACGAAGAGGCTTTGTCGCATCGTGGGGTCGTGGGGCTTATCGTGGGCACGCGTCCCGACTGCATGCCCGATGATTTGCTAAGCTATTTGAGCGGCCTTGCCCGGCAAACATTCGTGTTGGTGGAGTATGGGGTGGAGAGTGCCAACGACGAGACGCTGCGGCGCATCAATCGGGGTCACGACTTCGCCGCGTCGGTCGATGCGATTTGCCGTACGGCCGAGGCCGGTATTGCCGTGGGTGCGCACATGATATTGGGATTGCCGGGCGAAAGTAGGGAGATGATACTTTCGCATGCCGATAAGTTGTCGCACCTGCCGCTCGATACGCTCAAACTGCACCAGTTGCAATTGATTCGGGGCACACGCATGGCAAAAGAGTATGACGAGCAGCCGCAGCGGTTCCACTTGTATGATGTGGACGAATATATCGATTTGGCTATCGACTTCGCCGAACGGCTATCTCCTCGTATCGCTATCGAGCGGTTTGTCTCGCAATCGCCGGCCGAATTGTTAATCGCTCCCCGGTGGGGATTGAAAAATCATGAATTTACGGCGCGTCTGTTGAAGCGAATGGCTGCGCGCGATACATGGCAAGGCCGCTTGTTGGCATCCTTGCCGTGACGGCGGGGATTAAAATCCCCTTTTCTTTTGCCGCAAAAGAAAAAAGGGAAGGAAAAGGAAGTTCCCGGCTGATGTACGAAAGCGGAAAAATAGCCTTCGAGAGTCGGGGGAAAAGAACTCGCCGGGCGCACCAGATATCGGAGCTCGCATACACAATTGATTCGGGCGAAAAAGCCGAGCCGAGCGGCTCAGACAGCTTTTCCCCTTGGTCGCCTCTCTTCGTCATTTTTCTATATCGCTTTCTCCCATAGGCCGGATTTCAAGCTCTTCACCCCTGCGTTTGCTGTAAATACAAGGGATAGATTTAAACTCTTCCTCTGAGTTCTTTAACCCCTCTCCTCGGAGGGATTGTATGTTCATTCTTCTCAACAGCGAGAAGAACGAACCAAGAAGCGCCGCCGCTGTTATCGGGCTTGCTCGCTCGGTCGCCGCTGCCGTCGTCGGGGGCTGCGGAACTCGCTTCGCTCAGACAGTCCTCGCCCGGGTTCCTCCGCCGGCAGGCGCCCTCCCGGCCCGATAAAGGCGGTTTTCCCTGCTGGACACGTTTGCCGTTATTTCCCTCAACCCTTCTCCTCGGGACACACGTCCCGAGGTTTCTCCCCTATATTGCTGGCGCAACACAGGGGAGGAGTTTAAAACCCCCTCGCCTACGGCACTCCCCCTATATTCCCCTACGGGGAACACAGAGGGAGAGTTTAAATGTGCCCTCTTGTCGATTGCAGGAAACAAGAGGAGAAGTTTAAATGTATCTATTTGTCGGTTGTGGTAAACACAGAGGAGGAGTTTAAATAGTTCTCGCCTTACCTTTCTTTTAAATTTCCTCTCTGCTTGTGGCCTAAAGTAAACCTTGGGGGAGAGGGATTAGCGATGATTTTGTAGCCGCTGCTTGGCCATTTGTTCATACTCGGTACCGGGGCGGCCATAGTTGCAATAGGGGTAGATGCTGATACCGCCACGGGGCGTGAAGAATCCGGTGACTTCGATATATTTGGGAGCCATGAGGTTTACGAGGTCTTTCATGATGATGTTGACGCAATCTTCGTGAAAGGCTCCGTGGTTGCGGAAACTGAACAGATATAGTTTTAGGCTTTTGCTCTCGACCATGCGTTCGGCGGGAATGTAGTCGATTTGTATGGTGGCGAAGTCGGGTTGCCCGGTAATGGGGCAGAGACTGGTGAACTCGGGGCAGTTGAACCGCACCCAGTAGTCGTTCTCGGGGTGTTTGTTGGCAAACGTTTCCAAGACTTCGGGGGCATAGTCCTGTTTGTATGTGGTCTTATGCCCCAACAGTGTTAATTGAGGGTCTTTCGATTCCATGAGGTTTGATTATTGCAGTTCTTTTATTTTGAAAATGTTGTAGGATACCTGTCGGTCGTAGACGTCGCTGCCGTCGATTTTCTTTACGAAACGGACTACTCTTATGGTGACCGGGAGTATCACGATTTCGTATGCGGTTTTGAGGCCGGCTTGCGTGACGATGAGGATAATCAGCTCGTCGAGGGGTACGACTCCGGCGAAGGCGATGGGAAAGAAGAGGAGGGAGTCGGCGCTTTCGCCCACCACGGTCGAGGCGATGGCTCGCAACGAAAAGTGCTTGCCGTTGCTCGAAATTTTCATTTTGCTCATGACATAGGCGTTGAGGAAGGAGCCTACGAAGAAGGCGATGAAGCTGGCCAGCAGGATGCGCGGGGTTGAGGAGAATATGGTTTCAAAGGCGGTTTGCCCGTCCCAAAACGAGGCCGACGGCAAAATGATGGCCAGTTGAATGAAGACGACGGCCATGAGGTTCATCAAGAACCCGAGCCAAATGATAAATCGGGCTTTGCGGTATCCCCACACTTCGGCGATACAATCGTTGATGATGTAGGAGATGGGAAAGACGATGAGACCTGCGGTCGCGGTGACGCCTCCTAACGAAATCATTTTTACCTCGAGCAGGTTCGAGCAGATGAGGCAGACACAGAAGATAACGCCCAACGTTAAGAAGGGCAGTGAAAAAGTACGGTTCATAATTCTTGTTTTTAACGTGGTGTTCAAGCACACGGAGGATATTTGTCCTCTCTTGTTTTAATTATCGGGGTGCAAAGATAGTACAAACGGGGCTAAAAACAAATTTATGGGCGCTTATCTCGCTGTTATCTGGTTGTGTTCGTCCCGGGGCTGTCTATCGGGCAAAGCGTTTGCCGGGGTGGCAGTTGATAAGGACTGGCCGACGTCTATGGCTCGGACAGTTTGTGTAAGAACCGGGCGACATGCCTCCCGTCCATGAGCCCGTGGTGGGCGCAAATCGATATGGGCAGAAGCATTTTCCCGTTTGTGTCGATGAGTTTTCCTGTCGATATGCGAGGTACCGAATCACCGTTTTTGAAAGAGCCGGCATGTTTCATCTCGGTGAAAGCGAACCACGGTATAGATGAATATCGGATTACATCGTCCCTTCCGGTATCCTCCGAAAAGGATAGCCCCGCACTGTTTTTTACCCTCGCTATTTCGTGAGTAGCTTGTGTGATGAACTCGTCGCGGTTGGGGAGATATTCAAAAAAGCCGAATCCGAAAGTCCCGTCTTCTCGTCCTATCGTCGGGGATACATGTATGGTGTCGTATCTCACGACCGAGTCTCCTCCTTCGACTCTTAATTTAAATTCGTCTATTTCATTGACTTTTGTCAATATATGGTGAAGCGAATAGAGGAAGAACGATTGCGCGTCGCGCTGGGCTTCGTGGTATATGTCCGTGAAGTCGACGTTGGTGGTTATCCCGAAGAAGGGGTCGTCAAGAGATGAAAAGAACCGGAAGTGCTCCTTCCGGTTCCAAGATTCGATATCCAGTTTGGTCTTTGTCATCGAAAGCCGATGTTACAGGGTTTCGTTATTCGTGTCGTTTTTTTGAACCAGCACTTTGTCGATGCGGGCGCCGTCCATATCGACGATTTCGAATGTGAAGCAGAGCCAGTCGATTTTTTCGCCCTCAGTGGGAATGTGCTGGAGCAATTCGAGAATGAGCCCGCTCAGCGTGTTGTAATTGTATTCTTGGTAGCGGTCGGTCATGTCGTAGTGGTCGAGGAAGTCGTAGAACGAGCATTGCCCGTCGATGAGGCAGGAGCCGTCCTCGCGTGTGACAATGTCGGGCGACGGCCCCGAAGAGGTCGAGCCGACCAATGCGTTGAGAATGTCGCTAATGGTCACAATCCCTTCGATGCTTCCAAATTCATCGGTGACCAGCCCATATCGTTGATTGCCGTCGCGCAGGCGTTCCATAGCGGTATAGACGCTCATATTTTCGGGCAGGAAGTAGGGTGCCGAGGCTACATCTTTGATGTTGAAGCTCTCATCGTCGATCTTGGCAAACAGGTCTTTGAGGTACACGATGCCGATGATGTCGTCGAGGCTGTCCTCGCACAGGGGATATACGGCGTGCAGGTCGCGTATGATTTTCGATTTGAGGGTGGCGTTGTCGTCTTGTATGTCGAGGCAAACCATGTCGCTGCGATGGGTCATAATCGACGAGATATTGCGGTCGCCCAAGTTGAAAACCCGCTCGACAATGTCCTGTTCGACCTCTTGCACACAACCATCCTCGGTTCCTTCACGGACGATGGCTTTGATTTCGTCTTCGGTGATGCCTTCTTTTTGCGACGAGAGTCCCAAGAAGCCGCATACCCCGGCGGTGCTTTTGGTGAGAATCCATACGAAAGGCGCGGCGATATACGAGAGCCACGACATGGGGCGCGATACGATTTTGGCCACCCGTTCCGAGGCTATCATGCCTATGCGCTTGGGCACCAATTCACCGATAATGAGCGTGAGGTAGGTGACGATGATAACGATAATCGCTTTGGATATGCCTAAGGCATAAGGTGCCAACGCCGCACTTTGAGCCAGCACGCCGGCCAAGTCTTGGGCTAAGGCGTCGCCCGAATACAAACCGGTGAGGATACCGATGAGCGTGATTCCTATTTGAACCGTGGAAAGAAAACGGTCGGGGTCTTGTGATAGTTTTAGCGCCGACTGCGCGGCTTTGCTTCCTTTTTTTGCACTGTTCTCGAGTTTGACTTTTCGTGCCGAAACCAATGCGATTTCGGACATAGAGAGTACTCCGTTACAAAGAATAAGAAGTACTATAATAAAAATTTCCATGTGTGAATTAAAAAATTATCGGTCGAATATACGAAATAAATTTGGAATGGTATAGGAATATTGGCCACGGAACTTATTTTTAATTTTATTTAGTTGATTTAATGGCGCTTTCGATGCGAGAAAAAATGAGGCGCGCTGCCGTGTGGCGACGCCCCGGCTGGGGAAAAGGGGGTGAGCCGGGCGAATAAATGAAGGCAAGAGGAGCGAAAATAGAAAAATAAATGCGATATTTGCACGTCGCAAATAGGGGCAACTCACGAGGGTTGTTTTTATTTGCGAAAAAAAACGGCTTTTGCTTTTTTAGATGGCCAAAAAGCTATATATTTGCAGTCCAAAAAATTAAAAACAATATATTAGTAAATCATTAATAATTTATACAAAAATGACAAAGGCTGACATTGTAAACGAAATTTCTAAAAACACAGGAATCGAAAAAGCTGTTGTTCTTGAAACCGTTGAAAAATTTATGGAGACCGTGAAAGGTTCTTTGGCAAAAGGTGAAAACGTGTATCTGAGAGGATTCGGAAGTTTCATCGTGAAGAAAAGAGCGCAAAAAACGGCTCGCAATATTTCCAAAAATACGACGATTATTATCCCCGCTCATAATATCCCCGCATTCAAGCCGGCCAAAACTTTCATGAGCGAAGTGAAATAAGAACAGGATACAATCATAAATATTAATCTATAAAACCATACCGTTATGCCGAGTGGAAAGAAAAGAAAAGGCCACAAGATGGCTACTCACAAACGTAAAAAAAGACTGAGAAAGAACAGACATAAGAAGAAATAATGTCTGTCGACTCACCGAATGACAGAACACGAAGAACAAATTTAATGCGTTTCGAGGCATTGGATTTGTTCTTTCTGCTTTATCGACACCATTTTTACGACAGAATGGTGCGTGTGGAGAACACTTTTGGCGAGATGCCTGTTTCTTCTCAAGACGACAGACATGTCGCATAACAAACAGTAATCTATAACAAACAATTTATGTCCAGCGAACTTGTAGTAGACGTACAGCCCAAGGAGATTTCTATTGCACTGCTCGAAAACGGCCGATTGGTAGAGCTTCAAAAAGAGGCTCGCAACATTTCGTTTTCGGTGGGCGACATCTATTTGGGACGGGTCAAAAAGCTGATGCCGGGACTGAATGCAGCGTTTGTCGATGTAGGTTACGAAAAGGACGCTTTCCTGCATTATCTCGATTTGGGCACACAGTACAATTCGAGCGCGAAGTTCCTTAAACAGTCGCTTGCCGACCGCAAGCGGGTGCTGTCTCTCTCTAAATTCCATTTGCAACCCGACATTGAAAAGGACGGAACTATAAACGATACTTTGAAAGTGGGTCAAGAGGTCTTGGTTCAAATCGCCAAGGAACCCATCTCTTCCAAAGGCCCCCGTCTTACGGCCGAAATCTCGTTTGCCGGTCGTTTCTTGGTATTGATACCGTTCTCCGACAAAGTGTCTGTGTCGCAAAAAATCAAGTCCAATGAAGAGAAACTGCGCCTCAGGCAGTTGATACAAAGCATCAAGCCTCGCAATTTCGGGGTGATTGTGCGGACTGTGGCCGAGGGAAAACGGGTCGCCGAGTTGAACAACGAGCTCAAAACGTTGGTGAAATGCTGGGAAGATATGCTGGTGAAGTTGCAGAAAGCACAACTCCCTTCGCTCGTTTATGAAGAGACCGGGCGGACGGTGGGCGTGTTGCGCGACATATTCAGCCCTTCGTTTGAACATATCTATGTCAACGACAAGGAGACTTACAATCAGATATACAATTATGTGAGTATCATCTCTCCCGATAGAAAAGATATTGTCAAGTTGTATGAAGGGGAATTGCCTATTTTCGATAACTTCGCCATTACGAAACAGATAAAATCTTCGTTAGGTAAAACTGTCTCTTTTAAGAGTGGAGCGTATGTAATCATCGAGCATACCGAGGCTTTACATGTGATCGACGTCAATAGCGGGAATCGCTCAAAAGCCTCGTCGGACCAAGAAAGCAATGCCCTCGATGTGAACATGAACGCTGCCGAAGAAATTGCCCGGCAACTGCGGTTGCGCGATATGGGCGGAATTATTGTCATCGATTATATCGATATGGACGAAGCCGAAAATCGACAGAAGCTGTATGACCGTATGCGAGAATTGATGGCCAACGATAGGGCTCGGCACAATATTTTGCCATTGAGCAAATTCGGATTGATGCAGATTACCCGCCAGCGGGTACGTCCGGCCCTCGATATTATTACCAGCGAAGATTGCCCGACTTGTCACGGTAAAGGCACTATACCTCCCTCCTTGCTGTTTACCGATTTATTGGAGTCGAAAATCCATTATTTGGTGTATAAGTTGAAAATCAGGAAATTCACTTTGCATGTGCATCCTTTCGTAGCCGCATATATCAACCAAGGCGTATTTTCATTAAAGATGAAGTGGCGCTGCAAATACACTTTCCAGATGAAGGTGATCCCCAATCAGTCGCTCGCTTATCTCGAATATAAGTTCTTCGATACTGAGAAAAACGAGATTGACCTGAAAGAAGAAATTGAAATTAAAAAATGAGACCAGCGGTGTCTTACCGGTAACAAAGGGGCTGTTTCAACGTTGTATTGAGACAGCCCCTTGCCGTATGATAGGAAGTCAAGAACAAGACGCGCCCGGGGATTATGACGACAGGTGTGGCGCCGCTTGTTCGTTTACTCTCTGTAATAGATTCGCTTTACCCGGGTGGAAACCGAGGTGAGTATCTCGTAGGGTATCGTGTCGAGAGTCTTGGCAATCTCGGAAACCGATAATTGCTCGCCGAATATTTCGACCCGGTCGCCGGGGCGGCAATCGATGTCGGTTACATCGACGAGGCAGACGTCCATACAAATGTTTCCGACGATGGGCGCTCGTTTCCCATTGACTACGACGCAGCCTTTCCCGTTGCTCAAATGACGGTCGAGCCCGTCGGCATAGCCGATGGGAATAGCCGCTATGCGGGAGTCTCGGGCAAGCACCCCTTTGCGCCCGTATCCTACGGTCTCACCGGCGGCCAGTTCCTTGATTTGGAGGATTGTCGTCTTCAACGTGCTTACGGTTTGCACGCCGCAGGGGGCGTCGATGGGGGATACTCCGTAAAGTCCTATGCCCAGCCGCACCATATCCATTTGATACTCGGGGAACCGCAGTATGCCGGCGGTGTTGAGTATATGGCGCAGAATTTTGTGCTTGGAGTGTTGTTGCAGGTAATCGGCGCAGCGGGTGAAGGTCTCGATTTGCCGGTGCGAATAGTCGTCGAACCGGGGTTCGTCGCTGCCTGCGAAATGCGAGAATACCGAGCGGGCGAGGACAACGGTTTGGTCGTTGAGAATGTCTACCACTTGCGGCATGTCTTTTTCTTCGAATCCAAGGCGGTGCATGCCCGAATCGATTTTTATGTGTACGGGATAGCCTGTCAAACCCAGTTTCTCCCCTTCGGCGATAATGGCTTTCAGCAGGTCGAAGCTGTATATCTCGGGTTCGAGGTAATAGCTGAAAAGGGTGCGGAAACTGCTCATCTCGGGGTTCATCACCAATATGGGCATGGTGATTCCGGCCTTGCGCAGTTCGGCGCCTTCGTCGGCTACCGCTACGGCGAGGAAATCGGCGCCACGGTCTTGCAAGGTCTTGGCCAGTTCGTAGGAGCCTGCGCCATAGCCAAAGGCTTTGACCATGCAGATGATTTTGGTTTCGGGGCGCAGCTTCGATTTGAATAGGTTGTAGTTGTTGACAATGGCGTCGAGGTTAACTTCGAGAATGGTTTCGTGTTGCTTCAATTCGAGGGTCTCTGAGATCAGCTCGAAATGAAATTCCCGGGCGCCTTTTATCAAAATCAATTCGTTGTGGAAATCGGCCGGATCGAGCTGCGAGAGGAAATTCTCGGTCGAGGGGTAGAATTTTTTCTCGAGGTTGAAGAGGTAGGCGTTGTCCGAGATGACGGGCCCGATTCCGATGAGCCGCTCTATGCCTTTGTGCAGGATTATATCGGCTACTTTGCGATAGAGGCTGGCCGGGGGTAATCCGGTTTGGTAAATGTCCGATAGAATCAACGTGCGGCGCATGCCTTTGGCGGCAGCCCGGCGATTTTGAAAATCGAGAGCGATGGTGAGCGAGTTGATGTCGGAGTTGTAGCTGTCATTGATAATGAGGCAGTTGTTTAAGCCTTCTTTGACTTCCATACGCATGGCGACCGGTGTGAGTCGAGCCATACGCTCGGAGATGGCTTCGGGCGGCCGGTTGTAATAAAGCATGACCGCCAAGCAGTGAATCGCATTTTCGATGGAGGCGTCCTCTACAAACGGGATCGTGAAACTGCAATGGTATTGCAGGTAGGTGTATTCTATTTTGGTAGAGTCGTTGCCTTTGATGATTTTGGATATGTACAGGGGTTTATCCCGGTCTTTGCGCGACCATGCAATCTCCCGGCAACCGAAGCAGAGTTTCTCCACGCACTCGCAAATGAGGCTGTTGTCGCCGTCGTAGATGATGCAGTCACAGGCTTTCAGCAGGGTGAGTTTCTCGATACACTTTTGCTGTATCGACTGGAATCCTTCTTGATGCGCCTCGCCGATATTGGTGATGAGCCCGAGCGTGGGTTTGATAATCTCTTCGAGCCGGGTCATTTCGTCGGGCTGGGAGATACCGGCCTCGAAAATCGCCATTTCGGTTTTCTTCCCCATTTGCCAGACCGATAGGGGCACACCTATCTGGGAGTTGTAGCTCCGGGGCGAGCGCACGGTATTGTAGTCGGGCTGGAGCAGTTGATAGAGCCACTCTTTGACGGTAGTCTTTCCATTGCTGCCGGTGACCCCGATCACGGGGATTTTGAATTTCCGGCGATGAACCGCGGCCAAATGCTGCAAGGCGTCGAGCGTGTTGTCGACCACGATGAAGTTGGCTTCGGGCATTTGGTCTTCTTCCCGGATATGGCGTTCCACGACAAAGTCGCGCACCCCTTTGCGGTAGAGGTCCCGGATATATCGGTGCCCGTCGTTGCGCTCGGTGACCAATGCGAAGAACAGGGTTTCTTCGGGGAATGTGAGCGAGCGGCTGTCGGTGAGCAGCGCGGTGATGGTATGGTCTTTATAGGCGCGTTTTTCGGCCTTGACGATTGTTGCGATTTCGGTAGTCGTGTAGTTCATAATGAGTTGATTCTTGTCTTTAATTCGGCGATTTCGTCCGATACGTTTATATAACGATAAGTTTGCTGAAATTCGACGATTCGGTCGAGCGTATTTTGCAAGAAGTTTTTATAGTTGCCTGATTGTGGGTTGAGCGGTCGGTGCCCGAGCGCGGTGTGCAGCTTATACCATCGCGCGGCAATCGCTTGGCTCTCGGGAGTGAGATATGCGTTGGCGAGTATTTCGCTGATATAGTTCACGGCCACGGCCGAAGGGTGTGCCATGTCGGTGTCGTAGAACCGGTAATCTCTGAGGTCGTCGAGCAATATCTCGTATGACGGGAAGTAGTCGCATATCTTGGATTCCCGTTGTAGTTGTTCTATGGCCAATAGCAGGGTGGCTTTGCTTATCTGGTTGCAGTGCGCCCCGTCGCTGAGGTGGCGTATGGGGCTTACCGTGAAGAGTATGCGGCAACGGGGCATGCGGGTTTCGATGTCTTGTATGATTTTCCGCCATCGGGATACGATTTCCTCGACCGAGAGGAGAGCTCGGTCGAACAGTGCCGCCGGTTGTTTGTGGCAGTTGGCGACGACTTCGCCCGTCGTTTTCAGGCGGTAGACATATGCGCTTCCCCATGTGATGATTATTCGCTCGGTCTCTTGCAGTCGGGCGTGAGCCTTTTCGATGCGGTCGTTTATGGACGATAGCATCGCCGTTTTGTCGTTTTGGGAGAACCGGGAGTGATGTGCGTAGCTGTGCCACACCCCGTTTTGAGAAAACAGTTGGTTGCCGGTCAAGGGCTCTCCCGTGGCGATGCGCTCCCAACTGCGGGCGACAGACTCGGGGTTGTAAAGTGTGCCGAAGGGATTTATATCGACGTTGAATTTCCGCTGCCGCAACCATCCGCCTATGTTTTCGACAAAGCACGACCCCAACAGCAAGATGTGTTGCCGGTGGTCGAGGTATCCCGGTTGTGGGGGAAAATCAATGACTGTTCTGAAATCCATATTTGTCGCTCGGTTTATAGATTCAAAAATAGTGAATTTTGAGTGACTTGTATTCTAATTTAACATCTGAAAAAATAAAAAAATATAATATGATGGTAAAATAACCATTTTTAGATTGTAAAAATACCAATATTGCGTTATATTTGCACTACCTGTTTTTGCCGAGGTGTTGCGGAAACACCTGTTTTGTAGACCTTCCTGTAATAAAAACAAGTATGGAATTGTATTACAAGGAAGAAAGAGACCGGGATTTGTTCAGGGCGTATAACGCCGCCCTCAAATCGTTGGGGAAAGAGGCCGTGAATGTGCCTCGCGAGAAAGTGGTCCGTCATGTGATTTATTCTGTGGCTCCCCGTTTTTATATCAGTTATGAAGAGGCTCGCCGTAATGTGAAGCGCATCATCAATGGCCGTTCGCCGCGTTGTGCGTCGTCGATACGGATAGAGATGTACAACGATTTGGCCAATTTGTTGGCGGGGTATTTGCGTAGGCGGCCGAAGGTGTCGTTTAACGATGCCCTCTGTACGGTATTGGCCGAGAAGCCGGCGCCTCGGTTTTACTTGTCGGAGCGGTCGGCGCTGCTCATTATTTATCAGATGCAGAAAGGGGGTGAGTCGTGAAAGCGCTTTGTGTATTTGCGGGTTGTCTGTTGCTGTCGTTTTTGGCGGGTTGCCACGTTTCCCGCCGGACGACCGATGCGAGCCGGAGCCGTATAGACCGGGAGGTAGACTATCGTGTCGATGCCGTGATTGATTCGGTGTGGCGAGCCGAATGGCGGGGTCGGGGAGAATGGGAGTGGATACAGATAGACTGTTCGCTCGATACTTTGCGGAAGCCGGGCGAGGCGCCTCGTGTCTCGCTCACCCGGGTGAGCCGCGCGATAGACCTTTCGACCCGAAACGAGCTTCTTGTCGCCGATTCGTTGGCCGGGCGTATGGAGAGCGAAGCCGTGCAGAAGGGCGAGCGGTCGACAGGTTATTCCCGTGACGTGTCGTCGGCCGGAGTGCCGAGAATCCTTTCGATTGTGTTTTTGGGCGTAGTGATATTATATGTATATGATTTAATAAAAAGGAGATGAAAGAGATGGGAAAAAAGGGAAATTTGAAGGAAACGGTGGTGTTCGCTTTTTCGGAGGAGGAAGTATTGCGTGAGTTGACCGTGGAGTGTGCGTATGTGGCGAAAAGCATGGCCGGAGCCGCCGATTTGAAAACGGGGTGGAGCCATGCGGTTATTGTTTCGGACGATGACCGGCCGTTTGTTTCCCGCTGGCTTTCCGATGCCCGTGACGAGATGACGCACGCCCTGTCGGCTTATCTCTCGGGCGAGTATGCCTCGACCGAGAGTGATGTGATTTTTGCCGTCGTGTTGCCTCAGGAGCGGGCGCGGGGGCTCGACGAGTCGATTTGTCACCAGCTCGAACGGGCGATAGTACACTATATTCTCTCGCAGTGGTTTGTCACGAAACTGCCCGAAGAGAGCGCGCGCCGGCAATTGCAGTATCAGGGAGCGTTGTCGACCGTGAAGAGCGATATTCGGTTGGCTTGTAACCGCCGGCCGCATCGCCCGACGAACTATTTTTGAAATTCGGACGATGGTTTGTTGGCGGGAAGGGTGGGGCGATGTATCTTTGTCTCCCGGTTTTTAATGAAGAGAGAAAGATGATTTGCAAAAACTGTGGAACCGAATTTGAAGGAAACTTTTGTAACCATTGCGGGCAGAAGTCTACGGTGGGACGTTTGACTTGGAAGAGTGTGTGGGACAATCTTCTGCACGGTATTTTTCATGTCGACAATACTTTTATCAAGACGACGCGCACGTTGGTCGTCCACCCCGACCGGCTGATCAGCGATTATTTCGCCGGGCGCCGCAAAGGCTATATGGCTCCTATCCCGTTGCTGGCGGTATGGTGTGTGATTCTGCTTTTCTTCGGGCATATCAAGGGATTGCCCGGAACGATTTCGACGATCGAAGTGTCGGACACGCACAATTGGATAGTCGAGCATTATACCCTCCTTACTATCGCCACGGTTCCGTTTATGGTGCTGGCCGTCAAGATAGCTTTCCGCAAGGCCGGTGCTGCGCGGTACAATTGGGTAGAGTATCTGCTGGGTTGTTGTTACCTGTCGGTGTTGTATATCTTGCTCTCGCTGGTAGTGACGCCGATAGGGTGGGTGCTGGACGCTTCGTATTATACGGTGTATGAGTGGGCTTCGATGGCTCTTTGCCTGCTTCCCACTTATTGGGCGGCGTATTCGCTTTTCCCCGACAAGTTTTGGAAAACGATGGGGCGCACCTTGTGTGCTTCGGTTCTTTATCTTTTGTTTTGTGTGATAGTTGGTGTCGGGGTGATGTTGATAATCGGGTATTAACCTTATTGGTAGTAAACGACGAGGGCGGGCGCGCGACAGCGACCCGCCCTCGTTCTTATGGGGCTGTTGTCTTTTTTAGTGGCAGCCGTCGCAGCAATCGCCGCAGCCGTCGCCGCAACCGCTATGGTCGTGACCGCAGCCGCAGCCGCAACTGTGGCGGGGGTGCAGTTCTTCGTCGGTGGCGTCGCGCACGAGTTTCACCATACCCACATAGTGCAGGTTCTCGCCGGCCAGCGGGTGGTTGAAGTCCATGAGGACTTTATTGTCCGAAACTTTCAGTACCGAGCCGTTGATGCGGTAGCCTTCGGCGGTCATCATGGGAACGGTGTTTCCTTCGAATACGGTTTGGTCGTCGAATTTGCCGTCGACCATGAAGATGTTTTTGTCGAGTTCGATCACATGCTCTTCGTTGCGTTCGCCGAAAGCCTCGTCGCAGGAGAGAACGAAGTCGAATTTGTCGCCTTGTTTCAATCCTTCGAGCCGTTTCATCATTGCAGGAAGAATATTTTGTTCGACGCCAAAAACAAACTGGTCGGGCATTTCGTCGGTGGCGCGCATCATCAAAGTCTCTTCCGGTTCGCCTGCGCCGGCATAGAGGTCGTAGGTGAGAACCACAAATTTACCTGGTTTTATTTCCATAAGGTTTTATGTAATTAAGGAGTTAGTATTCGTTGGAGGGGTTTTACCGCTCATAGAATTTACGGTTGTATTCTTTGAGCAGTTTCTTCACGTTGAAGTAGAAGCCTTCGAGTTTGAGCGGGTTCTTTTCGATAGAGATGTAGTCGAAATATGGTTCCACAAACGTAAATTCGGTGGCGGTGAATCCCTGCCGGTTTACGATGTTGTATTCGTCGGCAGGATAGATGACATACCAAGCCGTTTCGGGCGCTTTGCCGTCGCCGGTCGAGAGAATGGCCTGTATGATGCCTTTCAGGCGATATTCCCATAAGTCGGCTTCCCGGGTTTCGCCTTTTTGCCGCAGCCCGTAGACGAGGAAGTTGATTTGCCGCAGGTCGAAAGGAATGTCGTCCAAAGCCATTCGTGCGTATTTGATGAGCGAGTCGCACTCCGATTCGGTATGTATCGTTTGGAGATACATTTGTTCGATGTGTTGCGGTATTTCTACGGTGCGGTAGGGGCTGTAGTCTTCCTGACTGGCATAGCCCAAATAGAGATGACGAAACTCTTGCAACGTCATGGTCGTGTCGTTGCCGAAGTACTTTTTCATCAAATCGGGGTAGTAGTAGGGCGAGCGGCTGTCCCGGACAGCATGCTCTATTTTCTCCATGTCGGGTATTTCCATCGGCTCGGTCCCGATGGCATAGAGTGGTGAGAGACTTATGCCAAGGAGGAGTATGAAAGTTATGCACAAATGTTTCATCTTTTTTATTGGTCTTGCAGGTTTGCGACGCTCTGTCGCAGGGGTGTTGTCATACATGTAGACACGAGCCCGCCTTTCTCTGTTACGGTAGACAAAGATATTACTTTCTTACGATAGTAGGAGCCTTTTTTACCGTAAAAGATGATAAAAACACTTTATGGAGGCTGTGCCGTCGATATGTTCCGGGGGGTGTCAGCCTTGTTTCCCGGCGTGTTTCAGAATCTTGGCGTCGAGATAGAATACGATTTCCTCGGCGATGTTGTTGCAGTGGTCTCCGATACGTTCGAGGCGCCGTATGATGCTGATGAGGTTGAGGCACTCGACGGCTCTTTCGGGGAACTGTTGCAGGTACTCGGCGATGATGGGCACGGCGGCGTGGTTGAGCTCATCTACGCGGTGGTCTTTGTTGAAGACGGCGATGGCCTCGGACGATTTTTCTTCGATCAAGGCGTTTTGGGCTTGGTGCATCATCGATTTTACGATGTCGAGCATTTCTTTGATACCGGTTTTTTCGAACAGTTCCGATTCGATATTCACTTCGGGATAGTCGATGACAAACCGGGCGATACCGTCGCAGAAGTCGGCGATACGCTCGAGGTTGTTGCTGGCCTTCATCATGGCGAGCGTGAATCGCAAGTCGAGCGCTACGGGGTTGTATAGCCCGATGATGTCTTCGCAATCGCTGTCGATTTTCAGTTCAAAGGCATTGACTCTTTTCTCGCGGTAGGTTACTTCATGCGCCAGTTCTTTATCCATGGAGAGCAGGGCTTCGCCGGCTCGGTTGAGTTGGGAATTGACCAAATCCCACATTTCGAGTACCTCTTTTTTCAGGTCGTCGAGTTCTTTTTCGATGTATATCATTTGTGCAGTTTTTTAGTAGTGAATGGGTTATACTTATAATCTTGAAACAAAGGAAATTTGTTTGTGTTACTTTCTTGTTTCATTGGTTTTACAAATGTATGACAAAATGGCGATAAATAAAAACGGCTAACTCGAAAGGCAGCCGTTTTTATTATAATCGCAATGGGGCTGTCTTTCACTCGGTGACCGGCTTTTCCAAACCGGGTATGCCGACCAGCTTCATGTCGAATACCAATGTGGTGTAGGGGAGAATGAGCGACGACATGTATTGGGCGCCATATCCCAAAGTTTGCGGAATGATTACCCGGCAACTGTCTCCCACCTTCATTTGTTCGAGGGCGACAATCCACCCCTTGATGTTTTGCTTCACTTGGCTGCGGTAGATACTGTCAGTTTTCAAATAGGACGAGTCGAAAGGTGTCCCGTTGTAGAGCATGCCTTTGTATATCACATCGACCGTGCTGGTTTGGTAAGGCGACTGGGCATCGCGGTTGAGGCTTGTGTCGTTGTAGTATTTCATCAGCACATAGATGCTGGGATCCCAGTTGGGCACAACCTTGGTGTAGACAGGGTTACCCTCGTCGTCTCTGGCTCCGAGCTGCTCGATGAACCATGCGTCGTTGGTGGTTCTCCACTCTTCGTATTGGCTCCAATAATCTTCGGATTCTGCGCAAGAGGCAATGCCTATCAAGAGACATGCCAGTAATAAAACAGGTAATTTTTTCATAAGGATATATAGCTATTGATTAAAATTCCACGACAGGAGCTTGTGCGGCGCTTTCTTCGGCTTTGAACTGGGGTTTGGCATCGAATCCGAATATCTTGGCGGTAATTAGCGCCGGGAATTTGCGGATTTTTTTGTTGTAGGCGTTCACCGCGTCGGTGTAGCGCGCGCGCTCCGTGGCGATGCGGTTCTCGGTGCCTTCGAGTTGAGCTTGCAGTTCGAGGAAGTTTTGGTTGGCTTTCAAGTCGGGATAGTTCTCGGTGATCGCCAGCAGTTTGCCCAGCGCGCTGGACAATTCGCCTTGTGCCGCTTGGTATTTTTGCAGGCTTTCTTCGGTCAAGTTGGCCGGGTCGACAGTGACTTGGGTCGCTTTGGAGCGTGCGGCTATCACGGCTTCGAGGGTTTCGCTTTCGTGAGCGGCATAGCCTTTGACGGTGTTGACCAAGTTGGGGACCAAATCGGCGCGGCGTTGGTATTGATTCTCCACTTTCGCCCATTGGGCATTGATGTTCTCGTCGGCTTCAACAATGCTGTTGTAGCTGCAAGAGGAGAGCAACGCGGCGATGATGACCGCAAAAATGGATTGGACGAAGTATTTCATATCGAAGTGTATTTTGTTTATTCTACAATTTTTTTCAATAAGGATTTCAGGCTCACCTGCTCGCCGATGATACTTTGCAACTGGTCGATGTTTACCCGCTGTTGTTCCATAGAGTCGCGGAACCGTATGGTCACGGTGTTGTCTTCGAGTGTTTGGTGATCGACCGTTACGCAGAACGGCGTGCCGATAGCGTCTTGGCGGCGGTAACGTTTCCCGATGGAGTCTTTTTCGTCATACTGGCATTTGAAATCGAAGCGCAGGTTGTCGATGATTTCGCGGGCCTTCTCGGGCAGACCGTCTTTGCGTACCAACGGCATCACGGCGACTTTTACGGGAGCGAGCGCGGCCGGCAATCGCAGTACCACACGGCTGTCGCCGCCTTCGAGAGTTTCTTCGCAGTAGGCGGCGGCCATTACGCTCAGGAACATGCGGTCTACGCCAATCGAGGTTTCGATTACATACGGGGTGTATGACTCGCCCAGCTCGGGGTCGAAGTATTGGATTTTTTTGCCCGAAAATTTCTCGTGGTTGCCCAAGTCGAAATTGGTGCGGGAGTGGATACCCTCTACTTCTTTGAAGCCGAATGGCATTTCAAACTCGATGTCGGTGGCGGCGTTGGCATAGTGTGCCAATTTCTCGTGGTCGTGGAAGCGATATTTGTGGTCGCCCAATCCCAGCGCTTTGTGCCATTTCAAGCGGGTCTCTTTCCATTTTTCGAACCACTTCAATTCCTCGCCGGGACGTACGAAGAATTGCATTTCCATTTGCTCAAATTCCCGCATGCGGAAGATGAACTGGCGGGCTACGATCTCGTTGCGGAATGCTTTACCGATTTGTGCGATACCGAACGGGATGCGCATGCGCCCTGTTTTCTGTACGTTGAGGAAGTTGACAAAAATGCCTTGTGCTGTCTCGGGCCGCAGATATACTTTCATGGCGCCGTCGGCCGTCGAGCCCATCTCAGTCGAGAACATGAGATTGAATTGGCGTACTTCGGTCCAGTTTTTGGTGCCGCTGATCGGGCATACGATTTCATAGTCGAGAATAATTTGGCGCAACTCGTTCAAGTCGAC
This sequence comes from uncultured Barnesiella sp., assembly GCA_944320015.1. Taxonomy (GTDB): domain Bacteria; phylum Bacteroidota; class Bacteroidia; order Bacteroidales; family Barnesiellaceae; genus Barnesiella. The sequence goes on along the minus strand of CALUFO010000003.1, from coordinate 58,079 downwards.
ATCGTTCATGGCCTTGGCATACCGGGCGTGCAACTCGTCGCGCTTGGCTTGATGCTCCAAGACGCGGGGATTGGTTTCTCTGAACAGTTTTTCGTCGAACGATTCGCCGAACCGTTTGGCGGCTTTCTCCACCTCTTTCTCGATTTTCTCGTCCATTTTGGCGATACAGTCTTCGATAAGCACATCGGCACGGTAGCGTTTCTTGGAGTCCTTGTTGTCGATCAAGGGGTCGTTGAACGCGTCGACGTGCCCCGAGGCTTTCCAGATCGTGGGGTGCATGAAGATAGCCGAGTCTATGCCCACGATGTTTTCGTGCAACAGCACCATGCTGTCCCACCAGTATTTTTTTATGTTGTTTTTCAATTCCACTCCCATTTGGCCGTAGTCATACACGGCGGCCAGGCCGTCGTATATTTCGCTCGAAGGGAATACAAATCCATATTCTTTACAATGAGATACCAATTTTTTGAAAACGTCTTCTTGTGCCATTTTTTATGTATGTTTATTGCTTTCTTCTGTTTTGTTTTTTGTTTTCGAGGCTCGATTTCTTTTTCAAGAGCGCTATTTTAGAACGCAAAGTAAATGATTTTTTTCGATTTAATTTGTATTTTTGCAGGGGAATGTAGTCATACATACCCTTAAAAATTAAAAAGAGCAGCGCATGGTGTGCGCTTTTCGGTATATAAATCCAAATACAGTCTATGAGCGACGAACTAACGACACCGCTGGAAGAGGATATGCCTCAGGAGCGTTCTGCCGAGACTCCTGATTCGGCAGAACTCCATTCGACCTATAAAGTGCCGGTATCGGACAAGCCGGATACGAAGTTTCAATTGTCGGGAATGTTTCAGAACTGGTTCCTCGATTATGCCTCTTATGTGATACTCGAGAGGGCTGTGCCTCATTTGGCCGACGGGTTGAAACCGGTACAGCGTCGCATTCTCCATGCCATGAAACTGCTCGATGACGGCCGGTTCAACAAGGTGGCGAATGTCGTGGGTCACACCATGCAGTTCCACCCGCACGGCGACGCTTCTATCGGCGACGCATTGGTGCAACTGGGACAGAAAGAGTTGTTGATCGAGTGCCAAGGAAACTGGGGAAATATCCTCACGGGCGACTCGGCCGCCGCTCCCCGTTACATCGAGGCTCGTTTGTCGAAGTTTGCTTTGGACGTGGTGTTCAATCCCAAAACCACCGAGTGGAAACTCTCTTACGACGGCCGTAAAAAAGAGCCGGTCACCTTGCCGGTGAAGTTCCCGTTGCTATTGGCACAGGGGGTCGAGGGTATCGCCGTGGGATTGGCGTCGAAAATATTGCCCCACAACTTCAACGAGATATTGCAGGCTGCCGTCGCTTATCTGCGAGGAGAGGAGTTTCACCTCTATCCCGACTTTCAAACCGGAGGATATATCGATGTATCGAAGTATAACGATGGCGAGCGGGGCGGAAGCGTGAAGGTGCGCGCCAAAATCGAGAAAATCGACAACCGCACCCTCTCGATTGTCGAGGTGCCTTACGGCAAAACGACATCGACTTTGATCGAGTCGATTCTCAAAGCGCAAGAAAAGGGCAAGATAAAAATTCGCAAGGTCGACGACAATACCGCCCAACATGCCGAGATCTTGGTACACCTCATACCGGGCACCTCTTCCGACAAAGCTATCGACGCATTGTATGCCTTTACCGATTGCGAGGTGAGCATCTCGCCCAACTGCTGTGTCATCAACGACGAGAAGCCGCATTTTATGACGGTGAGCGATTTGTTGCGTATCAGTGTCGAGAATACTAAGGATCTGTTGCATAAAGAATTGCTTATTCAGAGAGGCGAGGCGCAAGAAATATTGCATTTCGCTTCGTTGGAAAAGATATTTATCGAGAAACGCATTTATAAGGATAAGGAGTTTGAAGAGAGCCGTTCTATGGACGAGGCTGTCGCCCATGTCGATAAGCGGTTGGAGCCTTTCAAGCCTTCGTTTATCCGTGAGGTCACGAGCGACGATATTCTCAAACTGATGGAAATCAAGATGGCCCGTATCCTTAAATTCAATTCGGATAAGGCCGACGAACTTATCGCTGCCAAGAAAGAACAGATCGCTCAAATAGATTATGACATAGAACATTTGGTCGACTATACGATTAAATGGTACGACTCACTGCGCGAGAAGTATGGCAGTCGTTATCCACGCCAAACCGAAATTCGCAGTTTCGATACGATCGAGGCCGCCAAAGTCGTCGAGGCGAACGAGAAACTTTATATCAACCGGGAAGAGGGATTTATCGGTACGTCGTTGAAAAAGGACGAGTTTGTGTGCAATTGCTCCGATATTGACGATATTATCCTTTTTTACCGTGATGGCAAGTATAAAGTGGTGAAGGTAAGTGAGAAAATGTTTGTGGGCAAGAACCTGCTGCATATCGCCGTGTTTAAAAAGAACGATAACCGCACTATTTATAATGTGGTTTACCGGGACGGCAAAGCGGGCTTGCACTATATGAAACGGTTTGCCGTGACGGGTGTCACGCGCGACAAAGAGTATGACCTCACGCAGGGGAAGCCGGGCTCGAGGGTAGTGTGGTTCACGGCCAATCCCAACGGCGAGGCCGAGGTGCTGCGTGTGACATTCGTGCCGAAGCCTCGTATGAAGACGCTGTTTGTCGACCGTGATTTCAGTGAAATCGCCATCAAGGGGCGCCAGTCTATGGGTAATATTTTGACCAAAAACGAGATTCACCGCATTTCGTTGAAAGAGCGGGGTGGCTCGACACTGGGCGGCCGCAAAGTGTGGTTCGACCGTGATGTGCTACGCCTCAATTACGACGGCCGGGGTGAATATCTGGGCGAATTTCATGGCGACGACCAAGTACTCGTCGTTTTACAAAACGGCGAGTATTATACCACCTCGTCCGATGCGACAAACCACTACGACCCCAATATCCTGACCATAGAAAAATTCGAACCCGATAAAGTCTGGACGGTGGCGTTGTACGACGCTACGCAGGGGTATCCCTATCTGAAACGTTTTGTTTTCGAGTCGAGCAGTCGCAAGCAGAGTTTTTTGGGCGAGAATCCCGATTCCCGCCTATTGTTGATTACCGACACTCCTTATCCCCGTATCGAAGTGAGGTTTGGCGAGGGCGACTCTTTCCGGGAGCCTTTGGTGGTCGATGCCGCCGAGTTTATCGCCGTGAAGGGCTTCAAGGCCAAAGGGAAGCGCTTGACTACCTATGCGGTGGCGGGTATCGAAGAGTTGGAACCGTTGAGGAATGAGGAGAGCGCCGATGCCGAAACCGCTGAAAATCCCGATGCCGACGCGCTGCCCGATAATGCGGAAGGCGCATCGGGCGATAATGATTCGGGGCAAATGAGATTGTTTTAAGTATGATCGTGCGAAAAACAGTGTGGTGTATTTTGGCGGGGGTGGTGTTTTCTTTCCTCTCCCCGGCGACGCTGTGTGGCCAAGACCCTGAGCGAGAACCGTTGCGCCCTGTCGCTACGGCTTTCACGTTGGAGGTAGGCCGGCAAAGCGCGCTCGACACCTATTTGACGCCGATACGCTATGGCGGCCCCATGTTGTCGTTGGGCTACGAGAGGTTGCGGGCTGCGAGTTTCGCTCCCGAGCAGTGGCTCACCCGCCATGCGGTTTTGGGAACGTTCGCTTCGATGACCAATCCGGAGGGAAATGGCTCCATGTTGTCGGGCTATTTTGATTATTCGTTTGCGATGTTGAGGCGTTGGCGGGTATGCGATGGGTTGTGGCTTGCCGGTGGCGGTGAAGCCGCTCTCACGTTGGGCGGGTTGTATAATCTGCGCAATTCCAACAATCCGGCTACGGCCAAAGCCGCCATCGATTTGGGGGCGACGGCGATGGCTTCGTACCACTTCCGCATCAAGCGGTTGCCGGTGACACTTCGTTATCAAGCCTCGTTGCCGGTTGTCGGAATCTTCTTCTCACCGGAGTTCGGACAATCTTATTACGAGATGTTTTACATAGGCAATTGCGACGGAATGGTTCATTTCGGGGCTTGGCACAACCGGGTGGACCTGCGCAATTATATCACGGTCGATTTGCATTTGGGCAAGCGGGCTTTGCGGCTCGGGTATCGGCAAGTGATGCGCACGACGCATGTCAACCACATAGACACACAGGTTTTTACACATGCTTTTGTGTTGGGGATTTCGGGCGAGATATTCCGGTCGGTACGCCCGGCACGCCGCATCGTGTCGGTTTATCATTAACAGAGCAAGTCGAAGAGTATGGTAGTACAAAAGTTATCGAAAATAGCAATCCTTTTCACCCTCTTGTCGACGCTTCTTTTCCAGTCGTGTCACAAGGTCGAGGTGTTTACGGACGACCCTTATGGCAATTTCGACGCACTGTGGTCGATTCTCGATGAGCATTATTGTTTTTTTGAGTACAAAGAACTCGATTGGGAGGAGATACGCGGCAAGTATCGCAAGAAACTGACGGCGAATATGACTTCGGAGGAGCTTTTCGATGTGTGCGATGCGATGCTTATGGAATTGAAAGACGGGCATGTGAACCTGACCGCCGCCCACAATACGTCGCGGTATTGGGAGTGGCTGTATGGCTCGCCCGAGAATTATCAAGAGCGCCTTATCGACGAGTATTACCTCGACTTTGATTACCGATACACGAGTGGAATCAAATACAAGATATTGCCTCAGAACGTGGGATACATGTATTATGAGAGCTTTTCCAGTACCATAGGCGAGGGAAATCTCGATCAGATATTGGCCTATTTGGCCACGTCGACGGGGCTGATTATCGATGTGCGCAGCAACGGCGGCGGGTCGTTGTCGAATGTCGAGACATTGGTGTCGCGTTTTATCAACGAGGAGACGCTGGTCGGATACATTTCGCACAAGACAGGTCCCGGACACCGGGAGTTTTCAGAGCCGTATCCCATTAAGTACACTCCTTCGCCCCGCATTCGTTATCAAAAGCCGGTTGTAGTGTTGGCCAACCGGGGTACATTCAGTGCGGCCAATAACTTTGTATCGGTGATGAAAGCATTGCCTCGTGTGGTGGTAATGGGCGACTATACGGGCGGCGGCAGCGGTTTGCCATTTTCGTCGGAATTGCCCAACGGGTGGAGCATACGTTTTTCGGCCTCTCCCATATACGATGCCGAAGGGCAGCATACCGAGTTTGGCGTGGCGCCTACCGATGGTTTTAAGATAGATATGGACCTCGAACAGGCTTCGAAAGGTGTCGATACGATTCTCGAGCGAGCCATCGCCTATATAGCGGGCTTGTAAAATGTGGCCGTATGGCTCTTCCCGCTAAACTTTGTACCGTAATCATTGTGGAATTTATAAACTTCTTGTATCTTTGTACCGCCCTTTGCGGACGTGGCGTAATTGGTAGCCGCGCTAGACTTAGGATCTAGTGTCTTGCGACGTGTGGGTTCGAGTCCCGTCGTCCGCACAAAGCCTGTGAGATTTTTCTTGCAGGCTTTTTTTGTGTTTGTATAGGGTCGTGGGGTAGGGGCAAAAAAAAAAATTGATTGTCTCACGACAACCAATCTTTGTTAACCTTAAATCTAATACCATGAAAAACACAATGCAAATGTATGCTATTTTTATGTTCTACAACATGTTTTTCGCGAAAAAGTTTTGAGCTTTGATATTTTTTAAGAGTTTGACGCCCCTTTTTAAAGGATATAAAGAGATTTGACAGCCTTCTTCCCGCATCTGCCGGGGATTTGTCAAATCGCTCATCTTTCGCTATCTTTGAATAAGATAGGATGCGGTTCGGCATAGGACAAAACGAAAACTTTGTTTTCATTTGTCTCTGCGCTCACCTTTCGCTATCTTTGCAATCGTTTATGGCAAGGATTCTTTCGATAGATTACGGCAAAAAGCGCACGGGTATAGCGGTGACCGACCCGTTGCAAATCATCGCCAACGGATTGACTACGGTCGCTTCGTCGCAACTGCTCGAATTTCTCACGCAATACATGCAAAAAGAGAAGGTCGAGCGTGTCGTCGTGGGGCTTCCCCGGCAGATGAACAACGAGCCGTCGGAGAGTATGCGCTATATCACTCCCTTTGTCAATCGGTTTAAGAAACTTTTTCCCGATGTGCCGATTGAGTTTTTCGACGAGCGGTTCACTTCGGTGCTGGCTCATCGGGCCATACTCGACAGCGGTTTGCCCAAAATGGCGCGCCGCAATAAAGAGTTGGTCGACGAGATAAGCGCGACGATTATTTTAAGGGATTATTTGGAGAGTAAAAAATAATAAGATATGGTATTACCGGTTTATTTGTACGGGCACCCCGTAATTCGTAAGGAGACAGAGGAAATCGATGCTTCTTACCCGCAGCTCAAAGAGCTGATCGAGAACATGTATGAGACGATGTATGCCGCCGAGGGTATCGGGTTGGCGGCTCCGCAAATAGGACTTTCTATCCGGTTGATTGTAATCGATGTGAGTCCTATGGCCGAGTATTTCCCCGATTGCGAAGGTAAGAAACTTACGTTGATAAATCCTCGGCTCGAAGTGCTTGACGACGGTCCTAAGGAGACTTGCGAAGAAGGGTGCCTCAGTTTGCCCGGGATCCACGAACCGGTGACTCGTATCGAAAAGATTCGGCTGACGTGGCTCGACGAGAATTTCGTGGCTCACGACGAGGTGATCGACGGTTATCTCGCCCGGGTGGTTCAGCACGAGTATGACCACTTGGAGGGCAAGGTCTTTATCGACCGTATTTCGCCCATTCGTAAGCAGTTGATAAAATCGAAATTGACCAATATTATCAAAGGCCGCGTGCGCTGTGACTATCGGGTGAAAGCGACTCCCGTGAAAAAATAAACGATATATATCCTCAAAATAGCTTATATATGGCAGACGATAAAAAAATTATATTCTCGATGGTGGGTGTGAGCAAAATGTTCCCTCCTCACAAACAAGTGCTTAAAGATATTTACCTCTCGTTTTTCTATGGGGCGAAGATTGGTATCATCGGTCTCAACGGCTCGGGAAAATCGACCTTGTTGAAAATTATCGCCGGGGTGGAAAAGTCGTATCAAGGCGAGGTGGTTTTCTCGCCGGGCTATTCGGTGGGCTATCTCGAACAAGAGCCTAAACTCGATCCCGAAAAGACGGTGAAAGAGGTCGTGCAGGAGGGTGTGCAACCCATACTCGACTTGCTGGCCGAATATGAAAAGGTGAACGAGTCGTTTGGCGACCCCGAGGTGCTCGACGACCCCGACAAGATGGAGGCTTTGATGGCTCGCCAAGCCGAGTTGCAGGACCATATCGACGCTGCCGACGCATGGAATATCGATAATAAACTGGAACGGGCTATGGACGCCCTGCGCTGTCCGCCCGAGGAGCAACTCGTGAAATACCTCTCGGGGGGCGAACGCCGCCGGGTGGCTCTGTGCCGCCTGTTGCTGCAACAGCCCGATATCCTGTTGCTCGACGAGCCTACCAACCACCTCGATGCCGAGTCGATCGACTGGCTCGAACAGCACTTGCAACAGTACCCCGGTACGGTTATCGCCATTACGCACGACCGTTATTTCCTCGACCATGTGGCCGGGTGGATTCTCGAGCTCGACCGGGGCGAGGGTATTCCCTGGCAGGGGAATTATACCTCGTGGCTGGAACAGAAAACCAAGCGTATGGAGATGGAGGAGAAGCAGGCCAGCAAACGTCGCAAGACTCTCGAGCGTGAGTTGGAGTGGGTTCGCATGGCTCCCAAAGCCCGCCAGTCGAAGGGAAAAGCTCGCTTGAACTCGTATGACAAACTGTTGAACGAGGATCAAAAGGAGCGGGAAGAGAAGCTCGAAATCTTTATCCCCAATGGCCCCCGTCTGGGCAACAAGGTTATCGAGGCTCATGGTGTGGCCAAGGCATATGGCGACAAATTGCTCTTCGACAATCTCGATTTCGTGTTGCCGCCCAACGGCATCGTAGGTGTGATAGGCCCCAACGGAGCCGGTAAAACCACCCTTTTCAAACTGATTATGGGACAGGAGCAGTGCGACAAGGGAACTTTCGAGGTGGGCGAGACGGTGAAGATTGCCTATGTGGACCAGACCCACAAAGATATAGACCCTTCCAAAACAGTTTACCAAGTGGTTTCGGGAGGGCTCGAAACGTTTCGCATGGGTGGTCGTGATATGAACGCTCGTGCCTACCTCTCCCGCTTCAATTTTACGGGAGCCGATCAGGAGAAACTCATCGGAGTGCTTTCCGGTGGAGAGCGTAATCGTCTGCATTTGGCTATGGCTTTGAAAGAGGAGGGTAATGTACTCTTGCTCGACGAACCTACCAACGACATCGACGTGAACACGCTGCGCGCGCTGGAAGAGGGTCTTGAAAATTTTGCCGGTTGTGCCGTTGTGATTTCTCACGACCGTTGGTTCCTCGACCGTATCTGTACCCATATTCTCGCCTTCGAGGGCGATTCGAAGGTGTTCTATTTCGAAGGTTCTTATTCGGAATACGAGGAAAACAAGAAAAAACGTATGGGCGATGTGGAACCCCATCGGGTGCGTTATCGCAAACTCATGGAATAATTGTTATGTGCACAATAAGAAGGCAAACGGCGGGTCCACGAACGGGCTCGCCGTTTGCCTTTTGCCGGGAGGGAGGGCTGTTTGTCCCGACAAATGGGGCGAATGTCTATAATATTTTTCCCGATTGGAAATATCTTCTTTCTTTGTATCTAAAAAGGTCTATAAGATACATTTGGCGGAGCAGAAGAAGATATTTGCATATAAACCTAAACTGCAACTTGATGACATAGAAGGCCTTGGGGAATTTCCTCCACCCGGGGCTCGAATGGACGGTGGCCGCCCGCCTATGGGCGGCGGCTTCGGTGGTATGGGCGGCGGTTTTCCGCCTATGCCTCCCGGAGGAATGGGCTGGGAAGAAGAGCGCCCCGACCCCGAAAAGATAGCGAAGGAGTTGAAGAAAGCGGCTCAAAAGCGGGATAAAAAATTGAAAAAAGCGCTCGATGAAGAGCAGTACGCCCGGTGGAAGACGATAGAAAAGGACTTGTTGGAGCCTTTCTTGTTCGAGCCCGAACAGGGCAAGCCGGGTAAGCCCGCGCCGAGGGTATAGCCCGATTGCCACGACATAGATTCAAGATAATTATTATAGGTGTTTTTTTAGGTATTTTATGGAGTGTCTCCCGAGGTGATGTCAGTCTTGCGCCTCGGGAGATTTTTCTCAAGATTCCTGCTACGGATTTTTCCCTGTATGGGTGTCGCTACACAGGAAAGGTTAAAACGGTAGATGTGTTTACAACTTACTTCACTCCCATTTTCCCGCCTTTGATACCTTTGCCGAGGTTGAAAATGTTTTGGTCGTAGCTGACGGTTTTCATGGCCGACTCGCGCTTGCGTTTGAGGGCGAGGTCGACCAGCGTGTCCATGAGCCGGTCGAAGGGGATACCCGATGCTTCCCACAGGTAGAACGAGAGGGAGCCGGGAATGGTGTTGATTTCGTTGACATAGATCGCTCCGCTTTTGCCGTCGATCATGAAGTCGACGCGGGCCACGCCGTGGCACGAGAGTACCCGGAAGGTTTCGCCGGCGAGAAATTGTACCCGTGCGGTATCTTCGGGGGAGAGGTCGGCGGGAATGCGTTTCTGGGTGGCTTGCATGCCTTTGTTCGATTTTCCGCCACCCATATATTTGTCTTCATAGGTGAGAATATCGCCGCTCTTGATAGGCTCCTCGCAAACCGAGGTGCGGTAGTCGTCGCAATCGCCCAGTACCGAGCAGTTGATTTCTTTCAGGTCCTCGACCATGTCCTCGATGACGATGCGGGTAGAGTATTTCTCGGCCACGTCGATTTTGGCGATAAGTTCCTCGCGGTTGTCGGCGTGCGAGATACCTACGCTCGAGCCGAGGTTGGCGGGTTTCACGATGACGGGATAGCCCAGTTTGTTTTCGATTTCTTCAATGAGGCGGTCGCGCTGGGTAAACCATTGCTTATCGGTGAACCATACATAATCGACGATGGGTATACCGCTCTTTTCCATAATCATTTTCATGGTGATTTTGTCCATGCCGTTGGCCGATGCCAGCGTATTGCAGCCGGCGTAGGGGATACCGATAGACTCGAGGATTCCCTCGAAGATGCCGTCTTCGCCGTTGCTGCCATGCAGCACGGGTACCACCACGTCGAGCTTGGCCCACACGTCGCTCCCGAAGAGCGGTTTTTTCTTGCGGTAGACGTTGTAGTCGCCATACTCGGGAATCATGTACACCTCGGTGCACATTTTTTGCAGGGCTGCCATGTCGCGGTAGTTTTTCACTTCGAGTAGGGCGTCGCCGCTGAACCATGCGCCTTGCTTGGTAATGTATATGGGTACGATTTGGTACTTTTCTTTGTCAAACGCATTAATGGCTTGGAGTGCCGATATAACGGAGATTTCGTGCTCGGTTGAGCGCCCTCCGAAAAAAACACCTACGGTAGTTTTCATAATTTTTTGTGAATAAACGGTATATCTTGTTTGTGGTAAAATCGGGATTATTTGAAGGTGTCGGGCAAATCGTTCTCGTAGAGGACGGTGTCGCCGGGACGTGCAATCTGTGTGAGCCGGGCTTGGGCTTGGGCGAAAGTGTCGGCCACGAAGAGTTTCTCTTCGGGGAAGTTCTTTTCTTGCAGCCCGCCGAGTATGGCCTCCCGGTTGTAGTGGCCTACGACCATGACATAATCGCAAGCCTCGGCCAGTTGTTTTCCCAGCGTGCGGTTATACTCGACTTGTTTTTCTCCCAACTCGATCATGCCCGGGGTGATGGCGATGCGTTTGCCTTGTGTCATGCGGCTCAGTACATCGAGCGCCATGCGGGCGCCGTCGGGGTTGGAGTTGAAGGCGTCGTCGATAATCGATATGCCGCCGGGGGTACGCTTCATGTTCAGGCGGTGTTCTACCTGTTCGATTCGGCTCACTCCGTATTGTATCGATGCGACGGGCACTTGCAGGTGGCGGGCTACGATGACCGCCGCCATGAGGTTGGAGAGGTTGCATTCCCCGATGAGCTTGGTGCTCAACTCGATGCGCTCGCCGTTGCCCACTACGGTAAAGCGGGTGGCGTCGGTGTCGTAGCGAATGTCCTCGATGTGATAGTCGGCTCCGGTGTCGGCTATCGTATAGCGTTTCACGGGGACGTTGCTCACCGGCCGGTTGGCGATGAAGGGGAAATCGTTGTTGACCACGGCCAATCCGTCGGCCGGCAGGGCGTCGGCCAATTCAAATTTGGTGCGTTGTACATTCTCGATGCTCTTGAACGATTCGAGATGTTGTTCGCCCACGGCTGTGATGATGCCTATCTGCGGGGCGACGAGGTCGCAAATTTCTTTAATGTCGCCAATCTGTTTGGCTCCCATTTCGCAAATGAAAATGTTGTGGTAGGGCTTCATTTGCTCTCGAATGGTGCGGATAACACCCATGGGCGTGTTGAAGCTGCCGGGAGTCATCAGCACGTTGTATTTCTCGCATAGGATGCGGTAGAGATAGTGTTTTGTGCTGGTTTTTCCATAGCTCCCGGTGATGCCGATGATTGTCAGCCCCGGCATTTGGGCGAGTATTTGTTTCGCTTCGTTGTAGTATTTCTTGTTGATGCGATTTTCCACGGGGCGCATGAGCCAGTTGGCCGCAATCATGAGATAAGGGGCTAAGATTTCGATGGCGAGCAGAGTGCGGCATCCGTTGGCAAGCGAGGTCGTGCAGGCGGCGAAACCGGTAATGAGCAGGGTGAGCAATGCGGCCGCGAGGTATAGCCGGGTGGCGCGGCGGGTGAATACCAATGGTTTTTTGTATTTGGCTTTCAGCAGTCTCACGCTTTTGGCCATGACGACGGTGATGGTGACTATCTGTATAAATACGGGCAGGAAATTGGTCGAGAGCAGCAATAACAGGAAGAGGTCGATCAGCCGTGAAACAGAGGCGAACGACTCTCCTTTGAGCCATCGGTTGTACCGGTCGTTCCGATAGGAATTTTGTTGCATCATCTGCAACTGGAATTTCAGTTCGAGCCCGGTGTAGAAAAGTAAGGCGAGGAATGTGATTATGGTGAGAATTTCGTTCATGGTTTCGGTGTTATATCGTCATGTAAGAAGTTTTGTACGACAGCGTTAAATTCGTATGGTCTGTCCAAGAAACTGTAATGCCCGGCGTTTTCGAAGGCGACAAGTCCGGCATCGGGGATCAGTTTTTCCATGATGCGTGCGTCGCGCAACGGAGTGGCCGTGTCGTCCTTTCCCCAAATAAGAAGTACGGGGCATTGAATCCGCGGCATGACGGCTTTGAGGTCTTCGTTGACGACTTTGACCAAGATGTCGCGCATCGTGCCGTCGATGGCGTTGTAGTCGGCCGAACCGGCTTTGCGGCGATAGGACTCGATTATCTCTCCGGCACGTTTGCTCCCGACGCAGAGCGGGAGCAGTTTTTTCCACAGTTTGAAGGAATAGACTTTGAGGTAGTATTTGAGCGGCCGGCGGGGCTTGACGCCTGCGGCGTCGACCAAAATGACTTTACGAGTGGCGTTGCGCGAGGCATACAGTATGGATACCCGCCCCCCGAAAGAGTGGCCGATGAGGATAGGCCGCTCCAACCCTTCTTCTTTCACGAAGGCTTCGAGCAACCGGGTATATTCTTCCACGCCCCAAATCGCAGGGGGGATGCTGCTCCCGCCGAATCCGGGGAAGTCGAGGTTGTAGACCTTGAAGTTGGGCGATAACAATCGTTCTATCGACGCGACGGTAGTGTGGTCGCACCCCCAGCCGTGCATGAGGATAACCGGATAACCATCGCCCACGATATTGTATTGTAGCGTGACTCCGCACAGATTTTTTGTTTGCAGCATTTTTTTGCGCTTGATAAATTTATTCGCAAAGATAAGTTATTTATGGCTATCGGCGTATAACATTCTTGGCAAATTATATCCTACATTCATTTCAAAAATAGTATATTTGTCCAATTCAAAACCTGTTTGTTCTGTATGGAATCTCCCCAAGAAAAGATAGTTCGTTTACGCAAGGAACTCGATGAGCACAACTATAACTACTATGTGTTGAACGCGCCGACGATCGACGACCGCACGTTCGATGAAATGATGTATGAATTGCAACGGTTGGAAGAGGCCTATCCTCAATATTTCGATCCCAATTCGCCCACTCAGCGGGTGGGAAACGATATAAACCGGGCTTTTACGCAGGTAGAGCACCGTTATCCCATGCTGTCGTTGGGCAACACCTATTCGATCGAGGAGGTGGCGGCTTTTTACGAACGGGTGCGCTCGGGACTGATGGGCGAAGATTTTGAACTGGTGGGCGAGTTGAAATATGACGGAACTTCTATCTCGTTGATTTATGAGCAGGGTAAATTGGTGCGGGCGGTGACCCGTGGCGACGGCACCCGAGGCGACGATGTGACCGAGAATATAAAGACGATACGCAGTATCCCGTTGCAATTGCGGGGCGAGGGCTATCCCGAGTCGTTCGAGATACGGGGCGAGATATTGATGCCGTGGGCGGTGTTCGACGCCTTGAACCGGGAGCGTGAGGAGCAAGAAGAGCCCTTGTTTGCCAATCCTCGCAATGCGGCGGCAGGGACGTTGAAGTCGCAAAATTCGGCGGTTGTGGCCACCCGGGGGCTCGATGCCTATCTCTATTATCTGCTGGGAGAAAACCTGCCTGCCGATACTCATTACGAGAACCTGCAATATGCCCGGTCATGGGGGTTCAAGGTCTCCGACGCCATGCGTGTGCTTCATTCGGTGGACGAGGTGAGGGCGTATATCGACTATTGGGATACCGAGCGCAAGCGGTTGCCGGTGGCTACCGACGGCATGGTGTTCAAGGTCAATTCGTTGCGGCAGCAGAAGAATTTGGGCTATACCGCCAAGTCGCCCCGATGGGCTATCGCTTATAAATTCCAAGCCGAGAAGGCGCTCACCCGATTGAACTCGGTGTCTTATCAAGTGGGGCGCACAGGCACGGTCACGCCGGTTGCCAATCTCGACCCGGTATTGCTGTCGGGGACTGTCGTCAAGCGGGCATCGTTGCATAACGAGGATATTATAAACGGGCTCGATTTGCACATAGGCGATATGGTTTATGTCGAAAAAGGAGGTGAAATCATACCAAAGATTACGGCGGTGGATACTTCGGCGCGGCTGCTTGTCGGCGAGAAGGTGCGTTTTGTGCGTAATTGCCCCGAGTGCGGCACCCCGTTGGCGCGAATCGAGGGCGAGGCTGCATGGTTCTGCCCCAACGAGAAAGGATGCCCGCCGCAGATAAAGGGAAAAATCGAGCACTTCATCAGCCGCAAGGCCATGAATATCGAAGGGCTGGGAAGCGAGACAATCAACCAATTTTATAACTTGGGGTTGGTGAAAGACGTCGCCGACCTCTATACGCTCCGTGCCGAAACGATAGCCGGCCTCGACCGGCTGGGCGAACGCTCGGCACAAAACATCGTCGAGGCGGTGCGGCAGTCGTGCGAAGTGCCGTTTGAGCGGGTGCTGTTCGCTTTGGGAATCCGCTATGTGGGTGAGACCGTGGCCAAGAAACTGGCATTGGCTCTGCATTCGATAGACGCTATCCGGGCAGCCACGGTCGAGGAACTGACTCGAATAGGCGATATAGGAGAGCGCATCGCCCAGAGTGTGGTGGCCTATTTCGGCGATGAGGATAACCTGCGGTTGGTAGAGCGGCTGCGCGAATATGGTGTGCAGATGCAGATTGCCGAGGAGCGGCTTGCGTCGCGCACCGACAAACTGGCAGGGGCTACGGTTGTCATTAGCGGGACTTTCACCCACCATTCCCGCGACGAATACAAGGCGCTCATCGAGCAGCATGGAGGGGTGAATACCGGTTCGGTATCGGGCAAAACCACCTATATCTTAGCCGGGGAGAACATGGGCCCGGCCAAGCTCGAGAAGGCTCGCAAGCTGGGGGTGCGCATACTGTCGGAAGATGAATTTTTAGAGATGATTCGATAAACAGATATTTTATGTGGTTTTCGTTTGTAACCCGATGGGCGATGACCCGTCAGTTGGCCAAGCGGCGCGATACTCGGTTCCGTTCTTTCGAGGAGACCGAGCGGGTCGTGTTGCTGGTACAAGACAAAGACCTCTCGTCGATACTGCCGGCCATTCAAGAATTGGCCGGTGGCGGGATAAAGGTCACATTGGTCGTCGAGGCAAAGCATAAAAACAGCGTGCCGGCAACGGTTCAAGGGTGTTACCCGATACTCGTGTCGCGCACTTATTGGCTGCTGAATCGCCCTACGAAAGAATTTTTGCAGAGTTTCGACCATTACGACGGCGATGTGTTGCTCGATGTTTCCACCACCGGGTCGTTGCCCCTCGCCTATTTGGCCGTACATTCCAAAGCCCTTTTCAAAATAGGTCTTCCCAAAAGCGAGAAAAATCCTTTCCAATTACAAATCCTCATGCCGGGCGCAGCCTCCGACAAGGAAGAGGCCGGCGCCGCAAACTCCGCTTCGAAACCAGCTCTCAACGCAGGCGAATTGCTGCATAATGCACTTTTTTATTGGAAGAAAATTGGCGCAAAAGAGAATAATCTGTAATTTTGGAAGCGATATATAATAGAATATAACATTATGGCAAGAATCAATTTAAGCGGAATGGGTGTGGCACTTATCACGCCTTTCAAAGAAGACGAGAGTATCGACTTCGATGCCCTTTCACGACTGATTGAGTATCTCATACAAAATGGCACCGACTATTTGGTCGTGCTGGGCACGACCGCCGAGACCCCCACATTGACCGAAGAGGAAAAAACCGAAATCAAGAATTTTGTCGTCGAGCGGGTCAAGGGGCGCATTCCGTTGGTACTCGGGTTAGGCGGGAACAACACGCGGGGAATAGTCGAGCATTTGAAACACGACGACTTCTCGGGATACGAAGCCATCTTGTCGGTAGTACCCTATTATAACAAGCCTTCGCAAGAAGGTATCTATCAGCATTACAGCGCCATAGCGCAGGCTTCGAGGCTACCGGTCATTCTGTATAATGTGCCCGGCCGCACGGGTGTGAACATGAGTGCCGAGACCACATTGCGACTCGCCAAAGAATATCCCAATATCATCGCCATTAAAGAGGCTTCGGGGAATATCACCCAAATGGACGATATCATCAAGAACAAGCCGGCCGATTTCATGGTTATCTCGGGCGACGACGGTATCACCTTCCCGCTGCTCACGCTGGGAGCCGTAGGTGTCATCTCGGTTATCGGCAACGCTTTTCCCAAAGAGTTCAGCAAAATGGTGCGGCTGGCGTTGAATGGCGATTTCCAAAATGCCCTCTCGATACACCACCGCTTTACCGAACTGTTCAGCCTGCTTTTTGTCGACGGCAATCCTGCCGGTGTGAAATGCCTGCTCAACGCTATGGGCTATATTGAGAACAAATTGCGCCTTCCGCTTGTTCCCACCCGCATTACCACCTACGAGAAAATACGCGCTGTGTTGCAGAGCCTGCATTATATTCCATAACCGCCGGGGGACGGTTGCATAGAAACGATATATTGTCAATGTTTTTTGTGAGAAGGACGATAAGTAAAGTTTTTCTCATAAATATCGCACGCATTATTTGGGGCAGTGGCTTTGAATGGGTATTTTTGTTGTTGAAAAAAGAGCCTATAGAAAATGAGCCACACGAATAGGGAGGTGTATGATTTCGATTCGCATTGCCGCATAGAGTCCGCGGTGATCGCTGTGGACGGAGACGGATTGCGGGTGCGCGTCGTTACTCCCGGGTGGCCTTCTGAGATGCGGGTGAGGGTGCGTCGGGCGGGGGTGAACAGCGAGTTTGACGAGACGTTGGCGCTATTGGAGCCGGGGTCGAAGTTGAATTTGGTCGATGTGGCTGTCGTCGATGGCGAATTGCTCCCGCACTATATGATTTTGGAACCCGACTATCTGGTCGATGTGAGTGCGTTGGCCGAGTGTGTGCAGGAGTATGGGGTGTGTTGGCAACGCTATTTTTGGAACCGCATACGTCCTAAGACGGTGACCGATTCTATTTTGCTGGGAAATGCCGTGAACCTTATTTTCGACGAGTTGGTTACCGCCGATGATTATCGGGGTGTGACGTTCGAATCGCTTATGCCGAAACTTTTCGCCCGGTATCCTACCGAGTTTGCCTCGGCGAAAGCAATCGATAGGTCGTTTTTTCAAAACCTCCGTGGACAGTTCGAGATGTTGCGTTTTTTGCTGGGGAGTCTTTTCCCTGCGAGGAAAATCGACCGTCGTCGGGCTATGGTCGAGCCTTCGTTTATCTGCGAGACTTTGGGTTTGCAGGGACGTCTCGACTTCTTGCAGCAGGAAGGGGGGCTTTGCGGAATCGAGTTGAAGGCGGGGCGTCCTCCTTTTCCCGATAGTGATTTGTCGAAAATCGCTCCGCCGCATCGGGCGCAATCGGTTTTGTATAGGTTGATGATTCAGAGTATTCTCGGTGTGGGGCTGGACGAACAGCGTTTTTATCTGCTTTATTCCCGCAGTGTTTCTCCCGATGGTTTGTTGCGGCCGGTGAATGCGGGCGCCGGCGAATTGCGGAGCCTATTGAATTTGCGGAACAAAATCGTGGCTGTCGAGCGTGATGTGATGCGGCATGGCGCCGCACACGCCGAATGGCTGATGGGGCAGTTGAATGCCGATAGCCTCATACCCCGTCCGAGCCGCTTTACCGACCGGTATATCCGTCCCGAGATTTTGCAAGGCCGGGCGCGTCTCGACGCTCGTGACGAAAACGTTCTGGCTTTGCGGTATTTCTACCGGTTCTATGCTTTTGTCACGAAAGAACACTATCTGTCGAAGGTGGGATATGCGTCGGGCTCGGGCATGTCGGGCGTCGCCTCGTTGTGGCGAATGTCGCATGACGAGAAGGTGCGGGAGGGGTATATGTTTGCCGGGTTGCGGCTGGTCCGCAACGAAGTTTCGGCCGAGAATCCCGAGGTGGAGTTTAGCTTGCCCGGCGATATGCTGTCTCCCGATTTCAGGGAAGGAGACATTGTATTGTTTTATGTGTGCGACCGGGATAGCGACCGGGTATCGACGCGTCAGATTTTCAAGGCGACTATTGCCTCGTTGACGGCCGGGAGGGTCGTGTTGCGCTTGCGGGACAGCCAGCTTTATGCCGAGGCGTTGCCCGCCGGTTCGTGCTATGCGATAGAGCACGATTATGTCGATTCGTCGTTCTCGACGCAGTATAAAGGGTTGTATGCCTTGTTAGACGCTTCGCCTCATCGCCGGGGTGTCTTGTTGGGCGATGAGAGCGAGCCTCCGCAACGGAACGATTTGCGCCGGTTGTCCTATGAGTATGACAATGCCGATTTGTCCCGCATTCTGACGAAGGCCTTGCAGGCCGATGATTATTTCTTGCTGGTGGGGCCTCCGGGCACAGGCAAGACGTCGGTGGCGTTGCGCAACATGGTGCGCGAGTATTTGGCGATTCCCGGGTACCAAGTTTTATTGATAGCCTATACCAATCGGGCGGTCGACGAGATATGCGACAAGTTGGAGTCGATAGACGAGGTCGATGACTATATGCGGGTGGGACAATCCTTGTCGTGCGATGCGTCTTACCGTGGGCATCTGCTTTCGGAGCGTATGAAAGCGTGCCGCACCCGGGAGGAGGTGGGGCGGGTTATCGGGGAGTGCCGTGTTTTTGTGGCCACCTTGGCCTCGCTGGCGGGGAAACCCGAGCTGTTTGCCTTGAAGCGTTTCGATGTGGCCATTGTCGATGAGGCTTCGCAGATATTGGAGCCGCAGCTTGTGGGCATATTGTCGGCCAAGACTCCTACGGGGCGCGATGCGATAGGCAAGTTCATTTTAATCGGCGACCATAAGCAGTTGCCGGCCATTGTGGTGCAGACTCCCGAGGAGTCGGCCATCAGCGACGAGCGGTTACGAGCGGCCGGATTTTTCGATTGCCGGGTTTCTTTGTTCGAACGCCTTTATCGGCGTTTGCCCGATGACACCCCGTTTGCCGATATGCTCAATTGCCAGTGGCGCATGCACCCCGACATAGCTTCGTTTGCCAATATCTATTTCTACAATAGTCTATTGAGTAATGGGACGGCGGCGCACCAGAGGTCGGCATTGCCGTTTGTCAATCGGGGGGGTGACCGCTGGGAGCAGTTTGTCGCCACCCGGCGCATGGCATTTCTCCCCACCGAGACGGTTTGTCCCGGGAAAAAGTATAACGACGAGGAGGCTCGTAAAGTGGCTTCGCTTGTGCAGGCTCTGTATCGGTTGCATTTGCGCAATGATTTGACATTCGGTTGGCAGTCGGTGGGTATCATCGCCCCGTATCGCCACCAGATAGCCCGTATCCGGCAGGAACTCGAACGGTTGTCGCTCCCGCATGTCGAGGAGATTCGTGTCGATACGGTGGAGCGTTTCCAAGGTTCCCAAAGCGATTGTATCATTTATTCGTTTGCGGTGAACGACGAGCGGCAATTGGAGTGGTTGCCGAGTTATACCGAAGAGGCGGGGCAACTGATTGACCGGAAACTGAATGTCGTGTTGACCCGCGCGCGGTGTCAATTGTTTGTTTTGGGGAACGAACGGCTGCTATCCCGCAATACCCTTTATCGGCAGTTGGTGGAGTATTTGGAAAACATATCGGATAAATAAAACTTATGGAGAAGGAGATTCGCAAACGTGCCGGTCGTAACCGGACTTTATCTGTGTCGGCTGACGAGGCGGAGCAATTGGCGCCGTTGTTGTTGACTCCGGCCGATATAGCGCAGGGCCGTTTTGAGTTGAACCGTATCGTTTGTGCCGATTTGATGGCGGTCGTCGATCGGCTGCCCAACAGGTTTGCCGATTTGATAATCATAGACCCGCCTTATAATTTGACGAAAGATTTTCACGGCATGCGATTCGACGCTCGGGACAACAATGCGTATATCGACTATTTGGAGGGCTGGTTTTACAAAGTTTGCGAAAAATTGAAACCCGACGGCTCTCTGTATTTGTGCGGCGACTGGCGGTCGACCGCCGCTTTGCAAACTGTGCTCGAGCGCTCGCCGTTGTCGATTTTGAACCGCATTACTTGGCAGCGCGAAAAGGGGCGTGGCGCCAAGAACAATTGGAAAAACGGCATGGAGGATATTTGGTTTGCCGTGAAGGATGCCCGCAATTATCATTTCGATGTCGAGGCGGTGAAGATAAGGCGGCGGGTGATGGCCCCTTATCGGGAAAATGGAAAACCCAAGGATTGGGAGCCGACGGCCGAGGGAAATTTTCGTACTACTTGTCCTTCCAATTTCTGGGACGACATAAGTATTCCGTTTTGGTCGATGCCCGAGAATACCGATCACCCCACGCAAAAGCCCGAGAAACTATATGCCAAACTGATTTTGGCCTCGTCGGAAGAGGACGATGTCGTATTCGACCCTTTTATGGGTAGCGGAACGTCCGCCGTGGTGGCGAAAAAACTGAACCGTCGTTTTTGCGGGATAGAAATCAACGAGGAGTATTGCCTGTGGGCGTTGAAACGGTTGCTCCTCGCCGACGAAAACCGGTCGATACAGGGATACCGCCATGGGGTGTTTTGGGAGCGCAACAGCGGGATGTTCGAGTGATTCCCTTCCCCGTCTGATGCAGATGAAGGGATATAGAAAAAGTCCGATAGAGGAGTTCCCAATCGGACTTTTAAAAAGCGGTAAAGCACTTGTTTTTCCTTTAACCGATAGTCTCGGCGCTTAAACTGAGCCCCAGTGTGCCTCCGCTGTATGAGACGATGGCCGTCAATTTATAAGCCGTGGATTCCTTTTTGTAGATGCCATACCCGCTTTCGTCCACAAATCCGGCGGCCGTCAACTTGGCGCAATAGTCGGTCTTGAACGACTCGTCGCAATTATAATCCATGATTATGTATTGCAAAACGCCTGATGTTTCGTCGTAGCGGTGGTTGTCCAATTCCCCGTCGTATGTCGGGAAGTTGGAAAGGAACGGATATTTTTCTACTTCCGCCTCCCATGTGGTCTCTGACAATTGACCACCCGAGGTTTTGTCGTCGTTACTCTTGTCGTCGCAGCCGAGCAAACCCAGCATTAGCAGCATTAACGGGCATAGCCATAAAATCTTTTTCATATGATCGATATTTAGTGATGTGTTTAAAAACTTATTCCTATCGAGCAGGCCAATCCTGAGAGTGTTTTCGATTTGAGACGGAACTCTTCGTCGTCGAAGGGCTTCATTCGTCGGCCTGTATAGCCTATGTTGGCGAAAATGTAGTTCTGGTAGCCCAACTTGTAGGCTATCTCCATGCCGGCACCGAGGCCGTAATTGATGCCGGTTATATCGGTTCCGAAGTATAGCCCGCCCAAGACTTTGGCATAAGGCACGAGGTAGATGGGGCCGCATTTGATCGGTAATTGCCCGCCGATATTCAGGTCGAGATCGAAGGTGTTTTGAATATGGGAAGTTGTGATTTCATTCAACCCTTCCCAACCTTTCTTTTCGGTTTGAAGTTTCAGGAGCGAGGCGGTAACTTCGTAGGTCACGAAGGTGAGAAAGGTGCGTTTGAATGCGATACTGTACGATGTGTCGAACGTCCGATTGAGCGGGACGATCATCCCGAGGTAAATCGAGGTGCCGAAGCCGTAGCTTTTTGAGATGCCGTTGGCCTCGATTCTGTTGGCCTTGACGTTCTCGGTGTCGACCAACCTCCAACGGCCTTGCTCCATAGTCCATTGGGTGGTGATGTTTTTGTCGCCGACGGTATAAATCACCTCGGCGCTTTTGTGGGCAGGGTCAAGATTGTCGACTGTTGAGAAGATATAGTTTTTCTCCGAGAATTGGCGGCAGATAATGTCGGCCAACCCGATGCGGATACCTTCCAGCGGGTCTCCTTGCTCAAAGCACGCTTGCATGGCCTCTGTCGCCGGGTCGGAAGCTGCGATGACCAAGTCGTAGAACGTATTGGCCGAGATATTCGATACATATCGATACGATACGAAAGGCATCATCGCCTGATAGGACGATTTTGCGGCTTGGAGCATTTCGGAAGCTCTGTTTGAGACTTCGGACCGGGTGAGTAAAACGTTGGAATCGGTGGGGTAGTTCTCTAAGAAATCATCGATGGCGCATGTCGGGATGGCAAAATTGGTGTTTTCCCGGTTGGCTGCTTTCCATGTGTTGATTCCTATCACGGCAAATCCGGTAGAAGCTTGTTCGTCGCGTATGAGCAAAGGTCCGCCCGAACTGCCGGCGTCGACCTGTGCCGTGTGCTGTATCAGGGATAACTCTTTGCGATTGGTCAGTGATTTGATGAGGGTGTTGGCATTCGAGACGATACCTTGTCCCAATTGCCACGAGGGCTTTTCTTCCAAAGCGGGAAATCCTGCACTGAATACAGGGGTGCCGTCGGTTATGGGTGAGGTTGAAATTTCGAGAGTGGGGAGATTGGCCTCCTTGGGAAGAGCTATCAAGGCAATGTCAAAGTCGTCGTGTACGCCTATTACCGGGCATTCGGCAAATGTTTTGGAACTGTTATCGGGCAAGGAAAATTCGATATCGACCACTTCGGCCTGTTCTACAACGTGGCGGTTGGTGATGATGTATAATCGGCCGTCGCGTTCGTCCCGGTAGGTGAATCCTGTGCCGAACGAGTCTCTTCCATAACTTTGGAGAATGTCGGCGGCCGAGTAGAATCCGTCTCGGCGGAGCGCTTTACCGAAATCGGAGAGAAACGTTTGGGTGGTTTCACTGAGTTTAGGCCGCACGATAGCAATTGTTTCGCGTAGGGTTTGAGCCGGGGAGATGGTTATCGAAATCAGCGACAAGATCGTAAAAATCCATTTCTTCATGGTTGTGTTTTATAATATTATTAGATATATGCAAAGGTATAGATTTGTATATGATAAAAAAGCTGAAAAGTATAAAATTATCTCTTTATAGATTGTTAATATTGTTTAATGGGTGGGGCGTAATAGAGCCTTGCTTTGAATTTATGATTGCTGCGAACGCAGCGATAATACTTTGGAGCCACTATTTTGGTTCTCTTTGTATGGTCATTTCGCAAGCCCGGCAATCGAAATGCAGGGCGAGCCGTTCGCCTTTGTACAGGAGGGTGAGGGGTTCGGGCAATTGTTTCCCGGCCGGTGTTTTCGTGCAATATCCCAGCATATAGCGTATGCAGTGGCGGGTGAACATGAGGGGTACTCCTTGGACGGGTGCGGCCTCGAAGGCAGGGTCTATGCGAGAAACTCCATGCTCACGGTAGAACTGTTCGGCGAGCCGGTTCGATACATTGCCGAGGTAAGTGAGCCGGGATTGTGGATAGGGGAAGTCCCTATTTTCGGTCTTTCGCCACTCGGTGCGGTATGCGATGCGTCGTGCCCGGTCGAGGCTTTCGACTGCTTTTTGGCGTAGTTTCGACAAGGTCGAAGCGGGAATGAACAGGTTTTCGGGGAGGTCGATGTCGATTTTTACGGCAGTGTAGCATGTCGTGCCCAGTTTGCCAAGCTGCTTTTTCTGGTTTTCCCGTTGGGGTGTGCGAGCCGTCTCACAAGGGGTGTTTTCCCGTATGGCGATGTGGTTGCCGCATTCGTCGGTCATGGAGAGGACGAGTCCGTCGGGAACGGAGTAGAGTCTCATTTCCACGTCGATTCTCCGATCGCCTGTGGGGCGGGCGAGTTGTTTCTCAAATTCGAAATCGAGATTGCGGTACAAGTCAGTGTGAGCCGAAATTCTTGTAGGCGAAACTGGGAATATGCGATTGCCTTCCGCCCGGTTGACCCGCATGCCTTCGAATTGTCCTTTGTCATTGAAATAGCATAGCCCGTCGCCATTGTGCAAGGGCGTGATTCCGGCCACGGTGAAACTGTTGCGGTCGGTCTGTTTCACCCGTCCGACATATTCGCCCAACGACTTGGGGGTGTCGGGCGAGGCGATAGGGTCGGGGGTGCGTCCGTCCAGAAAATAGTGGGTAAAGCCCCGGTTGAAACTCTTTTCGAGGCGGGGAGCGAAAGCGACGGTTGTGGCCCCGGTCGAACTTCTGCGATATTCGGGTCGGCGGGCAAAAATCTTGTCGAGTTGTTGCCGGTAATAGGCGGTGCAGTTCTTCACATAAGCCATCTCTTTGAGCCGCCCCTCGATTTTCAGCGACGACACGCCGGCGTCGAGCAGTTCTTCCAATCGGTCGCTTTGGTTGAGGTCGCGCAACGAGAGCAAGTGTTTCTCTTTGGCGACGATGTTTCCTTTCCCGTCGATGAGCGTATAGGGCAGCCGGCAATATTGGGCGCATTGTCCACGGTTGGCGCTACGCCCGCACATGGCCTCGCTGAGGTAGCATTGCCCGCTGTAACTGACGCATAAGGCTCCGTGAATGAATACTTCGAGGGGGACGTCGACCGACCGGGCTATCTCCTCGATTTGGGCGAGCGAAAGTTCACGCGCCAACACTACCTGCGAGAAGCCGCATTGTTCGAGAAACTTCACTTTCTCGGGTGTGCGGTTGTCGGTTTGTGTGCTGGCGTGCAGGGCGATAGGGGGAATATCGAGCCGGGTAATACCCATGTCTTGTATAATGAGGGCGTCGGCGCCTATTTGGTAGAGTTGGCGAATGAGCCGTTCGGCATCGTGCAGCTCGTCGTCTCGCAAAATGGTGTTGAGGGTAATGTAGACCCGTGCGTCGAACCGGTGGGCAAAGTCGGTGAGCCGAGCCAAATCGGCGATGTTGTTTCCGGCGGCATAACGGGCCCCGAATCGTGGGGCCCCTATATATACGGCATCGGCTCCGTGAAGGATTGCTTCCTGTCCGATTTCGGTGTTTTTGGCAGGAGCCAATAATTCTATGCGGCGTGCTGTCTTCATTGTATATCGTTCAAGTTGTAGGGAGTCTGTTGATATACAAAGTAGTTGAGCCAGTTGGTGAAGAGCAGGTTGGCATGTCCCCGCCAGTTGACAATCGGGCTGTTTTGAGGGTTGTCGCCGGGATAGTAATTGCGGGGGAGGTCGATGTCGAGTCCTTTTGCCTTGTCGCGGCGGTATTCTATGTCGAGCGTGAGCGCCGAGTACTCGGAATGGCCTGTGATGAAAAACTCCCGGCCGCCACGGGCCATGACCATGTACACCCCGGCCTCTTCCGATTCGGAGAGGATGGTCAGAGCCTTGTTTTTTTCGATGTCGGCTTTTCTCACTTCGGAGTAGCGGCTGTGCGGCACATGGAATATATCGTCGAATCCTCGGAAGATAGGATTCTTCTCGTCGTATTTGTGGTGGGCGAAAACGCCGAAGAGTTTCTTGTCCAGCGGGTATTTGGGAATCTGGTAGAAGTGGTACAGCCCGGCCAGCGCAGCCCAGCAAATGTAGAGTGTCGAAGTGACATGTGTGTGTGCCCAGTCGAAAATTTCGACCAGTTCGTCCCAATAGTCGACCTCCTCGAAATGCAGCTTCTCGACCGGCGCCCCGGTGATAATCATGCCGTCGTAGTTTTGGGAGCGAATGTCGTTGAAGTCTTTATAAAAAGTGTCGATGTGCTCGACCGGAGTATTCCGGGAAATGTGTCCCGAAACGTTCATCAGGTCGAGCTCTATCTGCAAAGGGGTGTTGGAGATAAGCCGCAACAAATCGGTCTCGGTGACGATCTTCAAGGGCATAAGGTTGAGAATGAGGAGTTTCAATGGGCGAATGTCTTGTGTCGAGGCACGCAGGTCGTCCATGACAAATATATTCTCGGCTTTCAATATTTCGACTGCCGGTAACGATGATGGTATTTTTACAGGCATGGTTTTTGTACGCTTTGTCGTGTGATTACATTTCGTGCAAATGTATAAAAAAAAGACGGTACGGTGAAATCTTTGTTGGAATGGATATAAATGATTGATAATTATTTTGTTAAATATTGTATAGAGAAAAAATAAGGGGTTGGTGAAATGTGAATTTCATAAAAAAACAATATAATTTTTATGTTATAAAACATATTTTCTTGTAATCTGTTATTATCTTTGCAGTGAGAGAAAAGTAAAACAAACCATTTTCCACAAAGGGTGGAAAATAAAAAAGCAGAAAAAACAAATGATGATGAAAGAACAAATGACAGTAGAGATGCTTCAATATCAGATAGCGAAGTATCGAGCAATGGGCAACGGGGCGATGTGTCAAGAGCTGACAGCCTTGTTGCAGAAAAAAATGGCAGCTGCGGTTGCCTGAGTTTTTGAATGAATAAAGAGGCTTCACAAGGAAAGCCCGTAAAAAAATATGCGAGAGCAATCGTCGGTTTACCGATGGTTGCTCTCGTTTTTTGCGATAGAGATTGATAGTCTCAGCAGCAGTAGTCTACGCAGGCGCGGTCGGCCTTGTGACCGGCGAGGAGTGCGGCGGCGGCTACATGAGCCGGGTGTTTGGCATAGGTTTCTACGTCGGCCATAGTATCGACCGTGGCGGTGAGGACTACGTCCCAGCATTCGGCGGGGTTTTCGTTGATGCCTACTTCGATGCTTTTCAGCACGTCGATGACCGCGGGGAGCTCGAGCAGTGCATTTTTGAATTTGAGGGCAACCTCTTTGCGTTCTTCCGGCGTACCGGTAAGTTTGAAAGTGACGATGTGTTTTACCATAACAGCAATATCTTTTTATAAGTTGTACAATCTTTCGCGGGCGGCTTGCACCTTCTCGTCGGTAATGTAGTCGTCGTAGTCCATCATTTTGTCGATGATGCCGCCGGGAGTCAACTCGATAATGCGGTTGCAGACGGTTTGTATAAACTCGTGGTCGTGCGACGAGAGCAGCACGTTGCCTTTGAATGTTTGCAGGGTGTTGTTGAAAGCCTGTATCGATTCGAGGTCGAGGTGGTTGGTGGGCGAGTCGAGAATCATGGTGTTGGCGTTTTTCAACATCATGCGGGCAATCATGCAGCGCATTTTTTCTCCACCCGACAGCACCGAGGCCTGTTTGAGCAATTCTTCGCCCGAGAAGAGCATGCGGCCGAGAAACCCTTTGAGGTACAACTCGCTGGTGTCTTCGGAGAATTGAGCCAGCCAGTCGATAAGGTTCATGTCGGTATTGAAGAACGAGCTGTTGTCGAGCGGCAGGTAGGCGGTGGTGATGGTCTGCCCCCATTCGTATGTTCCGGCATCGGGCTTCATGGCGCCGTTGATGATTTCGAAGAGGGCGGTCATGGCACGGGGATCGTGCGAGATGAAAGCCACTTTGTCGTCTTTTTCGATCGAGAAGTTCACATCTTTGAACAGGAGAGTGCCTTCGATCGATTTTTCAAGGCCCTTTACTTCGAGTATTTTGTTGCCGGGTTCCCGCGAGGGGGTGAAGATGATGCCGGGATAACGGCGCGACGAAGGCTGTATCTCCTCGATATTGAGTTTTTCGAGCATCTTCTTGCGGCTGGTAGTCTGTTTCGATTTAGCCACGTTGGCACTGAACCGTTGTATAAATTCGAGCAGTTCTTTGCGTTTCTCCTCGGCCTTTTTGTTCTGTTGTTGCTGTTGGCGCAGCGCCAGTTGGCTCGATTCGTACCAGAAGCTGTAATTGCCAGCGAAGAGTTGGACTTTGCCGAAATCGATGTCGACCGTATGGGTGCAAACCGAGTCGAGGAAGTGTCGGTCGTGCGACACGACCAGCACCGTGTTCTCAAAGTTGGCGAGATAGTTCTCGAGCCACATGACCGTTTCGAGGTCGAGGTCGTTGGTAGGCTCGTCGAGCAGCAGGTTGTCGGGGTGGCCAAACAGCGCTTTGGCCAGCAGCACCCGCACTTTCTCTTTACCGCTCAAATCTTTCATGAGCATGTAGTGTTTATCCTCTTTGATGCCCAGCCCGCTGAGGAGCGAGGCGGCGTCGCTTTCGGCGTTCCACCCTTCGAGTTCGGCGAATTTCTCTTCGAGTTCGGCGGCTCGAATGCCGTCGGCGTCGCCGAAATCGGGTTTGGCATAGAGCGCGTCTTTTTCCTGCATGATGTCCCACAGCACGGTGTGTCCCATCAGCACGGTGTTGATAACGGTAAACTCGTCGAAAGCGAAGTGGTCTTGGCTCAGTACCGAGAGCCGTTCGCCCGGGCCCAGCGTGACGGTGCCGTGCGAGGGTTCGAGTTGGTTGCTCAAAATGCGCATGAGTGTGGATTTCCCGGCGCCGTTGGCTCCGATAATACCGTAGCAGTTGCCCGGGGTGAACTTCAAATTGACATCTTGGAAAAGGACTCTTTTACCAAATTGAATACCTAAATTGTTTACCGTAATCATTTTTTACCTATTTTCAGGCCGCAAAGGTAGTGCTTTTTTTCGAGATATGAAATGCTCCTCACCTCTGCCGATGAATAATTGGAAGTGGGTGGAATTTGCTTTGTATATGCAAGTTTGGTATTCCGAGGGTTTGCGAAACCGGAGGGAAAAGGCTATTTTTGCAAGCAAATTGAGAGTTATGATGCGTATCGATATTATCACCGTGTTGCCCGAATTGTTGCAAAGCCCGTTGAACTATTCTATTCTGAAACGGGCGCAGGATAAAAAACTGGTCGAGATTGTGGTTCACAACCTCAGGGACTATTCGCTCGACAAGCATCGCAAGGTCGATGATTATCCCTTTGGGGGCGAAGCGGGTATGGTGATGCAAATCGAGCCGGTCGACCGGGCTATCACCCAATTGAAAAGCGAGCGGGAATACGACGAGGTGATTTTTACCACCCCCGACGGCGAGAAGTTTGACCAACCTATGGCCAACCGCCTTTCGATGGCCGGGAACTTGATTATCTTGTGTGGCCATTACAAAGGTATCGATTATCGCATACGCGAGCATTTCGTGACCAAAGAGGTGACTATCGGCGACTATGTACTCACCGGCGGTGAGCTGGCCGCCGCTATTATGTGCGACGCTATTGTGCGGCTTATCCCCGGAGCCCTCGGCGACGAGCAGTCGGCACTCTCCGATTCGTTCCAAGACAACTTGCTGGCTCCGCCGGTCTATACCCGTCCTGCCGAGTATAAAGGTTGGCGTGTACCCGATGTGTTGCTCTCGGGGCATCAGCGTAAGATCGACGAGTGGAAACACGAGCAGTCGCTCGAGCGCACCCGTCGCCTGCGTCCCGATTTGTTGAAATAATTCGAGAGAAATATTTCTTGTGGGTGAGATTTCCTTTTCCTCACGAGGGATACCTGTCGGGCAAAAGTTTACTACTGCCGTTTCTTCTCCCTGACGTTTGAAACGTTTTTTTATATGCCGAGTCAATCCTGTTGAAAAGAATCGGGAAAGAAAGAATTATTTTCGATAAAACTTTCATCGATTATACAAGGCAAAACCTATATATTTTTGTATTTTTGTAGCCGAATAATATAGTTCGATGCTTTATGCCTGAAAATAAGAAAATTAAAACAGCTCTTGTCTCGGTTTTCCATAAAGATGGCTTGGACGAGATTTTGAAAGTTTTGCACGCCGAAGGGGTGAAGTTCATTTCTACCGGCGGGACACAGTCGTTTATCGAATCGCTGGGAATCCCTTGCGATGCCGTTGAGTCGTTGACCGGTTATCCTTCCATTTTGGGTGGTCGGGTGAAAACACTCCACCCCAAGGTTTTCGGTGGAATATTGAACCGCCGGGAAAATGAGGAAGATCAACAACAAATCGCTCAGTATGAAATACCTTCGATCGACTTGGTTATTGTCGATTTGTATCCGTTTGAAGAGACGGTCGCTTCGGGAGCCGACGAGAGTGCGATTATCGAAAAGATAGACATAGGCGGAATCTCTTTGATAAGAGCCGCAGCCAAGAATTATAAAGATGTCGTTATCGTGGCATCGAAAGCCCAATACGCCCCGTTGTTGGCGATGCTGAAAGAGAAGGGCGCCCACTCGTCGATAGAAGACCGCCGCTGGTTTGCCAAAGAGGCGTTTGCCGTGTCGTCGGGCTACGATAGCGCCATATTCAACTATTTCGATAGCGGGGAAGGCTCGGCTTTCCGGTATGCCGGCAATCATGCCAAGGCTTTGCGTTACGGCGAAAATCCGCATCAGAAGGGTACATTCTATGGCAATTTCGACGAGATGTTCGAGCAGCTCCACGGGAAAGAGATTTCCTACAACAACCTGTTGGACATCGATGCCGCCGTGTCGTTGATTTCGGAGTTTGACGAAACGACATTCGCTATATTGAAGCATAACAACGCTTGCGGACTGGCTTCGCGCGATACGCTGGTAGAGGCGTGGAAGGCCGCTTTGACCGGCGACCCGGTGTCGGCGTTCGGCGGTGTGCTCATTACCAATCGCCCGGTCGACAAGGCTACGGCCGAGGAGATGCACAAGATTTTCTTCGAAGTGTGCATCGCTCCCGGTTATGCCCCCGAAGCCCTCGAAATATTGGAGCAGAAGAAAAACCGCATTATCCTTGTACAGAAACCGTTCCAAGCTCCAGCCCGTCAATTCCGCTCGCTGTTGAACGGGGTGCTGGTACAGGATAGGGACCTCTATCGGGAGAAACCCGAAGAGTTGAAGCAGGTGACCGAGAAAGCGGTTACTCCTGCCGAGGTGGACGACCTGCTGTTTGCCAATAAAATTGTGAAACACAGCAAGTCGAACGCTATCGTGCTGGCCAAGAACCGTCAGCTGTGTGCCAGCGGCATAGGCCAGACCTCTCGGGTCGACGCTTTGCGGCAAGCGATAGAGAAAGCTCGTTCGTTTGATTTCGATTTGCAAGGCGCCGTGATGGCTTCCGATGCCTTCTTCCCCTTTGCCGATTGTGTGGAGATAGCCCACGAGGCCGGTATAACGGCAGTTATCCAACCGGGAGGGTCGGTGCGCGACAACGATTCGGTAGAATATTGCAACAAAAATGGAGTGGCCATGGTGATGACCGGCATACGCCATTTCAAACATTGATATAACCTTTTAAATAATCATATATGGGATTGTTTTCTTTCACGCAAGAGATTGCTATCGACTTGGGAACGGCCAACACGGTGATTATTCACAACGATAAGATCGTGGTCGACGAGCCGTCGGTGGTTGCGTTGGACAAGCGCACCGACAAGTTGCTGGCTGTGGGTGAAAAAGCTCGCTTGATGCATGGTAAAACCCATGAAAACATACGCACGATACGCCCGTTGAGAGATGGTGTGATAGCCGACTTCTATGCGGCCGAGCAGATGATCAGAGGCATGGTGAAGATGGTTAGTTCCAAAAGTCATTGGTTCTCGCCTTCGTTGCGTATGGTGATAGGTATTCCGTCGGGGAGTACCGAGGTCGAGATTCGTGCCGTGCGCGACTCTTCGGAACATGCCGGAGGCCGCGACGTCTATATGATTTACGAGCCTATGGCTGCGGCGATAGGTATCGGTCTCGATGTGCAGGCTCCCGAGGGGAATATGATTGTCGATATAGGCGGTGGAACGACCGAGATCGCGGTGATTTCGCTGGGTGGTATCGTGTCGAACAACTCGATACGGGTCGCCGGCGATGACTTGACCAACGATATACAGGAGTATATGGGACGTCAGCACAACGTGAAAGTGGGAGAGCGTACGGCCGAGTTGATTAAAATCAATGTGGGCTCGGCCTTGACCGAGTTGGATAATCCTCCCGAAGACTATGTGGTTCATGGCCCCAACCGCATGACGGCTCTGCCCATGGAGGTGCCTATCTCTTACCAAGAGATAGCCCATTGCATCGAGAAGTCGATTTCGAAAATCGAGGCTGCCGTGTTGAACGCATTGGAGCACACTCCGCCCGAATTGTATGCCGATATTGTGCGCAACGGTATTTGGCTGGCCGGTGGTGGCGCGTTGCTGAGAGGCTTGGACAAACGGCTGACCGACAAGATAGGTATCCCGTTCCACATCGCCGAAGACCCGTTGCACGCAGTTGCCAAGGGTACAGGCGTAGCCTTGAAAAATATCGATCAGTTCTCTTTCTTGATTCGATAATATAGAGCGTGAAGATATAGCCGATAGGGTTATCGGTATGTTTCATATAGACGAGTTACAAAAGCATTTATACTTTTGTAACTCGTTGTTGGTAGTCGTGACAAAGAGATGCGCAACTTGATCAACTTTTTATGGAAGCATAGCTCATGGATAGTTTTTGCTGTCTATGCGGTGATCAGTTGTGTCTTGCTGTTCGGTCGCAACCCCTATCAGCGCAGTCTCTATTTCTCTTCGGCAAACCGGGCTTCGGTAGTCGTTTATGATTTGCAGTCGGAAGTGACTTCTTATATAGGATTGCGTAAGGCTAACCGGGATTTGCTGTTGCGAAACGGGGAGTTGGAATTGGAGGTTCTCAATTTGAGAGAGCAGTTGAACAAGTATCGCACTACCGCCGGGAGTGACACCTTGCCTTTCGATTCGGTGCTCCACGATTATGATTTTATCGTGGCGCGGGTTATCAATAACAGTTTGGCGCAAATCAACAACTATATTACCATAAACAAGGGCCGAGCCGATGGCGTGGAACCCGAGATGGGTGTGGTGAACCAAAATGGCGTCGTAGGCATTATCAATGCCGTGAGCGAGCATCGTGCCGTGGCCATATCGGTTTTGAACCCGAAACTGCGCCTCAGCTGTAAGGTCAAGGGGAGCGATTATTTCGGCTCGTTGGTTTGGGACGCGGTGAATCCCCGATATGCCATTTTGGAAGAGATGCCCCGGCATGTCGAGTTTGCTCCGGGCGATACGATTGTCACGAGCGGTTATTCGTCGGTATTCCCCGAAGGTCTTATGATTGGAGTCGTCAGCGACTACAAGAAACAGCGCGACGACAATTTCTACGCCTTGCGGGTAGCGTTGAGCCCCGATTTTGGGAATCTGGGCTATGTGCGAGTCATATCCAACCGCATGAAAGAGGAGCAAAATCGATTGGAGAAGGAGGCTCGATATGAATAACTGGTTGCGATACATACTCCTGTTTGTCGTGGTGGTGTTCTTGCAAGTTACGGTGGGGAACAGCATACACCTTTTCGGGGTGGCCATACCGTTTTTTTACATTTATTTTCTCTTGCGGCTTCCTCTTTCGCTGTCGACAAACTGGGTGATG
The DNA here is from genome assembly GCA_944320015.1 of uncultured Barnesiella sp. Classification (GTDB taxonomy): domain Bacteria; phylum Bacteroidota; class Bacteroidia; order Bacteroidales; family Barnesiellaceae; genus Barnesiella. Next base: position 25,083 of record CALUFO010000003.1, on the reverse strand, counting down.
ACCCTCGGATTCCTTTTGGGACTCACCATCGACACCTTTTGCAATACGCCGGGAATGCACGCCTTGTCGTGTGTCGTATTGGCGGCATTGAGAAAAACGGTGCTGAACCTCTATACGCCGAGGGGTGAAGACTATATCGAGTCAATTCCTTCTATTCGCAGTTTCGGCATGTCGTTGTATGTGCGTTATGCCCTTACACTCTCTTTTTGTTTCTGCTCGGCTCTCTTTTTGATAGAGTCGCTGAGCCTCTTGAATGTCGGGCGGCTCCTCCTTCGTATTTTTGCGAGCACGGCATTGACCTTCCTAATGATTCTGGGCATGGACAGTTTAACGAAATCGGGCCGTGAGAAAAGATTATAAACTGGCAAAACGCAAATATGTGATAGGGGGTATCGTGCTGATAGTCGCTTGTATCTATATCGTGCGCCTCTTTTCGTTACAGGTGTTGAACGACGACTATAAGCAATATGCCGACGGAAACGCATTCCTCAAAAGGACACAATACCCTTCGCGAGGGCTTATCTATGACCGTAACGGCAAGTTGTTGGTATTCAATCAGCCGGCATACGATGTGATGATGATTGTGCGGGAGGTGAAGCCGTTTGATACGCTCGATTTTTGTAATACATTGGGAATCACCCGGAAACAGTTCAACAAGCGTATGGCCGATATGAAAAACCCGAGGCTAAATCCCGGCTATTCTTCTTACACTCCCCAAACGTTTATGACCCAACTCTCGGCGCAAGATTATGGGCGGTTGCAAGAGAAACTTTACCGGTTTCCCGGGATCTTTATCCAGAACCGCATGCTTCGGCAGTATCCCTATCCGGTAGCAGCCAATGTGTTGGGCAATATTCGGGAGGTCTCGCCTCGCGACATCGAGAATGACGACTATTACAAGCGAGGCGATTATACCGGCGACTTGGGAGTGGAACGCTCGTATGAGTCCTTTTTGCGTGGAGAAAAAGGTGTGGAGATTTTGCTCCGCGACGCGCATGGGCGCATCAAAGGCAGGTATGAAGACGGGCGTTACGACGTGGCTCCGGTATCGGGCAAGAACCTGAAACTGTCGATCGATGTAGAGTTGCAGGCATATGGCGAGAAACTCATGCAGAACAAAATAGGGGCTATCGTGGCTATCGAACCGTCTACGGGCGAGATATTGGCTATGGTGTCGAGCCCTACTTACGACCCCTCTATGTTGGTGGGGCGGGAACGCGGGAAGAATTATTCGAAACTGAACAAGGATAAATACAAGCCGTTGTACGATCGCTCGCTTATGGCCGCTTATCCGCCGGGCTCGACGTTCAAACCCACGCAGGGCCTTATCTTTTTGAACGAGGGAATTATTACCGAGCACACGATGTACCCGTGTTATCACGGTTTTATATCGGGAGGGTTGAGGGTCGGTTGCCACGGGCACGCCTCGCCGTTGTCGCTCATGCCGGCTTTGCAAACCTCGTGCAACGCATTTTTCTGTTATGGCTTGCGGTCGATGATCGATAATCGCAAGAAATATAAGTCGGCGGCCGAGGCTTTCAATATCTGGAAAGACTATTTGGTCTCGATGGGATATGGCTATCGGCTGGGAGTCGATGTGCCGGGCGAGAGCCGTGGGTTTATCCCCAACAGCCAATATTATAGCGGTATATACGGCGAGAACCGTTGGAGTGCGTTGACGATTATCTCGGTCGCTATCGGACAGGGCGAAGTCTTGGCTACCCCGTTGCAGATCGCCAATCTGTCGGCGACGATTGCCAACAGGGGATATTACTATACGCCTCATTTGGTGCGGGAGATACAGGACACGACGATAAGCGCCGAGTTTACCACGCCGAAGCATACGATGGTCGATTCGCACTACTACGATTATGTGGTGGAGGGCATGCGCATGGCGGTGACCGGAGGTACCTGCCGCATAGGGGCTATTCCCGGAATAGAGGTGTGTGGCAAAACCGGTACGGCGCAAAATCCGCATGGGAGAGACCACTCGGCATTCATGGGATTCGCTCCCAAGGACAACCCCAAAATCGCTATCGCCGTGTATGTCGAGAATGCCGGATTCGGGGCTACCTATGGTGTGCCTATCGGCAGTCTCATGATGGAGATGTATCTGAACCGGAAGATTGCACCGGAACGGAAATATCTGGAAGAACGTATGTTGCAATCCAATACGATTATATACAGTGGTGTCGAGAAGCACTAATATATGGCGTTCGGTCGACTGGGTGACGATAGTGCTCTATCTGGTCCTTGTCCTTTGCGGGTGGGTGAGTATCTATGCCGCCAGTTACGACTTCGACAATGCCAGCATATTCGATTTTGCCGAACGGTCGGGTAAGCAGCTTATATGGATAGGTCTCTCGATTGTATTGGCCTTTATGATATTGATGGTCGATTTCAGGGTGTACGAGACATATGCCTATCTGTTTTATGGGATTATTGTACTGTTGCTGGTCGCCACGATATTTTTGGCACCCGATATAAAGGGCTCCCATTCTTGGTTGGTGCTGGGCCCGGTGAGTTTGCAGCCGGCCGAGTTTGCCAAGTTTGCCACGGCTCTCGCCCTCGCCCGCTCGTTCGGGACGTATGGGTTTTCGTTGAAAAAACGAGGCGACTTGTTGCGGGTTGTTTTGCTTATCCTTTTGCCCATCGTTTTGATTATAGCCCAAAGGGAGACCGGGTCGGCGCTGGTATTCGTCTCGTTGATTTTTGTGTTGTATCGCGAGGGCTTGTCGGGGCTGTTTCTTTTTTATGGGTTGTGTGCGATTGTCTATTTTGTCGTTGCCGTGAAGTATTCGGGCGAGATGTGGGGGGCGGTGGCTGTCGGTGAGGTGCTGGTGTTTATCCTCATTCTTTTGGTGGTGGCAGGCATGTTGTTGTTTTATCAGAAGAACGAGAAAGCGGCTCGTTACTTGATGTTGGGCTATTTGGCGGTATCTGCTGTTTGTGGGGCTTTGTTCTATTTCGACGTGCCGGTCAATCTGTTGTATGTATGTGTGGGGGCTACTGTCGCCACGGTAATTTATTTGTTGGTTCTCTATTTTTCGAGCCGTTCGCTGCGTATTCTCACTATTTTGGCGACAGCCGTTGTGTCGGTCGCATTTCTTTTTTCGGTCGACTACGCGTTTAACGATGTGCTGGAGCCTCATCAGCAGAAGCGCATTAAAGTGGCGTTGGGTATGGAGGAAGATTTGCGGGGCGCCGGTTACAATGTAAACCAATCGAAGATAGCTATCGGCTCGGGCGGATTCTGGGGAAAAGGTTTTTTGAATGGGACGCAAACAAAATTGAGATATGTACCCGAGCAGGATACCGATTTCATCTTCTGTACCATTGGCGAGGAGGAGGGCTTCTGGGGCGCTGCGGGGGTGATTCTTCTTTTCGTCACGCTCATATTCCGCCTCATGGTTATCGGGGAGCGACAGCATTCGGCATTTGGACGGGTATATGCCTATTGTGTGGTGTCGATACTCTTTTTTCATTTGGCGGTGAATGTGGGTATGGTCATAGGCTTGTGCCCGGTTATTGGTATTCCGCTGCCCTTTTTCAGTTATGGGGGCTCGTCGTTGTGGGGATTTACTATTCTGCTTTTTGTGTTGCTGCGCATCGATGCGTCGCGCGCCGAGCGGCATTGACGCACTGTTTTCTATATGGCAGATGTCATGATGGGGGAAGCACGAAATTATTTTTTTTCTCTCTCTCTTGTATCAAGTAGTGTGTGAAGGAGTTTCCCGGGTCTCCTCTCATGCCTTTGTTTGTACCCGATAGGGAACGATTAATTAAAAAATATTAATATATTGTCGTGAATATTTGTTTTTAAGAGGTGATTTATATATTTGTATAAAAAAGGGAGAAAACCTAAGAATTAAGAATAGATTTTTAATCGAGGATAATTAATACTCCATGAAAAAAATATTGTCATTCTTGTTGGCGGGTATATTGTTCACAGGGAACATTTACTCGCAAGAGGCGGTCGATTCGATGAAAATTTTTTATCGTCGAGGGTATCGCCATGTCGATTTGTCGTTTCGGGACAACCGGGCGCAACTAACCCGATTCTTGGCTACGGTGGAAGAGGCTTTGAAGAACGATCGGGTGGAGAAACTGGTCATTCGTTCGTATGCTTCGCCCGATGGCGCGGCTCAAGCCAACGAGCAATTGGCGGCTCGGCGAGCCGAGGAGCTGAAAGCCTATCTGGTGCGTGAAGGGCATATACCTTCGGCTCTGATCGAGCACCATTCCGAGGGGGTGGCTTGGACCATGCTCCGTGAACAGGTGGCGGCCTCGGATATGGAAACGCGCGACGAGGTGCTGGATATTATCGACCATACTCCGCTGTGGGTCTATAATGACCGGGGGGAGATTGTCGACAGTCGCAAAAAACAATTAATGGATCTACGGGGCGGACGTCCCTACCGCTATATGTTGGAGAATTTCTTCCCCGACTTGCGCAACAGCAGCAATACCGTGCTTTACTTGCGTATCGTCGAGAAGGACGATGCGGCGGACGTCGATTCCGAAGAGGGTGTGGAGGAAGCCGACAGCCCGGTTTCGTCGATGCAGCCCGGAATAGCGGCAGAAGTCGAAACGACTCCCTCCCGGCAGGAGGCTGTCGCCGATACGGCTGTCAAGCCCGAGCCGGCAGTACAGCCTGACGATGTAGCGCCGGCACCCACTTATCCCCGTCATATCCTTGGGATACATGCCGGTTACGCCTCTTCGTGGATAACCTCCTACGGTATGTCCTCTTCGACCAAACCGGGGTATGAAGCCGGGCTTATTTATCGCATGGGGTTGAGCCGCAACTATCCTTTCTACCTGCGCACGGGGCTCAATTTTATCAGTAAAGGCTATGAAATCAATGGTTTTGACGACAGTAGTATTACAATCAATTATTTGCAGCTTCCTGTGGGCTTCGACTATACGATTGCGCTGGGCAAACATTTGGCATTGATTCCCTCGGCCGGGCTCTATTATGCCGTGGGGGTATGGGGCAAACGCCAGATGGGCGATGAGGAAGTGTGCCTTTTCGGCCAAGAGGGAGGTTTCTCGCGGCACGATATGGGCTTTTTGTGCGGAGTCGATGTGGCGTTCTACCGTTTCTTCGTGGGAGCCGAGTATCAACAGGGGCTTATCGACATCGACAGGTTCGATACGGTATATGGCGATGATAGTCAAATGATAGGTTACAAGCATGTGAAGAACCGCAGTTTTGTAGTGAAAGTGGGCGTTTATTTTTAATCGGGAGGGATTGTTATGAAAAAGAATATAATCTATCTGATTTTGGGAGTTTTGTCGCTGGCCTCTTGTACCGAGTATGACGAGATAGCCATGTGGAATAAGAATGAAGACATGGGCTCTCGGCTCTCGGCATTGGAAGAGCTTTGCAGCCAAATGAATACCAATATTGCCTCGCTGCGGCAAATCGTAGACGCATTGCAAGACAACGACTATGTGACGGGTGTCGTGCCGGTGGTGGAGAACGGCCGGACGATAGGCTATACCATTACCTTTACCAAGAGCGGCCCGGTGACTATCTACCACGGGAATGATGGGCTGGCCGGTTCTACTCCCGTGATAGGAGTGAAACAAGATACCGACGGCTTCTATTATTGGACCATCGACGGTGAGTGGCTCCTCGATGATCAAAATAATAAAATTATGGCGCAGGGGCAGGGCGGCAAGTCGGCCTATGAGTTGGCCGTCGAGAAAGGCTACCAAGGCACGCTCGACGAGTGGTTGGCCTCGCTCAACGGTAGCGCTGGAAACGACGGCAAGTCGGCCTATGAGTTGGCTGTCGAGGAGGGTTATCAAGGTACTCTCGACGAGTGGTTGGCCTCGCTCAAAGGCAGCACCGGCGATGACGGCAAGTCGGCCTATGAGTTGGCTGTCGAAAAAGGTTATCAAGGTACGTTGGAAGAGTGGTTGGCCTCGCTCAACGGCAGCACGGGCAACGACGGTGATGACGGTAAATCGGCTTATGAGTTGGCCGTCGAGAAAGGCTACCAAGGCACGCTCGACGAGTGGTTGGCTTCGCTCAAAGGAACAGCGGGGGATAAGGGAGAAGATGGTGACGACGGTATCACTCCCCAATTGGAGATTCGTTCCGACGGATATTGGTATATATCTTACGACGGAGGACAAAGCTGGACTCAGTTGGGGCAGGCCACAGGTGATCCCGGTAAAGACGGAGAACCCGGTAAAGATGGAGAGCCCGGTAAAGACGGCGATTCCATGTTCAGCAATATCGATGTTACCAATCCCGATTATCTGATTCTTACTTTGGCCGGCAGCGGTACCGAAATCAAGCTGCCCTATTATCGCGATAAATTCGACCTGTTGTTCGTCTCGGGCGACGACCGGGTGAAAGAGACTACTCTCTATTGTGGCGCCGGCGCTTCGGTTGAGGTAAGTTATGAACTTACCAATCCGCTTAACGTCGAGGTGGCTATCGAGTGCATTTCGCACAGCGCCTATCGGATAGAGGTCGATCGATCGGCCTCGAAGATTGTCGTTACCGCTCCGACCGACCCGGCAGTGATAGCAAACCGTAACGAGGTTTTGGTTTTTGCCTCGGACGACGAGCGAACCATTATGCGTAAACTGGTGATTTTGCCGGTAAATTACATTTCCTACACCGCTACCGAGCAACTCGACATTACCAATGCCCATTTCCCGGGCGATCCCTATTTCTGGGGACGTGACTGTGAATTTATAGCCGAGCAGAGTAGCTATGACTCCTCTACCGGTCAAGGCCGGTGGGCTTATGTGGGTACGGTGACACAGGTAGAGCCGAGCGCTTTCAACGGCGAGCAGGCCATTAGAAGCCTCGTCTTGCCCGAAGGTATCACTTATATTGGCGACAATGCTTTCAATAATAGTGCGCTCGAGTCGATTGTCCTGCCCGAGTCGTTGGTAGAGATAGACCAATATGCGTTCTCGAAATGTAATCTCACCGAGATAACTTTGCCCGCCAATCTCGAGCGGTTGGGTAGTTCGGCTTTCGATTATGAGGGGACGAGCCGGGTGTCTCCCTTGCAAAAGGTTGTGTTTGAAGGCAACAAGCTCGAGACTATCGAGTTGAATACTTTCCAGTATTGTGTAAGTTTGCAGGAGATTGTTTTGCCCGACGGGATCAAGACTATCGAGTACAATGCCTTTGAAAACTGTACTTCGTTGCCTCGGATTGAGATACCCAACAGTGTGACGACTATCGGCGAGGCGGCCTTTGTTTTTTGTACGAATTTGCAAGAAGCTGTTATCGGCGACGGTGTGACCGAGATAGGCAGTCGGGCCTTCGGCGAATGTACTGCTCTTAAAACGGTGGTGATAGGCCGTGGAATCCAGCGCATAGGCGACATGGCTTTCAACACGCGCAGTTCATGGGATTCGATGACTTTGGTATCGGTTACGGTACTTTTCGACGACATAGCTTCGGGCAACTTTCCTGTATTGGCGAGCGGGTCGAGAGGAGTATTCCCCAAACCCGGCGGTTGGGATCCGGTAAGTTACAGGATTTATGTGCCGGAGGGAACCGCGGCCGAGTATAAAAAGCATTGGACCGATTACAGTTCGCTGATTGTAGAGAAGTAAAGTCGATAGAAAACGCCCCGGCAGGCACGACAGCCTGCCGGGGCGTTTTTTCAGTCGTTATGTTCTTGCTGCGGGGAGAGCTTTATTGGAGCTTGAAGACAATGGGCAGGGTGTATTTCACGTTGACCGCTTCGCCGTCCTGCATACCCGGTTTCCAGTCGGGGAGCGAGCTTACCACGTCGATAGCGGCTCGGTCGAGTTCAGGCGTGACACCCCGCAAGATTTGTATGTCGGTCACATGGCCTTCTTTATCGATGACGAATTGCAGGATAACCCGACCTTCGGTTTGGCTGTCGATTGCCTTTTGGGGGTATTTGAGATTCGTGGCGATGGAATCGAGCAGGGCTTTTGTTCCGCCGGGAAACTCGGGCATTACCTCGGATATGTCGAGGACAGAGTCGGTGGGCGCGACTGCTGTGGAGTCGGGAGTTGTGACAACTTCGGTTTCGGGTGTCGAGTCTGTTTGGGCCTGTTCACCGGTGTTGGCGTTGCAGCCTGTCAACCATAGGCCTATCACGGCCGTTGTGGTGAATAATAGTTCTTTTTTCATTGCTGTAAAATTTTATTGAAGGAAATAAATGGAGTTCAAGATAGTTTGAAAACGATGGGGAGCGTGTACTTCACGTTGACCGGCTCACCGTCCTGCATGCCCGGCGCCCATTTGGGGGAATTTTTCACTGCGTCGATAGCGGCTTGGTCGAGTTCCGGCGTGACACCCCGCAAGATTTGTATGTCGGTCACATGGCCTTCTTTGTCGATGACGAATTGCAGGACAACCCTCCCTTCGGTTTGGCTGTCCATCGCTTTTTGGGGGTATTTGAGATTATTGGATATGAAATTGAGCAGAGCAGTTGTCCCGCCGGGAAATTCGGGCATGATTTCGGCCGCATCGAGCACGGTCTCTTGAATTGGCTCGGCAGAGACCCCGGGGGGATTATCGTCGGGTACCGATGAGGCAATCGAATCGGTGGCGGGTTGTGGGGTGGTTGGCGACTTTTGGCAACTTTGACTTCCCACGACGAGTAAGAAAAAGAGCGGTACGACCAACAGGTAGCGGAACAGCGACTGGCGCGAAGAGGCCTTGCGGTTGATCATGGCGATGCGCTTTTTCAGGAACGAGTAGTTAAACGGTATCGCCGACGAGCGCGGGCGCTCGGCACGAGCCAAATCGAGCAACAGATATTGGTATGATTTTTTTTCGGACTCGTCGCGCAGGGCTTCCCTGTCGGCCAAATATTCGAGGTTGAGCCGTACTTCTTTCAGTAACAGCCAGCCTACGGGATTTATCCAGCAGAGGGCTGCGACACTCTCGGCCAAGAGAATATCGGCCGAGTGCACTTGCCGGATATGGGCATATTCGTGTTTTATCACCTTGTCCCATACCGCTGGATTTTCGGCAGCCGATGCCGGCAGGAATATCCAGTTGAAAAACGAGCAAGGTTGAATCTCGCCGGGACAGATTACGATTCGGTAGTTCTCGTGGTTGCGCAGCGTCCCGTTTCGCCGCAACCCGATGACCGACACAAGAGCGACTCCCATGCGTAGAACGAGCAGCAGGGCAATGCCGCCGTACAGCCATGCGGCCAGCCGGCAGGGATCGAGCGGGGCTGGCATTCCTGTGGTTTCGTCCGGGGTTATTTGTAGCTCGGGCAACCCGAATTGCAGCGATACCGGTAGGGTGGCCGCAATACCCGGGATACGGTATAACGGGTAAGTGACGGCAAACAGGAGTATGCACAAGAGCAGGAGCCGCCTTGCCGTAAAATGGGTGTTGCGGGTAGAAATCGCTTTGTAGACAATATAGAGTAGCGTCAGTGCGATATGTACTTGCAGCAGATAAAGCAGAAAGTTCATAATGCCGTTTTTAGAGGGTGGTTACTTTTTTTCGCGTTCTATCATTTCGATGATTTGGCGCAAGTCTTCTTCCGAGAGTTTGTTCTCATGGGCAAAGAACGAGACCATTTCTTTATAGGAGTCGGAGAAATAGCTTTTGACAATTCCCGACAGGAATTTCCCTTTGTACTCGTGCTGGCTTATCCGGGGTGTATAGAGGTAGGTGTTGCCGATTTTTTCGCTCGACAGATATCCCTTTCGTTCCAGATTCTTGACTATCGAGGCAACTGTGGTGTAGGGCGGGTGCGGCTCCGGTAGTTTCTCTAAAAAATCTTTGACAATGCCTCGTCCCTTATTCCAGATGACGAGCATTACCTCTTCTTCTTGATGTGTGAGTTTTTCCATGCGTGGCGGTGTTTGATTACGATTACTTCGCAAATCTACGAAATTTTCGTAAATAAACAAATAAAATCAATGAAAAATGTAGTCCTATGCGTTACTCTTTGGGGAGTGTATATTGAAATTTGCTGAAAATCAAGTGTTTATTTCTCGTTTTCTTTTTTTGCTACCCGAGGGATAAGAATGGCCGTATAGAGTTGCAGCGCCGCAGCCACGGTGAGCAGCATAACCCAATCGGGGTCGTTGCGAAACATGAAATAGGACGATGCGACTAAGAAAAGAGAGGAGAAAGTCTCGATGTGGAAAAGTCGTTTTAACCGAAAGTTTTTCCCTTTGTAGCGGAATGTGAGCCGGCACACGGCCATACCGGCGGCACCTACGGCGTAGAGGTAGGGCACCCACGGTAATTTGAGCATGAACAGAGGCATGGCCGCGCCGATGATGACGGCGATAGACGATGCCATGAACAGTATGTTGCGCGTTTTTTGGTTCATATCGAATGTGGTTTAGTCGTTTTCTACTGAGGGGCGTTCTATGATATAAATATCTTCGTTGGGCTTGCTCATGAGATATTGTTCACGGGCAATCTGTTCGACGACGCTTTTATTGGATTTCAGCTCTTCGATGCGGCGGTTGTAGTAATCGGTCGTATCGTTTTGGGCTGCGATTTCTTGGCGCAGGCGGTTTATTTCGTTGTCGTATTTTATCCGCTGGATACAACTGTTTTCGTCGATAAAAATGATAAAAATGACAAATACGGCGAGGAACAACTTTCCGATGGAGAGTCGATGCCGAATAAAGTCGAGTATTTTGTTTTTATCGAATTTCATCGAGACAAAAAAATGGTGACCGCAGATTTCACGGGTAAAAGTACAAAAAAAATTTCACTCGGCCAATCGGGAATGCGATACCCTATATGAAAAGACGAGCGAGCCCCGGGAAAATACCCGGAAGCTCGCTCGGTGTGATTTTCAATTTGTGGGAGTTCCGTCAAAAATCGTTGTCCGAGAAGATTCTCGATTCGGATACTTTCACGACCTTCCCGTATTTTTCGAGGGCTTTGGTATCGAAATCTTTGGGATTTCCCACAATGGCGATAACGATGGGCTTCCCTTTGATGTTTTCGTTGTAGTAGTTTACAATATCCTCGAATTTAAGGGTCTCGATTTTTTTCATTTTATCGATAGCGGGGTCTTGGGTATATCCTTTTCGTTTCCATGCTTCATATACGGCGCTTGCCGAGCGGAATCCCGGTTTGGCGCTGAGGATAGACTCTTCGATATTGGTTTTCACGACGTCGAAATGCTCGGGCATCTCCGGCATATCGTTCAACAGGCTCATGTAAATATCGATGGCGTCGATGGTTTTGTCGCCTTGTGTGCCCACGAATCCTTGGAACAGGTTGTTACGCCCGGCGACGGCCGGTGTGGAAATGACACCGTAGGCGGTGTAGGCCATGGCTCTCTTTTCACGGATTTCGTCGAGGACGAGGCTCCCGAATCCCGAGCCGAAGTAGTTTGAGAAGGCCTCGATGAAGATGTCGTCTTTCACTTCGAAGGGTTGTCCCTCGATGAAGAAGTAGATTTTACTTTGTGTGGCCTTGTTGTTGGGCAGGAAAAAGATAGTATTCTCGTTGTATTGCTGGCGGGAGCGCAACTCGGGCGAGGTCGACGGAATCTCTTGCGCCATGAGCGGGAGGTTCTGGCTCAATACTTGGTAAACGTCGTCGAAGGGCGCCGTACCGGTGTAGTAGATTTCGCACTCGTAGTTGGTGGCCGATTGGAATTGGGTGGTCAGGTCGGTGATCGAGAGTGAAATCAGGTCGCCAATGGGGAGCCGTTGCAGGTAGTCCGAGCTATCTTTGTAGAGGACATACGAGACGAGGGCACTTTCCAGTGTGCTTATGTCGTCTCTCTCCATTTGCCGAGCCCCGAACACGTTGCCGATGAGGCTTTGCAACTGCTTGTCGTCGAGTTTGGGGAAGAGGATTTGCTTCGAAAGGAGTTGGCAGGCTTTTACCAAGTCGTGTTCGTAGCCGCTCATCATCACATACATGTAGTTGTCGTCGACGGCGTATGTGCAATTGGCGTTCAACTCACTCATGGCCCGTTTGAAGGCGAGCGGTTCGACGTCGGGCAACATACCGGCGTTGTTCATCAGTTCGACGGCATACTCGAGCTTGGGCATTTTGCGGGTGCCTATGCCATATCGCAGAGTCATGGTGAAGACATCGTTCTCGGGGTTGAAGTTGTAGAAGAGTTTGCTGCGGGTATTGATTTTCTTTTGTTGAATGGAGTTGAAGTCGCAGTATTTCACTTCGGGCATGTTTACCGGTATGCTTTCGACCCATTTGGCGTATTCCGATTTCTCACCTTTCTTGGTCTCGATAGGTTTGTAGGCGGGTTTTTTCAATTTTTTGCTCTTGCTGTCGAGTTGCTTGGCTTCTTGAATGTTCAGAGCCAAATAGTTGTCGGTAAAGTATTTTTTAGCGACGGCTTTCACTTCGTCGATTGTCACGGCGTTAACCTTCTCTTTGTAGTTGATGATGTCGGCGGGATCGGCACCTGTGTTGAAGAGCGAGGCGAGGATATAGGCTTTGGTCTCGTTCGACTCCATTTGCAGGTCGTATTCACGCATCATATTTTGTTTGATGGCGTTGAGCGTAGCCTCGTCGAACTCGCCGTTCTGTAATTGGGCCAAGGTCGACAACAGTAATTTTTCTACCGATTTGTGACTGTCCCACCGGTTTTGGTTGGCGTCGAAATAGGGGATTGCGTTGATCATGACGATACCGGCGTCGCGCATGGCGTTCTGCCCGGCGCCCACGCTCATGAGGTCGCCGTCGAGTTGCAATTTGTCGAGGATACCTGTTCTTTGGGAGTTGGAGAGTAATTCGCAGCAGATGTCCAATGCGATTTCGTCCTTGTCGTTGGAGGGAACACCGTTGTAGATAAGGGCCAACATGGGATAATAGAATATCTTGGCGCTCTTCTCGGTGCGGCCTTTGAACTGGGGAACCGGTTTTTTCACCCGGTGGATTTCGGCGCGGCGGGGTACCCGCTCGAATTTTTCGCGAATCATGGGAATAGCCTCTTTGGCGTCGATATTACCCACCAAGATAATCGACATGTTTTGAGGGCCGTACCATGTGTTGTAGAACTCGATGAGTTTGCTCAACTGCGGGTTTTTCAGGTGTTCGGCCAGACCGATGATGGGGCGCCCATAGGGGTGGTCGCCAAAGGCTTGCTCGTAGATGAACTCTTGCAATCTCGAGCTGCGGTTGTCGTTATACATGTTGTACTCTTCGTAAACGGCTTCCAACTCGGTTTGGAATCCCCGGAACACGGGATCGATGAGTCGTTCGGAGTAGATTTCGAGCCATTTTTCGAGTTGCGAGGGCGGGAACGAGTTGTGATATTCGGTTTGGTCATATCCTGTGCTGGCGTTCAGCCCTTTGCCACCCATGTGGTCTACCAGCAGCGAGAACTCGTTGCCGGCGGCGTATTGGGCGGCCTCACGGGTGAGCTCGTTGATTTCCAAGTCTATGGCGTCGCGGGCGTCTTGGTCGGTCAGCGCGGCTCGCTCGTCGTATTTGGCGATGATTTGTTCATAGATAGGTTTCTCCTTTTCCCAGTCGAGCGCGTCGATGGTTTGAGTTCCTTTGAACATGACGTGCTCCAAGTAGTGTGCCAATCCCGTGTATTGCTCGGGGTCGTCGACCGAACCGACTTTGAAAGAGATCATACCGAATACGTCGGGTTGGTTTTTGTCTTCCCAAATGTAAACCGTCGCGCCGTTGCGCAGGGTCATTACACTGAATTGTTGAGCTTTGCCCGGCATCCACAGCAGGCATAGCGCAATAATGCACAAAAGGTTTTTGATTTTCATGCGGTTAAGTTTTTTTGTGTGGTTATTATTGTTAAAATAATATATTTCGTGCAAGCAAAAGTAACACAAAATTACTAACTTGTGGACGTTTTTGGACAATTTTAATTTTTCAATGTTTATAAATGTGTGTGTATGAAAAGGATTGTATTTGTTGAGATGCTGCTGTCGCTTTTTTCGGTGGGGCTTTTCGCCTCGGAACCTACGACGATGTGGCCCTATTTGTTCGACGATTTTCAGGAGGCCGTTATCTATACCCATGACGGGAATAGAGGGGAGTCGAAGGTGAATATACATTTGTTGCGCAACGACCTGCATTACTTGAATGGCTCGCAGATATATACTCCCGACAATCAAAACGAGGTTTCCCGGGTGGTTCTCGCCGACAACCGGGTGTTTGTGCGTTGCGAGGATTGTTTTATCGAAGTGTTTGGCGAGACTCCGCAGGCTATCGTGGGGCGTCGGGTGACCGGCGACTTCGATCGGCTGTTGCAAACTCCCGGGGCTTATGGCACTTCGTCTTCGACCTCGGCCGTGGATAAGTTGTCGAGTTTGCAAATCGGGGGAATTTCCAATTTGAATTACGACCTCATTCGTGTGGAGCGGGAGAACGGCGAGACCTTGCCGGTGACCGAGCGTATTTATTTTGTGGTTGGCGGTGAATTGTACAGTGCCAATAAGCGTGCGGTCACCAAGTTGCTGCCCAAGTCGGAGAAAAAGGCGTTCGGCGCATTCTTGAAGGAGAATAAAATCAAGTGGAAAGACCCCGAGAGCTTGTGCAAGGTGTTGGAATATATTTCGCCCCGCTTGGCGCAGTAGCAAGCCTTAAACGGTTTATTCCCGATATATCGTTTTACGCACCTCCCCTATATCCGAGCTAACGGTATAGGGGAGGTGGCGTTATAGAAGGGGCTGAAGCGCCCTTATACGCAAGCCTTTGAATTTCTTTTTTTTTGGGGGTGTTCAAACCCCACTCCTCGGGAATGTGAGGCCTTTTTATTCAAACCGGCGTTGCCAGAACCACATTTCGTTGAAAGTGAGGCTCACCGATATTCTGAAATGGTCTTCGGTAATGAGTTTTACAGGCGAGCACTGGCGGTTGATATATTCAAACGAGACATTGACAACCGACTTGTTGGTGGCCAATGGGAATCCGAAACCGCAGGAGGCACCGATTTCGTTCATGTCGTTGCCGTTTATTTTCAGGTAGGAGCGGTTGTAAAACAGGCCGGCCCGGTAGCTGATGTGCTCGAAGTAGTTGCTCCCGATGGTTTTGGGTCGGAACTCGGCTCCCAACGCCACTTTCAACCGATTGTTGAATACCCCTGTCGACGGTTGGGTTTGCCCGATGTTGAGGTTGGTAAACTTGGCGTCGGCCCAGTTCTGGTAAGTCACATCGGCGGCTATGGTCAATCGCTTGTCGTAGTTGTAGCTGATACCGCCTCCGTAGGTCGAAGCCAGCGAGTAGTTGTTTTTCATATTCAACGTATCGGCCTCGATGGTCGTGCTGGAGCTCACATCGTAGGTGCTGGAATAGGCTCTGCCCAATACATCTTTTCCCGGCGAATATACGGCGCCGAGTGTGAGGATGTGCTTTTTGCCCCATTCGATGGCGTATTGCGCGCCGAATAGAAGGTGGAAGTCCTGCACTCTCATGTTGGTTTGGAAGATACCGCTGCTGCCGTTTTCGGGAATGACCGAGCTGGAATTGGTGAGATTACCAAACAGGTAGCTCACATTGGCGCCGATAGAGAAACCTTTGAACGGCTCTCCGCTCACACCCACATAGGCTTGCGAAATGTTTCCGTCGCCCTCCCGGCTGTCGGTACCGTTGTCGATGGAGCTGGCAAACGAGTAGCCCACGTTGGTGAACGGCAACAATCCCACACTACCGGCCATGTAGCGTCCCAAGGGGAACTGCATGACGATGTAGTCGATCGAGCCGCTTTGTCTCGACTCTCGCAAGTCGCCCTCCCGGGTGATGGTATTCTGGTAGGTGAGTCCTATGTCGAACAGGAATGTGAGCGAGTCCATGCTGGTGTAGGATGCGGGGTTCATCACATTGATTTGACGGTTGTTGTGCAAGGCGTATCCCACGCCGCCCATAGCACGCTGGGCTCCTATGGCGTTGTCGCCCAGGATGCCGTATCCGAATTGGGAATAAGGCGAAGTCGTCCCGTTCTGGGCGAAGGCGATTCCTGCTATCGACAAGCAGATAAAGAGTGTTTTATATTTTAACATTTTCTTCTAAGATTCTATTTAAACCGGTTAATACCAAATTTTCGTCCACAAAGATGCGACTTTTTATTTTTGCAGCCAATTTTAAGGCATCTCCCCCTGTTAAAAAAACGAAAAGGTCGGGGTGGAGCGCTGTCAATCGGGCTATATATCCTTCTATTTCATAGACTACTCCGAGGGCGGCTCCGGCTCGCAGGGCGGTTTCGGTGCTGAACCCTATCTCGGGCAGGTCGCCTTCGGGCTCGACCCGGGGCAGTTTCCCGGTGTGCTCGTGCATGGCGAGCAGCCGCATTCTCATGCCCGGAGCGATGTTCCCGCCCACGAAGCACCCCTCGCGGGTTACCAAGTCATAGGTGACACAGGTGCCGGCGTCGACAATCAATATTGTTCTGCCGGAGCATTGCAGGGTAGCGCCCACAGCCGCGGCGACTCGGTCGGCTCCCAGTGTCTCGGGGGTGCGGTACCCGATGGCGATAGGCACCCTCGACGTGTGGTCGAAATAGTGGAAGGCGGCTATGCGTTCCCGCAACAGCGCTATCGCGGCGGCGTCGGGCTCGGTCACGGTCGAGAACAAGGCGGCCTCCACCCGGTGGGAGTCCAGATACTTCGACACGACATCTGCGCCCCATTGGGGATAGAAATCGACATTTTGTAACCTTCCGGCCTCAAAAATCGCCATTTTGGTGATTGAGTTGCCTTGATCGATGATGAGATTCACAGTTCGAAATTTTAGACAAAAATACAAAAGAGAATGGGCACGAGCGAAAGAACTGTGGTTTTTTTTCGCAGATTTATACCAATGCGGCGATTTTATCTATTTACGTTTTTATTTTCACTTCGTTGCCGTGTCCCTTGTCTGCTGTCCGCCCGGGCGGCGGGGGATAATAAATCGTTAATAAAAACAGATTTTCAAGTTAAAATTTTTATAAGATTCGAGATGTTTGATAATAAAACAATCTCTTCCTTTTGCTGTTTAGTATTTATTAACACATTTTGGGCTTACACATTTCGAAACCTTTCCGATACATTTTTAAGCTAATCTACTCTATTGTTTCTTAATAAGTTAGTTGCGCTGTGAAAAAATGTATATTTATGAATTCCCAAGGGCGGGAACTCTATTTTGTCAAAAAGAGAGGCTTCGAGGCATATTTTCTTTCAAATTGATTTTATATTGCGTTTTTTTTTGCTATCTTTGCCTGCTGAAAAATTTGCGAGGGCAATGGAAAAGATGCGCCGCCCTCGATAATTTATACATAATTATATAATAAGGTTAAAAAGGAAAAGAGGAGTTTTAGCGTTAGGAGAGAAAAGATGTGTAATGTGAAAAAATCGATCCGATAAGGATTTTAAGTATGTAATGTAAAAAAGAAAGATAATCGTTTATTTAAATTTAATTTCAGTCGTATGAGAAAACTAACATTGTTATTGTGCGCTCTGATAGCAGGCATATCCGTGGCGATGGCTCAAACGAGCATCTCCGGTACGGTGTTGTCGGCCGAGAACGATGAGCCGATTATCGGCGCGTCTATCTTGGTGAAGGGCACAAATGCTTCTACCATTACCGATACGGACGGTAAGTTTACAGTCAAAATCCCCGACGGAGCCGGGAGAACCCTTGTGATTTCCTACATAGGTATGGAACGCCAAGAGGCTTTTGCCCGCAACGGTATGGTTGTGAAATTAAATTCGGCCGATCAGGCTCTCGACGATGTGGTGGTAGTGGGTTACCAGACCATTCGCAAAGAGGCCAAGACCGGTGCTATCGCTACGGTCGAGGGTGACGACTTGGCGGCTATCCCCGAGACTTCGGTCGACCGTATGCTCTCCGGTAAGATGGCAGGTGTGTCGGTGTCTTCGACCAATGGTCAGCCGGGTGCTACTACCGAGATTCGTATCCGTGGTACGAGTTCTATCGGAGCCGGCAACGAGCCGTTGTATGTAGTCGACGGTATTCCCGTGGAGAGTGGTGATGTATCGGCTCTTTCTAATAGTATGAACGCCATTGCCTTGATCAACCCCAGTGACATCGCTTCGATCACCGTGTTGAAGGATGCTGCCGCAGCCTCTATCTACGGTTCGCGCGCTGCCAACGGTGTGATCTTGATTACCACCAAATCGGGTGAAGCCGGTAAATCGAAGATTACCGCCCGTGCCCGCTACGGTATCTCTACGCTGGCCAACGATAACAACTTCGAGATGGCCAACTTGGAAGAATACATTCAGTATCAACGCGACGCCCGTATCAATGCGGGATACGATGTGGATACTCCTACGTCGGAATACTATTTCCCCAAATCTTTGGCCGCCAAAGGAGGTACGAACTGGTTGAAAGAGTTGACCCGTACCGGCAATTTGCAGGAGTATGAACTGATCGCCTCGGGCGGTTCAGGCAAGACCACCTATTATACTTCGTTGTCCTATAACAAGACCGAGGGTATTGTGCCCAACGTAGGTTTCGAGAAGATGCAGGTTCGCGCCAACCTCGATACCGAACTCAACAAATGGTTGAAAATAGGTACCCGTCTGCAAGGTGGTTACATGAAATCTTCCGACGTGGAAAATAGTTTGTTGGGTGGTGACGGTTTAGCACCTTCCAATCCTTTCTATTCCGGTATGGCTTTGGCGCCTACGATGCCCGCCTTCAACGAGGATGGCAGCTATAACTTCGACCTTCCTTTTGTATTTAATGTCAACCCGTTGGCTGCTATGAGGGAGTCGGATAAGTATGACAAACAATACAAATTTAATGGTACAGCCTATTTGGAGTGGAAACCCATTAAACAATTGGTATTCCGCACCAACAACGCCATCGAGTTTGCTTATATCAACAGCCGTCAATTCTCGCCCGCCTATGTGAACCAAGTCGATTATGGCGCTTCATTGAATACGGCCGATGTGCAATATCGTTTGTTGACCACCTCGAACACGATTACCTATGACGACCTCTTCAACGACGTGCATTCGGTGAATGTGCTGTTGGGTCAAGAGGCCAATGCCTATGACTATTCATTTAATCAGGCAATATCTTACCATGTGAACGAGAGCCGTCCGTATCACGGTGCCGGTGTCGCCGCAGAGGATCAGCAGGCGAACGACGGTGTTACCCAGACAGCGATGGTTTCGTTCTTCGGGGTAGCCGAGTATAGCTACGACGGACGTTATTATGTGAAAGGCAGTATCCGTACCGACGGTAGCTCCAAGTTCGGTCCCGACCGCCGCTGGGGTACCTTCTGGGCTGCCAGTGCGTCGTGGAACATGCACAACGAGGCCTTCATGCAGGATATCAAAGATGTGCTCAATGTCTTGAAGCTCCGTTACAGCTACGGTGTGAACGGTAACGACAATATCGCATCTTATGCACACTATGGCTTGTATGCCGATGTCGTATATAACGGTGTTTCCGGTCAAGTGCCCGCTCAGTTGGAAAATCGTGAGCTTACATGGGAGACCAACAAGACCCACAACATTGGTGTGGACTTCCGCCTGTTCGACCGCTTGAGCGGATCTATCGACTGGTACACCCGTCGCACCGAAGATATGTTGATCGCCGCCCCGCTGCCCTATACCACCGGTTTCTCCTCGCAAGCACAGAATGTGGGTAAGATTCGCAACAGCGGTATCGAGATCCAGTTGGATGCCGATATTTTCAACACCAACGACTTCCGGTGGAATGCCGGCGTCAACTTTGCCGCCAACCGCTCGAAAGTCCTTGAATTGTCTGAGGGACAAGACTTCATCGGTACCTCGTTGCGCTATGTAGTAGGAGATCAACTCTATACCTATTGGCTGTATGATTATGTGGGTGTGAACCCTCAGAACGGTAACGCCTTGTGGCGCAACGAAGATGGCTTGCTCACCGAGAATGCTCAAGAGGCTCGTCGTATAAGAGCCGGTTCGCCCGAGCCGTTGTGGACGGGTGGTTTCAATACCGACCTCTCGTGGAAAGGTATTTCGCTGAGTATCCAACTCGAAGCCCGTTATGGTAACAAGGTGGTTAATAGTGACCGTCAATTGTTTGAATCCGACGGTGTTTATGGCGACCAGAATATTTGGAAAGGCGCTTTGAACTACTGGAAAGAGCCGGGCGATACCAATGTATTGCCGAAACCGGTTTACAACAATTCAAGCAACAGTTCTCAGACCTCTACCCGTTATCTCGAAGACGGCAGCTACTTGCGTATCAAGGATATTACCCTTGCCTACAACCTGCCCTCGAAATGGACTCAAAAAGCGTTGATGAGCGGTGTGCGCATCTATGCCAGCGCATTGAACCTCTATACGTTCCACAATATGAACTATTTCGATCCCGAGCACGGTACGACGGGTAATACTATCATCAGTTACCCGATGACCCGTTCGATGATCGTGGGTGTGGACATTACTTTCTAACCATAAAAAAGATTGTTACAAATGAAAAAAATATTTTTATCGATAGCCGTTTTAGGGTTGGCTCTTTCTTCTTGCGACGATTTCTTGACCAAAGATCCACTCATGAACCAGACGTCCGATATAGCCCTTTCGACATTTGAGGGAATCGACGACGCTACGGAAGGAAACTATTTGAGTGTCATCTCGTGGTACGGGGCTTCGTTCCCGTTGACCTTCGACGTGATGTGCGGCAACGGTATGGTAGGCCCGGTGAATACGGGACGTATGCGTCAGGAGCCGGCATGGAACTTCACGCCCACCAGCGAATTGGGACTTTGGGCGAGTGCGTATAGCGCTATTTTGAATTGTAATAAAGTGTTGGCCGCCATCAATCAAAACGAGTTCACTCGTACGAGCGATGTGACAGAAGCCGATATCAACAATGTGAAGGCCGAGAATCTGTTCCTGCGCGCCTTGGCCTATTTCGACTTGGTGCGGGTATATGCTCAACCCTACGGGTATATCAAAGAGAAGGGCCTCACAGGCGTTGAAGCCATGGGTGTGCCTATCATAACGGTCGAGGATATTACAGCCCGTCCTGCCCGTAACACGGTGGCCGAGGTGTATGAGAACCTTATTATCCCCGACCTCGAAGAGGCCGAGCGTCTGATGGATCCCTCGTATGAGCGAGCCGATGTGGCCGATCGTGTGGCTACAATCTCCACGCCGGTGATTCAGGCGATGATGGCTCGTGTATATTTGGAGCATGAGGATTTCCAATTGGCCGCCGATTATGCGACGAAAGTGATCAAGAACGGGCGCTTCCGCCTGCTCTCGGGCAATAATTTCTTGTCGATGTGGAAAGGTCGCGATATAGCGCCTTGGACCGGCGATGAGTTTATTTTTGAAGTATATGTAGCTCAAAGCGACGGTAGCAGTACCGCTCTGGGTACCTATTTGACAGCACCCGAAGAGATTGGTGGAGCCGGTTATGGCGATGTGCGCATGTCGAACGACTTGATCAATCTTTTCGATGAGACAGATATCCGTTATACCGGATTGACAAAAACCAATCCTCGCTATCCCGGTTATCGGTGGTGTACCAAATATCCCGGTAAGACAGGAGGTCTTCAATACAACAATGTTCCTGTGATTCGTATATCGGAGATGTACCTTATCCGTTCGGAAGCTATGTTACGGGGCAATGCGGTTGTCAGTGGAGTTTCCTCCCCGCTCGACGATTTGAACCGGGTGGCCACCAGCCGTGGTGCCAGCGCCTATTCGACAGCGACGGTAAGCAATATCTTTGAGGAGCGCCGCAAAGAGTTCTTCTTCGAGGGATATGTGTTCTTCGATATGAAACGGTTGCAGATTTCGTTGTACCGCGAAGATTATGACCTCGATGAAACCGTGCGAGATGTCGAGTTCCCGAGCTATCGCTGGGCACTCCCGATTCCCGAGAACGATGTCTTGAATAACAGCAACATGGATCAGAATCCCGGATATCAGCAAAGTTAAATTTTAAAGTCGAAAATTATGAAAATCAACAAATTGATATATGTGGCTATCATAGGGGCGCTATTTGCTTCGTGCCAAAAGGTGGAGACCCCTATGTTTACCGATGCAGACGCATTCGTGGCTTTTGAGAAAGAAAAAATCAATGTGACGAAAAACATTGGCCGAGAAGTGCGTATCCCGGTTTCGTTAGTCTCGATTTCGGGTTTCGACGCAACAGTCGATTTTGAGATCGATACAATTGCCTATGAAAATACAGGCCTTGGCGCCAAAGAAGGCGTGAATTTCATCGTTAAGAACGAAACGAAAACCTTAACCTTCAAGAAAGGCGAGAATATGACCGATTATATCGTTATAGAGCCGATCGATTTCTCGGGGGATTTGGACGTTACGTTCGATATAAAACTTGTGTCGTTGAAAGGCGACTGCTCACTGGGCGCCTATAATACAATGGCTGTCACCATAGGCGACGGGTTGTCTGGCACTTATAAGGCTTCGGCACCCTCTCCGTTCGAGGGTCAGGAAGATGTCGTAAATACATGGACTTGCGAGGTGCGAAAAGATCGCTCAAACCCCAATATGCTTTGGTTCTCCCAAATCGTACCTTCTTATACTGGGGCCGTGTATAACGAAGTTGCCGGCGAGATGGACGACTCGCACACCTCTGTTACTGTCGGAGGCGGCGAAATAGGAACAATGGACTATGATGGTGAAGAAGTGGCTCTAAACCTCAATTTCAATGGGGCTCTTTCTACTACGGGGCAAATCTCTTCGGGTAAGATTACATTCACTTCGATAATGCTTGTTACCGCTTATCTGGAACTCAATGGCGAGTATGCTAATTATTCCATAACCGGAGCCAAAGGTGTTACACTGACAAAAGTAGAAGATTATTAATATTAATATACTGAGACGATGAAAAAATATATTATAGGATTATTTTCTGCAATCTGCCTTATGGGGGCAGGTTGCACCGAATTTGAGGAATTTCCGCCTGTCGATATGGGCGAAGGTCCCGCAGTGGAGGTGAGCCTTACGCAAATAGCGGGCGAGGATGATGCCTTTACCCTCACCGTAACCCCGGCCGAAGGGACGGTTTACTATGCCTATATGATCTCCAACGACTCGCTTGTGGTCGATGCCGATGATCTGTTGCAGGGGGATTACCAAGGCGCTACGGTAGTGAATGTGGCCAATAAACCCAGTGTGAGTGAAAACTTCACGAACCAAGAGGTGGGCGTTGTATATTATGTGTATGCTGTGGCCGCCAATGAACAAGGCCTGTGCGGCGCCATTGCTTCGGCTTCGCTCGATATGCCCGATAAGATAGCGCCCCACTTGGTGGATATTCCTGAGAATTATCAGTATCCGACTACCAACAACCACCGCAGTGTGACGCTGACATTCAACGAAACCGTAACCCGTGGCGAAGGCGCCATTACCTACGATGTGACCCGTGGCAACCTCGAGTCGTATGCCAGCGGTACGATCGAGACCGTCGTGATCGACAACGAGACGGTTACAATCACCCTGCCCGAGAGCGTAGTCTTCGACGAGAACGAAGCGGTGACCTATGTATTCCTCGATTTCGCCGCCGGTGCGTTTGTCGATGCCAGCGGTAACCAGTCGGCCGCTATAAAAGGAGGTATTGACGATGAAGGACAAGTGGCCGCTCCGTGGTGGCAATATGTTCCCGGTGGAACAGGTGGCGACGATGACGTCGTTATCGAGATAGACGACGAGACCGGTTATGGCTCTTATGTGCTCACCTATACTTCTTTGATGGATGGTAAGCCTTATTATGAAAATGTGTTTATTGTTCCCGGTAGCGAATTGCAAGGAAGCGACTCGGATTATGGCGTGATAGGAATGGGTGGCTACATGTATGACGAAGATGCCGACTCCTACTATATTGGCGCTAATATAGCCGATGGCGCATTTAACTTGGACAACGGATATATAGTAGGTTTGGTTACGGATCAAAACTCTGGTACTCAATATGCTTTGGCGGTATTCGGTGTCGTTTGGGACGAAGCGGCGGGAGAAGTTACTTCGATAGTACAAGATGAGACAGTTCCCTTTGTTCCCAATGCCGAACAGCCTCTTGCGCTGGAAACCGATGTAGTATTGGCCTATGCGGGTTGTGACCAGGCGAGTGGTCGAGTAGCGGGCTTCTTTGAAATCTTGGACAACTGTACGTTCATACCGGAGCGTTTGGCCGATATTCAGTCGGTAAGCCAATCGTTTACCCCGTCGATTAATCGGGCTATGAAGGCAAGTGCCATTAAGAAATATCTTGAAGTCAATCAAAAATCTCTCAAAGTGAAACCCTTGACCAGATAATCTTTGAGTCACTGAGAATAAAAGAGGGAGATGTTATTCGATGTCTCCCTTTTTTATTGCCGCTATGTCAAGGGCGGATAGGGAAATGCCCGGGAGAAAAGACAGTAAGTATAAGGGATAGATTTAATCTCTCACGCTGTGTTTTCCGAGAAGGGAATAAAGGGAGAGTGCCGTAGGCGAGGGGGGGAGACCCCTGTGTCCTTTGCAACAGGAAAGGCGGTACATTTAAACTCCTCCTCTGTGTTTTGCAGAGCAAAATATAGGGGAGGTGTCACGCAGTGACGGAGGGGTTTAAATACCTTCATACACAGTTTTTTAATTTATTTTTTTCAACCCCTCTCCTCGGGACGGTGCCCCTCGGTTTCTCCCCTATATTCCCCTTACGGGGAACACAGAGGAGAAGTGAAGATAGTTCTCCTACCCTTTGGATAGCCCGTAGTAGGGGATAGATTTAAACTCCTCCTCTGCTCGGCGGTAGCCGAGATAGGGGAGGTGCCCGTAGGGCGGAGGGGTTGTTGTTCATTCTTCTCAGCAGCGAGAAGAACGAACCAAGAAGCGCCGCCGCTGTTATCGGGCTTGCTCGCTCGGTCGCTGCTGCCACCGTCGGGGGCTGCGGAACTCGCTTCGCTCAGACAGTCCTCGCCCCGCTTCCTCCGCCGGCAGACGCCCTCCCGGCCCGATAAAGGCGGTTTTCCCTATCGGACACGCTTGCTGTTATTTTCTCAACCCCTCTCCTCGGGACGTATGTCCCTCGGTTTCTCCCCTATATGGCTGACGCCATACAGAGGAGAAGTGTAGATAGTTCTCCTACCCTTAGGATAGCCCGTAGTAGGGGATAGTTTTAAACTCCTCCTCTGTGTTTTGCGGAGCAAAATATAGGGGAGGTGGCACGCAGTGGCGGAGGGG
>CALUFO010000002.1 GCA_944320015.1 uncultured Barnesiella sp. | reverse complement strand
GGCTTTACCAGAATTTTGCGTTTCCTATATCAAAAATGATAAAAAATTGGATTTTGATAAAAGAATAACTTCTTGACTTACATCAATAAAAAAATTACCCGATTTGCAACAAACCGGGTAAGGGATACTATATCTTTACTGCTGGCTTAAATGAAAGAGTCGTGCTCCGGAACCGGATCCACATGCGTTTGAACAATAATAGGACGAAGTAAATCTTTTCTCACCCATTTTTCATGTCCACCCTCTATTCCGATTTTCTTGCACCCGCATTTCATTAAGAAATTACGGTAATCATCTAATGACACATTACTAAGCCTATGGGTGGACATAATTTAAACAGGTATTTCTACGGGAGTATCGAACTTTTGATATTCCTTGTTTTCTAAGATGTCTAAAAACTCTTCATTATGCAACAGATCGTCAAATTTGGGAGCTTTTATCTTCCTTTGTTTAATACCTCTTACATTCCACCCGTGTTTGCGTAAGTCTCTCAAAAGCGTATTTTTGCTTATCGTGTAATCGAGGTATAGTAATAAAGTCTCTTTCATGGAGTCTTTCGCCTCTTTAATATCATTTCCACACCCGGAAAGATCGAGAGAGGGGCAATAAGATATATAAGCGTTATCTTCTTTAAATATATAGATCGATAATTTTACGATGATTCCGTTTTTCCCGGACTTTAATTCATCTGTGAAATTAATATTTTGCATAATCGTATAATTAAAGTCAGACTTATATTTGTAGCAAATATAATGATTTTTCTAATGTTCAGTATTGAACATTGTCACAATATTTCAAAAAACAGTGTCGAACTTCTGAATAATGGGATTGTCTTGCCCGATGTTGTGTAGAGTATAGATGTCTGTGGTTAAGATCGACGAATGCCGGGCTTGATCACGGACGGAGATGTTGTCGAGCCTCGCTCTCAACATAGCCGTTACCCCTGTGTCTTTTTTAAGAAGAGATTATTTTTCAAATCACCCCTTGATTAGACATCTTCTGTATTTCTCCCGGTCGCTTTTAAACAACCACACCTGACAATCTGATAAATAGATTGTCAGGTGTGAATTTGTCGGGGTAGCGGGATTCGAACCCACGACCCCCTGCTCCCAAAGCAGGTGCGCTAACCGGACTGCGCTACACCCCGAACTTTTTTATGCCATACTTCGATTTTGGCAGGGCAAATTTACGGCTTTTTTTTATATCGACAACTATGCGGTTACATTTTTATCAAATTCTTCGGCAAAACATACGATTTTACCGATGTTTTATTTTAATTTTGCAGGGGTAATCCGAGAGCGGATTGCCCATAGATAGATTGAAATAATAAACAAAATAAATCATACAACAATGTATAGAACGAATACATGCGGAGAGTTGCGATTGGGCCATGCCGGACAAGTGGTGACTTTGGCCGGGTGGGTACAACGTAGCCGTAAAATGGGCGGAATGACATTTGTCGACCTGCGTGACAGATATGGAATTACCCAATTGGTATTTAACCAGGAAACAGATGCCGAGTTGTGCGACAGAGCCAATAAACTGGGACGGGAATATGTGATACAGGTCACTGGGGTGGTTACAGAACGGTCGAATAAAAATGTCAATCTGCCGACTGGTGAAATCGAAATCACCGTTCAAAAATTGGTTGTACTGCACACTGCGGAGACACCTCCGTTCACGATTGAGGACGAGTCGGACGGCGGCGACGACATTCGCATGCAATATCGTTACCTCGATTTACGGCGCCCGGTAGTGCGTCGTAATCTCGAATTGCGTCATAAAATGGCATTCGAAGTGCGCCGTTATCTCGATGAATTGAATTTTTTGGAGGTAGAGACCCCCGTCCTCATAAAATCTACACCCGAGGGCGCCCGTGACTTCGTGGTGCCGTCGAGAATGAATCCGGGCGAGTTCTATGCTTTGCCCCAATCGCCGCAGACGCTCAAACAGTTGTTGATGGTCTCGGGATTCGACCGTTATTTCCAAATTGTAAAATGTTTCCGCGACGAGGATTTGCGAGCCGACCGCCAGCCCGAGTTCACTCAAATAGACTGCGAAATGTCGTTTGTCGAGCAGGAAGATATATTGAATATCTTCGAGGGCATGATCAAGCACTTGTTCAAAAAAATCCGCGGCATAGAGTTTAATGAGCCGTTCTTGCGCATGACTTGGGCCGACGCCATGAAATACTATGGTAGCGATAAGCCCGATATGCGATTCGGCATGCGTTTTGTCGAAATGAAAGATCTCACCGAAGGCCACAATTTCGTAGTCTTCGACAGCGCCGAATATGTAGGCGGTATCTGCGCCGAAGGCTGCGCTTCATATACCCGCAAACAGCTTGATGAGTTGACCGAATTTGTAAAACGTCCGCAAATAGGAGCCAAAGGATTGGTTTATGTCCGTTTCGACGAAAACGGCAATCCCAAATCGTCGGTCGATAAATTCTACTCGGCCGATGATTTGAGACAATGGGGCGAGCGCTTTGGTGCGAAGCCGGGCGACCTATTGCTTATTTTGGCCGGGCCTACCATGAAAACCCGCAAGGCTCTTTGCGAATTGCGTTTGGAGATGGGGTCTCGCATGGGCTTGCGCGACAAAGATACCTTTGCCCCCTTGTGGGTTATCGATTTCCCGTTGTTTGAATGGGACGATGAGACACAGCGTTTCTATGCCATGCACCACCCCTTCACGTCGCCGAAAGCCGAGGATATTCCGTTGCTCGATACCGATACCGGCGCCGTAAGAGCCAATGCCTACGACATGGTTATCAATGGCGTGGAATTAGGTGGAGGCTCTATCCGTATTCACGATAGCGAGTTGCAAGACCACATGTTCCGTTTGTTGGGCTTTACCGACGAGCAGGCACAAGCTCAATTCGGGTTCTTGATCAACGCCTTTAAATACGGAGCGCCTCCCCACGGCGGATTGGCATTCGGTTTGGACCGTTTGGTATCGATGTTTGCCGGTTTGGACTCCATTCGTGACTGCATCGCATTCCCCAAAAACAATTCGGGACGCGATGTCATGCTCGACGCTCCGTCGGCTTTGGACGAATCGCAACTCGAAGAATTGTGCATAAAGGTAACCCCGAAAGAAAAATAAACAGAGTGGCCATTGTAAATGATATAATAAAGGCGATAGAGGCCGTAGCTCCCGTGCCTTGGCAAGAGTCTTACGACAATGCGGGGTTACAAGTAGGAGACCGGTTCCAATCCGTTTCGGGAGCAGTTGTCTGTATCGATGTGACCGAGGCAGTCGTCGACGAGGCTGTTGCTTTGGGTTACAACCTCATTATAGCTCATCACCCGCTCTTGTTCAAAGGATTGAAATCGATAACAGGGAGTAGCTATATAGAGCGTATCGTCATTAAGGCGATTCGCCACGGTATAGCCATTTATGCCGCACATACCAATTTGGACAATGCCCCCGGAGGTGTGTCGTTCAAAATGGCTCAAAAATTGGGACTTCAATCGGTTAAAGTGCTGGATCCTCTCTCGGGACAATTGACAAAACTGGTCGTTTATGTCCCGGAATCCCATGCCGAGGTGGTGAGAAGTGTCCTTTTCGAGGCAGGAGCCGGTCATATAGGCAATTATGACCAGTGTAGTTTTGGACAAAAAGGCGAGGGGACATTCCGAGCCGGAACCAATGCCAATCCATATTGCGGAATGGTGGGCGAGATGCACCGCGAACACGAGATACGCTTGGAGGTAATTTTGCCCATATATGCGCAGCATTCCGTTTTAGACGCATTGAAAAGAGTTCACCCATATGAGGAACCCGCCTTTGATTGGATTCCGCTGTCAAACAAGTGGGAACAGGTGGGTGCCGGGGTGGTAGGCATGTTGCCCGAGCCGACCGATGAAATATTGGTTTTGGAGAAGTTAAAGACGACGTTCGGTGTAGGGTGTGTGAAACATTCGCCACTGCACGGTCGCAAAATATCGCGCGTCGCCCTGTGTGGAGGCGCAGGCGCTTCGCTGATGTCGAAAGCAGTGGCCGCCGGAGCCGATATGTTTGTGACCGGCGAGATCAGATATCACGATTATTTCGATTTTGAATCGCGCATATTGTTGGCCGAAATAGGTCATTACGAAAGCGAACAATATACAAAAGAGATTTTTTGTGAGATAATTCAAAAAAAATTCCCTACCTTTGCAATCCATTCTACACAGGTAGATACAAATCCGATAAAATATTTGTAAAGTATGGCTACTGACAAAACAAAAGCAGAGAAAGAATATACAGTGGAAGAAAAGTTGAAAACCCTGTATGATTTGCAAACCATTCTTTCGGAAATCGATAGAATAAAAACATTGAGAGGAGAGTTGCCTCTCGAAGTTCAAGACCTCGAAGATGAGATTGCCGGCCTTGAAACCCGTATTAAAAATTTCCACACAGAGATAGATGACTTGAAAGCTGCCGTAGCAGCGAAAAAAGTAGAAATACAAAACGCTCAAACGCTCATTGACAAATACACCAAACAACAGGATAATGTGCGGAACAACAAAGAGTTTGATTTCTTGTCGAAAGAGATAGAATATCAAACACTCGAAATCCAACTGTGCGAAAAACGGATAAATGAGTTTATTGCGGCACAAGAGGCGAAAAGCAATGAGGTCGTAGCCTCGGAAGAGGTTTTACAAGACCGTCAACACATATTGAACGATAAAAAAAGCGAGTTGGACGAAATCGTTTCGGAAACCAAACAGGACGAGGAGAAGCTGAGAGAAAAAGCAAAAAAACTCGAAAGCAAAGTAGAGCCCCGTTTGCTCACCGCTTTTAAGAGAATCCGTAAGAACGCCCGTAACGGATTGGCCGTAGTTTACATTCAACGTAACTCGTGCGGCGGCTGTTTCAACCGCATTCCGCCCCAAAGACAGCTCGATATAAAAATGCGGAAGAAAATTATCGTCTGTGAATATTGCGGACGTATTATAATCGACCCGGAACTTGCCGGCGTGAAAGAAGAGAACTAAAAATCTTAAAGCATATAAAACAGGAACGGTCTTCTCCAATCGGGGAAGGCCGTTCCTGTTTTTCTTTACCGGCAGATCTGTTGGGTAATTATGGGACCGTAAAAGTCGGGCAAAAGACAAAAGATGGGATAAAGAAAATTTTTCATACACTCCTCCTAATCCAAAAGAGATAAGTGGATAGTTTTAACTCCTTCGCTGTGTTTCCTGTAAATGGTAGTAGGTTACATTCAAACTCCTCCGCTATGATTCCTGCAAGAGGCAGAGAGATAGATTTAACCTCCTCCTCTGTGTTCTTTGTAGCCGGCAAGTGGGATACCTTTAAACTCCTCCTCTGCTCGGCGATAGCCGAGATAGGGGAGGTGTCACGCAGTGACGGAGGGGTTTAAATACCTTAATACACAGTGCTTTTATTTATTTTTTTTCTAACCCCTCTCCTCGGGACGTGTGTCTCTCGGTATCTCCCCTATATCACTGCGTGACACAGAGGATTTTTATTTGTTCATTCTTCTCAGCAGCGAGAAGAACGAACCAAGAAGCGCCGCCGCTGTTATCGGGCTTACTCGCTCGGTCGCTGCTGCCGCCGTCGGGGGCTGCGGAACTCGCTGTGCTCAGACAAACCTCGCCCTGTTTCCTCCGCCGGCAGGCGCCCTCCCGGCCCGATAAAGGCGGTTTCCCTACCGGACACGATTGCCGTCATTTTTTCATCTCCTCGTAAAGTGTAGATACTTCTTCCTTCCCTTCGGCTTGCCAGTGGTAGGGAATACTTTTAAACTCCTCCTCTGTGTTTTGCGGAGCAAAATATAGGGGAGGTGGCGCAGCCGGAGGGGTTTAAATATAGCCGGAGGGAGTTGAGAAGGAACGGGTTGGGAAAGGTGAGTTGATAATCTTAGGTGAAATCGGCTGATAGGTTTTTAATTAATAAAATTAGTTAAAAGATTACCTTGTAAGATTTAATATATCTATATTTGTTTAATATTTATAGCTATAAAAAACAAAGTAGCGCATCCCCTCGCTTTACCAAAGTATCACGCCTGCCGGAGGGGAACGGCAGGTACACAAAACAGTTTGCGATATGAAAATACAATTACATCGATGGCTCGGGGTGGCAGTCGCTTGGCTGGGAATAACCTCGGCGAGCGCCTATGATTTTCAAGTGGACGGCATTTATTACGACATCAATGCCGACAAGGCCACTGTCACGGTAACCAATGAAACGGGCTTTAGTGCCTCCTATTCGGGCGAGGTGATTATCCCACAATCGGTCATTTTTCAAGGGAATACATATATTGTGACGAGCATCGGATACAGTGCTTTCCCGTATTGCACGGGCTTGACCTCGGTGACCATTCCCGAGTCGGTGACGAGCATCGGAAACTCTGCTTTCTATGGTTGCACAGGCTTGACTTCGATAACCATTCCCAATTCAGTAACGACTATCGGATATCTCGCTTTCTCAGATTGCACAGGCTTGACTTCGATAACCATTCCCGAATTGGTGACTACTATTAAAGCGAGCACTTTCTTTAATTGCACGGGCTTGACAGAAGTGACTATACCCGAGTCGGTGACTACTATCGGAGGGAGCGCTTTCTATAATTGTACGGGCTTAACCTCGATCACCATTCCCAATTCGGTGACAAGCATCGGAAATGGGGCATTCTCGGGTTGCACGGGCTTGACAGAGGTAATTATTCCCCAATCGGTAACGACTATTGGGGAGAGCGTATTCCAAGGTTGTTTGGGCTTGACCTCGGTATCCATTCCTGAATCGGTAACGACTATCGGGAAGAGCGCTTTCCAAGGTTGCTCGGGCTTGATCTCGGTGATAATTCCCAATTCGGTAACGAGCATCGGAGAGCGTGCTTTCTCTAATTGCACGGGCTTGACAGAGGTAACTATTCACGAATCAGTAACAAACATCGGAGATTATGCGTTCTCGGGTTGCTCCGGCCTACAATCGATTGTCGTAGCGGAGGAAAATGTGTCTTACTCCTCATCAGAGGGGGTTTTGTTCAATAAGGATAAAACCGTATTAATTCAATGCCCGGGAGGGAAAAGTGGCGCTTATGCTATCCCGAGCGGGGTGACGACTATTGGAAGTTCGGCTTTCTCTAATTGCACGGGCTTGACAGAGGTGACGATTCCCAATTCGGTAACGACTATCGGAGATTATGCTTTCTCTAATTGCACGGGCTTGACAGAGGTAACTATTCACGAATCAGTAACAAACATCGGAGATTATGCGTTCTCGGGTTGCTCCGGCCTACAATCGATTGTCGTAGCGGAGGAAAATGTGTCTTACTCCTCATCAGAGGGGGTTTTGTTCAACAAAGATAAAACAGTATTAATTCAATGCCCGGGAGGGAAAAGTGGCGCTTATGTTATCCCGAGCGGTGTGACGACTATCGGAAGTTCGGCTTTTTCTAATTGCACAGGCTTGACCTCGATCACCATTCCCAATTCGGTGACGAGTATCGGTAGCGCTGCTTTCATGGATTGCACGAGCTTGACCTTGATCGCCATTCCCGAAGGGGTGACCAGTATCGGAGCGAGGGCTTTCCATGGTTGCACAGGCTTGACCTCAGTGACCATTCCCGAGTCGGTGACGAGCATCGGAATGGCTGCTTTCTCGTATTGCGACGGCTTGACTTCGATAGCCATTCCCGAGGGGGTGACAAGCATCAAAGGCAATACTTTCTATAATTGCACGGGCTTAACCTCGGTGACCATTCCCGAGGGGGTGACCAGTATCGGTAACTATGCTTTCCATGGTTGCACGAGCCTAACTGAAATAGGCATTCCCGAGGGGGTGACAGAAATTGCTAACTATGTTTTCGGGGATTGCACGGGCTTGACCTCGGTGACCATTCCCAATTCAGTAACAAGCATCGGAAGGGGTGTTTTCTCGGATTGCACAAGCTTAATCTCGGTGACTTGGAATGCCCGAGCAGTATCTGCTTCTCTTTCTCCTTTACCTTTCCAAGACGTGGCCCATAATATAGAGACATTTGTGTTCGGGGAAAGTGTGGAGCGGATACCTGCCTATCTGTGCGAGAACATGAGCAAGTTAACCTCGGTGACGATACCCTCATCGGTGACTACTATCGGATGGAGCGCTTTCGCATATTGTACCAGCTTAGAAACGATAAAATCCTATGCCACAATACCGCCTGCCATAGAAGCTAATACATTCAGCAGCTACGATGCCACATTGTATGTGCCGGTCGACTGTGGGGAGGCCTACCGGGAAGCCGAGTATTGGGCGAATTTCACGAATATCGTCGAGAGCCTCGATAGTCATGTGGAGGCGCTTCAAGATGAGAATGCGTGCGTCTACATGGTAGGCAACACTTTGCATGTCGAGAATGGCGGAGAGGTTTATCAAATTTACACTCTTGCCGGGCAACTTGTCTATACCGGCAACGGAACCACCGTGCCACTGACCAATACGGGTATCTATATCGTACACATGGGGGACTACATTCAGAAAGTGATCGTGAGATAGAGCCTCTTTTTAGGTAAATTGTATGGGCGGCAGGGCGACAACCTGCCGCTTTTTTTTTAATTAAACTCCTATTCGAAATCTATCATTTTTAAACCCTTCCGTTAAGAATTAAAGTATTGAGTATAAAAGCATTTAAACCCCTCCGTCACTGCGTGCCACCTCCCCTATATTTTCTTGCAGAAAACACAGAGGAGGAGTTTAAATACCGCCTTGCCGTTTGCTGAAAAACGTAGGGGAGGAGTTTAAAAGGGTCACTGTACTTGTATAATTTCGATAGGTTGCTGTTTTACGGGGTCGAGCGGTTTGGCTTGGTATTTCACCCGTTGAAAATCGATCGTTTTCAAGTCGAAGCAGCGAATATTGCTGTTATACATGGTGTGAAAATAGATAGTACGGTGTGTGAGGTCGGCCGATGAAGTCCACTGAGTGGCACTCGGTATATCGGTAGGGGTTTCGCCGGTCGAGAACTCTATACCGATAGGAATGTCGAAATTGTTCAAAATATGAAAACTTTGAATGACGGCCTCTATGCCTGTATCTTGTTGTGGCGCTGTGGTTTGATAGAACGCAGCGCGGACAAATCTCGATGGGGGAGTGACATCGCCGGGAATCCCAAGGAAGCCGCTGCCGGCACCGAACGGAGCCAGCTTGATTGCGCCGAATGGCTTTGATGTAGCGGCACCGGGATATAGATTGACATAATTGTTCAGATTGGTTATTTGCCATTCAAATCCGGGGGAGTTGGTGAGGACGCCCAGTTTGTTCTCATAAAAATTGGGCTTGCCATTCACAATTTCCAGTACGACCTGCTTGCCCGTCTCGTCGGCGATTCTCCAATGGACGGTCGAGCCTCTCGGGTCGATCGATACGACATGAATATCTTGAATAGCTTTTACGGCGTCGTCGACAGTCGAGAAGTTACCCAATATCCAAGATACCAATTGTAAATCGGCAATAGTCGACTCTTTGAGCGAGGGATTATAATTCTCGTATTGTCCGTATCCGGGGAAATAAAACAGGCCAGCCGACAATCCGACTTCGTTCAACCCCTCGGCCACAAACTCTTTCTGTT
Source organism: uncultured Barnesiella sp. (assembly GCA_944320015.1). Lineage (GTDB taxonomy): Bacteria > Bacteroidota > Bacteroidia > Bacteroidales > Barnesiellaceae > Barnesiella. The sequence continues at coordinate 180,406 of CALUFO010000002.1, read as the reverse complement.
CGACCGCCAGCCCCACATAACCATAGCGGGCGGTGAATCTCATACCGTTCACAGCGCCTCCCGGCACATACGATTGTTGTTCATAGCCCCGTGGTACAATCACATATTGGCTGTTGAGATCGCTGCCACCCCATTCGATGGTGCGAGCGAGTATTTTAGAATTGTCTTTTGCCGTCAAGGTAATACCCGTACAGGCATTTGAGTGAGAGGCATAGAATGGGACAATGGCGATAATGGCCCATAGGGAGATCCATTTTTTCATTTTTGTCATCTTTATAAAGTAAATATTTATTTTAGAGGGAACTATTGCTATTAAAACAGCCATAGCTGCCGAAATGTTTGTTGTCACACTCCTATTTTATAAAGATAAAAAATACCCATGCCCTTTGAGGCCGGGTATTTTTATCGATAAAGGGTATCTATTTAGAATCGGAAACTGAGGTATAAATATGTTCCCGAGACTTTCCAGTTTTGGTCTTCGTCGTCAACCGTGTAGCTGGTCGAACCCCAACGATATTCGGCACCGAGCGATATGACTTTATAGGATACGGCCAAACCGGTGTTGAAGTAGGAACCATAGTTCATCAAGAAATTGCTGTTCTGATCGTATGCGATTGAGAATGAAGGGTCATAACGGAAATATACGTTTACCTTTAAGAAATCGACAGGGTTTACCGTGATCGAGGGACCAAACTGCATACCTACTTCTCCTTTGTAAATGTCTCCGCCGTCTTCAAAGGGATTCTCTTCTACGGTATATTTTGCCACGGCCAAATCGAAGAACGTCCAGTCCAAGCCAAATTTCAACATACCGAAGAGCGGTTGCTTATGTAAATAATAGGTCTTTCCACGCAACAAAGAAACAGCGAAATCGCTATTCAGAGTTTCCGTGCCGTTGCCTCGATCCAAAGAAGGCATACCGTATGAAATATTAAAGTATTTGCTCTTGCCCCAAATCTTTTCTTGTTTGGCCATATAATCGAGTTTGCGTTGCATTTCCTCATTGAGATTGTTCACTTCTGTATAGAGGCTGTCTACTTGCCCGTTCAATTTTTTGTTCTCTTCCCGGTAAATAAAGAGCGAATCTTTCAGCGAGACATTCTCGGCCGACAAGGTTTTGTATTTCCCCAAGAGGCTCTTGTGCTCGTTGTCGAGAGAGTCTTTGCCGGATTTTAATAGGGCGTTTTCATTTTTGAGGATGCTGTTCTCTTGGGATAATATGGCATTGGCCGACGTCTTTTCGTTGATGACGTTTTGCATCACGCCGATAGAATCCTTCAACAGTTGGTTCTGTTTTCGTAAAGTCTGTGCCGATATTGCAGACACCGACATGCCGATGAGAAGTAGTAGTACAATTCTTTTCATAGTTCCATATTTTCGGGTTGAATCCTATTTTTCAGCAAAAATATAAAAATAATATTTAGGTGATACTATTTATTTTGTTATACGCTCATATTTTTTTAATAGGAATATCAACTGATAAATATTTCGGGCATTCCTGCGGGTGTATCGGGTACGGAATACTCTTTCAGCAAATTGAAACAGCTACGCTGGGATCTCATTTCGGGCAGATTGTTGCGAATATAATGATTGTTCAGGTTTTCGTCTATGTAACAGGCTTTCACATTGTCATGCAGTTGGAGTTCCAGAATCGATAAAATTTCATTTTTAATTCGCTGGTCGAAAACGGGAACCGCAGTTTCTATCCGTCGATTCAGATTCCTTCGCATCCAATCGGCCGACGAGAGGTAAATGTCTTCGTGACCTCCGGCATAAAAATACCAAATGCGGGCATGCTCCAAATACGAGTCGATAATACGCACAGTGTGGATATTGCGACTGTAAGGCTGGTCGGGCACCAAACAGTTGATGCCCCTCACGATCAAATCTATTTGCACGCCCGCTTCACTGGCGTCGTATAGTGCGTCGATCATGCCGGTATCGTGCAGCCCGTTCATTTTTAAGATGATATGAGCTTTCCGCCCTTGACGGGCTTCTTCTATCTCGAACCGTATTTTTTGCTTCAAAACATCGACCATATTGAACTGGGCGACCAGCAATGTCCCGAAATAGCGGTCGGTAGACGAACCGTCCAAGATAGAAAACAACTTATCCAATTCGCCTGTAATATTGCGGTTTACGGTAAAAAGGCCCATGTCGGAATAGATTTTAGCCGTATCTTCATTGAAATTGCCGGTACTCAAAAAGGCGTAGGCCGGTGGTTGAGAGGCGTCGGTCGTGGCGCATTTTATCAAGAGGGCTTTGGCATGGACTTTCAACCCGGGAGTGCTATATACGACACGAATGCCCGATTCTCGCATCAATTCCGATGTGATGATATTGTTTTCTTCGTCAAACCGAGCCTTTATTTCTACATAGACAGTGACTTGTTTCCCTTTTCGCGCTGCATATAACAGGCGGTCTATTACTTCGGAGTTTTCGGCTACCCTGTACTGAGTGAGTTTTATATCGGTCACCGACGGGTCGTCGGCAGCCTCGGTGAGGAATCGGGTGAGGTAGTCAAACGACTGATACGGGAAATGTATCAAAAAATCGCGTTGCCGAATCACATCGAACATCGACGTCGCATTGTCGAAAATTGGCAATCGCATAGGTTGGGGTAGGGTTTCGGACAAGACTTTTCCCGTGAGATTAGGCAATTTCGAAAGGTCTTCCAAGTTTAGGTATCGCCCCGATCGGATACACTGGTCGTGGGGTATGTCGTAGGCTTCGCAGATATATTCCCGCATATCCGTAGGCATGTTGCCATCGTAGACCAAACGGTTGGCATTTCCTATTTTTCTTTTTTTTACCCGCTTGCGCACGGCATCGACAATATTGCCGCCCTCTTTGGCCTCGATGGAAAAGTCGGCATCGCGCGAAACCCTTATCGCATAGTGCGAATCGATGTCGAATCCCGGGAAAACAATGTCGAGGTTCAAGGCGATCATATCATCGATAAACATTACATAACGTTTCCCGTTATAGGGCGTGAGACTGATAAAGCGAGGCACTTTGCTGAATGGAATCTTTATTTGAGCGTAAAACGGCTGGCGGTCGGGGGTGTCGCGTTCGCTCTTCTTATACATCTTTACAGCCAAATACAATCGATTGTCACGCAGGAACGATACTATGTCGTTCTTTAGAATCAAAACCGGTTGTAAAAAGGGGAATATCTCCTCCTTGAAAAAATTGCGGACTTCTTGTTGGTGGCACTCCTCGATTTTTTCTTGGTGGTACAGTACCATACCGTTTTGTTCGAGCTCGGGAATAATATCGTTGAAGAAAAATTTGTTGAAAATATCGACTTGCCGGTTTACCTCTTGGTTGATTGCGGTCAATGTCTCTTCGGCTTGTCGTTTTTCTTCGGCATCTTTGGACGTATCGGCCAAAATTTGGTGGTACTCCGATACCCTCACCCGGTAAAATTCTTCTTGATTGGAGTGGTATATCGATAGGAATTTAATGCGGTCAAACAAGGGAACCGTCTTGTCCATAGCCTCCATCAATACCCGGTAATTGAAAGACAGCCAACTTATATCTCGTTTGAAATATTTCCGAGTCTTTTCCATAGTCGTCAATATAAAGATTTAAGTAACGGTAAATCATAGTGAAAGTGTGGGCAAAAGCAAAAGAAAAAACAAGTTTTCGAATTTGGGCTTTGCCGAACCGTCTCCTATAATTTACAAATATAGCGAGAATGTGCGGAGATACAAATTTTATTCTAAATATAAAAGTTTTATTGTTGCATTAATCTGTTGTTTTGTGCAATTATTCCACAGAATTTTTCTAAATTTGCACATAGACAATAAGCCCCGGTGAGGGGAATAGAAAAATAAAAGGGCATGGATCACAAATCTTTTTTGGAACAGTTGCAAACCCGATTGGGCAAAGACAGAGGAGAGGTCGACCGGTATATGTCGGCGTTTCTCCAAATCATGAAAGAGCGTTGTGCGCAGATGGACTCTGTGTCGATTCAGGGCTTCGGAGCGTTCGAGCCGAAAAAAAAGTTGGAGCGGGTCGTTGTGAATCCGGCGTCGGGTAAACGGATGCTCGTACCCCCTAAAATGATACTGGCCTTCAAGCCGGGAAGCGCTATTAAAACCAAACTTAAAATGTTGTCGTCCAAATGAACGAAAAGATATCTTTCCCCGATTTGGTCTCCTTGCTCGCATCGAAAATGGGGGTGACAAAAAAAGAGGCCGAGGCTTTTTTAAAAGAATTCTTTACGATTTCGACCGAGGTTATCTCGTCGGGTGAAGAATTGAAAATAAATGGCCTGGGACTTTTTAAACCGATATGGGTGGAGTCTCGCAGCAGTGTGAATGTACAAACGGGTGAACCGGTGGAGATACCGGGGCATTACAAATTGTCGTTTGTCCCCGATAAAATTTTACGGGAGGCTGTCAACGCCCCCTTTTCGAGTTTCTCGGTTGAGATTCTCAATGACCATGTCTCGACCGACGAGATGATGGCTGTCGGGAACGATGCGCACGAGGAGCAAGAGAATATACCCTGCGAAGAACTTCCCTCGGATGTTTCGCATTCCGAGGCCGAGGCAATTGTCAACCCGGCTGCCGATGCAGTCGAGACCGGACAAGAGCAGCCCGATGCTGCTCCCAATACCGATAAAGCCGTATCTGAACAAACAGACGCAGAGCCTGTCGTAAATGAAACAACAACACCCGAGCCGCAACCCGAGCCTGTCGAGAATACTCCCGATGATTCGACCGATGATGAAAATGAAATTTATTTCCAGAAATCGACTTCCCGCCGGGCTTTTTGGTGGGGAGTTCTCGCCTCGCTGGGCGCCGTCGTTTTGGTTTGTATGATCGGCTATTTCATTTGGTCCGGGAAGGGTAGCGATTCGGCCAATATTCTGAAAATAGGAGAATATACCTTATCGTTGAGCCGTCAATCGGCCGTCGGGCAAGAGGTGAACAAAAGTAGCGAGCCGGTTGTTCTATCGGAGCAAAACGATACGACTACGGTTATGCCGACGGCAGGAGCAGAAACGCTCGTTGCCGAACAAGCCTCCGATGTCGCGGCTTCACAGCCCGAAGCGGTAAAGCCGGTTCCCACAGTCGAACCGGTGGAGGAAACCATTCGATCGGGAGTGTTTTTAACGACATTGGCTCTTAAACATTTTGGGCACAAAGCGTTTTGGGTCTATATCTATGAAGAGAATAAAGGGACAATCAAAAACCCCAATCAAATACCCATAGGTACCCGATTGACAATACCCGACGCGGCCAAATATGGTATCGACGCCAACAATAAGACTTCGGTAGATAGGGCAAAAGCACTGGCCGCACAGATACAGAGCCGATATGAATGAAACAAATTGTCTGAGTCGTTGACCGATTGGTTAGCGACTTAGCCTTTTTTAAGTAAATGGTTAGCCATTTTTAACGCAATAGGAGCGATATAGAACCTTCATATGGCTATTTTTGCGATAGATAAAGTAAAAAAACGTATAAATTAAAAATATAAAAAGCGAAAACGTATGAGTGAAACAGTTGATATTCGGGAGTTGAACGACCTGATTGCCAGCAAGAGTTCGTTTGTGAATATGATCACGCAAGGTATGGATCAAGTTATTGTCGGTCAAAAACATTTGGTCGACTCGTTAATGATCGGGCTGTTGTCCAACGGCCATATCTTGCTCGAAGGAGTTCCGGGTTTGGCAAAGACGTTGGCCATAAAGACATTGGCCTCGCTCATCGACTCGAAATATAGCCGTATCCAGTTTACCCCCGATTTGCTGCCGGCCGATGTGGTAGGTACTATGGTATATAGCCAAGCCAAAGAACAATTCCAAATCAAGAAAGGCCCTATTTTTGCCAATTTTGTTCTGGCCGATGAAATCAACCGGGCTCCGGCCAAGGTGCAAAGCGCTTTGTTGGAGGCCATGCAAGAGCGTCAAGTGACGATTGGCGAGCAAACTTTCAAATTGGACGATCCCTTCTTGGTAATGGCTACGCAAAACCCCATCGAGCAGGAAGGTACCTATCCGTTGCCCGAGGCGCAGGTAGACCGTTTTATGTTGAAAGTGGTTATCGGGTATCCCAAAAAAGAAGAGGAGAAACTCATTATTCGCCAAAATATCAGCGGACGTAAAATCGATATAAAACCGGTATTGAAGCCTTCGGAAGTTATAGAAGCTCGTGAGATCGTACAAAAGGTGTATATCGACGAGAAGATCGAGCGCTATATTGTCGATATCGTATTTGCCACTCGTTTCCCGCAAGATCACGGTCTGGGCGAATTGAAAGAGATGATTTCGTTCGGAGCTTCGCCTCGTGCCTCTATTAGCTTGGCTATGGCCGCCCGTTCGTATGCCTTCTTGAAACAACGGGGATATGTGATTCCCGAGGACGTACGCGCCGTGTGTCACGATGTGTTGCGCCATCGTATCGGATTGAGTTATGAGGCCGAGGCCAACAACATGACTGCCGAAGAGATTATCAGCGAGATACTTAATAAGGTAGAAGTACCCTAAATAAAATAGGGAATTGCCGTTTATGGAAACCAGTGAACTGCTAAAAAAAGTTCGTCATATCGAGATAAAGACGAGAGGGCTTTCCCGCAATATCTTTGCGGGGCAGTACCACTCGGCCTTTAAAGGCCGGGGTATGGCCTTCTCCGAAGTTCGGGAGTATCAGTATGGCGACGATGTGAGGGATATCGACTGGAACGTGACAGCCCGCTACAACAAGCCCTATGTAAAAGTGTTTGAAGAAGAGCGCGAGCTTACAGTGATGCTGCTGGTCGATGTCTCGGCCAGCCGTAATTTTGGAGCGGTAGGCGAGGCCAAGCGCGAGATGATGGCCGAAGTGGCGGCGACAATCGCTTTCTCGGCGATACAGAACAACGACAAGATAGGCATGATATTCTTCTCGGATAGAATCGAAAAATTCATACCCCCCAAGAAAGGCCGCAAACACATTCTTTATATCATTCGGGAACTTATCGATTTCACCCCCGAGAGCTCGGGTACGAACATCGGGTTGGCTCTCGAATACATGACCAACGCCATCAAGAAACGATGCACGACATTCTTGATATCCGATTTTATCGACGGGAATGATTATAAAAATGCGTTGTCGATAGCCAATCGTCGGCACGATTTGGTGGCGATACAGGTGTATGACCGTCGGGAATCTCAACTCCCCAACGTTGGGCTTATCAAGATGCAAGACGCCGAGCGGGGAACCGAATTGTGGGTCGATTCTTCTTCGGCGAATGTGCGGGCCCGATATGCCGATTGGTGGAACAACAGGCAGGACAAAATGCTCGCCATGTTGCGCAAAAGCCGAGTCGACTTGGCTACGATTGCCACTGATGACGATTTTGTGGTTGCGCTGATGAATCTCTTCAAACGAAGAGGATAACTAAAAACTCAATGATGTATATGAAAAGAGGCTATATGAGATTGCAATGGTTGGGAGTCGTGTTATCGACACTGGCATTCACGGCATCGGCTCAAAACAATATTGTCGTGCGGGCGCAAATGGATTCGGCCGCCATTATGATGGGCGACCAAACCACTGTGAAGCTGGAACTTTCGCAAGACAAAGGCAAATTCGTGAGACTGCCTATCATACAAGATACGCTCGTAACCGGGATAGAGGTGCTGAAAGTCTCCAAACCCGACACCGTCGATTTGAAGAACAACCGTATTCAAATCAATAATGAGATATTGGTTACTTCGTTCGACTCGGGGCTTTACTACCTGCCGCCATTTAAATATGTAATCGACGACGATACATTCGAGACACAGGCGTTGAGCCTCAAAGTCGTGCCGGTTCTTGTCGATACGACTCATGCCGAGTTTGACATTAAGACTGTCGACGCTCCTCCATTCGTCCTGTGGGATTTTATACCGGTGTGGGTTCTCTATCTTTTGCTCGCAGTGGTGATTATAGCCGCCGGGATATATGCTTATTGGCGTTGGGGACGAAACCGCAAGTCGGGCGATGCCGCAGACGCCCAGCAGATTGTTCCGCCCTATGAACGAGCCGTACAGGCTTTGCAAGAGTTGAAAGAATCGAAACTTTGGCAGCAAGGGCAGGAGAAGGCCTATTATACCACATTGACCGAAATTCTAAGGGTTTATATCGACGGCCGTTTCCATATCAATGCGATGGAGATGACTTCGACTCAGATTATAGAGACCTTGCGCCGCAACGAAGAGACAAAGGCTGTCAATCAACAATTGCGCGATATTCTCGCTATGGCCGACTTCGTAAAGTTTGCCAAAATGCGCCCGTTGCCCGACGATAACGAGCAGGTGATGCGCTACGCCGAGACTTTTGTAGAAGAAACAAAACCCGAAGAGAAAGCGCCCGAATCGTCCGACGACTCGGACAACCCGGAATAAGAATGTAGAACAAAAAAATGTTTGGGCTTCTAAAATAGATTGAAAATGGTATTTGCGAATCCGTTATATTTACTTCTGTTACTGTTGATCATACCCGTGGTCGTTTGGTATGTCCTCAAACAGAAACGCATGCAGGCTTCTTTGCAGGTTTCCACTACACAACCGTTTGCAAAAATGCCGCGCACATACAAAATATATCTACGACATTTCAATTTTGTGTTGCGAGTATTGGCCGTCGCTTTCCTGATTATAGCCTTGGCTCGTCCGCAATCGACCGATAATTGGCAAAACTCCTCGACCGAAGGAGTCGACATCGTATTGGCGCTCGACATCTCGGGAAGTATGTTGGCTCGCGATTTTAAGCCCGATCGGGTAGAGGCCGCCAAAGATGTGGCAGCGCAATTCGTTTCGGGTCGAGAGCACGATAATATCGGTTTGGTGATTTTTGCAGGTGAAAGTTTCACCATGTGCCCCATGACGACCGACCATGCCGTCTTGCTCAACCTCATGAAAGATGTACATTGCGGTATGGTTGACGACGGTACCGCAATCGGCGACGGCTTGGCGACCGCTATCAACCGCATCAAAGATGGTCCGGCCAAGTCGAAGACCATTATATTGCTTACCGACGGTACGAACAACGCCGGCGATATAGCCCCGGCCACAGCGGCACAAATAGCTAAATCGTTCGGGATACATGTCTACACGATCGGTGTCGGCACAAAAGGATTGGCTCCCACGCCGGTACAGACTCCCTATGGCATCACTTACCAAAACATGCCGGTCGAGATGGACGAGGACGCTTTGAAACAAATAGCGGCAACGGCCGATGGAAAATATTTCAGGGCGACCAGCAAAAACGTGTTGAAAGGTATCTTTGACGAAATAGACAAATTGGAAAAAACCAAACTCACCGTAAAAGAGTTTAGTGTAAAAGAGGAGGAATATACTATCTGGGCCGTATTGGCGCTCCTGTGTTTGGGGTTGGAGATACTCCTTCGTCATACATTATTAAAGAACATTCCCTAAAAGACGCTGATTATGTTTCGATTCGCACAACCCGAATTTTTATATCTGCTCATTGTCGTTCCCGTTTTGTGGGGGCTGTTTATTTATGCCCGTTACCGTACCCGCCGCAACTTGGTCAAGTATGGCAATCCCTCGGTATTGGCGCCATTGATGACCGATGTTTCGAAATACAAACCGTGGATAAAATTTATCTTCCAGCAATTGGCCTTTATCGTTATCGTATTTATGCTGGCTCGCCCTCAATTCGGGGCGAAGCTCGAGACGGTAAAGAAACAAGGCGTAGAGATTATGATCGCCCTCGATGTCTCCAATTCGATGATGGCCGAGGATATAACTCCCAACCGACTGGATAAAGCCAAAATGATGCTCTCGAAGTTGGTCGATGAGTTGGACAACGACAAGATAGGATTGATAGTATTTGCCGGCGATGCCTATACACAATTGCCCATCACCTCGGATTTCGTTTCGGCCAAAATGTTTTTGAATACGATTAATCCCTCTATGGTCCCTACACAAGGAACTGCTATCGGGCGAGCCATTTCTACCGCGATGAACTCGTTTTCCCCGAATGAAGGTGTAGACAAAGCTATTATTGTCATCACCGATGCCGAGAACCACGAGGACGATGCCGTTCAAATGGCCAAAGCAGCGGCCGAAAAAAATATCAAGGTCGATGTAATCGGTATCGGATCGCTCGACGGTGTGCCTATCCCGATAGGGAACAGCAAGACCAACTTTATCAAAGATAGCAACGGCAATGTGGTTATCTCGAAATTGAATGAAGGACTCGGACAGGAAATCGCCAAAGCCGGAGCCGGAATTTATGTGCGAGCCGACAATACCAATGCGGCGTTGAGAGCTTTGACTTCGGAGGTGAAAACCATGAAAAAAGCCGATATAGAAAGTAAGGTCTATTCGCAATACGACGAGCAGTTTCAAGGGCTGGCATGGATCGCCTTGATATTGTTGTTGATCGATGTGTTTATTGTCGATCGCAAGAACAGTTGGCTGAAACAGATAACCTTCTTTTCATAAATAGGAAAAAGAGTATAGAAATATGAAAGCTATCAAATATATCACATATGTTGTTTTGGCCGGCCTGTCTTTCAGCGTGTCGGCTCAAGAGAATATGGCCACGAGCGCGCCGGCCGAGAAAAAGGTCGATGAGAAAGCCGAACGCAATTCGATAAGAAAAGGTAACGGATTGTTTGAAGAAAAGAAATATACCGAAGCCGAAATCGAATACCGCAAGGCTTTGGATGCCAATCCTTCTTCCGAAATCGCCACCTATAATTTAGGCGCAGCCTTGTATAAGCAGCAGAAGTGGAACGATTCCCGCAATGAATACAAAAAAATCGTACAAGCCTCGTCCGATTCGTTGAGAACGGCACACGCATGGCATAATCTCGGGAATATATCGTTTCAAGAAAAAAACTATGCTCAGAGTATCGAAGAGTATAAAAACGCACTCCGTCGTAATCCCAAAGACGACGAGACCAGGTACAACCTGCGGCTTGCCCAACTGTTGTTGAAACAACAGCAGCAAGAGCAACAAAATCAAGATCAAGACAATAAGGATCAACAAGACCAAAACAAAGAACAGCAACAAGACCCGAAACAAGATCAACAAGATCAAAATAAAGATAACCAAAACAATCAAGACCAAAAAGACGATAAACAGGATAAACAACAGCAACAGCAACAACAACCTCAGCAATCCCAAATGTCGAAAGAGAACGCCCAGCAGATTCTCGACGCGATCCAGCAAGACGAGCGAGATACGCAAGAGAAGGTTCAACGGGCTTTGATGCAACAACAAAAACGAAAAAAGACCGACAAAGAGTGGTAGCCGGGAGATAACTTTTTAGGAGATGATGAAAAGATATTTGATTTTATTTTGTACGCTGGTTTTTGCGACAGGAGTATGGGCCGAGAATGTCCGTTTTGCCGTCGACGGCCCGCGGCAAGTGATACAAGGGCAGCAATTCCAGTTAGAATATACGCTGTACAATGCTTCGGGCAAGGATCTGAAGTTGCCCGAGTTCACCGGGTGTAAAGTGTTATATCAAGGAACCAGTTCGGGCACGAGCGTATCGGTTGTCAACGGCAATGTAAATAGGCAAACAACCGAGACACATGTGATTACGCTGCGTGCCGAGAAAGAGGGCAGCTACACGTTTGCCCCGGCTACAATCTCGGCCGACGGCCGCACCTATTCGACCAACACATGGAAACTGACTGTTCTCCCGCCCGACAAGGCTTCGGCGTCGAGTGGCTCGGGCAGAGAGTCGGGAGGCCAAAGTATCGACGATACAGCCTTATTCATAAGAACCGTACTCTCCAGAACCAAAGTCTATGAGCAGGAAGCCCTGTTGGCGACAATCAAGTTATATACCCGAGCTTCGGGCATACAGGCCGAAAATTATAGCTTCCCGTCGTTCGAAGGTTTTGTCGTACAAGATATCGATTTGCCTCAAAACACATCGTTCGAGTTGGAAAACTATAATGGCGTGAATTATAAAATGGCAGTGTTGAAGCAATGCCTGTTATTCCCGCAGCGTACAGGAAAAATCACTATCACTCCCGGGAAGTTCGAGTTCCAAGTCGAAACCTATCAGCTGGTAAACGGGCCTTTCGGTCCGATGCGAGTGCCACAGGGGGTAAGCCGTTCGGTTAGTTCGAATGCCGTCACCGTCGAAGTTTTGCCGTTACCCGCAGGAAAGCCTGCGACATTTATGGGCGGAGTAGGCGACTTTTCGTTAAGTAGCTCGATTAGTTCCACCCATGTGAAAGCCAACGAAGCAATCACCTTAAAGTTGACGTTCAAAGGCTCGGGCAATCTGAAATATCTGAAAAATCCGGAACTGGACCTTCCGAACGACTTCGAGACCTACGACCCCAAAGTAGACCTCTCGGTAAAAGCTACGGCCGGCGGTGTGAGTGGAACCCGCACAGTGGAATATACCACTATACCCCGTTTCGCCGGGACCTTCAAAATTCCGGCGGTAGAGGTCTCGTACTTCGATACGAAAGCCAAGCAATACAAGACCTTGCGCACCGAGGAGTATGAAATCACGGTCGACAAGGGAGCCCCCGGGAGCGGAGGCAAAACCGTCTCCAATTTTACCAACAAAGAGGATTTGAAACTGTTGAACCAAGATATTCATTATATCAAGTTGAATAAGATGAATCTGGTTAAAAGCCCATCGGCCTATGTCGAGACATGGGGGTACTGGTTGTGGTATATCCTCCCGGCTGTAGCTTTCGTCATATTCATCATCATAAACCGCAAACAGGCCAAAGCCAACGCCAATGTCGCTTTGATGAAGACGAAGAAAGCCAACAAGGTCGCCTCCAAACGATTGAAGATCGCCGGCAAGTATTTGAAAAATCACGACAAAGAACACTTCTACGACGAGGTTCTTAAAGCCGTGTGGGGATATTTAAGCGATAAACTGAGCTTGCCGATTTCGGAACTTACCAAAGACAATGTAGCTTCCGAATTGGAAAAATATGGGGCCCATGCCGATTTGATAGCCGAGTTCAACGACATTCTCGGCCGTTGCGAATTTGCACAATATGCACCCTCTCAATCGAATGAGGCTATGGACGAGTTGTACTCTCAAACAATCGAAGCCATAGGCAAGATGGAAAATACGGTAAAAAAGTAAAAAACACTGAACAATGAAAAGACTATCTATATATTTGCTTTTTATTGTCGCAAGCATATCGGCGACATATGGTCAGGATACCTTGACACTGGCCAACGAGGCTTATGCCGAGGAAGATTATATCAAAGCTATCGAGCTGTATGAGCAAACACTGAAAGAAGAGGGTGTATCGTCCGATTTATATTACAATTTGGGGAATGCCTATTATAAGCACAACGAGTTTGCAAAAGCCATATTGAACTACGAGCGAGCCTTGCTGTTGAATCCCGGGAATGAAGACGCACGATTCAACTTGGATATGGCCAATACGCATATTGTCGATAAAATCGATCCCGTGGGGCGATTTTTCTTATCGGTATGGATCGACACCCTGCGCAGTTTCCTGTCGTCGAATATGTGGGCGATAATAGGGATTGTTTCGTTCTTGCTGTTTCTGGTGGGGTGTTACCTTTATTTATTCACCAAGTCGGTAGGGATAAAGAAAGTGGGATTTTTCGGCGGGATAATTCTTTTGCTCGTTTCTATCGCAGCCAATAGCTTTGCATGGAACTTGAACGAGAAGATGAAAACCCGTAGCGAGGCTATCGTATTTGCCGCGACGGTTTCTGTAAAAAGTTCTCCGGCCGAAAGCGGTACCGACTTGTTCGTGCTGCACGAAGGAACAAAAGTGCTTGTATTGAGTGAGGTGGGCGAGTGGTCCGAAGTGAAAATAAGCGATGGTAACCGCGGTTGGTTGCCATCGTCGGCGATTGAAATCATTTGAAGAGATGTCGGCTCTACAACAACTGATCGAGTGGGACCAATCGCTGTTCCTTGCTTTGAACAACGTTCACACGCCATTTTGGGATACATTCATGTGGATTTATACCGATAAACTCACATGGATACCGCTCATATTGTCGATTCTGTTTGTGTTGTTCCGGAAAAATTGGAAAGAAGCCGCATTGGTCTGTATAGCTATCGCTCTCACCATCACGGTATGCGATCAGTTCGCTTCTTCGTTGTGTAAACCCTATTTTGCCCGATTCAGACCGGCACAAGATCCCCAATTCTCTTCATTCGTGCAAATTGTGAACGGATATAGGGGAGGGCGCTACGGGTTCATTTCCAGTCATGCGGCAAACAGTTTCGGGGCAATAGTCCTCCTTTCCCTCATATTCAGGAATAGATTGTTCACTATCATATCGGTTTTGTGGGCTATTGTCAATTGTTATTCCCGTATCTATCTGGGTGTTCATTATCCCGGCGACATCATAGGAGGGACAATTGCCGGAATCATCTTCGCTGTCATAATTTATATTATATTGAACCAAGCCCGTCATATCTTGTGGAAGAAAAGAATACTGAGCGACAAACAATCACCGTATTTCAAAGATCCCGACATACAGATTGTGACCGGAATGATAGGATTGAGTGTACTCGGCATTGCCATCTATGCCATATTTTGAAACATTCTTGATTCTTCTTGTGAAATTTTGCTCCTAAAATTTGGATATACGGAAAATTGCGCATAAATTTATTGCGTATTCAAAAGAGTACAACTTAACCGAATATTTAACCATTAAAAACAATTACCCTTATGACTAAGACAATCACATTTAACGAGCTGCGTCGTATCAAAGACAGTTTGCCCGATGGCTCGATGCACAGAATTGCAGACGAGTTGAACGTTACAACACAAACAGTGCGTAACTATTTTGGAGGGACTAATTATTCATTTGGGAAAAATTGTGGGCTCCACATAGAACCGGGTCCCGACGGCGGAATAGTTGTCCTCGATAACACTCAGATATACGATATGGCTATTCGTATTCTTGAAGAAGAAAATAACAAAAAATAAATCGTCACAGAAGATTGATCATGAAAAAAGACCGACTCATTACACTGGCTATTCACACCTATCCGAAAGCACTTATATTAAAAGGCGTTTTGGAGAGTCAGGGTATTACTGTCGCTATTCAAAATGTCAATCTGTTGAAACCTGTCATTTCTCCGGGGGTGCGAGTGCGAATCCATGAAAAAGATTTGCCTCACGCCCTCGAGATTTTAGAAAACGACCCGGTATTCGGTAAATCGGAAGAACTATCGGAGTCGCCCCAGAAGAATAGGATTCTTATCCCTATCGATTTTTCCGACTATTCTTTGCAAGCCTGTCGTTTAGGCTTTGATTTCGCAGCCTCCCAGCAAGCCGAGGTCGTATTGCTGCATACATTTTTATCGCCGTTCACCATGGGTTCCCTCTCTTTGGCCGAGACAATCAGCTATGAATTGAAAGAAAGCGAAGAACATAAAATGCTGTTTGCAAAGGCCAACCGAGAAATGTCGGACTTTTGTGAAAAAGTGCGGCAACTGATGGACGAAGGGAAACTCCCGTCTGTACCGTTTATTTACAGGGTGTGCGAAGGAGTGCCCGAGGACACCATTATCCTGATGGCGAAAGAGTTGGATCCTTCGCTTATCGTAATGGGGTCGAGAGGGAAGACCCGCAAGGAGATAGATTTAATAGGGAGTGTCACCGCCGAAGTGGTGGATTATGGCAATTTCCCGGTGTTTGCAGTCCCCGAAGGGTTCACACATGCCCACATGAACGAGATTAAAAATGTAGCTTTCTTTACCAATTTCGATCAACAGGATTTGATCTCGTTAGACACATTCATGCGCCTGTTCGAGAAATATTCATTTGGAATCATGTTTTTCCACCTTACGGAAAAGAGCGATGCTTGGACCGAAATAAAACTAGCCGGTATTCGGGACTATTGCCAATCGCACTATCCGGGTAGGGAAATCGGATACAAGATTGTGGGCGAAGAAAATTTCTTGGACAATGTAGAACGGCTTTTCCAAGAATCGGCTATCGATGTGATGGTAGTCCCCAATCGCAAGCGCAATATATTCGCGCGACTTTTCAACCCCAGTATCGCGCATAAAATGCTATTCCACACCGACACGCCATTAATCGCTATTCCTTCCTGAGGCCGTCATGTGGCTTCCTGTTCAGGCGGGACATGGAATCTTTGTCAGTAAACAAATTGTCTGCCTTTTTAGAAAAGTGACGTTTTGTCAGATTTTATGCAAATAATTTATTTGGCATGGAATTGGCTATAATAATAGTGTTCTCGCCAAGGGCGAGGATACCGATTATAAAACAAAAAAACAACTAAAATAAAAAGAAAATGAACATTAAACCATTAGCAGACAGAGTTCTGGTGCTCCCGGCTCCTGCAGAAGAGAAGACAGTTGGCGGTATTATTATCCCCGATTCGGCCAAAGAAAAACCACTTAAAGGAAATGTAATAGCTATCGGTAACGGTACGAAAGACGAAGAGATGGTCGTAAAACCTGGCGATACTGTTTTGTATGGCAAATACGCAGGTACCGAAATCGAGTTGGACGGCGAGAAATATCTGATTATGAGACAATCCGATATTCTGGCAATTCTTTAATGTGTTTAATTATTTAATTATTGGAAACGATTATGGCAAAAGAGATTAAATTTAATATTCAAGCTCGCGAAGAACTGAAAAAAGGTGTTGACGAATTGGCTAACGCCGTGAAAGTAACCCTCGGCCCCAAAGGTCGCAACGTAATTATCGAGAAGAAATTCGGTGCACCCCACATCACCAAAGACGGTGTGACGGTAGCCAAAGAAATAGAGTTGGAAGACGCATTCCAGAATATGGGCGCTCAATTGGTAAAAGAGGTTGCCTCTAAAACTGGCGACGATGCCGGCGACGGAACGACCACCGCTACCGTATTGGCTCAGTCGATTGTAAACGTAGGTCTTAAAAATGTGGCCGCCGGCGCAAATCCTATGGATTTGAAACGGGGTATCGACAAGGCTGTGGCCAAAGTTGTCGAAGGCATCAAGGCTCAGGCACAAGAAGTAGGCGACGACTTTGAAAAGATAGAATCGGTTGCACGCATCTCGGCCAACAACGACAGCGAAATAGGCCAACTCATAGCCGAGGCTATGAAAAAAGTGAAAAAAGAGGGTGTCATCACCGTCGAAGAAGCCAAAGGTACCGATACGACAGTCGATATTGTAGAAGGTATGCAGTTTGACCGTGGTTATATCTCGCCCTATTTTGTAACCAACACCGAGAAAATGGAGTGCGAAATGGATACTCCTTATATCTTGATTTACGACAAGAAAATATCGGTACTGAAAGATATGCTCCCTGTACTCGAAGCTACCGCACAAACTGGTCGTCCTTTGTTGATTATCGCCGAAGATGTCGACAGCGAAGCATTGGCCACATTGGTAGTGAACCGCTTGCGTGGTTCGTTGAAAGTATGCGCCGTGAAGGCTCCGGGATTTGGCGACCGTCGTAAAGAAATGCTCGAGGATATTGCCGTATTGACCGGTGGTGTGGTTATTTCGGAAGAGAAAGGTTTGAAGCTCGAATCGACCACGATTGAGATGTTGGGTCGTGCCGAGAAGGTGACTGTGAACAAAGAGAACACGACGATTGTCAACGGTATGGGTAGCAAAGAATCCATTGCCGCCCGTGTGGCTCAAATCAAAGCTCAAATCGAGACGACAACCTCCGACTATGACCGTGAGAAGTTGCAAGAACGTTTGGCCAAATTGGCCGGTGGTGTTGCCGTTCTCTACATCGGTGCCGCTTCGGAAGTTGAGATGAAAGAGAAGAAAGACCGTGTAGACGATGCGTTGAGCGCTACGAGAGCCGCTATCGCCGAGGGTATCGTACCGGGTGGAGGTGTAGCCTATATCCGTTGTATCCCAGCCTTGGATGGTCTGAAAGGCGACAACGACGACGAGACGACCGGTATCGAAATCGTAAAACGGGCTATCGAAGAGCCGCTTCGTCAAATCACGGCTAATGCCGGTGTCGAAGGTGCCGTTGTTGTACAAAAGGTAAAAGACGGCCAAGGCGACTTCGGTTACAATGCCCGCACCGATACTTATGAGAACTTCTTTGCTGCCGGGGTAATCGACCCTGCCAAAGTAACTCGTGTAGCTCTCGAAAATGCCGCCTCTATCGCCGGAATGTTCTTGACAACCGAGTGTGTAATCGCCGATAAGAAGGAAGAAAATCCTGCTCCTGCCATGCCGGCCGCCGGTATGGGTGGAATGGGCGGAATGATGTAATTCCTCGATATAGTATAAAAAGGGGAGCGTCCTGTGAATGGGGCGCTCCCTTTTTTGTATTTAAACGACACAAGAAGAAGCAAGTGCCGATACTTAACCTCTTTCCCTGTTAATACAGGGGAAAATTCCCATTGATTTTTTTCTTTCGACTTCCTTATTGTATTTTTGCGACGTGAAATCGATTTATATTTGTTTAGGCGGACTTTTTCTTGGCTTGGGCATTGCGGGTATATTTCTGCCGTTGTTGCCCACAACTCCTTTCCTGCTGTTGTCGGCGGCACTGTGGTTGCGTAGTTCGCCCCGGCTATATCAGTGGCTTTTGAATCACAAACGTTTAGGCCCTTATATTCGAGATTTCATGGAGCACAAAGCCATACCGTTGCGGGTAAAAATCATCTCGGTGTCGCTGGTGTGGCTCACCTTGCTCTATTGTGCCCTGTTTGTGGCCCGGGTATGGTGGCTCAGTGTGCTTTTTGTTTTGTTGGCCGTGGGTATATCATGGCATATACTCTCGTACAAGACCCGCAAATAAAAAACGCAACCTCCGCAGTCGAAGGTCGCGCTTTTTATGCTGTACAGAATTTCTTTTCTTATTTATATTCGTCCCAACTCTTTATTTGTATATTGTCGATATTCAAACTGCAAAAGGCTTGAATAAAGGCCGAAGCCAAGCGGGCGTTTGTAATGAGCGGTATATTGAAATCGATAGCCGCCCGGCGTATCTTATATCCGTTGTCCAACTCTTTTTGAGTGAGGTTTTTGGGGATATTTACGACCAAATCGATTTGCTTGTTGTGCAGCATTTCCAACGCTTGGGGCTCATGCTCGCTTTCACTGGGCCAATACACTTTCACAGCAGGAATGCCGTTATCGGTGAGGAACTGGTGGGTTCCGCCCGTAGCAAAGAGGCTGTATCCTTTTTCATACAAGAGTTGTGCCGCTTCGAGCATATCGGCTTTTTGCTTGGCGCTACCGGTCGAGAGCAAGATATTCTTTTGGGGAATCTGATAACCCACCGAGAGCATGGCTTTCAGTATGGCTTCGCTTGTGTCGAGACCTATACAGCCCACTTCGCCGGTCGAGGCCATGTCTACGCCCAACACAGGGTCGGCTTTCTGCAAGCGGGAGAAGGAGAATTGCGAGGCCTTGATACCCACATAGTCGAGGTCGAACTCGTTCTTCCCGGGTTTCTCTACCGGTAACCCCATCATTACCTTCGTGGCCAATTCGATAAAGTTGATTTTCAATACCTTCGACACGAACGGGAAACTGCGCGAAGCGCGCAAATTGCACTCGATTACCTTGATGTCGTTGTTCTTGGCCAAGAATTGAATGTTGAAAGGCCCCGAGATGTTGAGCGCCTGAGCGATTTGCCCGGCTACTTTCTTGATTCGTCGCATCGTCTCGACATAGAGTTTCTGCGGCGGGAACTGTATGGTGGCGTCGCCCGAATGGACACCGGCAAATTCGATGTGTTCCGAGATGGCATAGATCAAAATTTCGCCATTGCGAGCCACGGCGTCCATTTCTATTTCTTTGGCGTGCTGGATAAACTCGCTCACCACAACCGGGTGTTTCTTGGAAACGTTGGCCGCCAGTTGCAGGAATTGTTCCAACTCGGTGTTGTTGGAGCAGACATTCATCGCCGCACCAGAAAGCACATACGAGGGACGCACCAGCACGGGGTAGCCCACCTCTTTTACAAAATCGTAAATATCGGCAAGCGAGGTCAACTCGCGCCAACGGGGTTGATCGATACCCAGTGAGTCGAGCATCGACGAGAATTTGTGACGGTCCTCGGCGTTGTCGATGCTGCTGGCGGTTGTTCCCAGTATATTGACATGCTGCTCGTCGAGTCGGGTTGCCAAGTTATTGGGTATTTGCCCGCCGGTAGAGAGGATAACGCCATGAGGATTTTCGAGTTCGATAATATCCATAACCCGTTCGAAGGTCAACTCATCGAAATAGAGGCGGTCACACATGTCGTAATCGGTCGAAACCGTCTCGGGGTTATAGTTTATCATCACACTGCGATAACCTTCTTTGCGAATGGTGTTCAGGGCTTGCACCCCGCACCAGTCGAACTCTACCGAAGAGCCTATGCGATAGGCTCCCGAGCCCAATACGACTATCGATTTCTTGTCGCCGAGGTATTTCACATCGTTGGCGATACCGCTGTATGTAAGGTAGAGATAGTTGGTCTGGGCTGGATATTCGGCTGCCAGCGTATCGATTTGTTTCACGACGGGGACAATGCCCAACGACTTGCGGTACCGACGCACCCAGTGCATGTGGCAATCCTCCATCTCCTCTTTCCAAAGCGCACGCGCTATCTGGAAGTCGGAGAAACCTTGAACCTTTGCTCTACGCATCAGTTCACGTCCTGCTTCCTTGTCGGCTTCGAGTTGTGCGAGATCGGTCTTTTCCAGTTCTTGCGCCGTGCGGACGATGTTCATCAATTTTTGCAAAAACCAACAGTCGATTTTGGTAAGTTCATGAATTTGATCGACGGTATATCCGGCGCGCATGGCCTTGCTAATGACAAATATTCGTTTGTCGGTAGGTTCGTGCAAGGCTTTATCGATGTCGGGGATAACCAAATCTTTGTTCTCGACAAATCCGTGCATGCCTTGTCCAATCATGCGCAATCCTTTTTGGATAGCCTCTTCAAAGGTGCGTCCGATCGCCATCACTTCACCCACCGATTTCATGCTGGAGCCCAATTCACGGTCCACTCCTTGGAATTTACCTAAGTCCCAACGTGGTATTTTACATACGATATAGTCGAGTGCCGGCTCGAAAAATGCGCTGGTCTCCTTGGTAACCGAGTTTTTTAAATCGAAGAGCCCATAGCCCAATCCCAGCTTCGCAGCGACGAATGCCAACGGATAGCCCGTCGCTTTCGATGCCAATGCCGATGAACGGCTCAACCGGGCATTCACCTCGATTACCCGGTAATCTTCCGACTTGGGGTCAAAGGCATACTGGACATTACACTCGCCCACGATACCGATGTGGCGGATAATGCGTATTGCCAGTTCGCGCAATTTATGGTATTCGCTGTTGGTCAAGGTTTGCGACGGAGCCACCACGATACTCTCGCCGGTGTGGATACCCAGCGGATCGAAGTTCTCCATGTTACATACTGTGATGCAGTTGTCGTAACGGTCGCGCACCACTTCATATTCGATTTCTTTCCAACCTTTCAGCGATTTTTCCACCAATATCTGAGGGGAAAAGGAGAGGGCTTTTTCGGCCTTTATACGCAGTTCTTCCTCGTTGTCGCAAAATCCACTCCCCAGGCCGCCCAACGCATAGGCCGCCCGTATAATGACCGGGTAGCCCAGCTCTGCCGCGGCTTTCGCTGCGTCTTCTATTGAGTTTACGGCCTCGCTTTTAATGGTCTTTACGTCGATTTCGTCGAGTTTCTTGACAAAGAGTTCCCTGTCTTCGGTATCCATAATAGCTTGAACAGGTGTTCCCAAAACCTGTACATTGTACTTCTCCAATGTGCCGGCTTGATAGAGTTGAACGCCACAGTTGAGCGCTGTTTGCCCACCGAACGCAAGGAGTATGCCGTCGGGATTTTCTTTTTGAATGACCCGCTCCACGAAATAAGGAGTAACCGGTAAAAAGTAGATTTTATCGGCGACGCCTTCCGATGTCTGTACCGTGGCGATATTGGGATTGATCAAGATTGTTTCGATGCCTTCTTCTTTGAGGGCTTTCAATGCTTGTGACCCGGAGTAGTCAAACTCCCCGGCTTCGCCTATTTTCAAAGCGCCGGAGCCCAACAATAGAACTTTCTTTATTTTTTTTATTTCTGCTTGATTCATACGCTTTTTTATTTCCGGGTTACAACATATTTACAAATTCGTCAAATAGAAATTCTGTATCGGTGGGTCCGCTGGCCGCTTCGGGGTGGAACTGAGCCGAAAAATAAGGTTTCGATTTATGGCGTATTCCTTCGTTCGTCCCGTCGTTCATATTAATAAACAAGGGCTCCCAATCGGCGCCGAGAGTCGAGTTATCCACGGCGAAACCATGATTCTGGGAAGTGATAAAACATTTGTTCGTGCCCACCTTTCGCACCGGCTGGTTGTGGCTGCGGTGACCGTATTTCAGTTTATATGTGCGTGCGCCGCCGGCCTTCGACAAAAGTTGGTTTCCCATACATATCCCGAAGATGGGTTTGTCGCCTTTCATCGCTTGGCGTATATGTTCCACGGTAATGCCACACATGTCGGGGTCGCCGGGACCGTTGGAAATAAACAGTCCGTCAAATTCGAGCGTGTTGAAATCATAGTCCCAAGGAACTCGTATCACGGTAACATCTCTTTTGAGCAAACAACGAATGATATTATGTTTCACTCCGCAATCGACCAATACTACTTTTTTCGAGCCGTTTCCATATCGAATCACTTCTTTGCAACTCACCTTGGCTACCAAATTAGTTAAGTTGGGATCGATAAAATCGATATCTTCACCTCCCTCGAAAACGATTTTCCCTTTCATGGAGCCATGTTCTCTCAACCGTTTGGTCAGTTCCCGGGTATCGATGTCGTAAATACCCACGATTTTTTCTTCTTTGAGCCAATCGGCCAGACTTTTGTCGGCGTTCCAATGGCTATATTCAAAGGAGTAATCCGATATGACCAGAGCCTCGACATGAATCTTTTCCGACTCATAGAAGCGGGATAACCCGTTTTCTTCTTCCCGACGGGGGACTCCATAATTCCCGATAAGCGGATAGGTGGTGACTAAAATTTGACCGGAGTAGGAGGGGTCGGTCAAGCTCTCCGGGTAGCCCATCATGGCTGTGTTGAAGACTACCTCGCCGGCAACAGGTTTTTCATAACCGAATGACTTCCCGGGCAAAACGGTTCCATCATCAAGGATTAGAGAAGCCTTTTTTGTTGTTTGCATTACGATAGAATTATATTTGTATTAATAATTAGCTTGCATAAAGTTGAGTGGATTTCTATCGTGAAAACCATGCAAAGATAAGAAAAAAATCCCTATTGTATGGGTTTTGAATTCTTATTCTGAGAATAAATTTTCGCAACGCATGTTTATACAACAATGCGATTATTGTCTTATTATATTATATAAACATATTTATACAATATTTATATTTTAAAACTACCGTCGTATTTATCAAATAGATTACTTTTGTACCGAAATAGTTTCATTTGGCTTGTAAAAATAAATATATAAAATCAAAAAGTATATATTTATGAGATTTACAAAGATGCAGGGAATCGGTAACGATTATGTCTATCTGAATGGATTTTCTCCTCTTCCGTTAGATTTAAGCCGCCTATCCCGACAAATAAGCGATCGGCATTTCGGAGTAGGCTCCGATGGGCTTGTGGTGATTATGCCCTCGGAGACTTGTGATTTCCGAATGCGCATGTTCAACCCCGACGGGAGTGAAGCCGAAATGTGCGGGAATGCTTCGCGCTGCATAGGGAAATATGTTTATGACAAAGGTTTGACCACAAAAACCGATTTAACATTGGAGACCCTTGCAGGAGTCAAGCATCTTACTCTGCACTTGAATGGCAACATCGTGGAGCGTGTTACGGTCGACATGGGCGAGCCTATATTATCTCCCCAAGATATTCCGGTAGCTCTCCCCATGAGCTATGTAGTCTCTTATCCGTTGGAGATAGAAAACATTTCATTCGATGTAACTTGTGTCTCTATGGGAAACCCACATGCCGTCATCTTCGTCGACGACATGAGTCGATACGATTTACATCACATAGGCGCACTCATAGAACATTACCCACTGTTTCCCCGGCGGACTAATGTCGAATTTGTCGAGATTTTATCGCCCGACAGTCTGAAAATGCGTGTTTGGGAGCGTGGAACCGGAGAGACAATGGCGTGTGGAACCGGAGCATGCGCTTCGCTGGTGGCCGCCGTATTGAACGGGAAATCCCGTAGGCAAGCGACGTTACACTTGCAGGGAGGCGATTTACAAATCGAATGGAATGAAAAAGACAACCATGTATATATGACCGGTGATGCTGTCACCGTTTTTGAAGGAGAGTGGCCCGATAACAAATAATATAATATGGTATCGATCAACGACAATTATTTAAAACTTCCCGAGAGTTATCTTTTTTCAGATATTAAGAAAAGAGTAACCGCATTCAAAGAACTTCACCCCGATGCTCGTGTGATTAGCTTGGGTATAGGCGATGTGACTCGACCCATTGCCTCCGCTGTAATAGATGCCTTACACGAAGCTGTCAATGAAATGGGACATGCCGATACTTTCCGAGGTTATGGTCCAGAGCAGGGATATCAATTTTTACAGGAGAAAATTCTCATACACGATTTTCATGACCGGGGTGTAGAAATAGAGACCGATGAAATCTTTATCAGCGACGGAGCCAAAAGTGACCTCGGCAATATAGGCGACATTTTGAGCGTCGATAATAAAGTGGCTGTTACCGACCCGGTCTATCCGGTCTATGTCGACACCAATGTAATGGGAGGGCGAGCCGGCTCTTTGGAGCAAGACGGGCAGCATTGGAACCGTCTTATCTATCTGCCTTGCACCGCCGAAAACGATTTTATACCCGAATTGCCGTCGGAACGACCCGACATCATCTACCTATGCTATCCCAACAATCCGACAGGTACCACTCTTTCGAGGAGTGAATTGAAAAAATGGGTCGATTATGCACTTGAAAACGAATCTCTCATACTTTTCGACGCTGCCTATGAGGCCTTTATCCACGACGAAAACATTCCTCATTCTATATATGAGATAGAGGGTGCCAAGGAGACTGCCATAGAGTTCAGGAGTTTTTCCAAAACAGCCGGATTTACAGGATTGCGATGTGGCTATACCATAGTCCCCAAAGAGTTAAAATTGTATAATTCTTCGGCCGAAAAAGTGAACGCCAACAAGCTGTGGAACAGGCGGCAGACAACAAAATTCAATGGGGTCTCCTATATCGTGCAACGGGCTGCCGAAGCCATTTACAGCCCTATTGGACAGACTCAGATACGGGCTTCTATCGAATATTATATGCGCAATGCCCGACTTTTGAAAACGGCTCTTCAAAATCGAGGTTTACAAATATATGGTGGAGATAATGCTCCATATATTTGGGTAAAGACTCCTAATGGATTATCTTCGTGGAAATTTTTCGACCGATTGCTACACGAATGTCATATCGTGGGTACTCCGGGAATCGGATTCGGACCGTCGGGAGAGGGCTATTTGCGATTGACAGCATTCGGTCGATATGAAGACACGGTAGAATCCATTTCACGCATTCAGAACTGGAATTTATAATAAAAAATAGAATCAACAATTAAACCTAATAAACGCAACTATGTCAATGCTAAGATTCAAAGTGGCAAAAGAGGCTTTCAGTCGAAAAGCAGTTCCTGTGAACACCCCCAAAGAACGCCCGTCTGAATACTATGGGAAATACGTTTTTAATCGGGAAAAGATGTTCAAGTATCTCCCTAAGAAAACCTATGAAGCAGTTATAGAGGCAATCGACAATAGTACACCGTTGAGCCGAGAAGTGGCCGACAGTGTAGCCGCCGGAATGCGGAAGTGGGCTCTCGAAATGGGTGTCACGCATTATACACACTGGTTTCAGCCGCTTACCGATGGCACAGCCGAAAAGCACGACTCCTTTATCGAACACGACGGTAAAGGCGGTGTCGTGGAAGAGTTTTCGGGGAAACTGTTGATTCAGCAAGAACCCGATGCGTCGAGTTTCCCGAACGGAGGTATCCGCAACACGTTCGAGGCGCGGGGCTACTCGGCTTGGGACATCTC
The DNA here is from genome assembly GCA_944320015.1 of uncultured Barnesiella sp. Classification (GTDB taxonomy): domain Bacteria; phylum Bacteroidota; class Bacteroidia; order Bacteroidales; family Barnesiellaceae; genus Barnesiella. Next base: position 154,394 of record CALUFO010000002.1, on the reverse strand, counting down.
ATCGCCTGCGTTTATTCTCGACAAAACTTTGTGTATCCCCACAATTTTCATCTCCTATACAGGCGAATCGCTCGACTATAAGACGCCATTGTTGAAAGCACTGAATCGGGTGAACAAAGCGGCCACCGCCGTATGTCAGTATTTCGACGAGAATGTAAAACAAGTCTATTCCTATTTAGGTTGGGAGCAAGAATACTTTTTGGTAGACGAGAGTTTGTATGCGGCTCGCCCCGACTTGGTTCTTACCGGCCGTACACTCATGGGGCACGAGAGTGCGAAGAACCAACAGTTGGAAGACCATTATTTTGGCGCCATACCTTCCCGGGTAGAAGCGTTTATGCACGATCTCGAAATAGAGTGCCACATGTTGGGTATTCCGGTAAAGACCTGCCACAACGAGGTTGCTCCCAATCAATTCGAGGTAGCTCCTATCTTTGAGGAGACCAACTTGGCCAACGACCACAATCTGCTGTTGATGTCGGTCATGCGAGAAGTTGCGCGCCGGCATAACTTCCGGGTGCTTTTACACGAAAAACCCTTCAAGGGAGTCAATGGTTCCGGAAAACACAACAACTGGTCATTGGGTACCGACACCGGCGTATTGCTATTCGCTCCCGGGAAAAACCATAAAGAGAATTTACAATTTATTACATTCATTGTCAATGTAATGGCTGCCGTATATAAATACAACGGGCTGCTCAAAGCCAGCATTTCGTCGGCCACCAATGGCCACCGGTTAGGCGCCAACGAAGCTCCCCCGGCCATTATCTCTATCTTCATGGGGAAACAAATCAGCGACGTGCTGTCTAAACTGGCCGAAAGCACGTCGGACGAAGTTTTGGACATGAGCAGTAAATCGGGATTGAAACTCGATGTAGCTCAAATTCCCGAAATCTTGATGGACAACACCGACCGCAACCGCACATCGCCGTTCGCTTTCACCGGTAACCGCTTTGAATTTCGAGCCGTAGGGTCTTCGGCCAACTGCGCATCGGCCATGATCGCTCTCAATGCTGCCGTCGCATATCAATTGCAAGACTTCAAAACCAAAGTCGACGCTCTCATTGCCGAAGGCAAAGAAAAAGAGCAAGCTATCCTCTCGGTTGTCAAGGATTTGATTAATGAGAGCAAGAATATTTGTTTCGACGGTAACGGGTATAGCGACGAATGGAAAGCCGAGGCAGCACGCCGAGGATTGGATTGCGAGACAAGTGTCCCGTTGATTTTCGACAACTACCTGAAAGACGATGTTGTGAAAATGTTTGAACAGACACATGTTTTTACAAAAGTCGAGTTGCAGGCCCGTAACGAGGTAAAGTGGGAAATATATACCAAAAAGATACAAATCGAAGCTCGTGTATTGGGCGACTTGGCAATCAACCATATCGTTCCGGTCGCCACGCGCTATCAATCGTTCTTGCTGGACAATGTGTTCAAAATCAAGAGCCTGTTCCCGGCCGAGAAGAGCGAACAGATAGCCACACAAGATATGGAGGTTATTGAGAAAATCGCATTTCACCTGCTTGCGATCAAAGAAAAAGTTCACGCCATGGTCGAAGCCCGAAAGGTGGCGAACAAAATCGACAACGAGCGGGAGAAAGCCATTGCCTATCACGATACGGTCGCACCGCACCTCGATACGATACGTTACCATATCGATAAGCTCGAATTGATGATAGACAATGAAATGTGGCCGTTGCCCAAATACAGAGAACTGCTTTTTATCCGTTAACTGTTTTGAAAATCACATACATGAATATGAAACGAGCTATAACCCCAAACAAACGAGTGTTATGGCTCGCTTCTATTTTAAGACCTTTTTAAGCGTTATTATATGACCGAGACTATCAAACACGAGTGTGGCATAGCTATGGTGCGATTATTAAAACCACTCTCGTATTATCAAGAAAAATATGGCACATATCTGTATGGGCTCAACAAATTGTACCTTCTGATGGAGAAACAGCACAACCGGGGCCAAGAGGGTGCGGGGCTCGCTTGCGTGAAACTGCATGCCCAACCGGCCGAAGAGTTTATCTATCGGGAGCGTGCAATGGGAACCGGCGCCATACAGGAAATTTTTGCGAATGTAAAAAAACAAATTCAAGAAACCCCTCACGATAAAAGCGATGCCGAGTGGGCCGCCTTGCATTTGCCTTTTGCCGGAGAGGTTTATATGGGGCACTTGCGATATAGCACAACCGGACGTTCGGGGCTGTCGTATGTGCACCCATTTTTGCGAAGGGGAAATTGGCGATCGCGCAATTTGCTATTGTGCGGCAACTTCAACATGACCAATGTCGACGAGATTTTCGACAGCATTGTTGCCAAAGGACAACACCCTCGTAGCTATGCCGATACATTTGTCTTGCTGGAACAAGTGGGGCATGCCCTCGATATGGAGAATCAGAAATTATATGACCGATATAAAGCGGAGGGATTGGACGACAGGTCTATAACCGAAGCCATAGAAAACAATCTGAACATAGCGGAGGTCCTTAAAAAACCCGCTCGCATTTGGGACGGCGGATATGTCATTTGCGGAATGACAGGTAGCGGCGACATGTTCTCTTTCCGTGACCCCCGGGGCATACGCCCGGCGTTTTATTATGCCGACGATGAAATTGTCGTCGTCGCATCGGAACGTCCGGTTATACAAACGGCTATGAATCTTACCATCGAGCAAATCAAAGAGCTGCTCCCGGGCGAATGTTTGGTAGTGAACCGCCAAGGGCAGATACACATCGAGCCTATTCTACCCCCGCTCAATTACAGCGCTTGCTCATTCGAACGCATCTATTTTTCCCGAGGCAGCGATGTGGATATATATAGAGAGCGGAAAGAACTGGGAAAACATCTCACTTCACAAATCTTGAAAAGCATCGACTACGACTTGGCTCACACCGTATTCTCGTTCATTCCCAACACCGCCGAAGTTGCTTTTTATGGTATGCTCGAAGGTCTCGACAACTATTTGACCGAGCAGAAGTTGGTAAAGATACGCAACGCTTCCGGCTCCCTGAGCGACGCTGAATTGAAGCAAATCCTTTCGCTCAAAGTCCGGTCGGAAAAAGTGGCTATCAAAGATATAAAGTTACGAACGTTTATTTCAGAAGGCGACACTCGGGACGATTTGGCAGCCCATGTGTATGACATAACCTACGGGACAGTGCTCCCTGGGATAGACAACTTGGTTGTGATTGACGATAGCATCGTGCGCGGGACTACGTTGAAACAAAGCATTATCAAAATATTGGATCGGTTGCGTCCCAAGAAAATAATTATTGTTTCGTCGTCGCCGCAAGTACGTTTCCCCGATTGTTACGGCATAGACATGTCGCGCATGGGCGAGTTTATCGCTTTCAAAGCCGCTATGGCGTTATTGAGAGATAGGGGAATGGAGGCTGTCATCGAGGAGGTATATCGCAAATCCAAAGCCCAGCAGCACTATCCCAAAGAACAGATTGTCAATTATGTAAAGGAAATTTATGAACCGTTTACACAGGAGGAGATTTCGGGTAAAATTGCTCAAATGTTGACCTCCGACAACATTACGGCGCAAGTGGAAATCGTTTATCAAACTTTGGAAGGACTGCACCAAGCAATACCCAACCATCCGGGAGACTGGTATTTCTCGGGAAATTATCCGACTCCGGGAGGTAACCGACTGGTCAATAATGCCTTTATAAATTTTATGGAAGGAGCCGATAGCAAACGGCAGTTGTAAAAGGCGTCTCTCGGAGTGGTAACGGCGAAAGTGCGCCTTCTCTTTGTGAACTTCACTTTCATTTCTAAGATTGTGAAAATATGTTATTATTTATACGGATTATAAATAATATACAGAACAAATTGCGAAATTTGCAATCGGAAAAAACGAAAAACTGTTTACTATGCGATTATCCGATTTGAAAACAGGAGATAAAGCAGTCGTTGTGAAAGTGTTAGGTCACGGTGCGTTTAGAAAACGAATTATCGAAATGGGCTTCGTACGAGGGCAAACGGTTCTTGTCGAGCTGAACGCGCCGCTGAAAGATCCTATCAAATACAAAATCATGGATTACGAAATCTCGTTACGCCGTAGTGAGGCTTCGTTGGTCGAGGTAATTACCCCGGAGGAGGCGGAAGCGACTTTTGCCGACACCAAACAAGGAAGCGGAGAATCGAAGTTGGAAGTCGAGAAGAACCGTCCCGACGGCGACAGCATAGAACGGGCGCTTACACAGAGCAGCAAGACCATAAACATTGCATTGGTAGGAAACCCCAACTGCGGTAAGACATCGTTGTTCAATATCGCTTCGGGAGCCCACGAGCATGTGGGTAATTACAGTGGGGTAACGGTCGATGCCAAAAAGGGATTTTTCGATTATAACGGCTATCATTTCAATATATACGATTTACCGGGAACCTATTCGCTTTCGGCCTATTCGCCCGAGGAACTGTATGTTCGCCGATATTTGAAAAACGAAACACCCGATGTAGTTGTGAACGTGGTCGTCGCCTCCAATTTGGAACGCAATCTCTACTTGACGACCGAATTGATCGACATGGATTACCGAATGGTTATCGCCTTGAACATGTTCGACGAATTGGAACAGAGCGGTGGCAAAATCGATTACACGCATTTGGGCAATATGATAGGTATTCCTATCGTTCCCACGGTATCCCGTTCGGGAAGGGGGGTGCATAAACTTTTCGACACGATTATCGATGTATATGAAGGCCGCCACGAATCGGTGCGCCACGTTCATGTCAATTTGGGCAATGTAATAGAGAACGGGATTACTCCGCTTAAAAACTTATTGAAGCAAGACCCCACTTGCACACGGGAGTTTTCGCCCCGGTATTTAGCGATCAAAACACTCGAAGGCGACTCCGAAGTGAAAACGATGTTGCAAAATGCCGACTCCTATCCCGAATTGATGAAAATGCGCGACGCCGAAGTCAAAAAAATCGAAGCGACACTAAACGAAGATATTGAATCGGCTATCGCAAACGAAAAATATGGCTTTATCTCGGGGGCTTTGGCCGAGACCTATACCCCGGGTAATAAAGAGGAGGCCAAAACAACTCGTATTATCGACTCGTTTGTGACCAATAAACTGTTTGGTTTCCCCATATTCATCTTTTTGATGTGGCTCATGTTTGAAGCTACATTCTCCGTAGGTGCATATCCTATGGAGTGGATCGAAAGCGCCGTGAGCTGGCTCTCGGGTATCATAGGGAACTATATGCCTGCCGGGCCATTGAAAGACCTCTTGATAGATGGTGTGCTCGGCGGAGTAGGGGGTGTTATCGTCTTCTTACCCAATATTTTGATTCTCTATTTGTTCATCTCGTTTATGGAAGACTCGGGCTATATGGCTCGGGCAGCTTTCATCATGGACAAAATCATGCACAAAATAGGGCTGCACGGCAAGTCTTTTATTCCATTGGTTATGGGATTCGGGTGTAATGTTCCCGCCATTATGGCCACCCGTACTATCGAAAGCCGTAGCAGCCGGTTGATAACCATACTGATAAATCCGTTTATTTCATGCAGCGCCCGAATACCCATTTATATTCTGTTGGTGGGAACTTTTTTCCCGCGGTATGCCAGCCTCGTGTTTATCGGGCTTTATCTACTGGGTATCATTGTAGCCATTATTACCGCCAAATTGATGAGACGTTTCCTTTTCAAAGTAGACGAGACTCCCTTTGTCATGGAATTGCCTCCTTACCGTATGCCCACCGCAAAGGCAACCCTCCGACACATGTGGAGCAAAGCCGAACAATATTTGCGCAAGATGGGTGGCGTTATCTTGGTCGCCTCGATCGTCGTGTGGTTTTTGAGCTACTATCCTCGCCCCGAGGTGGCTTATGAACGGGAACTTACCCCGCATGAACAAATGGAGCAACAAAGCAACTCCTATTTGGGTAAGATAGGGCAGGCGGTGACTCCCCTTGTCGAGCCATTGGGCTTCAATTGGAAAGTGACCACATCGTTGCTTTCGGGAACAGCGGCCAAGGAGTTGGTCGTAAGCACCCTCGGGGTTTTGTATTCCGAGAGCGATATCGACGAAACATTGTCGTTGTCCCAAAAAATATCACAGCCCAATCCGGTGACCGGAACCCCCGATTTCACCCCGCTGGTAGCGCTCACATTCATGGTATTCGTGCTATTGTACTTTCCTTGCATCGCCTCTGTAATAGCCATAGCGAAAGAGACGGGGAGTTGGAAGTGGAGCGTATTCACCATTCTCTACAATACAGGGGTGGCGTGGCTCGTCTCGTTTATTGTTTATCAAATAGGATTATTAATCATATAATGCGACTATATGGATAAAGAGAGCTTTTTGTCTGTTTATAAGGCTGCGGGATATAGTGTGGTCGATTCGTTTGCATATGACGATATCAAACATTTCCTGATGCAACATAAGCCGGGCAAGTTATATTTGGCGGTTTATACCGCCGTTTTGCTGGTGGTATCGTTTTTTATCGGTTTCTTGATTGTTGTTTTGTGGAAGGAAGCTGCGACATTTTCTCAATTTTTGGAGAAGATATTCCTGTGCCTTTCCTTCTCGCTTTTGGGGTGTGCCATTATCATTCCGATCCATGAATTCATTCACTGGCTCGCATATAAAAACGAAGGTGCGGCCGATGTGAGATTCGGAGCTATTTGGAAATCGTTTGTATTCTACGCCGCCGCTCACAATTTCGTGGCCGACTATCCATCGTTTAGGCGTGTCGCTCTCGCCCCATTCTTGATTTTATTGGGATTGTTGGCTTTGGTATTTTTGTTTCCCATACCACTATGGGGAAGGATAGCGGTCTTGTTTATATTGTTCTTCCATCTGTCTTGTTGTTCGGGCGATTTCATGATGCTTTCATATATGAGACGAAACCGCACGCTCAACCTTGTGACCGTTGACGATATAGAAAACAGAGTTACCTATTTCATGAAAAAATAAATCGATGAGCACAACTATTCAAACGATCATCGTAGGGATAATCTTGGTTATAACGGTTGTCTACATTATATACAAGATTGTCAATATGGTACGAGCGAGAAAAGAGCCCAGTTCGCCTTGTTGCGGCTGCGATAAGCCCTGCCGATCCCGAAAAATAAACGACGGCGAGTGCAAAAAATAAATTTCAGATATTGCAAAATAGAAAAATATGATATACCTTTGCCCTCGCAATCGCTCATAAAGAACACAGGGTTCCTTGGCCGAGTGGTTAGGCGCCGGTCTGCAAAACCGTTTACAGCAGTTCGATTCTGCTAGGAACCTCTCGAAAAGACTCGCTCATCGTAGCGAGTCTTTTTTTATTCCATATCGTCGAGTACACGCCAAGCGCATTGCTTCATGTCGACCAACCCATTGGATTTGAACACCACTCCTTCACGGGCCAGCAACCGGCCTTGTTCTTCCCAATGAGGCACAAGCCGTCCGCAACTGTTAACTACCCGGTGGCAGGGCAGATGCCTGTCTCGGGATACGATTTTCAATGCTCGGCCTACCTGCCGCACATATTGAGGATAACCAGCCAAGATTGCGACCGATTTGTAAGAAAGTACTTTACCGTGGGGAATCAGTTCGACAACGGCATAGACCTCTTCGTTGAATGTGTTGGAGATACGAGGCATGGCAAATGAATCATAAATCGGCGTAAGCCGGTATGTCGGGGAGGAAAGAGTAGCTATTGCCGGCATAGTCAATGCGGCAACAATAGTGCGTCAGCCCATTTGACACGAACAAATATTTAACTTGCAACACCATATTATAGCGAACGATTTGGTCGAACGTCCTTTGGCTGATCTCGATATGCGGAGCCTTATATTCGGCAATGCACAGAGGTACGCCCGCTCGGTCATATACGATAGTGTCGCAGCGACGGTTGCATTTGTTAAGTGTCAACGATATTTCGTTACCCATTAATCCCCGGGGGAATCCCTTTTGATTAGCCAGAAAAGCCACAAAGTGCTGTCGCACCCATTCCTCGGGGGTGAGTGTTACATATCGGCGGCGCAAATCGTCGAAAATAAGGATTTTATCCTTGTCGTGTTTTATTTTATAAGGGAATGGAGGTAAATTCAACTCGATCATCTCGGATATGAAAATTTGCGCTTTCTAATTATTTCTGTAAATTTACTCCAAAATTACGCATTTATGAAAACAAAACAAGAGATTGTAGAAAATTGGTTGCCTCGATATACACAAAGGCCTGTCAAGGAATTTACCAAGCACATTCTATTGACCAATTTTTCGAAATACGTCGAGATATTCGCCTCTCACTTCCATGTTCCTATCATGGGAGAGGACAGCAATATGCCCAGCGCGTCGGCCGAGGGGATAACAATTATCAATTTCGGTATGGGAAGCGCCAATGCGGCTACCATTATGGACCTGTTGAGTGCTGTCGCCCCCGAAGCCGTCTTGTTTTTGGGTAAATGCGGAGGAATAAAAAAAGTAAACAAACTGGGCGACTACATATTGCCGATAGCGGCTATTCGAGGGGAAGGGACTTCAAACGACTATTTCCCGCCCGAAGTCCCGGCATTGCCGGCATTCATGTTACAGCGAGCGGTCTCTACGGCCGTAAGAAATCATCATCGCGATTATTGGACTGGAACGGTATATACGACCAACCGCCGAGTGTGGGAATTTGACGACAGTTTCAAGGATTATTTGCGCCGTATTCGCTGCATGGCCGTCGATATGGAAACGGCCACACTCTTCTCGGTAGGGTTTGCCAATCAAATTCCGGTAGGGGCTTTGCTCTTGGTTTCGGACCAGCCCATGATTTCGACCGGTGTCAAAACCGAAGAAAGCGACAAGAAAATCACCCGTGATTTTGTAGAAGAGCATGTCTTGATAGGTGTAGAAGCCTTGAAACTGATTATCGGGAAACGAACGACGGTGAAACATTTGCGATTTGACGAAGACTAAATTATGGCTAAAAAAGATACCAATCAACATGTCGCTATTTTACAGGATATACGGGAGAGACGATTTAAACCCGTTTATCTGCTGATGGGAGACGAGTCGTATTATATCGATTTGATATGCGACGCCATTATAGCTAATGCGTTGAACGAAACGGAGCGAGATTTCAATCAAACCATTCTATATGGTGCCGACGTCGACGATTTTGCGCTCGTTGTCAATGCGGCCAAGCGATTTCCCATGATGGCCGAGCGACAGTTGATCGTAGTCAAGGAAGCCCAGAATATCAAAGGGATAGACAACCTGTCATACTATTTGCAGAAACCTTTGATGAGTACGATTTTGGTTATCTGCTACAAAAACGGGACGCTTAGGAATAAGAAGATTATTGCCGGTATCGAGAGCATTGGGGTCGTGTATGAGTCGAAAAAATTGTATGACAACCAACTGCCCGCATTCATCAATAATTATGTAGCGGCTAAAAGCCTGTCGATAGAACCGAAAGCCGTATCGATGCTGGCCGATTTTGTCGGGAACGATTTGAGCCGGTTGAGCGGTGAACTCGACAAATTGGCGATTTCGCTGCCCGAAGGGAGTGTGCGCATTACCCCCGAAACGGTCGAACGGAATGTGGGCATCAGCAAAGACTTCAACAATTATGAATTGCTCAATGCCATTATTTCGAGAAATGCGTCGAAAGTCGCCCAAATCGTGCAATATTTCGAACACAATCCCAAGAATAATCCATTGGTGGTAACGATAAGCGTGCTGTTCAATTTCTTTTCCAATCTGATGTTATGCTACTATTCCCCCGATAAATCGGAAACTGGTATCATGAAAGAGCTCAATTTGAGAAGTTCTTTCCAAGCGCGCGATTATTTGGCCGCTATGCGCTCGTACAACGCCTTTAAATGTATCGATATTATCGCATTGCTCCGCCAATACGACGCCCGTTCCAAAGGCATAGGCTCGGGGGCGTCGAGCAACGACGGCGATTTATTGAAAGAGTTGGTTTTTAAGATTTTGTACTGCTAAAATCAGAAGTGGTATAGATAGCCCAGCGATATGGTGATGATTTGATTGTGAGAAGCCGAAAAGACGTCTTTTTTACGGTTATTGAAAATATCGCCCAATCCATAATAGTATCGCCCTTCCAACACAATGCCATGGCTCTTTGCGATGCGAAATTCTATCCCGGCTCCGGCCATGATTCCATAGTCGATTTTATGAGCTATATCCATGGTATATATTTCTTTTACCTTACTTTTTTGACTGAATTCGGGCAGGTTGTGAATATCGAAGCTGCTCTTGTAGCTATCGCTTAGCAAAAAACCGATTTGGGGGCCGGCATTGATAAAGCCACGAACGATGCGGTTGCCGAAAAAGAAATGAGTAAGAAAGGGTACCGTCACATAGTTGAGTGTGTGTGAATAGGTGTAAGGGTCGGTATCGAAAGTCTCGTTCCAACCGCATTGTGTGAAATTAACCTCGGCAATCAGCCCGAAATATTTTTCTTCGATATAACGAATCGACACACCACCGGTGTAACCCAAAAGCAGGGATTGAGTCACCGTAGGCGTAAACGATACCCTCGAAAGCGTGGTGCCACCTTTGACACCCACGGTAAATTCGGGTTGATAATCACTTCGTTGAGCCCATCCTGTATGGCAACAGAGAATGGCTATAAACAACAATATATATCGTAGTGCTCTCATGAGGGATTATTCTCTAATTTTCCGAATCGTGAAATCGGGCGTAAAATTGACAAAATAGAACGATTTATTGATAAAACCGCTCCAATTATTTATACGCTGGAACGAGAAATCGGTTTGTATGCGGTCGGTCGAAGGTTTCGTATCTTGCAATGCGAAGTTCTTCCCATGTTCCCGAATCGCCGAGAGGAAATATATGCCGGTATCGAAACCCAATAACGCATATTGAGGGCTGGCGTTTATCATGTCTTTGTTGTACCAGTAAAGGAATCTCTTGTGGAAAGATTTGGTGCTTTCTTCAAACGGATTGGCATAGAAACGGGAATACAAATAAGTATTCAGTTTATAAAATTCATTCAAATATTCCGGCACGAGAATCAGCCACTCGGGATATCCGAAGAGGGCTATGTCCAAGTCGCGTTTGTTGTCTTTCAACAATTCGAGCGCTGCGATTACCGATGACAACACTCTCTTCTTTGCCGATGTCGGGACAAACACAATACCGCTTTCGTCTGTAAAGATAGAGTCTCTATCCAGCAAATTCAAATCCTGTTCAAACTTTATTTCGCTATACGGGATATTTGCGCGCGACAATTCGCCTTTCAATCCATCGATAAAATCTTTTTTATCGTTGTCCTCGGGGGTAGGCGATAAAAACACGATTTTGCGATTCCCCAAGTAACGTATAAAGCGGTCGGCCGCTTCGGCATACAAATAGGAGTGGGGGATATTCGTTTGGAATATTTTGGCGTTGAGCGAAACATCTTCGTTTTTAAGAGAGAACGTGTTGACCACATTTATATCGTTGGCCAAACCGAAATCGCCGATCATTTTGATATGGCTGTCGTCTTCGGGAGCGATGATCAAATCCATGGTTTTCATTTGCGGGTCGGCAAGGATATTACGAACCGTCGCTTCGGAATCTTCCGAATCATAGGCATATACATTGATCGACGCCCCTTGGCGTTTGAGGCTGTCCACCGCCATTAAGAAACCTTGATAATACTCGGTATATAAGCTCGCTTTGGTGTCGACATGAGATTGCTTCAACATGAACGGGAGTATGATCGCCACATTGACAACCCCTTTCTTGTCGCTTTTGTACAACTTGTTGTATATATTGTTGATTTCGGCGCTTGTAATGGGGTTCTCGGCCGTAATCGTATTATATTCTATTCCGGCGGGAATGTTTATGATATCGTTTTGTTTGATTTGTTTGATGTCGGGATTGCATTTCTTGATTTCCTCGACAGTGGTTCCGAATTTCTTCGAGATACTATACAACGTCTCTTTTTTACGCACTTTGTACTTTGTGTATAGTTGCTTGGACTCAATAGTCACATCGGGTTCTTTGGTATCGGGAGTCAATCGTATGACAGAGCCTTTTTTCAAGTTATTGGGCGAAATTCCCGGGTTGAGTTTCAAAATAGTCTCTATATCCATGTCATACCGCTTGGCTATGGAGAAGAGGGTTTCGCTTTCGCCGATTGTATGATAGACATATTCGCCCGACGGCTCGTTATCGGGAGTTGCCGGGGATTGAGCGGTAGTAGGCTTTTCGGCCACAGGAACTTGTGCCGGTGCGGGCTGCTGGGGCTGTGTCGTTTTTTTCTTTTGATAGCGTTGGGGTATCTTTAAGGTAGCTCCGGCTTTGATGCCTCGTTCCGAACCGGGATTAAGGTCGATGATGCTTTGTATCGATACTTTATAGGTCTTGGAAATGGAGTACAGCGATTCGCCCCGTACGATGGTATGCTCGAATGTGCTTTCGACCTCCGAGTCAGAGTCTTGTCCGTTTGCCGTCTTATGGGTCGGGATCATTAACAATTGGCCTCTTTTCAGCCCGTTTTTGGCCGCGGGATTGTATCGAATGATTTCTTCTTGTGATATGCCGAATTTATGGCTGATCGAATAAAATCCTTCCGACGGCTTCACTTTATAAATATAAAATTCTTTGCCGTCTATGACTTTGGTCTGTAATCCTTCGGGTTGAGCCAAAGAAGTAAAAATGGCTGTAAAAGAGAGTATTAAAACTATTGCTATTCGTGTATATTTCATTGCTCCGTTGTTGTCTTTTATGCTTAGATTTGCTATAATATGAAAAGCAAAAGTATATAAAAATATTGTCAGTTGCAAACCTAATCGCAAGGCTGCCCGTTAATTCTTGCATAAACACGCTTATTGGGAAATTTTAAATTGTAGATAGAAATGCGATTAATCGAAAAATTGTAACTTTGTCACTCATTTGTTATTCGGATTAATATGTATAGAATCCTCTTCTTTTGGGCAAGTCTTCTCACGTTTGGCGGACTATGCGCCCAACAAATAGCAGTATCGGGTGGGGGGAAGCAAGCATACGACGGCCATATCCCCGAGGCCAGCACGGGTCTGAATGGAGGCGTATTTGTCATCTATTCGTTGGACAATGCGACAATCGAGTTCACAGGAGAAGACGACTCGCTCATTTCTTGGAGCCGGTTCGGCCCATCGGGCGCGGCTTTGGCTACACCGGTGACCGGCGCCGTACAAAACGGGTCTCGCTCTACACTCTCTATTACCGAAGCCGATTGCGGATATATAGCCGAACAAAACGGACGTTCTTACTATATGTGGATAATCGACTATTCACAAGCCCCGCTCATTTTGAATGGGGTTTCTGTTTCGAACGATCCGGGGCAATGTGAACTTACCACCCTGTTGCTCGACGGCAGCGGAGGCAAGCTCAATTACTATTCGATCAACGGCGCTCCCAAAGACTTGCCAAGGGAGTTAACAATCAGCTATATGAGTCTGGTATGGGACGAAGAGTCTCTCTTGTATATACAAACGGCACAGTCGGAGACTGTCGATGATTTTTCTTCGACCATTCAGGTACCAGCGCCTCTTTGCAACACCGATTTTAGCGTTTCGGGCGACCTGCTACTCAACTACTGGGGTATGGGACAATCGGTATCGACAGGCGAATATATTGCTACGGCGATAGGGGTAACCGCAATCGCCGTACAGGATTATCGAGAAGACGCGCTCAACGAGGACGACCGGCAACCTACGGAATATTTAGGTGGGTCGGCTCCGGCCGAAATCGAGTTCCAAGCCTATAAGACCGACGCTGTCACTCATATCGAATGGGAGTTCTCGGATAAAGAGGATTTTTCGAGCACATTGGCTCGTTACAACGACGAGACCCTGCGATATACTTTCCGAGACGAAGGCATTACCTATGTACGTTTAGTCGGCAGTAACAGCACAGCCGAATGTCAGGCATACAGCGAAACATTTACCGTCAACATAGGAGAACCCCGCTTGGAAGCGCCCAATATCTTTTCGCCAGGTACAAGTCCCGGTGTAAACGATGAGTGGAAAGTAGCCTATAAATCGATTGTCGATTTCAAATGCTGGATTTTCAACAAATGGGGGGTGCAAATGTTTTATTTCGATAGCCCCGACCAAGGTTGGGACGGTAAATATCGAGGCAAATATGTCGACCCCGGAGTTTACTATTATGTCATAGAAGCCAAAGGGTCGAACGGAAAAAAAATGAAATTAAAAGGCCATATCAATATTTTACGCGGTAAAGATTAAAAAAAGATCCAATGGGACTGAATAGACTTTGTACAACCATTATTTTCTTGGGGTCGTTACTCCTCGCTTATGGGCAGCAAAGCTCCCCGGTAACCGAATTTTCAGATGTGGTAATTCCCGAGTTCCCGTTGCATACCAAGTTTGCCAATGAGCCTATCAGTTTGGACCGACTCGATTTGTATGAACGCTTCGACCGGGAACTGACAACATTGTGTTACATGCACTCTTCCACCTCATTGGCAATAAAACGGGCTAACCGTTATTTCCCCATAATGGAGCCTATCTTGAAAGAGGAGGGGATACCTACCGACTTTTTGTACTTGGCCGTTATTGAGAGCACCTTGTCACCGAGAGCCTTATCGCCTGCCAAAGCAGCCGGAATTTGGCAAATCATGGCTCGTACCGGAAGGGAATATGGGCTCGAAGTGAATAACGATATAGACGAGCGTTACCACATAGAAAAAGCGACAAGAGCCGCTTGCCGGTATTTGAAAGACGCTTATAAAAAATATGGTAACTGGGCGACTGTGGCAGCTTCGTACAACGCCGGCATGGGGCGTATATCGACCGAACTCGACAAGCAACTGGCAGACCACACCTTCGACTTGTGGCTGAACGAGGAGACATCGCGTTATGTATTCCGCATTTTGGCCATGAAAGAGATATTTTCCAATCCTTCGAAATATGGCTACAAGTTGAAAACCAACCAGCTTTACCAACCCATTGGATATACATTGGTAAAAGTCGATACGACAATTACCGACTTGGCTCGGTTCGCGCAATCGCAAGGTATCTCCTATGCCCAGTTGAAAGAGGCCAATCCGTGGTTGCGCACCCGCACCATGCCCGATAAGTCGAGAAAAGTTTACTACCTAAAAATACCCCGTAAAGACGACCTGTATTATACGAAACGCCAGTTTGTCGCTTATAGAAAAGAGTGGGTAATCGATAAAAAATGAAAGCGGAAGAACAAATAGAAATATATGGGGCGCGAGTCCATAATCTTAAAAACATCGACGTTACCATTCCTCGTGACAGTCTCACCGTGATTACCGGATTGAGTGGCAGCGGGAAATCGTCGTTGGCTTTCGATACTATCTTTGCCGAGGGGCAGCGTCGTTATATCGAGACCTTCTCGGCATACGCCCGCAATATGCTCGGCGGTATGGAACGCCCCGATGTGGATAAAATCACAGGATTGAGTCCTGTCATCTCGATCGAACAAAAAACAACGAATAAAAACCCCCGGTCGACAGTAGGAACCACGACCGAAATTTTTGACTTCCTGCGATTGCTGTTCGCACGGGCAGGAGAGGCCTATTCCTATTTGTCGGGGGAGAAGATGGTGCGCTATACCGAGGAGAAAATCATCTCCTTAATTATGGAGCAATATCAAGGGAGAAAAACCTATATCCTCGCGCCTTTGGTCCGTAACCGAAAGGGGCATTATAAAGAACTGTTTGAACAGGTGCGCAAGAAAGGATACCTCACGGTGAGAGTAGATGGTGAATTGCGCGAAATAACCCACGGCATGAAACTCGACCGCTATCGGAATCACAGTGTCGAATTGGTCGTCGATAAGCTGATTGTCGACACCGACGACGAACGAAGATTGCACGAGAGTGTGAAAACCGCCATGAAACAAGGCGACGGACAACTGATGATTCTCGATGCCGACACACAGGAGTTGAGACATTATAGCCGCACATTGATGGATCCGCAAACCGGATTGTCGTATAGCGAACCAGCCCCGCATAACTTTTCGTTCAACTCGCCGCAAGGAGCCTGCCCCAAGTGCAAAGGATTGGGATATGTCAATATTATCGACCGCTCGAAAATCATTCCCAATGAGGAGAAATCGATATACGAGGGGGGGATAGTCCCTCTCGGGAAATATAAAAACTCGTTGATATTTTGGCAAATAGCGGCCATTTGCGAGAAATATGGCGACAATTTGAAAACCCCTATTAAAGACCTTTCGGAAGAGGCTCTCGACGATATATTGAACGGTACCGACGAACGCCTGCAAATCAAAAACGAGTCCTTGGGAACCTCCAATTACTTCCTCTCGTTCGATGGTTTGATAAAGTACATCGAAGTCCAACAGCAAAGCGACGCGCCTTCGCAAGCACAAAAATGGGCCGGGCAATTTGTGACCACAACAGTTTGTCCCGTTTGCGAGGGGCGTAGGCTCAATAAAGAAGCCTTGCATTACAGAATAGCAGATAAAAATATCGCCGAGCTGGCCGATATGGATATATCGGAACTATACGAATGGGTCAATCATGTAGAGTATGAATTATCACCGCAGCAACGTCAGATAGCGGTCGAGATATTGAAAGAGATTCGTAACCGGCTCCATTTTCTTGTCGAGGTAGGTTTGGACTATTTGAGTCTCAATAGGGCTTCGGCTACCTTGTCGGGCGGAGAGAGCCAACGTATAAGGCTGGCCACACAAATAGGCTCTCAACTGGTCAACGTGCTTTACATTCTCGACGAGCCCAGCATAGGATTGCACCAGCGGGATAATACCCGACTGATTCACTCCTTGAAAGATTTGAGGGATATGGGCAACTCGATTATCGTGGTGGAACACGATAAAGAGATGATGCTCGAATCGGACTATGTGGTAGATCTGGGCCCGCGAGCCGGACGATTGGGTGGGGAGGTAGTTTTTGCCGGTACCCCCCAAGAGATGTTAAAGACCGATACGCTCACCGCTCAATACCTTAACGGTATCCGTAAAATCGAATTTTCGTCTGAGCGCCGTAAAGGGAACGGGAAAAAGATTGTGCTGTCGGGCGCTACCGGAAATAACCTGAAACAAGTGACCGCCGAATTTCCATTGGGCAAATTTATTTGCGTCACCGGAGTCTCGGGTAGCGGGAAATCGAGTTTGATAAACGGCACTTTACAGCCAATTATCAGTCAAAAATTTTATCGCTCCTTACAGGAACCATTGCCCTACGAATCGATAACAGGACTGGAGCATATCGATAAAATCGTGACCGTCGACCAATCGCCATTGGGGCGTACTCCACGCTCTAATCCGGCTACCTATACCGGTGTCTTTGCCGATATTCGCAACGTATTCGTAGAGTTACCCGAGGCTAAAATCAGAGGATATAAACCGGGACGGTTCTCGTTCAATATTGCCGGTGGACGTTGCGAAGTGTGCGGCGGCAACGGATATAAAACTATCGAAATGAATTTCTTGCCCGATGTACTCGTGCCATGTGAGGCATGTCACGGCAAACGATACAATCGAGAGACATTGGAAGTGCGATTCAAAGGCAAGTCGATTGCCGACGTGCTGGATATGACGATTAATCAAGCGGTCGAGTTTTTTGAAAACATACCGTCGATTATCTCAAAAATCAAAGTCTTGCAAGATGTTGGCCTCGGCTATATTAAACTGGGACAGCCCTCCACAACGCTTTCGGGAGGGGAGAGCCAACGTGTAAAATTGGCCGCCGAATTGTCCAAGCGGGATACCGGCAAAACACTCTATATCCTCGATGAACCCACAACGGGGCTACATTTCGAAGATATTCGGGTATTGCTCTCGGTGTTGAACCGGTTGGTCGATAAAGGAAACACTGTTATTGTCATCGAACACAATTTGGATATAATCAAATGTGCTGACTACATTATCGACATGGGACCCGAAGGGGGTAAAAACGGTGGGCGCATTTTGGCAACCGGCACTCCCGAAGAGATTTGTAAACAAGATACCTTTACCGCTCACTATTTGAAAGAGGAGTTGGGGTTGTAAACAGTATATTCCGATAAATTGATATAACGAGAGGCTCGGATTTTCTATTTCGAGTCTCTTTTTTTTATTTGTAAAGCGTAGTTTCAACTGTATTATAATATCTTATATTTTAATAGTATAAGTATAAAATAGCACTTACTTTGAGGCAAAATCCTTCGCATATTTCTCTCTGCATTTACAGTTGTACACAAAGGAACGAGTATAGGGAAATTTACCGTAAGAAAATACATTCAATGTAAAATTGTGAACGAGTTTTTATAAAATTACAATTGTAACCATGAGCGTAATTTACAAAATAGCATCAAATAGAGTAGTAGTTCTCACTTGTGATTTACAAATGTAATAATCGATATAACAGTGGTTTATACACCATATATTTAATTATAATCTGCTATTAATCAATATATTAATAACAGAATATTAAACTTTTAATATAATAATCGATGCCATTAACCACCTCTCACACCTCTATATTGTATTATCTATAATATATAAGTATTTATATTTCAATGTTATAGATATTTATATATAAAGAAATTGTTTATGATTATAAGTGCTAAATAAGTGATGTTATATTTTATTGGTAGTTCACGAAATGAGTTTGAAGTTACAATTGTGTTGTGGAAAATCCTCAATTGTGAATTTGCATTCTCAAATTATTTTATTACATTTGTAATGTAGAATTTTTTATTATTGTAATCCCTTATATACGATGGAAGAAGGAGATGCTATTGCCATAGCCGGGCGAATCAAACAGGTGATCGAGCATTTAGGCCTATCGATTACCCAATTTGCCGATGCGACAGAAATACAGCGCTCGTCCATGTCGCAAATTTTGGCGGGAAGGAATCAAAAAATCAGTGTGATTACCATTGGGAAAATTCATGCAGCCTATCCCACACTCTCGATCTATTGGTTATTATATGGCGAAGGGTCCATGTTCTTGGACTCATCTGGCGATGCGACAAAGATGCGGGAGGACTCTCACTCTCACACCGTGCAGCCCGCAGCAATTCATTCGGCTTGGTCGCTATTCGACGATGAGAACGGCCTAAATGCGGCCGAGACCTCGAACGATTCGAAATATTCAAAGGAATCTGGCTCAAATAAACCGGTCAATAATACCGATAGTGTTGAAAATGTGGATATAAACTCATTGAGCGAGCCTTATTTCGAGCCTCATGCCCCGATACAGAAAAATAAAAAAGTCGCCAAAATAATGATTTTCTATTCCGATAACACATTTGAAACCTTTTCTCCCGACAATATAGGATAAATAAGTTTCACAAAAATATGATGCGACTCGACGATACAAAATGAGCAAGCTTTTTGTATCGCTCTCGACCTTCACTATCATTGAAGATAGGATGCGGCTCGGCATAGAACAAAACGAAAACTTCGTTTTGTTTTGTCTCTGCGCTCACCTTTCACTATCTTTGCCGTTGTAAAATGAGATTATGAAAAAATATATCCTTGATTTTCGGGTTTCCGAAAATGTGAAATTGCATGACAATTATGCGCTTTTAAAACTAAACCCGGATCATGGCGAGGCATTACCGCCAATATTGCCGGGACAATTTGTCGAAGCGAAAGTCGAGCGATCGGCCACGACTTTTTTACGGCGCCCTATCTCGATTCATTGGGTAGACTATACCCACAACGAATTGTGGCTATTGATACGAATCGCCGGCGATGGCACCCGCACATTGTGCAATCTGCAACAAGGCGAAACGCTCAACTTGGTGTTGCCGCTGGGAAATAGCTTCTCACTGCCTGTGAACAAAGATTCGAGAATATTGCTCATTGGTGGAGGCGTAGGTATCGCTCCCTTGCTCTATTGGGGCAAGTATTTGAAAGAGAAAGGATATATTCCTGTATTCCTATTGGGGTTCCGCTCCGATAAAGATCTGTTGCAATATGACCTGTTCAAGCAGTTTGGCGAGGTTTATGTATCGACCGAAGACGGCTCTTTCGGAGAAAAAGGGTTTGTCACACAACATTCGTTACTCAACAAACCGTTTGATAACCTCTATGTTTGCGGCCCCAAACCGATGATGGTAGCTGTTGCCCGATATGCCCACGAGCATAATCTGTTTTGCGAAGTCTCGCTCGAGAACACGATGGCTTGCGGCGTGGGAGCATGCCTCTGCTGTGTAGAAGATACCACAGAAGGCCATGTGTGTGTGTGCAAAGATGGTCCCATATTTAATATAGAAAAACTCAAATGGCAGATTTAAATGTAAATATCGGCGGATTAAAGTTAAAGAACCCCGTCATGACCGCCTCCGGGACGTTTGGCTACGGCGAAGAGTTTACCGATTTTATCGATTTGTCCCGTTTGGGTGGAATCATTGTAAAAGGAACCACACTACACCATCGGGAAGGCAATCCTTATCCCCGCATGGCCGAGACACCCTCGGGTATGCTCAATGCCGTGGGGCTTCAAAACAAAGGTGTCGACTATTTCATAGAACACATTTACCCCCGCATAAAAGATGTAGATACCAATTTCTTAGTCAATGTATCGGGGTCGTCGATCGATGACTATGTAGCTACCGCCGAGAAAATATCGGCTCTCGACCGTATCCCGGGGATTGAATTAAATATTTCGTGTCCCAATGTAAAGGAGGGCGGCATGGCATTCGGCACTTCCTGCAAAAGCGCGGCCGAAGTCGTTCGTGCCGTGCGGAAAGCCTATTCGAAAACATTGATTGTGAAACTTTCGCCCAATGTGACCGATATTACCGAAATTGCCCGGGCTGTCGAAGCCGAAGGCGCCGATGCGATATCATTGATCAATACGCTGTTGGGAATGGCCATCGATGCCAATCGACGCCGCCCGATACTCTCGACTATTACAGGCGGATTGTCGGGCGCATGTGTAAAACCAATAGCACTGCGCATGGTGTGGCAAACCTATCACGCTGTAAAGATTCCTATTGTAGGGCTGGGGGGTATCATGAACGCGACCGATGCCATAGAGTTTATTTTGGCCGGAGCATCGGCCATAGAGATAGGAACGGCCAATTTCATAGACCCTCAAATATCTGTAAAAATCGTCGATGGAATAGCCGAATATCTCGAAGCGAACAATATATCTTCGGTTCAAGATCTCATTGGTGGACTTATTGTTTAATTCATTGATTAATAAATCTATAAAAATAGCGAATAAGGTGAATCAAAGATTAAAACCACCTCATTCGCCATTCAAGTTTAAGTTTATATCCACATTGGGATACAAACTTAAAGATTTACTTTAAATACTTGTGCGTGTTAGCCTTATAGAATCTCGACCGAGCGTTTGATAAATCGGCTCAACGCCTCGCCTTTCAGCATATTGTTCGAGAGCAAAGCCAAATCGACCAACTGTCGAACCAACGGGTTCTTATCGGCATAAGCTGTCAGTATATCGGCTTCCTTGGCTCTCAATTCTTTTGCCTTCTCTTCGGCGTTTTTCAAAGCCTCTTTTTCGGTAACCGGCACTTCTTCATCTTTTTTATCCTTCTTGGCTTCTTGCAGGCGGGCGATATCCTCGTTGACCGTTTTCAATTCGCCGAGCACAGGAGTCAACTGCTCTTTGCAAGTATTTTCCACATCGGCAATGATTCGCTGGGTCAAAGGGTGCTCTGTATTGACAATGAGGTTATAACTGTCGGGCAATTCCCCATAGAAAGCCATACCCGGTTGAACGGCGGCCATATCCTTCATACGGCGCATAAACTCATTTTGCGTGATGACAATAGGTTGTGCGGTAGCTCCCACAGGCTCAAACATAATCAGGAAATCGCTCTTTTCGATGGTAGGGATTTGCGATTTGAACACGGTCGTCATAATATCGCGCTGCTGTTCGTCGAGAGCGACCGATGACTGCGTGTCGTTCTTTTGTATCAACTTATCAATCAAATCACTGTCCACTCGTACGAAACGGCATTTGCCTAATTTCTGTTCAAGCATGCCGATGAAGTGAGGATCGAGTTGCCCATTCATCAACAATACATCATATCCTTTTGCTGTAGCGGTGTCGATATAGCTATACTGAGCCTCTTTGTCGGTCGCATAGAGATAAACGAGCTGGCCATCTTTATCGGTTTGATTCCCCTCGATCAACGTTTTATACTCATCGAGTGTATAGTATTTATCTTCGGTATCTTTCAGCAAGACAAATTTTTGGGCGCGTTCATAGAATTTTTCGTCCGAGAGCATTCCATATTCGATAAATATCTTCAGGTCGTCCCATTTATCTTCAAATTGCTTGCGGTCGCTATTAAAGATTTCTTGCAGGCGTTCGCCTACTTTTTTGGTGATATAGCCCGAAATTTTCTTTACATTGGCATCGCTTTGCAGATAAGAACGGGAAACATTCAACGGTATGTCGGGCGAATCGATTACCCCTTGCAGGAGCATCAAGAAATCGGGTACAATGCCTTCGACCGAATCGGTCACGAACACTTGATTGCAATACAGTTGAATCTTGTAACGATTGATATCGATGTTGTTTTTGATTTTCGGGAAATAGAGAATACCGGTCAGTTTAAACGGATAATCGATATTCAAGTGAATCCAGAACAACGGCTCGTCGATACCGGGATAAAGGTCGGCATAGAATTTTTTATAATCCTCGTCGGTCAAATCGGTCGGTTTCCGAGTCCAGGCCGGCTCCATATCGTTGATAATCTTGTCTTTGTCGGTATCCACATATTTACCGTCTTTCCATTCTTGTTCTTTCCCGAAGACTACGGGGACAGGCAAGAAACGACAATATTTCTTCAACAAGGTTTCGATGCGTTGCTCTTCGAGGAACTCTTTATTCTCGTCGTCGATATACAGGATAATATCGGTGCCACGGTCGCTCTTTTCGATGTCGCTCATCTCATAGGCCGGCGAACCGTCGCAGCTCCACATGACAGCCTGTGCGCCTTCTTTGTATGACAGGGTGCGTATCTCCACTTTCTTGGACACCATAAAAGAAGAGTAGAACCCCAACCCGAAGTGGCCGATAATAGCGTTTGCGTCGTTCTTGTATTTTTCCAAAAACTCTTCGGCTCCCGAGAAAGCGATTTGGTTGATATACTTCTCGATTTCCTCGGCGGTCATGCCTATACCGTGGTCCGAGATAGTCAATGTCCCGGCTTTCTTATCGATAGATATCGATACATTCATGGTTCCCAATTCGCCTTTGAAATCACCGAATGAAGACAATGTTTTCAACTTCTGGGTGGCATCGACGGCATTGGAAACAAGTTCTCTCAAAAATATTTCGTGATCGCTGTACAAAAACTTTTTGATGACGGGGAAGATGTTGTCGGTTGTAACCCCGATAGTTCCTTTTTGCATGATTATATATTTTTTGATTCTATTCTGTTTGCATACTATTTTTCAAAAAAAATGCCAGATTCGAAAATCTGACATTTTGACTTATTTGTGCTGAATCCGTGTCATTGCTCTTTTTGAGAGTCGTGAATCGAAGATACGATTTTGTGATTCTCTCGGTCATAGTCTACAACAATCGTGTCACCCTCTTGTACCGTTGCCCGAATAATCATTTCGGCCAATTCGTCTTCCAGATACTTCTGTATGGCTCGTTTCAAAGGGCGGGCACCGAACTGCACATCATATCCTTTCTCGGCAATGAAATTTTTGGCTTCGTCGGTAATTTCCAAGTGGTATCCCAGATTCTCCACACGCTTGTAAAAGCCGCTCAGTTCCAAATCTATGATTTTGAAAATAGCCTCTTTGTCGAGCTGGTCAAACATGACAATATCGTCGACACGGTTCAAAAACTCGGGCGAAAAAGCTCGATTCAAGGCTTTTTGTATCACACCTCTCGAATAGTCTTTCTCCGAAACGGTGTTGGTCGAGAAACCTATTCCTTGTCCGAAATCTTTCAGTTGGCGGGTTCCTATATTGGAGGTCATGATCAAAATCGTATTCTTAAAATCGATTCTACGACCCAAGCTATCGGTGAGTCGGCCTTCGTCCAATACTTGCAACAACAAATTGAAGACATCGGGGTGTGCCTTTTCTATCTCATCGAGCAGCACCACCGAATAGGGCTTACGTCGAACTTTCTCGGTCAACTGTCCGCCTTCTTCGTAACCGACATATCCCGGAGGCGCTCCTACGAGCCGCGACACGGTGAATTTCTCCATGTATTCACTCATATCGATACGGATAAGGGCATCTTTCGAATCGAACAGGTATTCGGCCAATTTTTTAGCCAAATGGGTTTTCCCCACACCGGTGGGTCCCAAGAACATAAATGTCCCGATAGGTTTTCCCGGGTCTTTCAATCCCACGCGGTTTCGCTGTATGGCCTTTACAATCTTATCGACAGCTTCGTCCTGGCCGATAATCTCCCGCTTCAATTCACCGCTCATAGCCAAAAGTTTGTTCCCCTCGGCTTGTGCGATGCGTTGCACAGGTACCCCCGTCATCATGGCGACTACCTCGGCGACCTTTTCTTCGTTCACAATCTCGCGGTGCTGCTGCATTTGCCTTTCCCAATTGCTCTTTGCCAGCTCCAGCGATTGTTGCAACTCTTTCTCTTTGTCTCTGAAACTTGCGGCAAGTTCGTAATTCTGAGATTTCACAGCATTGATTTTGTCCTCCCGGCAAGTTTCTATCTGAGCTTCCAAACTCTCGATTTCTTTGGGGACCGTAATGTTCGAGACATGCACTCGGGCTCCGGCCTCGTCCAATGCGTCGATTGCCTTGTCGGGGAAATTGCGATCGCTCACATAGCGGTCTGTCAATTTGACACAAGCCTCCAACGCATCGTCGGTATAGGTCACATTATGATGGTCTTCATACCGTCCTTTGATATTGTTGAGTATTTGCAGAGTCTCTTCGGGCGTGGTAGGCTCGACCATGATTTTTTGGAAACGGCGTTCCAAAGCGCCATCTTTTTCTATATTTTTCCTGTACTCGTCGAGAGTCGTGGCGCCTATACATTGTATCTCGCCACGCGACAATGCCGGTTTGAGCATATTGGCCGCATCGAGCGAGCCGGTAGCTCCTCCCGCGCCGACAATGGTGTGAATCTCATCGATAAACAGAATGATATTCGGATTCTTGGAAAGTTCGTTCAATATAGCTTTGATGCGCTCTTCGAATTGTCCTCGATATTTGGTTCCGGCCACAATCGAAGCCATATCGAGCGATATAAGCCGCTTGTCAAACAGCACTCTCGATACTTTCCGCTGCACAATTCTTAGGGCAAGGCCTTCTACGATGGCCGATTTCCCCACACCGGGCTCGCCGATGAGCACCGGATTGTTTTTCTTTCTCCGGCTCAACACTTGCGCCAGTCGCTCTATCTCATTGTCGCGGCCTACGACCGGGTCCAACCGGCCTTCTTCGGCCGCTTTGGTCATATCGGTCCCGAAGTTATCCAACACAGGCGTATCGTTATTACTGCTGCGTTGAGCCGTTGTGCTACTACCGCCTTGTTGCTCTCTGCGATAGTTGCGCTCGTCTTCCATCTCATCATCTTCATCGTCGGTAAAACCGGCGCCCATATTGCTCGGGGAGGAAGATGCGGGTTTGTCACCATTCTTCAAGAAGGCTGCCACTTCGTCATATGTAATGTCATTGGTCTGCAAGATTTTTGCGGCAGGCGAGTCCGACTCTTTCAATATAGCAAGCAGCAGATGCTCTGTATCGGTTTCGGCACTTTTCATAAACCGAGCTTCAAGCATACTCATTTTCAACACTCTATCGGTGCTTTTGCTAATTGTCAACTCGCTTGTTCGTTCTATGTGATTATCGGAAGCGGACAGTTCATTTTCAAGGGAACTCCTTAATGTTTGAAGAGAAGCGCCAAGCCCCACCAATGCGTCGACAGCGCGATTGGCACCATCGCGGATAATTCCCAATAATAAATGCTCGGGAACGATATTGGAATTTTGAAGGCGTTCGGCCTCTTCCCGGCTGTAACCGAGAATTTCCTTAACGTGTTGTGAAAAATTTCTTTCCATAAACAATCTGTCTCCTTAAATATATTGTTCGACAAATATACCACCTTTAAGCCAAATAATGGCAGTGATTTGCCTTTTCTTATATATAACAAATAACATGCCGAAATTTCAAGATTATTTCTTAGATTTGATATTTCGATTTTTCAAAAAATGGTTATCTTTGTACGCTAAACCAACTATTGTATAACCAATTTTCATTAATAAATGATTGATCAAGATAGAATTTTAAAAATAGACATTAAACAAGAGATGCAATCGGCCTACATCGATTACTCCATGTCGGTGATTGTAGCTCGAGCCCTGCCCGATGTGAGAGATGGTTTCAAGCCTGTGCATCGTCGTGTGTTGTTTGGTATGGATAAACTGGGAAACACATCGGACAAACCCTATAAGAAATCGGCCAGAATCGTCGGCGACGTTTTAGGTAAGTACCACCCGCACGGCGATTCGTCGGTATATTTTGCATTGGTGCGTATGGCACAGCCTTGGTCGTTACGTTATCCTTTGGTCGACGGGCAAGGTAACTTCGGGTCGGTCGATGGTGACAGCCCTGCCGCTATGCGTTATACCGAAGCCCGTCTTTCTCGCATTGCCGAAGAAATGCTTCGCGACATCGAGAAAGATACAGTCGATTTTACACCCAATTTTGACAACACGTTGGAAGAACCCACCGTATTGCCCACCCGCATACCTCAATTGCTGGTCAATGGAGCCTCGGGTATCGCCGTAGGTATGGCCACCAATATGCCTCCTCACAACCTGTCGGAATGTATTGATGCGTCGGTGGCATTAATCGACAATAGGGATTTGACCATAGAGGATTTGATGCAATATATCAAGGCGCCCGATTTTCCCACGGGAGGTATCATTTATGGTTTTGCCGGTGTCAAAGATGCCTTTGAAACCGGGCGAGGCCGCATCGTTATCCGGGCCAAAGCCGAAATCGAGGTGGACAGCACGACGGGACGCGAGTCGATTATCGTATCCGAGATTCCGTATGCGGTCAATAAATCGGACTTAATCAAGAAGATTGCCGACTTGGTGGAAGAAAAACGTTTGGAAGGAATTTCAAATATCAATGACGAGTCGGACCGTGCCGGAATGCGCATTGTCATCGAGATAAAAAAAGATGCCAACGCCAGTGTCGTTTTGAACAAACTATTCAAAATGACAGACCTACAATCGTCGTTCAGTGTCAACAATATCGCATTGGTGAATGGCCGTCCCCAAACACTCAATCTGAAACAATTGCTCGAAGCCTTCGTTGATCACCGCCACGAAGTCGTAATTCGACGCACCCGCTTCGACTTGGCAAGAGCCGAAGAGCGGGCTCATATCCTCGAAGGCCTTATTATCGCATCGGATCATATCGACGAAGTTATCCGCATCGTGAGAGCTTCGAGAACCCGCGAGGAGGCCCGCACTCGACTGATGGAGCGTTTCTCGTTGAGTGACAAGCAGGCGCAAGCCATTGTCGATATGCGCATCGGGCAATTGACCGGCCTTGACCAAGACAAGTTGAGAAATGAGTATGCCGAGGTCGAGAAAATGATTGCCTACTACAAAGAAATTCTGGCCGACGAATCGACCTGTATGAAAGTCGTAAAAGACGAACTTATCGAAATAAAAGAGAAATATGGCGACGAGCGTAAAACCGAAATCATCTATTCGTCGGAAGAGTTCAACGCCGAAGATTTCTATGCCGATGACGAAATGATTATCACCATTTCGCACATGGGATATATCAAACGGACTCCGCTATCCGAATTTAGGGCTCAGAACCGAGGTGGAGTAGGAGCCAAAGGCAGCAATACCCGGGAAGAAGATTTCATCGAGTATATCTACCCGGCCTCCATGCACAACTACATGTTGTTCTTTACCCAAAAAGGGAAATGTTACTGGTTGAAGGTTTATGAAATTCCCGAAGGTGCCAAGAACTCCAAAGGAAGGGCTATCCAAAACCTGCTTAACATCGATTCCGATGACAAGGTAAACGCCTTTATCCGGGTGAAAAGATTACAAGACCCCGAGTACAACATGTCGCACAACTTGTTGTTCTGCACACGCAAAGGTATCATCAAGAAAACCAAACTCGAAGCCTATTCGCGGCCTCGCCAAAACGGAGTCAACGCAATTACAATTCGAGAAGACGACCAAGTTATACAAGTGCGGTTGACAACCGGCGACAGCCAAATAGTCATAGCCAACCGGAATGGCCGAGCCATTCGTTTCCATGAAAGCGCCGTGCGTGAAATGGGACGTAATGCCACAGGAGTAAAAGGTATGACCCTCGACGGGGATAACGACGAGGTCGTAGGCATGATTTGCGTCAACGACCCCGAAAAAGAAACCATTATGGTTGTTTCGGAACAAGGATACGGCAAACGTTCGCTTATCGAAGACTATCGAATAACCAATCGAGGCGGAAAAGGTGTTAAAACACTGAATATCACTGAAAAAACAGGCTCATTGGTCGCTATAAAATGTGTAACCGATGAGAATGATTTGGTAATCATCAACAAGTCGGGTATCACCCTGCGCATGAAAGTCGCCGATGTCCGTGTCATGGGACGAGCCACACAAGGAGTGAGGTTGATTAACTTAGAAAAGCGAAACGACGAAATAGCCTCTGTCTGCAAAGTTTTATCGGAAAGTGTCGATGAAAACATGCAAGACGACAATGTCACAGAAATAGCAGAATAAAATTATTAATCCCTAAAAATAACACGCAATGAAAAAAACAACATTAACGGTAGTCTTACTGCTTTCTGTCATTTGCGCATTTGGTCAAAAGAAAGCTGTGAATCGAGCTTTCAGTGAAGCAAAAATGGAAAGTCCCAACTTCCAAGAAGCTCGTGACAATATCAAAGGCGCACTTGTCAACCCCGAAACCAAAGACGATGCCAAAACATGGTATGTAGCCGGTTTTATCGAGAACGCATATTTCGAAAAAGACAATGCCCAAAAAATGGTGGGTATGACCCTGAAAGATGGAGACGGCCCCATGTATGAAGCCTTGATAAAAAGTTATGAATACTTTTTGCAATCCATCGCATTGGATACTTTGCCTAACGAAAAAGGAAAAGTTAAACCCAAACACATCAAAAATATCCGCAAAACTTTGAAACAAAACATCGACGGATATGCCAATGCCGGTGTGTACTATTTCAACCAAAAAGAATACAAGAAAGCCTACGACGTGTGGGGTATCTATCTGGCTATTCCCAAACTGTCTATCATGAAAGACGAGAAAGAAGGGCTTCCGGCCGACTCGACAATCGCTATCTTGGAATTTAACAGAGCGTTGGCTGCACTTCAAACCAACGATACCGACTTGGCAATAAGTGCGTTAACCGATGCAAAAGGGAATGGTTACAACCAAAACGATATTTACAAATACCTTGTGTATGAGTATGAAATGACCCAAGATACGGTCAATCTGATCAATACCTTGCAAGAAGGTGAGAGCCTTTTCAAAAACGAAATGGTAGAAGTTGAAGACGAGAACGGCAACAAAAAAATGCAAAAGGAAAACACCTACACCTTGAAGTTGATCAACCTCTACATATCCAGCGGGAAATATGACGAAGCTATCGCCAAACTCGAAAGCCTGCTGGCCGATGAGCCGGATAACGCCGAATATTGGAATGTAAAAGGTAATCTGTATGAATCGCAGAAAAAGTATGACCAATCGATCGAATGCTTTGAAAAAGCAATCGCTATAAATCCGGCGTATGCCGATGCGCTGGGGAACTTAGGTCGTATCTATTTCAACTTCGCCGTTCAAAAGAATAACGAGATTAGCTCGATCACAGACAATGCCAAATATAGCGAAGCAAGAACAAACGAAGTTCTTCCTTTGTTTGAAAAGTCGAAACCGTATTACGAGAAAGCCTATGAGTTGGATCGTGAAAATCCCGACTTCAAATACGCTTTGCGTAATATCTACTACAACTTGAACGACGCAGAAAAGTTGAAAGCTATCGAAGGCGAATAATCGATTTCCCAACAATATGTATAGAAACGGGTTGTCAGTCGCTGATGACCCGTTTCTATTTTTATACCCGGCTTACAGTGGGCGCCATCGGCAAAAAATTGAAATAAATCGAAATAAACGACCGATAAATGTGAGCCTGAACAAACATACGATTCATTTGGCGGGGATCTCCATATCCTTTAATAAATTCCGTTTTGTCATTCTTTTTGCAATGGCAATTAAAGCAATCCCACATGAGAGTGTCAAGGGAATACTCGATTGTGGACATCCTCGAAAGAATAATCCCCAATACTATATTTAACATAATATAAATTATAGCACAAATTATAACGGGATTAATTCTATTCAAAAACTTCACTTCTCACACGAAACGGTGCATAAAATGAGACAAAGCAGCATGGCACAATAAAACTCGATTATAATACCTATCTTTGCAATATGAAATACCGCAAGTCTATTCAAGATTTTATAATAGAATATGCCTGTGCCGATACCACTCGGTTACGATTAAAAAACATCGAGGCCAATTTTGATGTGTCGTGGGCTATCCTCCAAATAGAGGCTCGAAAGAAACTGCAAAATAAACTACCTTCGTGGCTTTCACACCTCGACGTTGTATTCCCGTCCATTCTATCGGCCGAACAATGTTCCTCCGAATTAACGGCGCAATATAAGCAGCGGTTGGTGCAACCGGGCAGTTTGCTCGATTTGACGGGAGGCTTGGGTGTAGATAGCTTTTATTTCGCCCAAAAAGTCTCACAAGTCATTTATGTGGAGCGGTTCGATGAATATTGCCGCGCCGCCAAGGTCAATTTCAAAGCGCTGAATGCCGGCAATATCACTGTGGTTCAAGACGATTGCGTTCATTTTCTCCAAAACAACGACCGTCTATTCGATACCATATATATCGACCCGGCACGAAGAGGATCTGGGAATAAGCGGGTGTTCGCACTTGACGAGTGCGAACCTAACGTCTTGGAGATTATTCCCTTACTTACCCGATATAGTAAGCGACTTATCATCAAAGTTTCTCCTATGGCAGATCTCTCGGCTCTTCAATCGCTTTTGCCCGGGATTGTAGAAATTCATGTCGTTTCTGTAAAAAACGAATGCAAAGAATTGCTATTAGTCATTGATACAGAATATGATGAAGCCAAAGGTAATAATAAACCGGTCACGGTTCTTTGTGCCGCAATCGATTCACCGAAAGACTCTTCTATCTTTTCATTCAAAATCGATCAAGAAAAGCAACTCCCCCACTCTGCCTCTTGCAACCTCATAAAAGACTTTCTCTACGAACCCAATTCTTCTATTCTCAAAGCTGGGGCTTATAAAACGGTCGCTAACGCATACGATGTAGTCAAGCTGCACAAAAACAGCCATTTATATACATCTGAGCGCTATATTGAAGATTTCCCGGGGCGAAAATTCAAAGTAATCGAAACCATACCTTTCAACTCAAAAGGCATAAAACAAGTCGAAAAAGAGTATCCGCAACTGAATCTGTCGACCCGAAATTTCCCATTAACCACCGCCGAATTGAAAAAGCGCTTGAAAAACAAAGATGGAGGCGATTTCTATCTTTTTGCCACCACCCTATCGACTGACCAAAAGATACTTATTGTTTGCCAAAAAGCTCATTAATGTTTGAACATGCGATCCATTTGGCGCTTATCTTCACGCTCTTTGATCGAGTCCCGTTTGTCATACTCTTTTTTGCCTTTCGCAATGGCAATCGTCACCTTGGCAAGCCCTCTATCATTTATAAACACACGAGTGGGAATTATCGAGAACCCCGACTCTTTGGCTGCTCGCTCTATTTTTTGAATCTCTTTGCGAGTCAATAACAGTTTGCGATCTCTTCGAGAAGAGTGGTTATTATACGAGCCATAAAAATATTCGGCTATATACATGTTTTTGATCCAGAGTTCCCCATTATTGACATAACAAAAAGAATCGGTCAAACCGGCTTTCCCCAACCGAATCGATTTTATCTCGGTTCCGGATAATACAATGCCGGCATTAAACGTGTCCAACAGTTCATAGTCAAAGCTGGCTCTTTTGTTGCGTATATTTATTTGTGGTAATTTCATGTTGAAGATAGTTTAAATCATTCCGGGCATTAAAAAGCACAATAATTTCTGTATGGTCAAGGGTATGGCAAGAAACAGTATGGTAGTGGCAACTACATATAAAATACTTTTTTGCTCCGGGATCTCCATGTATTTCTGGCTGTTCCATACCACATAGGCCAATAAAAGGGGCAAGAAATCGACAATAGGCGGCACTTCGCAGAAAGAACGAACGATAGCGATACAAATATCGAACAGCATGTATAGTCCCAATGTGTATCCGACAAAACGCTTGATTCGCGATTCGGGTTGTACCACTTCCAATAGGTAGGTCGAAAAATATTTCACGATATAGACCAACGCATAAAATCCGGCAAAAAATTTCACAAATTCTATAATCGCCAACTGCAATGCCCTTGACAGGGATATATCGTTGAAAAAGTATTCCGAAAAGCTGGCAATTGCAGTTATTCCCATAAGCGGATATAGGAACTTATTTATAAATATTTGAGTGGCATAAGGTACCTTATCTGTTTTTTGCCAAGTTTTCGCCGGGGAAATCAAAAGCAAAAAGAGATGTTTCAAATCATTCATAGGACTTGCAACTTTTCGGATTGGAAATGCAAATATACAAATATTTGTTCTATTTAATCCTCTTAATTTTACATTCTGCCGTTTAAAGGGAGAATAGAATCGTAAAATTTTTATCTTTGCACGATAAATGTTTTCTATCCGTTTTTATAATTAAAAGAAAAAAGAATGCCTACTATTTCCCATCGGGGTGAAATTATGCCCGACTCCCCTATACGAAAACTCGTCCCGCTTGCCAACAAGGCCAAAGAGAGAGGAATAAAGGTTTACCACTTGAATATCGGCCAACCCGACCTTCCAACCCCTCAAATTGGGTTGGACGCACTGCAACATATCGATCGCCGCACACTGGAATATAGCCCCAGCGAAGGTATAAAAAGCCTTCGGGAGAAATTGGTGCAATACTATGCAAAATTCAATATTCATGTAACTACCGACGATATTATCATTACCACAGGCGGCTCGGAGGCCGTATTGTTTTCGTTTATGGCTTGCCTCGACCCGGGCGACGAAATCATTGTACCCGAACCGGCCTATGCCAATTATATGGCATTCGCCATTTCGGCAGGAGCGGTTATCAAGACATTGCCCTCATCGATCGACGAGGGATTCGCACTCCCTTCGGTCGAAAAGTTCGAAGCCTTGATTACGCCCAAAACCAAGGCTATCTTGATTTGCAACCCCAACAACCCTACTGGATATCTGTACACGCAGAAAGAGATGAACCAAATACGCGATTTGGTGAAAAAATATGACCTGTTTCTATTCTCCGACGAAGTGTATCGTGAGTTTTGCTACACGGGAGCGCCCTATATATCGGCATTTCACTTGAAAGGAATCGAGGAGCAAGTGGTGCTGATAGACTCGGTTTCTAAGCGATATAGCGAATGCGGCATACGCATAGGAGCCTTGATCACCCGGCATAAAGAGCTGAAAAAGAATGTTATGAAGTTTTGCCAAGCAAGACTCAGCCCTCCTCTTATCGGACAAATCATAGCCGAAGCCTCGATCGATGCGCCCGAAAGCTATATGCTCTCGACCTACAACGAGTATGTAGAACGACGCAAATTCTTAATCGACGGGTTGAATCGAATCCCGGGCTGTTACTCTCCTATTCCCATGGGTGCGTTTTACACAGTAACGAAGCTCCCGGTCGACGACGCCGATAAATTTTGCGAATGGTGCCTTTCCAGTTTTGAATACGAAGGGCAAACCGTGTTCATGGCTCCGGCTTCGGGATTCTATACGACACCGGGGTTGGGAAAGGACGAGGTGCGTATAGCTTATGTACTTGAAAAAGAAGAGTTGTCAAAAGCCTTAACTGTTTTAAGAAAAGCGCTGGAAGCATATCCCGGTCGCACAGTCAATGAATAATTGGAAACTGTATATTGCCAATCGCATTCATTTCGATAAGCATAATCGAAAGAAAGCCACCCCGCCGGCCATACGCGTGGCCGTCGCCGGTGTCGCTTTGGGATTGGCAGTCATGATACTTTCTGTCGCTATCGTTATCGGATTCAAACATGAGATTCGAGATAAAGTCGTCGGTTTCGGGTCTCATATCCAAATCACCTCGTTCGATAATAACCAAACCTACGAAAAACAGCCCATACAATTTACCGACAGCCTGTATAAAGTGCTGATGGCACATGAGGGTGTGACTGCGGCCGACCCCATAGGGACGAAGTTGGGTATGATCAAGACCGACACCGATTTCATGGGCATGGTTTTGAAAGGCGTTTCACCCGGTTATGATTGGTCCTTCTTTAAAAAATATCTGGTGGACGGCGCTTTACCCGAGATAGCCGACACGACGATATCCAACGAGGTGCTTATCTCTCGGACCATTGCCGACAAACTGGGATTGCATGTCCACGACAAAATATATTGTTATTTTGTCCAAGACCAAGTAAGAGCCCGGCGATTTACAATTGCGGGGATATACCAAACCGATTTCTCGGACTATGACAAGCTCTTAATCATTGGCGATGTGCGGCATGTCCAGAAATTGAACAATTGGCACTCCGACCAATATAGCGAAATAGAGTTGCTGGTAGACGATTTCGACAAGGCCGACGATATAGCCTACGAACTATACATCAACTTGATAGACCACCCCGATTATTACGGCACATATTATTATCCCCAATCCATTCGCACGCTCAATCCCATCTTTTTCGGCTGGCTCGATTTACTGGATATGAATGTGTGGATTATTCTTATTCTCATGGCGGCCGTGTCGGGATTCACGATGATTTCGGGACTTTTGATTATTATATTGGAGCGGGCAAACATGATTGGCATTTTGAAGGCTTTGGGCGCCAACAACACCTCCATTCGCGAAATCTTCCTTTATGTATCTACGTTTCTTGTGGGGAAAGGCATGATTTGGGGCAATGTCATAGGGCTTTCGTTATGCCTCATACAAAAGCATTTTCACATTATTTCGCTCAATCCCGAGGCATACTATGTGCCAAATGTTCCCATCGAGTTGAACTTCTGGTATATTTTGTGGCTGAACTTGGGCTGTATGGCTGTATCTGTTTTGATGCTGATAGCGCCTTCCTATTTAGTGGCGCTCATTCGGCCGGCCAAATCGATAAAATTTGAGTAATCCCCTACTCTTCTTCGCTCTGTCTCGGCAAAAATAAATTCAGCAGGAAATAGCCCAAGATACCCGATACAAGGGAGCCCATCACAATACCAAGTTTGGCTTGTTCCAACAAAGAAGCGCCTTCGGCTCCCATATCGCCGAAAGAGAGATTGGCGATAAAAAGCGAAACGGTAAATCCTATACCGCCCAGCACCGACACAGCGGCCAGCGATTTCCATGTAGAGTGTGTGGGCATAGCGACGATTCTTAATTTGATAACCAACCAAGCCGAGAGGAATATCCCCAAGAATTTTCCAAACAACAACCCCACAAAAACAGCCAGACTAATGCCAGTAAATAACGACGAGAGTTCTATCCCGGAGAGGGCAATCCCGGCATTGGCAAAGGCAAACAGGGGAATGATAAAGTAATTGATGACCGGGTGCAAGGTGTCTTCCAAATCTTGTAAAGGGCTGATTACCTTATCCGAGGCCGATTCTATACTTTTCAAGCAATTGATTTGCTCCTTAGAAAGCATGATCGATGGCTCGCTCTCGTCATTGAATTGTTCCTGAGGAAAGTTTTTAATCTCTTTCCTAATCGTACTGATAAAATGCGAGGTCGCCAATACCGGTTTGGCCGGAATACAAAAAGCCACCAATACGCCGGCTATCGTGGGGTGAATGCCCGAATTGAGGAATAGGAACCAAACAACGCCCCCTAAGGTAAAGTAAAACATCTTGCTGTTGATTCCTGCGCGGCCTCCCAACCATAACAATAAGAACAGTCCCGCGGCATAAAGCAAATAAATGGCTTCGATATGGGTCGAGTAGAAAAACGCAATGACCAGAATTCCTCCTATATCATCGACCACGGCCAACGTGGTCAAAAATATTTTTAACGATATGGGAACCCGTTTCCCAAACATAGCCAATACTCCCAGAGAGAATGCTATATCGGTAGCCATAGGGATAGCGCTTCCTCTTAAAAAATCGCTTCCCCGCCCTATATACATAAAGAGCAGGACTGGGATAACCATTCCCCCGATGGCAGCGACAACCGGCAGCAACGCCTGTTTTATGGAGGTCAACTCCCCTACTAAAACTTCTCGCTTTATTTCAAGTCCTATGGAGAAGAAAAAGATTGCCATCAAGGCATCGTTGATAAACTCCATGACGGTCATGGAACGGCCGTCATGACCGAATAGGTCGAAGTTGCCTAACTGTAAGGATATGGGCTGAGCCCACCAAGAAAAGTAAATGTCGGCAAGCGGAGAATTGGCTATGATAAATGCCAACAAGGTGGCAATAATCAAAACATTGCCTCCACTGGCATAATTCTTAATCGACTTTTTTATGGCATATAGGCTGTCCATATATCTTTGATTTTTGCAGTTTAAACAAAAAAATCCCCTTACAGTTTTTCTTCCTGTCGTTAAAAGGGGACATTATTCTTGTCTCAATCGAGTTTGAGCACCGCCAAGAACGCTTTTTGAGGCACTTCGACAGAGCCGATTTGTTTCATGCGCTTTTTGCCCTTCTTCTGTTTCTCCAACAGTTTTCGTTTACGGCTTATATCGCCACCGTAACATTTGGCGGTAACATCTTTTCTAACCGGTTTAATCGTCTCTCGGGCAATAATTTTGGCTCCTATCGCCGCTTGAATGGCTATCTCGAATTGCTGACGGGGAATAAGTTCTTTCAATTTTTCACACATGCGACGTCCAAAGGTCACGGCATTGTCGACATGGGTCAAGGTCGACAACGCATCGACCGATTCGCCGTTCAGGAGAATATCGAGTTTAACCAACTTCGATTCCCTGAAATCGTGGATATGATAGTCAAAAGAGGCATACCCCTTCGATATGCTCTTCAATTTGTCATAGAAGTCGATAACGATTTCGCCCAGAGGCATATCGTAGATAATCTCGACCCGGTTCCCCGAAATGTATTCTTGCTTGACTAATTCGCCACGTTTGCCCAAACAAAGCGTCATAATAGGCCCGATATAATCGGTCGAAGTAATAACCGACGCGCGTATATAGGGCTCTTCTATGTGATCGATAAGCGTGGGATCGGGCAATCCCGAGGGATTATGCACCTCGACCATGCCGCCTTTTTTGTCATACACTTTGTACGACACATTGGGCACGGTGGTGATTACGTCCATATTGAACTCCCTGTCGAGCCGCTCTTGTATGATTTCCATGTGGAGCAGTCCCAAAAATCCGCACCGGAATCCAAAACCCAATGCGGCCGACGACTCGGGCTGGAATGTCAAGGAGGCATCGTTGAGCTGCAACTTTTCCAACGAAGAGCGCAAATTCTCGAAATCCTCGGTTTCAATAGGATATACTCCGGCAAACACCATGGGTTTAACCTCTTCAAATCCATCGATGGCTGCCGCACAAGGACGGTCGATATGTGTAATCGTATCGCCCACTTTTACTTCGCGCGATGTCTTTATCCCCGAAATGATATACCCCACATCGCCGGCAAGCAACTCTGTCCGAGGTATCATATCCAGTTTTAGCACACCTATTTCATCGGCTTCATATTCTTTGCCGGTAGCTACAAACTTCACCTTGTCGCCGGTTCTTATTCGACCGTTACATATCTTGAAATAGGCAATAATTCCTCTAAATGAATTGAATACCGAGTCGAAAATGAGACATTGCAACGGTGCGTCGACATCGCCTTGCGGAGGGTTCACCCGCTCGATAATGGCGGCCAAAATCTCTTCTACCCCCTGCCCGGTTTTGCCGCTGGCTCGTATGATTTCTTCCCGCTTACAGCCCAACAAATCGATGATTTGATCTTCTACTTCATCGGGACGGGCACTTTCCAAATCGACTTTATTCACAACCGGGATTATCTCCAAATCGTGCTCGATCGCCATGTAAAGGTTCGAAATCGTCTGAGCCTGTATTCCCTGCGAGGCGTCGACAATGAGCAAAGCGCCCTCGCATGCGGCGATAGACCGGGAGACTTCATACGAGAAATCGACATGCCCCGGAGTATCGATCAAGTTGAGTATATATTTTTCTCCTTGATAAACATATTCCATCTGTATGGCATGACTCTTGATCGTGATTCCTCTCTCGCGTTCCAAATCCATATTGTCGAGGACTTGGTCTTGCAAATCCTTTTCGGCAATCGTTTTGGTGTATTCCAACAAGCGGTCGGCCAACGTACTTTTCCCGTGGTCTATATGTGCGATAATACAAAAGTTGCGTATATTCTTCATCGAAATTCTACTGATTCGGGTACAAAGATACGAAAAGGTGAGCGCCGAGACAAATTGAAAGCGAAGTTTTCATTTTGTTCTATACCGAACCGCATACTGTTTTATTTCGCAAATAATGCAGAATTATACGAAAGATACAAAAAAAGGGCAGCCCCTCTTTCGTGGGCTACCCTTTTTCTATCTCATGCAATTGACTTTATTTCTTGAAATAGCGATTGTACAAGCCTTCGAAACCTTTTCCGTGACGAGCTTCGTCTTTGGCCATTTCATGTACGGTATCGTGAATAGCGTCGTAGCCCAGTTCTTTGGCACGTTTGGCAATGCGCATTTTGTCGGCGCAAGCTCCGCTCTCGGCTTCCATACGAGCTTTCACGTTTTTCTCGGTATTCCAAACCACTTCACCCAGCAATTCGGCGAATTTCGAAGCGTGTTCGGCTTCTTCCCAAGCATAACGTTTGAATGCCTCGGCAACTTCGGGATAGCCTTCGCGATCGGCTTGACGGCTCATAGCCAAGTACATGCCAACTTCGGTGCACTCGCCCATAAAGTGAGCTTTGAGACCTTCCATAACTTCGGCGTCATCGACAACACCGTCACCGATGTGATGTTCTGTCACAAAATCGAGAGCGTCCGACTCTACCAATTCTTTGAATTTCGAGCGAGGTTGTTTGCATTGAGGGCAAAATTCAGGAGCTTCGTCACCTTCGTAAACGTAGCCGCATACTGTACAAATAAATTTTTTCATGACTGTTTGTTTTTAGTTATTAATGATGTGCTTATTCTTCTGACAAGTAGGACATTCTCCTTTGCAATAGACCTGCACGTCGGTAATGTCATAATCTTTCAATGCCTCCATTTGCAAAGGCGGAAGCTCGAAATCGAATATCTCGCCGCAAGAGTTGCACCTGAAATGCAAATGAGGTGTCTCCCGAGCATCGAACCGAGCGTTCTTTTCGTCTATTGTAATCATCTGTATGACACCCTGTTCGGTCAACAAATTCAATGTGTTATACACAGTTGCTTTGGAGAGGGTCGGGATAGAGGGATAGAGGGCATTAAATATAGTATCGGCGGTCGGGTGCGTGTAGTGGGTCATCAAATAATCCAACACCGCCATACGTTGCACCGATGGCTTTATATTGTAACGCCTTAATCTGTCTTGTGCCGATTCTTTCATCTTTCTTTATTTGTAATGATTACAATTTTGTAATCGCAAAAATAATAGATTTCTGAATATGAAAAAACAAAATATTGTTAATAATTTTATTATTCTATCAAATGCCCGGGTAAAGCCCGGCAATTATACTGCGAAGCCATGATTTCGCCATAGGCGCCGGCCGAACGGATAGCGATTAAATCGCCCCGTTGGGTGGCATTCAAAGTGACATCTTTCCCGAAACAATCGGACGATTCACAAATAGGCCCTACGACATCGTAGATGCGCTTGTCCATATCGGAGGTGATATTTTCAATGCGGTGATAGGCTTGATAGAGTGCCGGGCGAATCAAGTCGGTCATGCCGGCGTCGACGATAACAAACTGTTTCCTCAATGATTTTTTCACATACAATACTTTGGTAATTAACGAACCACACTGGCACACAATAGATCGACCTAATTCGAAATGCAGTTGTTGCCCGCCTCGCAAATTAAGATTCTGCTGAAACACATCGAAGTACGATTCAAAATCGGGTATCGGATTGTCATCGGGATTATCATAGTCGACGCCCAATCCACCTCCTACATTAATGTGTTTCACTTGTATATTTTGCCTCGACAAGGTTTCCTGCAACCGGTTTATCCGCTCACAAAGCGCTCGAAAGGCATCCATATTCAAGATTTGCGAACCTATGTGAAAGTGAAGCCCTACCAACTGGATATGGGGATAGTTTTGGATTTGAGCCAATACTCCGTCCAGCATCTCGACCGGTATCCCGAATTTATTCTCGGCTAATCCTGTCGTAATATATTCGTGAGTGTG
Organism: uncultured Barnesiella sp.; assembly: GCA_944320015.1. Classification (GTDB taxonomy): domain Bacteria; phylum Bacteroidota; class Bacteroidia; order Bacteroidales; family Barnesiellaceae; genus Barnesiella. The sequence continues at coordinate 113,946 of CALUFO010000002.1, read as the reverse complement.
GGCGTCGATATTGGGGTTTACTCGCAAAGCTACCGAGGCGATGTTTTCTTTCTTCTTGGCCAACTCTTCGATAACCTCCAACTCCTCGGCCGACTCCACATTGAAACAGAATATTCGTTTTTCAAGGGCATACTCTATCTCCCAATCGGCTTTTCCCACACCGGCAAACACTATTTTCTTTGCCGGGAATCCGGCTTCCAAGGCCGCCTTGATCTCGCCGCCACTCACACAATCGGCTCCTATCCCCGAAGCTGCGATAAGGCGCAATATCTCGGGATTGGCATTTGCTTTCACGGCATAGTGCACATGGTAGTTACGCTCGCCGGCAAGTCGCGTAAGTTTTGCCAATGTCTTGTTCAATAGATTTTTATCGTAAAAATAAAAAGGAGTTGTTGTTTGGTTGAAATGGCTGATAGGAAACATGTCGGAAAAATTGAATTGTCATGCAGAGGGTCTCTCTGCATGACAATATAAAGAATTTATTTATTTTCAAAAAGATGTTCACTCAATGAACGGAGCGCTTTAACCTTGTCGTCTCGACGGACCAAGAACGAAATGTTATAATTGCTGCCTCCGTAAGAAATCATTCTCACCGGAATATCTCTCATCGCTTGGATAGCAGCCGATTCAAAGCCCACATTGTTCCATTCCAAATCGCCTACGACACAAATGATTACCATATCTTCGTCGACTGTCACCGTGCCGAATTTTCGCAAATCGTCGAGAATTTCTTGGAGATGTTTCGTATTGTCGATCGTAAGTGAGACTCCCACCTCGGAGGTCGTAACCATATCGATCGAAGTTTGATAGCTCTCGAAGATCTCGAACACTTTCCGTAAGAATCCATAGGCCAGCAGCATGCGACCCGACTTTATCTTTATCGCCGTAATATTCTCTTTGGCGGCAATCGCTTTGATTTGGCCGTCCGAAGCGTGGTTGTAAATGAGCGTTCCGGGAGCGTCGGGTTGCATGGTGTTGAGCAGTCTCACCGGTATGTTGTTCAGTTTTGCCGGCAACACGCAAGTGGGGTGCAGAATTTTTGCGCCGAAGTAGGCCAACTCGGCAGCCTCCTCAAATTGCAGGTAACGCACCGGTTTGGTGTTCTCTACAAACCGAGGGTCGTTATTGTGCATACCGTCGATGTCGGTCCAGATCTGTATCTCTTCCGACGCTATCGCCGCGCCTATCAACGAAGCCGAGTAATCGCTGCCGCCCCGTTGCAGGTTGTCTATTTCGCCATAAGCGTTCCGGCAGATATATCCTTGTGTGATATAAATCTCGGCATCGGGATTTTCTTGGAGTAAAGAGAGTAGTTTATTCTTTATGAATTGGTTGTCGGGCTCGGCATTCTTGTCGGTTCGCATATAATCGAGCGCTGGGATAATCACCGACTTTACTCCTTGTTCCAACAAGTAGTTGTGCACCATGGCGGTCGACATCAGTTCGCCTTGCGCCAAAATGACTTTTTCTTCAAATAGAGTAAATAAATCTTTGGTGAACGAACGGATATGGTCGAAACACCCTCTCACTACGTCGAGTGCTTTTTGTTTATACTCATCGGTGCTGTACAGCTCGTCGATTACTTTGTTGTATTTCCGTTCAAGAAGGCCTATCGTCTCCCTTGCGCCATCGGTATTCTTCTTATACAAATAATCCGATATTTCCACTAAGGTGTTGGTTGTACCGGCCATAGCCGACAACACGACGATTTTTTGTTCTCCGTCACAAATCAATTTGGCAACGTCTTTCATGCACTGGGCACTGCCGACAGAGGTTCCACCAAATTTAAGTACTTTCATTTTTTATTTACCTGATTTTAATATGAAACGATTTTATATTCCGCAAAAGTATGTGTTTTTTGCGGGATTATCAACTATTCGAAAAAATTAAACTTCTATCAAGCTCTTGTCGTCGCATTTCAAAATTCTTCCGGGGAACTCCTCGACCAGATTCAAATTGTGTGTCGTCATGATTACAGCCGTTCCTGTTTCACAAATGTGGTGGAGCAACGACACGATTTGCTGTCCGGTCTGGGGATCGAGGTTTCCCGTGGGCTCGTCGGCCAAAATAATTTGGGGCGAGTTCAATAAAGCTCGGGCGATAACGATACGCTGTTGTTCTCCTCCCGACAATTCATGAGGCATCTTGTATGATTTCTTGCGCATGCCCACTTGTTCGAGTACCTCGGCCACCCGGTTGTCGATTTCCTCTTTATCCTTCCACCCCGTAGCTTTCAATACAAACGACAGGTTATCATAGACCGAGCGATCGGTCAATAACTGGAAGTCTTGGAATACAATTCCCAGTTTTCGTCTCAACGAAGGGATCTCTTTGTTCTTGATGTGGCAAACATCGAAATCGAGCACCTTGGCCTCGCCTTCGGCTATGGGCAAATCGGCATACATGGTTTTCAACAAGCTGCTTTTACCGCTGCCTACACGCCCGATAAAATAAACAAATTCACCGCTGTACAATTCAAAATTGACATGCTTCAATATCGTCAGTTCTTCCCGGCAAATCTGCACATCGGTATATTTGACCAACAATTTCCTTTCCATAATCTCTATTTATGCCTCTTTTTCAATTCTCGTGCTAAGTCTTCTATGCGATATCCCTTCGATGTGAGCAGGACGATTAAATGATACAACAAATCCGAAGCCTCATAGATGAGTCGGTCGTCGGTTCCGTTGGTTGCTTCGATAACCGTTTCGACGGCTTCCTCGCCTACTTTCTGAGCCATGCGATTGACTCCCAAGCGGAACAACGTGGTGGTATATGACCCTTCGGGCATCTCGTTTTTACGCTTTTCGATAAAATCTTGCAAATACTGTATGAACAAGAAATCGTCTTCGTTCTTCTCGCCGAAACAGGTGTCGGCTCCGGTATGGCACACCGGGCCGCAAGGCTCGGCTTTGATCAGCAGGGTATCGTGGTCACAATCTTGCCGTATCGATTTCACATACAAGAAATTCCCGCTCTGCTCGCCTTTGGTCCACAACCTGCCCTTGGTTCGACTGAAAAAAGTCACTTTGCCGGTATCTACCGTTTTGTGCAAGGCCTCTTCGTTCATAAAGCCGAGCATCAACACCTTTTGGGTTACACTATCTTGAATAATGGCCGGCACGAGTCCACCCATTTTTTCAAAATCCAGTTGCGTTATCTCTTTTTCCATATATTCACATTCTTACAGGAATATCATATTCCGATAAATACATTTTCAATTCGGGGATTGTTATCTCTCCGAAATGGAATACCCCGGCGGCCAATGCGGCATCGGCTGCGCCTTTTTGGAATGCGTCTCTGAAATGCTCCAGTTTACCGGCTCCACCCGAAGCGACAACCGGGATAGGCAATCGCCGATGAAGTTCCAGCAGAGCCTCGTTGGCATATCCGCCTCGGGTGCCATCGTGGGCAATACTGGTAAAAAGTATTTCGCCGGCGCCTCTTTCGGCCGCTTCGACAGCCCATTCGAAGAGGGTACGCTCGGTGGGGATTCGACCTCCATTCAGATAACAAATCCATTTTCCGTCCTCAAAGTTAGCATCTATTGCGATAACACAAACCTGTGAACCGAAATTTTTTGCTACCTCCCCAATAATTTGAGGATTTTTCAACGCCGCCGAGTTTAGCGACACCTTATCGGCTCCCGCATTCAGCAACCGGTCTACATCGTCCAATGCGTTTATACCGCCTCCCACCGTAAACGGAATATCGATATGTGCGGCTATGCGCTTCACCAAGTCGGTAAAGGTCTTGCGGCCTTCGTGCGAAGCGGTTATATCGAGATATACAAGCTCATCGGCTCCTTGCCGGCTATAAAATTCGCCCAACACAACCGGGTCGCCGGCCTCTTTGAAATTCACAAACCTCGTTCCTTTTACGGTCTTTCCCTCTTTCACATCGAGGCAGGGTATAATTCGTTTCGCCAGCATAACAACTTAATTTTTAAGTACGAAGTGCGATATTTCCGACAATGAGATACTTCCCTCATAAATCGACTTCCCTAAAATGACGGCTGGCACTCCCGCAGCTTGCAATTGCTCTATATCGTTCCACGAGCCTATACCGCCACTCGCCATTAAATAAATATCGGGTATCTCAGCCAACATTTTTTTATACAGTTCCACCGCACACCCTTGCAGCATACCGTCACGGCCGATGTCGGTCGTAATCACCTTATGGATACCCGCCGCCACATAATTTTGCACATACGGTATCAACTCTATCTCCGAGTCTTCGAGCCACCCGCCGGTCGATATTTTCTCGTCTCTCGCGTCGGCGCCCAAAATGATACGTTCATGGCCATATCGTTCGAGCCAGCGGAGGAACATGTCCCGATCCCGTACTGCGACACTTCCCCCGGTAACCATATCGGCTCCGCAGTCAAAGGCAATGTGCAGGTCTTCGTCGCTTTTCAATCCACCCCCGAAATCGATAGACAGCGTGGTGTGTAGGGCAATCTGTTCGAGCGTTTTATAATTGACTATATGACTGGCTTTCGCACCGTCCAAATCGACCAAGTGCAATCGTTTCAATCCATTATCCTGAAAGGCCTTGGCAACGTCCAATGGGCTTTCGTTGTAAACTTTCTGTCGGGCATAGTCGCCTTGCGAAAGCCTCACACACCGCCCGGCGATAATATCTATGGCAGGAATCAGCTCGATCATAGGGCAAGGAAATTTTCAAGGATACGCACCCCCACCGCCCCACTCTTCTCGACATGAAACTGGGTCGCATAAAAATTATTTCGGTGCAACGCGGCGCAAAACGGAACGATGTAGTTGCTCTCGGCTATACAATCGGCCGATGCCGGAGCATAATAACTATGTACGAAATAGGCGTAACTGCCCTCTTCGATTCCTTTGAACAAAGGACCTTTGAGATTATGCAACGTGTTCCACCCCATGTGTGGAATTTTCTGTTCGCTGTTCAGTGAGACAAAGCGGCGCACATCGGTGTCGAAAAGGCCAAGGCAGTCGACATTGCCTTCCTCGGAATGCCTACACAACAGTTGCAGGCCTATACAAATACCCAATACCGGTTGTGTGAGGCCGGCTATCACTTTGTCCAATCCATGTTCACGCAAATACTTCATCGCCGACGAAGCCTCTCCCACCCCGGGGAATAATACCTTATCGGCATGCGAGAGTTCCTCGGGCACATCGGTAACGACCGGATCGACACCCAACCGCCGCAATGCGCATTCCACCGAATAAATATTCCCGGCATTATATTTTATGACAGCGACCTCCATAATCTGTTATTTTGTCACATTTAGGATTGCAAATATAAACAATCTTCTATATTTTCAAAAATTTCATTGACAAAACAATAGTTTTCATAGGAATCATTGTTTTTTTGAAACCTCTTTTTATGGTCCCGATTCACTCCCGGGTGGCTGTCGACATAATGAATGGTGAAGTCGGGGCGGCGATGGCACAGCGGCGGCCGAGGTGCTCACCACCGCCATGAACCAGTATGGCGTGAGCCTTGCCGCATATATTTTTACCGAAATCATGCTGTGAAAACATTATCTTTTCTATCTTTACACCTTGAAAAAACGAAGCACTATGAAACTTACCGAATACATTCGTCATTCATCGATAGGGATAAAACTTATTGTTTTGCTGGCGCTGATTTTGTGCGGCGTATTCATCATTGCTATACCCATGCTCTTTGTACGAGGCGAATATGCCCTATTGATAGGCATGTATTTGCAAAACATCGGCATGTTCATTCTGCCGGCTTGGGTTGCGGCTATGTTGTTTTGGGAGAATGCCGGTCGGGGTTTACGCATGAACAAAGCCCCCCGGGTTGTCGACTTGCTGTGCGTTGTGATTCTCTATTTCGTGGCCACTCCCATGTTCAACCGTCTTGTGGAGTGGAACGAGTCTATCAGTCTGCCCGCTGCGTTCAGCCACATCGAGACGTGGATGCGACAACAAGAAGAGGCAGCAGCCGCCGTGACCGAACAGATGTTGCAAATCAAGTCGTTGCCCCATTTCTTAGCTGTCATTTTAGGAATAGGCGTTCTTACCGGCATGGGTGAAGAAATGGTTTTCAGAGGGGTACTTCAACAAACGGTACAAGGGAAAAGCCACCGTGCCCATTGGGCGATATGGAGTTGCGCTTTCCTGTTCAGCGCCATGCACCTGCAATTCTACGGGTTCTTCCCCCGACTGTTGCTGGGCGCCTTTTTCGGCTATCTGTTGGTATGGAGCCGCAATCTGTGGGTGCCTATCTTCGGGCATCTGTTCAACAACAGCATGGTCGTTTGCATTGCCTACTTTACCGGTAACGCTTCCGATAGCGCATTGGAAGTATTGGGCACGGCACAGTCGTCTACCGGGTGGCTGGCTTGGGTAAGCCTTGTGGCAACCGCCCTCCTGCTCTATCTGTTTTACAAGAAAGTTTTCTCGAAAGCCTGCGAGGTCAAAGGAATTTCTTCCGGTGGAAAATAAAGTTGCGCCCTAAATATTTTTCGCGCACGATAGGATTCTCGGCCAACTCTTCGGAGGTGCCTTGAAACAATATTTTCCCTTCGAACAGCAGATAGGCGCGGTCGGTAATACTCAACGTCTCGGGGGCGTTGTGGTCGGTAATGAGAATACCGATATTCTTCTCTTTCAGTTTGTAAACGATCGATTGAATATCCTCCACGGCAATGGGGTCGACACCGGCAAACGGCTCGTCGAGCATGATGAACTTAGGACTAATGGCCAAACAGCGGGCTATCTCAGTGCGGCGCCGTTCTCCTCCGGAAAGTTGGTCGCCCAGATTTTTACGAACTTTTTGCAACCGAAATTCGGCAATAAGGCTTTCCAACTTATCGCGTTGAAACTCTTTGGAGGTGGGGGTCATTTCCAACACACACCGAATATTGTCTTCCACCGACAGTTTACGGAATACCGATGCCTCTTGCGCCAAATAGCCGATACCGATTTGAGCGCGCTTATATACCGGATAATCGGTAATATCAAGGTCGTTGAGATAAATATGTCCTTGATTGGGGGTAATCAATCCGGTCGTCATATAGAAGGTGGTAGTCTTTCCGGCTCCGTTCGGGCCCAACAAACCTACTATTTCGCCCTGTGTAACATCGATCGACACATGGTTGACTACCGTGCGCTGGCGATATTTTTTCACCAAATCTTCGGTTCTCAACACCATATTGTCGCTCGAAGAGTTGTCACCGGGCTTCACCGCTTCCCGGTTTTGCTCTTCGGGAGTGGGTTCCGCAATCTGTCGCTTGAAAAGTTTGGAGAACATATCTCTGTGATTTAGCGTTTATGATAAAGAATGATGGCACACTCCGTGAGGGACGTCTCTTTTCCCGAAAATGCCGTTTTTCTTTCACTTGACGACGCAAAGATAACGAAATAGAGAAATTCATGAGCCACTTTAACGAAATAAAATAATCGAGACGTCAATTCCCCGATAAAGATTGCCGCACATCAATCTTTTTCACTATTTTTGCTTCTCGATATTCCAAAACAACGGATATGATCATATACGATTCATTAAAAAAATTCGGCGATTATGTCTTGCTCATGCGGCGAGTCTTTACAATTCCCGACCGGTGGAGAGAGTTTTTCAAACGATACATCTCCGAAATCTACAAATTGGGCATCGACTCCATTCCTATCGTCATTACCATTTCGGTTTTTATCGGAGCGGTTATCGCCATACAAATGCAAAAGAACGTGGTGTCGCCCCTCATTCCGGCCTATGCGGTAGGCTTGGCTACCCGCGACGTGATTTTATTGGAGTTTTCTTCCTCTATCCTCTGCTTGATATTGGCCGGCAAAGTAGGGTCGAATATCGCTTCGGAGATAGGCACCATGCGGGTAACCGAGCAAATCGACGCCCTCGAGATCATGGGGGTGAACTCGGCCAACCTGCTTATCCTGCCCAAAATCGCGGCGATGGTTTCCTTTATCCCGGTCTTGGTGGTGTTCAGTATGGCGAGCGGAATCACCGGCGGTTATCTCATCGCCGAGTTTACCAACATTATCTCGGTCCCGAAATATATATACGGGCTTCAAAGTTTCTTCAACGAGTACTACATTTGGCAAGCTATCTTCAAAGCGCTCTTTTTTGCATTTGTCATCAGCAGTGTTTCGTCGTACTATGGTTATAAAGTCAAGGGTGGCGCACTCGAAGTGGGACAAGCCAGTACCGACTCGGTTGTAGTGAGCAGTGTGATTGTGCTGCTTCTCGATGTAGTTCTCACCCAAATTCTATTTTGATGATTACAGTCAATAACATATACAAGTCGTTCGATGGCAAAGAAGTGTTGCACGACGTCTCGGCCAAGTTCTATTCTGGAAAGACCAATTTGATCATCGGGCAAAGCGGTTCGGGGAAAACCGTATTGATGAAATGTATCGTAGGCCTCGTGCAGCCCGACAAGGGACAAATACGCTACGACGACCGAGATGTCACCTCGATGTCGGCGGCGCAAATCAAAGCGTTACGCACCGAGATAGGCATGCTTTTCCAAGGCTCGGCTTTGTTTGACTCGGAAACGGTTTTGGGAAATGTCATGTTCCCGTTGCGTATGTTCACCCGGGAAAACTATGCCGCCTGTAAGAAACGAGCCGAATTTTGTTTGGAGCGGGTAAACCTGAAAGGGGTAAACGATCTCTACCCGTCGGAATTAAGCGGCGGTATGCAGAAACGGGTCGCCATAGCCCGAGCGATAGCCTTGAATCCCAAATATCTGTTTTGCGACGAGCCTAACTCGGGACTCGACCCGAAGACCTCGATTCTCATCGACGAACTGTTGAGCGATATTACTCACGAATACAACATTACCACCATTATCAACACTCACGATATGAACTCGGTCATCGGTATTGGCGAAAACATCATTTTCATCAACAAAGGACACCGGGAATGGGTCGGTAACAAAAATCGCATCTTCACTTCTTCCAATGCCGCATTAAACGATTTCGTATTTGCCACCCGGCTCTTCAAAGAGGTGAAAGGCTACATGATCGAGGAGTACCGCAAACAAGAAGAAGCCTCCGAAAAATAATCTTCGGCGGCTTACTCGCCTATTTTAGCCACTGTCGGTTGGGCTCTTTTCAAACCGCAATAACACAAAAGAGGAGTACCGTTTTCCCGGCACTCCCCCTGTATATTATCTAACTCAGCCATTCAATAATTCCACTGGCAGGCGATCATGCTCAGGTTGCTATCGCCTATCGTGCGCAAATCGACCAACTGGTTATACCGGCAATTGATATATACCAAATTGGGACAGAACGACACATCGAGCACATTCAACTGATTGTTGCTACAAATGACCCGTTGCAACATGGTGCGGTTGCTCAGATCGAGAGTAGAAAGGTCGTTATAGGAGCAATCGACAAAATAGAGGTTATTGGAGCCATTGAGATTCAACGTAGTCAGGTCGTTATAGGAACAAACCAAATCGGTCAACGCTGTACAATCGAGGACCCCCAAAGTCTTCATATTATTGTCACTGCAAACGAGCGAAGTAAGAGAGGGCAATTTAGAAATCACCATATTGGCAATTTCGTTGTCGTCGATATTCAAGTTGGTGAGAGAGGTCGTCCCGAATAAATTGAGACTGGTGAGTTTGTTGTATCCGCAATAGAGATTTTTCAGATTTTCACAACTATCGACCTTTAACGATTCGAGATGACAGCCTTGCACATTCAGGCTCTGCAATTGCTGTGCCCCATTTACATTTAGCTCTACAAATAGGTTATTGGAACAATTCAAGTTTTTCAATCCGGGTAGACCCGACAACGACAAATCGGTCAATCTATTTTTATAGCAATCAAGCCTAACCAACGCCGGGCAATTGTCGATTGTCAAATCGGTCAATTTATTACGGCTCACATTCAGTGTATTGAGCGCCGTACAACCCGACACCTCAATGCCGGTCAATTGATTACGCGAGCAATCGACTTTTTGAAGAGCAGTAAATCCATTCAAATCCAACTCACCAGCCAGTTCTTTTTCTTCCCACTCGATAGAAATAGCCCGGCCATCGCTCCATACCACACCGTTCCATGTAGCCGGATTTTTCAAGTCGGTAATTCCCAAACGGATATAATTGGCATCTCCCTTAGCCGAGGTTTGTTGCAAAAAACTTTGCAATTGTTTTACTTCCTTTTGATTGCTTTTTTGAGCGAATAGCAGCCCCGCGCTTCCCAGCACGACAGCCAACATAATGAAAACTCTTTTCATAACTGTTTTTTATTGTTTAATACCTGTTAAAAGTCGCATGGTTTCTCATACAAGAAACTTTACAACTATTAAACAACAGTTGTAGAAAAAAGTTCTTTTATCGTGTCGAAAGGTAATATAGCGCTATGCCTTGCGAATGGAATCTTCGTCGATAACGATACGACGGGCTTTGTACAGAGCGCCTATGGCTTTCTTGAAACTCTTTTTACTGCATTGGAAAGAGCGGGCTATCTCTTCGGCCGGAGACTTGTCGGAGAGTGGCAACACTCCGCCTGCCGCTTCGAGCCGCTGTAAAATCGATTCGGACAACGGGTCGATGCGTCCATACCCCGACGGCTGCAACGCCACATCGATTCTCTCGTCGTCGCGCACTTGTTTTATATAAGCCTGCAAACGGTCTCCCACTGCTATCGGACGGAATATCTCATTACGATAAATCATGCCCCAGTGCAGATTCTCGATAATCACTTTATACCCGAGTTGAGTCTCTTGTACGACCAAAATATCGACCGGCTGGTTGGGGGTATATTCCGGAGGTACGTTATCGAGGAATTTATCCAGTTTGGCCGATGCGACAATTCGTCCCGTCGCAAAATCGAGATAGACATATACCACATAATAATTACCCGGCTGCATGTCGGCTGCCTGTTCCCGGAAAGGGACCAAAAGGTCTTTCGCCTCCAACCCCCAATCGAGAAAAGCCCCTACCCTCGTTACCGATTTCACCTGTAATCGAGCGAACTCCCCTACTTTCACCCATGGAGACTGAGTAGTCGCAATCAATCGGTCTTCCGAGTCGTAATAGATAAAGGCGTCTATCTCGTCACCCTCCTCACACGCCCCTCCCGGGACAAACTTGCGAGGCAACAGTATTTCGCCCTTTTCTCCGCCATCGAGATAAACTCCAAAATCGACCGTCTTGACGACTTTGAGTTTGTTGAACTTTCCAACTTGCAACATACAGGATTTATTTCGTTATACGATATATGTCTATTTTATATGCCGCAAAGGTATGCAAATCTTTCGACAAGAGGCTAAAAAAGCGGCGAAAAAGAGCCGGGAAGACTGCCGGTCATCGTAAAAAAATAAAAACGTTTCAACGGAGAGATAGCTTTTTTGCCGTTTTTTTCTTGCCACCCACAACAAAAGGCGTATTTTTGTAAAAAACTTATTCCTATGAAAAAAATACCGTTATTAAGTCTTATAGCTTTATTAAGCTGCTTGTACTCTTGTAACTTCAAAAGCGACCAATCGAGCGGCTCGACGGTCGATTCGGTAGTCGTAATCAAGAAAGTCCTGCAAGACTCGTATCATCTCTCGGGCGACACGGCCATGCCGGCCTGTAAAGTCTCCTTATCCTTGGAAATCCCTGTGCAATACAAGCAGGACAGCGACTACCTGCATTTGCAAAAAATACTCACTCCACTGGTATTCGGCGAAAAATATGCGGGCGACACATTGTTGCAAGCCGCTCAAAAAATCGTTGACTCACATATTACGGACTATAAAGTAGAAGAGCCCGAGTTCAAGAAAATATTGAAAGAATATGGCGAAGCCTATTCGTTTGAATGGAGTTTCAACTATACATTGGCTCCGCTTTACAACCGCAACGATTTCTTCTGCTATGGACTTTCTACATCGGAATATACAGGCGGGGCACATGGTATATACTCCGACCTCTATTATACGATAGACTTGGCCAGTTGGCGCAGAATCATGTTGGACGATATATTCCAACCCGGGTCGATCGATCGCGTGAACCGTGTTCTGCTGGACCAGTTGCTTAAAAATCTAAATTTGACGACTCCCGACTCTCTGCTCGATTTGGGTTACTTCGCAGCTGAGGGGATTGGCGCGACCGACAACTTCTATTTAACCGACAACGGCATCTGTTGGGTATATAATCCCTACGAAATCGCTTGTTATGCCACCGGGCAAACATTTATCGAAGTTCCTTTCTCCGAGTTGGAGATGTATTTCCTGCCCGATACCCCCATTCGCCGTTTAATCCAAAAATAGTCTATGCAACATATCAAATCCTATTTCCCGAATCTCTCTCCCCAGCAAGAGAGTCAATTCGCCGCACTGGGCAACCTATATACCGACTGGAATGCCAAAATAAACGTCATTTCCCGAAAAGACATCGATAACCTGTATCTCCACCACATACTTCACTCGTTGGGAATTGCCAAAGCAATCAATTTCACCGCAGACACTACGATTCTCGACGTGGGAACCGGCGGAGGATTTCCCGGTATCCCGTTGGCAATACTTTTCCCGGAATGCAAATTCCACTTAATCGATCGCATCGGGAAAAAGATAAAAGTGGCTCAAAGCGTTGCCGAAGCAATAAATCTCGAAAATGTTTCGTTCCAACACGGCAGTGTGGAAGAGCTTAAAACCGAATACGATTTTGTGGTGAGTCGAGCCGTCATGCCCCTGCCCGACTTGTTGAGGCTAATTCGCAAGAACATCAAGAAAGAGCAACAAAATGCCCTGCCCAACGGGCTACTTTGCCTGAAAGGCGGAGAGCTGCAACAAGAAATAGCGCCGGTAAAGAAAACATCGATTGTCTTCAATTTGAGCGACTTCTTCAAAGAGGAGTATTTCAAGACAAAAAAAGTCGTCTATGTACAAATCGTCAAAAAATAAAGCCGTATGAAAGTAAGTCGATTTCACTTCAATATGCTCCCCGTGAATACTTATATCCTGTGGGATACCGACAGCCGCGAGTGCGCCATTGTCGACGCCGGGTGTTTCTATCCCAAGGAGGAAGAAGCATTGTCGAAATTCATCGCCGACAACCGCCTGACAGTAAAATATCTATTGGCTACCCACCTACACTTCGACCACTGTTTCGGGAATGCATTTGTGGCTCAAAAATACGAAATCGGCTTATCCGCCTCGAAAGACGACGAGTTTCTACTGCAAAATATGTCGGAACAATGCCGCTCATTCGGTATTCCATTTCATGGAGCGGTACAACCAATCGGACAGTATATTTGCGACAATGACCGATTTAGGCTTGGGAATGAAGAATTGACAGCGATCGCCGTCCCCGGCCATTCCCCGGGCAGCATGGCGTTTTATGCACCCGAGTCGGGATTTGTGCTATCGGGCGATGCCCTTTTCCAAATGAGTATCGGCCGAACCGACTTACCGGGCGGAAACTATCACCAATTGATACAGTCCATTCAAAAAAAGTTGTTGACTCTACCCGACGATACCATAGTCTATGCCGGTCATGGCCCGGAGACCGAAATCGGCATCGAACGTGCCGAAAATCCGTTCCTATGAAAAGTTGTCTCGATTTGAAGCCGGATCGATATTTTTAAGTAAAAAATCTTTCAACGACTGTATAGCCTCCTGCACATGCGCCCATTGCTGCTGTTCTTCACGAGGTAAATCGCCGAAATCGAATGTGTGCGACATGTTGTCGATAATAGCTATTTGTCGCTCGGCTTCCGCTTCGTTACCGTTGCGGGCATAAGCCACGACTAAGTTGAAGCGCGATGCCAAATCATACGCATCGGTTTGCAAGACCGATTCAAAAGCCTCCGCGGCCTCCCCGTAATATTCCAAATGAAGGCAAGCCTCTCCTTTGAGCCGCAAGGTCTCTTTATCGTCTTGATTTAACTCCAACGATCGGGTCAAATGGCGGTAGGCTCTGTCATAATCGCCCTCTTTCAACAGAATTTCGCCCAAGAAAGAGTGAGCTTCGTCGTCGCGCTCATCCAAGCTCAACGTGTCTTGCAAATAGACAATCGCCTCTTTGAGCCTGCCCAAATCGTAATAACAGGTTGCCAATTGATAGCAAATATTCGAATTGGCTGGATCCAGATCGAGAGCCCGATGAAAAAATGCCAATGCGTTGTCAAAGTCGTTTTTCTTGATATAACACTCGCCTATCAGTTCATAAGCCACCGATTTATCTTTGGTTACAGCGGCATACTCCATAAACTGGTCGATAGCTTTTTCGTATTGTCCTGAATCGTAATAACAATAGCCTTTAAAAGAAAGTATCGACTCGTCGTTTTCTTTTACAGCCAGTGCAAAATCGCAAGCCTCTATCGCTTTGTCGTAGTGTTTCAACAAGGCTTCGACCTTGGCCAATGAAAACCAATCGGAGAGAGAGTACGGGTCCTTGTCGATCAGTTTGTTGTAAAAGACAACAGCCTGTTCATACTCCATGCGCTCTTCACAAATGGCCGCAATTTCCCGCAGCAAATCCTTGCTATCGGGCAACACCGTTTCGGCTTTGGCCACAAATTCGAGCAATTCATCGAAATAATCATAATCGGCATATATATCCATGGCGTCGAAACATATATCCTCCCGAATATCGTCACTGTCCAACAAAGAAAGCATCAACGCATGAGCCTCCTCTATGCGGCTGTCGATGAATAGCAGTTCGGCTCTGACAAGTGTAGCGTCGGGACTATAATCGGCCAATTTCGACATGATTTTCTTTGCCTCTTCGGCTCTATCGAGATAGAGCAAATAACGCGCCTGTTTCAGTTTCAAGCCCTCGTTATCGGGGTGCAACTTCAATCCGAATTCTATGGCGTTCAATGATTTCGGCAACTGGCCTTTGGACTCATAATAATCCGAAATCTCGTCTATTTCATCGGTGTCGAAATAGTAACTGGCCGCTCCGTTCAACATTTGTTCGTAGCGCTCGATTAGCTCGTTGGAGTTTTTGGCAGACATTTCAAACATAGATAAAAACTGTCGAATCCCCACTAAGAAAAGGGATTCGACAGTATATGACACGATCTTATATTTTATTTTGATTTCAGTTTTTCCCAGCTGTCTTTCAACGAAACGGTTCTATTGAATACCAAGTGATTATCGGTAGAATCTTGATCGACACAGAAATACCCCGTACGTTGGAACTGGAATCGGGCTCCCGGTTTGGCGACTTCGGCCAAATAAGGTTCGATACGGCAATTCTCCACCACCTTCAACGAATCGGGATTAAGCAATTCTCTGAAATCCACATCTTTCTCCTCGGCGGGATTTTCTACATTGAACAACCGATCATACAGCCGTACCTCGGCAGTCGTGCTATGCGGCACCGAAACCCAGTGCAGTGTGCCCTTCACTTTGCGCATACTGCCCGGCATACCGCTTCGGGTATCGGGATCATACTCACAATAAATCTCCTCGATATTCCCGTCGGCATCTTTTTTCACACCTGTACATTTGATAATATAGGCCGATTTCAACCGCACTTCCTGATCGGGAGCCAACCGGAAGAATTTTTTCGGCGGGTTCTCCATGAAATCGTCCCGCTCGATATACAACTCACGAGTAAAGGGTATTTTGTGCGTACCTGCCGTGGGATCTTCGGGATTATTCTCCATCTCCATATATTCCACCTTATCCTCGGGATAGTTGGTGATAATCAATTTTACGGGATTGAGTACCGCCGATACACGGGTCGCCGTTTTATTCAAATCCTCGCGAATGCTGTGCTCGAGCAACGACACACTTATAATGCCGTCGTATTTGGTGTAACCGATTTTTTGAATGAAGTTCTTAATCGACTCGGGAGTATATCCTCGACGGCGCAGTCCACAGATGGTCGGCATACGAGGATCGTCCCAACCGGCTACCAAACCTTCTTTCACCAGCTGCAACAATTTCCGTTTGCTCATTACCGTGTAGGTAAGGTTCAAACGATTAAACTCTATTTGTCGGGGGCAATAGCTTTCATCGGCCAATTCCTTTACGAAATATTCATACAAGGGGCGATGCACTTCAAACTCCAACGTACAAATCGAGTGTGTCACACCCTCGAAATAATCGGACTGTCCATGAGCGAAGTCATACATGGGATATACATTCCATTTAGTCCCGGTTCTATGGTGCGGATGCTTGATTATACGGTACATGATAGGGTCTCTGAAATGCATATTGGGCGAAGCCATGTCGATCTTGGCGCGCAAGACATAGCGACCCTCTTCAAACTCCCCTTTGTTCATGCGTTCAAACAGGTCGAGGTTTTCTTCGATGCTTCTATTGCGATAAGGGCTTTCGATACCCGGCTGCGTGGGTGTGCCCTTCTGGCGCGCGATTTCTTCGGACGATTGTTCGTCGACATAGGCCTTCCCTTCCTTTATCAGACGAACAGCCAAATCCCACAATTTGGGGAAATAATCCGAAGCATAATACAACCTATCACCCCAGTCGAAGCCCAACCAATGAATATCCTCCATGATGGAGTCTACATATTCCACATCTTCTTTTACCGGGTTGGTATCGTCGAACCGCAAATTACAAGTTCCACCGAATTTCTCGGCAATACCGAAGTCTATACAGATAGCTTTGGCATGACCTATATGCAGATAGCCGTTAGGCTCGGGCGGGAAACGAGTGTTCAAACGGCCTCCGTTCTTCCCAGCCTTCAAATCGGCTTCGACGATTTGTTCTATAAAATTAAGACTCTTCTTGTCTTCTGTTTCCTTGTTAGGTTCAATTTGTGTCATAAATGCGCATATTTATAGGGCGCAAATATAGCAATAAATATCCAAATATAAGTTTTATACCTAAAAAATCCCCAACCGACCGTTCTGAACGACAAACGATTCGCAACGCTCTTTCGACTTGTCTTTATGTGCCATCAGCCGGGAAAACCGGCTATTTTTATTTTGTTCAAGGACAAATGATAAAATATCTTTTCTCTTTTATTAAATTTGCAGTGATTTTTTCAAACCATAGCGTGTGATATATCCACAGAATTTCGAACAAAAAATAGGATTTG
Source organism: uncultured Barnesiella sp. (assembly GCA_944320015.1). Lineage (GTDB taxonomy): Bacteria > Bacteroidota > Bacteroidia > Bacteroidales > Barnesiellaceae > Barnesiella. Next base: position 96,956 of record CALUFO010000002.1, on the reverse strand, counting down.
ATCAAATACGTTCGATCATCAAGGATAAATGCCTCAGTGCCTTGGGTATCGACTATGCCGATAGAATGAAGTTTTCTACCGGTTATGAGACTATACGGAAACAGTTGAACCAAACATGGGAGTTCCTGCACATTATCGAGAACGCCGATGATTTCCCCGCCAACTTCTTTTTCGACGTGCGACCGGCCTTGAAACGGATTCGCATAGAAGGTACATTCTTGGAAGAAGCCGAATTGTTCGACTTGCGGCGATCGCTCGACACCATACAGGGCATTGTTCAATTTCTACACCCCGGAGACGAGGAGGATATCAAATATCCCTATCTCTACGAACTTTCGAAAGAGATAAGTTCATTTCCTCAATTGATCAAACGAATCGATACTATCCTCGATAAATTCGGGCATATCAAAGACAATGCTTCACCCGAATTGGCTCAAATCCGCAGCAACATAACGGCTACACTATCGGGAATATCCCGGAGTTTGAACGCCATTCTACGCTCTGCGCAAAGCGAAGGTTTTGTCGATAAAGAAGTAAGTCCCACCATGCGCGACGGGCGGTTGGTGATACCGGTAGCCCCCTCGTACAAACGAAAGATAAAAGGAATCGTTCATGACGAATCGGCCAGCGGGAAAACCATATTTATCGAACCGGCCGAAGTCGTGGAGGCCAACAACCGGGTGAGGGAACTCGAAAACGAAGAGCGCCGCGAGATAGTGCGCATACTTACCTCGTTCACCGACGAACTTCGCCCCCTCGTCGACGAGATTATCTATTCCTATGAATTTCTTGCCGAGATAGACTTTATTCGGGCAAAGGCTCTTTTTGCCTCGGAAATAGGCGGGGTATTGCCCACATTTGAAAACCTTCGTCAAATCGAATGGTACCATGCCACACACCCGCTACTCTATCTATCCTTGAAACGACAGGGGAAAACCGTCGTGCCTCTCGACTTGACATTGGACGAGAAAAACAGGATACTCCTCATTTCTGGGCCTAATGCCGGGGGAAAATCGGTATGTCTCAAAACAGCGGGATTGCTTCAATACATGTTGCAATGCGGATTATTGGTCCCCATGCACGACAATTCCCGTACCGGCATATTCAAAGATATTTTCATCGACATCGGCGATGAGCAATCTATCGAGGACGATTTGAGCACATATAGTTCGCACCTCACCCACATGAAGTATTTTGTGAGGAATGCCAACGAAAACAGTCTCTTACTCATCGACGAGTTTGGCGGAGGTACCGAACCCCAAATCGGCGGAGCCATTGCCGAAGCGTTGCTGGACCGATTCAACCAGAAACGAGCCTATGGAGTTATTACAACCCATTACCAGAACTTAAAACACTTCGCCGAAGATACCGAAGGGATTATCAACGGAGCCATGCTTTACGACCGGCACCTGATGCAACCGCTGTTCAAACTCTCTATCGGGAACCCGGGCAGTTCATTCGCCATCGAGATTGCCCGCAAAATAGGATTGCCCGAGGAGGTGATAGCCTCGGCTTCGGAAAAAGTAGGGTCGGCCTATATCGATATGGACAAATATCTGCAAGATATTGTTCGGGACAAACGCTACTGGGAAAACAAGCGCCAAAGCATACGCCTGCGCGAGAAAAAACTCGAAGAGTTAACAGCCCGTTACGAAGCCGATTTGACCGCTTTGGAAAAACAACGCAAAGAGTTGCTCAAACAAGCCAAAGGCGACGCCGCACAACTGCTGGCCGAAGCCAATGCACGCATAGAAAATACCATACGCGAAATTAAAGAGGCTCAAGCCGAGAAAGAAAAGACCCGCGCCGCCCGTCAAAAATTCGAACAATTCAAAACCGAATTGAACGAGGAGTCTGAAAGCGACGACATAGTGAGCCGTAAACTCAAACAAATCAACGACCGGAAAAAGAGGAAGCAACAAAAGAAAAAAGAAGAGGAGGCGCCAGCACCGCCCACAGTTATCGCACCGGGCGACGCGGTGCGCCTGAAAGGTCAAACCTCGGTAGGCGAAGTGCTCGATGTAAACGGCAACAACGTGACTGTTGCTTTCGGTATGCTGAAATCGACGGTCAAGATCGACCGCTTGGAAAAAGTAAGCAAAAACCAAATCAAAAAAGAGAATGCCAAAGCGACGTTCCTCGGGGTGAAAACATCGGACGATATGCGGGAAAAACAATTACACTTCAAACAGGAAATCGATGTAAGAGGCATGCGTGCCGACGAGGCTCTGCAAGCTGTCACCTATTTTATCGACGATGCCATACAGGTGGGCTGTGCGCGGGTGCGCATACTGCACGGTACCGGTACAGGCGTGCTTCGACAGGTTATCAGGCAATATCTCAAAACTGTACCCGGTGTCGCCCATTTCCAAGATGAGCATGTGCAATTCGGCGGAGCCGGCATTACCGTTGTGGAACTCAGTTAACCACGTCGTCCGAGGCTCGGCCTTCTATCCATAAAAAGAGAGGCAACCTGTTCGTGCAGAATCGATTGCCTCTCTTTATTCTTTCAAACTATTTTTTAGCACAGTTTCCGGGCACCGTCAGAGATAACGACATCGTAAACTTTGGGCAGACGGCCATATTTGTTCTTATATTCCACTTTGGCCTTTTCTACGAAAGCATCATACAATTCGTTTTTCACCAAATTGATTGTACAGCCGCCGAAACCGCCGCCCATCACACGCGACCCGGTTACGCCGCACGCTTTGGCAATATCGTTCAGGAAGTCGAGTTCCTCACAACTTACCTCGTATAGTTTGCTCATGCCATGATGAGTTTCATACATCTTTTGTCCCACGGTCTCATAGTCGCCGCGTTCAAGAGCGTCGCAAACATCGAGCACACGTTGTACCTCACCGATTACATACTCGGCGCGCATATAGTCTTCGGCCGAAATCTCGGCTTTCACCTCGTCCAACATAGCCATATCGGCATCTCTCAAAAACTCTACATGCGGGTGTCTCTTCTGTATGGCGGCTACCACATTTTCACACGATTTACGACGGTCGTTGTAGGCCGATGAAGCCAACTCGTGTTTCACAACAGAATCGAGCAATACAAGACGATAACCTTGCGGATCGAAGGGGAAATATTGATATTCGAGCGAACGGCAATCCAAGCGGATAAGATGCTCCGCTTTACCGAATATCGATGCAAACTGGTCCATAATACCACACATCACACCACAATAATTATGCTCGGTAGCCTGCCCTATTTTGGCTAATTCGAATTTATCGATACCACAATTGAACATATCGTTCAAAGCATAGGCATAGGTACTCTCCAATGCCGCCGATGACGACATGCCTGCACCCAGAGGCACATCGCCGGCAAATGCCGTATTGAATCCGGCTATCTTGCCTCCCCGTTTGATAATCTCACGGCATACGCCAAAGATATAACGAGCCCAACTGGTTCGAGGAGCATCTTCCTCGTTCAACCCGAACTCCACATAATCTTTCATATCTATCGAGTATGCCCGCACTTTGTTCGTGCCATTGATTTTAAGTTCGGCGATCATTCCCTTGTCGATTGCTCCCGGGAAAACAAATCCACCGTTATAATCGGTATGTTCACCTATTAAGTTGATACGACCGGGCGATGTATATACCGACCCGGTAGAGCCGTCGAAGTGTTTGATAAAACGACTTCTTACAAAATCTATGTCCATAATACTAATACGATTAAATATGATTTTTTATTTCTTTATCGAAAACTTATATTGCGTGTGGCTTTCAAATACTTCTTGGGGGCGCAATACTACCGAAGGATAACTCTCGTGATTGGGGCTATCGGGGAAGTGTTGTGTTTCGAGGCAAATGGCGGCTCTCATGGGGTAGCGTTGCCCGTTCTTACCGATGAAATTACCGGTCATCCAATTGGCCGTATAAAGCTGTACCCCGGGCTCTGTGGTGAAGACATCCATCACAATGCCTGTTTTGGGCGATACACACTCGGCGCAAAAAGCGAAGTCGCCGGCATGTTTTTTATTCAATATGTAAGTGTGATCATACCCTTTGCCGTAAATCAACTGTTCAAAAGGTTCGTTTATACGACTGCCCACCTCATACATCTTTTTGAAATCCATAGGAGTACCCTCCACCGGAGCTTTCTCGCCATAGGGTATGGCCGTGTCGTCGGTCGGTAAATAATAGTCGGCATCGATACACAACAAGTGATCGCCTATGTAAGGGTCGCCGGCTCCCGAAAGGTTGAAGTAAGAGTGGTTGGTAAGATTGATTACCGTAGGTTTGTCGGTTTCGGCATGATAGGTAATATCCACCGCATTATCGTCGGTGAGCTGGAAAGTCACTTTTACCTGCATATTGCCGGGAAATCCCTCTTCGCCATCGGGCGACAAACGAGAGAACTCAACCGTATGCTCATCTAACTGATTGGCGTCCCATACATGGAGATTAAACCCCTTTATCCCGCCATGCAAGCAATTGGGACCGTTGTTAATCGCCAATTTGTCATACAACACACCATCGATCGTAAATTTGCCTTTGGCTATGCGATTGGCATATCGTCCACAGGTGGCCCCGAAACAAGGCTCTTCGGACGACAGATATTCCTGTATATTGTTATGCCCGGTCACTACGTCGACCATCTTCCCGTCTTTATCGGGAACCATGAGCGACACGATGCGGGCGCCGTAATTGGTCAAAGTCAATTCACAGCCATTTTTATTTACCAAAACGTAAAGATTCACTTGTTTTCCATCGACAATACTTTGAAAATGGGCAGGATCTAATCCTGAAAGAGTAGCACTCATATTTTTCTTTTTAAGGTTAACTAATTTATTGGTTGTGTAAAATTAATGTTATCTTTCTTTCTCGCAAAAATTTTCTTGTGCTTTTACATAAAATTATTAAGAAGGCCTATTCCCAACCTATATCTTTTAAAAAACAGATTACAATTCCTTAAAAAGTATAACCCCAATAAAGGACAATACAGACACCCTTAGAGCGATGAATTACCGTATATTCATGATTTTATGAGTTTGGAGCGAAAGCCTCCATGCCGGATGAGCCTTGATATACTCAATCGCCGCCGCCAGATTGAGCGCGTTTTTCTCCGGGTCATCCTCGTCACAAGGTTGCAAACTGCGCATGGCGCCACAGGCCTCTGCAAGAGCCTCGTAACGGGTTATATCCTGTCCCCGGTAAACCACTTTTACCTCGTCGATATGCTGTATCTTTACAGGAAGTGTTTTTGGAGAGCAGGTGATCCACTCGATTTTCGGGAGCAAATCGAGTGACAACGCTATCGTACCGTTTGTCTCTATTTGTACGAATTTCCCGGCCTCGTGCAACTTATCGACCAGCGAGGGAGTAAGTTGTAAGGTAGGTTCTCCACCGGTAACGACAACATGTCTCGCCGGATAGCTTGCCGCTTGCCGCACAATCTCATCTTCCGAAAGCTCGATATATGTCTCGTGCCGGGTATCACAAAAATCGCACCGCATATTGCAACCGGCCAACCTGATAAAAACAGCGGCCGTACCCGTATATCGTCCTTCACCCTGCAAGGAATAGAAAATCTCGTTTACCCTCATCACTCAAACACTTCGCTCCCGCAATCATCCACACAATAAACCGCTATATTCCCATCGCTTTCCTGAACTTTGGTCTTATAGCACTGAGGTATTTGATCGGTAATCCATTTGGCCAGATTCTCGGCGGTAGGGTTAAACGGCAACAGTTCGTTCAAATTCCCATGATCGAGATAGCCGTGAATCTTATCTTTGATATGTTTGAAATCACAAACCATGCCATCGTCATTCAATTCAGAGGCTTTGCAATACACGGTGATAATCCAGTTATGGCCATGCAGATTCTCGCATTTGCTCTCGTAAGACAAACGCAACGAATGCGCACCGGCAATTTCCATTGTTTTGGCTACATAATACATAGGTTGTTTCTTTATTCTTTAACATTCATACTCGGTGGTATCGTCGATACCGGCCTCTCGGAGAGCCTCCTTGCGTTCGATACAGGTACCACACTTGCCACAATGCCTTGTCCCGCCTTTATAACACGACCATGTCTCTGCATAGTTTACTTGCAATTTTTTCCCTCGGGCAGCAATATCGCTCTTCGATATATGAGTATAGGGAGCCGATATTCCTATATTCTCATAAGTCCCCGCCCGCATGGCGCTGTCCATAGCGTGAATAAACTCCGACCGGCAATCGGGATAAATGGCATGATCGCCGCCATGATTGGCGATAAGCACCTGTTTCAGTCCATTGCTCTCGGCAATGCCACAGGCAATAGAGAGCATAATACCGTTGCGAAACGGGACAACCGTACTCTTCATATTTTCGTCGGCATAATGGCCTTCGGGGATAGCCTCTCCCCCACTCAACAACGAACTTTTGAAGTACTCTTTCATAAATGCGAGCGGTATAACGATATGCTTTATTCCCAGCCTTGCGCAATGAAGACGAGCAAACGGTATCTCTTGGGCATTGTGGTTGGCTCCATAATCAAACGATACCGCCAAGGCTATTCGCTCGGCATATTCATACAACAGGGTCACACTGTCCATGCCCCCCGACACTACGATCAACGAATCTTTCATTTTTTACAATCTTTCAATTGGTAACAATATAAGCACGAAAAACGGCCAAAATCCGCCGTCGGGACATATGTTCCAAACTGTGCTTTAACTCATGCAAAGATAAACTAAATTTTATATCCGTCGCTGGAATCTCTCGGCGAGACTTTCAAAAAATTCCTATCTTTGTACAACTAATGCAAAAAATAAATCTATTCCCACAATGAAAGCCAAAACCCGGGTACGCACGATATTCTCTGTATTATTTATACTTGTCATAGGACTGCCTATAATATTGGTGGTGTCGCCCGCCTCGGATCGACACTTCGCACCGGAAAATATCGCCGTGAGATTTGTCGAGTGCATTACCGGAGCCAACTTTGAAGAGGCCAAAAAGTTATCTACCCCCGAGTCGGCCGAGACGATTCACTTGTTTGAGACATTGGTAGGCTCCCAATCCAACGAATTGAGAAACACACCTACCCGATTCAATGTTTCCCGCTCAAAACTGAACGCGTCGCAAGACACGTTGTTTATTCATGGCAAACTGTTTTTTTTGCATAAGCACAAACTTATACGGCGCATCAATCTCGTTTTGGTAAACCACGACGGCCGTTGGCTGGTCGACTGCCGGGACAATAATATCTTCTAAATTCGTATCGGGGGCGAACTTATCGGCTCTTCCCGGTGTTGAAAATTGCATATGACTAAAAGTATTTTCCAAGGGAATCACTCTTTTTTCACATAGGATGCTGTATTATTTCGTACCTTTGCACCAAATTTCGAAAAGAGCATGAAATCGGGATTATATTTGAAACTGTTCATGGCATTCCTCAAAATCGGAGCGTTCACGTTTGGAGGGGGCTGGGCTATGATTCCCCTCATCGAACGAGAAGTGGTGGACAAGCAAAAATGGATTACCCGCGAAGATTTTATCGACGCACTGGCCATCGCCCAATCGCTCCCCGGGATATTGGCCGTAAACATCTCTATACTGGTGGGAAACCGGCTGCGAGGATTCAAGGGCAGCTTGATAGCCACTCTCGGTACCATACTCCCCTCGTTCCTCATCATTCTCGCCATAGCCATTTGGTTTGTACAAAGTTACGACAATCCCGTTGTCGAGCGGGTATTCAAAGGGATACGTCCGGCGGTGGTCGCCTTGATCGTCTCCCCCGTGTTGAGTACGGCAAAAACCGCCCATATCAATGCCAAAAACATCATTATCCCCATTGTCGTGGCTTTGGGCATCTGGTTAGGAGGTATCTCGCCAATCCTGTTTGTTTTACTGGGAGGAATCGGCGGTATTATCTATTACAATCACCTCGTCGCACGCATTTTAAAAAGGAACAACAATAAAGAATAACTATGTGGATTGTATATCTTAACTTGTTTTGGGCCTATTTGAAAATCGGATTATTCGGTTTCGGCGGAGGATATGCCATGCTCTCCCTCATACAACACGAGGCGGTAGAGGTTGTCCACTATGGCGAGAGCCAACCGTGGCTCACCCCTACCGAGTTCACCGATATAGTTGCCATTTCGCAAATGACGCCCGGTCCCATAGGTATCAACAGCGCCACCTATGTAGGCTATGTAGCTACCGGGAACAGCGTTTGGGGCTCGCTCGTGGCGACATTCGCCGTGTGTCTTCCCTCATTTATTCTGGTTCTGCTCATTAGCCGCTACATTCTGAAACATCAAAACAATCCTATTATCAAAAGCATCTTCGCTGGGCTTCGCCCCGTTGTCGTAGGGTTGATTGCTTCGGCAGCTCTACTCCTCATGAACAAAGAAAATTTTCCCGACTATTCGTGGAGTATCGGGATTGCTGTCATATCGTTCATTTTGGTTCATTATACCCGGGTTCACCCCATACTTGTCATTGTCCTTGCCGGTGTCGCCGGTTATGCTTTATACTAAACAGAAAATGAATTACGAAGAAACACTCGAATATCTATACAAACAGCTGCCTGTTTTTCAACAAATAGGCAGTGCGGCCTATAAGCCGGGGCTGCAAAATAGCGAAGCATTGGACCGATACTTCGGCCACCCACACCGCAAATTTCGCACCATACACATAGCCGGTACCAACGGAAAAGGCTCGGTCTCGCACCTTTTGGCCGCCATATTGCAACTAAACGGATACAAAACAGGGCTTTATACATCGCCCCACCTGCTCGATTTCAGGGAGCGCATTCGCATCGACGGAGTAACGATACCCCAAGAAGAGGTTGTCCGTTTTGCCGAAAAACATGTAGCTCCCACACTCCACATCCACCCTTCGTTTTTCGAATTGACCATGATGATGGCCTTCAATTACTTTGCCGAGCAACAGGTCGATGTCGCTGTCGTCGAAGTAGGATTGGGAGGGAGATTGGACAGCACGAACATCATCACCCCCGACTTGTGCATCATCACCAATATCAGCTATGACCATGTACAAATGCTGGGGAACACACTGCCCCAAATAGCCCGGGAAAAAGCCGGAATCATAAAAGCCGGTATTCCGGTAGTTATCGGCGAGGCGCAAGGCGAGGTAAAACAGGTATTCATAGAACGGGCACAAGAAATGAACGCCCCTATTTTCTTTGCCGAAGAGCAAATACAGTTCGACTCGGCCATACAACATGTAGGCAATTGGGAGTTCGATTTGCCCGAATACCCCCATTTAATTGGAGAATTGAGCGGACTATGCCAAGAGAAGAATGCGGCTACCGTGCTGACAGCCGTAAATCAGTTGCGGGCGTTGGGATACCGCATTTCCGATCAATCGGTCTACGAAGCCTTTGCTCATGTCACCCGACTGACCGGCTTAGTGGGGCGTTGGCAGCAATTGAAATCGTCGCCTCGACTCATCTGCGACACCGGCCACAACACCGGAGGCATACAATATATTGCTCGCCAACTTCAAAACGAATCCTACCATACCCTACGCATTGTCATAGGAATGGTCAACGACAAAGATATTACAGGGGTGCTGTCCATGCTTCCCAAAGAAGCTGTCTATTATTTCACACGAGCCTCTATCCCCCGGGCATTACCACAAGAACAACTACAAGAATTGGCTCTAAAAGCGGGGCTCAACGGGACAAGCTATCCCTGTGTGCGACAAGCGGTAGAAGCCGCCGAAAAAGAAAGCCGCCCCGACGACTTGATTTTCGTGGGCGGCAGTACTTTCGTTGTTGCCGACTTATTGAAATTTATGCCTTTACCGCAATAACTTCAATTTCGACCAAAGCCTGTTTGGGCAACTCCTTAACGGCAAATGCCGAACGAGCCGGGAAAGCCGAACCAAACTGTTGGGCATAAATTTCGTTCATCTCACCGAAAAGTGACATGTCGGCCAAAAAAACCGTTGTCTTCACTATATTCTCGACCGTACAACCGGCCTCGGCAAGAATTGCCTTTATATTCTCAAACGACTGGCGAGTTTGCGCCTGAATGCCCTCGGGCATTGCTCCCGTCGTGGGGTCGATAGGCAATTGCCCCGAAAGAAAGACCATACCGCCGGCCTCGATTGCCTGACTGTATGGGCCTATGGCCTGAGGGGCCAAATTGGTAGAAATCACATTTTTCATATACATCTATTATTTAGCGGGAGTTATCATGCTCTCCTCTATTTGTAAATCTTTCAAATCAATCTTGTCGCCCTCCTCTTCCATAACCCGACGGGTATCTACTATTACTTTCCACTCTGCGGAAAAATAGGCTTTCAAATCGCTAATGAAATCTTCATCGCCCTCGCGGTCTATCGTCCTCAGCAAGTACCCCACCGACAGCCTGTTGATGTCTATCGCCGGCTGATAAGCGGGAACCCGTTCTTCCTCCGACAACGTTTGTGAGATAATCTCCACCCGTTCCAGCATATCGACCGTGCGCTCCACCAATTGTATGGGTATGGCGTAACGTTTCGATATTTGCCCCTTGGTCATGGGAGGAAGCCCGTCTCTAAAACGATGTGTGATAATGGTCGCTATAACCAAGGCTATATAATCGGAATAGCGCCGTGATATGTCGTTGGTCTCCTTCTCAAAATTGAAATTCACCACATTTTGAGATGAATAGGTCAATACGGCTCCAAACAAACAAATCAACCATGAAAACTGTATCCAGATGAGCAACAACGGCAGGAACGCGAAACTACCGTAAATGGCATTGTACTTCGACACCCATATCTGCCCCGAAATGTAGATAAATTGAAAAATCTGGAATATCGCTCCACAGATAAGCCCCGAAATAAAGGCATATTTGAATTTAACCTTGGTATTGGGAATAAAAATATAAATTGCCGTGAAAAACAATGCCGTGAGGATATAGGGGGCCAGTCGAAAAACCCATCGTAACAAAGGGGTCATAAAATCAAATATCACCGACGAATTGAGCATTGTCGACATAAACAGAGAAAAACCGCTCGACGCCACCATTAATATGGGTAAAATCAGAAACATCGAAGTGTAGTCGGTCACCTTACGGTAAAACGAGCGGCCGCCCCGTACCTGCCAAATATCATTAAAAGCCCGCTCGATATTGGACAACAGGCTTATCAATGTCCACAACAGGAAGCAAAGGCCAATACCCACAAATACCCCGCCTTTCATCTGGTCGAGATATTGGTCGACAAATCCCAACATATACTGCAACGCATTGCGCTGTGCCGGGAAATAATCAAACAGCTGGCTTTGCATAATATGCTGGAACCCAAATCCCTTGCAAATCGCAAACAGCATGGCCAACGCCGGGACTATGGCTAGAATCGTACTGAAAGTGAGCGCCGAAGCCTTCTCCTGTAACTTCTCGTTCAAAAAGCAGCGCACCGATAGATTCAACGTTTTAAGAATATGGATATGCAATTTATATTCGGTGATATGCCAAATATCGACCGAAACGAAATGCCACAATCTCCGTATGAAAAAATTGGCTCGTGCAAAAAAAGACGGGCTGTTTTTACGCCTCACCATAAATCTATTATTGTACGAAAAACTACTTCCAAAAAAATACAGCAGGCCTGTAAGCCGGGTTATGTACTCTCGAAAGAGTGTCTGTCATTTATCTCGACCTTGTGTCGCCACAAGGCTCCAGCGGTTTACCCCCCGGCATCGGGCGAGCCACCCTACAAACGCCGGTATACATAACCTTACAACCCATAAGACGTACGGCACTCTACATTGCTGTAAAGCCCGGTGAGCTCTTACCTCACCTTTTCACCCTTACTGCTTGCGCAGCGGTTATTCTCTGTTACGCTACTCTACCCTCACGAATAGCTTCCCGTTAGGAAGTATGGCGCTCTGTGTTGCCCGGACTTTCCTCCCGCGCATGGCGAGCGACAGACCGTCCTGCTGTACGTCGCAAATATACGATAAAAATGGCAAAGAAGGCAATTCTGTCAGTAGCTTTTTCGGCTTCAAGCATTTTAACAGACAATATAACATACAAAAATGCCATTTTTCCCGTTCTTTAAATTGGAAACACGTTAACCCCTGTTAAGGCACTATTCGGCTTATTAAAAGAGCTTAAAAAGATGATGCGACAGTTATAACGGCACGATAAATGTATTAAATTTAACGTCTGAAAAACTTAAATACAATCGAATATTAACATTTTAAACAAATAGATTATGAATGTTTACGGAAAAAAATTGATGGGTATTGCCTTAGTCGCTTTACTAAGTTCCGGTATTACCATCGGAGCATACAGCCTATTAAATAAATCCAGCAATTCGAGCATCGAGGATCAAGCACTCGAGAATGAATTTGCCCAGCCCACCCGCTTTACCCGGGTAGTGAACCGGCCGGCCGTCGAAACCGATTTTACCATAGCCGCCGAGAACACGGTCAACGCCGTAGTAAGTATAAAATCCATCTCCACCCCCAAGCAAAACCAATTGGGTGGATTTGATCCTTTCTTTGAATACTTTTTCGGGCAAGGCGGGCGCAATATACAGCCTCAACCCCGCACCGGATTGGGCTCGGGTGTCATCATTACCCCCGACGGATATATCGTAACCAACAATCATGTGGTCGAAGGTGCCGACAAATTGGATATTACACTCAACGACAACCGCACTTTCAACGGGCGCGTCATCGGAACCGACCCCTCGACCGACCTCGCACTCATTAAAATCGACGCCAAAGATCTGCCGATTGTCAAATTCGGCGATTCCGACAATTTGAAAGTGGGAGAATGGGTTCTCGCCGTCGGTAACCCACTGGGGCTCACCTCGACAGTTACCGCCGGTATCGTAAGCGCCAAAGCCCGTAGCATAAGCTCGTTGAATCCCCGCGGCCAAAAAATGGGCATCGAGGCTTTTATCCAAACCGACGCCGCCGTCAACCCCGGTAACAGTGGTGGCGCGCTGGTCAATACTGCCGGCGAACTGGTAGGAATCAACACCGCCATTTATTCCGAGACAGGAAGCTACGCCGGTTATTCGTTCGCCATTCCGACCAGCATTGTCAGCAAAGTCATTACCGACCTGAAAGAATATGGAGCCGTGCAACGCGCCGTATTGGGTATAGGATACATGGAAATCAATTCGGAACTGGCCAAAGAAAAGGACCTCGAAGTACAGGAAGGCATCTATGTAGGCGAAGTATATAACCGCAGCGCGGCAATGGAGGCCGGCATAAAAGAGGGCGATGTCATAACCTCGCTCAATGGCGTGAAGATAAAGAACGGAGCCATGCTCTCGGAACAATTGAGCAAATATCGTCCCGGGGATAAAATAAAAATAGGCCTGTTGAGAGGCTCCGAATCAAAAACGGTATCGCTGACGTTGAAAAATAGCCAAGGAAATACAGAGATTACCAAAATCGCCGGAATGGACTCGTTGGGCGCCGGATTCAAAGAACTGGATTCCAAGAGCCTGCGGGAGATGAACATTCGATACGGCATACAAATCGTCGGGTTGAAAGACGGGAAGTTCAAAGCCGCCGGCATGAGAGACGGGTTTGTTATCCTTGAAATCAACAACACGCCGATGAAAACAGTGAGCGATTTGGAAACAATGTATGACTCTATCGTCAAATCAAACAGCAGTCAAAAAGTCATGTTTATCACCGGCCTATATCCCAATGGAAAAATGATGTATTATGCGGTAGATTTGGCCGACTAAAAAGCAGTTGGATATGGCTTGTGAAAAAGCCATATCCAACTGTTAAATCTTAATCTGCAAATATATTTAAAGAAGAAAACAGGAAGCTCTGTAAAACGTTGTAGTAGTGGAGAAAGAACGCGTTTCGAACCACAAATCGGAGTATTTATCGAAACCCGTTCAAAATTAAACATTTTTTACAACTTTATTAACAACAAATATACTATATTTGCAATCCCAAAATCTCGATATTGCAAGATGAGACAATTAAAAATTACAAAATCGATTACGAACAGGGAAAGCGCCTCGCTTGATAAATACCTGCAAGAAATCGGACGCGAGGACTTGATTACGGTAGAAGAAGAGGTAGAGCTTGCCCAACGCATCAAAAAGGGAGACCATGCCGCTTTGGAGAAATTGACCCGAGCCAACTTGCGTTTCGTAGTTTCGGTTGCCAAACAATACCAAAACCAAGGGTTGAGCCTTCCCGACCTAATCAACGAAGGCAACTTGGGACTAATCAAGGCTGCCGAAAAATTTGACGAAACAAGAGGTTTCAAATTTATATCCTATGCGGTATGGTGGATTCGTCAATCCATTCTTCAAGCTCTCGCCGAGCAATCGCGCATCGTTCGTTTACCGCTCAATCAAGTAGGCTCGCTCAACAAAATCAGCAAAGCCCTCTCCAAGTTCGAGCAAGAAAACGAGCGTCGTCCCTCTCCCGAAGAGCTGGCCGAAGAGTTGGACATCCCCGTCGATAAAATTTCCGACACATTAAAAGTCTCGGGAAGGCATATTTCGGTAGACGCCCCTTTTGTAGAAGGCGAAGACAACAGCCTGCTCGATGTGCTGGTCAACGACGACTCCCCCATCGCCGACCGTTCGTTAATCAACGAATCGCTCTCGAAAGAGATCGATCGCGCACTCAAACAACTTACTCCCCGCGAAAGCGAAATCATCAAAATGTTTTTCGGGATTGGCTGCCAAGAGATGACCCTCGAAGAAATCGGCGACAAATTCGGATTGACCCGAGAGCGTGTCCGCCAGATTAAAGAAAAAGCCATCAGAAGACTCCGCACCGCTTCGAGAAGTAAGTTATTGAAAACTTATTTGGGATAAACGTATTGGATTGTCCGCCAGCAGGACAGGAAAAACCGACCTGCAAACTGGGTCGGTTTTTTTCATTTTAAAATCTCTATCTTAAATTGCTTAATCGCAATAAATCATTTATCTTCGCTTCAAACAATAGCATAAAAACCATGACCAAATATTTATACCGCACACTGCTGTGCATTGCCACCTGCTTCGCTGTACAAATCCTTGCGGCACAAAACCCGTCTACCAGCTTCGCAGACGGGAACAACCAATATGTTATGCGCAAAAGCAATTTGTCGGACATAGGAACCACCGAGCGAAAGCTCAAACCTTTTACATTCGGAGCCGAAGTGGGTGCTTCGATCGACATGTCGGGCAATGACCTCTCATCATTCGACATAGACCTTTTCGGCGGATACCGCTCCCGCACCATTAAATGCTTTGGGTTAGGCGTAGGCTTGCACAACTCGTTCTCCAACAATCGGCACTACTTGCCCATCTATGCGCTGTTCCGCAGCAATTTGCTCAGTAATAACTCGCTACTTTTCGTCGATTTCCGAGCCGGATACTCCATGAACCAAATGCACAAAAGCGAGCACCAAGGCGGTTTTTTCGGCTCGGCAGGATTGGGCATGAACCTATCGGTCAGTCGGAAATTCGGTTCTCATATCCTCATCGGATATAACTTTTACCAATTATCGCCTTTTACCGATGAAAAAGGAATTTACCAAGACATCAACGGCTGCCATTTGGTATCTATCCGGCTGGGTATTAGTTTCTGAAACGCTCAAAGAACAATTACAAATAACCGCTTTTTCATCAGATATAATTACAAATTATCAAGAAAAACAGATAAAATAAAACATTTTATTTTGTCTTTTCAAAATAATGATTACCTTTGCGTCAGAAACAAAACCATTTTGGCCATGACTATCGAATTGCTAAACAACCTAATTATTGACCTTCTATCGAATAAATACGACCAGAAGTGAGAAATAGTGTTGAGCAATCTACGACTTAGACAAGATATAGCCTTTCTCACAGAATGTCGAGAAAGGTTTTTTATTAATCTCATATACACAATAAAGTATGTCTGACAGGTTATTTATTTTTGATACTACACTAAGAGATGGCGAGCAAGTTCCCGGGTGTCAACTCAACACAGTCGAAAAAATACAAGTCGCCAAAGCATTGGAAGCGCTCGGAGTCGATATTATCGAAGCGGGATTCCCGGTGTCCAGCCCCGGCGATTTCGAGTCTGTCGTCGAAATATCCAAAGCCGTCACATGGCCCACGATATGCGCCCTCACCCGCGCCGTAGAAAATGATATAAAAGTCGCGGCCGAAGCCCTCCAATATGCCAAGCATAAACGCATACACACCGGTATAGGCACCTCGGACTACCATATCAAATACAAATTCAATTCCACCCGAGAAGAAATTATCGAAAGAGCCGTCGCCGCCGTCAAGTATGCAAAAAAATATGTGGAAGACGTGCAATTCTATGCCGAAGACGCCGGGCGAACCGATAATGAATATCTGGCCCGCGTGGTCGAAGCCGTCATAAAAGCCGGAGCCACAGTTATCAATATCCCCGATACCACAGGATATTGTCTCCCCTACGAATTTGGGCAAAAGATTCTCTACCTGAAAGAACATGTCACCGGCATAGACCGTGTAACAATCGCCACGCACTGCCACAACGACCTCGGAATGGCTACGGCAAACACCATGGCCGGCATACAAAACGGAGCCCGGCAAGCCGAAGTTACCATAAACGGCATTGGAGAAAGAGCCGGGAACACCGCCCTCGAAGAAATTGCCATGATTTGCAAATGCCACCGAAACTTACAAATAGAGACCAATATCAACACTCAAAAAATCTATGGAATAAGCCGGTTGGTTTCCAACCTGATGAACATGCCGGTGCAACCCAACAAAGCGATTGTAGGACGTAACGCCTTTGCCCACTCCTCGGGTATCCACCAAGACGGCGTATTGAAGAACCGGGAAAGCTACGAAATCATCGACCCCAAAGATGTCGGCATCGACGAAAACTCTATCGTACTGACCGCCCGAAGCGGCCGCGCTGCCTTGAAGCACCGGCTTCACCTGCTGGGCATCGAGCTGGAAAAAGAGGCTTTGGACAAAGCCTATGACGCATTCCTCAAACTGGCCGACCGCAAAAAAGACATCAACGACGACGATATTCTCATGCTCGTAGGGAAAGAGCGCACCGCCAATGCGCGCGTACGGCTCGATTTCCTCCAAGTCACCGCCGGTGTAGGAATAAAATCGGTGGCAAGTATAGGATTGGATATTGCCGGAGAAAAATTCGAAGCAGCCGCTTCGGGTAACGGGCCTGTCGACGCGGCGATAAACGCTATCCGCTGCATCATACACCGCAAAATGGTGGTCAACGAATTTCTCATACAAGCGATTACCAAAGGAAGCGACGACGTCGGGAAAGTGCACATGACCGTTCTCTACAATGGGACTTCGTATTATGGGTTCTCGGCCAATACCGATATTGTCGCAGCTTCGGCCGAAGCCTTTATCGACGCAATCAACAAATTTATCATATAACACAACCTCATGAATACACTTTTTGACAAAATATGGGATGCCCATGTGGTCTCATCAGTTACCGGTGGCCCCGACCAATTGTACATAGACCAGCACTATTGCCACGAAGTGACCAGCCCGCAAGCGTTCAACGAATTGAGAGAACGGAATTTGAAGGTGTTCCGACCGGAGAAAACGACTTGCTCGCCCGACCACAACATTCCCACGCTGAACCAAGATAAACCCATTGCCGACCCGGTATCGCGCAAGCAAGTGGAGACTTTGGCCAAAAACGCCCGGGATTTCGGACTGACCCATTACGGGCTGGGAGACGAAAAAAATGGAATAATCCACGTCATCGGCCCCGAATACGGATTAACTCAACCCGGCATGACTATCGTTTGCGGCGACAGCCACACCTCGACACACGGCGCTTTCGGCGCCATCGCATTTGGCATCGGAACCAGCGAAGTCGCCATGGTATTGGCCTCACAATGTATTTTACAACCCAAACCCAAAAGCATGCGCATCAACATCGAAGGGAAGTTGCCCTTCGGGGTCACGGCAAAAGACATTGCCCTCTTCATCATATCCCGCATGACCACAGGCGGTGCGACAGGCTACTTCGTCGAGTACGCCGGAGAGGCTATCCGGGCTCTCAGTATGGAAGAACGAATGACGGTGTGCAACCTCAGTATCGAAATGGGCGCCCGCGGCGGACTGATTGCCCCCGACGAAACGACATTCGATTACTTGAAAGATCGTGAGTTTGCCCCCAAAGGGAGCAATTGGGATAAAGCCTTGGCCTACTGGAAAACGTTGTACAGCGACACCGACGCCGTGTTTGACAAAGAGGTGACATTCAACGCCTCGGAAATAGCTCCGCGCATTACCTATGGAACAAACCCCGGCATGGGAATCGCTATCGACGAAACAATTCCCACCGAGGATAATATAGAAGAAAGCGGGAAAATATCGTTCCGCCGAGCTTTGAGTTACATGGGATTCTCGGCCGGAGAATCGCTTCTCGGCAAAAAAATCGATTACGTCTTTTTGGGAAGTTGCACCAACGGCCGCATCGAAGATTTCAGAGCCTTCGCCGCTTTGGTTAAAGGTCACAAAAAAAATAGCCATGTAACCGCATGGCTGGTACCGGGCTCCCAAGCCGTAGCCCGTCAAATCAAAGCGGAAGGGCTCGACCGCATACTGTCGGAAGCCGGTTTTGAAATACGACAACCCGGTTGTTCGGCGTGCTTGGCTATGAATGAAGACAAAGTGCCCGCCGAGAAATACGCCGTATCGACCTCAAACCGCAACTTCGAAGGCCGGCAAGGCCCCGGAGCCCGCACCATACTCGCTGGACCGTTGGTCGCTGCGGCGGCAGCCATCACAGGCGAAATAACCGATCCCAGAACATTTTTATAATCGCATACTCATACTATCATGATTCAAAAAATCGATATTATAACATCTTCGTGTATCCCTCTCCCGCAAGAGAATGTAGATACCGACCAAATCATACCGGCTCGCTTCTTGAAAGCCGTATCCCGTGAAGGATTCGGCGAGAACCTTTTCCGAGACTGGCGTTATGATAAAACAGGACAACCTATCGCCGACTTTGTTCTCAACAATCCCCAATATTCGGGAACAGTCTTGGTAGCCGGAAAAAATTTCGGGAGCGGTTCCAGTCGCGAGCATGCCGCCTGGGCTATTGCCGGATATGGGCTCCGGGTAGTCGTATCCAGTTTCTTTGCCGACATCTTCAAAAACAACGCACTCAACAACGGCGTGTTGCCGGTCGTGGTCTCGGACTCTTTCTTGGCCGACCTGTTCAGCCACATTCAATCCGACCCGAAATCGACAGTGACAATCGACCTGCCCAACCAAACTATTACCGACAATGCCAGCGGTGCATCGGAACATTTCGAAATAAACCCCTATAAGAAAAACTGCTTGCTCAACGGATATGACGACATCGACTATCTGCTCAGCAAGAAGCGAGATATAGAAGATTGGGAAGAAAAACATCAATAAGCTATCGCAACAGACTATGTTTGTAGAAATTATGGATACCACGTTGCGGGACGGAGAGCAAACTTCGGGGGTGTCGTTTGCCCGGCAAGAAAAATTGAGTATTGCCCGACTACTTCTCGAAGATTTGAAAATTCCCCGCATCGAAATAGCCTCGGCACGGGTCTCTTCCGGTGAATACGAAATGGCCAAACAGCTATGCGAATGGGCAGAGAAACGAGGCCATATCGATAAAATCGAGATTTTGGGCTTTCTCGATAAAGGTGTCTCTATCGATTGGGTTCGCTCCTGCGGCGCAAAAGTAATCAATCTGCTCTGTAAAGGGTCGGAAAAACATTGCACATTTCAACTGAAAAAAACAATACAGGAGCATATCGAAGATATCAAGCAAACGGTTCGGAAAGCCAGAGACGCGGGATTGAAAATCAACCTCTATCTCGAAGACTGGTCCAACGGAATACAACATTCCCCGCAATATGTATATCAATTGATGGACGCCTTGAAAAACGAGGCTATCGAACGATTCATGCTCCCCGACACACTGGGCATTCTGAATCCGCTCCAAACGTTGAAGTTTTGCCGGGCCATGCGCCGGCGCTATCCCGATTTGAGATTCGATTTCCACGCCCACAACGATTACGACTTAGCGACAGCCAACACCTTCGCCGCGGCTCTTACCGGGATACAAGGCGTTCACTGTACCGTAAACGGATTGGGCGAAAGAGCCGGAAACGCTCCGCTCACCAGCGTTTTGGCTGTCTTGCACGACCATGTGAAAGCGGCTACCGGTGTAACCGAAAATATGGTCAACAAAGTGAGCCGCATCGTCGAATCCTATTCGGGAGTACGAGTGGCCGCCAATAAACCTATTATCGGGGAATCGGTTTTCACTCAGTGCGCCGGAGTCCACGCCGACGGTGATAATAAAAACAACCTTTATTACAACGACCTGTTGCCCGAACGGTTCGGCAGAAAACGCGAATACGCCCTCGGAAAAACCTCGGGGCGCGCCAACATTCGCAAAAATCTCGATGCGTTGGGCATAGAACTCGACGATGAGTCGATACAACGGGTAACCCAGCGGGTTGTCGAGTTAAGCGACAAAAAAGAGATTGTCACACCCGAAGACCTTCCTTACATCATCTCGGACGTATTGAAGCACCAAGCTATCGCCCAACATGTCAAAGTGGTAAACTACACGCTCAATCTCTCACAAGGGCTGAAACCCGTCGCCATCATCGCTATCGAGGTTAACGGGAAAGTGTATGAAGGCGCCTCTACCGGCGACGGCCAGTACGACGCTTTTGTAAAAGCCATTCGCAAAATATACAAAGAACAACTGGGTCGCACATTCCCCCTGCTGACAAACTATACCGTGAATATCCCGCCCGGCGGACGCACCGATGCGTTGGTTCAAACTGTCATTTCATGGGATTATAACGGAAGTGTCTTGAAAACACAAGGCTTGGACGCCGACCAAATGGAAGCGGCTATACAAGCGACCATCAAAATGCTCAACTTAATAGAAGATAAAACCACCAACCATACTGTAAAAAACTAAAATCAAAAGATAATATGGATTTGCATATCGCAGTATTACCGGGCGACGGAATAGGCCCGGAAGTTATCGAACAGGCATTGAATGTAACCAAAGCGGTTTGTAAAAAATTCGGCCATGCGCTGGAATATCAGATAGCGCCCGTGGGAGCTTGCGCCATAGAAGAAACGGGGTCGCCCTACCCCGACTCTACCCACGAATTGTGCCTGCGCTCCGATGCCGTTCTGTTTGGCGCCATAGGTTCACCCAAGTACGACAACAACCCCAACGCGACCGTGCGCCCCGAACAAGGGCTGCTCGCCATGCGGAAAAAACTGGGGCTCTTTGCCAATATCCGCCCGATCACGACATTTCCCGGCTTAATACATAAATCGCCACTTCGCTCCGACATCATCGACGGAGCCGATTTCATGTGTATCCGCGAACTGACCGGCGGCCTCTATTTCGGTCGGCCGCAAGGTCGCAGCGAAGACGGCAATGTGGCCTACGACACTTGTGTATATAGCCGTGAAGAAATTACCCGCATTGTACAGCTCGCTTATGAATATGCCATGAAACGACGCAAAAAGGTAACAATGGTCGACAAGGCAAATATTCTCGCCACCTCGCGCCTTTGGCGAGAAGTCACACAGGAGATTGCCGCGGAATATCCCGAAGTGGAAACCGAATTTTTATTTGTCGACAATGCGGCCATGCGCATGATACAATGGCCCAAAAGTTTTGACATCATCGTCACCGAAAACATGTTCGGCGATATTCTCACCGACGAAGGCTCGGTCATTACCGGCTCGTTGGGCATGTTGCCATCGGCATCGATAGGTGTGCACACCTCGGTTTTCGAGCCCATACACGGCTCCTATCCCCAAGCTGCCGGGAAAAATATCGCCAACCCATTGGCAACTATATTGTCGGCAGCCATGATGTGTGAATATGCATTCGGATTGAAAGAAGAGGCTCAGCTAATCAGAACAGCGGTCTCGGAATCGATGAATGCCGGTATCGTAACCGAGGACATAGCCGACCCCGGAGCAAAGGCCTACCACACCGACGAAGTGGGCAAATGGATTGCCGATTGGATTGAGAAGCATTGACGAGCATATACATAAAAAAACGGGTGGCAAATTGCAATAGTGCCACCCGTTTTTTTATTACGGTTTCAATGCCATTACCGAGCCACGCCGGCAAACACGACAATACGGTTCCAATTGTTGTTTTGAGGATACAATTGAGAGTCGCTTCCATTGGCGACAATCTCGATGCGGCTCTTGTCGATGTTGTATTTCCCGACCAACAAATCGGCCACAGCCTCGGCTCGACGTTGGCTCAGTTCCTTGTTATATTCGGGGGTTCCTGTCTCTTTATCGGCATACCCGATTACCGAGATGCTGCAAGAAGGATTGCTTTTCAACCACTGGGCGATATTATACACGTTTACCATTTCCTCGTTCGAAACGACCGCGCTATTAATCGTGAAACGAACCACTCCTGTCAACTCTTGATTACAACCGGCGGGTTCTACGACTGTCACCTCCTCGACAACAGGATCGGGACAAGGAGGGCACTCCACGACTCTCGACTCACAAGCATTCAATTGACCTCTCAATACATTGACTCTGTTGTTCAACTCATCAATAACCATACGGTCGGCATAAGCATCATACGCTTTGAAACGCTCTTTCCCGAATTTAATGGAAAAACCGCCTATCGCCGATACGACACTCTCGACCTCTATCCCTTCGACAATGCCGTTGAAATGGTCGCCGATCACCGCAGCCCGTCCTTCCAAGAAGAAATCAACGTAATGCGACAGTCTGAAATTCAATTTAAGACCGGCTGTAATCGGGAAAGCATACGTTTTGTTGTCGTAGGGAGTATTGTGGAATGAATAAATGCCCCCGGCTCCGGCGAAAGGAATGATAGAGAAAACTCTATCCTCGTTATAGCCGGCAAAGGTGTTGAACATATTCCACATGAGATCGCCATAAACCGCGGCGTAGCGCATGTGTGTCATCACGCCGTCGGCCATCGGCCAGTTGGTATGCAAGGCTCCGCCCATCGCCGACAAACGGAATCCCAAATAAGGACTAATCCACTTACCTATGGCAAAATCCATAGCCAATGTATAGTGTTGATCACCTACATGCTCGGTAAAAAAGGTTTGTCCGCCAGCACCCAGCGAAATAAACCAGTTGTTTTTATGGCTGTCGGAATAATACCGGGGCTTGCCGGGAAGGACTTCGGTTACCGAAATATCCTCTTCGACAATGATCGCTTGCGCTTTTGCCGGTTCGGTATAGCAAAAAAGCGACGTTGTAGCCAAAGCTACCGCTGAAAAGACAAATTTTGTTCTCATCTCAAATTTTTTTAATTATACAATTTTCTATTTACAGTTCCCAAAAACAGGAATATGGAGCAAATGCCACTATCTGTTTTTGATTCTTAGAACAACCGGATAAAACAATGTGTTCACCGACTATCGAAAAAAGAATGGTGAAAATTCTATATTATTTAGGAGACGTAAGCCTTTTATAAAAAATGAAAAGAGACTATTCCGGTTGGCAATTAATTACTAAATTTGCGAAATACTCGATGAGTATCATTCTTTTATAACGTACCTATCTATGAAGCGAAATAAGCCCAAGCCCGATTTCTTCTCCAAGAAACGGTCGAAATACAAACTTACGTTTTTCAACGAAAGCTCGTTGGAAGATGTTTGGACAATCTGTTTCTCCCGGTTCGGAGCCATAATGACAGCCATACTGCTCATCGTATTCATTGTCATCGCCATTCTTTCGATTATCGTGGGAACGCCGGTGAGGAACCTGCTTCCCGGCTATCTGAAAACCGAAGATCGCATCGAGATGGTCGACAAGATTCTCCGTGTCGATTCGCTGGCGGCCGAGATTCAGCGGCGCGATATTTACATCAAGAATCTTTCAGCCATACTCACCGGCGAAATAAAAATCGACTCGATTGGACAACAAGCCGACAGCCTGCTCGCCACACATGGCGATACGCTATTGCCCGAATCGCAGTTGGCGGCCGACTATGTAAAACAATATGAAGAGGAAGAAAAATATAACCTGAATGTCTTCACCCCCACGACTCCCATCGACGGGAAACTATTCTATCCCCCGCTGCAAGGCCAAATCATAAAAAAATACAATCCCGAGGAGGGACACTACGGCGTGGATATACAATGCCCCCGCAACACCGCCGTATCGGCCGTCCTCGACGGGACAATCGTATTGGCGGGATACACCCTCAACTATGGATATATCATCGCCATACAGCACAACAACAACTACTTGTCTATTTATAAATACAATTCGGGATTGCTTAAAAATATCGGCGACAAAGTATTAGGTGGTGAAAAAATAGCCGTAACCGGCTGGGAAAAAGGAAAATCTTCCAAACAATCTTGCACGGCCGAATTTCAATTATGGCACATAGGACAATCGTTGGACCCCGAAAAATACATTACTTTCTAATTTCGATTTATAGAAGATACACATTATTTTATACCTTTGTGCAATCTAAATCGAGGATTTGACATTTGAATAGACCCAATGAAAAAGCAATTAGCAATATTAGGCTCCACCGGCTCGATAGGGACTCAAACATTAGAGGTCGTTGCCGAATATCCCGACCTATTCGAAGTATATACCTTAACAGCAAACAATAACGTCGAACTGCTGATCGAACAAGCCAAACAATTCAACCCCGACTCGGTCGTAATCGCAAACGAAGCTCATTACGAACGACTGAAAGAGGCTTTGCGCGATCTTCCCATAAAAGTATATGCCGGCGAAAACGCCTGCGCCGAAATCGTAGAAGCCTCCCCAATCGACATCGTGGTGACCGCTATGGTGGGATATGCCGGGCTGAAACCTACCATACGGGCAATCGAGGCTCATAAAACTATCGCTTTGGCCAACAAAGAGACTCTGGTGGTAGCCGGCGATCTCATCAAACGGCTCGCTCTCGAGCACCATGCGCCCATCATTCCGGTCGATTCGGAACACTCGGCCATTTTTCAATGCTTGGTAGGCGAAGGTGACAATTCCATCGAAAAAATCATCTTGACTGCCTCGGGTGGGCCTTTCAGGAAACTCACCGCCGAAGAGATGAAACACGTTACCAAAAACGATGCGCTGAAACACCCCAAATGGCACATGGGCAACAAAATTACTATCGACTCGGCTACACTCATGAATAAGGGATTTGAAATGATCGAAGCCAAATGGCTGTTCGACGTGGCTCCCGAGAATATCGAAATCGCCGTACACCCACAATCGATCGTACACTCGATGGTACAGTTCACCGACGGGACTATCAAGGCGCAATTGGGTGCCCAAGATATGAAGATGCCTATTCGATATGCCCTGTCCTATCCTGCCCGATTGGAAAGTTCTTCGTCGAAACTCTCTCTCGAACAATATGCCGAACTCACATTCGAGCGTCCCGATTTCGAGCGGTTCCCGCTGCTCCGGTGTGCGTTCAACGCCGTGGCCGAGGGGGGGAATATGCCTTGTATCATGAACGCCGCCAACGAAATTGCCGTCGCCGCGTTCCTCGACGATGCCATATCCTATCCTCAAATCGCCCGCACCGTCTCTGAAACGATGTCGCATATCGAGTTTATCCAATCGCCCCGATACGAAGATTATGTCTACACCAATAAAATAGCGCGCGAATATGCCGCTCATCTCATTAAATCGACTCTTTAAATTTCACAACACTCAATGGAAACATTCCTCATAAAAACCGCACAACTGCTGTTAAGCCTCTCCATACTGGTCATTGTACACGAGTTTGGTCATTTCATATTTGCCCGCATATTCAAAGTTCGGGTCGAGAAGTTCTATCTCTTTTTCGACCCGTGGTTTTCCCTATTCAAGTTCAAGCCTAAAAACAGCCATACCGAGTACGGTATAGGGTGGCTTCCGTTCGGCGGCTATGTAAAAATATCGGGAATGATCGACGAGTCGATGGACCGTGAACAGATGCAACAACCGCCCAAACCTTGGGAATTCAGGTCGAAACCGGCATGGCAACGGCTGCTCATCATGGTAGCCGGTGTGGTATTCAATTTCATATTGGCAGTCTTCATCTACTCTATGATTGTATATACATGGGGAACCTCTTATATTCCTTTCAAAAATGCCTATGCCGGTATGGAATACTGCCAGTCGGCCAAAGAGATAGGTTTCCAAGACGGTGACATACCGCTCTCGGCCGACGGGGTGGAACTGGATTTCATGTCGAGCGAAACATTGCAACAAATCGTAGAGGCCAAAGAGGTTGCCGTGTTGCGCGGCAACGATACCGTATCGATAGCTATTCCCAAAGACTTCATGCTGCGTCTCATCGACAAAGAGGAGCAGTTTGCCATGTATCGTATTCCTCCGGTCGTATATGAAGCCATGGATAACTCGGGTGCCCAACGAGCCGGACTTCAAAAAGGCGACCGCATAGAGGCTATCGACAGCATAAAGACTCCGGCTTTAAGAGAGATGCAAAAATTGTTGGCCGGCAAGCCCAATACAACCGTAACCGTAAACTTCTTGCGTGACGGAGAGTTGAGAACCACCCAAGTAAAAACAGACTCCGTGGGCAACTTGGGTATCAGCGTGGCACCTTTGGCCGAAAGCTATGAAATAGTTACCGAGTACTACGGATTTTGGGAATCATTCCCCAAAGGCATAGAGCTGGGAGTTAACAAACTGACAAGCTATGTATCCAGCATGAAATATGTGTTTACCAAAGAGGGAGCACAGAGTTTAGGAGGATTCGGAGCCATTGGCAGCATCTTCCCGGACACATGGAATTGGGAAGCCTTTTGGAGCATGACCGCATTCCTATCGGTTATCTTGGCCTTTATGAACATTCTGCCCATTCCGGCTCTTGACGGTGGGCATGTGTTATTCCTGCTGTATGAGGTCATCACAAGGCGTAAACCCAACGACAAATTCATGGAAAATGCGCAAGTAGCCGGTATGTTATTTTTACTTTTTCTGCTGATTTATGCCAACGGAAACGATATATACCGCTTTTTCTTCAAATAACAGATTATGAGCTATACTAAAATAACATTGAAACCGGGAAAGGAAGATTCGTTCCATCGATTCCACCCGTGGGTGTTTTCGGGAGCGATATACCGCTTCGAGAACCAACCGGAGGAAGGTGATATTGTCGAAGTGACCGATCATCAAGGGAATTTTATCGGAGTCGGGCAATACCAAATCGGCAGCATCGCCGTGCGTATCCTTTCCTTCAAACCCGTAGAGATAAACGAAGAATTTTATGCCAACCGGCTGCAAGAGGCATATAAGGTGAGATTGAGTCTGGGACTTCTCAACAAGGATTACAACAACACCTGCCGGCTGGTTCACGGCGAGGGTGACAACCTACCCGGTCTCATCATCGACCTGTATGACCGCACCGCCGTCATGCAGGCACACACCCCGGGTATGCACTTCGCCCGGCATCAAATTGCCCATGCGTTGAAAACTGTTTTGGGCAACACCATCGACAATATCTATTACAAGTCGGAAACTACCCTTCCCTACAAAGCCCAGCTCGATGCCGAAAACGAGTATCTGCTGGGAGGCAACGCCCCTAACATAGCTATGGAAAACGGGTTGAAATTCTATGTCGATTGGGTTCGCGGGCAAAAAACCGGCTTCTTTGTAGACCAACGAGAAAACCGCGCGTTACTCGAGCGCTATGCTTGCGGGCGTTCGGTTCTGAACATGTTTTGCTATACCGGCGGATTCTCGTTCTATGCCATGCGGGGAAATGCCAAGCTGGTACACTCGGTCGATAGTTCGTCAAAAGCCATCGACCTGACATGCAAAAACGTAGAATTGAACTTCCCCGGCGACAGCCGGCATCAAGCCTTTGCCGAAGACGCATTCAAGTATCTCGACACGATGGGCGACCAGTATGACCTTATTATTCTCGACCCCCCCGCTTTCGCCAAGCACAAAAAAGTACTGAACAATGCCCTGCAAGGTTATCGCAAATTGAATGCCAAGGCTTTCGAAAAAATTCGCCCGGGCGGTATTCTGTTTACGTTCTCCTGCTCACAGGTGGTGAGCAAAGAAAATTTCAGGCTGGCCGTATTCAGCGCCGCGGCTCAATCGGGACGTAACGTGCGCATTTTGCACCAGCTCACCCAACCGGCCGACCACCCGGTCAATATTTATCACCCCGAAGGCGAATATTTGAAAGGGCTGGTTCTTTATGTCGAATGAACTAAATTTCTAAAAATCACATTATATGAAAAAAATCGCTTGTACAATGGCTTCATTGCTTATCTTGGCCTCTTGCGCTACAAAACAAGAGAAAGACGACTTTGACTACACGGTAGAGTCGTTTGCCGATCTCGAAATCCTACGTTACAAAGTCCCCGGATTCGAAAATTTGTCGTTAAAACAAAAAGAAATGATCTACTACCTGTCGGAGGCCGCCGCCTATGGCCGCGACATCTTGTATGATCAAAACGGTAAATGGAATTTGGCGATTCGCCGTACTCTCGAAGCAATCTATCAAGACTATGCCGGCGACCGGGAAAGCGACGATTTCAAGAACTTCGAAGTTTATCTGAAACGGGTTTGGTTCTCAAACGGTATTCATCATCACTACGGTTGTGACAAATTTGTCCCCGAATTTTCACAAGAGTTCTTTGTCGAAGCCGTAAAATCGATCGACCCTCAAAAACTCCCGTTGACCGACGGCGCAAGTGTCGACGATCTGCTCAACACGCTGGTTCCCGTCATCTTCGACCCCACAGTGATGCCTAAACGAGTAAACCAAGCCGCCGGTGAAGACCTCATCGTTACCTCGGCTTGTAACTATTACGACGGAGTGACTCAGGCCGAAGCCGAGGCTTTCTATAACAAGATGAAAGACCCCAAAGACGAAACTCCTATCTCCTATGGATTGAACAGCCGCCTTGTAAAACGCGATGGCAAAATCATGGAAGAAACCTATAAAGTAGGCGGGCTCTACTCCGAAGCTATCGAGAAAATCATTTATTGGCTCGACAAAGCGGCCGGTGTCGCCGAGAACGAGCAACAAAAAGCCGTCATCGAAAAACTTATCGAATATTACCAAACTGGCGATTTGAAACTCTTCGACGAATACGCTATCTTGTGGGTGAAAGACCTCGATTCGCAAATCGATTTTGTCAATGGATTTACCGAGACCTATGGCGACCCGCTGGGAATGAAAGCCAGCTGGGAGTCGATTGTAAACTTCAAAAATCTCGAAGCCTCGGAACGCACCCACATCATCAGCGACAATGCCCAATGGTTCGAGGATAACTCGCCGGTAGACTCCCGTTTCAAAAAAGAAAAAGTACAAGGGGTTTCGGCCAAAGTTATCACCGCTGCCATGCTCGCCGGAGACTGCTATCCCTCGACCCCTATCGGAATCAACCTGCCCAACGCCAATTGGATACGCCACATACACGGCTCCAAATCGGTAACTATCGAGAACATTACCGAGGCTTATGAAAAAGCGGCACAAGGCAATGGATTCAACGACGAGTTTGTATGGAGCGACACCGAGCGCAAACTCATGAACGACTACCTGTTCCAAGCCGATAATCTGCATACCGACTTGCACGAATGCTTGGGACACGGTTCTGGCAAACTGCTCCCCGGTGTAGACCCCGACGCCCTGAAAGCATACAGCTCTACACTGGAAGAGGCTCGCGCCGACCTGTTCGCTCTCTACTACATGGCCGATCCCAAAATTCTGGAATTGGGGCTTCTCCCCTCGGGTGATGCCTATAAATCGGCTTATTACAAATATATGATGAATGGCTTGATGACTCAACTCACCCGCATTGAACCGGGTAAAAACATCGAGGAGTCGCACATGCGCAACCGCCAACTGATCGCTCGCTGGGCCTATGAACACGGCAAAGCCGACAATGTGGTCGAATTTGCCAAACGCGACGGCAAAACCTATGTCGTAGTCAATGATTACGAAAAATTGCGCAACCTGTTCGGTCAATTATTGGCCGAGGTTCAACGCATCAAATCGGAAGGTGACTACGAAAGCGGTAAAAATCTGGTCGAAGAGTATGGTGTAATCGTCGATCAAGACCTCCACAAAGAGGTTTTGGCCCGCTACGAAAACCTCCATATCGCTCCCTATAAAGGATTTGTAAACCCGGTATATACTCTTGTAACCGATGCCAACGGCAACATTACCGATGTGCAAATATCTTATAATGAAGGCTATGCCGAGCAGATGTTGAGATACTCCAAAGATTATTCTCCCCTGCCCATCTGCACACCTATCCCGGTAAGTAAATAACAAATCTTTCAATAACACCCTTCGGCCCGGCATCTGAAACAAGCCGGGCCGATTTTTTTACCTCCTTGTCTTTACAGGCTAATTTTTAATTCGTATCTTGCCAGAAAAATTAAAACACAAGAGATGCAACAAAAAATCAAAGAGATAAAACTCAAATTCCGACAAGCGATGAATGGGGTCGTATCCCACCACATGAGAGAGCAGGGCGCCGATTATAAAATAAACTTCGGATTGACGCTACCGCTCTTGAAAAGAATAGCTCATGAGACTCCTGCCGACGCACAATTGGCAACGGCTCTGTGGAACGACACGGCTGTGAGGGAATCGATGATGCTCGCCCCCATGATCTACCCCATAGAAGAGTTTGGCGAGGCGGAAGCCGACCGCTGGATACACCAAATCCCCAATACCGAGATTGCCGATATTTGCTGCAAATACCTTTTTGCGCGGCTTCCGTTCGCCGCACAAAAAGCTCTCGCTTGGTGTCGGCTCGACTCCATATTGCAACAGTACACCGGGTTTCAACTGGCCTCGTCGCGACTTATCGCTCCCCACAGGGAGGACGAAATCCCCATGTTCAAATCGATAGCCGAGATTGCCATATCCAAGGCTTTCGACTGTCATCGCAATTTGGCATTCGCCGCCATCACGTTTCTAAAACAAGCGGTGCATGACGATTCACTATCCGACTACATTCTGCCTTTGTTGAAAAACCTTTCCAACGAAAACGCTCGATATACCGGCTTGTTCGAGGATCTATGTCAAGAGCGAGACTTATTCAAAGAGCTATCGGGCGACGATTCCCACTGAATTTGTTTTGCTTGTAATACAAAAATCGCTAAATTTGTAACATAGGTTTTTTGATCATGCCAGAAGATAAATCGAAAGACGCTGCAAAACAGTTGTTTATACAATTTTTGGAAGCTCGGAAATTACGCAAAACACCCGAGCGTTTCGCCATATTGGAAAAAATATATACCACAACTCAGCACTTCGATGTAGAAACCCTGTACGAAGCCATGATTCAAAACGGATATAGAGTGAGCAAAGCCACCGTCTACAACACGATAGACCTATTGCTCGAAGCCAATTTGGTGCGAAAACACCAGTTTGGCGGAAATCTGGCTCAATACGAACGTGTGTACAACACCAATCACCACCACCTCATCTGTGTTAAATGCGGGAAAGTGCGCGAAGTTAAAGATTTGGATTTAATGTCTACGCTCAACACCCGCAAATTCAACAAATTCAACACGTTGTATTACACCTTGTATGTATATGGCATTTGCAGCCGATGCATCAATAAAGCAAAAAAAATACAAGATAAACCCGATAATAAATAAACCGAATTAAAAAGTCACATAACATTCAAATTATGAAAGTCGATGTTCTCTTAGGATTGCAATGGGGCGACGAAGGCAAAGGAAAAGTCGTTGACGTATTGACCCCCAATTATGATATTATCACTCGTTTTCAAGGCGGCCCCAATGCCGGGCACACTTTGGAATTTAAAGGAGAAAAATATGTGTTGCGCTCCATTCCATCGGGTATTTTCCAAGGAGGGAAAATAAATATCATCGGGAATGGCGTTGTATTGGACCCCGTTTTATTTAAAGAAGAGGCCGAGAGTTTGGCGGCAAGCGGGCACGACCTCACACAATGTCTCTACATCTCCAAGAAAGCGCATCTCATCTTGCCCACCCATCGCATACTCGACGCGGCATACGAAGCTGCAAAAGGAAGTTCAAAAATAGGCACCACCGGGAAAGGAATAGGGCCCACCTACTCCGACAAGATTAGCCGGAACGGTGTGCGCGTAGGCGACATATTCCTCAATTTCAAAGAAATATATGCGACAGCCAAAGCCAAGCACGAGAATATACTTCGCTCGCTCAACTACGAATACAATATCGACGAGTTGGAAGCCAAATGGTTCGACGCTATCGAGTATTTGAAAAAATTCCGAATCATCGACAGCGAGCATGTTATCAACAACTACCTCAAAGAAGGGAAATCGATTCTGGCCGAAGGAGCCCAAGGCACAATGCTCGATGTCGATTTCGGGTCTTATCCATTCGTTACTTCTTCAAATACCATTTGCGCCGGAGCATGTACGGGATTGGGAATCGCACCCAGCAGAATAGGCGAAGTGTATGGCATATTCAAAGCCTATTGCACCCGTGTAGGAAGCGGCCCGTTCCCCACCGAGCTATTCGACGAAACCGGAAAGACCATACGGGCTATCGGGCACGAGTACGGCGCTGTTACCGGTCGTGAGCGCCGTTGTGGCTGGATAGATTTGGTAGCGTTGAAATATGCGATTATGATAGACGGCGTAACAAAACTAATCATGATGAAAAGCGATGTTCTCGACTCGTTTGAAACAATCAAGGCATGTGTGGCCTATCGGATAAACGGGGAGGAAGTCACCGAATTTCCCTATTCTATCGAAGAAAACATCGAACCGGTCTATGTAGAGTTGCCGGGCTGGAAAACCGATATGACCAAAATCCATAGCGAAAAAGATTTTCCAAAAGCGTTTAACGACTATATCGCATTCTTGGAGAAAGAGTTGCAAGTTCCTATCAAAATCGTGTCGGTAGGCCCCGACCGTGAACAAACAATTATCCTTTCTAATAAATAATTAACCAAACCTTATCTACTTACTACTATGGCAAAAATTAAACCATTTAAGGGGATACGACCTCCCAAAGAGCTGGTTGAACAGGTCGCGTCGCGCCCTTATGATGTATTGAACTCCGAAGAAGCTCGTCAAGAAGCAGAAGGCAATGAAAAATCGCTTTACCACATCATCAAGCCCGAAATCGATTTCGCTCCCGGAACCGATGAACACAGCCCCGAAGTTTATCACAAGGCCGTCGAGAACTTCAATATGTTCCAAAAAAAAGGGTGGTTGGTACAAGACAACAAAGAGCATTACTATATCTATGCGCAAACCATGAATGGGCATACCCAATACGGCTTGGTCGTAGGCGCGAATGTGGGGGACTACATGTCGGGCGTTATCAAAAAACATGAATTGACCCGTCGTGACAAGGAAGAAGACCGCATGAAACACGTCCGCATCAACAATGCCAATATCGAACCGGTATTCTTTGCCTATCCCGATAATGCCGAGCTCGACGCTATCATTCAAAAAGAAACTGCCGTCGCACCCGAATATGATTTTGTCGCACCCGACGGATTCGGGCACCATTTTTGGGTAATCGACGACGAGAAAACGATTGCCCGAATTACCGAAATATTTGCTCAGATTCCAAGCCTATACATCGCCGACGGACATCACCGAACAGCCGCCGCCGCATTGGTCGGGAATGAGAAAGCGCAACAAAATGCCAATCACAGCGGCGACGAGGAGTACAACTATTTCTTGGCGGTATGTTTCCCCGCCTCGCAGCTCAAAATCATTGATTACAACCGGGTAGTCAAGGATTTGAACGGGTTGACTCCGGCGCAATTCATCGAAAAGCTCAACGAGAATTTTATCGTCGAGGAGAAAGGAACACAAATATACAAGCCCGAGAAGCTCCATAACTTCTCGCTCTACATCGATGGGAAATGGTATTCGTTAACCGCTAAGGAAGGCACCTACAACGACAATGACCCCATCGGGGTACTCGATGTGACAATATCGTCCGACTTAATTCTCCGGGATATTCTGGGCATCACCGACTTGCGTTCCGACAAGCGAATCGACTTCGTTGGCGGCATACGCGGGCTCGAAGAGTTGAAGCGCCGGGTAGACAGTGGCGAAATGAAAATGGCTTTGGCCCTATATCCCGTATCGATGAAACAATTGATGGATATCGCCGATACCGGCAACATCATGCCACCCAAAACCACATGGTTTGAACCCAAATTGAGATCGGGACTCGTCATTCATAAACTGGATTGAGAGTCACACCGAACTCCCCGCATATAGCGGTTCTTTGAGATAATATTATTTAACAAAGAACTGCTATATTATTTTTTATTCCATGCAGCAAAAAAGGCCTCGATTACGTCTATTAATATGTAGAAGTAATTCAGGCCGAGTCAATCGGTATGAATGAAAGAAAACTGATAGAAGCCTGTAAAAACAACGACGCCTCGGCGCAAAAGCTACTTTACGAGACTTTTGCGCGTAAAATGATGTCGGTGTGTCTGCGGTACGCCGATAATCGGGAAATGGCAGAGGACTTTTTACAAGAGGGGTTTATCAAAGTTTTTTCTTCCATACGGAGTTACAGCTACGAGGGATCTTTCGAAGGTTGGATGCGACGAGTTTTTGTGAACACCGCATTGGAGTCTCTACGCAAAAACGACCTGTTACGGAACGGTGTCGATTTGGATTCCTTGGACCCACAGCAAGAGGCCGACTACTCGGCTGTGGATAAAATATCCGCCGACGAACTTATGGAACTCATCGCACAATTGCCTCCGGGATTTCGAACGGTTTTCAATATGTTTGCTGTCGAAGGGTATTCACACAAAGAAATCGCCCATGCGCTGAACATTACCGAAAGCACTTCGAGATCACAATATACCCGAGCCAAAAAGTTGCTCCAAAAATGGATCAACGAATTGAACTGAAAATGATTAAACAATAACCGATAGGAATGATCGACGATCAAAAATTCGAAAAAGCAATACGAGCCAAGTTGGCGTCGCATGAATCGCCTGTCAAAGACGATATGTGGAAAGCTATCGAAGCCCGGTTGCCCCAAAGCGCCCCCCACAAGGTGCCATTGTATCGTCGTGTCTTGTGGTATTCGGCAGCGGCTGTAGCGGCAGGTATCGTCGCAACCATCATCTTGTGGCCATCGACCGACCAAAAGTTATACGCTCCTATCGTAACCGACAACACGAGCGTCGCAACAGAAACCGTTCAGCCCGTGGGTGTGCAATCCCGGGAACAAAGCGCCTCGGAAAAACCAGTCTTGCAAAAAAACATACCGATTACTTTCGCAAAGAGCGCGTCTAAACCTATCGCCCGTACCACATCTCAACAACCGGTAGCGGCAGCAACAACGACCGCCCCAAAAACTGAGACCGGGAAAGCAACCGAAGAGACACAACAGCTCGACAATGAGCCCCGAACAACCCCGAAACCCGAAACCTATCGGCGCGAAATGGAAGAGTTCGAGAAAGACGGCAAAGAGTTGAGAGAAGCGACTTTGACCGACGAGCCTACAAGAAAAGAGAAAAGAAAGGGCATAAAGGTGGGGCTTATGGCTTCAAATTCGATCTCGGGAAACAGCCGGAACTCGGCCACGGCCATACGCACAAAGAACCCGCTATTCATGTCGCGGCGAGACCCGGTTTATAAATTCGACCACAGCATTCCGCTATCGGTCGGAGTCACCGCCTCGAAAAGTTTTGCCAAAAACTGGGAAGTCGAATCGGGCGTAGTCTATACCTATCTATACTCCAAGTACTACTCGTCCAATAGCAACGGCAGCCAAGAGCTCCATTATTTGGGAGTGCCCGTCGATATTATTTACCGGTTCGCCCGCATAAAACGAGCCTCGTTCTATGCCTCCATCGGTGGAGAGGCCGACTTCTACCTTGCCGGACGACAGAAAGACGAAGGCTACGACGAAGGTATTTCGGGCTCGGGATACAAGAAACTCAAACACGAAAATGTACAATTCTCTGTACATGCCAACATTGGAGCCGCACTCACGCTATACAAGCAACTCGAACTCTACTTAGAACCCCATGTGGCATATTATATCGAAAACAATTCGAGTATTCAAAATATATGGAAAGACAAACCTTTTAATTTTGGATTGACTTTGGGTTTAAGAACAGGATTTTAATAATAAACTATCATTCACACAATTAGAAAAGAACAACAATGAAAGTACTGAATTTTGTATCTGTTTTATGTTTATTCTGCGGGATATTGTCATTATCGAGCTGTTTAGGTGACGGCGGAAATACCCTATCGGTGTATTCGACCGGCAGCATCTACAAAACAGAAACAGGAACCCCTTATATGTATATCGACCGTGCCGGCCTATCGGTGACCAGCGCCGAGTTGCAAAGCGAAGATTTTGAAGAAGGCGACAGGCTATTGGCCTCGACAACCATCGATTTCGATAATCAAGGGACACAAGTAGCCAACTACATATACAACGCTTCGATCTCGGGAACGCATCAATTCGACTGCGACGATTACATATCCGACAATTCGGTAACGTCGTTCGTGAGCGATACATTGCCTATACTATATACGATAGAGCCATTTGTATGCTACCGCAGAGACGACACGATACTGACATTCGCATACACCAAATACGACGTGGAAAGCGGCGAGGAAGGGTCGTTGAAACTCATTCAACCCAAGGCCTACAATGCCGAGGCGCAAACCGATACGCTTTATCTCGTCTATGACAAGAAGAATGCTGAAACCTCTAAAAGCACAACAGATTACATATCTTTCAAACTGCCTCAATATCCGCTCGATACCGATATAAACATCGTTATCAGGTATCATGCCGGATCGTCCAATATTCCTACTATCACAGGAGACAAGACGAGCCGATATTTCTCGTTCACCTATAATCGGCCCAATATAAATTAAAGGACAATCGATAAAGAAACTTTTATTTTTGATGTTTATAATTTCAGACGGGGGGTGTCCGTGAGGATACCTCTTTTTTTGTATAGTTTTCCAACCGGATTCCATTTGCAAAAAAAGCAAAATAATACTACCTTTGCTTTCAAATAATACACATTCAAGGAAAAAACGATGAAAAGATTTGGTATATCGATTAGCCTCATTCTTTGCGCAATAGCCTCTGCATTCTCGGCCACACGACCCCTGCAAGGCGAGTTCATAACACCCTCGCACCCATACATTCAATACATAGGCCGAGTGAGTTTCAAAAACCCCGAGGCTCCCGCCTTCAATTATCCCGGAGTACAGATAAGAGCCGCGTTCGAAGGGACTTCGTTGAAAATGTATGCCAAACCGATGAGCGGTTTTTTCATGGTCACCATAGACCATGCGGCGCCATTCAAGGTTTCGTTCAACTCTCCCACCGATTCGGTCGTTACACTTGCCTCGGCTTTGAACGATACGACACATACCGTCAGTATCATGAACGTGATCGAAGCCTTTCATCGTCACCCCGAATTTAAGGGATTCCTGCTCGACGAGGGGAAATCATTGGTCGCTCCCCCCGCTCTGCCACAACGCAAAATAGAATTTATAGGCAACTCTATCACCTGCGGATACGGCGTGGAGAGTGTCGATGCGGCCGACCCGTTTACCGAGGAAACCGAAAACCATTACTACACCTATGCCGCCATTACGGCTCGCAACCTCCATGCCCGGCACTTTGCCATTGCCCGTAGCGGAATAGGTATTTACCGCAACTTCAACGGCCCGAGCGAAGGGAGCCCCGACTGTATGCCGGCCATGTATAACCAAACCCTGTTTAATGACACTACCGAACTTTGGGATTTCTCGAAATATAGCCCCGATGTGGTCTGCATCAATCTGGGTACAAACGACGCCAGCACCCCGGGCTATGACCGGGATCGACTATACCGGGCTTATGACAACTTCCTCTCGACCGTACGGCACAACTATCCGAATGCCAAAATCGTACTGCTCACCGGGTGCATGCTCTCCGGCGAATCGCTGTCGGTCGTCAAAGAGGCTCTCGACCGCCTGACTCGTGAACGGAATCAAGCCGGCGACCGTGAAATATACCGGTTCGACATGACTCCCCAGACCGGCGATTTGGGTTATGGTGCCAGTTGGCATCCCAGCTTGCAGCAGCAACAACGCATGGCCGACGAGTTGACTCCTTTCCTCAGAGACTTGATGGGCTGGGAATAATCCCAATCCTGCCGGAAAAGAAAAAACACGAACATATGAAAAGCAGAACGCCCCCGAGGAATTTCCCCGGAGGCGTTTCTTTTATTCGGTTGAAGCAACGGTTATCGATACATCTCGGCATGGTCGGCGGTGTACCAGTCGTACATTTTTTGCACCCCCTCCTCGATTTCGATTTTGTGATGCCAGCCCAAGTTGTGCAGTTTCGTCACATCGGTCAACTTGCGCATCGTACCGTCGGGTTTCTCGGGATTGAATCGTATTTCGCCTTTATAGCCAACCACCTCTTGAATGCGGTGTGCCAAAGCGGCGATAGTAATTTCCTTACCCGTGCCGATATTGATATGGCAATTGCGCACCTCGGGATTGTCGCCTTTCACATCGGCAAAATCGACATGCTCGAGAATATAGACCGAGGCATCGGCCATCTCCTCGCTCCACAGAAATTCGCGCAATGGCCTGCCCGTTCCCCACAGTTCCACCCGGTCGGGATAGATACCATACTTGGCCAGCACGGCGAGAATGTCATCGTCCGAGGCAGTGCCGTCGATACCCTCGACCGGGCGCAACGACAAATCCTTGCGAACAGCGTCCCAGTCGTTTTGCATCAAGCACTTGCCCAAGTGAATCTTGCGTATCATCGCCGGCAACACATGGCTGCGCTCGAGATGGAAATTGTCGTTAGGGCCATACAAGTTGGTAGGCATCACGGCAATATAATTGGTGCCATATT
This sequence comes from uncultured Barnesiella sp., assembly GCA_944320015.1. GTDB lineage: Bacteria > Bacteroidota > Bacteroidia > Bacteroidales > Barnesiellaceae > Barnesiella. The sequence goes on along the minus strand of CALUFO010000002.1, from coordinate 58,132 downwards.
GCAAATTGAAGTTCTCGCACATCTTCAAACCGGCTATCTTGGCAATGGCATACGGCTCGTTGGTATATTCCAGCGGCGAAGTGAGCAAAGCGTCTTCCGTCATCGGCTGCTTGGCGTCACGCGGATAAATGCAGGTGCTCCCCAAAAAGAGCAATTTCTTTACCCCGTGGCGGAAGCTCTCGCCAATGACATTTTGCTGTATTTGCAAATTTTGGTAAATGAAATCGGCTCGATAAATGCTGTTGGCCATAATGCCTCCCACATGTGCGGCGGCGAGAATCACATACTCGGGCTGTTCCTCGTCGAAAAAACGCTTCACGGCAACCCCGTCGAGCAAATCGAGTTCTTTGTGCGAACGGCCAATGAGACGGGTATATCCCTTTTCCTGCAAGTTTTTCCAAATGGCCGACCCCACCAGACCGTGATGCCCGGCCACATAAATCTTGGAATCTTTTTCCATGATCAAATCATCTCCTATTTAACAATACCTTTTTCCAAATATTCGGCAAGGTTCATACGAATCTCGTCGCCGGCACGCTCGACAGCCACTTTGGCCATATCGGCATCGACCATAATTTTCACCAACTCTTCGAATGGGGTTTTCATAGGATCCCAACCCAATTCCCGTTTTGCCTTCGACGGGTCGCCCCACAAATTCACCACATCGGTAGGACGGTAGAAATCGGGCGATACCTCGACCAACACTTTTCCGGTAGCCCGGTCGATGCCCTTTTCGTTCTCGCCCTCGCCCACAAAATCCAATTCGATTCCCACATAGTGGAATGCCAATTGGCAAAATTCACGAACCGAATGCTGCACCCCGGTGGCAATTACAAAATCCTCGGGTCGATCATACTGCAAGATAAGCCACATGCACTCGACATAGTCTTTGGCATACCCCCAATCACGCAACGACGAGAGGTTGCCCAAATAGAGCTTTTCTTGTTTCCCTTGTGCGATACGAGCCGCGGCCAACGTGATTTTGCGGGTGACAAAAGTCTCGCCCCTACGCTCCGATTCGTGATTGAACAGGATTCCCGAACAGCAAAACATATTGTATGCCTCGCGATACTCCTTGACAATCCAATAGCCATACAATTTGGCGACCGCATAGGGGCTATACGGGTGGAACGGTGTCAACTCGTTTTGAGGAACCTGCTCGACCTTGCCATACAACTCGGAGGTAGAGGCTTGATAAATACGGCAAGTCTCGGTCAACCCACATTGGCGGACAGCTTCCAAAATACGCAACACGCCGGTAGCGTCGACATCGGCCGTAAACTCGGGAGCATCGAACGACACTTGCACATGGCTTTGAGCCGCCAAGTTGTAGACTTCATCGGGTCTCACTTTCCCCACCACTTGAATCAAACTCATCGAATCGCCCAAATCGGCATAGTGCAGGTGAAAGTGAGGACGCCCCTCCAAATGTGCGATGCGCTCACGAAAATCGACCGACGACCGACGAATCGTGCCATGCACCTCATAACCTTTCTCCAACAAAAATTCCGCAAGGAACGACCCATCTTGACCCGTAATACCGGTAATCAATGCTGTTTTCATATCTCTATTATTTAATTTTTCGTCTTTCAAAAAGAGTTTATCACCCAACCGATAAACCCATACTTCTCTTTACAATCGCAAAAATATCTAAATAAACGATAGCTACCAACAAAAAAAGGATTTATTCGAACCGGCCGACTATCCTATTTACCCGATTCGGCCGTCAATCGCTTCCGAGTTCGTTTGCGCCGCCACTCTTGATAAAGCAACTTGGGCAACATCTCGATAATCATTAAACAACGCCTCAATTGCTTTTTAGGCTCACGATAGATACGGTACAGGAACTCCATGTGAGCCCGCACCATCCAATGCGGAGCCCGGTCCACATCGGTTCCGCTATAAAACTTGAAGACCGCTCCCACGGCAACCATCACGCCCCGTTTCAAATAGGGCAGCAACTTGCTCATAAAAATCTCCTGCTTGGGAGCACCCAGTGCCACCCAGATGATTTCGGCTCCGTCTTTCTCCAACATCTCGGCGATAGCCCGGTAATCAAACTCATCGACCCTCTTATAGGGCAGCGAGTAGAACCACATGTTGTCGATACGAGGGTCTATCTCCGACAGGTTGCGCTTCAACCCCTACAACGTGGGCTGGGTGGTTCCCAAAAATGCCATGCGATAGCGCCGCCGATGAACAATGTCCATGAAAATCTCGCTCCCGCAATACTGCTTGCGCTCGATACCATAGATCCACCGCAAGTACAACGGCACATACCCGCTGTCGCAAATCGAGAACATCGAGCCGTCTACCACGTTGCAATAATCGGGATCGCGGTTTACTGTGGAGAGAATCACGCCGTCCGACACACAGATATACTCCGGAGTTCCCAATAGCAATGCCTCATCGATTGCCCGAAGAACTGCTTGCCTATCGAACTCATACCTGATATTGAAATAATTTTCCATAAGAAATAATGTGTAAAGTCACTGCCGGAACTCCCCTATCCCGGCTACCAAATATCCTTCTTCTGTTTTTAATGATAAATCGAGAGAACAAACAAACGTTCCACTCGACATTCAAGTGAATTAAATTTTTGCTTTTCTGAAAATATAGATTTTCTTATCGATAAATTCGTTATTTAAACCTCAATTATGAACAGGGGTATTCAACCGTTCCATCGTTCATGCAATCTTCAGCCAACGGAACAGCACATCTTTTGCCCATGCCATCGCAAACGCCCCAGCAAAAAGAATAAGTACGACGGCAAAGAAATAAATTCCGAATTGCGACTGGTTTACAAAATAGTGTTCCATAAAATAGGGATAAATATCGATGGCATAAAATCAAACAAATGATGCCCTACTACAACCCACAACATAGCTATACCTTGCATTATAACCGAGTTTTATTTTTATGCCTCCCCCTAATTTGTTGCGTCATAATTGTTTATCTGTCAATTTCCTAAATAAACTATCCCATTTCTTATAAATCACTTCCGACGAATATTCATGTTGCAATTTATCGAAAGCCCTTTGCCCTAATCGAGCAATTTCATCGGGGCAATTCCACAAGGCAACAACTTGCCGTTCCAAATCGTCGAGGTTATTAGGCTCAAACAATTTGCCGATCGCCCCATCTCCCCGGCCGATAATCTCGGTAAAACCGCCATGAGCCGGTCCAATCGTGGGCTTGCCATAACAGGCCGCCTCGAGAATCGCCATCGGAAAGCCTTCGTAACAACGGCTGGGCATCACCACAAAACGAGTCTGTCGAATAAAATCGGCCAACTCCTCTTTTTGTAAATATCCCATAAACTGCACGTTCTCGGGAATCTCCATCTCGGCTTGTTCCCGCTTGGCTCCGGCAAATCGGAATTGAATCGAGGGATTCCGCCGAGCTACCTCGACCAATAAATCAAATCCTTTCTCCAAACTCAACCTCCCGATATAGGCCACATAAGCGCCAAGTGTCGGAGAATAAGATTCCGAAACATCTATACCGTTAGGAATCACCGTTATTTTCTCCACATCATATCCGGCTGCAATTAATTTCTGCCGCTGGAAATCGGTGATACAGGCAAAGGCATCCACATTCTTTCGATATGCGCCTGTCCAACGGGCAAACACATTGCGAAGGGTATACCCCAGCGATTTCAATCGGCTACATTCGCAGTTATACAGCACACAACTCCACTCGTTCCCCCGCTCCAAACAACGTTCACAGGGCATACCGTTGCGCATAAACAAGCCAGTGGGACAAATCAATCGGAAATTATGTATAGTCATAACGATCGGAACTCCGACCTTTTTACACTCGAAAAGTGCAGCCGGACTGATAAACGGATACAAATTGTGCACATTCACCACATCGGGACGTTCCCGGCGCAACGCCTCCTGCATACCTCGCACTCCTGACGGTGAATAAATCCCCGACAAGAATCCCTTTATCTTCCCTGTGGCCGATTCTCTTACCCCTTCGGTCGTCCGGCGATAAAATGCCACCTCATGACCGTGAGACGCAAGCATATCTGCCATCTTATCGACAACAGCCTCCTCCCCGCTATACTTTCCCGTAGTTATTATGTACAATAAGGATTTTCATCGCTTTACTGCAAAATATAATTATAAAACGGGTATTACTTAGACCCTTTCTTCTATGGTTCCTGTCCGAATTAATTCTATTTAAAAAAGTGGATTATCCGTTCACAGGCTTTTCCATCGCCATAAGGATTTACGGCTTCACTCATCGTTTTGTAGTACAAAGGATCGTCTATCAACCGCGATACTTCGCCCACAATTTTGTCGTAATCGGTACCCACCAATTTAACTGTCCCGGCATCCAAAGCCTCGGGACGCTCGGTCGTATCGCGCATGACTAATACCGGTTTGCCCAATCCCGGCGCCTCCTCCTGTATGCCTCCGCTATCGGTCAATACTATGGTCGATTTCTCCATTAAATAAACGAACGACAGATATTCCAACGGTTCAATAAAATACATATTGTCATACGAACGCCCATCAAAGGCCTCGTGAATGGGCTTACGCACATTGGGGTTCAAGTGCATGGGATAGACAAAATCAACCTCGGGGTATTGCTCTACCAATGTTTTTATGGCTTTGCATATCCGCATAAATCCACCTCCAAAATTCTCTCTTCGGTGACCGGTTATCAGCACCAATTTCTTCCCTTGCGATAGCCTGTTCACATCATATCCGCTATGTAAAAGTTCTTCACTTAATGTTTGGGACAAAGCTCTATCGCTTTTTATCCGGTCAACGACCCAATAGAGAGCATCGATAACCGTATTGCCGGTAACATGTATATGGGCTGGCTCTACGCCCTCATTTAAAAGATTTTGCCGGCTCAACGGAGTCGGTGCAAAATGGTAAGTCGCGATTCGGCCTGTTAACTGTCGGTTAATCTCTTCGGGCCATGGGCTATATATATTGTGCGTACGCAGCCCGGCCTCAACATGTCCTACCGGTATTTGTTGATAAAACGCCGCCAATGCCGCTGCCATAGAGGTGGTCGTATCGCCATGAACCAGCACCACATCGGGTGAAACGGCCTTCAATACATCTCGCAACCCTACCAACACCCGAGCGGTCACATCATACAAGTCCTGCCCTTGTTTCATGATATTCAAATCATAGTCGGGCTTTATCTCAAAAATCTGCAAGACTTGATCCAACATCTCCCTATGCTGCCCTGTCACACAGACTACCGTTTTATATTCATCGGAATATCGTTGAAATTCTTTTACCAACGGCGCCATCTTAATGGCCTCCGGCCGTGTCCCAAATATCAATAATATCGTTTTCATTTTACAAATTGCCTATCAATTATTGAATTTGTAAAAATACACATTATTCAAGTAATTTGTACTTAGGATCTCTGGTATCTCCAATCTTTCTTGCCGGATTACCTATTACTATTGCATAATCTTCTATTTCACCTTTTATTACTGCACCCGAACCAATCAGGCAATATTTCCCTATTTTACTCCCGGGTAAAACAATAGCCCCTGCACCTATTAATGAATAATCTCCTATATAGACCGGCCTATATGCCTGTTTATCAAACAAATACTTTTTCTCTGGGAGGGGGGGTAATATTCCTTGCTCTATATCGCCTCAAAAAAGACCAATCATGAGTCAAGATTATCGCATTGACAGAGACCCCCACACCTTTACTTCTGTATCTGATGGGTGAGATACAGTTGCATAAGCGTCCAAATCAAAATATCCAAAATCAACAATACGGTTATGTTCACATGGGTGAGCAACAGCAAGTTCATCGCGGCAAATCCCGAAGAAATCAACAAGATAATCACCATCGCCGTCTGATGTGAGAAGCCCAAGGCAAGGAATTTGTGATGAATATGGTTCTTATCGGGGCTAAAAATATTCTTCTTGAACCGCATTCGATGCAAAATAACCCGAACCACATCGAATACCGGAGTTATCAAAACCGAGAATGCAATCACAATTGCATCGGGTATCTGATGCAATATGGATTCGTCATACATGCTGAACCGGATAGCCAAGATACTCAATATGAGACCTATGGTCAAGGAGCCGGTATCGCCCATGAAAATCTTCCGACCCCGCTTGGGATTCCCGAAAACGTTGTAATAGAAAAACGGTATTATCGTCCCGAGCGTAATGATAGCGAGCGCCGCATACAGCCACTCCCGTTGATAGACAAACAAGACTGCAAAAAACAATAGAGCGATGCCGCTCAATCCCGAGGCCAGCCCATCTATCCCGTCTATCAAGTTGATAGCGTTTGTAATAAAGACGATGATAAAAATCGTGAACGGGATTCCCACCCAATCGGGCAACTCGTATATCCCGAATATGCCGTAAAGGTTGTTGAGCCATAGCCCCGAGCATACCAACAAGCCCGCACAAAGTATTTGAACAATGAATTTCTGACGGTAGCGCACCCCTATCAAATCGTCGGTAATACCGGTCAAATACAACAGCAGCAAGCTACTCAGCCCAAACGACAGCACCGCCGTATCGCTCACCACGATGAGCGACGGGAACAGGTCGTCGCCATATATCCGATTCAATCCCACCATAAGCGATAAGGTAAAGATAATGGCCGGGAAAAACGAGACTCCCCCCAAGCGAGGGACTATCCCTTGATGCACCTTCCGCTCGTTGGGTATATCGAACAAATGCTTCTTAAACGAAATCACTAAAATCCTTGGAATAATGAAAAACGAAAATCCCAAACTAATGAAAAACGATAATAACAATACCGGAATATAGCCCATAAACACTCAATTTAATGTTCCTTGCTTCATGACTGACTTCTAAATAATTTCCAACATACTGACCCAATTCTATGCCGGAATTTCATCGTTCAATTATAAAGGCTACTAATTATAACTTTTATTTCACTCTTTCACACTTCCTGGGGTCACCGAAAAAAATTATTTTCTCTCGGGTTCACTTCCTCACCTATATTCAAATGCCTTTTCATCCCTATCCCAGAAGACAAAAGTCATTTTCAAGTGTGATATACAACCCCTTCATACCGATTAGTATCGCTCCAAACTGTAATAATTTCTTATTTGGTTGGATAAGATCATATACCTTTCCGAAAAACAGGCTCACGAAGAATCGAAACCCAACCCTTACACCGCGTCGCCTATTTTTTCTTATCCTTGCAAAGGTACTTACATTTATTAAAAAAACAAAAACAAAATCACACAAAAAACATTATATTCAAAAATTATTATATTAAATGTATGTCTTTAAGAAATTTATAATTTCACTCTATTAAAAAAATCCCGCCGTAAGTATCATTTTGGCGATTCTATAAAAATCTCCCGATGTGACTTTGCCCGAGCTGTTGATTTCAAATCGGTGCCTACACTTTGCAAAAGGACTTAGCACAACCCGATTAACATAATTTTGTCCTCAAAGAAAGAAACAAATCTCTATCTTTGAAAAGAATTTATATCAACCGTTTATCATGAAAAAGATTATAAACCCGTGGGTAAAGCTCGAAAAAGAGGGTTATAACTGTTTCGGGTGCGCCCCCAACAATCCATACGGACTAAAAATGGAATTTTACGAAGATGGAGACGAAATAGTATCTTATTGGACCCCGACCGAGAATTATCAAGGTTGGTTGCACACTCTACATGGCGGAATACAGACTCTCCTGATGGACGAAATCGCAGGATGGCTCGTCGCCCGGAAGTTGCAAACGACCGGCATGACCACCCGACTGGAAGTCAAATTCAAAAAATCAATCACTACCGGCGACGCTGTTGCCTTGGAAATACGCGCCCATATCAAAGAGGTAAAACACAACTTCGCTTTTATCTCGGCTCAAATTATCCACGACCGGCAAGTCCACTCGCAAGGGGAACTCACCTACTTCTGTTTTCCCCGGGAGAAAGCGGTGTCGGATTTCCATTTTCTGGGCTGCCACACCGAAGACGAGCTCGCTTCCGAATCGGGGAAATCGACCGAGGCACAATAACTCCGGCGATACAATGCCGAGCCTCTTAATTTTTATTAAAACCCACAGGCATTACCCCCGATAAAAAAATTATACATACCTTTGCCGTGTAACAAAGGGGTGCCTAAAAACGGCTGAGATCATACCCTATGAACCTGATACGGATAATGCCGGCGCAGGAATTGTTCATAGTCCTATCTATTTCGATACGGTTTTAAGTGCAACCCCTCTACAAAACGAACCGTATGAAAACTTATCCCGTGGTATTGACCATTGCAGGTTCCGACAGTAGCGGAGGCGCCGGAATACAAGCCGACTTGAAAACCATGTCGGCCATCGGAGTATTCGGCACATCGGCCATCACGGCCATCACAGCGCAAAACACTTGCGAAGTGCGCGCCATACAAGGCGTCGACCCCAATATCGTGCGCGGGCAAATCGAAGCGGTACTCGACGACCTTCCCTGCCACACGGTAAAACTGGGCATGCTCTATTCCCGTCGCACGATCGAGGCGATAGCCGATTGCCTGTCGCATTACCGGCTCGACCATATCATACTCGACCCGGTAATGGTATCGACCTCGGGGTGCAGATTGATCGAAGAGGAAGCTATCGAAGCCGTCAAGTCGTTATTGCTGCCCCGAGCCACGCTTGTTACCCCCAACATTCCCGAGACCGAAATATTGAGCGGATTGCCCGTCTCGCACGAAAACGATATGGAGCGAGCCGCCTGCCGGTTGTTCGAGATAGGTTGTCGGGCGGTTCTCATCAAGGGCGGGCATTTCGAAGGGGCCGAATCGGGCGACCTGCTTTTTACCCCCCACTCGGCTCCCGTGCGCTACACCTCACCCCGCGTCGCCACACGCAACACCCACGGCACAGGCTGCACTTTTTCTTCGGCAATAGCTTCTTACTTGGCCTTGGGTGAAGATTTGCCCACGGCTATCGCCCGAGCCAAAACATACCTCACCCGGGCTTTACAAGCCGGAGCCGATGTATCGATAGGACACGGACACGGCAGTGTGAACCACTTCTTCGCTCCCTGTGCGCTGACCGCATCGAACCTCGACGAAGAGCATGAATCACCCCCAATAACAACACAATCAAACGAATAAACGCCATTATGAAAATCTACGTCAATCAACAAGCGTGCGAAGTTCCCGACGGGCTCACGGTCAAAGCCTTGCTCGACCAGCAACAAATTCCGGCCGAAGGAACAGCCGTGGCTGTCGACAACAAACTGGTACCCAAAGGAGAATGGGAGAATCGAGTTTTGATTGCCGAGGATAAAATAACTGTCATTCGGGCTACATTCGGAGGATAAAAACATGAAATACATCGGGATAACTACCGAGGGGGTACTCCCCGACGAAGCGAAGTTAATCGCCGCCCTGCTCGACAACGGGCTCTATCGGCTACACCTGCGCAAACCGGATTTCACCCAAGAGGAAACCGAAGCGTTGTTGCAAGCCATCGACCCCTGTTACTACAACCACATTGTAGTGCACGACCATTTTGAATTGGCTGCGAAATATCGGCTGGCCGGCGTCCATCTGAACCGAAGGAATCCCAATCCTCCCACCGTAGCAGACGACTACACCCCCGCTCTCTCCCACTCCTGCCACTCGATAGAAGAATTATCCAATAGCGAAGGGTATATCTATCAATTTCTAAGCCCTATCTTCGACAGTATATCCAAAGCGGGATACCAATCGGCTTTCACGGCCGGGCAATTACAATCGGCAGCCGAGCAAGGAATCATAAACGAGCAGGTGATAGCATTGGGGGGTATCACCCCCGAACGAATGGCTACCGTACGAGAGTGGCATTTCGGCGGAGTAGCCCTGCTCGGCTACCTTTGGCAAGAGCCAACCGAAGCCGGAGTTGTCACCCGACTGAACCGAATAAAGAACAATTAACTCCAACCTTATATGTTACAATTCATTACACATCAAACTCCTCGTTTCGGCATTGTCGAAGGAGCTGTCGCCGCCCTCAAAGGCGGTTGCAAATGGATACAATTGCGCATGAAAGAGGCGCCGCTCGATGTCGTTGAACAAACGGCTCGACAACTTATCCCCCTTTGCAAGGAGCACGAAGCCATACTCGTGCTCGACGATTATCCCCAACTGGCCGCCGACTTGGATATAGACGGCGTGCATTTGGGCAAACTCGACATGCCTGTCTCGGAAGCCCGCTTGCTCATCGGCGAAAAATACATCATCGGCGGGACGGCCAACACCTTTGAAGACATTCAGTCATTAGCCCGGCAAGATGCCGACTATGTGGGTCTCGGCCCGTTCCGTTATACCGAAACGAAAAAGAACCTCAGTCCCATACTCGGACTCGAAGGCTACGCCCGCATCATGCGGCAATGCCGGGAAAACGACTTGAAAATACCTGTTGTCGCCATTGGCGGAATCACCGCCGACGACATACCCGCCCTTATGGACGCCGGGGTCTCGGGCATCGCCCTGTCGGGCACGATTCTGCAAGCCGAGAACCCCGAAGCCGAAACCCGAAAAATAATAGACATATTAAACCAATATCGCAAAGCATGAAGAAATTAGTAATCGGAGGACGCGAATTTTCCTCCCGGCTGTTTGTCGGCACCGGCAAATTCAGCTCGAACGAATTGATGGAAAAAGCCATCGAGGCCTCGGAATCCGAAATGATTACCGTAGCCATGAAACGCATCAATATGACCCATGAGGCTACCGACGACATGCTCACCCACATCGACCGCGACAAAGTGCAATTCCTGCCCAATACATCGGGCGTGAGAAACGCCGAGGAGGCCATACTTGCCGCCCAGTTCTCACGAGAGTGTTTCGGCACCGATTTCATTAAACTCGAAATCCACCCCGATCCCAAATACCTCTTGCCCGACCCTGTCGAAACGTTGAAAGCGACCGAACAATTGGCCAAAATGGGGTTTGTAGTCCTCCCTTATATCCAAGCCGACCCCGTACTGTGCAAACGGCTCGAAGAGGCGGGAGCCGCCACCGTGATGCCACTGGGCGCGCCTATCGGGACCAACAAGGGATTGCGCACCCGCGACTTCCTGCAAATCATTATCGAGCAGAGCAATGTTCCGGTCATTGTCGATGCCGGTATCGGGGCTCCGTCGCACGCCGCCGAAGCCATGGAACTGGGCGCCGACGCCGTACTCGTAAACACCGCTATCGCCGTAGCCGGCAACCCCGTGGAAATGGCTATCGCCTTCAAACTGGCCGTCGAAGCGGGACGCCGCGCCTACGAAGCCGGATTGGGTGCTCAATATAATTTTGCGCAAGCCAGCAGCCCGCTCACTTCATTTTTGGACTAAACAACATCTGCAAACATGAATACTCAAAAGATAATCAAAGATTCCTATCCCGGTTCCGAGAAAGTATATATGCCGGGGAAACTTTTTCCCATACAAGTGGGCATGCGAAAGATAAACCTGACCGATACCGTAACTATCGAAAACGGGAAACGGGTACATACCCCCAACGCGCCGGTATATGTATATGACACCAGCGGCCCCTACACCGACCCCGCCATAGAGGTGGATATTAACAAAGGGCTTCCCCGCCTGCGGGAATCGTGGATTATAGAACGAGGCGATGTGGAGCGGCTCGCCGACATCACATCGCAATATGGCCGCGCCCGCCGCGACGACGCTTCGCTCGACGCAATCCGCTTCAAAAACACTCCCCTCCCCTACAAAGCCAAACCGGGACACGCCATCACCCAAATGTACTATGCCCGCAAAGGTATCATCACGGCCGAAATGGAGTATGTAGCCATACGCGAAAATCTGCAAAACGAGCAACTGGGTATCCCGAGCCACATTACTCCCGAGTTTGTGCGACAGGAAGTGGCCGCCGGACGCGCCATTATCCCGGCCAACATCAACCACCCCGAAGCCGAGCCGATGATTATCGGGCGAAATTTCTCGGTAAAACTGAACACCAACATCGGTAACTCGGCTCTCTCGTCGGGTATCGAGGAGGAGGTGGACAAGGCGGTGTGGAGCTGTCACTGGGGCGGCGACACGCTCATGGACCTTTCGACCGGCGACCATATCCACGAAACCCGTGAGTGGATTATCCGCAACTGTCCCGTGCCTATGGGCACAGTTCCTATCTACCAAGCCCTCGAAAAAGTAAACGGCAAGGTGGAGAACCTTTCGTGGGAAATTTACCGCGATACCCTTATCGAGCAATGCGAACAGGGCGTGGACTACTTTACCATTCATGCCGGAGTGCTGAAAGCGCATGCCGATTTGGTGGGCGAACGACTCACCGGAATCGTATCGCGCGGAGGCTCGATCATGACCAAGTGGTGTGTAATCCACAACCAAGAGAGTTTCCTCTACACGCACTTCGACGAGATTTGCGAAATATTGAAACAATACGACGTAGCCATCTCACTGGGCGACGGTATGCGTCCCGGCTCGATACACGACGCCAACGACCGCGCGCAATTCCTCGAACTCGATGTGCTGGGCGAACTTGCCGAGAAGGCTTGGGCTCACGATGTGCAAGTGATTATCGAAGGCCCCGGCCATATCCCCATGCACAAAATCAAAGAGAATATGGAACGGCAATTGAGCAGTTGCCACGAAGCACCGTTCTACACACTGGGGCCGTTGACTACCGACATCGCTCCGGGATACGACCACATCACCTCGGCTATCGGCGCCGCGCAAATCGCTTGGCTGGGAACCGCCATGATTTGCTATGTGACCCCCAAAGAGCATTTGGGTTTGCCCGACCGGGAAGATGTGCGCAACGGAGTCATCGCCTACAAGATTGCCGCCCATGCCGCCGACTTGGCCAAAGGCTACCCCGGCGCCCAAGTACGCGACAACGCCATGAGCAAGGCTCGATACGAGTTCCGTTGGAAAGACCAGTTCAATCTGGCTCTCGACCCCGAGCGCGCACTCGAATACTACAAGCAAGGCTCGTTCCACGACGGGAACTATTGCACTATGTGCGGCCCCAACTTCTGCGCCATGCGATTGTCGCAAGACATTACCGACTGCATAGAAAACAAATAATATGATTAACGGCTTAAAGAATTAACTTATAGAGAGATGTTTTCCGACGAATTAGAAAAATATTCTTGGGACGACATAACCGCCTGTATCGACTCGAAACAGAGCCGCGACGTGGAGATAGCCTTGGGCAAAGAGAACTTGACTATCGACGACTTCATGGCGCTCGTCTCGCCGGCCGCCGCTCCTTATTTGGAGCACATGGCGGTACTGAGCCGGCGTTATACACAAGAACGTTTCGGTAAAACGATACAGATGTATGTACCGCTTTATATCACCAACTCGTGCAACAACTTTTGCGTGTATTGCGGTTTCAACCACAACAACCCCATCGCCCGAATTATCCTCACCGAAGAGGAAATCGAGAACGAGTGCCGAGCCATACGCAAGCTGGGGCCCTTTGAAAACCTACTTATCGTCACTGGCGAGAATCCCCGCGACGCCGGTGTGGACTACTTGGAACGGGCTTTGCAAATAGCCCGTCCCTACTTCTCGAACCTCTCGATCGAGGTGATGCCACTCAAAAGCGAGGACTACTACCGGCTCACCCAATCGGGGCTTAACGGTGTGGTTTGTTTCCAAGAGACTTACCACAAGGAACGCTACAAATGCTATCACCCCAAGGGCATGAAATCGATTTTCGAATGGCGGCTCAACGGCTTCGACCGCATGGGTCAGGCCGGGGTGCATAAAATAGGAATGGGTGTACTCATCGGGTTGGAACCGTGGCGCACCGATGTCACGATGATGGCCATTCACCTGCAATACTTGCGCAAACACTATTGGCAGACGAAATACAGCGTCAACTTTCCCCGCATGCGCCCGTCGGAGGGGCATTTCCAACCCAACGTGGTGATGAGCGACCGGGAATTGGCGCAGCTGATTTTTGCATTCCGCATCTTCGACCACGACGTAGACATATCGGTGTCGACCCGGGAGAATCCTCATTTCCGTGACCACATCGCCACGCTGGGAGCGACCTCGATAAGCGCCGGCTCAAAGACCGACCCGGGAGGCTATGCCACCTATCCGCAAGCTCTCGAGCAGTTTGCCGTGAGCGACGAGCGCACCCCGGCCGAAGTCGAACAGGCAGTCAAAGCCATGGGTTACGAAGTGGTGTGGAAAGACTGGGATAAAATCTTCGATTGATGGACGAGCGATACAGCAGACAGACGATGCTCCCCGAGATAGGCGAAGCGGGACAAAAAAAGTTGAGCCGAGCCCGGGTGTTGATTGTGGGCGCGGGAGGACTGGGTTCGCCCGCCGCACTTTATCTCACGGCGGCCGGTGTAGGCACTGTGGGACTGGTCGACGACGACGTGGTGTCGGAGAGCAATCTGCAACGGCAGATACTCTATACCGAAGCCGAAGTGGGACTCCCCAAGGTCGAGTGTGCCCAGCGGCAGCTGTCGGGCTTGAACAGCAACACCCATGTCGTGTGCCACCCTACCCGGCTCACCGCCCAAAACGCCCACTCGATAATCGACGGTTACGACCTCGTCGTCGACGGTTGCGACAATGCGGCCACCCGCTATCTCATCGACGAGGTATGCGCCTACCAAGGCAAGCCCTACGTCTATGGCGCTATTGCCGAGTTTCGGGGACAAGTATCGGTCTTCAACTACCGAGGAGGGCCTCGATACAGCGACCTCTATCCACGTCCCGAGATACTCCCCCCGCTTTCGACGGGAGGTGTCGTAGGTGTTCTACCGGGTATCGTGGGTTGCACCGAGGCGGCCGAAGCGATAAAAATCATCATCGGCTGCGGCGAGGTGCTGAGCGGGAAACTCTATCTAATCGACCTGCTCTCGCTACGGCACGAAATTATCGAAATCAACCGATAGGCCTCTACACACAAACATAAAAAAACGGACCTCGGGTGAAGGTTCGTTTTTTTATGCGTCGAAACTATTGAAATTCAATAGGCGTTCGCCCAGTTGTTTTTGCGAATGTTCTCGGGTTTCCATTTATCCTTGGGAGCCGGCACGTTGTCGGGATAACCCATAGGTATCACATTCAAGGGGATAATATGCGGAGGCAATCCAAGGACGTCGCGAATGGCTCTCACCCGGTCCATAACAGGATAAGCCCCTGTCCATACAGCCCCGAGCCCCAAGCCGTGAGCCGCCAGCAAAATATTTTCGGTAGCCGCCGAGGCGTCTTGAATCCAATAGGTCGCCCCCTCGCCTTCTATCGCCTTGCTCAGGTCGCCACACACCACAATGGCCACCGGTGCCGAAGCCAGCATTTTGGCGTATGGCAGAGAGTCGGCCAATTGGGTCATTATACTTTTATCGTCGATAACCACAAACGCCCACGGCTGTTGATTTCGAGCCGTAGGAGCCGACATGCCGGCACGCAGAATCTGTTCGATTTTTTCGGGCTCCACGGCTTTATCGGTATATGAGCGAATACTGGTGCGAGTATATATCGCATCGAGTACCGACATTTCTCCCGAGGTGCTTCCCGACTTGCCCGTGGGGAAATAGAATACACCCAAAACTATCGAAAATACAAACCATGCCGCCAGAAAAATAAATAAAATTCGTTTCATTGTCTTTTTATCTTTATATTGTTTACAAATCCAATAATCCTTCGGGGATATTCATGTACAACTTGCGATTCTCCTCGTCGACTTCGTTCACAAACTCATCGACCGCCGGGATAAGCAACGCCCGCCCGTTGTGGTCGATTTCAAAAAGTACATTTTCGGTCGAATCGTCGATCGAAACAATTTCGCCCAACTCGCCCATTTCATTGTCGACGACAGTGAACCCTATGAAATAGTCGCCCGGAGCCTCTTCATCGGCCGCGGTATCGTAATAGGACTTGGGGAAATAGACGTCGAGCAGGGAAAAGGCTCGAGCCTCCTGCTCGTTGTCCACATCTTCGAGTTTCAATAGAGCTGTTGTATCGCTTTTGAAACGATACTCCTCAATGAAAAAAGGGACGAATATGCCGTCGATCTCACACACGATATAGGGACAATCGGTACGGTCGAATATATCGTCGGTAAAGGTAAACGACAATTCTCCTTTTACGCCATGCGGCTTGTTGAACCGCCCTATCTTTATCAACTCTTCTCTTGTAATCATGCTATCTCCTCGTGTCTTTATAATCGGGTAATGCGCGCTCCTATCGCATTGAGGCGCTTGTCTATATCCTGATAGCCCCGGTCTATTTGGTCGATGTTGTGAATGCGGCTTGTCCCGTCGGCACTCATGGCGGCGATAAGCAGGGCTATACCGGCTCGAATATCGGGCGAAACCATATTGGCAGCCCGCAGCGTGTGGGCATGAGCCTGCCCGATGACAGCGGCCCGGTGCGGGTCGCAAAGAATAATCTGCGCCCCCATATCGATAAGTTTATCGACAAAGAACAAGCGGCTCTCAAACATCTTTTGGTGAATCAGCACACTACCTTTCGCCTGCGTGGCCACCACGAGAAAAACACTCAGCAAGTCGGGGGTGAGTCCCGGCCACGGCGCATCGGCAAAGGTCATAATCGACCCGTCGATAAAGGTTTCTATCTCGTAACACTCGTGCTCGGGAATGTGTATGTCGTCGCCTTGCTGTTCTACGGTAATGCCCAATCGGCGGAAACTGTCGGGAATGATTCCCAAATCGTTGTACGACACATTCTTGATTGTAATATCGGAATGGGTCATGGCCGCCATACCGATAAAACTTCCCACCTCGATCATATCGGGGAGTATCGTGTGTTCACAGCCCTTCAACGACGTCACGCCATGCACCGTCAACAAATTGGAACCTATCCCCTCGATATGCGCCCCCATGCGGTTGAGCATCTTCGAGAGTTGTTGCAAATAGGGTTCACACGCCGCATTATAAATCGTCGTGTCGCCTTCGGCCAAGACGGCTGCCATGAGAATATTGGCCGTTCCTGTTACCGAAGCCTCGTCGAGCAGCATGTAGCTGCCGGTGAGTTTCTCGGCCTTGATTTCATAGCGCTGTGCCTTGGGACAATAGGTAAACGAAGCGCCCAGTTTCTGGATGCCGAGGAAGTGGGTATCCAACCGGCGACGGCCTATTTTATCGCCTCCCGGTTTGGGCAGGACGGCATAGCCGAAACGGGCAATCAACGGCCCGATAATCATGACCGACCCTCGCAAGGCCGCCCCTTTCTGTAAAAATTCGTCACTATCGAGATAATCGAGGTTTATTTTATCGGCTTTGAAACTGTATGCGTTCAATCCGATACGCTTTACTTTCACGCCTAAATCCCGTAACAGTTGTATCAAATTATTCACATCGAGAATATCGGGGATATTGTAAACCTTCACCTCCTCGGGGGTCAACAGGGTTGCGCATAAAATTTCCAACGCCTCATTCTTAGCTCCTTGCGGTATCAATTCTCCGTTCAGACGATGCCCGCCTTCGATAATAAAAGATGCCATACTCTTGTCCTTTAAGGTTAATGAGTGAAAGATACAAAAAAAAGCGGTTATTTACCCGCTTTTTTTGAATTATTTTTTGACTTGCCTCGTGGCTGCTGCACCACAGGCTCCTTCACATCGCGCAAATGATACGACGCGGCATCGAGGTCGATTACCCCATGGGTATATTCTTTCAGGTCTTTCAATATCTTTTCGTCTTCCACCGAATCTTTGTTCCACTGGTAAAAGAGTTTTTTCATGTGGTTGGCCAGCATGGATACGAGCGCGTCGCGTTCTTCGCCCTCGGGCATCGCCTCGGCTTTCTTCAACATCTCCTCCATAATCTTGCCATAGTGGCGATACTTGATTGGCGACACTTGGTAGGGTATGGGATCGGGCGCTGTATGCAGGTTCTCTTTCCGTATAATTTCATAGGGATAGTCGATATCCAATTTGAAATCGGACATGATAGCCAAATGATCCCACAGTTTATGCTTGAAATCATCGATGTCGCGCAAATGCGGGAAGAGGTTTCCCATGATATTGATAATCGTATTGGCGCAGCGGGTACGTTCGGCCCGATCCTCGATCGTCATGCAGTGGTCGACCATTTGTTGCACATTACGGCCATACTCGGGCAATACAAGTCTTTTCAGTTCCGATGTATATTGCATAATTTTTTATTGTTTTTTTGAGGCTATAATACTTTATTCTTAGGGGTTGTGGCGATAAATTCTTTCAAATAGAAAGGCTCGAAATAGGCCACATCTTCAAATTTTCCATTGCGGAATGCCCGCTCGGCAAGCGCCAGCATATCGGTTGCCAACGGCACGATATTGTCTACGAATATGGCATTGGGGTGCTTGATCACCTCTTTGCATTTGGTCGAACCGTCGCCCGAGAATACAATGCGGTGGTTGTCCAGCAAATGGGCAAACGTGTGCTCGTCGACCACATAGGCACCTACCGGAGCCACACTGTTCAACGCATTGTCATAAACGGCGGCATAGACTTCCATACGACGGGCATCGATCATCGGACAGTATAACACATCTTCCTCGAAATAGTTCCGAAACATGGTCGCACACGCCAGCAGTTCCAAGGTCGGCACCGAAATGAGGGGTACCCCCAGCCCAAAGCAAAGGCCTTTGGCCTCGGAGACCCCGATGCGCAACCCGGTATATGAGCCGGGGCCGCTGCTCACGGCGACGGCTTCGACTTTTATCTCTTTGTCCCGGGCAAAAGTCATCAACTCTTTTACATAAGCGCCCAGCAACGAGGCGTGCGAAGGCCCGTCGAAATTCTCGAAATGGCATTGCACGACGCCATCACGAGAAAGCGCGGCGGAGCAAACCGACGTAGAAGTCTCTATATGTATGATATTCGGCATAATTCTATCGATAAACAATTCTTCTCCCGCCTCTCGTCCGGCAAAGAGACAGGCAAACGCTATCATAGCGTTAATGAGTGTACAAAATTAGCGCTTTTTTTTCAATATTGTTGCTTTCTCAACGGAATTAAGATTAAATTTGCAAAAACATTTACAGGCTTATGATACAATCTATGACCGGTTTCGGCAAATCCGTAGTGGAGTTGCCGCACAAAAAAATAACCGTTGAAATAAAATCGCTGAATAGCAAACAACTCGATTTATCGACCCGCATTCCCCAGCAATACAGAGAACTGGAAATGGAAATCCGCTCCGAGATAGCCCGCCGGCTGGAGCGCGGGAAAGTAGATTTTCTCGTATATAGCGAATCGATAGGCAAAGGGGCTTCTGCCCAAATAAATATACCTGTGCTGGAAGGATATGTGCAACAAGTCAAAGAGGCTTCGGAGAAACTGGGCGTCGCTTTGCCCGAGGACTGGTTTACCACCCTGTTGCGCCTACCCGATGCGTTGAGCACCGAAAGTCAAGAAATCGACGAGAGCGAAGTGGCCGCCCTGAAAAAAGCGGTCGACGACGCTATTTCGCAACTGGAAGAGTTTCGCATACAGGAGGGCGCCATGTTGCAACACCTCTTTGAAGAGAAAATCGCCAATATAGCCCGGTTGTTGCAAGAGGTAGGGCCGTATGAAAAAGAGCGTATCGAAAAGATTAAAGGACGCATCGTCGACGCGTTGACCAAAATCGACAACTTCGATTACGATAAAAACCGATTCGAGCAGGAAATGATATTCTATATCGAGAAACTCGACATCAACGAAGAGAAAAACCGGCTCGACAATCATTTGAAATATTTCCTCGAAACCATGCAGGCCGGCAAGGGACAAGGGAAAAAACTGGGATTCATCAGCCAGGAAATGGGACGTGAAATCAACACTCTCGGCTCCAAGTCGAACCATGCCGAAATGCAACGCATCGTCGTGCGCATGAAAGACGAATTGGAACAAATCAAAGAGCAAGTCTTAAACGTAATGTAATGGAAAAAAGAGGTAAGCTGATTATATTCTCCGCCCCGTCGGGTTCGGGAAAATCGACGATTATACAATCGCTGCTGAACAAAGATTTGAACCTTTCGTTCTCTATATCGGCCACCAGCCGCGCGCCCAGAGGGAGCGAACAGAACGGGGTAGAGTATTATTTCATTTCTCCCGAAGAGTTCAAATCGCGCATCGCCAACGATGAGTTTCTGGAATATGAAGAGGTTTATGCCGGCAAATTCTACGGAACATTGAAAAGCGAAGTAGAACGTATCCTCAACTCGGGGAAGAATGTCATTTTCGATGTCGATGTAGTGGGAGGACTCAACATCAAGAAATATTACGGCGACCAAGCCCTCGCCCTGTTTATCCAACCTCCCAGTATAAAAGAGTTGGAAAAACGGCTCAAAAATAGAGCGACCGATACGCCCGAGGTTATCGCCAGCCGCATAGCCAAGGCCGAATATGAACTATCTTTCGCGCCACGGTTCGACAAAATTATCGTCAACGATGTTTTGGAGAAAGCCCAAGCCGAAGCCTATCACCTCATACGACAGTTTATCGATAATCCCCAATAGCGATGCAACCGATCAAGACAGCATTTTTCTCAGGCACATTCAACCCGGTCCACTCGGGGCACCTCATACTGGCCAATTATCTGTGCGAGTACGAAGGGTTTGACGAAATATGGATTTCGGTGACACCCCAAAATCCGCTGCGAGAAAAGTTGTCGTGCCAAGCCGATAAACACCGCATCGAAATGTTGCGCCGGGCTGTAACCGGAAACCCTAAAATCAAAGCTACCGACATAGAGTTTTCGTTGCCCCTCCCCTCTTATACCATACAGACTCTCGACTTCCTGCGGGAGCAATATCCCGAACGGGAGTTCACCCTCGTTATCGGAGCCGACAACTGGCTCCTGTTCAACCGGTGGAAAGAGAGTGAACGAATTATCGCGGAATATCGCATCGTGATCTATCCCCGCCGAAGCTATGAAGTCGACGAAACGGCTCTCCCGCCTACCGTGAGATATTGCCATGCGCCTGTCATCGAAATTTCTTCCACTCGAATACGAGAAGGTATCGCCTCGGGGAAAAACATGAATTACTTTGTACCCCAGTCGGTATATGATTATATAACCAGCCACGGGCTTTATCAAAAATAACCAATTATGGACGAACGTATTTATTCAAAAAATATCATTGAGTTTGTCACGGTCAGCGCCGAATATTGCGCGTTTATCGAGCGGACTCCCGAATTGGAAAAGGAGGAGTTTGTCGACAAAATCATCAAAATACTCCCGCTCCTCTATCTGAAAGCGACTTTATTGTCGCCCGAGGAACCCGAGGAAGAGAGCTACCCCGAAAAATTCGTCACCGAAAATATCTATGAGAGTATCCGCATCGGCATCGAAAGCCTGTTGGGCGAAGAAGACAGTTACTTGGAAGTATTCCAAACCGACATGAAGTACAGCGAGGAGCCACTGGCCGCCAGCATCTCGGAGGGGCTCGCCGATATCTACCAAGATTTGAAAGACTTTATCTCGGTTTACCGGTTGGGCAACGAGCCTCAAATGCTCGAAGCCTTGTATGTATGTTACGAAAATTTCGTCTCATACTGGGGGCAACAGTTGGTCAACGTGTTGCGCGCGCTGCACGGCATCAAGTACTCGCCCGACAGCGATGAAGAGGAGTGCGACGACCATTGCGACTGCGGGCACCATCATCACACACAAGCCAACAATTACACCGACATATTCGGCCGTCAGCAAAGTGAAGACGATATTTTCAACAGACTGAACGACGAGTTGGATTAAAGAATTATGGAAAACAATATATCGGATAAAATAAAAATCAGCAAAGAAACCATTGCCACCCTACCCGTAGAATCATTCCCGGGCCGGATTGTCGTCATCGATACCGAGGAGAGTGCCGAGAGCGCCATCGCGCACTTACGTCGTGAAAAAATTATCGGCTTCGATACCGAAACCCGCCCTACATTCAAAAAGGGTAAAAGCAACCAAGTAGCCCTCGTGCAACTATCGACTCACGACACCTGCTACTTGTTCCGAATCAACCGCATGGGATTTGCTCCGGCTCTGAAAAACCTGCTCGAAGACGAACATTTGTTGAAGGTGGGCATCTCGCTCAAAGACGATTTTTGCATGTTGAACCGCCTCAACGACGGGCAGTTCACTCCCGGCAATTTCGTGGAATTACAGAAATTTGTCAAAAATTTCGGCATCGAGGACCAAAGCCTGCAAAAAATCTATGCCATCGTACTGGGCAAAAAAATTTCCAAAGGCCAACGACTCTCCAATTGGGAAGCCGACCACCTGAGCGAAAGCCAACAACGCTACGCCGCTACCGACGCTTGGAGCTGCATCAAGATATACGAAGCGCTGCAAAAGGGAAAATTCATTTCTCCGTTGAACCAAACTTTATTACGTCACCCCTCATCTTCTTTATAATATGAAACGATACAATATCATACCGTTATTGCTGGTTATCTATTTGGCCGTCATGGCCTACTTCGGGAGAGGCATGCTCCTCAGCGGGAATTACTGGGAATATTTCAGTATCATCGTTATCACATTGTTGATTATCATCGCATTGCGCTGGGCCTTGAAACGACGGGAACAAATCAAGGAAGAACGCCGGAAAAAACAAGACGCCTCGGAACGAAGGATATTCCGAAACGACAAGCTATCGTAACCTACCCTCTAATCTCATCGAGTCATGACAAAGAAAATCATATGGGCCATTCTGTTTATCGGCAGCTTGTCGGTGACTGCCCCGGCTCAAATTCTCAAAAACACATGGATTGTCAACCCGCAAGTGAGCGGATTCAATTTGGGCAGCACCCACACCCAAGAGACCGGGAATGAAGCGTTCGACCTCGGGCTGAAAGTCGAAGCCGGTAATTTCATTGCCAACAATCTGGCGGTGATGGTAGGTCTCGGTGGCGATTTCGCATGGAACAAAGAGTATCGAAACAACAGCATAGATATGATGGGAAGTATCCGATACTATACCCTCACCACCTTGTTTATAGGAGTAAACGCTGGATATACCCACGCTTGGTCCAAGCCCAAAAACGGCAGCTCGTCGTGTCACGATTACCTGTATGTAGGCGCCGAACTGGGATACGCCATCTTCGTGAGCCACAATATTTCGCTCGACCCGGCTCTCTACTGGAAACATAGTTTTACCGACAAATACGACCAGTATGGGTTGAAGATAGGACTCTCGGTCTATTTCTGAGCAATCAATAAATTACAAAACACATAACACAATGACTGAAAAAATGACTCAATTGATGAAGGACGTCCCGGCCATACGGTGGACGGCCCTTATCTTATTGGCAAGTGCCATGTTTTTTGGGTATATCTTCATGGATATACTCTCGCCGCTGCAAGAATTGTTACAAACATCGAGAGGCTGGTCGCCCGACGCCTATGGACACTACGCCGGTTCGGAGACCTTCTTGAACGTGTTTGTATTCTTCCTCATCTTTGCCGGTATCATTTTGGATAAAATGGGCGTTCGGTTCACCGCCGTCCTCTCGGGTGCCGTGATGCTGGCAGGAGCCTCGATCAACTATTTTGCCGTGAGCAACGCTTTCGTAGGCAGCAGCGCCGAGGCTTTCATGAACCGCTTTATGAACCTCCCCTTGGAGTGGTGGAACATCACCCCGTTCTACGAAGGCATGCCCGCCTCGGCCAAAATGTCGGCTATCGGTTTCATGTTCTTCGGCTGCGGTGTGGAGATGGCCGGCATCACCGTTTCGCGCGGTATTGTCAAATGGTTCAAGGGCAAAGAGATGGCTCTCGCCATGGGTGTGGAAATGGCCATTGCCCGCGTGGGTGTGGCTGTTGTCGTACTGGGCTCCCCGGTTTTAGCCAACAAAATAGAGCCTGTCGATGTGTCGCGTCCCGTTCTCGCGGCAGTTATCCTGCTGGCTATCGGTCTCATCTGCTTCATTACCTACGCCTTCATGGATAAGAAACTCGAACAGCAAATGGGCGAAAGCGGAGAAGAAAAAGACGACCCCTTCAAAATATCGGACCTCAAACTCATCTTTTCGAGTAAAGTGTTCTGGCTGGTCGCCCTCCTCTGTGTGCTCTATTACTCGGCAATTTTCCCTTTCCAAAAGTATGCCATCAACATGTTGCAATGCAACTTGGGTTATACAGCCGAACAAGCCGGCTGGGTGTTCTTTGTCTTCCCGTTGGGAGCCGCGGCTATTACCCCCATACTGGGCAATTTCCTCGACCATAAAGGAAAAGGTGCCACCATGCTTATCTTCGGCGCACTGTTGATGATTGCCTGCCACTTGGTTTTCGCCTTGGTATTGCCGGCTCTCACCGGTACGGTAGCCGCAGTCATCGTGGCCTACTTGTCGATTATCCTATTGGGTATCTCGTTCTCGCTGGTACCGGCCTCGTTGTGGCCCTCGGTTCCCAAACTGGTCGACAACAAACTGCTGGGCTCGGCCTATGCCGTTATCTTCTGGATTCAAAATATCGGGCTCTATTCATTCCCCATGATTATCGGTGCCGCCCTGCGAATCTCCAATCCCGGCATTACCGACCCGCTGCAATACAACTACACCACCCCGATGCTCATCTTTGCGAGTCTGGGAGTACTGGCTTTGCTGTTCGGGCTGTGGCTGAAAATCGAGGATAAAAAGCGTGGTTACGGCCTCGAAGAGCCCAATATTCAAGAACAAAATAAAGACTAAAACAACACGTTAAGCGAAATAAAATGCGGCAATCGAGGGTATTCCCCCCGGTTGTCGCATTTTATTTCGCTACTATCAACTACAAGATTTAGTTATAAAACTGCATGATTTAGTTTTATTAACTATAAAAATTAGTTTATCAACTAAAATTTTTAGTTTATTTGTATCGACAAAACTCTCCGTTATGAAAACACTTACCGCAAAAGAAGAAGAAATCATGAATTTCTTCTGGCACAAAGGGCCGTTGTTCGTAAAAGAACTGCTCGATTTCTACAATGATCCCAAACCCCACTTCAACACGCTCTCGACTATCGTGCGGGGACTCGAAGAGAAAGGATACCTGTCGCACAAGGCCTATGGCAAAACTTTTCAATATTTTGCCACCGTGAGCGAAGACTCGTTCAAAAGGCGCACCTTGAAGCAGGTCATCAGCCGCTACTTCGACAACTCCTACTTGGGGGTTGTCTCTTCACTCATCGAGGAAGAGGAAATTTCGCTCGACGAATTGAAAAAACTCATCGAGAAAGTAGAAAAAGGTAACGAAAAATAACCGGCAGTCATGAGTGCATTTTTTGTCTATATCCTCAAATCGGCCGTCTGTCTGGCGTTGCTATACTTGTTTTACTGTATCCTTTTGAGCAAGGAGACTTTCTATCGCTACAACCGGGCGACACTGTTATGCCTTATCCCGCTTTCGTTTGTGCTGCCGGCCCTGCAAATACCGGCACTGGAACCGGCAAGTCCACAAACCACAATACTCCAACTCGACACGCTGCCGACCGTGTCATACTCTGTGGAGGAGGCCGCACGCCACACCCCCGCCGTGGCTGTAACTATCGTGCTGTGCCTCTATTTCGCGGGAGTCCTTTTCTTTGCCCTCCGATATGCATACACGATTATGAAACTGTTGCGACTGATACGAAGCGGACGGAAAGTACGAGAAGACGAAGGACGTTCGCTCGTGATACTGTCCCAGTCGATAGCACCGTTCAGTTGGTTCGGGAAAATCGTTCTCTCCGAAGCCGACTACGAAACGCACAGCCGCGAAATCCTACTGCACGAGTCGGCCCACATACGCAAGCGACACTCGTTCGACCTGCTGGCAGCCGACCTCTGTATCGGGGTACAATGGTTCAATCCTGCCGCTTGGCTGCTGAAACGCGAGTTGCAAACCGTACATGAATACGAAGCCGACGACGAAGTCCTTGCACAGGGAATCAATGCCCGGCAATACCAACTGTTGCTTATCAAACGAGCCGCAGGTTCGAAATTCTACTGCGTGACCAACCATTTCAACCATAACAAACTCAACAAACGCATTACCATGATGTTAAAAAAGAAATCTACTCGCAAAGCGACTTGGAAGTATCTCTATATGATACCCGTCGCCCTCTGTACCGTTACGGTATTCGCTCAACCCGAAGTCTCGGAACGACTGGACAAAATAGCGTCGACCAACCTAATGGCGATGCTTGCCCCAACCGACCATCCTTCGGCAAAAGCAGAAGATACCGACAAACCGTTGACACGAACCGATAAAAAACAAATCACCGTCACCAGAGCCGACAAACCCGATTCAATCTCGGTCTCCGAAAATATGAATATCAGCATTACCGAAAATGGTCGTCCCTTGTCGATGGACAGCGCACTCTATATCCTCAACGGTAAGAAAATATTACATGGCCAAATCAATAATATTTCTTCCGATCAAATTAAATCGGTTACGATATTCAAGGGAGAACAAGCCGTTAAGAAGTATGGCGAAGAGGGTAAACATGGTGTCGTTGTCATCGACACTCGGGATTCGGCTATTCCGACAACCTACGCAACCCAAATCACCATCTCGGAGTGCGAGGATATAGCGATTCCCGAGAATAGTCAAGAATGGCCGGAGGATATAATCGTCCTTATCGACAGCACAAAAGTCTCACGTTTGAATTTCAAGGATTTCAAAAATCTGAATCCAGACAGTATCGCCAACATTACGGTATTTAAAAATGACGATGGGATTCAAGCCAAATACGGAATCTCAGGGCAAAAGAAAGTTATCGTCATCACTACCAAGAAAGAGAAATAATTGACACTCTACGACTGAATAATTCAAGGGCTGTCCGTCGCATGCGATGAACAGCCCTTAAACATTTTTACGGTTTAAACGCCCCTCTGTAAAAGAGATAAATCGTTATTCGGTATAGCAAAATACATCGTAGGCAGCTTCGTTCCAACTTACCGAACTACCCTCTTCCCGAGCCTCGGGAACGATGCGTATGTTCAACACAGATTTTCCACGGGTAAGCTCCGCGGGAATTTCAAATTCATCTTCGATCCATCGTTTATGCGGATTGCTATCGGCCAGATACCAAACACCGGCCTCTTGCCCGTCGACCCAAACCCGGGCACACTGCCGGGGTTGTTGCTGGTCGCTGAGACGACGCAACCGTACACCCCGGTTCTCGGGGATAATATTGACCTTAAAAGAACTGTGACCGGTAAACCGGCTGACGGTGCCGGGCACTTCTTTATCGTCGGCATCGCCTTCGAAATAGGCAGTCAACGGTTCGGTCGAGGCATTCCCTTGCGCCTTGTATCCATGACGTTTCAACGACTTTTTCTGGTTCATGCTTATACTGTCGCTTTTCACCAATGAGACTTTGTCTTGCCCATAATAGAATATGGCGCCCAAATGCTCGAGATATTGGTTGTTGCATTCGCCCGACTCTATCCCGAAATCGAGTTGCGAATAAAACGGATAACTGTCGCCCAAGCACAAGCGGGTCATCGACCACGGATTGTCGCTCAACCCGTCATAGCCGCCCGAGGGGTGACCTTCGGCAGGTGTGGGGAAACCCCAGCCATAACAGATGTAGCTTTCCGAACCGTCGCTCTCTACCTGAGGTGTGCGGTTCCCATCGATATGGACTCTCACATCGCCTTCGCAGGTAATGATGTGCGGACGCTCGGCGTAACAAGTCACATGAGCTCCCACCATTTTCCCCGTTCCTTTTATCGAAGCGATGGGGCTATCGGCTCCCGGTGTATGTGTGCGGGGATAGTAATCCGAAGAGCGGAAATATCCGCATTGCTCCCTGCCGTAGCGGTTCTCGCCCACACCCACTTCGACAAAGCCCAGTGTCACCGGTTCGTCGCTGCGGTTTTCCAGAGCTATCTCGGCACTCTCCCAGAAAGGCATCGGGAAATAGTTATAAAACCAGCCGTCGGTGGTTGTACCCATCAACAGATAGCGGGTGTTGTTATATCCCAGCGAATTGCCAAAAAAGCTGCCGATAGGCAACAAAACGTCGCTCTTGGCGTGATTGTCCCATTTCATGCGTATCCACAGGTCTTGCAAACGCTCGGGTTTCATATTGGCCACATAAAGTCTCAACGAATGAATCACACCGGCCTCTTGCATGCCCAGCAACGGCAAAGAAGCCCCGGG
The DNA here is from genome assembly GCA_944320015.1 of uncultured Barnesiella sp. Classification (GTDB taxonomy): domain Bacteria; phylum Bacteroidota; class Bacteroidia; order Bacteroidales; family Barnesiellaceae; genus Barnesiella. The sequence continues at coordinate 30,097 of CALUFO010000002.1, read as the reverse complement.
AGCCAAGACCGATTCGGGCAGACGAATCATTCGAGAAGCGTCTTCTTCCGGATCACTGCCCGTTTGTTTCCACTGCCGAACCAAGCGGCTATAATCCTCTTTTCCGGTAAACGTCTCTATCCCCTCGGGCGATGTGTAGCTGTGATACACGACATGTCCCCAACCGCCTTCGCCTTTATCGCGCTGCGCTCCTTCGAGCTTCACACTCGATGTGATACGGCAGCCATTGCGGAAAGGCATGGGCACAAAACTGCGCACGACCCGGATAGGCCCCCGACCGTTGTCCAACGGCCCGATATAGCACGACGCCTGCGGCTCGGTGAACGGGTATTTCTCGCCAAACTCCGACAGCCGTATCGTGAAACGAGGTTCTTCCTCGCCGTCGAAATAGAAACGGAATATGGGTTCTTCGGAACTTAAATAACGATGCTGCACCATGTTGTAGATACAACCGGCACCGGCCACATCGAAGATTACCCACTCGCCCCGGTGATCTTGGTACAAGCACCAATCCCAATCGGCATTACCGCCTCGTTTGTCGATACTTCCCTCGTATTTCACTTTCATATCCCTGTCCAATACCGGAAGCTGCGACACATCGGTCATGCGGGTCAAGCCATATGATTTCGGAGTAACAGGGTCCGCTGTCTGTGCGAATCCCGAAAAAGCCCCTAAGAAAGCTAACGAAAAGAGGCTTAAATAAGAATACATTTTCATGGATATAATTATTAGATATTTTTCTTGAACAAAAATACCGTTCTCCCGCCAATCGATACAAATACTTTCTTATCCATTCCTTGTACTTTTGTCCAATAAAAAAGCCGATTTCATGAAAAACCGGCTCTCCTTGATCTTATCGTCGTGAATATTACTCTTTCAGCATCAACAGCACTACATTCTCCACATGATGGGTGTGTGGGAACATATCGACCGGTTGCACGCGCTCCACACGATACTTCGCATCGAGCAGCGACAAGTCGCGCGCCTGTGTAGCCGGATTGCAACTCACATAGACGATGCGCCGGGGCAAGGCAAACAAAATGGTCTTGATCACATCGTCGTGCATACCGGCGCGGGGCGGGTCGGTAATAATCACATCGGGGCGGCCATGCTCGGCGATAAACTCCTCGGTGAGAATATCTTTCATATCGCCGGCAAAGAACAGGGTATTGTCGAGCCCGTTGATACGGGCATTTTCTTTGGCGTCGTCGATGGCTTCGGGCACATACTCGATGCCCACGACTTTGCTCGACTGCCGGGCCACAAAGTTGGCGATGGTTCCCGTTCCTGTATAAAGGTCATACACGAGTTCTTTGCCTGTCAATCCCGCAAACTCCCTCGCCACCTTATATAACTCGTAAGCCTGCTCCGAATTGGTTTGATAAAACGATTTAGGGCCTATCTTGAATCGCAGCCCCTCCATACGCTCCCATATATAGTCCCGTCCCCTGAATACATGTACCTCTTGGTCGGTAATGGTATCGTTGTGTTTTTGATTGACGATATAAAGCAACGACGTAATCTCGGGGAAAGAGTCGGCAATGTGCCGCATCATGGCTTCGATACGCTCCATATCGGGTTCAAAAAAGACGACAATGAGCATGATCTCGCCGGTCGACGAGGTGCGCACGATGATATTCCGCATCAATCCGGTTTGCTCTTTCAAGTCGAAAAACGGATAGCCGTGGGTAATGGCAAACTCGCGTATCGAGAGACGAATGCGATTGGAAACATCGTCCTGCAACCAACATTTCTTGATGTCGAGAACTTTGTCGAACATGCCAGGGATATGAAATCCCAACGCATTGCGGCAATCGAACTCCTGCGCCGACTGCAACTGCTCGTAGGTGAGCCATGAACGATTGGAGAACGAAAATTCGAGTTTATTCCGGTAGAACTGCTGCTTGGCCGAGCCCTTCGTGGGAAGAATCTCGGGCAAAGGTATCTTGCCTATGCGGGTGAGGTTGTCCTCGACTTGCTGCCGCTTAAACTGCAACTGGTAGTCATACGACACATGCTGCCACTTGCAGCCGCCACAAACCCCAAAATGTTCGCAAAAAGGTACCACCCGCAATGGCGAGTAGGCGTGGAACTTCACCACTCGAGCCTCGGCATAATTGTGTTTCTTGCGTGTCAACTGCAAATCCACCACATCGCCCGGAGCGACAAATGGAACAAATACGACCAAATCGTTTACCCGAGCCAACGCCTTTCCTTCGGCGGCGACACCGGTTATTTCAACTTGCTCCAACAACGGGAGCTCTTTCTTTTTCCGTGCCAAAACAAATAGTCAACTAATAAAATATGTATAAAGCGAAACAAAGATACGTTTTTTTCACGAAAGAGCGACGAAAGACAAATAAATAGATTCTTTCGTTAAAATTTGTAGCGAAATATTTTTGTGGTTTATTCTAATCCTATATTTTTGCATTATGTTTTGCTTATTCCCCCAAATGGGCTATAACTACTACGGAGGAAGAAAAACAACAATTATATAAATTATCATATACTTACTTTATTTATGAAAAGAGTTTATACTTTTGGCAACGGCAAAGCAGAAGGCCGTGCCGACATGAAAAACCTGCTGGGCGGCAAAGGAGCGAACTTGGCGGAGATGAATCTTATCGGTGTACCTGTTCCTCCCGGATTCACCATCACGACCGAAGTTTGTACTACCTACACACAACAAGGAAGAGATGCTGTCGTACACGAAATCAAAAGCGATGTAGAACATGCCATCGCTCATATCGAGAGCCTCACCGGAACAAAATTCGGCGACGCTTCCAACCCGCTGTTGGTATCGGTTCGTTCGGGAGCCCGTGTTTCCATGCCGGGCATGATGGATACCGTATTGAACTTGGGTATGAACGACGAGGCCGTAGAGGCTATCGCCAAGAAATCGGGCAATCCCCGTTTCGCTTGGGACTCCTACCGCCGTTTCGTACAGATGTATGGCGACGTGGTATTGGGCATGAAACCCAAAACCAAAGAAGACATCGACCCCTTCGAAGAGGTGATGGACAAAGTGAAGGAAGCCAAAGGCATTAAAAACGATACCGAGCTGCAAGTAGAAGACCTCAAAGAATTGGTTAAACTCTTCAAAGCCGCTGTAAAAGAAAATACCGGCAAAGACTTCCCCGCTTCTCCGTGGGAACAACTGTGGGGGGCTATCTGCGCCGTATTCGACAGCTGGATGAACGAGCGCGCTATCCTCTACCGCCGCATGAACCAAATCCCCGAAGAATGGGGTACTGCAGTGAACGTGCAAGCTATGGTATTCGGTAACATGGGCAACACGTCGGCTACCGGTGTAGCCTTCACCCGCGACGCCGCTACCGGCGAGGATATTTTCAACGGCGAATACCTCATCAACGCACAAGGCGAAGACGTGGTAGCCGGTGTACGCACCCCCCAACAAATCACGATCGAGGGCTCGCGCCGCTGGGCTGCCCTGCAAGGCATCACCGAAGAGGAACGCGCCAGCAAATATCCCTCGCTTGAAGAGTCGATGCCCGAATGCGCCAAAGACCTCATCGAGACCCAACAAAAACTCGAAGACTACTTCAAAGATATGCAAGACCTCGAATTTACCATTCAAGACGGTAAATTGTGGTTGCTCCAAACCCGTAACGGCAAACGTACCGGCGCCGCTATGGTAAAAATCGCCATGGACATGCTCCGCGCCGGTATCATCGACGAAAAGACGGCGCTGAAACGTATGGAGGCTCAAAAACTCGACGAGCTGCTCCACCCCGTATTCGACAAAGACGCCGTGAAACGGGTGAAAGTCGTTGCCAAAGGTCTTCCCGCCTCGCCGGGTGCCGCTACCGGCCAAATCGTATTCTTTGCCGATGACGCCGAGGCTTGGGCCGAGAAACGCAAAAAAGTAATCATGGTGCGCATCGAAACCTCGCCCGAGGACTTGCGCGGTATGAGCGTGGCGCAAGGTATCCTCACCGCCCGTGGCGGTATGACCTCGCACGCCGCCGTGGTTGCCCGTGGTATGGGTAAATGCTGCGTGTCGGGTGCCGGCGAAATCAAAGTCGACTACAAAGCTCGCACCGTAGAAATGGGTGGTAAAGTATATAAAGAAGGTGATTGGATTTCGTTGAACGGTTCGACCGGCGATGTTTACGACGGACAAGTGCCCACCGTAGACGCCGATATGAGCGGTGACTTCGCTGCCATCATGAATCTGGCCGAGAAATACACCAAAGTAGACGTTCGCACCAACGCCGACACGCCGCGCGATGCTGCCGTTGCCCGCAAATTCGGAGCCAAGGGTATCGGGTTGTGCCGTACCGAACACATGTTCTTCGAAGGCGACCGCATCAAAGCCATGCGTGAAATGATTTTGTCGAAAGACGAAGAAGGCCGTCGCCATGCCCTCGACAAACTGTTGCCCATGCAACGCAGTGACTTCGAAGGCATATTCGAGGCTATGGACGGTCTGGGCGTGACAATCCGTCTGCTCGATCCTCCTCTACACGAGTTCGTACCCCACCAATTGGCTACCCAAAAAGAGTTGGCCGAAGAGATGGGCATGACGATCGAAGAAGTAAAACTCACTTGCGATTCGCTCGCCGAGTTCAACCCCATGCTGGGACACCGTGGTTGCCGTTTGGGTTGCACCTATCCCGAGATTACCGAGATGCAAGCCCGCGCTATCATCGAGGCAGCCTTGAACGTGAAAGCCCGCGGTATCGACGTTCACCCCGAAATCATGGTTCCTCTCGTAGGCGTGGTAGAAGAGTTGAGAATGCAGGCCGAAGTGATTAACCGGGTAGCCGCCCAAGTATTCGAAGAGCGCGGCGATACGGTAGCCTACAAAGTAGGTACGATGATCGAGGTACCCCGTGCCGCTGTTACGGCCGACCAGATTGCCGAAGTGGCCGACTTCTTCTCGTTCGGAACCAACGACTTGACACAGATGACGTTTGGTTACTCGCGCGACGACGCCGGCAAGTTCTTGAAAATTTACAAAGAAAAAGGTATCCTCAAAACCGACCCGTTCGAAGTTCTCGACCAAAAAGGTGTGGGACAACTCGTTCGCATGGGCGTAGAAAAAGGACGTTCAACCAAGCCGACCCTCAAAGTAGGTATCTGCGGCGAGCATGGCGGTGAACCTTCGTCGGTTAAATTCTGCGCCAAACTCGGTATGAACTATGTATCTTGCAGCCCCTACCGTGTGCCCATCGCCCGTGTAGCTGCGGCGCAGGCTGCAATCGAGGATTGAATTGCGATAACTGACTGTTAATATTTAGGCGGTAGACTCTTTGCTATCAAAGGTTTACCGCCTATTTATTTTATGTTTGTAGTTGACAAACAAGAGTTTGCAAATTTGTGATTAAAATATTTGATTAGAATCCGTTGTGTATCTCAACTTCTCCGGCTACGCCACCTTCCCTATCCCGGCTATCGCCGAGCAAAGGAGGAGTTTAATTGTACCACCTTGCCAATTACAAAGATCTCAAAAGGAGGAGTTTAAAATTTAATCTTTTCTTCAAATGATATATCTATTTTTTCGCTACCTTCGCATAAGATAGAAAGCGGTCTGCGGCGGCACTCCGAAAATTCATTCTTACTTGCCACAACGCTCGCCACTCCTATCTTTTTTTCACACGACCCTAAAATTGTATCGCTATGAAAAAGATTCTTTCGGTAGTCTGTTTATTCCTCTTTTCGGTTCTCACGTTGTTTTCGGCCGCACCCAAATATGTATTCTATATTATCGGCGACGGCATGGGTATAAACCAAGTCAATGGAACCGAATTGTTCTACGGCGAGCTATCGGGCAAGGTAGGCCCCTCGCCGTTGTTATTCTCGACATTCCCCCATGCGGCTATTGTCAACACCAACTCGGCCAACCGGAGCATCACCGACTCGGCAGCGGCCGGCACCGCCCTCGCCTGCGGAGAAAAAACCAACAACAACGCGGTGGGGGTCGACGCCGACAGCCTACCTATATATAGCATCGCCACGGCCGCCCGGGGAAAAGGTATCCCAGTGGGAATCGTCACCAGCGGCGAGATCGACGACGCCACGCCGGCGGCTTTTTTTGCCCATCAAATCGATAGGGACTCCCGCTACGAGGTAGGGGTCGACATGCTCGACTCGCAGTTCGATTTTTTTGCCGGGACAGCTTTTACTCAACCCGCTCCCGAGGGGGAAAAATCGTTGTACGAAATGATTCCCGAGAAGGGATTCACGCTGGTTCGTAGCGTACAGGAATACTCCCAAAAGGCCGAGAGCGCCACGAATATGATTTTATTCCCCGAACGCAGTTTCCCCTATGCCATAGACCGCAAGCCGGGCGATGTGTGTCTGGCCGACCTCACCCGCTGCGCCATAGACTTTCTGCAACGGAAAGGCGACGGGTTCTTCCTAATGGTCGAGGCCTCCAAAATCGATTGGGCGGGACATGCCCAAGACGGGGCAACCAACCTCCGGGAGGTAAAAGATTTGGAAGAGTCGGTACAGATAGCCTATGATTTTTATTTGGCTCACCCCGACGAAACACTTATCGTGATCACGGCCGACCACGAGACGGGAGGTGTCGTGTTGGGCAGGGGCGAATATGCGCTCAACTTGCAGGCGCTCCAATACCAGACCATGAGCGGCTCGGCCTTTACCCGGTTGATTGCCGAGAGGCTCGGCCAAGGTGGGATACTGTCGTGGGAGGCGATGCGGGAGGCGCTGGCGCAAGCCTTCGGATTCTGGTCACACCTCACGCTCTCGCCCGAGCAAGAGGCTTTGCTCAAACAGGTATATGAGCAAACGATTCTCTCCCGGCAAGGCGACTTGGTCAAATCGCTTTATGAAGACAACGAGCCGATAACCGAGGCGGCGAAACAAATCATCAACGAAATCGCCTTGATCCAGTGGACGATAGGCTCTCATACCGCCGGCCATGTCCCCCTCTATGCCATAGGCGCCGGAGCCGAAAACTTTCATGGCAGGCTCGACAACACCGAGATTCCCCGGATAATCGCCGATGTCGCAGGTTATCGGCAAGGCTCTATCGGTCAATAAATTAAAAATCGGGGCACGCCACACATGTAAGATTTTTTTAGAAAAGTGTTGCGAAATATAAACAAAGGATATAACTTTGCCCACCGTAACCGGTTTGCTTTTATCCATTCGATAAAGCAATGAAAAGGGAATCGGGTGCAAATCCCGAACAGGCCCGCTGCTGTGAAGTTTCACAACGATTCCCGGGCAAACGCTGCAATGCCACTGATCCGTATCGGTATCGGGAAGGCGCCCGGGAAGAAGAACAAGTCAGAAGACCTGCCGGTTGCCCAGTAATAGGGACGGCTCCCTCCGAGGATCGAGAGGCCGCAAAAAAATTCTCGAGAAAACACACGGCTTTTTGCTTTTGCAAAAGGAATAGTAATCGTTGGCGGTTTTTATTCTGCCAACCAGTATGAACTAAAATAGAAAATGTGATGGCAAGAACAATTCCTTTCAGTGTGGATATAACGGGGAACTTCGTGTACTCCGAGGCGTTGACCGGCGCCCGCAAACTGTTCCAAGACGGGGTGTGGAGTGCGGTGAAATTACAGGAAATCGAGGACAAAGAAATTTTTCGAATCGTCGAAAAATGCAAAGAAATAGGACTGAAATGCGTGACCGACGGCGATTATAGTTCGAGCAGCTATATCGATTTCTTTCATCATTTGGAGAACATCTCCAAGCAAGAGGCCGAGGTAGAGAACGTAGAAACCGAGGAAGCCAAAGAGCGCAATGAGAACAGCGAATCGGTCGTATCGGGGAAAATCGACTTCGACAACCATTTTCTCTCCACCCCGCCCGTGACCCAGCATTTCACCTACCTCACCGGAATTATCGGCGGCGACATGTATGCCAAAGCACTGTTGCCCTCGCCCACGACACTGCTGGTCGAACTTATCCGTCCCGAGAACCGCCACAACACAAACCGGTTCTACCCCGACATGGATATGCTGGTTCACGACATCGCCCGCACCTATCGAAAAGTTCTCTCCGAGTTCTACAACATGGGATGCCGCTTCCTTCAATTCAGCGACTACACATGGAGTTTAACAGGCGACAGCGATATACAGAAGATTTCCGAGGCCGTCAACATCGACATACTCACGCTGGCGGCCACCGCGGCTCGGCTCAATGACGCTTGTCTGGAACAAAAACCTCTCGACATGTGCGTCTCCCTGCAATTCGACAACCGGTGGTGGAGCGCGGGCGACAAAGAGAAATTGGCCGAAACCCTGCTTGCCTCCCGAGCCGACGCCTTTGCGTTTGATTTCGGCAACAGGGAAAACGAAAACATCGACTTCTCCCTCCTGAACTATTGTCAAGGGAAAGAGGTCATATTGGGTCTGGTATCGACATCGAGCAACCAGCCCATCTCGGCCAGCAATATCATTCATCATATCGAGACCGCCGCACGATTGCTCCCGCTGGAATCGCTCCACCTGAGCAGCCAAGGCAATTTCCGTGACGCCAATGGCAACAGTTCCATCACCGAACAGGCGATGTGGAACAAGATTGTCGCCATGAAGAATATCGCAAAAACCGTCTGGGGAGAATAATCGCAACCCGAGGCGCCGTACTTAAAAATAAGTATTGAACAAAGGTGAACAACGTACACGAAGAACTGAAATCAGTATCGCAATTCCTCTCGGAGTATGCCACATGCCTCATGGCATCGGGCGTACACACATCGCGCATCGTGCGCAACACAGCACGCATAGCCGAGTCGTTTGGATTCGAAGCACACATGACCCTGTTTCACAAGACCATCATCATGACGCTGCGCAACAAGGAGAATACCCATGTGTATAGTATCGTAAACACCGCCAAGGCGGGAGGAGTCAACTTCGCAATCAACTCCGACCTAAGCGCCCTCAGCTGGGATGCCTACGACAAGCACCTTTCACTCGACACGCTATGGGAGCGGTTCAGAGCCATCACCGGCAAACCCCGGATAAACCCGTGGCAGATGTGGATATTGGTAGGGCTGGCCAACGCATCTTTCTGCCGCCTGTTCAATGGCGACTGGATTGCCGTCGCTGCTGTTTTGGTGGCGACCCTCGTGGGATTTCGCATCAAACAACTGCTGGGCGACCGGCATGTCAACCACTATTTCACATTCTCCATCTCGGCTTTTATCGCCTCGTTGATCGCCTCGATAACCCTGTGGCAGCAATGGGGCGATACCCCCGACATCGCCATCGGTACCAGCGTGCTCTATTTAATCCCGGGCGTACCGTTGATCAATGGGGTTATCGACATTATCGAAGGCCATGTGCTGGCGGGAACGGCAAGGCTCATCAATGCGCTCCTGCTCATCATCTGCATCGCCTTCGGCATGGGAGTCACACTCTTAATGATGGGAGGGAAACTGCTATGATCGACTGGACTATCACAGGCGCTATCCTCGCCGACGCCCTCGGGGCGGCCATTGCGGCCATTGGGTTCTCGGTCATCTCCAATCCGCCCCGCCGGGCTATTCTCTACACGGCCATACTGGCGGCCGTGGGACACAGCATACGGTTTTTCCTGCTGCAATATACGGGGTTGGACATCGCCTCGTCCTCGTTCATCGCCTCATTTTCCATAGGCATGCTCAGCCTGCTGGCGGCCGACAAATTGCTTTGCCCGGCCACGGTATTGTATATCCCGGCCTTGCTCCCTATGATCCCGGGAATGTATGCCTACCGCACGGTGTTCTCCTTGATTAAGTTCCTGCAAAGCAGCGGAAACGAAAGCGAGGCAATACACTATTTGCTCGAAATGTTCAAGAATGGGATTACTACCGCCTCGGTACTCTTCACGCTGGCCGTGGGAGCGACTATCCCCCTGTTTATCTTTTACAAACGGGCTTTCACCATGACCCGGGCGTCACGCCGCACAAAAAAATAACTCCGCTTTCGCACCTCAACCAATTTAAACCCCTCCGCCCTAACGGGCACCTCCCCTATATTTTCTTGCGGAAAACACAGAGGAGGAGTTTAAATCCCTCGCCTACGGCAAACAAGAGTAAAAATTTAATAGTGAGAAAGGAAAACCGCCTTTATCGGGCCGGGAGGACGCCTGCCGGCGGAGGAAACAGGGCGAGGACTGTCTGAGCTCAGCGAGTTCCGCAGCCCCCGATGGCGGCAGTAGCGGCCGAGCGAATAAGCCCGATAACAGCGGCGGCGCTTCTTGGTTCGTTCTTCTCGCTGTTGAGAAGAATGAACATACAACCCCTCCGGCTTCGCCACCTCCCCTATATTTTGCTCCGCAAAACACAGAGGAGGAGTTTAAATGTATCTACTACACTTACAAACTACAATCTTTCCGATTACACCTGAGGGGTTGAAGGAAATATTACTGTGACACAAAGGAAAAAGCCTCTTTTTGTTATTTTAGTATCATCTTTTACTAAAATAGTACTTTATTTATACCGAGGCTCTACCCTATCTTTGTGGTCAATTATTCATATTTTATTAATTAAACCATGAAGACGAAAATGAAAAAAACAATCCTCAGTACTTTATGTATTTTGTTGGTTTCCTGTTTCGTGACTTTCACACAGGCAGGAACGAGAATCGTCGTATTGGGCTCATCGACCGCGGCCGGTGCCGGTGTAACCGACTCCAACCGAGCTTGGGTGAACCAATACCGCACCTATTTGCAATCGCTCGACCCGACCAATACGGTGACCAATCTCGCCAAAGGCGGATACACCACCTGCGCTATCATGCCCACCGGAACCGAGCCTTATAACACAGGTGCTCATATTCTCGAAGTCGACGAGGAAAGGAACATCACCAAAGCCCTCAGCCTCTCGCCCAACGCCATTATCATCAACATGCCCACCAACGATGTGTCGAACGGCATTCCCGTCGCCACCCAGCTGGAGCATTTCGCCACGATTATCAATTTGGCCAAGGCGGCCGGCGTGAAAGTGTGGATCACCACCTCGCAACCGCACAACTTCGGTGAGACATACAACGGCCCCTACACCGAAGATAATCAACCCGACTATTATAAACAAACGGCCAGAGACCAATTCAAAGAACTCACAGACAGCATCAAAAGCATTTACAAAGAGTTCGCTCTCGATTTCTATACCCCTATCGCCACAGAGGACGGGTATAGCTTCATTCGTCCCGAATACGACTCGGGCGACGGCGTTCACCTGAACGACGAGGCTCACGATATTCTGTTCAACATTGTCAAAGAGGCCAATATCCCCGAAATCGCCGGGAGCACACCTACCGTCGTATCCACGACTCCCATCTATGTCAACTTCGGCCCTGCCGATGCCGGTCTGGAAAGCTGGAACAACGCCAATGCTCAAAACACGGGCTCACGGTATGATATGCTGACCGATTCGACCGGAACGGCCACAACCGTTTCTATCGAGTTTACCGTAGGTTTCACCAACGCTGCGACCAACGGCAGCAGTTCATCGGTATGGAACATGAACGAGGCTATCTCGACCAGCAATTTCAGTTCAAACGGAGCCGACCCGGTTCTCACCATATCGGGACTGAACCCAACGGCCAGCTATACCTTCCAGACTTTCGGGTCTCGAAGCGGTGACGGAAACCGGGAGACGACCTACACCTATGTGGGCGAAAACAGTGGTAGCGCCACAATCAACGCCGCCTCGAACACCTCGGAAATCGCCACGGTGAGCGGCATCACTCCCACCCCGCAAGGCGTGGTCGTACTGACTATCAGCAAAAGCGCCAACAACACGAGCGGCTATTCCTATATCAACGCCATGCGTATTGTTGCCAGTGAGGGCACATCTCAACCCGAAGTACCCGAAGGGGTTATCCGGGTAGACGTAGCCGGTACCCTGTCGTCATTGCTCCCGGCACAGACCGATACAATTACGACCCTCGTTCTGCAAGGCACGCTCAACAGCTCCGATATTAAAACCATTCGGGAGCTTCCCGCCCTCAAATACCTCGATATGGAAGGTAGCAAAATCGTATCGGGCGGCGAGGCCTACCTCAACGGTATGGGCACAGTCGCCAATGTATTCCCCAAAGAGATGTTTGTCAACAACAAGGTGATCGAAACCGTCATCTTGCCAAGCGAGGCCATCGAGGTGGCTTATCACGCCTTTATGGGGTGTAGCGCTTTGAAAAAGGTAGTGCTGCCCGAAACCGTACGCACTTTTGGCAACGACTTGTTCAGCGGCTGCTCCAATCTCGAAGAAATCAATATGCCTCCCGTACTCGAATCGATGGGAACCAGCATATTTTATAACTGTAAAAAACTGACCTCCATCACGATTCCCGAGGGTGTAACAGCCCTGCCCGGCGGTACATTCTACTCCTGCTCTGCTTTGGAAAGTGTCACCCTGCCCAGCACCCTCGTAAGTATCAACGGCGATTGGACTTTCGCTCACTGTAATGCATTGAAATCGTTGATTCTTCCCAAGAGTATCCAATCGATTGCACCGGGCATATTCTTCAACTGCTGGTCGCTCAACACCATCGAATGCCATGCGGTCACCCCGCCGACCACAACGGCTAACGGCAATGGCGACACGCCCTTTACCGGCTCCTTCAAGCCCGAGTATTGTACGCTCAAAGTTCCTTTCACCGCCATATCGGCCTACAAAGAGTCGAGCATCTACGGCGGAATGAACTCGATCGTGTCGCTCGCCGAAATTACGGCCGACGGTACGGTGGTAACCCCCGAAGAGACCAGCGCGTTGGCTTCGGCCCAGAAAATCGTTATCACGGGTGCTACTCCCGATGCTTCCGCAATCGGCGCCCTGTTCGCTTCGAACGAAGGCGTGACCTCTATCGACATGAGTGGCGTGACCGCCGATTTCGAACCGATTGCAACGGCCAATCCCAACTGCTTGGTTTATGCCCCTGCCGCTGCTCAAAGCGAGGCAAACAATGTGATTATCGACGGTATCGCCCGGCAAATCGTATTGACCGACGGCAAACCCTTCGAAGCCCCCTCGGATTTCCGCGCCAACGCTATCAGCTATACCCGCTCGCTCGATGAGAACCTCACGACCAACGAGCAAGAAACAAGCGGCTGGAGAAGCATCGTCTTGCCTTTCGACGTGACGACTATCACCGCCCAAAACAAAGCCGGCGAAACGGTCGAACTCAGCGCCTATGACAATGACGGACAATACGACACCGCCAAGAATCCGTTCTGGCTCAGAGTCCTCACGACCGAAGGCTACACCGCCGCACAGGAACTCTCGGCCAACACCCCGTATATCATCTGTTTCCCCAACGCCGACGACTTGGACGACTACACCAACATAAGCGGTGAGGTCACGTTCAAAGCCTTCGACGCCGAAGTGGTGGCTACGCCTACATTCGACGCCACAGCAGGTAAAGAGTATGACATGATGCCTACCTACCAACCGGTGGCTACCGCCGACGGCATCTATGCCATCAACGCTGCGGGGAGCTCGTTTGTCAACAACAGCCGCGACATCGCCCCGTTTGAATGCTATGTCGTATGCAAACCGGGTAGCGGCGAAATGCCTGCCGCGTTTGACCTGCCGCCCAAAGTACCGACGGCTATCGACAACGAAACCGTGACCGACTCGAAAATTTACGCCGCCGACGGCAACTTGGTTGTCATCTCGAATGAACCTGCCGAAGTCGCCGTGTACAACATCGCCGGTCAAATGGTTCTCTTGCAAAAGGTAGAGGCCGGGAAAACTATCATCAATGATATGCCCAGAGGGGTTTATATTGTAAATGGTCAAAAAATAATTTTATAAATCGATTCTTTGATTTGGATTTTTGTTTTCACAGCGAATTGCCCGAGGCCATACGGCTTCGGGCAATTTTTTATTTCCTTTTCCAATTTCTCACAACACTGGGGAGAAACCGAGGGACACACGTCCCGATGAGAGGGGCTGAGAGGCTGGTGGATTTAGAACCCTGTAAGATTTAACCCCCTCCGTCACGGCATGGCACCTCCCCTATATTTTGCTCCGCAAAACACAGAGGAGGAGTTTAAACTATCTACACTTCTCCCCTGTGTTGCGCCAGCAATATAGGGGAGAAACCGAGGAACGACAGTTCCGAGGAGAGGGGTTGAATTTTAAGTGGATAAATAGCTGTTATAAAATCATTTAAACCCCTCCGTCACTGCGTGACACCTCCCCTATATTTTGCTTCGCAAAACACAGAGGAGGAGTTTAAAACCCCCTCGCCTGCGGCACTCCCCCTATATTCCCCTCACGGGGAACACAGAGGGAGAGTTTAAATGTATCCCCTGCACGAACAGAGAGGAAATTAAAAAAAGGAGAGGCTGAGCATTTTAAACTTCTCCTCTGTGTCACGCAGTGATATAGGGGAGAAACCGAGGGACGCCAGTCCCAAGGAGAGGGGTTGAAGAAAATGACGGCAATCGTGTCCGGTAGGGAGAACCGCCTTTATCGGGCCGGGAGGACGCCTGCCGGCGGAGGAAACAGGGCGAGGACTGTCTGAGCGAAGCGAGTTCCGCAGCCCCCGACGGCGGCAGCAGCGGCCGAGCGAGCAAGCCCGATAACAACGGCGGCGCTTCTTGGTTCGTTCTTCTCGCTGCTGAGAAGAATGAACAACAACCCCTCCGGCCGCGCATCACTCCTATCCCGGCTATCGCCGAGCAGAGGCGGAGTTCAAAAAATCAGAGGCCATCTCGAAATCGAGACAGCCTCATCGCCCTATCTTTGCTTGAATTATTTCACAAGTTGTTTGCTATAAGTCAGTTGCAACTTGATATTATCCACGTCGATCAAAGCCAACGACGGAGCCGAAATATAAGGGACTATATCGGTCACCACCTCTTGGTCGTTGTAGGAATAATAGTAATAGCTGCTGCCCGACGAAACGGTCTCGCTATACACCGATACCGGCACAAGCACAATTTCTTCATCGTCGTCGGTAATCTCGGTACCCGAACGTTTCTGCTCGATAATATCATTGATGAAAGTTCTCAAGCCGGTAAAATCATACGACTCGGTGTCGCTGTTATACTCGGCATAGAACGAGGTCACATTGTCGGCCAATTTCTTTTCCTCGAAAAATTCTCGAAGCTCGGACTTGCGGACAAACAGCAGGAATTGCGGCGGTTCGAGATTATAGGGGTTGCTGGTCAACTTTTTCAGGGGCACCTGCAATATCAGCGAGTTTACAATTCCTTGTAACGTAGAGCCTCCTTCCTGCACGGCGTTCTCAAAGGTCTCCACGATTTCCCGTGTGGGGAAATGAATCAACACATTCAATCCGGCCGGAGCTTGCAAATAGACTTTCCCCGCGGCTATTTCGCTCTTTATCTCGGGGTCTATCTCCAATTTGATATGATTCCCGGTGACAATCTCGGGGGTTACCGCCATCAACGTCTGTGTCGAGGCATAGGTAGAGTCGGAGCCGTTGATCTCGGTCGTTTTGGTATAGTGCAGGTTCATCACCGTATTTTGAACATTGACCACACAGCCGCTTCCATACGAAGTCTTTACATAAAATCCCGGGAAATATTGCGTGAACCGGCTGGGCGAAGAGAATACGGCGGGGTCTTCTTTATACTTTTGGAAAAAGCGATCGGCCAGAGCGGTGGGCATTTTCACCCGAATCATCTTATAGCCGAGCTCGATCAAGGAGTCGGGCAATCCCAAGAACGAGGCATTATAGCTTGTCAAGGCTACCGGAGTCGCTTGGGCGTCGTAATATTTCTCGGGCTCTATCGCGCTGTAAATGGGCGATTGCAATTGTTTCTCAAGCGGAAATACGCTCAACTGCATAGGAGCCAGCGAGTCGCCGGTGAAAGACTCGGTATTGTAATTCAAGTACAGAATCAGCGAATCGAGCCGGTCGATCCCCACCGTATCGAAAGTGGCCGACGGCATAAACTGGGTGAGGAAATCGGTTTCCAACCGGCCATATCCGGGAATGGAGATGCGGCCAATCAACTGGGTGATCGTTCGTCCCACCACACTGTCGTTGGGGATAGACTCTGCGGTTATGAGTTTCTGAAAAGAAGAATCCACCACAATTTCGATATTCGTGTCGACTATCGAAGAGCCTATCGTACTGGTTTCGTCGTTGCAAGAAGATATGCCTAACGCTACAACAAGAGCTATCGGCAAGAATTTAAAAACTTTCATTTTCTATTAAGTAACACTGGCGTTATTCGTTTCCTACAATTTTATTATAGAAATCATTATAAGCATCGATATAGTTTTCAGGATCTTGATATTCCAAGAAAGGCACCCCCTGTTTCTGTACAAAATCGGTAATCTCGGAGTTTATATCCCGGCTGGCTTGTATCACACCGTCGGAGTACTGTACGGCCAGTTTGTGAAGGGTAACGGGGTCGATCGAGTCGCCTACCGAGAAAGGTATGTCGCTGTCTTGGATTCCTTCCAACTTCAATTTAGCGGCGAAATTGGGGTCGAACGGCGCTTTGAAATCGTTGTCATACAAGGAATAGATTACTTTCGCGTCGCGGAACGAAGGGTCGTCGGCATAGCTTTTCTTCAAATACAACGGAGCCAAGGCCGTTATCCAGCCATGACAGTGAATGATATCGGGCGTCCAACGCAATTTCTTCACCGTCTCCATAACGCCTCTGACAAAGAAGATGCTGCGCTCGTCGTTGTCGGGGCGCATCGCCTCGTCGGTAACTCCATCGGCATTGCGCTGGAAATAATCGTCGTTGTCTATGAAATAAACCTGCATGCGAGCCGATTGTATCGAGGCCACTTTGATAATAAGGGGGTGATCGGTATCGTCGATTATCAAGTTCATACCCGAGAGCCGTATCACCTCGTGCAATTGGTTGCGGCGTTCGTTGATCGACCCATACTTAGGCATAAAAGTACGAATCTCGTGCCCGCGGTCTTGAATGCCTTGCGGCAAGCTGCGACAGATCGTCGCCAGCTCCGACTCCGGCAGATAGGGAGTAATTTCTTGGGCTATAAATAAGACTTTGGCTTCTTTCATTCTGCTCTTCTAATCTCGATTAGTTCTGCAAAGATAATAAAAAAAACGGGTGAAACCTCCAAATCTCGAAAGTATTTGCACCTACTCATCGCCATATACGAGTTTTTCCCCGCTCAAAACGAATTATTTAAGGCCATAAACTTCAAAAAATTAAATATTATCTTCGCTAATTGGGTTTTATTTACTTCTTTTGCACGATTTTTTAAACGAGTCGATTATGAAGGTAATTACAACCATAGCCCAATTGCGGCAGCAACTCGACGCCGACCGGGCTGCCGGCAAGACAATAGGGCTTGTACCCACTATGGGAGCTTTGCACAACGGGCATCTGCAACTGGTAAAAACCAGCGTGGCCCACAACGACGTGACGGTGGTGAGCATCTTTGTCAACCCCACGCAATTCAACGACAAAAACGATTTGCTGCTCTACCCCCGCACTCTCGACCAAGATTGCCGCTTGCTCGAATCGGTCGGTTGCGACTATGCGTTCGCCCCGTCGGTCGAAGAGATATACCCCACCGAGGACACCCGGGTGTTTCAACTGGGTCCGGTGGCCGAAGTCATGGAAGGGAAATATCGCCCGGGACACTTCAACGGTGTGGCTCAAATCGTGAGCAAACTGTTTGATATGGTCAATCCCGACAACGCTTATTTCGGCGAAAAAGATTTCCAGCAGATTGCTGTGATCCGGGTCATGGCGGCACAGCTGGGCTACACGTTCAACATCGTGGCCGTGCCTATCGTACGCGAGCCCGACGGGTTGGCACTGAGCAGCCGGAACACACGACTGACCGAATCGCAACGAAGAAATGCGCCCAAAATAGCCGAGACTTTATTTAAAAGTCGTACCTTTGCCCACAACCATTCGGTGAAAGAGACAATCGACGAGGTAGTCTCCACCCTCAACGCCGTACCCGAGATGCGGGTCGAATACTACGAGATAGTCGACGGGAACACGTTGCAAGCTATCAACGACTGGAACGAGTCGGACTATATCGTAGGCTGCATCACCGTGTATAACGGCGACGTGAGACTTATCGACAACATCGCTTATCGACGTCCCGAACAATAACTCGAAGAATCATGTTTATAGAGGTCGTAAAATCTAAAATTCACAGAGTAACTGTCACTCAGGCAAACTTGAATTACATCGGAAGCATCACGATCGACGAGGACTTAATGGACGCGGCAAACATCATCGCCAACGAAAAGGTATCGATCGTCAACAACAACAACGGTGAAAGATTCGAGACGTATGTGATCAAAGGCGAACGAGGCTCGGGTGTGATTTGCCTCAACGGCGCCGCCGCGCGCAAGGTGCAACCGGGCGACATCGTCATCATCATGGCCTATGCCTTAATGACTCCCGAGGAGGCTCGGGAATTTACCCCCGCTGTCATTTTCCCCGACACGGCTACCAATAAATTGATATAACAATGTAAAACCACTTGCCAATGCCTGCCCGGCAAGTTGAAGCCGGGCGGGCGCTTTTTTACAATGATCCGACACAGAATTGGGCATTCAGAGTCAATACAATCAGAAAGGGATTTATCAGTATTGACGGGTAAGGGTAAGATAAACCCCGCTGTGCTTTACATGGCAAAATATAGCGAGGAGGTGCCGTAAGCAAGGGATTGAGAATCTCTCGGTCTTTGATTTTCTCAACCCCTCCGTCACTTTGAAGTGCCACCTCCCCTATATTGCTAACGCAACACAGAGGAGGAGTTTAAAATTCTATCATAAAACTATCTTCTCTAAAATAATCCATTATATCTTCATCAGAAGTTGCTTCATCCACCACTTCCAAAATTTTTGCAAAGTCCTCGAACTTATCAGTATCATAACCGACACAGGCCGTAAACTCTTCATCGCAAAAGAAAATCATTTCACCAGGAATAGTCATTGAGCCAGCACCATTAAGACTCCTATATCTGTGACTTACTGCCCAACCGGAAAATTCTCCTTTATGATATTTAGCAACATTTTCTTTTAGAGAAGCAAGCTGTTCTGAAAGTTTCTTGGTATATTTGTCCAAATCCGATTTGGCCTTTTCTTTTTCTTTTTTTGCTCGCGCATATTCTCCACGAGAGTATTGAGAAGAATAGCCACTGGGAGCCCAAAGATCCATAGAGGATTCAGCAGATTCAATTTTTCTTTCACTTCCGTTTATTTTATATATCAAATCTTTGATTTCATCACTGATTTCCATAATAGGCTCGATAGTAGCTACATCAATGAACATACTATCCACTCTTGTGGATATTGACTCATAAGAATCTGGATGATAAAGATAATCTTTAAGAGTCTCTTTAATCAATTTTTCAGCTTTTTCCTCATTAGAGAGCGTACAAGAAGACATAATTAATGCAACGACACAGAATAATAAGGGAATAGTGTGTTTTTTCATAAGATCGCTATTTAATGATAATTATATACAGAAAGGTAGCCTTTCCCCTGCTTACAAATATAGTAAATGGTGTGTGCAAAGACAAATTTATTTGATCTTTTTGTTGACTTTTTATTGAAACACTTCTATAAAGCCCGTAAAAAGGATAAATAAAAATGCTAAGGATATATAATAGAGTCCCCAATAAAAGTAAACTCATTTTATTTATGCCCATCCTCCAATTTCCCTATGCGCATCACAATCGAAGTCTGGCTTCTTCCCATTTTCTCGGAGATGTATTTTATGCTTTTCCCTTCCCGATAAAGGGTCAGCAGGAAATTATCGGCGCTGCGACTCCATCTTTTTTGCGCATTAGGGTGCCTGGCATAACTTTCCTTTTTTAAGACTTATTATCTTTAAAGGCGATGACCAGCAGTCCTGCCTCTCCGATTATCCCGGCCCTAATACTATATTATATTACAAATCCTCCATGGCTGCATCGCGCACGGTCTCGCCATTCTCTTTGTCCCGATAGACCAGCTGCACAAAACACAGCCTGAAAGACCGATGCTCTATACTGAGAATAATATCGCCCTCGTCGGTCGCAAATCGAGTGTTATATTTATAATTCCCCATATTAATCGCAATCATACGACTTGATTCGTCGGTATTATACAAACTTTCAATCCACTCGACACACGATGCCGGCCTACCATATTTCTCAACAAGCATATCCTTCAAATTCTTGTAATCGCCGTAGAGATATTTCCACTGCTCCCGGGAGGGAAAACGTACGGTGATTTGAGCCACCAAATCGTTGTTGTCGAGCGTGGAGACATAGACATCGCACTCCTTGAACCCGGCAAAGTCGCCCACCAAATGCTGCTCCTCGGCGCTCCTGTCCGACACTGCCTCGAACCCCCTGCGCCCCATACGGGTGACAAATTGTTCCAACGAACCGTCGATGGGAACGCCCTTGAATTTCAAATGCGTGCTTTGCTCCATCGCCACCGAATCGGCAACATAATCGGCTTCGATATATTCTCCCCCACCTTCGCCCTTCGTATCGTCTTGGTTCATCATCATGTTACAAAACCGAAAGCACCCCAAAACCAGTATAACCACCAATAAAAATGTAAAAAACTTTTTCATAATACAACCAATTAGTATTGACACCTTTCTTGTCGATGTTTCACTTACCCCGCCTTCCGCCCGGGTAATACAAATCAATTACAATAATAGTAAATTTTTCCAAATCCACCATACGTCGCACGAGATTTTGAATGTGATTCTTTGTTTTTTATTCGCATATTCCACCTATTTTGAGTAATTTTGCACCGATTTATCCATAAAGTATAAAAAATTTTTGTTCTGAAACTATGTTTGAAAACCTTAGTGAAAGACTCGAACGGTCTTTTAAAATATTGAAAGGTGAAGGCAAAATCACCGAAATAAACGTGGCCGAGACCTTGAAAGACGTGCGCCGCGCCTTGCTCGACGCCGACGTCAACTACAAAGTGGCCAAGCAATTTACCGATACCGTAAAGGCCAAAGCGCTGGGACAAAACGTGCTCACTGCCGTGAAGCCGGGACAATTGATGGTGAAAATCGTCCACGACGAACTGGCGACTTTGATGGGCGGCGAAACAGCCGACATCAACCTGTCGCAAAACCCCTCGATAATTCTCATGTCGGGTCTGCAAGGTTCGGGTAAGACCACATTCTCGGGCAAGCTGGCCAAAATGTTGAAATCGAAAAAAGCCAAACGCCCCTTGCTGGTAGCCTGCGACGTGTATCGTCCCGCCGCTATCGAGCAATTGAAAGTGCTGGGTGAGCAAATCGAGGTGCCCGTCTATACCGAAGAAGGTAGCAAGGACCCCGTGAGCATCGCCGCCAACGCCGTGAAATATGCCAAAGAGAACCACCTCGACTTGGTTATCGTCGATACCGCCGGCCGCTTGGCTATCGACGAACAGATGATGGACGAAATCGAAGCTATCAAGAAGAAAATAAATCCTACCGAAATCCTGTTCGTGGTCGACGCCATGACGGGTCAGGACGCCGTAAACACCGCCAAAGAGTTTAACGACCGGCTCGACTTCAACGGTGTGGTACTGACCAAACTCGACGGTGACACCCGTGGCGGTGCCGCCCTCTCGATTCGCACGGTAGTCGACAAACCTATCAAATTTATCGGTACCGGCGAGAAACTCGAAGCTATCGACTACTTCCACCCCGCCCGTATGGCCGACCGTATCTTGGGCATGGGCGACATCGTTTCGCTGGTGGAACGGGCACAAGAGCAATACGACGAAGAAGAAGCCAAACGCCTGCAAAAGAAGATTGCCAAAAACCAATTCGACTTCAACGACTTCCTCAGCCAAATACACCAAATCAAGAAAATGGGTAATCTCAAAGACTTGGCTTCGATGATTCCAGGTGTGGGCAAAGCCATTAAGGATATGGACATCGACGACAACGCTTTCAAAAGCATCGAAGCCATTATCTACTCCATGACACCCAAAGAACGAAGCAACCCCGAGTTGCTCAACGGAAGCCGCCGACAACGTATCGCCGTGGGAAGCGGCACCTCGATACAGGAAGTCAACCGGCTCATCAAACAGTTTGACCAAACCCGCAAAATGATGCGAATGGTGACCCAGAACAAAGGAGCCATGATGAAAGGATTTAAACGGAAATAAAATTTAATATCAACCATGAAACTGCCGGATATACTCTCCCCCAAAAAACCGATTGCCCCGAGGCAAATAGAGAGTGTGTCCGGCAGTTTTTTATACCCACCAAAACTATGCAACTAATCGACGGAAAAGCGGTGGCCGACCGCATTAAACAAGAAATCGCCCAAGAGGTAGAAACAATCTGCAACGCCGGCGGCAAACGGCCTCATCTGGCGGCCGTGCTGGTAGGGCACGACGGCGGCAGCGAAACTTATGTGGCCCACAAGGTAAAAGCCTGCGAACAGTGCGGATTCAAATCGACGCTCGTACGCTATGAAAGCGATGTTACCGAAGACGAGCTTTTACGCAAAGTGGACGAGCTGAACAACGACCCCGACATCGACGGGTTTATCGTGCAATTGCCTTTACCCAAACACATCTCGGAGCAAAAGGTAATCGAGGCTATCGACTACCGCAAAGACGTGGACGGCTTCCACCCGGTAAACGTGGGGCGCATGTCGATAGGCCTGCCCTGCTTCGTATCGGCCACGCCGGCCGGTATCATGGAACTGCTGGCTCGCTATGAAATCGAGACCAAAGGGAAACATTGTGTGGTGCTGGGCCGCAGCAACATCGTGGGGAAACCGGTGGCCACGCTCATGATGCAGAAAGCCTATCCGGGAAACGCCACCGTAACCGTGTGCCACAGTGCAACGCCCAATATCAAAGAGATATGCCGCACAGCCGACATCATCATCGCCGCCCTCGGCTCGCCCGAATTTGTGACCGCCGACATGGTGAAAGAGGGGGCCGTAATCATCGACGTAGGTACCACCCGTGTACCCGACGCTTCGAAAAAATCGGGATTCAAACTCACCGGCGATGTGAAATTCGACGAGGTGGCACCCCGCTGCTCGTTCATCACCCCCGTTCCCGGCGGTGTAGGCCCCATGACTATCGTCTCGCTCATGCGCAACACGCTGCTGGCCGGTAAAAAAGCCATTTATCGATAAGCGGCCATGTGGGGGCTCTTTCTATTTTTGGCACCGCTCCTGTTAGGGCAAGCTCCGGCAGTTCCACCTGCCGAAGTTTCCCTGCTTTTCGCGGGCGACGCCATGCAGCACAAAGCCCAAATCGACGCGGCTCGAGCGGGTGACGGCTACGACTATTCGGCTTGCTTCGAAGCAATCGCCCATGAGGTTGCCGGGGCCGACTATGCCATTGTCAATCTGGAAGTCCCCACCGGTGGAGTGCCCTACATGGGCTATCCTTGTTTCTCGGCTCCCGACGAATTTCCCATTGCCCTGCAAAAAGCGGGGTTCGACCTCTTTCTTACCGCCAACAACCACTGCCTCGACCGATATACCCGAGGAGCGCGACGCACCTTGCACCTGCTCGACTCGATAGGCGCCGGCCACGTCGGCACATATGTATCGACCGAATCGAGCGAGCGGTCTCACCCGCTCATGGTTCAAGTGAATGGTATTCGCATCGCTTTTCTCAACTACACCTACGGGACAAACGGATTCTCCCCCACCCTTCCCTTCGTCGTCAACTACATCGACTCGACAAAAATCAAAAAAGACATACACCGAGCCAAAGCGTTGAACGCAGAGCTGATTGTCGCCTGCCTGCATTGGGGCGACGAATACCAACTGCTGCCCAATAAGCGGCAAAAGGAGTTGGCCGACCTGTTGGTCAACGAGGGTGTACAACTGGTTATCGGCACCCACCCGCATGTGATTCAACCCATGGAACTGCGATACGACCCACAAGGCAATCCCCGGGCGCTGGTAGTTTATTCGCTGGGGAATTTTATCTCCAACATGAAAACCCGCGACACCGTGGGCGGCGCAATGGTAAAAGTCACCGCGCGGCGAGACAAGCAGAACCGCATCGTCCTGCAATCGCCCCAATACACGTTGGTTTATACCCGACGACCCACCGGCAAAGGAGAAAACTTCAAAGTCGTCCCGGCCGAACAAGAGTGGCAGAACCACCCCTATCGGCCTCATCTGAAAGGCTTCCTGCAAAAAGCCCGCGAGATATTCTCGCAATACAACAAAGGTATAACGGAATACCAGATAGAACCCGTGAACCCAACTTCAAATAAATAAGAACGTAAAATTTACATCAGATCTATTTTAATTTCAGGTTCTTTATATATCCATTTACATAATTTCCTATAACTTCATGGCGAGTATCGTAGATATACCCGTTTGCATAGTATCCGATGACATTCTTTTCCAAATCGAGGACATACCCATTCGAATAGTACCCGACAACTACATTATCCTTATCCATGATATAGCCATTACGATAAGTCTGCAAAGGAACAGCGGCGCAGGAATATAAAACACCGATAACAATTAGCGACATAAAAGGCTTCAATATTCTCATAGCTTTATAGATATAAATCCTGTATCCTAATATACCATTCGACAGACGATCTAAGAATCCGCATAAACAACATCGCCGTAGTCTTTCACGAAACGGATTTCTCGTCGATATAATCGATAATCGCCGCCTTATCGTCAGGCGAAAACCAACGCATATCGGGGTCCTTTTTATACCATGTGACTTGTTTTTTGGAATAGACCCGGGTATTGCGTTTGATTTTCTCCACCGCCTCGTCGAGCGACATTTTTCCGTCGAAATAGGCAAACAGTTCTTTATAACCCACCGTATTGAGCGAATTGAGATGCCTGAAAGGATAGACCCGGCGAGCTTCTTCGATCAAGCCGTCGGCTATCATCTGCCCGGTGCGGCGGGCTATGCGCTCGAAAAGTTCCTCCCGGGGACGAATTAGGCCGATTTTCACGATGCCGAAGGGGCGCTGTTTCACCTGCCGGGTGCGCAAGTCGCTATATCGTCCGCCCGTCTGCCTGCAAATCTCGATGGCATGAATCACCCGTTTGTGATTTTTCAAGTCGACCTCGTCGTAGTAAACCGGGTCGAGAATTTTAAGTTCCTCACACAAGGCTTCGAGCCCCATTCGTTCGTAATACGCCACGACCTCGCGGCGTACCTCGTCAGTAATGGTTGGAATCTCGTCGATACCTTTGCACACGGCATCGATATACATCATGGAACCGCCGGTGAGCAACACATAATCGTGGGTGTCGAATAGCGTAGAGAGAAGTGCGAGCACATCGTTCTCGTAACACGAAGCGCTGTAATAATCGGTTAACGCCAACTGCCCCACAAAATAGTGCTTGACACGAGCCAACTGCCCGGCCGTGGGCGCCGCTGTGCCAATGGGTATGTCGCGGTAGAACTGTCGGCTGTCGGCCGACACGATGGGACACCCGTAGTGCTCGGCCAGTTGCAGGCTGAGCTCGGTCTTACCCACTCCAGTAGGCCCGGTAAGGACAATCAAAGTTCCCGGCATAAACGCATCTCCTAAAAAAAGAAAAGACAGGCCGGCTACCGTTCGGCCCATCTGTTCTATCTCGATAATAGATTTTTATTTCTCGGCGACCATTTTGGCGATTTGCACAATCACCTCGGTGGCTTTTTCCATAGACTGTATGGGCACAAACTCATAGCGTCCGTGGAAGTTGAGCCCGCCGGCAAAGATATTGGGGCAAGGCAAGCCTTTGAACGACAGTTGGGCGCCATCGGTTCCGCCCCGCACGGGTTTCACTTGGGGCACAATATCGACGGCACGCATAGCCTCCGACACGAGATCGACGATGTGCATCACCGGCTCGACCTTTTCACGCATGTTGTAATACTGGTCGTTTATCTCGATACTGGCACAGTCGGGGAACTCGTTGTTGATTTTGCGGGTCAAATGCTCCAACTCTTTTTTGCGACGCTCGAAACGGTCACGATCGTGATCCCGGATAATGTAGGTCAATACGGTTTGCTCCACATTGCCCTCGAACGAAATAAGGTGATAGAATCCTTCGTAGCCCTCGGTATGCTCGGGAGTCTCCCAGCGGGGCAACATGATAGCATATTGGTTGGCGATTCGTATCGAATTGATCATCTTGTGCTTGGCATATCCCGGGTGGACATTGCGCCCCTTGAAGGTAATCCGAGCCACGGCGGCGTTGAAATTCTCATACTCCAACTCGCCTATCTCGCCGCCGTCCATCGTATAAGCCCAATCGGCGCCAAACGCTTCGACATCGAATTTGTGAGCCCCCTTGCCAATCTCCTCGTCGGGATTGAAAGCGACCCGTATTTTGCCATGCTTGATTTCGGGGTGTTGCAACAGGTACTCCATAGCCGTGACAATCTCGGCGATACCGGCCTTGTCGTCGGCACCCAACAACGTTTTTCCATTGGTCACAATGAGGTCTTGCCCCACATAATGATGCAACTCGGGAAACTCGGCGGGACGCAACACCACATTCTCTTCGGCGCACAGCACGATATCGCGCCCGTCGTAATTCTTCACGATACGAGGCGAGACATGACGCCCCGACATATCGGGACTCGTGTCGAGGTGTGCGATAAATCCTACCACTGGCAGCTCTTTATCGGTATTGGCAGGCAACGAGGCCATGAGATACCCATTCTCGTCGAGAGTCACCTCGGTGAGGCCAATCTGTTTCAACTCCTCGGCCAAAGCCTGAGCAAACAACATCTGCCCCGGTGTGCTGGGCGTCATATTGGTAAGTTCGTCCGACTGCGTGTCGAAACTTACATAATGAAGGAAGCGATCTACTAAATTCATCGTATCTGTTTTTTATAGTTTTTCTACTTTCAAATTCAAGTCGACGTATTATCCAACCGACGAACAAAGGTAAAAAATTTTTTTCTTACATTTGCACTACCGCATTCAAAAGTGGAACGTATGGCCAAAAAGAGAAAAAAGAGAAAAAAATCATCGGGGAAAAGTATCATACCAGCCTTCTTGCTGCTATTGCTGCTGATCGGCTGCGGCCTATGGCAGATGAAACGAAGCGGACAAAACACGCCTCTTTCCCCAACCGCCACATACAATCTTCGCCATATACCCGATGCCGAAATGGCTCACTCCCCCGCCGACCGCCCCGAACAAATATTGCGCCGGACGGGATACATCGTATCGTACAACCCCCAATGGAAACAACCCAACTGGGTGAGCTACGAACTGCTGCGCAGCGAACTGCAAGGCTCGGCCGCACGCACCAACCGATTTATCACCGACCACGACGCCACAGGTACCCCCGCCGACACCCGGGATTACACCCGCAGCGGATATGACCGGGGACACATGGCTCCCGCTGCCGACATGAAATGGAGTGAAACAGCAATGAAAGAATCGTTCCTGCTCTCTAACATCTGCCCGCAAAACCCCGGACTGAACCGAGGCCGCTGGAAGGAACTCGAAGAAGAGATACGCCAGTGGGCCCGTTGCGACAGCGCCCTGCTCATCACCTGCGGCCCCATTGTCGACTCGTCGAGAAAACACATCGGGCAACACCGTGTAGCGGTTCCCGACCAATTCTTCAAAGTCATTGCCGCCCCCTACACCGAGCAACCTCGGGGCATCGCATTCCTCTTTGAAAACAACGACAACCAACCCCCGCTCGGCGCATTGGCCGTCACCATCGACAGCATAGAAACAATCACCGGGATAGACTTCTTCCACCATATCCCCGACAGCATAGAAACCCTCATAGAAAGCAACACGTCACTCGAATTATGGAATTTGAACTGAACACCCCGCAAGATACCATCTGCGCCATTTCTACCGCCCCCGGCCGGGGCGGCATCGCCGTCATTCGCATCAGCGGCCCCGAATCGGTCGAAATTACCGACCGCATATTCCACGCCGCAAACGACAAAAAACTCTCCGACGCAAAACCCAATACCACTCACTACGGAAGCATTGTCGACGACGACAACCACCCCATCGACGACGTTATCGCCACTTTATTCGTAGCACCCCACTCATTCACCGGCGAAACGACCATCGAAATATCCTGCCACGGCTCCACCTACATACAGCAACAAATCATCGCCCTGCTCCTGCGGAAAGGCTGCCGACTGGCACAACCCGGCGAATTTACCCGGCGCGCCTTCACCAACGGGAAACTCGACCTCTCGCAAGCCGAAGCCGTGGCCGACCTCATCGCCTCCACCTCGGCCGCTTCGCACCGACTGGCCATGCAACAAATGCGAGGCGGATTCAGCCGCGAACTGGCCCACCTGCGCGAACAACTGCTCACCTTCGTTTCACTCGTCGAGCTCGAACTCGATTTCAGCGAAGAAGAAGTGGAATTTGCCGACCGTAAGAAACTCACCGAATTAGCCCAAGAAATCGAACATGTCATCAAGCGGCTCTCCGACTCGTTCAGCCTCGGCAACGCCCTCAAAAACGGTATCCCCACTGCCATCATCGGCGAAACCAACGCCGGCAAATCGACCCTGCTCAACCGCCTCGTCAAAGAAGAACGCGCCCTCGTCTCGGACATACACGGCACCACCCGCGACGTCATTGAAGACACCGTCGTACTACAAGGCATCACTTTCCGGTTCATCGACACCGCCGGCATCCGTGAAACCCACGACACCATCGAAAGCATGGGAATCGAACGCACCTACCAAAAACTCGACCAAGCCACAATCGTCATCTGGCTCATCGACGCCACACACGCACCACAAGAAATCGAAACCCTATCGGCCAAAATACTCCCCCGCTGCCGCGACAAGCACCTCATCATCGCCTTCAACAAAATCGATAAAATCAACGACGCCACCCGGCAACAACTCACCAACCTATACAACCGGCTCACCCAAGAGACACCCGGTGCATCGCTCATCTTCCTCTCGGCCTCGCACAACCAAAACATCGACGCCCTTGAAAAACGACTTACCGACACCGTAAACCTATCGAATACAGCCGAAAACGACGTCATTGTCACCAACGCGCGCCACTACGAAGCCCTCATGCACGCCCACGACGCCATACAACGCACCCTCGACGGCCTCCAATCCGGCCTCTCGGGCGACTTCATCTCCCAAGACATTCGCGAGTGTATGCACTACCTCGGCGAAATCACCGGCCAAATCTCAACCGACGAAATCCTCGGCTCCATCTTCTCCAAGTTTTGCATCGGCAAGTAACGGCTTGTAAACAGCCATAACCAACTATAACCATTTAGAATAAAGTCGCTGTATATCAGCGACTTTTGTTTTTATGTACTTTCCAGACCGTATTTGGAAGTAACGGTTTTTATCCATATTTTTCATACGTATTTCTACCGTGACAGAAATTCATGGTTTACCCAAATGTCACAGTAACGCATTAGTTGACGTGTGTTGACAATGGTTTACATGTGTTGACAAAAAGGGAAATTAAAATTCATGTAAAATGGCAGAAAATAGGACGAAAATATGGAAGTAAAAAGAATTTGTCAATGGTGCGGAAAACCGTTCATCGCACAGAAAACAACAACCTGTTATTGCAGCCCGCAATGCTCGAAACGAGGTTACAAACACCGCATGATGGAACGGAAGATGGAGCTGCGCCATATGCAGGAGATGCAGGAATTGCGCTCGTCGCTGGAAAAGCAGGAATACTTCACTTTTTCGCAGGCAGCACGTCTGATGGGTGTAAGCCGCCAGTACATCTACAAACTGGTAAAGGAAGAGAAACTCCGTGCATCCCGGCTCAGCGGAAAGATGTCGTTGATACGGAAAGCCGACATCGAACTCATGCTCAAAAGCAAACCTTATGAACGGCTGGTAGCAAAAAACGACTTTGACATCACCGAGTATTACACCGCCGAAGAGATTGCACAGAAATATAAGGTCAATGCCAAATGGGTATGGACTTATACACGACAGCACAAGGTCCCGAAAGTGAGAATCCGCCAGTTCAACTATTACAGCAAGAAACATATTGATGCCGCCTTTGCCAAATATGAGGTGGACTCCGACCTGACGGAATGGTACACTCCCGAAGATATTCAGGAGAAATATGGCATGACACGTGTCGCCATCCGTTCGCATGTCTACCGCAACAATATCCCCTCGAAAAAAGAACACGGGCAGATATTCTACTCCAAACTCCACTTCGACCTTTCGAAGAACTCTGCAGAGGAGAGCAAGGCCGAATACTACACCGTCAAGGAGGCAAT
>CALUFO010000001.1 GCA_944320015.1 uncultured Barnesiella sp. | reverse complement strand
CCGGTAAAAAGTAATGTGGTCATCTTTTTCTATAATAAAACAAAGAGACCGCCCAAAATCTCTTTTGGGTCGGCCTCCATTAACGCATTCTATCTATCGATTTCATTTATTCATCGAGAAGAATTTCGAGGATTTGACAAGCGGCCTTGGCTACCGAGGTACCGGGGCCGAAGATTGCTGCCACACCGGCTTTATAGAGGAAGTCGTAGTCTTGTGCGGGAATTACTCCGCCGGCAATGACTACGATGTCTTCACGCCCCAGTTTCTTCAATTCTTCGATGACTTGGGGTACCAGTGTCTTGTGGCCGGCAGCCAGCGACGAAACGCCCAATACATGTACGTCGTTCTCGACGGCTTGGCGGGCCGCTTCGGCCGGTGTCTGGAACAACGGCCCCATATCTACGTCGAAACCGCAGTCGGCATATCCCGTAGCTACGACTTTGGCGCCACGGTCGTGACCGTCCTGACCCATTTTCGCAATCATGATACGAGGTTGACGGCCTTCTTTCTTGGCAAATTTTTCGCACAATTCCGTTGCCCGAACGAAATCGGCATCTTTTTTGGTTTCTGATGAATACACGCCTGATATAGTTCTGATTACTGCTTTATAACGACCTACAACCACTTCGCAAGCGTCGGAGATTTCGCCCAATGTAGCGCGCACCTTGGCGGCTTTGATCGCCAAATCGAGCAAGTTTCCTTTCTTGGTTTTGACGCACTCGGTAATAGCGTCCAACGCAGCCTTGACGGCTTCATTGTCGCGGTGGGATTTCAGGTATTGCAAACGCTCGATCTGCTCTTTGCGAACAGCCGTGTTGTCTACTTCGAGAATATCGATGGGGGCCTCTTTCTCCAAACGGTATTTGTTCACGCCCACGATGGTTTGCTTACCCGAGTCGATGCGAGCTTGGGTGCGAGCGGCTGCTTCTTCGATACGGAGCTTGGGCAGACCGGTTTCGATGGCTTTGGCCATACCGCCCAGTTTCTCGATTTCCTGAATGTGCTCCCATGCCTTGTGAGCCAATTCGTTGGTGAGCGCCTCTACATAGTAGGAGCCGGCCCACGGGTCGATTTCTTTGGTAATGTAGGTTTCTTCTTGAATATAGATCTGGGTATTACGGGCGATACGCGCCGAGAAGTCGGTAGGCAAGGCGATGGCCTCGTCGAGTGCGTTGGTATGCAGCGATTGTGTGTGTCCCAAAGCGGCTCCCATAGCCTCGATACAGGTACGTCCCACGTTGTTGAAGGGATCTTGCTCGGTGAGCGACCAACCCGATGTTTGGGAGTGGGTACGCAATGCGAGTGATTTGGGGTTCTTCGGATTGAATTGTTTGACAATCTTTGCCCACAGCATACGGGCGGCGCGCATCTTGGCGATTTCCATAAAGAAGTTCATGCCGATAGCCCAGAAGAACGACAACCGCGGAGCGAACGAGTCGATGTCCATACCGGCGTTGATACCGGCGCGCAGGTATTCGAGGCCGTCGGCCAGCGTATAGGCCAGCTCGATGTCGGCGGTAGCTCCGGCTTCCTGCATGTGATACCCCGAGATCGAAATCGAATTGAACTTAGGCATATTTTGCGACGTAAATTCGAAGATGTCGGCGATGATACGCATCGAAAATTCGGGCGGATAGATATAGGTGTTGCGCACCATAAACTCTTTCAAGATGTCGTTTTGAATGGTTCCGGCCATCTCTTCGAGTTTGGCGCCTTGTTCCAAACCGGCATTGATATAGAACGCCAAGATAGGAAGCACGGCTCCGTTCATGGTCATGGACACCGACATTTTGTTCAAGGGGATACCGTCGAACAGTACTTTCATATCTTCGAGCGAACAAATCGACACACCGGCTTTTCCCACGTCGCCTACCACACGCTCGTGATCGGCGTCGTAGCCGCGGTGTGTGGGAAGGTCGAAGGCTACCGAAAGGCCTTTTTGTCCCGAAGCCAAGTTGCGACGGTAGAAGGCATTCGACTCTTCGGCTGTCGAGAATCCGGCATACTGGCGGATTGTCCACGGACGAATGGCATACATGCCACTGTACGGGCCACGCAAGAAAGGAGGAATCCCGGCTACATAGTTCAAATGTTCCAGACCTTCGAGGTCTTCTTTGGTGTACACAGGTTTAACGGGTATCAACTCGGGAGTAATCCAGTTCTCGCCGTTATTGGTCACTTTCCCCGCCGAATGGGCGAAAGCATCTGTTGTAATATTTATGTTTTTGAAATTAGGTCTCATTGTTTTTGTTTTTTCTTGTGTGATACAAATGTTCCGCCTTTTTAAATCGAAAGTTTCTCGTTAAACGATTTCAGCGTATCGAGTACATTCGAACGAACGTGAATAAACTCGGTTATACCTTGAGCTTTTAACTCGTCCATGCAGGCCGGGGCTCCGGCTACAACAAACAGAGCGCGACCGTCGAGCAGCTTGAATGCTTCGGGAGCATATTGTGCATACTCGTCGTCGCTCGAACACAGTACCACGATGTCGGCTTTGGCTTCCAAGGCGGCGTCGATACCGGCTTGAACGGTTTCGAAACCGAGGTTGTCGATAATCCGGTATCCGGCACAAGCGAAGAAGTTGGCCGAGAATTGAGAGCGAGCCAAGCGCATGGCCAAATTACCGATTGTCAACATGAATACCGACGAACGTTTGCCCGAATGTTCCGTGGCCAAACGCAACGCTTCGAAGTCGCTGGCGGCGCGCTTGGTGTTCAATACGGGGAACTCGGGCTCGCAATGGTGTTCGCCTTCGTGTTTTCCACAACCACAACCGCAAGCCTCGCCATTGACAATCTTATCGCCGGCCACTTCGTTGAAGTTGGGATATTGGTTTGTTCCCAACAATATCTCTTTGCGACGCGCCACATTGGTATGACGGGTCTCGGCCGAAGCGTTGACTTGGTTTTGCACAAAGCCTTCTTTCACGGCTTTGTAGAACCCGCCCTTATCTTCTACTTCGAGGAAGAGTTTCCAAGCCTGCTCGGCAATCGAAACGGTAAGGGTCTCGACATAATACGAACCGGCAGCGGGGTCGGTGATGCGATTCAAGTGCGATTCCTCTTTCAAGAGCAACTGTTGGTTACGGGCGATGCGTTCCGAGAAGTCGTCGGGTTCTTTATAGGCTTTGTCGAACGGTGTCGTCGTGATAGAATCCACACCTGCCAAAGCCGCCGACATGGTCTCGGTTTGCGAACGAAGCAGATTTACATGCGCGTCGAATATGGTTTGATTAAATTCCGAAGTTTGCGCATGGGCTTTCATTTTGCATGCGCAATCGCAAGCGGGGTTATATTGTTTCACAATTTGAGCCCACAACATACGGGCGGCGCGGAATTTGGCCAACTCCATAAAATAGTTGGAAGAGATACCAAAGTTGAATTTTACCCGTTTGGCCACCTCGTCGATCGTGAGGCCTTTATCGGTAAGGGCTGCCAACCATTCGTTACCCCAAGCCAAAGCAAAACCGAGTTCTTGCGAAATGAACGAGCCGGCATTGTTCAGCATCACGGCATCGACGGCCAATACCCTGAACTTGGGCAATGCTTTCACGGCATCGATAATAGCGACGGCTTGATCGGCATAATCGGCAAAATCGCGGCCTTTGGTCAGCATGCGCTTAAACGGGTTGAACCGTATCGAACCCGATACTTTTTCCAAATCGGCGCCGGAGGTTTGGAAATAGGCGGCTACTGTCTCGGCCAGTTTTATTGTGCTTTTCATGCAAGAAGAGAAGTTCAACTCGACCTTCTCTACATCGATACCATGCAGCAAAGTAGCTAAATTTTCCACGGTAATCAAATCTTTGGAAATTTCGAATCCCAACGATTCTACACCTTTGTTCAAAATATCAAGAGCCTTTGCATTGGCCTCTTTCACATCGGTCACCTTGATATCCTGACGTACCAACCAGTTGTTGTCGGTGCGAGTTCCCCGTATATAGGGATATTCACCGGGCAGCGAATCGGTCGTGTTCAGATTTGCGATGTCTTCGGCACGATACATGGGGTTTACGTTAAACCCCTCGTTGGTCCGCCATACGAGCTTTTTGTCAAAATCAGCCCCTTTCAGGTCCGCTACGACCTTTTCTTTCCATTCCTGTGTGGACACCGGAGGGAACTGGTCAAATAGTTTTTCTTTACTTTCTGCCATAGTTATTATTAGTTAAGTTGTTTAAGCCAAACTATTTATATGAATAGTTCACTTGTATTCACAAAAATAGGCCAAGCACAAAATGATGATATGCCTGACTTCTGAGAACAAAAGTAGTATAAATAGTTCGAAATGAAGAAATTTTTCTGTAATTTTTATAATATACTTTTGGCGGCCTCAACTCTCGCGGAGAAAAGTTGTCGAAGGGGTGCTTCTCCCCTATCCGTCACCGGCACCTCGGGCCACACCCTGAGGGAATAAGTGTTAAACTTTTGTTATATTGGTAATAGAGAACCATCATAATAGGTTCTTGCAAATTGTATTGTTTACACTTTTTCAATATGAAAGACGGTAAAAAACTTGTTTACTCCGGAGATTTACTGCGAAGATTTTTCCGCCGAAAGGGAATAACCTACAAAGATGCAGCCAAAGAACTGGGATTGGACAAAAATACAATCGGGAAAGCTGTAAGGGGTGGAAACATGAATATCAATGTTTTGCTGAATATCGCCAACCATTGGAATTTACCTATTTCCGACTTTTTCATCGTCGTGGATCAGAATGGGTGCGACGAAAACTATTTTATTAGTTCGGGCAAATACCACTCCGACTCCAACAACGACGGACTCGTAGTTTCTGAAGATTCTAAAATCTATAAAAATACTAAAAATTTATCAACAGAAGAACTCGCTTTGAAAGAATCCAAAGAAAAAGAAATAGCGTTGCTGCAAGACTTAATCGCAAACTACACCGACCGAATCGAACTCCTGCAAAAAGAATTGGAACGAATCGGCTCGGGAGAATAACTCCCCCACCTTCATAATCCTCTCGATATTATTCTGCAAAATCCACGACTGGTTTTTATATCATTCTTTCACACACTCTACCGCCGCCCAACGGTTTTTCTCGCTATGCCCGACGAAACGAAGCCCCAAGCGCTCGGCCTCGGCTCGTATGACCTGTATATCCTCGACATAAAAACCGCTCATGAAAATGCGCGACCCGCTTTTCATGTGAGCTACATAGGCACACATATCGGCCAGCAATATATTCCGATTGATATTGGCCAATACATAATCAAACCGTTCTTCCTCTTTCAAAACTTCGGCACCTCCCAAACGCACCTCGACGCCCGACACACCGTTCAAGCGCACATTTTCCACCGCATTTTCGGTCGCAAACTCGTCTATATCGACGGCAACGACCGGCCCGGCGCCCTTCATGCAGGCCAAAATGGCCAATACGGCCGTGCCACACCCCATATCGAGGAGTGAACGACCGGCGAAATCGTTGTCCAATATCGCCTGCAACATGAGAGTAGTGGTTTCGTGATGCCCCGTACCGAATGCCATCTTTGGGTCTATGAGCACATCGTATTGCGCCTGCGGCACATCGTGATGAAACGTACTGTGTATCACACATTCGTTTCCCACGACAATAGGTTTGAAATAGTTCTTTTCCCACTCTTCGTTCCAGTCTTGTCCCGGAACAAAGGTCGCTTCATACGAGAGGGTTATACCGTCGATAGGAAATTGTGCCAAAACCTCTCTCAATCGGGCTTCATCATACTTTCCTTGCGGTACAAACGCTGTCACACCTTGCTCGTCAGGCACGAAACTTTCATACTCGATTTCGCCCAACATGGCGGCCAACACATCGGTCGCCATTTCGCTACATGGCTCCACACGAAGCCTCACTTGCATATAGTCGTTCATAAATTTATTGCTTCGCCCGCATGGCTTTCTGTACACGAGGATAGAGTACCTCTTTCACAAAAGCGTAATCGGGATATTGGTTCATAACTGTTTTATACATGGCCTGCGCCTGCTCATATCGTTCGCCTCTTTCATAAGCGACTCCGATGGTGACCAGCAACTGCACATAAAGCCAATGATGCCGATTGGCCGAAATATTCTTCTCCATGCTCCGACGAGCCGACTGGTAACAGCTCAGTCCCTTTTCTTTATCGCCGCCAAAAGCTCCGGGCATATAAAACGATATGTTTCCATACAACAGGGAGACCCAGCTATCATCGGGAGCAAGTTTATAGGCTTCACGCGCCGATGACAACATATCCGACGCGACCAAAGGCGCCCGCAAGGGCGACAAAGCGATATTCAGTCCTATCAAATTGGCATACAAGGCTTTGAACCGAGCGTCGGTCGGATACATCTTCATATACTTTTCGGAAAGAGCCAACGCTGTTTTCAAACAGGTTTTCGCCTGCTCTTTTTTCTTCTTGTCGACCAAATGCCCCACGAGGCCATAATAGCCGCACAAAATCTCGTGCCGCCCGTCCAACGTCGCACACGATTTATCGGCGCACATCTGCGACAGAATGGGCTCCCATTGGGGTATCTTTTGCTGTATAAACAGATCGTACATTTTCTGTTGATAATCCGACAGTGGAACCGCGCTCACGGTATGTATCGAACATATACCCATCAGCAATAACGCCCAAAACACTCGCTTCATAAACATTTACCTCTTTTACCAAATACAAAAAATACACAAACTCAAAATCACAAAAAAAACTCATCGGGCATCGGTTATGCCATACATCAATTGATCCAACAATATGGGAATGTCGCTCGACGATATTCCCGAGGCAATCAAGTCGGGCACGTCTTGCTTAAATGCGGTGAGGAATTTCTCAGAATCGCCGTTGTCCGCCACGATGCTTTGCCTATAATAATCAATCGCCTGCCTAATATGCCCCAAAGAAAATTCCACATGCCCCGCATTGAGATAGTCGAGCGCGGTGGGTTTCCCACTCAGAATTTTCTCGTAATAGCGCTGAGCCTGCTCTTTTTTCCCGACCAAGAACGAGCACCAAGCTATCGGGCGCCACGCCTTTCCGCCCTCGGGGTCGAGATAATCGACTTTGAAATAATATTTAAGAGCCTCTTCATAATCTTTCTGCTCGACATAGCAATGCCCGATGTTCATCTGTACCGACAGATTCTCGGGCTGTATCTTCTCGGCTCGATGATAATAGGCCAAAGCCATCTCGGGTTTTTTCTGATTCCGGTAACAAGTGGCGATGCGCCTAATGGTCCAGAAATTCTCGGGCGAAATAATCTCGGCTTTGAGAAACGCCTCCAACGCATCGGCATAGTTTCCTTCCTTCTGATAGCAAAAACCTATCTTCTGGTATATTTCAGCGTTGGAATGATAGGTTACCGAGAGGCGTTCAAAAAGATCGAGGGCTTCGGCATAATAGCCTCGGCGGAAATAGTATTCGCCAATGAGCCTCAAACTGTCCGAGTCACCCAGCAACGGCTCCAAGACCGAGACCTTCAACAGATTGATATGCCCGTCGAACGGGTCGGAAAACTCGGAACGGCGGATATACAACTTGAAAAAGCGGTACAGGTCTTGAATATAACGATTGGATATATTCTCCCGGCTTATCTCTTTTCTCATCAGTTCTTCATTGGCCATTTCCTGTATGGCCGCATTTTCGGCGCTAAACTGCCCCATCATCAAATTGCGTTGTGAATCGGGGACTTGCGAAAGGCTTAAACAGAACGAATACTTATCGGAGTTACACAAAAGTACCGAGGCCGAAATCATCTTCTTGAACATTTCTCCCCCACTCCCGGGAAACAGTCCCGACAAAGCCGTGTGGTCGGGGTCGAACGGTAAGAACCAGTTTTGTATCGACTGGAAGAAAGGAAAACTCTTCAAATGGGAAAAAGTGCTCATGAAGACATCGGCGCCCTCCATTTGCAAGTCGGTCAGTTCTTTCAATTTATCGGCAATTCCTGTCTTGTCGAGCATCTCCTGCCACTCGGGATTCTCTTCGAGGGCATTAATATCGTTCATCAAATCTTCCTGCCGTATCTTTTTATAGAGCGATGGCCCCAGTTTCATCATCTCGGGCAGCAGTTCTTCATTCATCTTGCGGGTAATCTTCTCGGTATCCTGTGTTTTGATGAATTGCAAGAAAATCGTGCGCACATCGGCTTTGAACTTGGGCTCTTCGCTCAACGCGTCGATACGGCTCTGCAAATTTTTCAAAAGCGGCAACCGCTCCCGATAGACATACAATACAATGAGCGCGCCACACAACGAGCGCAATTGTATCTCGGGCGAGGTGTGCCGATAGCCGTCCAAAAGAAGCAGAAGTTTCTGCTCGTCGAAACGATGTAACAGGTTCAAGAGCAAGGCCGACAAAAGCAAGGAGACGAATGTGTCGGAAAACCGGTGGGAGAACAAGGCTTCCCGCAACGTGTCGCAATCGGCCTCCTCGGCCGGATAGTTGGTCCAAATATCCATGAAGAGAGTCCCGGCGGCCTCTTCGACCCGGTGTCTCAACGATTGTATTTTGGCAGTGTCTTGTTCCTGTTCGCTCAATAGCGACGCCAAAGAAAGGTCGCCAAACGCATGGTCGCATACATCGAATTGCGACGACAGCCCTATATCGGCTCTACTGGCGACAGCATACCGTTTCCACCCGTAGTATTGCGAAGGCGAGACCGAAGCCTCCAACCGATCGGAGACCCGGTCGGTCAACGTATAGGCCGACAGGACCAAATGGTCGTAGATGCGCTTGCGCTCGGGGTCTTCCACACCGTCGAGCATATATTGTATCATATACTTGTACGACATCTCCATCTCGTTCAGTTTGTCGCGGCTGAGCCAGTCTTGTAACTCGCCCACCAATATGGCGAGTTTGCCGAAAGCGTCCTTCAAGCGCCGCTCGGCAAGTAATTTGTATATTTCGTTTCGCAGTTTTATTATTTCGGTCGTGATCATCTCTACCAATCTAAAATCGTAGTAAAATTAAATAGCTTTCTCCAATCTAACAAACTTAACAGGCAAATAGTGTGCCGAAAAAGATTATTTAATTTTTCCCTCACAGTCGGCGAGAATCGCCGGGCTTCGGCTTTTTCGACTTCGGCAATCGATAATTTTGCAGACTCATTCCGCCACGCTACCGCGGCGACTTGCCGCCTACTGCATAAATAAATTTGGTTCTGCTCCTACTTTACATTATCTTTGCATAGGCAAACGCACTAACAGATATATTATGATACAACGAATCCAATCGATTTATCTATTGCTGGCCGCCGCTTTAATGGCCACATTCCTATTTTTACCGATAGCCCAGTTCGACACTCCCGACGGTATTTACAGTTTCACCTCCCGGGGAATCTCTACCGTCATGAGCGAGGCGGTTTCCATTTCGACACCCGAGAGCGGCGCGGCAATCGCACAAACCGAGGTTTTCACTCCCACATGGGGCGTGTTTATCTTGGGAGCGGTAATCATCGTATTGGCGTTAATCACCATTTTCTTATATAAAAACCGGCCTACGCAAGCTCGCATTTGCATGATCAACGCATTCTTCATTGTCACGCTCTATATCATCATCTTTTTGAGCGGCTACACGTTCCACGAAGAGTTGGCGGCGACTCAAATATCATGGTCGGCCTATACCGTCACACCGTTTGTCGCTCTCGTCCTCGACATATTAGCCTATAAAGCGATCAACAAAGACGAGCATTTGGTACGCAGTCTCGACCGTATCCGCTAAGCGCCGAGTTTTTCCTTCAAGAATTTCCCGGTATATGAGGCGGGGCATTGAGCCACCTCCTCGGGGGTACCTGTGCAAACCACATAACCGCCTTCCTTACCGCCTTCGGGGCCCATGTCGATAATGTAGTCGGCACACTTGATAACGTCCATATTATGTTCGATAATCACGACGGTGTGTCCCCGCTCGATAAGTTGGTCAAACGATTTCAGCAGCGTGTTTATATCGTGGAAATGAAGCCCCGTAGTGGGCTCGTCGAAGATAAAAAGAGTAGGTTCCTGCCGCTCGTTGCTGAGGAAGAACGCCAATTTCACGCGCTGGTTCTCTCCGCCCGAAAGCGTCGAAGAGGATTGTCCCAGTTTGATATAGCCCAGTCCCACATCCTGCAAGGGTTTCAGCCGCTTGACAATGCGTTTTTCCTGACTGCCTCCCGACT
This sequence comes from uncultured Barnesiella sp., assembly GCA_944320015.1. Classification (GTDB taxonomy): domain Bacteria; phylum Bacteroidota; class Bacteroidia; order Bacteroidales; family Barnesiellaceae; genus Barnesiella. The sequence continues at coordinate 358,970 of CALUFO010000001.1, read as the reverse complement.
CGGAGAAAAACTCGACAGCTTGGTTTATCGTCATGTCGAGAATGTCGCTGATGTTCTTGCCCCGATATTCGATCTCCAATACTTCCTGCTTGTAGCGTTTTCCATGACACGCCTCGCATTGCAGCACAATATCGGCCATAAACTGCATCTCTACGGTGATTGTTCCCTCGCCTTTACACTCTTCGCAACGGCCGCCCTCGGAGTTGAACGAGAAATATGACGGAGAGAATCCCATCTGCTTGGCGCCCTGCTGGTCGGCAAACAGTTTGCGAATTTCGTCGAATGCCTTCAAATAGGTTGCCGGATTGGAGCGAGTCGACTTACCGATAGGATTCTGGTCGACAAACTCGACGGAAGAAATCCGGTCCATATCGCCCGACAGCCGGGAATAGGTTCCCGGCAACTCCCCACCCTCGCCGTAATAGCGCAAGAGAGCCCGATAAAGCACATCGCGAACGAGCGACGATTTGCCCGAACCGCTCACCCCCGTGACGACAGTCATCACATGTAGCGGGAACCGCACATCGACCGATTTCAAATTGTTTTGGGCGGCGCCCTCCACCTCGATATACTGATTCCACTTCCGGCGAACCGCCGGTAATTCTATCTTACACTCGCCCGTCAAATAGCGCATGGTATAGCTGCGGGTGGCTTTGGGCAGGCGAGACAAGTCGCCCTGATAGACGACCTCTCCGCCCAGACGTCCGGCCAGCGGGCCAATGTCGATGATATAATCGGCCGCCCGTATGATTTCTTCGTCGTGTTCGACCACGACAACCGTGTTGCCCAACTGCTGCAACTCCCGCAACACCTTTATCAACAGCCCCGTGTCGCGCGAGTGCAACCCTATGCTGGGCTCGTCGAGAATATAGAGCGAGCCTACCAGACTGCTTCCCAGTGAAGTCGCCAAGTTGATGCGCTGGCTCTCTCCGCCCGAAAGCGTAGAGGACAACCGGTTCAATGTGAGATAATCCAATCCCACTTCTTGCAAAAAACGTATGCGGTTCCTTATCTCGGTCAACAGACGTTTAGCGATTATCGAATCGTGTTCGTCGAGTTCCAAGGTGTCGAAAAACGCTTTCAATTCGCCAACGGGCATGTTTACCAACTCCGTAATCGAACGTCCGCCCACCTTCACATATTCGGCTTCGGGTTTCAACCGGCTTCCTTTGCATGCCGGGCAGGTTGTCTTCCCCCGATACCGGGCAAGCATCACCCTGTATTGTATCTTATATTGGTTGGCCTCGAGCATGGCAAAGAAGCCGTCGATTCCCTCGAAATCGCCCGCGCCATGCCACAATATATCCTTTTCCCGTTCTGTCAATTTGAAATAGGGTCGATGGATAGGAAAGTCCAGAGAGGCCGCGCGGCGAATAAGGGCGTTTTTCCATTCGCTCATCTTCTCGCCCCGCCAGCACATCACGGCATCGTCATAGACCGAGAGGGTTTTGTTGGGAACGACCAAGTCCTCGTCTATACCGACAACCTTGCCGAACCCCTCGCAAACCGGGCAAGCGCCCACCGGGTTATTGAAATTAAACATCAAATCGCTCGGCTCGTTGAAAGTCATGCCGTCGGCCTCGAACCGATTCGAGAAATGAAACTCTTGCACTCCCTCCCCGCTATGGATTTGAACGACACACTCCCCGCCTCCCTCGAAAAACGCCGTCTCTATCGAATCGGACAATCGGCTCACCGTATCGTTTTCGTGCGACACACTCAACCGGTCTATCACCAGTCTGACCGACGTCGGCTCGGGCATCTCTCCACCCGCCAACAGTTCCTCTATGGTGCAAAAACGGCCGTCCACCTCTACCCTCGGGAATCCCTCTTTTTGCAAAATCTGCAAATGGGTTCTCAAATCCCGGCCTTCCGGCATAATCAAATGAGCGAGTAATACAAACCGGGTTCCGTCGGGATAGCCGAGAATGGCATTGACCACGTCCTCGACTTGGTGCTTCTTGACCAACACGCCGGACACCGGGGAATAGGTCTTTCCGATGCGGGCGTATAACAGCCGCATATAGTCGTATATCTCGGTCGACGTTCCCACCGTCGAACGAGGATTGCGAGTATTGACCTTCTGCTCTATCGCAATGGCCGGTGGAATACCTTTGATATAATCGCACTCCGGCTTGCTCATACGCCCCAGAAATTGCCGGGCATAGGCCGACAGGCTCTCCACATATCGACGCTGCCCCTCGGCATACAACGTATCGAAAGCCAACGACGACTTGCCCGAGCCCGACAATCCCGTGATAACGATAAACTTGTTGCGAGGTATCTCTATATCTATATTTTTCAGGTTGTTGACGCGTGCGCCTTTGATAAAAATCGACTGCTCAGACATAAATTCGAGAAATCTTATAGGTCCTTGTTCTTTTAGGATATCACACTCCACTCCGATGAGAATCGTTTTTATTCGGTTCCTCATCTTCACAAAACGTTGGCAAAGATAGTGAAAGGCGAGTGTAGAGGCAAATAGAAAACAAAGTTTTCAAAATTTGACTATACCGAGCCGTCTCCTGTCTTCACGCATTGCGTAAAGATAGTGAAAGGCGAGTGCAGAAACAAATGAAAACCTCGTTTTCAATTAACCGAGAAATCGGTTCCGCCTGCCGGAAGAAGGCAAAGTGCCGACCCTCTCGAAGAAACCGGAAGGCATCGAGGTGCCGATAGATGTGTTTATAGAAAAGGGTTGAATTGATTTTCAGTAAAATTGGTACAAACACAGAGGATATGTCTACCTTGTCTCGTCTTGTGTCGCTATATCTTTGCAACATAAAAAAGAATCAATAAATAAAGGATATGAAAAAGTTATTTTTAATCCCATTGATGCTGCTGGGACTGCCGTCATGCGGCGGGACAGACAGAGAAACGCCTCCGTCCAAACAGCCGGGCATGTGCACCAAGGAAGAAATGGCGGCCGATGGCATCGTGCGCCTGTCGAAAATCGAAGTCTATCCGCAGTTCCTCGATGAATATATAAAGTATGCAACCGAGGTTGGCGAAGCCTCCCTGCGCACCGAACCGGGCGTGCTGACCATGTATGCGGTCAGTGAAAAGGAGAATCCCTGCAAAATAACCATTCTTGAAACTTATGCGAGCCGGAAGGCTTACGACAAGCACATCGCTTCCGCACACTTCCAGAAATACAAGCAAGGGACGCTGCACATGGTCAAATCATTGGAACTGACTGACCAGACGCCGCTCAACCCTGCCAACCGAATCAACAATTTCATAGAGTAGCATAATAGGAACAATCAAAAATAATAGGAGAACAGAAAATGGAAAAACAACCGTTAATCGCATTGGGCACATGGTCGTGGGGCAAAGGAATGGCCGGAGGCGACCAAGTGTTTGGAAACCATGTAGGCGTGGAAGAACTGCGCCCGGTATTTGACGAGGCTATGAAGAACGGGTTGAACCTGTGGGACTCAGCCGTAGTGTACGGCATGGGTGATTCGGAAAGCATCCTATCTTCGTTCACCAAAGAATACAAGCGTGAGGACATACTTATCTCTACGAAGTTTACCCCACAAATAGCCGACGAGACAGCGGCAGAAAAAACGGGAGTTGATACTCGTGGCTCTTGGGAAAAGCCGATGATTTGAGGTCGCAGATGAAACGGAAAATTTATATGGAATTGTTAGGTATGACATTGGCCGTTGCGCCCTTGTCGGCGCAGACGGTCGATGTCCACTCCCACATCATCATTCCCAAATATGTGGAAATGCTGAAAGCGAACGGGGCGGAACTGGAAGAAACCTTCCCGTTGCCCGCATGGAATGCCGGGCGGCACATCGCTTTTATGGACAGCGCTGGCATCCGTACCGCCGTGCTGACGATGCCCGCCCCGCAACCGTATTACGGCGATACGGAGGAAAGTGCCAAATGCATTCGCCGGGTGAACGAAGTGTCGGCGAGGGTAAAACAGCAATACCCCGGCAGGTTCAGATTCTGCGCCGCCCTGCCTCTGCCCGATGTAGATGCCGCTATCCGTGAAACCATTTATGCGCTCGACACGTTGGGGGCGGACGGCGTAAAGCTGGCGACCAACAGCCGTGGGCAATACTTGGGCGACGAGGCGTTGGAGCCGCTGATGAAAGTCCTGAACGAGCGGCACGCCGTCATCATCATCCACCCTCATCGTCCCACGCCTTACCCGGAGAAAATCATAGCCACCACGCCGCTGGCGATGTATGAATATCCGGCTGAGACCACCCGTGCCGTGGTGAACATGTTGGCAAAGAATGTGCTGGTGCGCTATCCGAACCTAAAAGTGGTCGTGCCCCATTGCGGCTCGTTCCTGCCGTTGGCGTTGCCGAGAATGAAATCAATCCTCCCGGCAATGGTGAAGCAAAGCTATATGCAGCCGATAGACTGGGAAGGCAACCTGTCGCGCCTCTACTTCGATTTGGCGGGCAGTCCCACCCTCGAAGTCCTGCGGTCGCTGCTCACCATCACCACGCCCGACCATATCCTTTATGGTTCGGATTATCCCTATCTGCCCGACGCCGTGCTGAAAGCCAACCTACAAAGGCTGCGGCAGACGCTTGCCTCGGACGAGGAGCTTGCCGGATTTATGGATATGTTTCTATGGAAAAATGCGGAAAGATTGTTTGTCACCCCCGCAACCCTTGACAGTACTCCGACGGCGTAACGCCCTCCTGCTTCTTGAACATGCGGGTGAGATGCTGCGGGTACTCAAATCCCAAGTCATAGGCAACCTGCGCGACGCTCATTCCAGAGGCGAGTCCGTTTTTTGCCTGTTGTATCACAAACCGACGGATATAGCCGGCAGCCGAACCGCCCGTTGTCTTCTTGATGACGTCGCCGAAATAATTGGGCGACATGCAGAGTTTGTCGGCGCAATACTGCACGGTGGGCAGGCCGAGAACCTGTTGGCGCTTCTCCTCGAAATAATCATGCAGCAAGGCGTCGAACCGCATCAGTATGTCGCTGTTCTCAAACTTACGGGTAAGGAACTGCCGGTTATAGAATCGCATGCAGTAATTCAACAACAGGGTGATATATTCTACAATGATAGGGTCTTGAAAATCGTCGTGCGTCCCGTCGATCTCCGCTTTGATATGCCGCATCAGCGACACGAGAATATCCCATTCCTCACTCGTGGTATGCAAAGCCTCGTTGACCCGATAATCGAAAAACGTGTATTTCCTGATCGTACGTTCGAGCGGCGTACCGTGCAACAAGTCGGGGTGGAACAACAGTGCGTACCCGTCCAAGTCGATTTCCTCGCCGTTGTCCTCTTTCCCGCCAATCTGCCCGGGAGCCACACAAATGAGCGTGCCGTTACGATAGTCGTATTTCCCGCATCCATAGGTCAAGTCGATAGACAAATTGTGGTGCATAAATATCCCGTACACGCTGTAATCATTCAGGGAATGCCTTATGGGCGACACCTCGGCATAGTCGATAACCGATACCAGCTGATGACGGTCGACTTGGCCGACATACGAACTGTAATCGCCAACCTTTTTTACTTTCAAGACATGGGGCATAGGCTCATAAATAATTGATTATTGCAAAGATAATCAATTTCTTCTCTTAAAAAACACCTTCGCCGGCAAAAATCAGTAATCGAGGTAGTAATATCGATAATATGGGTTACGATACCCCGGGAAAGGCAAGCTAATTTTGTAATGTCGAAAGAAAGCGAGAAGCGAATCATGGAAAGAAGAGAGTTTATAAAAACAATAAGTATGGCCGCCGGAGCCTCGCTCCTTGCAGGAGTCGGTATCGCCGAGGCAATGGAACGGTCGAACCATAAAACAAGAAATATGAAAATTACAGTATTGACAGGAAGTCCGCGCCGCAACGGGAATACCAACCATTTGGCCGGGCAATTCATCAAAGGTGCGACAGAAGCCGGGCACGAAGTGTATCGGTTTGATTGCGCAGGTCATAAAATCGCCGGCTGCATGGGCTGTAACGCCTGCGGCATGAATGGCGAATGTGTTTTGAAAGACGATTTCGACGAACTGCGACCACATCTCTTAGAGGCCGATATGGTGGTATTTGCGACCCCGATGTATTATTTCGGGTTCTCCTCGCAACTGAAATCGGTGATCGACCGGTTCTATGCGCTTAACGGACAGATAAAAGGAGCGCCCAAACAGTCGGCTTTCCTCATGGCGTATGCCAATACAGCCCCCCAAGAAGCGGAACCGATGGTTTCGCACTACAAAACCTTGTTGAATTATCTCGGTTGGCAAGACAGGGGTATGGTCATAGCACCCGGAATGTGGCCCGCCGGGGCTGTGGAAGGCACATCATACAGTAAACAGGCGTATGAACTGGGGCGTAGCCTGTAAAAAAGGTGCGGTAAATACTCAATCCCATGGATATAAGTAAAAAAGACATTCCGGAAACACTCTATAACGACGCCGTAGTAGATTATCTCGCCGAGCGTTACCACACGTCTCCCCGCAGGGTCATCGACCGTTTTATCCAGCAGAGAGAAGATACGGATAATGCGACTACCGCTCCTTTTCATTTGGAAACAAACGAAATGGAACTACTGCGTTCGCTGACAAAATACTACCGCCAGAATAGCGACAAGATTCACCCCAATGAACCACAAATTTAGAAGATTATGAAAAAGTTACTATTCATTACAACCGTATTGTTGGCCTTGTTGCCACAGGTCGCCTGTGGCAACGGGAACGACGAACCCGTCACTCCCCAGCAACCCGAACAGCCAGAGAGTCCGAGCGGCAGCGACGCCAATGAAGACACCCCCGGCACTCCCACCCCCGGCGGCAATAGCCGCTATTTAGTAGTGTATGCTTCGCGCAGCGGGAATACCGAGCGGGTGGCCAAAGAGATATGCACACAACTCAATGGCGACTTGCTCGAAGTCGAACCGGAAACAAGCTACGACGACGATTACAACGCCATGCTCGACCGCGCGCAAGAAGAATTAGCGGCCATACGGCAAGGGAATTATCCTCCCATTAAAACCTCGGTAGAGGACTTCGACAAATACGACATGATTTTTGTCGGTTATCCTATCTGGTACAGCAGCATGGCAACTCCGATGCAGACATTCCTGCACAACCACGCCTCGAAACTTGCCGGCAAAACGCTCGCATTGTTTGCCACCAGCGGCAGCAGCGGAATATCGACATCGGTCAATGAAGCCCGTGCCCTCTGCCCCGAGGCAGAATTTACACAAACCCTGCTCCTGACAAGCAGTTCGCTCCCGCAAATGGAGAGCCGAGTCGCATCGTGGCTGGAACAACTGAATGTAAATATCGATAACAATCCCGAAGATATGAACACCAATACCTTAAAACTGACGGTGGGCAGCAAAACCTTTACCGCCACACTGGCCGACAATTCCTCTGTCGAAGCCCTGAAAGAACGCCTTGCACAAAACCCGCTGACAATCTCCATGACCGATTACGGCGACATGGAAAAAGTCGGTGCGTTGGGATTCTCGCTGCCCCGCAACGACACCTCCATAACAACCGGCCCCGGCGACCTTATCCTTTATCAAGGTTCGTCTCTGGTCATATACTACGACACCAATTCATGGAATTTTACCCGTCTGGGCAAAGTAGACGGTGTGACAACCCGGGCTCAAATGCTCGATTTGTTGGGTGGTACAGGAGAAATCGAAGTAACGCTTTCATTATAAGCGTACAGAATTGACTTTGCTCGACAGCGAAATTTTCTCGGTAACGAATAATACCCAATAGTAAAATAATTTGGAAGACTTTTCTTTAATTTTTATGGATTTCAAAACAAATCGATTTTATGAAAAAGATAATCTTAGTATTAATAACGATGCTTATGGCATTTAACAACACTACACTTATGGCACAGGATAAAATAACCCAAACCGCCGGGCGCAATATCCTCGGCGAATTTGCTCCAAAGTTTGCGGAGCTAAACGATGATGTACTTTTCGGTGAAGCCGTGTGGAACGATTCTACCCTTTCGCTCCACGACCACAGCATGGTCACAATCTCTATCCTGCTCGGCAAGGGGCTGATCGACTCCTCTTTCCGCTCGCATCTCGAAATGGGCAAGAAACACGGCATCACCCGCAAGGAAATTTCGGCTTTGCTCACACAAGCCGCCTTCTATGCCGGCTGGCCCAACGCATGGGCAGGATTCCGGGTGGCCAAGGAAGTTTGGAGCGACAACGACACAACGACCGAAAAAGAACGTTTCCAACAACAGATGATTTTCCCCATAGGCGAACCTAACACGGCATATGCCCGGTATTTCATCGGCAACAGCTATCTGGCTCCAATATCCAAAGAACAGATACCTTTTAATAATGTCACTTTTGAGCCTCGTTGCCGTAACAATTGGCACATACACCATGCTACGAAAGGAGGTGGCCAAATGCTGGTCGGCGTAGCCGGACGAGGCTGGTACCAAGAAGAAGGCAAACCCGCACAAGAAATCTTGCCCGGAACAATTATCCATATCCCCGCAGGCGTGAAACATTGGCATGGCGCAGCGGCCGACAGTTGGTTTGCACACCTCGCGTTCGAAATACCCGGTGAAAACGCTTCCAATGAATGGCTCGAACCGATCACAGACGAGGAGTACGACAAATTGAAATAAACTTTAATCCATTAATCAATCGCTTGTTCATAGGCGGTTCTGAGCCTTTTCGGCTCGGAGCCGCTTTTTTTGTGTCCAGACACTATCACCACCACCCACCAGACTATCGATAGATAAGACCGGGAATAAAAAATACACGTCCACACATCGATTTTTGGGATAGCTATACTATTATTTATCAATTTTTTTCCTAATTTTGTAATTATTCATCTATCATCATGAATCATGACAGCATGATAAAAAAGTTTGAAAACACAGATTACACCTCATCTCCACCATGCCGCAAGACAAAGGTGAAGACTTCTATATACCCCGAGATTGCATCGTGCAAGTTGTCGATACCGCACCCGCAAGATTTCGGGGCTTTTTATCTCCGTTATCGAACCTTATAAATAAACTTCCAATATATGAATCAGAAATTGAGGCCCATACTGACCGTCCTGCTGGCTTTTCTGCTACTACCGATTTCGGCACAGGAGCACAGCGACACGGTCTATACCTTCCACTTCGTGCCCGGTAGGGATATGTTTTATGTGCCTTTCGGCGACAATGATGCGGAATTGACCCGCTTGGAGAAACATGTAGAACAATACAAAGCAAAAATACTCAACGGAGAGATGCCACTTTATGTAGAAGGATACAGCACCTCCGGAAAAGGCCAAGCCGACAATCTTGCCATAGCGAAAATCCGTTCCAACCGGGTGAAATCGGAATTGATCATACGGCAACAGTTGACCGAGGAGTGTTTCGTTACCCAAAACCACTCTGGAAACGGCGACTATGTGACCGTGCGAATCGTAGTGAAAGCAAACGAAGAGGAAGCCGATAAGGAGCGTCGAGCCACGGCTCTCGCCAAACAGCAACAAATAGAACAAAACCGTATCGCAGCTGAGAAAGCCCATGCCGACAGCCTTGCCGTAGAAAAAGAGAAACAAAAGCGATTGGCGGCCGAACGTGAACGTCGCGCGGCCGAACAAGCTCGAACAGTCAAACAGGCAAAAAACGACAGTATCGCGGCTACACAGCTCCACGAGGAAGAGGCCACCCCAAACATGAGGGACGAATCTTCCGCCAAACCGTATGACGACTATACCCTCACCCTCCGTGCCAACCTGCTGCGTTGGGCGACCCTCACTCCCGACCTCGGTATCGAGTGGCGCATCGGCCCAAGCATAGGTATTATGGTGAACGGCTCTTGGACTTCGTGGACATGGGACGACAACAACCGCCGCTATGCTCTTTGGGAAGTGGCACCCGAAGTGCGCTGGTATCTCGGCGAAACAAAGCGCTGGTATGTCGGCGCTATGTACAAGGCCGGACAGTTCAATTACAAACTTTGCGATACCGGCCGTCAAGGCAACCTGATGGGCGGTGGCATCACAGGGGGCTACCAATTGCGACTGAACAATGCCCTTTCGATGGATTTCACCCTCGGTGTAGGCTATCTCCATGCCGACTATGATAAATACATAGTCGTCGACAAGGTGCGTGTGCGTGTGCGCGCCGGCAGCGAGACAAAACACTGGATAGGCCCCATCAACGCCGGAGTAACATTGGTTTGGAAAATCAAATAAAGGAGGTATTCGACATGAAAACAAAACAATATATACCGATTTTTGGAATGGTGGCCGCATTGCTGCTTCCTTCCTGCGTGAAAGACGAACTTTACAACACGCCACACCCCGACAAGGGCAAAGTCGCCATCACCGCCGATTGGACCGACCGGGGCGAAAAAATAAATATTCCTTCCGAGTGGACAGTAGCCATAGGAGACTACACCGGCACGGAAACCGGCAAAACCCACGAGCCTGACTTCCTCTTTACCCCCGGCAGCCATCGTCTGGCAGCCTATAACACTCCCGACGGCATCACCATAAACGGCACTACCGCCACAGTCGCCTCAGTGACCGGTAGCGGGAACCACACAGGCTCATTCATCGACAACGCACCCGGCTGGCTTTTCACCTCGGTACAAGATGTGAATATCGAAGCCGATACCGACTACGCCTTGACCGCCGTAATGCACCAGCAGACCCGACAACTAACCCTCATCGTCGAGCCTACGGGCGACGCGGCAACCCGCATTGAAACTATCGAAGGCTCCCTGAGCGGCGCGGCCGGCACATTGGATTTCGCCACCGGCACCTATGGGGCAGCCTCGAATGTGGAACTGCGTTTTACCCAGATAACCGAAGGTGACAACGCCGGCAAATGGGCTGCTACCGTACAGCTACTCGGCATCACCGGAGAGAGTCAAAAACTGACCGCCACACTGACCTACACCGGCGCCAATCCCTCGAACACCCTCCTGGAAAGCGACTTGACCGAGGCCTTAAAGAAATTCAACAGCGGCAAAACCCAGCCGCTTACCATCGACGGGAGCATAGCCGAGACCCCGACAGAAACCGGTTTCACGGCCGAAATAACCGATTGGACAGAAATCGCCGGCGGCGATATAAGTGCTACGATATAACAGCGATAAGAGCGTGCAAGAAGCCGCCTATATACCTTAAATACAACTCGGCATAATCAAATTGGAAACGAGGTTTTCATTTGTTTCTGCACTCGCCCTTCACTATCTTTGAATAAGACAGGATACGGCTCGGCAGAGGACAAATCGAAAACTTTGTTTTCATTTGTCTCTGCGCTCACCTTTCACTATCTTTGTGCCCGATTTTGAAACAACCCAAAGAGATGCAAGGATTATATTCGATAGGATTGCTTATTATTTCCAATGTATTCATGACACTGGCGTGGTATGGACACTTGAAGTTGCAAGAGATGAAAGTGATTAGCAACTGGCCACTTTACGGGGTCATATTGCTCAGTTGGGGCATCGCCCTGTTTGAATATTGCTGCCAAGTTCCGGCCAACCGCTTGGGATTCAGAGAAAACGGAGGCCCGTTCTCACTCATGCAATTAAAAGTGATACAAGAAGTTATCACGTTGATTATTTTCACCCTTTTTTCGGTGGTGTTTTTCAAAGGAGAGTCGTTGCACTGGAATCATATCGCCGCTTTCGGCTGTCTGGTTTTGGCCGTTTATTTCGTATTTATGAAATAAATACACCCTGCGGATACAATTACAGTTTTCTGCCCTCCCGGCTATGCCACCTTCCCTATATTTTCTTACAGAAAACACAGGGGAAGGAATTTAAAGCTCCAATTCTTCTGACACTATAAAATGACACCTCCCCTATATTTCCTTATAACAGGAAACGCAGGGGAGGTGTTTAATGTCTACACCTATGCCACAACAGTGATAAGGGCAGTACCGCTATGCGACGATTATCGCCGTCGCATAACCTTCCTGAAATCGCGCACGATTTGTTCTCCCATATTCACGATAGTACTGTCGACTTTGTGTATTTCTACGGGAGTAACAGCGTCTTTATACTTGGCTTTCCCCATACCGAATTTCATTTTATCGAGATTACCCGATATGTTCAGCCCTAATTTAAAGGGTATGGGCGACTTCAATATAGAGATGTGGTAATCGAAATTCATGTCCATATCCTGTGTTCCCCCTACGGCGGCCCGATAGCGGTCCATTTCTATGACAAAGGGATATACCGTTACATTGCCGTCGGCTACACTTATATTGACGGCGATGCTGTCGATAAGGTTTCGCTCTTTGTTTTTGAAAAGGAATTTTTTCGATATTTCGGCAAACGTTTCACCATCGAGCAACACGAGGCTATCGCCCTCGACATGGATAGCCGAGCGCAAAGTGGGTAATTTCAGGCGAAGGCAGGAATCCAATCTCGATTCGGCCGACACATTGAAATCGACGGTTCCTTGGAACGACCGGAGCATAGGCACAATGGAATCCAACGACGGTATGAAATCGACCAGCTTACCGATATTGATTTTATTCAATTTGAAATCAAATCCGGCATAGCCATCTCGATAATTGCGCGCTTGATAGATCAATGTGGTTCGCATAGTTGCGTCCAATCCTTCCATGCTCAGTTCTTTCAAATGAATGGCTTGGTTGCGCACATCGACTGCGCCATGCACATTCTTGAATACCATCTTCCCATAACGGACCCGACGGAAATCGGTTTGCAATTCGAAATCGATATTTTTAGGAATCACAAACAGGCTGAGCGGTGCTGATGTCGTATCGGTTTCGGATTCGACTAGGGTGGTATCGGCCGGGAAAGAAATGGCTCGAATCAATTGGTTGCAGTTCAGGTTTCTGGACGACAATGTCAACGAGGCCTTCAACATCTTGTTGCGGCGCATGGCTCCATACAGGTTGTGAATCGACCCCGAAGCCGTTAAATCGGAGCGTCCTATGCGCATGGTCGCATTGTGCAAAGTAATGGTGCGGTTGCCTACCGATACGGCGCTCTTTTGCAACCGTATAGGCAATGCCGACATGGGAGTACGCACGAACAGGCGATTGAACCCTACGACTCCTTGGGGAATCCACACCGAGTCTCTCACCTGCTTGGCCGTCACCTTGATACCGGCTTTGTCCATACCCATACGATTGGCTCCGAGCCGGCCAAAAAGAGTATCGGCTTTCAAATCGAACTTGACTTGTGGTCTGTTGGGTCTGTTCTCTATCGGCTGCAAATCGATTTTCGCATCGGTTTTACCACAGAACAGGAACATCGAGTCGGGCAACGAGGCTTTCAACTTGTTGGCCGTCAGTTTGCAATGAACGAGAGCAATGCGGGTAGTATCCTGCGGATTGGTCGTCTTTATCGCCGCCGACAGATTTTCGACCGACGATTCTACTTGCGGGGAGCGCAGATTGGCATTTTTGACTTGTACTTGCGCCCCCAGCACATCGTTCCCGAAGAACCGCAACGAAGCATCGCTCGTAAACTCGAAATTCTTATTCTTATCCCGCAAAGCCAACCCCGTCATATTTATCTTCCCTACGGCTTTAATGCGACCCAAATCTTGTTTTTTAATCGACGACAAGCGAGCGCGCAACCGCAAATCGGCGTCGGCTTTACCCTCGATAGAGATGCCTTCCTGCAATGGGAAAGTCTGCGCCAGACTCGTGAAGTCTATGGTCGATTGTGTGTGAAACGTTATATCGGGGTCGTCCAATAAATTGGTCACTTTGGCATCGGCCAAAATATCGGTATGAGCCCCTTTGAAGTGAAATATTTTGAGGTCGAGATACGAAGGCGACTCACGCATCAAATCTACTTGCCCGAAGAAATCGGCCTTAAGCTCGTCCACGCCATAAGGCATTCGATCGTACTTTGCCGAGGCATCGTTTATCGCTATTTTGAGAGTAACCACGGGCATCTTGTCTTTTCCATACATACCTTTGACAATACCGTTCATAGCCACATCGCCTTGTGCTTTCACCTTCTCTTTTTTCAGCACGCTCTCGGGAATCATTTGCAATACGGTTCCCAGCGAAGGCGCATGCAGGCCATATTGCAAGTCTACGTCCAGCGCTTTGGCTACTGTATCGCGCCGAATCGTTCCCTTTAAATCCATCTCTACGCCATTAAGATCCATGAGCGCGTCGTATAGCGTAATGGTTCTTGTCGAGCGGTTCAACTCTATTCCTGTTTTAAGGCTGGCCGCTACACGATGAACCAGCAACTCGTCGTTTTGCCAAAAAAGAATGTTTTTATTATTGAAATCGAGCCCCAGCATCGTGTGCCCTTTTTTCAAATTGGCTTTCAATTTGAGGTTAGAATCCCACAAATTGGCAAAAACCCGAGTCTCGCGGTCGTCGTAGGTGACAGTGGCATGGCGTATCGAAATGCGCCGGATATCTATTTCATCGGCCACAGGAGCCGAGGAGGTTGTCGTGTCGACCTGAGCCGTATCTCCCAAAAAAATATCCCAATTGGCAACTCCCTCTTTGTTTTTAAAGGCATACACGTTGACGCTATCCAAGAGCAGACGATTGAGACTCAACTTATTTCGTTGCAAATAATCGACAACGTTTACCACCACGACCGCCTTTTTGAAAGAAAGTAGCGAATCGGTACGTTGCCATAGCGAGTCTCGAATGGCCTTCGACACCAAAGAGCCGTCGGTCAGTTTCACCCCAAACCGAGGGAAAGTCGAGAAGAAAGTCAATTCGACACTTTCCATATCGAGTTGGGCGTTCATATTCCTGTTGGCGATATTCAGTACAACAGGGGTCAATTTCTTAGGTGTGAATACAAAATTGACGGCAATAGCGATAACTGCCGATAACAGGACAATCAGCGCACCCAGTGTGATGCCTGTAATTTTCAAAATTTTTTTTGCCCGTTTTTTCATATCGAACTCTCTTTTTTATTTTACAAAAATAGTGAAAGGCGAGTGCAGAGGCAAATAGAAAACGAAGTTTTCGAAATTTGACTATACCGGGCCGTATCCTATTTTATCCAAAAATAAGAATAAAATGAGAAATAGCATAGAATAGTTCAAAAACAATCGCATTTCTTATCGTCGAAATGATATAAAAGGAGCAATCTCGGGAAATGTTCCATAAAAAAAGTTAATTCCAGAAACAGAAAAAAGAGATTGCACAAAATAGCCCATCTTTGTAAAATATAATCTTTCTTATATGGAAACTCGCAGTATCGTTACCCACCCGTGCAAAGTGTCGCCCCAGCACTATTTCGGCCAATTGCTGAAAATATGGTTGCGCGCCAACTGGGCTTGGTTCGTACTGGGTATCGCCCTACTCGTCGCACTCGCTATACACAACCCGCTTTTTGTCTATGTGGGACTCATTGTCGTGTTCTTGGTATTTCCATTGATTTTCTATTACCTTTGGTTTGCCTATGCCCTGCACCCCGACTGTCGAGCCTCTATCCTTTCAAAAAGTGTAACGTTGAACAGCGACGGCATTATCTGCACCTTTGACGATGGCCGTGAAGAGGCCATTCCGTGGGAGCGCATTTCGCACATAAGCTATTCATCGACCGATATTATCTTCCATTTATCGAAATATATCCTCTTCATTTTGCCCTGCGACGCATTCCTATCTACCGACGATTTGGAATATTTCTTTAAAAAAATTCCTCACCCTGACATTCGGAATTAAAAAAAATTGTATATTTGAGTACAATTTTTCGATATGAGACTATTTAGATGTTTCTTTAAATACTTACTCACGATTGGGATTTTCATCTCAACGGTAGTTCCGGCGGGCGCTTTAACGCTCAACGAGGCTCGTGAATTATATAAAGCCGGGAAATACGAAGAGGCTGCTCCCGTATTCAAGGCTCAATTGAAACGTCGCCCCAACGACGGTTCTTTGAACCATTGGTATGGCGTGTGCCTTTTCCACGAAAAGAAATACGACGAAGCGGAAAAATACTTAAAAGTGGGCGCCAAACGCAAAGTTCTCGAATCGCCTCACTTCTTGGGCGACCTATACATGGCGCTATACCGTTTCGACGAAGCCGTGGAACGTTATGAAGAGTATGCCGCCAATCTGGAAAAAGCGAAAAAACAAGTTCCCGACTCTATCCAAGAAGCCATCGCCCGAGCCCGTAAAGCGAAACTGATGTTGCAACACGTCGAGCAGGTGCAGATTATCGATAGCCTGATTGTCGACGCCGACTCGTTTTTCGCCTCTTTCAAAATGACTCCCGAATCGGGTCGAATCGGGACAAGCGAAACACTGGGCATAGACATTCCCGAAAACACCATAGGCTATGTCCCTGAACGGGAAGACAAAGTATTTTTCGGTATGGCAGTCGACGGAAAAGGGAAAGAGCTCTGCACCATGAACAAACTGATCGATGGAAAGTGGAGTAAAACAGCCCCCCTGCCCGACGGGGTCAATACCGACCGGGACGAGGCCTATCCCTTCTTCCTCAACGACGGTGTCACGCTCTATTTCGCCTCGAACGGAGGAAACTCTATCGGCGGATACGACATATTCATCACCCGGCTGAATCTCGAAAACAACACCTATCTGAAACCCGAGAACGTGGGTATGCCATTCAATTCGATTTACAACGATTATATGATGGCCATAGACGAAATGCTCAATATCGGGTGGTTCGTCTCGGATAGGGAACAAATCCCCGGCAAAGTGACTATCTACCTGTTTATCCCCAACGAGAGCAAACGCACTTATAACCTCGATGAAATCACAACCGACATCAAATCGCTGGCGCTGATTCGTTCCATTCGAGACTCATGGCCCGAGAACGCCGACTACACCGATTTGCTTCGACAACTGGACGAAATCAAAGAAGCGAAAAAAGAGTCTCGCCCCGATTTTGTCTTTGCCATTCACAACGGCCGGCATTATACGACGCTCGACCAGTTTACCAGTATAGAAGCCCGTAACCTATACATCAAGGCAACCGAAGCCCGCAAAAATATCGCGCAGCTGGAGTCCAAACTGTCGGTGATGAGGCCACAATATAAACAAGCCCAAGGCACCACACGGCAAAGACTATCGGCCGAAATACTGGCATTGGAATCGCAACTGCTCTCGCTATACGCACAACCCGGAGAGTATGAGAATCGAGCCCGTAAAGCCGAAATCGACGCCTTGAACAAACGACATTGAGAAAACGAAAAAACGAAATAAAAAATGTTTGATATAACAGCCATTGTATTGTTGATAGCCATAGCATTGGTGTTGGTCATTCTGGAGATATTTTTCCTCCCCGGAATCACCATCGCAGGAATATGCTCGCTACTGTTTTACGGAGGAGGTATCTATTATGCCTACACGGTATTCGGCAGCAACGGCGCTGTAATCACCCTGCTCGTGGCCGCCATAGTGACAATAGCTTTCATCATAGGATTCATGCGCTCCCGCAGCCTCAATAAAATAGCGCTCCATACCGAGATCGACTCGGTAGTTCCCTCGAAAGTGAGCGCCGAGATTCATGTAGGAGACCGAGGAGTCACCCTGAGCCGGCTGAATCCAATGGGCAAAATTATCGTAGGCACTCACACCCTCGAAGCTATGGCCGAAAACGAATTGATCGACGAGAATACGCCGGTAAAAATAATCCGTATCGAGTCTACAATGGTGGTTGTTTGTAAAGAAGAAGAAGAAGAAGAAGAAGACAAAGAAGACAAAAATTAATACTAAAAAAAATGGACACAATGGTTATCCTTGGTTTACTCTTAGCACTCGGGGTTATTATAATACTCGCTGTGTTTTTCTACTTCGTCCCGTTCCTATTATGGATTTCGGCACAAGTATCGGGAGTGAGAATATCGCTCATTCAACTATTCCTCATGAGAATCCGTAAAGTCCCGCCTCAAATTATCGTGCGGGGAATGATCGAAGCCCATAAAGCCGGACTCAAAACCATCACCCGCGATGAACTGGAAGCCCACTATTTGGCTGGCGGACATGTAGAGCGCGTGGTACACGCACTGGTCTCGGCATCAAAAGCCAATATCGATTTGGGATTTCAAATGGCCACTGCCATCGACTTGGCCGGCCGCGATGTATTCGAAGCCGTGCAAATGTCGGTCAACCCGAAAGTAATCGACACCCCGCCTGTGACAGCCGTCGCCAAAGACGGAATCCAGTTGATTGCCAAAGCCCGTGTCACGGTTCGAGCCAATATCCGTCAATTGGTCGGCGGAGCCGGCGAAGACACCGTATTGGCCCGTGTGGGCGAAGGTATTGTGTCATCAATCGGCTCGTCCGAATCGCACAAACAGGTTCTCGAAAATCCCGATTCCATATCCAAATTGGTATTGAAAAAAGGACTCGACTCGGGTACGGCATTTGAAATCCTCTCGATCGATATAGCCGACATCGACATAGGCAAAAACATAGGCGCCACCCTGCAAATGGATCAAGCGCAAGCCGACAAGAACATCGCGCAAGCCAAAGCCGAAGAGCGCCGCGCCATGGCTATCGCCCTCGAACAAGAGATGAAAGCCAAAGCACAAGAAGCCCGCGCCAAAGTAATCGAGGCCGAAGCTGAAGTGCCCAAAGCCATGGCCGAAGCCTTCCGTTCGGGAAACCTCGGTATTATGGACTATTACCGCATGAAAAATGTCGAAGCCGACACCGCCATGCGCGAATCGATAGCCAAACCGACCACCAAGCCCGAGAAATAATTCAAAGGTTTCTCCTGAGAACGATTGCGAAGGGCAGGCGTCGAATCGAAAAAAAACGACAACTCGCCCAAACTTTCGACCTCGAAAATTGTTATATAGGTAATAAAAACTAAAATTATGATTTACGAATTACCTTCATTACCCTATGGTGCAAACGATTTGGCCCCCGTAATCAGTCGGGAGACAATCGAATACCATTATGGTAAACACGAGCAGACCTATATCGATAATTTGAACAAACTTATCGAAGGAACCCCGTTTGCCGATAAACCTCTCGAAGAGATTATCAAAGAAGCCGACGGAGCATTGTTCAACAACGCCTCGCAAGCATGGAACCATATATTCTACTTCTTCACTTTCTCCCCTGCCGGCCAAAGAGCCCCGCAAGGGAAACTGGCAGAAGCCATCGACAAGAAATGGGGAAGTCTCGAAAATTTCCAAAAAGAATTTGAACAGGCAGGCACCACCCTCTTCGGAGCAGGCTGGGTGTGGCTGTCCAAAGACAAAGAAGGAAATTTGGTCATCAGCAAAGAGAGCAACGCCGGGTCACCCCTCACCATAGGCCACACTCCACTACTGACATTCGACGTATGGGAACATGCCTATTACATCGATTATCGCAACAGACGAGCCGAACAATTGCACAACCTCTGGAAAATTGTCGATTGGTCGGTTGTCGAAGCACGATATAATACATAATAACCGTATAGTCGCGCGTGAGCGTAACTCTATCTAGCACTTTAAAATAAGCATAATGTGATGAATTCTAAGAAAGAGATGCTGCGTGAGCAGCGTCTCTTTTTGCATTAAAAATATCTAAAAACACATTCAAATAGATATTTTTCAACCCAATTACATAACATATAATAAAAAATTCCTATATTTGTCTTGCAATTAGACATCGACACATACATTTTTCTTATAAAATACAGTTAACAGACAACAAACATGCCTACGAAAAAATTTATCCTCTCGGAACAAGACATACCCCGAGCATGGTACAACATCATCGCCGATATGCCCAACAAGCCAATGGCTCCATTAAACCCGGCCACAAAAAAGCCCCTCGCCGTGGAAGACCTGTATCCTATCTTCGCCGAAGAGCTCTGCAAACAGGAACTAAATGCGACCGACGCTTGGATAGAAATCCCCGAAGAGGTGCGTGACATGTATAAAATATGGCGCCCCACCCCCTTAGTCAGAGCGCTGGGGCTCGAAAAAGCATTGGACACCCCCGCCCACATCTATTTCAAGAACGAAAGCGTGAGCCCCGTAGGCTCGCACAAACTGAACTCGGCCATACCACAAGCCTACTACTGCAAAAAACAAGGGGTAACCAACATCACCACCGAGACCGGCGCAGGACAATGGGGCGCAGCCCTCTCCCTCGCCGCCAAAGCATTCGGGCTGGAACTCGCCGTCTATATGGTCAAAGTGAGCTACCACCAAAAACCCTACCGTCGCTCTATCATGCAAACATTCGGGGCACAAGTGATCGCATCGCCCAGCATGTCGACCAAAGCCGGACGCAAAATACTCACCGACCACCCCAACTATCAAGGCAGCTTAGGCACCGCCATATCCGAAGCCATCGAGCTGGCCATGAGCACCCCAAACTGCAAATACACCTTAGGCAGTGTGCTCAACCACGTCTCCCTGCACCAAACCGTTATCGGCCTCGAAGCCGAAAAACAAATGGAAATGGCCGGAGAATACCCCGACGTCGTGATCGCCTGCTTCGGTGGGGGCTCCAACTTCTCGGGCATCACATTCCCATTCCTCCGCCACAAACTGCGCGAAGGAAAAGAAATAAGACTGGTAGCCGCCGAGCCGGCCTCCTGCCCGAAACTCACCAAAGGAATCTTCCAATACGACTTCGGCGACGAAGCCGGATACACCCCACTGCTCCCCATGTACACTTTGGGACATAACTTCGCCCCCGCCCACATTCATGCCGGCGGTCTGCGGTATCACGGAGCCGGGACTATCGTCAGCCAATTGAAAAAAGACGGACTCATGGAAGCTGTCGACATCGAACAACTCGACACCTTCAAAGCCGCCACCCTATTTGCCCAATGCGAAGGAATCATACCGGCACCGGAATCCTCACACGCCATTGCCGCCACTATAAAAGAGGCTCTGAAAGCCAAAGAAGAAGGAACAAAAAAATGTATCCTTTTCAATCTTTCGGGACACGGGCTCATCGACATGGCCGCCTACGACCAATATTTAGCGGGCGACCTATCGAACTACACTCTTCCGGAAGAAGAAATTAAAAAGAATATCAGCGAGTTAGACAAAATCATCTAACCGCTCCCTGATCGACAAAACAATCGGTTATTTGAAATATTGAAAAAATCTCCCCAAAAATTTGTTCAATACAAATAAATCGATTATATTTGCATCGCTTTTCAGAAAGCAAGATGGCGGTTTAGTGTAGTGGCCTAGCACGCAACCCTCTCACGGTTGAGACTCGGGTTCGATTCCCGGAATCGCTACAACAAGGAACGAAAACTCAAAAGCCTATCCGTTAGGTTTTTGAGTTTTTTATTACGACAAAACGGGACAGTCTCGGGACAAAATTATTCAGTTCACTCCCCCCATACTACGAAAAAACGGTTTGCAAAGTGACACTTCCCCTTATATTTATATTGGGTGGATAGAAAATTATTTCCTTGCAAAAAACACAAGGGAGGGATCCAAAACTTCAACTCCTCCATCACTTATCGTGCGCTACACTTTTCCTCCTATCAGCCCCGGAAGAAACCCTCATTTATTTTCTACTGCACAAAAAAGAGTTTTTCACGGGTACGGCTCCGGCATATTTCCGGGCGGCAGCCGTGCAGCGGACACGCTGGCGACAGGCTGGTTTTACATTTGCCTGTAATCTTTGGCCAATCCACCTTCGCCCGTCTCCTTATATAGCGAGGGCAAGTCATGCCCCGTCTGTTTCATGACATCGACAACTTTATCGAACGACACCCGATGGTTTCCATCGGTAAAAGCCGAATAGATATTGGCGTCCAACGCCCGCGCGGCCGCATAGGCATTTCTCTCGATACAGGGTATCTGAACCAATCCGCACACAGGGTCGCAAGTCATTCCCAAATGATGCTCGAGTCCCATCTCAGCCGCATATTCGATTTGTGCGGGACTGCCACCAAACAGTTGGCTGGCCGCTGCCGAAGCCATGGCACACGCCACACCTACCTCGCCCTGACAGCCTACCTCGGCTCCCGAAATAGAGGCGTTTTGCTTAACGATATTACCTACCAGTCCGGCTGTGGCCAACGCCCTGAGAATGCGCATATCACTAAAATCGCGGCTCTTCTGCAAATGATACAGCACTGCCGGGACGACCCCGCATGAGCCACATGTGGGCGCCGTCACAATGCGGCCGCCCGAGGCATTCTCCTCGCTCACAGCCAAAGCATAGGCAAACACGAGCCCCCGGCTTTTCAAGCTATCTTTGTATCCCTTTGCCTTTATATAATAAGACGAGGCTTTCCGCCGTAAATTCAACGGCCCCGGCAACACGCCCTCTTGGTCGAGCCCCCGCTCGATAGCCTCGCGCATGGTGCGCCACACTTCGGCCAAATAGTCCCATATATCGCTGTCTTCGCACTCTTGCACATACTCCCAGTAGCTGCGTCCTGTGCGCTCACACCAGTTGAGAATCTCGGTCATGCTGTTCATGGCATACAACTCGGGCGATTCTCCGAGCGACTTGCCTTCCTCGGCCAAAGCGCCACCACCCACACTGAACACCGTCCACTCGTCGGTCACCTCGCCCGCGCGATTTTTCGAACGGAACGTCATGCCATTGGGGTGAAACGGCAAAAAAACCGTGGGTTTCCACACAATCTCTACCGGCGCATGCGGTCGCAAGGTATCGAGAATGGCCACATCGGTCAAGTGGCCTCGCCCCGTAGCCGCCAAACTACCATACAAAACCACCTCGAACGCCACTGCCTCGGGGTGACGCGCCAAAAATAGTTCCGAAGCCTTACGCGGCCCCATCGTATGGCTGCTCGAAGGGCCATACCCTATACGATATATTTCGCGTATTGTTTTCATATCTTTATCAATCGATGTACAAAGATACGCAAAGGTGAGTGCAGAGACAAATGAAAACGAAGTTTTCAATTTGCCATATGCCGAACCCCCTCCTATCCTCTAAAAAGATATAGCAAACAAATATGGCACTGCCAAATCGTCCACAAAAAAGAAAAATTGTCCATTCCGGATAACTATTGTCACACCCTTCGCCCCGAAAATCCCGGGTCGTGGATTGGCACGCTGTTTGCAATTGAATAGATGACTTTGATAGTCGAAAGACCTCAAAGCCAAAAAGAGAATTAAAACAACTAAAAAATAGGAGATTACAACTATGTTACCCATGAGAAAAAACCAAGGTTGGTTGCCAAGTATTTTCAATGATTTCTTCGACAACGAATGGATGGAAAAAGCAAATGCTACGGCTCCGGCTATCAACGTAATCGAGCATGAAAATGATTATTGCGTGGAAGTGGCCGCTCCGGGTATGACCAAAAACGATTTCCAAATCCACATCGATGAAAACGACAATCTCGTTATCACGATGGAAAAGAAAACCGAAAACAAAGATGAAAGCAAGAAAGAGCATTATCTGCGCCGCGAATTTTCTTACTCTAAATTCCAGCAAACCATGATATTGCCCGATGATGTCGACAAAAACAAAATCGCCGCTCATGTCGAACACGGCGTGTTGACCGTCGAACTTCCTAAAATGCCCGTTGAAAACAACGCCGGTGTAAGGAAATCGATTGAAATCAAATAACCGACCAAGAAGAAATTCTATCGAGGCCGCTGCCCCAAAAGGGGTGGCGGCTTTTTTTGTAACCAGTAAAAATGAGTGGAAATATCACTTCGTGACACAGAGGAGAAGTGTAAATACTCTTCCTTCCCCTTTGGTTTGCCGGTGGCAGGGGATACATTTAAACTCCTCCTCTGTGTTGCGCCAGCAATATAGGGGAGAAACCGAGGGACACTCGCCCCGAGGAGAGGGGTTGAAAGCCCCCTGTATATGGGAGCATTTAAACCCCTCCGTCCTACGGACACCTCCCCTATATTTTGCTTCGCAAAACACAGAGGAGGAGTTTAAATGTAACTTTGTGTCCGGCGGTCTTAAAAAAAGAGAAGCAACGCTTGTACAACTCGTGCGATTTTGCGTCCTTTGCAGCCGGTTTTGCGGGGCGAGTCCCAAGAATGGCGCCCGTCGCCGCATTCAATAGGTTGTAAGGTATCGTATGAAAAAGAGTCTTATCGCATTGTCGTTCGGCACATTGGGGCTGGGAATCGCCGAGTTTGTCATGATGGCTATCCTCCCCTACATCGCCGCCGATTTATACATCAGCATTCCCACGGCCGGGCATTTGATCTCGGCCTACGCTTTGGGAGTATGTGCGGGAGCGCCCCTGCTCACACTGGCTCGCAAGCTCCCATTGAAAAATATCCTGTTGGGGCTGGTCGCCGTCATGATAACCGGTAACTTACTCGCCTCGCTGGCGCCCTCCTACTGGGCAATGCTCGCCGCCCGTTTCATCTCGGGGCTTCCCCACGGCGCCTACTTCGGGGTCGCCTCGATTGTCGCCGAACGACTGGCCGACAAAGGGAAAGGCTCCGAAGCGGTCTCGATTATGATTGCCGGCATGACTATCGCCAACCTCTTCGGGGTGCCGCTGGGGACCTCACTCAGCACCTTGCTCTCATGGCGGGTCACCTTCCTGCTTGTGGGGATATGGGGGCTTATCGTTCTCTACTACATCTGGAAATGGGTACCCCATGTCGAAGGCCTGCCCGACAACGGGTTCAAAAGCCAATTCAGGTTTTTGAAGACCAAAGCCCCCTGGCTCATTTTGGGCGCCACGATGTTGGGCAACGGCGGCGTGTTCTGCTGGTACAGCTATATCAACCCTTTGCTCACACAAGTCTCGGGCTTCCCGGCACAAAGCATCACCCTGCTAATGGTGCTGGCCGGTTTTGGCATGGTCGTGGGGAACTTGCTGGGAGGCCGGCTTTCCGACCGTTACACTCCCGGGCGCGTGGCGGCGACAACCCAAATGATACTTTTCGCCGCCCTACTCGCCATCTTTTTCGTCGCTCCGATGGGGTGGCTCACCGTTCTGCTCATGTGCCTCTGCACCGCAGGACTGTTTGCCGTGTCGAGCCCCCTGCAAATCTCGATTATCCACTTTGCCAAAGGTGGTGAACTATTAGGCGCCGCCTGCATACAGGTCGCCTTCAACATGGGGAACGCCATAGGCGCCTATATAGGCGGACTGCCACTCGAAGCCGGGCTAAGCTACCGTTATCCGGCTCTCATAGGTGCGCCCCTCGCACTCGTGGGTTTTGCCTTGCTCACCCTGTTTTATAAAAAATACGAGCCTAAAAGGGACTGAACACGCCCCCGAAAGGGGTCACAGCGACAAAAATCACTAAAAAACGGAGCCAAGGGGTTGTATAATTGCAAGATAATGTCTACCTTTGCCCCCGCTAATAAAAACTATTAACCAAATACGTTAAACTAAACGAGTATGAATCATTACGAAACCGTTTTCATTTTAACTCCCGTTTTGTCTGATGTACAGATGAAGGAAGCGGTAGACAAATTCAAAACGATTCTCACCGAGCAAGGTGCCGTAATCGTGAATGAAGAAAACTGGGGATTGCGCAAGCTCGCCTATCCTATTCAAAAGAAAACCACCGGTTTTTACAACCTGCTGGAATTTGACGCCGACCCTTCTGTCATCGCCAAATTGGAAGTTCAATTCCGTCGTGACGAACGTGTAATCCGTTTCTTGACGTTCAGAATGGACAAATTTGCCGCCGAGTACGCCGCAAAGAGAAGAAGTGTTAAATCGTCTAACAAAGAAGAAGTAAAGGAGAACTAAACAATGGCACAAGCACAATCCGAAATCAGATATTTGACCCCCCCGTCGGTAGATATCAAAAAGAAAAAATATTGCCGTTTCAAGAAAAACGGTATCAAGTATATCGATTACAAAGACCCCGAATTCCTGAAAAAATTCTTGAACGAACAAGGCAAAATCCTGCCCCGTCGTATCACAGGAACTTCGTTGAAATTTCAACGTCGTATTGCACAAGCTGTGAAAAGAGCCCGTCACTTGGCGCTGCTCCCTTATGTAACTGATATGATGAAATAATTAAACGAAGGAGGAATTTTAGCATGCAAGTAATATTGAAAGAAGATGTCGTTAACCTCGGTTATAAAGACGATGTCGTTACAGTAAAAAGCGGATATGGACGCAACTATCTCATTCCGCAAGGAAAAGCAGTGATCGCTTCGCCCTCGGCTTTGAAAGTACGCGAAGAGAATTTGAAACAACGCGCCCACAAACTCGAAAAAATCAAAGCCGACGCTGTGGCTTTGGCTGCCGCTCTCGAAGGTGTGTCTCTTACCATCGGTGCTAAAACCAGCTCGACCGGCACAATCTTCGGTTCGGTTAACAATATCCAAATCGCCGAAGCTCTCGAAAAATTGGGCCATGTGGTAGACCGCAAACAAATCGTTATCAAAGATACGGTTAAAGAAGTGGGGCACTACAAAGCTACTATCAAACTTCACAAAGAAGTTAGCGTGGAAATCCCCTTCGAAGTGGTTGCCGAATAACAATCATATCCATTATAAAAAAAGCGTATCGTTTTTCAGCGATACGCTTTTTTTTATAAAGTTGGTTATCCATCTAAATTTCAAGAGTCTCCCCGCAAGAGAGATAGTGCATATTATCCATGCATCGAGACAAATAGTCAAAAGCCTCCGTCCCTGTGCAGTGACAAGTATAAAATTCGGTATTCTTATATTTTTGTAGCGCCTCTACAATTGCGTCCAAGAAATCGCGGGATACCGTTTTCCGGGTCATAGGATTAAATAAATGGAAACCACCAAGGCACAGATCGGGACGATATTTATCGGCTTTTTCCATTATATTGACCACACCGCAATGGCCACACCCCATGATGAGTACGGTTTTCTCTTCCGAAATGATTAAATTCTGTTCATGAGCAAACCTATCTTCTCCCCTTTCATCATAAAGGGTTTTATTCGCCGGTGAATAGAACTTATCTGTTTTACCCACTGTAAACAGCGATAACTCATCATCGATCTTATAATCGCCTTCCAACAAGATAATCTGGCGATGGGAGAACAGACTCCGATCAATGCCAATCGGGATTTTGAGAAACCCGGCTTTATTGTAATGTGGTTCAAATGCCTCTTTCTGCACATAAATATTGGCCGAAGAATTAACCTTCAAGAAATTTTTCAAGCCGCCCCCATGATCGGCATGTCCATGCGAAATGATTACAGTATCGACTTTCGAAAGGTTTATATCTCTTTTGTAGGCATTTTCAAACAAAGTATTGTCGGGTCCTAAATCAAATAGGATTTTATGTGCCCGGGTTTCTATATAAAAGGAAAGTCCGTGTTTGGCTTTCAACTCCGAGTTTGTAGTATTCTCGACCAATGATATGATTTTCATAGATTTCTCTCTCGACTTCAAAAATTTCCGAGTTACCAGCCATCGGCACAAGGATTAGCCGGTTTGTAAAATCGCTTATCTTTTCAGGCTGTCCGGCTTGACCGAAACCGAATCGCGCCTCACCCGATAAGGCAGCAACTCTTGTAACCGGCTCTCCAACTCCTCAATCGTCAAATCTCGGGAATCGATAGAACCGTCGGGGGTAATCAACACGAAATGCGGGATCGAAGCCAATGCGTATCGGCTCTCCACATCGGCAGGGTCAGATGCCATACATTGATGTCCACACAAATGCAAATCCTTAACCTTTGCCCTCCATTTCGTCTCGTCCGTATCCAGCGAAATCGACACGAAAGTCGCACCCCGATAAGCAAATTTACGATAAAGTTCACTCCATTTCACCATCGCCCGGCAAGCGGGTTGGCTATCCGAACGCCAAAACCCGACAGCGGTATAACGGGCATAGCCTACATAATCCGACAGATTGAACTCCCGCCCCGATTGCTCGATCAACGAAATATCGACATACGGGTTGCCGGGTTCTATCTTGTGGGCGTTGCGCAACCGTTGGGCAATATTCATCAGTATCGGCACATTCCTGTTGCGGCCGCCGAATCCCGATAAAAGGCTTTGCAATTCCTCTTCATGGAATTGGCTTTGCATCGACTCTAACAGCCAAAGCGCCGCCGGCGAATAGCTATTGCGGCGAATAAAGCGATAGGCTTGCTGCTTTTCCCGCTCGCGCAACCGAGTATATTCGTCGAACATCGATCGCTCGACCGCCGTATCCATGCAGCCGGCATGCACCTGATCGAGGTAATGCTCGTGCAACCGGCGTCGCAGAGAATCGAGCGTATAGGCTTCCACCCTATAAGTCTCGAAAGTGTCGTTCTGCTCGGTTCCGGTCACGGTCGAGAACAAAGTGTCCATTGTGGCCACTATCGTGCCGTTTTCCAATATGAACAGCAAAGGAACGGCCAAAGAATCGAGCGAACGGTTGAATCGCAAATAGGCCATTATCGGCGCTTCTTGCACCCCCCGAAAAGAAAAGGCGCCTCCGTCGACAATCGCGCTATCGAGGTTGACCAGCTCATCGCCGTTGCTATGGGACAAATAAATTATATTACCATCGGCATCGGGATTATTCACACGACCGCTAATAAGATATGCCGTTTCGGCTGTGTCTTGGCAGCCTACACACAACAGCAGCAAAAATATCCACGAACAGACTCTATTCATTATTCCTTTGTTTCGATGCGAACAAAGATAAAAAAGTTTTTCATTCGTTCTTCCTTCTCGCCCGATAATCTCTCGAAAGTCTTTTTCGCCCAAATATCCACCAGAATATGGTCTACGCAAAAAGAGCAAATACAGCGAGGGAGCGGCTGGTTGAAAAACCGGACTGCTCCCTCGACATTCTATCGTCCATTTATGAATGTCCCTATTCTATTTTCATTTCAAAAGGTGTTGCCGGCAATCCGGCCGAATTATAGAGATTGGCATCATCGGGATTGTCGCCCCACGCATAGCGTACCGAAAGCGGCTCCGATATATCGGGGCACGAGAGCACAACCCGTTCTTTTCCACTCAATTTAGCCTGTACCCAATGGTACACGCCATCGCTCCCGGCCACGGCGAAACTCTTCAAATAGCCATATTTGTCTTTCACCGTCAATCCATCGGCTACATGGTCAAATTGTATCACCACTTTGTCTTCTATCCGGCGAGCTGTTTTCGCCATGGGGCTTTCACACTCCATATCGGAGAAACCATAGTCTTTGCACAAAGCGTGTTTAGCCAGACGAAGCCCCACATCTTGTTTGTTTTTGGGGTGAATATCGGCCGCCTCGCCTATGTCGATAATCACAGCCTGCCCGGTATGAGGCAACGACAATGTCTGTGTTTGAGCGGCACGCACTTGTGCCCACAGGCTCTCGCCCGGCTCGGCCACAGGCTCCATATAATTGGCCAACTGAACCCAATAGAAAGGCAGTTCTTTGCCCCATTTTCCCCGCCAATCGTTAATCATAGCCGGGAACAGGTCGAAATACTCGGCGGCGCGGTTGGTATTGTTCTCGCCTTGATACCAAATAACGCCCCGTATATTCAAATGGAGCAACGGATTTACCATCGCGTTATAGAGCATCGAAGGATATGAGTTGGGACCGAACTCGACAAAATCGAAATCGGTATTGGCCGCCGACACCTTGTATTTCCACACACCCGACAAAGGCAAGGTTTTGTCGCCCACCTTCAAATAAATCTCGTTGGCCGGGCCATACAGGCCGCCACCGCCCCTGTAATCCGATATCTTTATCGTAATCTCGTTCGATTCTTTCAACACACCAGCCGGCACACTGTACAAGCGCCGCACATCATACCCGACAGTCTCTCCTATTTTATGCCCGTTGATCCATGTCACGTCATCATCGTCGATTACATGCAGGCTCAAAACAGCCTTTTCCCCGACATATTCGGCAGGCAGCGAGAATTGATAGGTTTGCCAAACGACGCCATCGAGCGAAACGAGCTCCTCGTTCGACCACAATCCCGGCACGACTATGTCTTTCCAATCGGTTTTGGAATACGAGGGTGAGTACCATTGCTCGGGCATACCCGGCTCGGATTTCATCGACTCGACAAACTTAGCCCTGTTCTCGTCGCTGCGCCGTACATATTCTTCGAAATTCGGAGAGCGCATGCGATCCTGCAACCGTTTATATTTCGGGAATTTTTCGATGGCCTCCATACTCATCCACGACTCTATATCGGTACCTCCCCACGATGTATTGATAAAGCCGACAGGGACGCCCAGTTCACGATAGAGTTCACGGGCGAAAAAGTAGCCTACGGCCGAAAAATCGCCGGCAGTCTCTGACGTGCAAACCTGCCATTCGCCCTGCACATCGTCGAGCGGGAGATGCGACATGACCTGTTTTACATTGAACGAGCGCAAAAGCGGATAGTTCTCGGCATCGGCAATCTCCTCGGCCGCATTCATCGCCGTGTGCAGGCGGAACTCCATATTGGACTGACCACTACATATCCACACCTCGCCCAACCAAACGTCGGTAAAAACGATCCGCTCTTTTTTCCCTTTCACCGTCAACGTGTAGGGACCGCCGGCCGGCATCGCCGGCAGTGAAACCGACCACTTCCCTTCGGCGTCGGCTCGGGCGCTTTTCTTCTGTCCATTCAATTCAGCGGTAATTTTCTCTTTGGGCGCCGAAGTTCCCCACAAATCGATAGACTCATCGCGCTGCAAAACCATGTGATCGGCAAAGATACGCGGCATGGAAAGCGCAGAAGTCTCGGCCAAAACCCAACTACTGCAAAGGATTCCCAGCAAAAGGAAAAAATATTTTTTCATAACCGATTTCGATGATTCAAAGATTAACGTTCCACTGATTGCAATTCAAGTTTATAAGTTCCCGGCGAGAATGTCGAAGGGCCTTCATACACCACGTTGTCTCCCAGCGGGGCGAAAGTCGCCTCCACACCCTCGGGCAAAACGAGTTCGTAGGTTATCCCCTTCCGGTCGTGACGGGTCCACGAAGTAGATATGCGACCGTAGGGTGTTTCGTGTTCGACAACCAGAGCATCCAAGTCGTCGGGGAAATAGGGTTGCAACAAGAGGTGGCGGAATCCCGGTTGGGACTCGTCGATGCGCATACCGCCCAATGTCTTATACAACCAAGCTCCTATCTCGCCAAACATGATATGGTTCAAAGAGTTATCGATAATCACATCGGTGCGCCAATTTTCATGCAACGTGGTAGCGCCATTTTTAATCCAATATCCCCACGACGGGTACGACTCTTGCGTCGCCACCCGGTAGGCGGTCTCGGGATAGCCGTTATCGGACAAAGCCCCGAGCAAAGCCTTGCTACCATGCAGACCCACATCGATGTGGCACGAGTCGGCCTCCACCCGGCGATTTAGCTGTTCGGCCACCTTCGCCCGATACTCATCGGGAACGACGTTCCAATAAAGCGGCATAGCCTGCTCGGTTTGTGTGCCCGAGGCATAAATACCGGTCTTCTCATCGAGATAACGGTCGTTGATAGCCTCTCTTATCTTGACAGCCAAAGCCGAGTAATAAGCGGCATCGTCGGCATAGCCGAGTTGTGCGGCCGCCTTTGCCATAATAGAGACAGCGTTATAGTAGTAAATCGACGTGGTCAAAGTCACATCGCTTTTGCTCCGAACCGGAATCCAGTCGCCCAATCCCCAGTCGGTAAGATTGTTCTTGGCTATCGACTCGATATATGCCACATATTTTTTCACCGACGGATACATGCGGCGCATGAGCGTGTCATCGCCATAAAAACGATAGATTTCCCACGGTATGATAATCGACGCGCTGGTCCAGTCCACACCGTTGGCCCAGTCGAATCCCCATACCGACGTGGGAATAATACAAGGATACACTCCGTTCTCCCGTTGTGCGTCGATAAAATCGGGCAACCATTTTTCATAAACCGTAACGGCGTCGAAGTTGTACAATCCGGTCTCTATGGCAATATGGGCATCGCCGGTCCAACCGTTTTTCTCGCGTTGCGGGCAATCGGTGGGATAGCCGAACAGATTGGCCAAATAGGAGTTATTCGTCGCTTGCCATATCTTGTTCAGCAACTCGGACGACGAATGGAAACGCCCGGCTACCGGCACATCGCTGTGCATTTTCAAAGCCACCACACTCTTCTCGTCGAGGGCGACGGACTGCGACGAAGTTACCTCTACATACTGGAATCCTTTATAATTGAACTTGGGCGTAAAATGGGTAGTCCCCTCTTTTAGGATGACAATATCCGTTTGGAAAGGATCACTATCGTCGGTAGGACGATAATGGTAATCGATGTTGGCCAAGTTCACGGTTCCGTCTTCATTGAGCATCTCGCCATGTTTCAGCCTCAACACGGTGCCCGCCTCGCCTGTGACCGAAAGTTCCACGGTTCCTGCCATGTTCTCGGGGAAATGGTATATATAACAGGTATCGCTCTTCTTTTCAAAATAAGAGGCTTCGTAGCGGGCAATCGTTCTTACAGGTACCGACATTTGCGACTCAATACGTTGTGTGGGCGAATCCACTTCTTTCGCCTCGCTCCATTGTGAAACGTCGCACCTCGGTTTGTTCCAATCGGCTATTTCCCGGCGGGCGTCATAGTGTTCGGCCGTGTAAATGCTGTTGAATATCACCGGGCTGTCGGTCGTCAACCAACTGCCGTCGGTCGACAGGGTATCGACTCGCCCATCGGCATATTCGATGCGCACCTGAGCGACGAACGCAGGACGATTGCGCCAAGCGGCTCGGTCGAAGAACCAAACGGCCGTAGATTGGTGATTGTACCACCCGTTGCCCAACTGCACACCTATCGTGTTTTCACCCTCCGACAGAGCATCGGTTATGTCGTACATGACCGACAAGACACGTTTGTCAAAATGAGTGTACATGGGATCCAAGAAGTGGTCGCCTATGCGAGTACCGTTCAAAGAGAGTTCATACAATCCAGCCGCGGCAATCATCGCATAAGCCTGTTTCACCTCGCCTGTCACTTCGAAATCTTTTCGGAAGTAGGGCGACGGGCGATAATCTTTATCATGTCCGTCACTTATCCAGCGGGCATCCTCCCACTCGACGGGCAAAAACACCCCGGTCGTGAACGAGGTTACCGGTGAGCAGACCATTTCGTCGGCTCCCTTTGTTTGATACCCCACTTTCCAATAATATTTAGTCCACGAGCGCAACGAGTCGCCGGCATACGCCACACGACGAGCGGTCGCGGGAAGTTCGCCGCTATCCCAGCAACCCTCCGTACCTTGCGCCACAGCCACACTGTCGGCGGCCACCCACACCCGGCACCCTGTTATCGAATCGCCATGCGCCGACGGTATTTTCCATGACAGGCGCGGCGAATGGGTGTCTACCCCCAACGGGGTTGTCAAATACTCGCACTCCAACGCATAGGGAGGTTCGAGACTTGTTTGGCAGGAGAGCAGCACGCTCCCCGATAATATAGCCAATCCGTAACTAAATATTTTGCGAAACATTGTTTTATCCCGATTAAAGTAATTGTTATTTTGCTGCTTCTTCCCGACGGCTGTCCAAGTCGGCAGAAATCTGCGACAAGCGTTTTTCGCTCAACGGGTAGTGCGAAATGAAGAGAGCCGATATACCGGTTGCTATGGCCGGGAATATACTCATCATCAAGCATATACCCGTCAACGCCGACTCTGATTGTATCGTATTGGCTTCGAATCCGAAATAGAACAGCAGCCAACCGGTCAAGGAACCACCCAACGTCCAACCCAATTTTTGAGTCATCGACGAGGAGGAGAAGATAAGACCTGTTGCCCGACGGCCGGTCTTCCACTCCGAATAGTCCGATATATCGGCATACATCGACCACAACAACGGCGAAACGATTCCGGCACACATACTGATGATGGCTTGTAACGCCAACATGCCGTAAACGCCGTCTTTGGGCAAGAAGTAAAATATGACGCTAAATACCGTGGCTCCTACCATAGCGATGAAGAAAGTGTATTTCTTGCCCCACCAGCGGGTAAACGTGGGAACCAACATGATACCCAAGATGTTGCAAATCTGACCCAAAACAAGATAAATGGTGATGAGCGTAACCGATGCTCCCATGAAGGAGAAAGCAAACGACTCGGGCGCCTCGACATAATATTTGAAATAATAGACCGCCGACCCGTCGCGCAACGAGTTAAACCCGATGACCATGATTCCGGCCACCAGCAGAATCCACCACGGTTTGTTCTTCACCAAGTCTTTCACATCGTCCTTCAACGATGTTTTTTCTTCCTTGATGGGCTTCACACGCTCTTTGGTCCACGAAAACGTGAGGAAAAACATAATCACGGCCAAAATAGCAAACACCACCGCGGCCATCTGCCAGCCGAACGTCTGCGACGGCACACCGTCGACCAGCTTCATTTTGCTGAATATGTCGACCAACGGCTCGATAAGGAACAGAGCCAAGATGCTACCTCCAAACGCAAACGTCATTCGATAGGACGACAACGATGTGCGGGTCTGAGGATCGGACGACATCACGCCCAGCAACGAGGCGTAAGGCACGTTGACAAACGAATAGACCATCATCATAATGGTATAGGTGACATAGGCATACACGATTTTTGAGGTTTCCGACTCCCCGCCCCATGACGAGAAGGTGAGGATACCGCACAAACCGAAAGGTATCGCACCCCACAACAGATAAGGACGGAATTTTCCCCAACGGGAATGTGTGCGATCGCCCAAAATCCCGATAAAGGGATCGAGGAAGGTATCCCAAATACGAGTGATCAGAATCATTGTACCGACTACGGCAGCCGATATGCCTACTACATCGGTATAGAAAAACAGCAAATACATGGTGAAGAGCTTCCAAAACATGGAAGAGGCGGCATCACCCAAGCCATACCCTATTTTCTCTCTTAATTTTACACGTTCCATGTTGTCTTATTTCAAAAGTTTCTTATTGTGATCTACCATAGCGATGATGGTGCGCACCGATTCTATCGAGCGTAAGCCATCGGCAGGGGCGTGCAGACAGTAGTCGACCAAACGGTCTACGGTCGATTCGGCCACATGCATACGGGTATCGGACGAAGCGTAATAGATATATACTTTCCCGTCCTCGTCGGCAATCCAACCATTGGAGAACAACACGTTCGAGACATCGCCTATGCGCTCCCCGTCAATGGGTGCCATAAAGTATCCGGCCGGCTCGGCAATCACTTTCGTGGGGTCTTCGAGCGAAGTCATGTACAAATAGAGCACATAACGCAACCCGGCGGCACAGCCACGCACACCGTGAGCGAGGTGCAACCAACCTTTGTCGGTTTTAATCGGGTGCGGCCCTTCACCGTTTTTCACCTCCTTGATGGTGTGATACTCGCGTTTATTGATAATCACCTCGTCTTGCACTTCGGCGTGGCACATGTCATCGACCAGCGCCCAGCCTATGCCGCCACCATTACCCGTATCGATAAATCCGTCTTGCGGACGGGTATAGAGAGCATACTTCCCATTCACAAATTCGGGGTGCAACACGACGTTGCGTTGCTGGCTCTTCGTTTTCAAATCGGGGAGACGCTCCCAAGTCTTCAAATCTTTCGTGCGGGCTATACCTGCCGAAGCCACGGCCGCAGACAAATCGCCCGGAGCAGCGTCGGGGTCTTTGCGCTCGGCACAAAATATACCGTAAATCCAACCGTCCTCGTGAGCCGTGAGCCGCATGTCATACATGTTTGTGTCGGGCACGTCGGTCTCGGGCATCAGTATGGGGTAATCCCAAAAACGGAATCCATCTACCGGGCTGTCACTCTCGGCTACGGCAAAAAATGACTTGCGGTCGTTACCTTCGACACGCACGACCAAATAGTATTTGCCATTCAATTTTATCGCTCCCGAGTTCATCACCGCATTGATTCCGATGCGTTCCTCCATATAGGGGTTGGTCGTTTCATCGAAATCATACCGCCAAATCAGGGGCGTGTGTTCGGCTGTCACTACGGGGTTTTTATAGCGAACGTAAACCCCATTGCGTTTATCGCATTTCTCGTTTTTTCTCGAAAGAAGGGCTTCATGCTCTTTTTTCAACGCTTCAAACTCTTGTACCATATCTTTCAATGTCTTAAATAAAATAATCCTATATATCAACGGGCTATCAACACCCAGTCATTTCCTTTTCCCTGTGTGGGAGGAACCGCCTCGAAGGTCTCTCCTCCCTCTATTTCTTTATAAAAAGTCCGCTCTCCATCACGCGGATTCAGCCACTCCAACCGCACTGTTTTCGTTTGTGCCCAATCGGGGAAAGCAATTGTCACGGCATGCCCGTGAGGCATATAGTAAAACGCATAACCCTCACCGGCATAGGCCACGGCACAATCGGCATCGGTCTGTTCGGGCGAGACAATCAGTCGCTGCATGGGTGCTCCCCCGAAGAAATCGACCGACTCGACCAGCCGCCTGAAATGAATCATATCGCCGGCTCCGGGCAAATCGAGGCATTCGTACCATGGTCTCTGCGCCTCGATCATGGGTTCGCGCCCGGGGGCATACATCTGCCACACCTCGTTACAGCCATAGGTATAGCCGAAGGCTCCGCTGAATACGCTCTGGTAGAGTGTCATGCGCACGTCGGCATCGTCGAATCTCCCGTTTTCCGACTTGAAATTGATGGGGATATTCTCATACCGAGGCTCGCCATCCAACACCGGTTTTACCGGTTGTTTCTGCAAATCGGGATATAGCAACCGCCGGTATATGGCATAATCGCATTGGGCATGGCCGCTTTGGAACATGTTGAAATCGAGCCACGGCTCCTCGTGAAACCAAAACGACGAGGAGTGTTCGCCCTTCGGGTGATAGGTCATCAAGTGCCTGTGGTCAAACTCCTTGATACCCTCGGCCATCGCTTTCCATATGGCGAAGTTTTCGCCCTCTCCGCTGCGGTCGCCACCCACAATCCATATGATATTAGGGGTATCGGCATAGCGGCGTCCCAGCCATCGTCCATACTCCCGGGCGTTCGACTCATCGAATATCTCGGGCCCGGTACCCCACTGCTTATCGACTTTGTCGCCCCATGTAGGCAGCAGCCCCAGATAAAGGCCTTTCTCGGCTGCGATCGCCAACACCCGGTCGACCCATGCGAAATATTCGGGCGACGGGGTCAGGGGCGAACCGTTCAGGAGCGGGCGGTTTATCGCATCCTCGCCATCAAGCTCGGCCAAGATGACGGTTTGAATCACCGTGAAACCTTTGCTTCGCCGGTTCTCCATATACCGCTCGACCTGCTGCTCGTCCAACCGGTAGAGCAGTTCCCATGCCGTATCGCCCAAATAGAGGAAGGGGGTGCCGTCGGTATGTTGCAGGTAACGACCGTTGGGCGAGACCTGCAAATCGCCGTGCGAAAAATCGACCGATTTCCCCGCAAGGC
This sequence comes from uncultured Barnesiella sp., assembly GCA_944320015.1. Taxonomy (GTDB): domain Bacteria; phylum Bacteroidota; class Bacteroidia; order Bacteroidales; family Barnesiellaceae; genus Barnesiella. Next base: position 321,818 of record CALUFO010000001.1, on the reverse strand, counting down.
CTCCGGTCTGCGCCGTTGCGGCGAGAGTTCCCACCAGAAACAAGATGAATAGCGTGCGGCGCATATCGCTTTTATTTTTTAGCCGTCGTCAGATACTTTTTCACCACCTCCATTTGCGGACGGTCTTTCCCGTCGACCGGAGTTATCGCCATGAACTCGTCTTTCGGCCACCACGGACCGGCGGCCCAATAGCAACCGTTCACATCGTTTTCCTGCAAATAGGCGAGGAATTTATCCAGCACGGCATTCCAGCGGGGGTCGTCGTCGGGGATTCCATACTCTCCTACGATGCCCTCGAATTGATTGGCTTGCAACCATTCTACAAACGGGCGCACCCGGTCGACTCCTTTTTCGAGATAGCACGAGTCTTGGTCATAGGGGCGTTTGTAGGTTCCCGAGGCATCGGCGTCGAAATAGACATGAGCCTCGAAGGCCAATTTATCGGCAGGGTCTTTCAGATATTTCAGCGTGTCGCTCAGTTCCAGCCAGCGCTCGGCCGAGCTCCAATGGTTGCCACCTACCATGATACGGGTATCCATATCGACCGTGCGAATGGAGTCGATGCACAACTGTGCCATTTCGAACCATGTCGTGCAGGAATCCAAGTCGTGCGGTTCGTTCATCAGTCCATAGGCATAAATGTTGTCAAACGATTTGAACTCCTCGGCCATCGTTTTCCAGAACGAGGCCAAATGCTCGGGAGTCAGCCCTCCGGTACCGATAATCGTATGCTCGCCATTCATATAGCGGCGGCAATAATTGTGCAGGTCGAGCAGCACGACCATGTCGCGCTCGGCGGCGGCAGCCACAAAGGTTTTCATCTTGTCGAGGTCGTGGCGGTTCAACTCACCGTTCAGCTCATATTGCAAGCGTTCCCACTTGAACGGGAAACGCACCAGTTTCAATCCGTGTTCGTTCCAATAATCCAAGTCCGAAGCCTCGGGATAGGTGTAATCGGTATTATACACGCCCGGGAAGTTCGACCCAAAATCGGCGCAAGCCATATTCACGCCATAGGGTTTGCCCACCGGCTGTTCCACTTTTCCGGCGCAGCTGCCCAACAACAGACCTGCCGCCAATACAAAAACAATTTTTTTCATAATCTATCTATCTTTTCAATTAATATTCCAACCTTTCACACACACCGGTTCCTCGGTATTCACCTCGATTGTCTTCGACTCGCCGGCGTCGAGCCACAAATAATTTTCCGATGCGACAAACTCATGGGCATGGCCGGGCCACTCCACATGCACGCCTATGGCCGGCAACTTCCCGGTATTGGTCACTGTCACACGGTGCCCGTCCTGTGCGAGGGCGACATCGGTGCGGGGCATCGACATAATCACTCCCCGGCGCACCTCGTAATTGGTGAAGTAGTAATTGCGAGCCAAGCGGTCGCCGTCGCAAAGCACATCGACCACAAAAAAGAGCATGGTTGTCTTGGTCTGTGCCCGGGTCAAGTCGAGCGTGCCCAGTTGTTTCACCGTGGCTTCATCGCCCCGTCCCTCGAACTCCCGGTTCACGACCGTATCCAATTGGGCGTTGTAGACCGTCACCGACACCGTGTAGTCCTTGCCTTTCAATCGATTGCAATCATCGAGCAGGTAGAGCGGCAAAGAGACCTCTTGACTCGACAGGTTCGTGCGGTCGAAGAGCAATACCCCGGTCAACGGGGCGAACGACTTCTGCACGAAATAGTGCACCGGCTTGATAGCCCCGTAATAGTCGACACACCCCCACGACACACCCGGATAGTTGTCGTTCATCTTGTAATAGAGCGCGCCGGTCGTCTCGGGCCACCGGGTGCGGGCGCGTTCCAAGGTATGGCGCACTCCCACCACTTGCGAGAGTTGGGAGCCTATGATAAACTCGGCCAACGTCGTGTCGGGCATGAAATAGCCCGAGTATTGCGAGAGCTTGCCAAACTCGCCCATCGTCCCGAAAATGGGTGTATGGTGGCGGAAGTGTCCTCCCTCGCGCGAGGGCCATATGTCTTTTTCCTCGGCCAGATAGCGCTCCACGCTCTCGATGTGCGGCAACGAAGCTATCCCGAACTCGCCCCAGAACGGCGAGGTCATATTCAAGTTGTGGTTCAAGTGTATGTCGTCCCACCAGCAATTGTAATTGTGGTCGCTGCCGCCCCACGCCTCACCCCGGTGGAAGGGGCGAGTGCCGTCGAGCTCGAGGCTCAGGCGTCCCATCATGTCGATTGCCGGGCCGAAGGGTTTGTCCGATTCGTTACCGGCGCCCCACATCACCAGCGAAGGGTGGTTGCGAATGCGTTTCGTATTGCGTACGACCGTTTCTTCGAGCATCTCGAACGGTTGTGTGTTGTGGCTGTTCCACGCCGTGGGCCACTCTTGTATCACCATGATGCCGTATTGGTCGCACAGGTCATAAAAGTCGTCGGTCTCGGGCAATCCCCCACCCCACGCCCGCAGCATCTGTACATGCTGGCTCTTGGCGATGCTCAGCAGGTGGTCGTAGCGGTCGCGCGAGAAATCCATCAAGGCGTCGACCGTACACCAGCCGGTGCCTTTCACAAACATGGGTTTCCCGTTTACGACGAATGTCCAGTTATAACGATCCTCCCGGGGTCCCTCGGGGAAAGGCGCCATTTCGATGGTGCGTATCCCGAAGGTCGTTTTTTTCACGTCGGGGCGCGCGCCGTTACGGGGAACGAACGACACGGTGAGGTCGTAAAGGTTCTGTTCGCCCCGGCCGTTGGGCCACCACAGGCGAGGATTGTCTATCTTGAAATCGAACGAAAGCTGCTCGGCTTTCTTCGACGAGTTGATTCTATATTCAAAATATTGAGGCTTGCCCTCGAAATTGCGGGGAGATACCTCGATTTGCAATTTGCCTTTGATAGGGGCGCTCACTTTGTCGAGAGCCACGATCAGGCGCATATCGCCTTTCAACGAGCGGGTCGAGACAAAAGGCGACTCCACTTTTACCGGAGCCTCGGCGATCAGGCGCACCGGGCGCCAAATGCCCAACGCCGGGATTTGCGCATAGTGCCAACCATACACACAGTTGAACACCACGGTATATTTCCAACTTTCGTTGGCATTGGGGGGCCAATTCCCTAAAAACATTTGGGGAATGGGGTCGAGCTTCACCACGAGGGTGTTCTCTTTTTTCAAATATCTTTTCACGGGGAAGTCGGGGCCGCCGAACATTCCTTCGTGAGTGCCCAGTTGATGCCCGTTCAGCCACACGGTGCAGCGATTGGCCACGCCGCCAAACGAAAGGACAGGACTGGCAGGCAGTCGCTCCAACGAAAAGTCTTTGCGGAACCACCATGTTTTGTAACTCTGCTTTTCGGCTATCGAGTCGTTTTGCCCGATATAGGGGTCGGGTATCACCCCGTTCGCCACCAGTGCCGTGTGCACGCTTCCCGGGACAACGGCCTCCATGGCGTCGCTCCAATCGGCGCCCACCCGGGCGGTTTCATCTCCGCCTTCGGCCATGAGCCAAGTTCCGTCGAGGCTCAGCACCTCGGGCTCTTCTACCGGTTCGATACTTTTCACCGGCGACAAGGCGATGCCGGGCAGCTCGGACAACACATACCGGGCCGCAAAACTCTCGCGATCTATTTCGTCTAAGGATTTCCCGTGCGAAACGGGAAATCCAGACAAAATAGTAAACAATACAAGCGTGCTACTTGTGACGAATCTTTTCATCGTTTACATCAATAAATTTGTACAGTTGTCTTGTATTTCAACAAAGTCTCCAATTGGGGACGGTCTACCGTGTAGTTGTCGGTAGGTTGAACGGCCAACTTATAGTCGCCCCAGCGAGGGCCGGCCGACCAGTAAGTACCGTTCACGCCATTCTCTTGCAGATATTTCAAGGCGGAGTCGAGAATATCCAACCAGCGGCCGTCGTCGTCGGGCACACCATACTCGCCCACGAAACCGCGTTTGTTATTCTCTTTGAGCCACTCTACGAACGGACGCAGGCGAGCCACACCGGTTTGCGTGGTGGCACCATCCTCGTCGTACGAGCGGGAATAGTTACCCGAAGCGTCCCAATCGAAATAGACGTGGGCTTGGAAAATCATGTTGTCGCAGGGGTCGACCAAGTTTTTCAACCCGTCGCTCACCTCTTTCCAACGGCTGGCCGAGCTATACTCGTTACCGCTGATGACCAGCATGGTCTCGGTATCGACCTCACGGATAGCGTTGATACATGCCTGCGCGATAGTCTCCCACGGAGTGGTGCGCAACATGTCGTAAGGCTCGTTCATGATGTCGTAGCCCCAGATACATTTATAGTCCTTGAACTCGGCAGCCAGTTTTTTCCACACGTCGCAGAAGTTCTCGACCGTGCATTGGGCGTTGCCGATAACCACAAACTGGTTGTCGTCGGAGTTCACGCCATTGGAATAGACGCAGTAACGGCCGAAGTTGTGCATATCGAGCAAGAGCGGCATGTTCAAGTCCTCGGCAGCTTGCACAAACTCTTTCATCTTGGCCAGTTCCGTCTCGACGAGCGGCCCGTTCATCTCGCGTTGGATACGCTCCCAACGGAACGGGAAACGAATCATGCGCAATCCCTTTTCCTTGAAATATTCCAAATCTTTTTTCGTGGGATAGCCATAGTGCGTGCCGTCGACACCGGGATATACGTTACCAAACTCGGCGCCCGACATGTTCACACCGAAGTACACGGTATGCTCGGTTCCGCCGTTACCGCCACCGTCTCCTCCGGGGCCGTCTTCATTGCCGCAAGATGCCATGAGCACAGCGACAAAAGCTAATGTCAAAATCTTTTTAACCTTCATAAAAAATAAATAGTGTATAGTTTTAATGATAGCGATAAAGCCGAGGCGGGGCATAGTCGCCCCACCCGGCTTATCACAGTTATTCTCAGTCTATTTTTTTAGCGAAACGGAAGTTGCACATGCTCAGGTCGAAGTCCATGGCATCGGTCGGCGTGAAGACAATCTTCCACTCGGTGTTATCCGGTGCCGGGCTGCAGCCCTCGGGAATAATCGTATTCTCGCTTACTTCATCCAAGCCTATGCGCATGGTCTGCCAGCCACCGTAGGTATTGACAGGGATTCCGCTCGCGCCGGGCATCCACATGTAATTTCCAAAAGCGATTCGCGTGGTCGAACCCAGCGGGTAAGCAGCGTTCGTGCAAACCTCGAAGCACAGGTTATACGATGCCGGATCGGCAGCCACCTCGGCCGGCACTTGAATGTAGCCGGCCCACAGTACCATCCAACCCCAAGCGCCCACATTGCTGTGGAAACGCAAGTACTTCATGCCCTCGTTCAGCGGCTCGGGATAGCCCTCGCCCTCGGTGCCGTCGCACAAGAAGTTGGTCGTATGGTCGGGGAACTGGCTGGCATGGGTAAACGCGCCATAACCCGGCCAATCGTTGAAATCGAAAATCTGGAGCCCGGGATTCATATACGGGATAGCCACCGGCTCGTCCATCTCACCGCCCTTAATGGTCAGGTCGGTATTAGGCTGGGCGTTGGCGGGGATTTGCAGCGTGATATCCGAGCGTGTAGCGTCGATTACGGTACAAATCGAATTGCCAATGCGCACATCGGCCTGCTCGACGGTAATACCGTAGAGGTCGAAGTTGTCGCCCGTGATCACCGTCGTATCGCCGGGATTGGTAAACTCATTTTGCAAACCGTCGATGGTCAAATCGGGAATCGATACGGTGAAAGGAACTTCTACCGAACCGTGCTTGGTCGTGATGTAAAGCATGTCGGTCACCTCACCCGGCAACTGACGGGGCACCGGCGCCAACAACATTTCGTAACGCGCGTAAATCTCTTTGGGGTCGACCTCCACATCGTTGAACTTGACCGACACCACATCGCCGAGGTTTTTACCCTCGATGCGCACCATGTCCTCAAAATCGGCGCCATCGATTTCAAACTCCGCATCGTTGGCCAGCACGATTTTCGTAATCTCAGGAGCTCCGGTAGAAGGGATATCGTCCTTGGCTTTGAGGTCTTCCACTTCCACTATGTCCTGACAGGCGGAAAAGGCAAACAGCACTGCCGCCCACGCAGCCATATATTTTATATTTTTCATTTTCATTGTTTTTTCGGGTTATATACTATTAACTCCAACCGGGATTGTTCTCGGTAATTGCTTGGTTCGTGAGAACCTCGAGCGTGGGAATGGGGAAGAGCAGGTGTTTCTCGGAACGGCTCTTCACATTACCGCACACGTCGGTTCCGCCCAGTGCGTTCATCGCTTGCAGATAGATACCCCAGCGAATCAAGTCCCAACGGCGGTCGCCTTCCATAGCGAACTCCATGGAGCGTTCTTCCAGAATAGCCGAGCGCAAAGCCGACTTGGTCGAGTAATTCTCGAGAGCCCGGGGTGTGGCGTTGCTTCTCTCGCGCACGTCGTTGAGCAAATCGATAGCCTCTTGGTTAGCGCCTTTCAACTCGTTCGAAGCCTCGGCCATAATCAGAACCACATCGGCATAACGCAAGAACGGGTAGTTGGCGTCGGTACGTTGCAGGGTTTGGTCGGTCACTTGTTGGCTATATTTCGTCGTGAAGGCGAAGAACTGCTCCGAACCACCCTCGTCGCAACGCCACCCGGCGGTTACCTCGGGGTTGTCGAAGGGAGCCTCTTTGTTCGTTACCATCGTTTGCCATTTACCGAAGTTGGGGAAGTAGGAACCACCGCCCCAGCTCGTATCGGAACCTTCGCGAATCCAGCAGTGCAACACGCCTTTGTCTACCCGGTAGTCGTCTTCCTCAAAGAGGAGGTACCAGTGCTTGCTGTTGCCCACCGTGAGGCTGTTCTCGATGTGACCCTGTTCGTTGGTCATACCGCAATAGTGGTAGGTGAAGAGGGTTCCGTACAACTCGTCGCCCGACTTGGATTGCAGGCTGAAGAGGTGCTCGCTGCACGTTTTACCGCTGGGAGACCAAATGAGGTCGTAGGCCTCCAACTTGTGCGTGCCATACTTGCCATCGACCACTATCTCCTTGGCCAAATCATAGGCCAGTTGATAATACTCTTGCGAGTTGAACGACTCGTAACCGGCCACTTGGGTCTTGTTGAAGTCGTAGGGAGTGGGCTCGGTATATACCTTCGTGTTGGTACCGTTGATGTTCTGCATCACATATTGCGGGCCGGTTTTCACCGTGATGACCTCGCCGGCGGGCATAGAAGCCGAACCAATCGTCGCATAGACTTTGGCCAACAGACCGGCAGCCGAAGCGGCGCACACACGGCCGGCTTGGAAATTGGCGTCGGTGTTTTTATAGAGCATATCCTTGGCATCGGACAGCAACGGAATGATGGTCTGCGTATAAACATCGTGAATAGGAATACGAGGGCTGCTCGTGTATTGTTGCGACTGGTTCACGCTCACCGAATAAACCGGAATGTCGCCATAGGCGCGCACCAGCATGAAATAGGCCCAGCCTTTCAAGAAATAGCACTCGCCCAGCACATTGTCGCGGTGAGCGGGAGTGAGGTTCTGCATCTCGTTGATTCGCTCGATAGCCTCGTTGGCCCGGTTGATCACCGAGTACATACCCGTCCACACCACGTCGCAGTGGTTGTTAGAGCCTTGGAAGTTACCGTTACCGAACTGGTCGAACTGCCAAGTGGCACCCGACACATTGTCGCAATCGTAGTCGAAAGGACGGGGCATGTTTCCGTAGCGGAACATGGAGGAGTGCAACGTTTCGTACACGCCGGTCGTCCACATGTCGGCGCCGTCGTCGGAATCGGGCACATCGTCGGGAGAGATAAAGTCGTAGGGTTTTTCTTCGAGCATATCCTCGCACGAAGTGAAGACCGGCGCTGTCGCCATCGCCAACCCCAACATGGTCACATATATCGATAATCTATTCATTTTCATTGTTTTGCGGATTATAACGTTACTTTTACTCCTAAACTGAATGTACGGCTTGCCGGATAAGAGTAGATATCCACACCACGGCGGGAAGCATCCTGACCGAAGGTGTTCACATCGGGATCGTACCAGCTGTAATTGGTAATCGTAAACACGTTGTTCACGGTACCGAATACCGTCAAGTTTTCAATTCCTTTGCAGGGAGAGCCGAAATTATAAGCCAAGTTGATGGTTTTGAGTTTCAAATAAGAACCATCTTCGACGTGACGGTCGGAGATTCTCCACTCACGAGTTTGAGCCATCGTGGCGCGGGGCCATTCGGCGTTCTCGGTGTTCTCGGGAGTCCAGCGGCTGTAATAAGCGAACTTGGGAATGTTGCTCACACTCTGCATGGAAATGTTGGTGAGGTTGGCATTGAAGATGTCGTTGCCGTAGGTTCCTTGGAAGAACAGGCTCAGGGTGAGGTCTTTCCAACGGAAGTTACCGGTGAGACCGTAGGTGAAGTCGGGGTTGGTATCACCGATGATGGCACGGTCCTCGGTCGTGAGCTTGCCGTCGCCGTTTTTATCGAGATACTTGATTTCACCCACCATACGTTGAGCCTCCACATCGGAAGCGTTGGCATACAAAGGATCGGCGCGCACCTCGGCGAGGTTGTCGTAGTAGCCGTCCTCTACATAACCGAATATGGCACCGATGGGCAATCCGTTGCGTTGGATAAATACCTCTTTGGCGCTATACCACAGGTTGTTGGCATATTGGTCGGCGGTGAGGCCACCGATGCGGTTGCGGTTGAACGAGATGTTGGCGTCGAAATCCAAGCCCCAGTCTTTGGAATCTATGGCATAGAATTGACCGGTAATCTCAATACCTTCGTTGGTCACATGGCCGAAGTTAGTCCACATGTTGGAGAATCCCGTCGAAGAGGGAATCGACACATATTGCAACAAGTCTTTGGTTCTTTTGTAGTAGTAGTTCACCGAAAGGGCGATGCGGTTTTTCAAGAAACCGAAGTCCAAACCTACGTTATACTGGTCGGTGGTCTCCCACTTCAAGTCTTTGTTCAACGGGCCTTTGCTGGAATCGCCGGCGAAACCGCTGTCGGTAATACCGCCGAAAGGATAGTTGGCTGTTCCCAACGATACCATCGTCTGGTAGCTGTTGATACCTTGGTTACCGGTTTGACCGTAGCTGAGGCGCAGCTTCAAGTTGCTGAACACATTCAGGTTTTTGATAAAGTCCTCTTCGGAGAGCACCCAAGCGACGGCACCCGAAGCGAAGTTGGCAAACTTGTTACCGGGAGCGAAACGGCTCGAACCGTCACGACGGAACGAAGCGGTGAAGATGTAACGGTCTTTCAACACATAGTTGGCACGACCCAGCAACGAAACCAAGGCAGCCTCGCCACGGTTGCTGGTGGGCGCATCGATGGTCAACGCTTGCGAAAGGTTGTAATCCTCGGTAATGTCGGTGGGGAAGTTGGAGGCGTTGATCGCCTTGCCGCCCCAGTTGGTATTTTCATAAGTGAAACCGGCCACAACATTCAAGTGGTGAATATCGGCAAAGGTCTTGTCGAAGGTCAACACCGACTCGGCCGTCACATTCTGATAGAAGTTGTCGCTCCTACCGGCACGACCGTTGTAGTTCTTACCTTCGCCCGTCTCGCGGGGATAGTAGGTGGAACGCTCGTTGTCGGTGTAGCTCATACCGAAGTTCTGGCGGAAACGCAACCAGTCGGTGAACTTGATTTCCAAGAAGGCCGAAGTGAAGACGTTGATCGAGGTCAATTCGTCTTTGGAGGTGTTCACATAGGTACGGGGGTTGGCCGACAGCCAGAAGAACTCGTCGTCTTGTGTGTGGTCGCCCACATAGATCGTGGGAGGATACAACATGGCCGAACGAATGATACTGTAATCATAGGAGTTCGCTTTGGCGAAACGGGTGTTGGACTTGGTAAAGTTGATGTTCAAGCCGGTGTTCAACCACGATTTCACTTGGCTGCCCACGTTGGCGCGCACGGTCAAACGGTCGTAACCCGAATTGCGGATAATACCGGTTTGGTCGGTATAGTTACCCGAGAAAGCGTAGTGCGATTTGTCGTTACCGCCCGAAACGCTGATGTTGTACTCTTGGGTAAAGGCATCTTGGAGGATTTCGTCCAGCCAGTTGGTACCCTCGACCCACTCGCGGTTTCCATACTCGTCCTCGTGCCAGCCCGGATTCAAGAAGTCCTCGGGGGCAGGCTCATACGAACCCGACTCGGGAATGATGTTGTTCTCGGGGTCGCGACGATAGTTCCAGTCGCCCCGGTAAGGCAGGTAGGCATACGGCGTGTTGTCGTACAAAGCGTTGTTGATGGTGGCCTCGTTCACGAAGTTGGCATACTCGTAGGCGTTGAGGCTCTCGACGATTTTCGAGATTTTCGAGAGACCGAAGTTGGCCGAGAACTCTACTTTGGCGGCACCCGATCTACCTTTTTTCGTAGTAATCAAGACAACACCGTTGGCACCACGAGAACCGTAGATGGCCGTTGCCGAAGCATCTTTGAGCACATCGATCGACTCGATATCGTTGGGGTTGATCAACGACAAGGGGTTGGAGGTGGTGTTGTTGTTTTCGTTGGCTCCACTCGTCGGGGTGCTACCGGCATCGAAGGGGATACCGTCGACGATATACAACGGTTGCGAACTGGTCGAGAAAGAGTTGGCACCACGAATGGTGATACTCATACCCGAACCCGGGGCACCGTCGTTGGAGTTGACTTGCACACCGGCGAGCTTACCTTGCAGGGCTTGGCTGAAACTGGTAGGGTTACCAATCATCAGGTCCTCGCTCTTGATAGAAGCCACGGCTCCCGACAAGTCTTTCTTACGCATCGTACCGTAACCGATAACGACTACCTCGTCGAGCGACTTCGAGTCCTCGGTCAATTGTACGTTAATCGTGTTTTTATTACCTACGGTCACATCTTCCTTGGTATAACCGATAAAAGAGAACCGCAGTACCGACCGAGAGTTCTTCACGACAATCGAATACTCTCCATCGATATTGGTAATCGTTCCGCTACCTTTTGAGTTCAACTCGGTAACATTCGCACCGGGAATAGGTACACCCGCATCATCGGATACTACTCCCTTCACCACAATGTCTGCCATAGCAGTCGTTGCCCAAAACAAGGTCACGATAAGCGACATCGCTCTGAGCTTCTTGCCCACCATTTGAGAACGTGGGAAAGAAAACAGGTTTCTTTTCATCTGCAATTAAATTTAAAATTAGAATATACTTGGTGTTATTTCTTCTCTTTCTTGGCTTTATAGACCGCCTCGTTGTACTGGCGAATGAACTTGCGGCTCTGACGGCCGGCCGGCTTGATGAGCGACTCGTCCCAACCACCGTTTTTATGCGCCCGGGGCAAGAGCATCGAGCAGGTCTCGTTCTTGTCGGAGATAGACCAGTTCACCCAACTGATTTTGTGGTCTTCCATCCACTCTACCCAGCGTGTCCACTCCTCGATGTCGAGGGGGCCGTCGCCCGAGGCTTCCATGCCGGCGCACTCCGACACGAAAATGGGTATCCCCTGCTCCCAAGCCGCCGTGGCCCGGTCGCGCAATTCCTGCCCGTGCGTGGCAGCATAGAAATGAAGCGTGTACATGATATTGTCGAAGCCTACCAAAGGATCGGCGGCGACCAAATGCAAATCTTGATCCCAATGCGGGCTTCCCACCAATATGATATTGTCGGGGTCGTATTTGCGTATCTCGGTAATCACCTCGGTGGCATACTCTTTCACGCTCTCCCAAGTGTCTTCCATGGGCTCGTTGTAAATCTCATAAATCACATGGGGATATTTGCCATACTTCTGCGCCATCATGGCGAAGAATTTCTTGGCCTCTTCTTTTTGCGGATAATAGGTATGCCAGTCGATAATGACGTAAACGTCGTTTTTAATGGCGGCCTTCACCACAGCGTTGATACAGTTGAGGGCATGCTCGGGATTTTCGAGATAGTTGTCTTCGATGCAAGTGCCCATGGCGGCGCGCAGCACGGTGCACATCCAATCTTTTTTCAACCATTTCACCGATTTTTTGTTATAGAATCGGGGCCACAAATTGTGCCAGCCATAGCTCACTCCTCTCAGTACCACAGGGTCGCCGTCTTCACTGCAAAGCTGGTTTCCCTTCACTTGAAGCTGACCGTACAATTTCACCGGATCGGCCGCACTGGCCGACGATACAATTCCAAATAATAACGCAATAATCAATAACTGTTTCTTGAGCATAATCATGATATTAAATTTATGCTACAAAATAATAGTAAAAAAACAGCGCAAAAAAGTACTTTATTATCCGATAATGACACTTTCTTATCCTAAGCACTTTTTTTACGAAGGAAGGAGCGAAAGAGATAAATATTTCTTATTAATCTAAAATACTGATATTCAAAATCAAAAAAAGCCAATAAGTAATTACAAACAATAAAGCTATTTATTGAAGTCACTTGCCGCCAGCATACATTATTATATATATAGGCCGCGCGATCCATACTGGCAAACCGGACTCACTCGTCGTTGTCGTTCAAGCTATCCCAAATGGAATCTTGCTGCTCGATATACTCCTCGTAATAATAGGCAAAGCCTTTACGCTCGGGAACTCCCGTCGTATCGCACCATTCCCGGTAGTCGTCTTCCATTTGCGGGTCCTCGGCCATCATCGCGCGGAATGCCTCTTCGGCCAAATCGGGAGTGCGATACTGCTTGATAATATCGTCGAATGTGATTGTAATATCGTTTCTCATGGCGATTCTATTTATCAATGTTTCGATTTTAATTTAATAACTATTCTTTCCATAGAACACCTGCCAAAGGATTCCACACCCTGCGAATCGACAGCCGCCGGCATGCGCCCCTTTGTATCATCAAACGCAAAACTACAAAAAAAATTATATTATCCAAGACAAAAGAGGATATTCTTCACAGCAATTTAACGGGACAAAACGTTTATTCTATTAAAAACCACACCGGTTATTCGGCAAGATTTCGTACCTTTGTAGAAAATAGGCTTCATCTTGGCATAACATTCAAGCGAGCTTGATGTTCTGCACTCGATTTGCTCTATTTTTGTGAAAGATAGAAAATTGCCATCACATGATTTACAACGAACGGAACTGTCGCAAAGAGACGATCATCGAGGCGACCCAACAGATTATGACGGCCGCCCGCACCGCCCCCAAAGGGAAAGGGGTGGACATTATCGAAATCGCCACGCTCACCGGCGACGACCTTTTGTCGCTCGCCGCACGAATGCGGGACGAGGGCGAGAAACGTGGCATGATGTTTTTCTTGCGCGACGCCGGTAATATAGAACACGCCGACGCTGTGGTCCTCATCGGGACCCGCCGCCAGCCTTTGGGACTGAATTGCGCCTACTGCGGAGCCAAAACCTGCGAAGAGAACCCTTGCGACGCGCCTTGCGCCATCAACTCTATCGACGTGGGTATCGCCGTGGGGTCGGCTTGCTCGAAAGCTGCCGACCTGCGCATCGACTCCCGGGTGATGTTCTCGGCCGGAGCCACGGCTCAAACCATGAATCTGCTGCCCGGATGCGGCCAAATCATCGCATTGGCTTTGAGCGTATCGGCCAAAAACCCCTTCTTCGACCGTAAACCGCAAACTTCCAAGCCATGACCCCTACCCGCTTGCTCCCTGCCGAATGGTATCCCCAATCGGGTATCCAACTCACTTGGCCTCACCCCGGCACCGACTGGGCTTACATGCTCGACGAGGTGACCGCCTGTTTCGTCGATCTGGCCCGCGAAATTTCCAAGCGGGAAAAACTGCTCATCGTAACCCCCTCGCCCGCCGAGGTCGAACAGCGGCTGCAAGGTGTCGTCGATACCGGCGCCATCGATTTCGTCCGGTGCCCCACCAACGACACTTGGGCGCGTGACCACGGCGGCATCACGGTATTCGAGGAAGGCAAACCGACGATTTGCGATTTCAAGTTCAACGGGTGGGGACTTAAATTCGCCGCCAACCACGACAACCTCATCACCTCGTCGCTCTGCCGGCAAGGTGTTTTCAATGCCCGATACGAAAACCGGCTCAACTTCGTTCTGGAAGGTGGTGCGCTCGAAAGCGACGGGGCTGGCACGTTGCTCACCACGAGCGAATGCCTGCTATCGCCCAACCGTAACGGCGAATGGCCGCAAGCCCGCATCGAGGAGTATCTCAAAGAGGCCTTTGGGCTGCGACGTGTGCTCTGGCTCGACCACGGTTATCTGGCCGGCGACGACACCGACAGCCATATCGACACGCTCGCCCGGTTCGCTCCCGACAATACCCTCGTATATGTGCGATGCCTCGACCCGGCCGACGAACATTACGAGGCTCTGCAACGCATGGAACAGCAATTGCGCACTTTCACCACTCTCGACGGGCAGCCCTACCGGCTACTGCCTTTGCCTATGGCCGACGCCGTCTACGACGAAAATGGCGAACGGCTCCCGGCCACCTATGCCAATTTCCTAATCATGAATACCGCCGTGCTATACCCCACTTACCGGCAGCCTCACAACGACAGCCTCGCCGCCGAAACGCTGCGACAGGCATTCCCGGGCCGCGAAATCGTGGGGATAGACTGCTCGCCCCTCATTCGTCAGCACGGCTCGCTTCATTGCGTCACGATGCAATACCCCGAAAATGTATTACGCTAAACATATTATATGAATATGACCGAAAAGAAAATCATTGTCGGCCTTGTACAGCAACACAACACGGCCGAGATCGCCGACAATAAAAACCGACTGAAACAACGCATCGAGCAGTGCGCCGCCCAAGGGGCTCGCCTCGTGGTCCTGCAAGAGTTGCACAACAGCCTATACTTCTGTCAAACGGAATCGACCGACTGTTTCGATTTGGCCGAGCCCATACCGGGCGAATCGACCGAATTTTACAGCCACATAGCCCGTGACCTCCACATCGTATTGGTCACCTCGCTTTTCGAGCGGAGAGCCGCCGGGCTTTACCACAATACCGCCGTCGTATTCGACTGCGACGGTTCCATCGCCGGGAAATACCGCAAAATGCACATTCCCGACGACCCGGCCTATTACGAAAAGTTCTACTTCACACCCGGCGACTTGGGATTCTCGCCCATAAAAACCTCGATAGGCACACTGGGTGTGCTGGTATGCTGGGACCAATGGTACCCCGAGGCCGCCCGGCTCATGGCTCTGCAAGGCGCCGACCTGCTCATCTATCCCACGGCCATAGGCTGGGAAAGCACCGATACGCCCGAAGAGAAAGCCCGGCAGCAAAATGCGTGGATTATCTCGCAACGAGGTCATGCCGTCGCCAACGGTCTGCCCGTCGTAGCGGTGAACCGAGTGGGACACGAGCCCGACCCATCGGGACAGACCAACGGCATACAATTCTGGGGACACAGTTTCGTTTGCGGCCCGCAAGGCGAAATACTCACCGCCGCCCCCGACGACGAGGAGTGGTGCGATGTGGTGGAAATTGACTTGACACGGTCGGAAAACGTGCGACGCTGGTGGCCTTTCCTGCGAGACCGCCGCATCGACGCATACGGGAATATCACACGCCGGTTTATCGACTGACCGTGATGCCGTGAACGGCAGTGACGCCACTCCCCGCCCGGCAAAAATCGAGGCGCACCCCGTTCACACCCCCGATGTAAATCCTGTCGTGCGTTATAAATTATAAAAAAAGAGATAAATATGCGCAAAACCGTTATTTTTGTACGATTATAATCGTGTCGACACATGGATATGAAATTAAACAGCACCGACAAGCAACTGACTTTGGACAAACGCTATATACGAATGGCGCAGATTTGGGCCGAAAATTCCTATTGCCAACGGCGCAAAGTAGGCTCTTTGATTGTCAAGGACCAAATGATTATTTCCGACGGCTACAACGGTACCCCGTCGGGCTTTGAAAACTGTTGCGAAGACGAGACAGGCCACACATACCCATTCGTATTACATGCCGAGGCCAACGCAATCACCAAAGTCGCCCGCAGCAACAACAGCAGCGACGGAGCCACGCTATATGTCACCTCGTCGCCCTGCATCGAATGTGCCAAGCTGATTATACAAGCCGGTATCAAACGGGTAGTATTCTCGGAGTATTATCGCCTGCAAGACGGTATCGACCTCTTGCGGAAGGCCGGCATACAGGTCGATTTCATAGACCCGCAAGCCAATGACGAAACCGAATAAAACATCGAGAGAGACGGGAAAGAAGCTCCGGGCGACTGAGGGACTTCGTGCGGCACCTACTCCCGAAAAACAACAAGTGTATCTAAAACAATCTTCACTATCATTATGAGTAACGAAAAAGCACGTTTCGTATGGGTTCCGCTACTGGTAGCCATTGCCATCGTAGGCGGTATTGTAATCGGTAAATTCTTTTCGGCCGAAACGCCGTTCGGGCAAACCCCAAGATACGACAAAATAGAATCTTTGTTACAGTGTATCGAACAACAGTATGTCGACACCGTGAACCGGAACGACCTCATAGAGAATGTCATGCCCAAGATTCTGGGAGAACTGGATCCCCACTCGGCCTATATCCCGGCAAAAGATCTGGAGAGTGTCAACGAAGAGTTGGAAGGGTCGTTCAGCGGTATAGGCATACAATTCAATATCCTCAACGACACAATCAATGTAGTGAGTGTCATCTCGGGAGGCCCTTCCGAAAAAGTGGGAATATTGGCGGGCGACCGCATCATCTCGGTCAACGACACTTCGTTTGTGGGAGAAGGCATCAGCAACGAACGTGTGATGAAAAACCTGCGAGGCCCCAAAGGGACAACCGTAAAACTCGAAATCTTGCGCAAAACAGCCAAAAATCCGCTCACCTATGAAGTGACCCGGGGCGATATTCCTGTAAACAGCGTCGACGCCGCTTTCATGCTCGACGACAAATCGGGCTATATCAAAGTAAGTAAATTCGGCCGTACCACCTACGACGAGTTTATCACCGCCCTCTCCAAGCTCAACAACCAAGGCGCCGAAAGTTTCATCATCGACCTGCGGGGAAATAGCGGCGGGCTCATGGATATATCTATCAACATGGCCAACGAATTTCTACCGGCCAACCGGCTCATCGTCTACGCCGAGGGCAAAGCCTTCGAGCGAGAAGACGCCATCTCGAACGGCACGGGAACGTTCCAAAAAGAACCGCTTGTCGTCCTCACCGACGAATGGTCGGCTTCGTCGAGCGAAATATTCGCCGGAGCCATACAAGACAACGACCGGGGGTTGATCGTGGGGCGCCGCACATTTGGCAAGGGACTCGTGCAACAACAGATACCGTTCCGCGACGGCTCGGCCATACGGCTCACGGTAGCTCGCTACTACACGCCTTCGGGACGCTGCATACAGAAAGAATACCAATTGGGGAAAGCCGAGGATTACAGCATGGATATTGTCAACCGATACATGCACGGCGAATTTTTCAACGTCGATAGCATCAAGCAAAACAAAGAACTGGTGTTCCATACCTTCAATGGCCGTGAAGTGTATGGCGGAGGCGGCATCATGCCCGACATTTTTGTTCCCCGTGACACAACGGGATACACCTCCTACTTCAACAATGTAGCCAATGAAGGCCTGCTCTACCAGTACGCGTTCGACTACACCGACAAATATCGGGAGAAACTGTCCGAGGCCAAGAGCGTCGAGGAACTGGAAACGATGCTCGAGCCCAACATGCTGCTGAACAAGTTCGTGCAATACGCGGCTCAAAAAGGGATTCGTCCCCGCCCCGTGTATATCAACATATCCCGCAAACTCATCGTACATACGTTGCAAGCCTACATCGCCCGCAACATCTTGGGCGAAGAAGCCTTCTACAAATTGCTCCTGCGCGACGACGAGACCCTGCGTAAAGCCCAAGAGGCATTGGCAAAAGGTAACGAATACCTCGAAATTCCCGTCAATCCGGGAGAAGAACAAACTCCTCTTCATGAACGATAAGCGGCAACTACGGCAAGAGATAAAGCGATTGAAGCAAACCATATCGCCCGGGCAAAGAGCCTTGCTGTCGAGCAAAATATGCGCGGCGACAGAGGCCTTGCCGGGATTTGGCCAAGTGTCTCGCATCATGCTCTATCACGCCTTGCCCGACGAAACCGACACCACTCCCATGTTGACGGCATGGTATGGAAAGAAAGACCTCTACCTGCCCATAGTCAAAGGCGACGACCTCATCGTCAGCCCCTATTCCCCCCGGGCGCTCAAACAAGGAGCGTTCGGTATTTGGGAACCGTCGCACATACAAGAGACCGACCCCGCTTCGATTGAGTGGATCGTCGTGCCCGGTGTCGCCTTCGACCGTAAAGCGAACCGGCTGGGACGGGGAAAAGGATTCTACGACCGCCTGCTCACCCAGACCCATGCCTTGAAAATAGGCATCTGCTACGACCTGCAACTGCTGGACGAGATTCCCGCCGAACCGCACGATATAAAAATGGATATTATCGTCACCGAGAACAATATCATTTATAAAAATAACGAACTATGGCACTGATAAACGCCGAGACCAAACTTTGCGATGTAATACTGAACGAACCCTCTCTCATACCGGTCATCAACCGATTCGGGATTATCCTTGGAGTAGGCGATAAAACCATTCGCACCGTGTGTGAAGAAAAGAACCTCGACAGCGAATTTTTCGTCACCATACTCAACACGTTCATCAACGAAGACTATTTCCCCGAGAAGCGGCTCAAATCGTTTTGCGCCACACAAATCGTCGACTACCTCACCCAAACCAACGCCTACTACGAGCAGTTCCAAATCCCCAACATAGAGCGGCATTTCAATTCCCTGATAAACCAAAGCGACAGCGACAACAACAACCTCGAATTGATGAAACAGTTTTTCGAAGAGTTGAAAAAAGAACTGCTCTCCCGCATCGAACACGACAGGAACGACTGGTTCCCGGCGATTAAAGCGGCGGCAGAAGAACTGCACGGCGAGTGTTACGCTCAACAAGTCACGCCCGGCTTGGACGAACCCGATTCGCTGGAAGAGAAACTGGACGACCTCAAAAGCCTCTTTGTAATCCATCTGCAAGGGGAATATGACCTCAACCTCTGCCACGGGGTCATTTTCGCCCTGTACAGTCTCGAAAAAGACATTAAACAACACAACCGCATAAGGAATCGAATATTGCGCCCTATCGCCGAGAGCATGCTCAACTCCTGTCAAAACAAACGATAAAATCGCCTACATGCGCATCGCAATCGTCACCCCCTACACCCTGCTCAACTTAGGGTTGAAACATCTTCTCCAAAAGTATTTCGAGGTTACACCCTCGTTGTACAGCGACATCGGGAAGCTGCTCGCCGACTCGCCCGAGCAATTCGACGCCTATATACTCTTTGCCGATACCCTCGTCGCATACAGCGACTTTTTCCTCCCCCGCAAGAGCAAAACCATGCTGCTCACCCCCTCACGGGATAAAATGCCCGAAACCGTACCGGCCTCGCTCGGCATATACCAAACCGAAGAAGAAATTCTCGATACGCTGGAGCGGTTTATCGAGCTACTCGGCAAACAGGCCGAGACCCTCCCCCACGACCTCTCGCCCCGCGAAACCGAAGTATTGAAACTCGTCGCCCGGGGACTCATGAACAAAGAAATCGCCGATCGCCTGAACATCAGCATAAACACCGTATTGAGCCACCGGAAAAACCTCACCGCCAAACTGGGCATCAAAACCGTATCGGGGCTCAGTTTCTATGCGATGATGAACGGATACATCTCGGACATCGACAACAAGTAATCCATCGGTAATGACCTCAAAACGGTATATCTTTATCGTTTTTCGATAAAAATATACCGTTTTTCCTTGTTTATCTCAAAAATATTTCATTCCTTTGTCTCAACAAACAAAGATTATTGTATTTATGTTTTACGACAAACAAACACGAAGGAAGATTCAACTGCTCTCCCTGTTGATAGCCCTGCTTATCCTCATTCCCCTGCTTATCGATTTTTCCAAGGGATTCACGATGGGGCTCAACTACTCGATCATAGGCTTTCGGCATGGGTTGGAAGAGTCGTCCATGCAAATATACACGCTCAAACCCGAGGTTTCACAGTTGGGAACCATAGCCGGAATGCCGGGTATCGAACTAAGTTCGGACAACATACTGTATATTCCCGGCTCGAAAGTCCCGAAGGGACTGAATATAAGTTCGTTTATCCTCACGATTATTGCATTCGGGCTACTCGTCTCGATAGTTGTCCTACTGGTGAAACTCATCAAATCGGTAGCCTCCGAGGGCTTGATGATCCGCAAAAACATCAAGCGGCTCCAATGGCTCTCCTATGTCATGATCGCATTCTACCTCATCAGCTACATCGACTCGTTTATAACCACTTGGTACTACCGCTCTCACCTCCCGCTCGACGGCTACCAAATCTGTTATCCCGGGTTGAGTGCATCGGTTACCATCGCATTCATCTTGCTCCTGCTGGCCGAGATACTGAACATCGCCCACAAGCAGCGCGAAGAATTAGACCTCACCATATAAAAAAGCGCCTATGCCCATTATTGTCAACCTCGATGTAATGATGGCGAAACGAAAAATTTCGCTCAACGAACTTTCGAGTAAAATAGATATCACTCCCGCCAATCTCTCTATCTTAAAGACAGGGAAAGCCAAAGCTATACGCTTCTCGACCCTCGAAGCCATTTGCAAAGAGCTGAATTGCCAGCCGGGCGACATACTCGAATTTCAAGACGAAACAGAAACAACGAAATAAAAACTTTATTATTTTTTATCATTAAACGCAAACAAAACATGAAACTGAAAATGGTAAAATCGGGATTAATGGTTGCTTTTCTCGCCGTAGCTCAATGGGCCTCGGCACAGCAAGCACCCCAGATGGAAGCATTGCCCATCGATCCCAACGTACGCTATGGTGTGCTGGAAAACGGACTCACCTACTATGTGCGCCACAATGAAACACCTAAAAATCGAGCCGAGTTCCACATTGCCCAAAAGGTAGGTTCGATACTCGAGAACGAAGACCAACGCGGATTGGCTCACTTCCTCGAACACATGGCCTTCAACGGCACCGAACACTTCCCCGGGAAAAGCATGTTGAACTATCTCGAAAACAACGGTATCAAATTTGGTGTCGACCTCAACGCATACACGGGATTCGACGAAACCGTTTATCGCATATCCAATGTCCCCACTCAAAACCAAAATCTGGTAGACTCCTGTCTGCTCGTCCTCTATGACTGGGCTTGCGCCATTTCGCTGAACGACAAGGACATCGACGAAGAGCGCGGCGTAATCCACGAAGAGTGGCGCACCCGAGCCGATGCCACATGGCGCACTTGGGAAGCTACGGTGCCCGTCATGTTCGAGGGAAGCCAGTATGCCAACCGCATGCCTATCGGGACAATGGAGGTGGTAATGAACTTCCCCTACCAAGCTTTGCGCGATTACTATCATAAATGGTATCGCCCCGACCAACAGGGTATTATCGTAATCGGTGACTTCGATGCCGACAAAATGGAGGCTCAAATAAAAGAACTGTTCGGGAAAATAAAAATGCCCGAAAATGCCGCCGAACGCATCTACTATACCGTGCCCGATAACAAAGAGCCCATTTTTGCCTTCCACAAAGACAAAGAGTCTCCCTATACCCGTGTGGACATCTACATGAAGCACGATCCCATGCCCCGCGAAATGGAGGCTACGATCAACGGCGCCGTCAATAATTACATGGGCGGCATCGTCAGCATCATGTTCAACGAGCGTATTGCCGAAATCACCCAGAAACCCGACGCTCCTTTCATTGCCGGAGCTATCTTCGACGGCGATTTCTTCGTGTCGAAAACCAAAGACGCCTTCACCCTCATCGCACTCGGTAAAGACAACGGAGCTATCGACGCCATCAAAGGCATCATGCGCGAAGCCGAACGTATCGACCGCTACGGGTTCACCGCCTCGGAATACGACCGCGCCCGCGCCACTCTGCTCGCCCGCTATGAAAACCTCTACAAAGAGCGCAATAACCACAAGAGCGTCGACTATGCCGAGGAATATATCCGCCACTTTATCGACGGCGGCTACATTCCCGGTATCGAAATGGAATACAGCCTCATGCAACAAATCGCACCGGCTATCACGGTCGATATGATCAACCAATACATCAAAACGCTCATCACCGAGGAAAACATGGTCATCTCGCTCACTGGCCCCGACAAAGAGGGTGTGACCTACCCCGACAAGGCACAAGTGCTTGCCGCTATTAAAGAAGTGGAAGCCGAGGAAATCGCACCTTACGAGGACAAAGTATCGAACGAACCGCTCCTCTCGAACGAGCCTGTCGCAGGCAAAATTGTCAAGAGCGCTACCGACGAAAAATTCGGCACCACCGAGTGGACTCTCTCCAACGGAGCGAAAGTGATACTCAAACCTACCGATTTCAAAAGCGACGAAATCATCATGCAAGCGGTGAGCAAAGGCGGATACTCGCTCTACGACACCAGCGACCCCGCTTTGGCCAACGACCTCAAATCGGTGAGCGAAGTGGTTGAGCTGAGCGGACTCGGACAATTCAGCAGCACCGACCTGATGAAAGTTTTGGCAGGTAAGAATGTATCGTCGCATTTCTCCTTGGGCGAACCCATGGAAGGCGTCAACGCCTCTTGCGCTACCAAAGACCTCGAAACGATGATGCAACTCGTATATCTCACCTTTACCGATATTCATCGCGACGACGATGCTTTCTTGGCTTGGAAAGAACAGGCAAAAACCGTGCTTACCAACTATGCCAACAACCCGCAATTCATCTTCAGCGACTCGCTCTCGGCCACGCTCTACGACCACAATCCCATACGCAAGCAACTCAAAGCCGAGGATGTCGACCAAATCAGCTACGACCGCATCCTTCAAATCGCCAAAGAGCGTACGGCCAATGCCGCCGATTACACCTTTATCTTCGTGGGTAGTTTCGATATTGACTCTTTGAAACCCTTTGTAGAGAAATATATCGCCTCGCTACCCGCCGATAAGAGCCGCGACAAAGTGGGTCGTATCAGTAGCATTCAGAAAGGGGTAATCAACAACAACTTCACGGTTCCCATGCAAACGGCCAAATCGACCGTATATGCCATCTACTCGGGCAAACTGAAATACGATTTACGCAGCAACATCATGTTCAGCATGCTCGACCAGATTATGGACATCGTTTATACCGAGACCATTCGTGAGGAAGAAGGCGGAACATATGGCGTAGGGACTTCGTCCAACTTGTCGCCGATCACCCATACATGGATGTTCCTCTTCGGGTTCGACACCAATCCTCAAGACGAAAAACGTCTCACCGATCGGGCACACGCCGAACTCCTCAAAGTCGTTAACGAAGGCCCCCGCGAAGCCGATTTCAACAAGGTGAAAGAGTATATGATCAAACAACATGCTCAAAACCTGCGTGAAAACTCCTATTGGATGAATATAATCAAATCGAGCGTACTCGATTACGGAGACAACCATACCGACTTCGAAAAGATTATCAACGACATCACGATCGACGACATGAAGAAATTTACCAAAAAACTCTTCAACGGTAAAAACATCATCGAAGTGACCATGACCGGCGTCGTAGAAGAAGAGGCTAAATAAAAAACAGAACTTTATCCGGCAAGACTTATCCTTGCCGACTACACCCACAGCGGGAGGATACCGACAGTGTCCTCCCGCTTTTGCTTTGAGAGGAGTTGAGATAACATCGAAAACGATCTGGGTTTTTAACCTTCACGGGTTACACTTCTCTTTTCAATTCTGTCGTCACCATAACATGACACCTCACCAATATGGTTAACGCCACATGGGTGAGGTGCTTAAAACTATATGAGACAAGAATACTACACTATTTGAACCGCAATTCACCGAAGTATTCGGGACGGTGGAAATCGGGCTTTTCGGTAGATATGGGCGACCAACTGAGGTAGTGCGGCAACGAAGACCCGTCGGCACACTTGTAGAAGTTGGCCGATAGCGAAGCGGGCAGACGCTCGCCATCGAGGCCGAGCAAATCAAACGGAATCGCCACGAGCAACCCCCACGGGAAAAGGCCTTCCATTTCACGGAAAGGCTTACTCCCCACAGTCGAATAGCGTTTTATCCGAGCCATTTTCTCGGCCGGGAAATGTTCGGCATCGCTGCGGCCGGTGCGACGGGCAGCCAATGCGGCGCCAATACAGTTGAACTCGAAATTGTAATAGTATTTCTCGCCCGGTATCTGCACAAAAAACTCCACACAACTATCTTGCCATACCGGCGAATTATCGGTGCTGTTCAAAGCCAGCAAATAATTGCCCCGCACAAAATAGTCGACATAGAGATACTCTTTATCGTGGGCTATCGAAAACGAAACAAGAGGTTTATAAGGAAATTCGTTGGGCCAATTGACACAATCGATTCCCTGCCGCACCCCTTCGGTCTCTAAAATCTCGGAGACCTGCGACAGCGATTTGTCGCTCAATCCGGCGACATAAGGTACTTCAATAACTTTCTTCATGGTGTTTATAATTTAGACGAAAAAATAATCCTTGACTCCCCAAATAAACCCTACCACCGACATGACGATAATAATTATGCCTATCGCCCTATTGATAAACCAAATGCTACGCACGTTGAAACGAGAGCGCACTTTATTGATAATATAGGTTATGAAAAACCACCAGCCGACAGCTCCCAGCAATATCGAAAAATAACCCATCAGATGGTGTATAAATTGCGACTCGGGCTGGAAGAAATTGAACCGGGCGAACAAACCTATATAAAGAAATAATATCAACGGATTGGAAAAGGTGAGCAGAAAAGCGGTAATAAAATCTTGGGTATAGGAGTTGATCGAAGAGTTGGCCTTGCGTATATTCTTGGCCGGATTCTGCCGATAGAGGTAGAGCCCGAAGCCCACCAAGACAAAGCTACCCAATATTTGCAATATACTCTGGTTCGCCTCGATAAAATCGATGACAATCGACATGCCCAACCCGGTGAGCAATGCGTAGATCAAGTCGGACAACGATGCCCCGAGCCCCGTCACGAAGCCCGACCACCGGCCTTTGTTCAAAGTGCGCTGAATACACAATATTCCTATCGGGCCCATCGGCGCCGATACCAATATGCCAATGGCCATTCCTCGCAAAATAGTGTATAGCATCAAGTCCATAAAGTCACGAATATCCTTTTTTTGCCCGATTCGGGACATGGGAATGCAAATATACAAGATATTGTTAGAAAATTACTATTTGTTTTGTCGATTTTTATTTGAGCGGACGAGGGTTTTTATTTAATTTTGCAACGAAAACGAAGAGTTATTCTCCCCTCTTGTTTTCAAGAGGAAGGAAACCGATACGCCACTAAAAACAAGAGACATAATGGTCATTCTTTTCAAAAACCCTGCTCAAAGCATTATCGCAGTCGAGGCCGATCATGCCTTTTCGGCCGAAGAAACCCGCAAATTATCATGGCTTTTCGACCAAGCCGAGGAGTTGCCGCACAACGAGTTGAAAGGCTGGTTTGTAGGCCCGCGCAAAGAGATGATTACCCCGTGGAGTACCAACGCCGTGGAGATTACCCAAAACATGGGTCTCACGGGAATTACCCGCATTGAGGAGTTCTTCCCGGTAGAGAATGAGAAAACCGAGTATGACAAGATGCTGCAACGGCTTTACAACGGTATCGACGGCCGTATCTTCGAAATCGACAAGCAGCCCGACCCTATCGTCTTTATCGACGACCTCGCCGCCTATAACGAACAGGAAGGATTGGCTCTCAGCCTCGATGAAATAAATTACCTGAACGAGTTGAGCGCAAAAATAGGGCGAAAACTCACCGATAGCGAAGTGTTCGGGTTCTCGCAAGTCAACTCGGAACACTGCCGCCACAAGATTTTCAACGGCGTCTTTATTATCGACGGGGTAGAAAAAGAGAGTTCGCTTTTCAAACTTATCAAAAAGACCTCGGAGTATAATCCCAACCGACTGGTCTCGGCCTATAAAGATAACGTGGCTTTCAACGCCGGCCCCACGATCGAGCAATTTGCCCCGGTCAACCCGCAACAGCCCGACTATTTCGAAATCAAAGATATTAAAACGGTCATCTCGCTCAAAGCCGAGACGCACAACTTCCCCACCACGGTCGAGCCTTTCAACGGCGCGGCCACGGGAACAGGGGGTGAGATTCGCGACCGCTTGGGCGGCGGACGTGCCAGCCTTCCCATAGCCGGTACCGCTGTGTACATGACAGCTTATCCCCGCACCGAGGAGGGTCGAGAATGGGAAGAAGGCGCCATGCCTCCCCGCCCGTGGCTCTACCAGACTCCCGAACAGATATTGATCAAGGCGTCGAACGGGGCGTCGGACTTCGGCAACAAATTCGGGCAACCACTCATTTGCGGGTCGCTACTCACTTTCGAGCACGCCGAGAACGGTAAGAAATATGCCTTCGACAAGGTTATCATGTTGGCCGGAGGCGTGGGATTCGCCAACATGCGCGACGCCCTCAAAGGCACGCCCGAGCCGGGCGAGAAAGTCGTGGTAATGGGTGGCGACAACTACCGCATAGGCATGGGCGGCGGAGCTGTCTCGTCGGTAGAGACGGGGCAATATGCCAACGCTATCGAGCTGAACGCCGTACAACGGGCCAACCCCGAAATGCAAAAACGGGTATCCAATGTGATCCGAGCCATGTCGGAAGCCGACGAGAATCCCATTGTCTCCATTCACGACCACGGTGCGGGCGGCCACCTCAATGCCCTCTCGGAACTCGTCGAGGAGACCGGCGGCGAAATCGACATGTCGCAGCTCCCGGTGGGCGACCCCACCCTCTCGGCCAAAGAAATCGTGGGTAACGAGAGTCAGGAGCGCATGGGTATCGTCATTCACGAAGAAGACATCGAGCATATACGCCAAATCGCCGAGCGGGAGCGCGCCCCATTCTATGTGGTGGGCGAGACGACCGGCGACCACCGCTTCGTATTCCGTCAGGCCGATGGGGTAAAACCTATCGACCTCGCCATGGACGACATGTTTGGGAAAGCGCCCCGCACCATCATGACCGACCATACGGTCGAAGAGACGTATGAAGAAGTAACCTACGATCAATCGCAGCTCGATGAATATGTAGAGCGAGTGCTCCAACTCGAAGCCGTCGCTTGTAAAGACTGGCTCACCAACAAAGTAGATCGCTCGGTAACGGGCAAAATAGCCCGCCAACAATGCCAAGGCGAAATACAATTGCCGTTGAGCGATTGCGGCGTGGTTGCCCTCGACTACCGTGGCCGCGCCGGTATCGCCACCTCGATTGGCCATGCTCCGCAAGCCGCCATGATCGACCCCGCAGCAGGGTCGGTGCTCTCTATCGCCGAGGCTCTCACCAATATCGTGTGGGCTCCGTTGGCCGAAGGGCTCGACAGTGTGTCGCTCAGCGCCAACTGGATGTGGCCGTGTAAAAACGAAGGGGAAGACGCTCGCCTGTATCGTGCCGTTGAGGCATGCAGCGACTTTGCCTGCTCGCTCGGCATCAATATCCCCACCGGCAAAGACAGTCTCTCCATGACCCAGAAATATGGCAAAGAAAAGGTGTATTCGCCCGGGACGGTTATCATCTCGGCCGGAGCCGAAGTGTCGGACATACGCAAAGTCGTCTCCCCCGTCATTCGCACAGGAGTCGACAGCACGCTCTACTATATCGACTTCTCGTTCGACCGGCTGAAACTGGGCGGCTCGGCATTCGCCCAATCTCTCAACCGGATCGGAGCCGAAGTTCCTACCGTGCAAGACAGCGAGTATTTCGCCGCCGCTTTCAATGCAGTTCAAGAACTGGTAAACAAGGAGTTGATTTTGGCCGGCCACGACATCTCGGCCGGCGGCATGATCACGGCTTTGCTCGAAATGAACTTTGCCAATACCGAGGGCGGACTCGACATCTCACTCGACGAAATTCCCGAGAAAGACCTTGTGAAAATACTATTCAGTGAAAATCCGGGCATCCTCATTCAAGTCGAGAAATGCGACGAGGCAGAGAAGATTCTGAAAAAAGCCGGCATCGCCTTCATTCGCTTGGCTCGTCCCTGCGACGAACGCCACTTGCTCATTCACAAAGACGGCGCCGACTACCAGTTCTTTATCGACCACTTGCGCGACGTGTGGTTCGAATCGTCCTATCTGCTCGACCGCAAACAGAGCGGCGAAGAGGCGGCTCGTGCCCGTTTCCTCAATTATAAGGAACAACCGCTGCAATTTGCATTCCCCAGCGCGTTCACCGGCACCCTCGCCCAATACGGTATCTCGGCCGACCGCCGCACCCGCAGCGGCGTGAAAGCGGCGATTATCCGAGAGAAAGGAGTGAACGGCGACCGCGAAATGGCCTACTCGCTCTATCTGGCCGGATTCGACGTGAAAGATGTACACATGACCGACCTCATCAGCGGCCGTGAAACCCTCGACGACATCAATATGATTGTCTATTGCGGCGGATTCTCCAATAGCGATGTTCTCGGGTCGGCCAAAGGCTGGGCCGGAGGTTTCCTCTGGAACGAGAAAGCCAAAGCGACGCTCGACCGTTTTTACAGCCGCCCCGACACATTGAGCCTCGGGATATGCAATGGCTGCCAACTCATGGTCGAACTGGGATTGCTCACTCCCGACCACGAAGAAAAGCCCAAGATGCGGCACAACGATTCACACAAATTCGAGTCGCAATTCGTAGGGTTGACCATACCTCAAAACAACACCGTCATGTTTGGCTCGCTATCGGGCTCGAAACTGGGAATATGGGTAGCCCACGGCGAAGGCAAATTCGAATTGCCCTATGCCAAAGAGCGCTACAATATCGTGGCCCAATATACCTACGACGCTTACCCGGCCAACCCCAACGGGTCGCCCTATGGCATCGCCGGCATCGCTTCGGCCGACGGTCGTCACTTGGCCATGATGCCTCACCTCGAACGGGCTATCTTCCCGTGGCAATGCGGCTACTATCCCGCCGACCGGAGGAACGACGAGGTGACCCCGTGGATCGAGGCTTTCGTCAACGCCCGCAAATGGGTAGAGCAACAGGCCAAATAAGCATGTATATTCCGCAGAGCGGGAGGGTGTAATGTCCTTCTCGCTCTGTTTCATTTTATCAACAATTAACCATTACCACAAATTAAACTATGGGAGGATTTTTTGGTACCATAAAAAAAGATTCTTGCGTGACCGATCTTTTTTACGGCGTCGATTACAATTCGCACTTAGGTACAAAACGCGCCGGTATCGTCACCTACGAAAACGGAGTTTTCAAACGGGCGATTCACAACATCGAGAACTCTTATTTCCGCTCGAAGTTCGAAGCCGAGCTACACGAATTTTCCGGAAATTCGGGGATAGGCGTTATCAGCGACACCGACGCCCAACCGATTATCATCAGTTGTCATTTGGGAAAGTTTGCCATCGTCACCGTAGCCAAGATAAATAATGTCGAAGAACTCGAAAAAGAGTTGCTGGCCAGTGGGAACCATTTCAGCGAACACAGCAACAACATCATCAACCAATCGGAGTTGGTCTCGATGATTATCAGCCAAGGAAAAGACTACGTCGACGGCATACGGTTGGTACAAGAAAAAATCAAAGGTTCTTGCTCCATGCTGCTGCTCACCGAGCAAGGCATCATCGCCGCCCGCGACAAATACGGCCGCTCCCCTATCCTTATCGGCAAGGGAGAAAATGGCTATGCCATATCGTCCGAGACGTGCAGTTTCCCCAACCTCGGATATGAACTTTGCTACGACATTCGCCCCGGCGAAATCGTACGCCTCACGGCCGACGGCTACGAATCGCTCAACCAGCCCAGTTCCAAGATGCAAATCTGCGCCTTCCTGTGGGTATATTACGGTTATCCGGTCTGCGAATACGAAGGACGCAATGTCGAGGAAGTGCGGTTCCACTCGGGCTACGAAATGGGCAAAAACGACGACATCGAGGCCGATTTCGTCTCGGGCATCCCCGACTCGGGAATAGGCATGGCGCTGGGATATGCCGTGGGGAAACAAATTCCCTACCGGCGAGGCATCGTCAAGTACACGCCCACTTGGCCCCGCAGTTTCACCCCTTCGAACCAAGCCATGCGCGAGTTGGTGGCCAAGATGAAACTGATTCCCAACAAAACCATGCTCGACGGCAAAAAGGTGGTATTCTGCGACGACTCGATCGTGCGGGGAACCCAATTGCGCGACAATGTGTCGGACCTTTACCGCTACGGCGCCAAAGAGGTGCACATGCGCATCAGCTGTCCGCCGCTGCTCTATCCTTGCCGATTCCTCAACTTCACGGCGTCGAAAAGCGAAATGGAACTGATTACCCGCCGCACCATCGCCGAGTTCGAAGGCGACCCCCACAAGAATGTCGAGGCCTATGCCCGCACCGGCTCTCCCCAATACAACTGCATGGTCAATTGCATTTGTAAAAAACTGAAAATCACTTCGCTCAAATTCAACCCGTTGGAAACTTTGGTCGAGGCTATCGGCCTACCCAAAGAGTGTATCTGCACCCACTGTTTCGACGGAAGCAGCTACGAATGAGAAGCGCAGGGAAAAAGTTACGGGAAAAAACCTTTATGCGATCGGTACTCACAACCAAGCAACGATTGCACAAAGGTTTTTCGGTTAAAAGATTGATAATAACAATCATTTTTTGTACTTTTGCAAGTCTTTGAACCGATACAAGAGACATAGAAATATTTATAAATCATAAATCTCACATTAAATTATGAGTCTTAAAATCGTAGTATTGGCCAAGCAAGTGCCCGATACCAGAAATGTGGGGAAAGATGCCATGAAAGAGGACGGTACAATCAACCGCGCCGCTCTGCCCGCTATCTTCAACCCCGAAGATTTGAATGCCTTGGAACAGGCGCTGCAATTGAAAGAACAGAATCCGGGTTCGACAATTACCCTCTTGACGATGGGTCCTCCCCGCGCCGCCGAGATCATTCGAGAAGGCCTTTTCCGCGGCGCCGACGGCGGGATCGTACTTACCGACCGCGCTTTTGCCGGAGCCGACACGCTGGCAACTTCATACGCTTTGTCATGTGCCATATGCAAAATTAAAGATTTCGACATCATCTTGGGCGGACGCCAAGCCATCGACGGCGATACGGCGCAAGTAGGCCCGCAGGTGGCCGAGAAACTGGGCATTCCCCAAGTGACCTATGCCGAGCAAATACTCAAAATCGAGAATGGCAAAGCTACCGTAAAACGCCGGCTCGAACGGGGCGTGGAAACCGTAGTGGTACCCCTGCCCGCTGTGATTACCGTAAACGGATCGGCCGACGAATGCCGTCCCCGCAACGCCAAACTAATCCAACGTTATAAATATGCCAAGACGCCGAGCGAAAAACAAGGACTCAGCGAAGAGTGTCTCAAACTCTACGAGGAGCGTCCCTCGCTCAACCTCTATGAATGGAGTGTAAACGACGTCGACGCCGACCTCTCGCAAGTAGGTCTCGCCGGTTCGCCCACCAAGGTGAAAGCCGTGCAAAACGTGGTATTCCAAGCCAAAGAAAGCAAACAGCTCACGGCAGCCGACAACGAAATCGAAGATCTCGTAAAAGAGTTGATCGCCAATCACACCATTGGTTAATGCCCGTGTACTATGAACTAAAAAACTAACGATTATGAACAATCTGATTGTATATTGCGAAATAGAAGACGGCATTATCGCCGATGTGAGCCTCGAACTGCTCACCAAAGGTCGTTCGTTGGCCAATCAACTCAATTGTAAACTCGAAGCGCTCGTCATCGGCAGCAACCTCGACGGCGTGGAGAAACAGGTGTTCCCCTATGGTGTCGACACGGTATATACCGTCGACGATCCCCGCCTCTATCCCTACACCTCGATTCCCCATACCTCGGTACTGGTGAACCTCTTCAAAGAGCAGAAACCCCAAGTGTGCCTGATGGGTGCCACCAGCATAGGCCGCGACCTCGGGCCGCGTGTATCGTCGTCGCTCCACAGCGGTTTGACAGCCGACTGTACCTCGCTCGAAATAGGCCCGCACGAGGACAAAAAAAACAACAAGACCTACGAAAACCTGTTGTACCAGATTCGTCCCGCTTTCGGCGGTAACATCGTGGCTACGATTGTCAACCCCGAGTGCCGTCCCCAAATGGCTACCGTGCGCGAAGGCGTGATGAAGAAAGAGGTTTACGACCCCAACTACAAAGGCGAAGTGATCAAACTCGACCCCAAGAAATATGTTGCCGACACCGACTTTGTAGTCGAGGTAATCGACCGCCAGATGGAGAAATCGAAAGCCAATATCAAAGGCGCTTCGATCATCGTAGCCGGCGGATACGGCATGGGCTCGAAAGAGAACTTTGATATGCTGTTTGACCTCGCCTCTACATTGGGCGCCGAAGTAGGTGCTTCGCGCGCCGCCGTCGATGCGGGCTTTGCCGAACACGACCGTCAAATCGGACAAACAGGTGTGACCGTACGTCCCAAACTCTATATCGCCTGCGGTATCTCGGGACAAATCCAGCACATCGCCGGTATGCAGGACAGCTCCATCATCATCTCGATCAACAGCGACCCCAACGCACCTATCAACACGATAGCCGACTATGTGATCACCGGTACGGTAGAAGATGTAGTTCCCAAACTGATCAAATATTATAAGAAAAACTCCAAGTAATCCCACTTGCGACAACCGGGGCACGCCCGGGAGCTTCCAACCAAAAACGAAGCGCTCGCAAAGGAGTGAATTATAATACAACACGAAAAAAGAAAATACAGAATAATGGCTAACTTTTATTTAGACAACAGTGATTTGAAACATCACTTGCACCACCCGCTCATGGAGAAGCTGGTGGCCTTACGGGAACGGAACTACTCCGATGCCGGGAAATACGACTATGCGCCCTTCAACTTCGAGGACGCCATGGACAGTTATGAAAAAGTACTCGAAATCGCCGGCGAGATAAGCGGCGAAATCGTAGCGGCCAATGCCGAAGACGTGGACCACGAAGGTCCGCACGTTGTCGACGGTCATGTGGTATATGCCAAGGGCACGCAAAAGAACCTCGACGCTCTGGTAAAAGCCGGGCTCATGGGTATCTCGATGCCCCGCCGCTACAACGGACTCAACTTCTCGCTCGTGCCCTATATCATGGCCGCCGATATGGTGAGCCGCGCCGATGCCGGGTTTGTAAACATCTGGGGCTTGCAAGATTGCGCCGAGACGATTTACGAATTTGCCAGCGAAGAGCAAAAACAAAAATACCTGCCTCGTGTATGCGCCGGCGAAACCATGGCCATGGACTTGACCGAGCCCGATGCCGGTTCGGACCTGCAAGCCGTGATGCTCAAAGCCACTTACAGCGAAGCCGACGGCTGCTGGTATCTCAACGGTGTAAAACGTTTTATCACCAATGGCGACGGACATATCGCCCTCGTATTGGCTCGCTCGGAAGAAGGTACCAAAGACGGCCGTGGCCTCTCGATGTTCATCTATGACCGCAACGACGGCGGCGTGACCGTGCGTCGTATCGAAAACAAAATGGGTATCAAAGGGTCTCCCACCTGCGAACTCGTGTTCAAAAACGCCAAAGCCGAACTCTGCGGCAGCCGCAAGTTGGGCCTTATCAAATATGTGATGGCTCTGATGAACGGCGCCCGCCTCGGTATCGCCGCCCAATCGGTGGGTGTATCGGAAGCCGCATACCGTGAAGCTATCGCCTATGCCCGCGACCGCAAACAATTCGGCAAAGCCATCATCGAGTTCCCCGCCGTTTACGAAATGATTTCGTTGATGAAGGCCAAGCTCGACGCTTCGCGCTCGTTGCTCTACGAGACGACACGCTTCGTCGACCTCTACAAGACCTACGAGGATATAGCCAAAGAGCGTTCGCTCGAACCCGAAGAGCGCGCCGAGATGAAAGCCTACCAAAAATTGGCCGACGCTTTCACCCCCATGGCCAAAGGCATGTCGAGCGAATTCTGTAACCAGAACGCCTACGACTGCGTGCAGGTACACGGCGGTTCGGGCTTCATGAAAGACTATGCCTGCGAACGTATCTACCGCGACGCCCGCATCACCTCGATCTACGAGGGTACAACCCAGTTGCAAGTGGTAGCCGCCATACGCCATGTGACCACCGGCACTTACCTCCACCAAATCGAGGCTTACGAAGCTGCCGAAATCGCACCCGAACTGGACCCCCTGCGCAACCGGCTCAAAGCGATGAAAGAAGCCTATGTAAAAGCTGTCGAAACCGTTACCGAAACCAAAGACAACGAATACATCGACTTCCAAGCCCGCCGCATGGTCGAGATGGCCGGACACATAATCATGGGTCACCTGCTGCTCGCCGACACGACTCGCAACGAATCGTTCCGTCATTCGGCCGAGGTATATATCAACTTCGGAGAGGCCGAGGTTGCCAAACACGCCGCTTTCATCGACCACTTCAAACCCGAAATGATGGCCGATTACCGCAAATAAAACGCGACATTTCCATATCATTAGATGAGGTATCCCGCCACTTATCGGGATACCTCATTTTTATATGAATCCTGCGAAACCCATGCCATTGTCCAATGAATATGATAAATTATCAATCGTCTCGGAATGAAGTCCCGAAAATACATTTCCCCGCCTTTACCCTGCCCCGCCACCCGATTTTCCCTATCTTCGACACAATCCATAAAACATAAAGAGGCCGCCCCAAATGGATTTCGAGGCGGCTTT
The DNA here is from genome assembly GCA_944320015.1 of uncultured Barnesiella sp. Taxonomy (GTDB): domain Bacteria; phylum Bacteroidota; class Bacteroidia; order Bacteroidales; family Barnesiellaceae; genus Barnesiella. Next base: position 287,163 of record CALUFO010000001.1, on the reverse strand, counting down.
CCCTTCACATATCGTCCAACCGAGTTATCGCCCGGTGGCCTGTAAATAGGCGGTGAGTTTCTGCTGATAAGCGGTGCAAGCCTCGGCATACTGGTCGTGGCTCTGCTGCATGAGCGACTGGGCATCGAGCAAGTCCGAGAGGGACACCGTCCCTGCTTTGTAATAGTCGTTATTGAGCCGCAAGTTCTCGGTCGACGACTCTATGGACTTTTCGGACAACAGCACTTGCTGGTAGGCCTCCTGCAATTCGTTCCATTTCGCTTCTATCTCGACCAACATCATTTCTCTCGATTCTTCACGGGTATTCTCGGCCTGCTGTTTCTTGATTTTCTCCCGCTTAATAGCGTGCGAGCCACCCCACCAAGAAGTGATGGGAACCGACACGGTGGCGAATATCACACCGAAGTCGGTATCTTTCTCGGTCAAATCGTGATAAATGTAGCCTGCGCCCACTCCCAACGACGGGAGATTTTCGCCCCGGGTCATGCGCAACTGCAATTTCGCAGCCTCTACACTCTTGTCGAGGAGCTTGCTCTCAGAGCGGTTTTCAAGGCCTTCCTCGGGATTGACATAATAGTCCAACGGTGAGACGACTGCGGGAAATTGGTCGAACGCTATCTCAAACTCTTCCCGCTCGACCCCGACCAAATGACACAGGAGCATTTTGGTGACCGACACTCCATTCTCTACCTTCAAGCGGCCTGCTGCGATATTCTGCTGTTGCAATTCCACCCGCAACAAGTCATTGCGGGTCGCAAGCCCGGCATTGACCGAGGCTTCCACATCTTTGTGTATTCCATCGAGTTGAGTCTCCAACGTTTCCAATGTACGCAATTTTTCTTTCAAGGCGACCAATTGCCAATAGTATTGGTCGACCGAAGCTTCCACTTGGTTTTCGGTAAGGGCAAGTTGGTATTCGCTCACCTGCTCCCCTATCTTCGCCAACTTGTTTCCATTGACGATGCGTCCGCCCATGAATACGGGTTGTACCAGCGTCACCGCCGCCATTTTCCCTTGGTTTATCATCTCCATAGGTAGGGACGAAAGCCCCGGAACCGGCATTTCTATATCCATTTGCATCATGTCGTCACTGGATTTAAAGATGGCTCCCATAGCCGACACATTGGGAAAATAATTGGTAAACGCCTCTTTCGAGGTCTGGTTCGCCGCCTCGACTTCAAAGCGGCTGTTCTTGATCTTCGCACTATTCTCCAAAGCCAAAGTCCTGCACTCGTCGAGCGTATAGAGTTTCTGCGCTCCGGCAGGTATCGATACAGCCAGCAGGCACAAGGCCATATATATGATTCGATTCTTCATTGCTTGTTCTCCTTTCATTGATTTACAGTTTTACGGTCGGCTCTCCTGAATATCAACCAATAAGCCACCGGCAAAATCGTCACGGTCAGCACCATCGACACAATCGTGCCGAAGAACACAACCGTTCCCATAGGCGACCACAAGGCGCTCCCGCTCAGAATCATAGGAACAACACCCATCGAAGCGGCGGCCGAGGTAAGGAAGATAGGCCGCATACGGCGTTTGGCCGAATGCAGGGCGGCTTCCCGCACACTCAATCCCTCTTTGATTCTCAATTCGTCGGCATAGTCGAGCATGATAATTCCGTTACGCACAAGGATTCCCATCAGGCTCACGATACCCAATACCGCCGTCACGCTCATATCGAGACCCATAATCCACATACCGAGGGCTGCTCCCAACAAACAGAGGGAGATAGAACCCAAGATGAGCAAAGCCATGTTGATGCGACGGAAATGGAACAACAGAATGAAGAAAATTACAATGATAGAAACGACAAGACCGCTCATAATCATGCCCATCGTCTCGTCGTCGCTTTCCTGACTGCCTCCTATCTCATACGATATGCCTTGTGGGAAATCTATTTTTTCCACCGCTTTCACGATTTGCTTTGTCAATGACGTCGTATTGACCCCTTCTTTCACATCGGACTGTACCGAAATATACGGGATTCCGTTGCGATGCGCTATCTGGAAACTGTGCCAGTCGGGTTCCACATCGGCAATCTGCCGTACCGGTACAGAAACCGTTCCGCCCCATGCCGACACATATTGGTTGGCTATGTCGTCATACGAAGGCTCCTCGACACTCTCGTCTTTCAACACGACTTGCACCGGATAGTCGCCGTCCCATACCGTCGTCACGGGCAAGCCATTGCCCAAGTGCATGGCAAGAGCGGCCGATACTTGTGCCTTGTCGAGCCCCAAGCGGCTCATCTCGTCGTCTTTCAACCGCAGGGAGACCCCGGGAAGCTGGCCGTTCCAATTGTCGTGAACCAACGAAAGTTCATCAAAACGGCTCATCACCGCCCTCACCCTATCGGCGGCCAAGAGCAGGCTGTCTCGATTCTCGCCTTTCACCCTTATCTCTATCGGATAAGCGGCAGGCGTATTTTCAAGTTGTTTGAAACGGGTTCTCACATTGGGGAAATAGTTGAGATATTTATCTTTATACTCGGCAATCATCTCCTCGGTCGCCTTGTTGCCCGTGGTGTTCACGATAAACTGGGCATAGTTCGTACCCGGCATTTGTGGCGCGTAAACCGTGTGGAACCGGGGAGAACCGTCGCCCTTGAACGATGCCACCGAAACCACCCGAGGATCTTTTTGTAGAATGGCTTCCAAACTATCGGCCACAGCCACGGTTTGTTCGAGCGCGCTCCCCGCCGGCAAATAAATCTCTACGGCAAACTGGTTACGCTCGGCGATAGGCATGAGCCGCTGAGGCAACAGCAAGAAAAGCGCAACCCCCAGCACCACCGATAGCGCTCCCACTCCCATAGTTCTCGCCGGGTGGGCAAAGCATTTGACAATGAGCTTATCGTACGAGGATTGGAGTTTATCCAAGAACGAGCGGCGTTTTTTTGTCTCCACCGCCCTATCTTGTCGTTTGAAACCTCGGAGTATAAAATGATACTGCATATAAGGAATCAACAGCACGGCAACCAATAGCGACAGGAACAAAATAATCGTCATCGCCCACGGAAAAGACTTCACAAAATCGCCTATCATGCCGGAGGCCGTGAACAGGAAGGGAAAGAATGTGATGCTAATCGCCAGCGTAGCGGAGAATATCGATTTGAAAAACTCTTTCGCGCTATCTATCGCCGCAGTCCAGCGATCCACCCCGTTGTCCAATTTCTCCATGTAGCAGTCTATAATCACAATAGTGTTATCGACAATCATGCCCAACGAGGCAATCAACGCCGCCAGCGTCACCATGTTCAGTTCCACACCGCACAGATAGAATACCAACAACGACAAGGCAATGGTAATAGGTATCGTCGAGGCTGCCACCGACGCCACTTTCAACGGCATGAGCAACATGACGACAATAATCACGGCTACAATGGCTATCAACAACTCGCGGAGGAATGTAGCGACCGAATCGCCCACAACCTGCGACTGGTCGGTAATGCGGAATATGGAAACATCGTCGGGCAATTCTTTTTCATACTCCTCCAGCACCTCGTTCACCTCTTTTCCCATTTGAACAATATTGTTCCCCTCGCGCATCTCCATAGATAGAACGAGGCATTTTGTCCCGTTATTGGTAATATAGGACGAAGGATCGGGATACTCGCGCACCACTCGGGCCACATCTTTCAGCCGAATGGCATTGCCTTGCGGGTCGCTGAAAACGATTTGATTGGCTACATCGCTCACACAATCGTAACTCTCCGACACATGAATGGGGGCGACAAACGTACTATTGTCGACCGACCCGCTCATCGTCGTAAAACCTTGCGCCAAAAGTTTGGCCGCCAACGTGGTATTTCCAATGGCATACCGGGAAAGTTTGGCCGGGTCGAGATAAACGCCTATCTGCTCTTTCTGCTCGCCAAAGGTGCGCAGGTTGCTCACCGCGTCGATATGCCTCAACCGGCTTTTCAGCTCGTCGAGATACCCTTCCAATTCCCGGTAGGTCTTGTCTTTCGACTCGATGGTAATCAACATCGCCGATGTATCGCCGAAATCGTCGTTGGTAATCAAAGCGATAACCCCTGCGGGAAGTTCCGACTTGAATGTTGCGGCACGGTGTTTGAATTTCGCCCAAAATTCATCTTTCTTGGTGACATCGTCGTTCAGTTCGACAAAAACCATCGCCATACCATCGCGGCTGAGCGAATGGGTCTTGGACTTTTTCACCTCTTTGAACTCGAAGATAAAGTTTTCGAGAGGCCGGGTAACCTGCTCTTCCACCTCATCGGAGGTGGCTCCCGAATACACAGCGATAACCACTCCCTGCCGCACGGTAAACACGGGAAATTCCTGTTTGGGCATCTTCACCAAAGCGTATATGCCCATCAAGAACATCGATGAGACGATGAGAATAACGATTTGACGGTATTTCATCGCCAATTCTATAATACCTCCTTTTGTTTTCATTGTTCCGATATTTTCATGTTCTCACTCACCTTCGACGCCCCCTCGACAATGACTCTATCGCCCGACGACAATCCCAAGACGACAATGACGCCATTGCCCGAAAAGCCTCCTATCTCGACCGGCCTTTTCACCGCTACGCCATCGCGGTTCAGCCACACGAAATGGGCACCGTCATAGTCGACTTGCACCACCGAGTGGGGTATCACAATTTGCTCCGTGCCACCTTTTCCCATGTTTACCACGCAAACCATGCCCGGCAGCAGCTCGCCCTGACGGTTATCGATTTGAGCCAACGCCTTATAGGTATGAGCCAAAGGATCGGCTACAATTCCTTTCTCGAAAATCTTCCCCGGAAATGTCTTGTCGCCCAAAGCCGAGACCGACACCGCCACCTCATCGCCAATCGACACGCCGGCAATCTCGTTCTCGGGCACGGCTATATTCACATTCACCCGGTCTATTTTCATCAGTTTGAATGCGGGAACTCCCGGTAATACCGACGAACCTGTGTCGACACTTTTCTCGGCGATTATACCGGCAAAAGGAGCGCGCAGTTCCACATCAGACAAATTCTTCTTGGCAATCTGCTCCATACTGCGAGCCTGCTGCAAAGAACTTTGCATCTCGACCCATTTCACTTCGGGCAGACTGCCGTTATCGTGCAACTGCTCCATACGGGCATAGGCGTCTTCGGCCTGTCTCAACGTAGAAAGAGCCGCGTCGTAGGTGCTTTGCAATGTCGTCTTGTCCAATCGAGCCAGCAACTCTCCCTGCGCAACCCGCTGCCCTTCCCTCACATAGACTCGCTCTACATATCCGGGCAACTGGAAGCTCAACGACGAGGAGGTCTCGCCCTCGATTTCGCCCACATAACTGCGGGTATAAACACCCTCCCGGGGAGAGACGGTATATGTGCGCACCGGAACTTCCCGGTCACCGTGATCACCCTTGCCCGAAGAGCCGCAACCGGCACATAACACAGAAGTTACCGCCACAAACAAATAAGCCAATGTTTTACATTTTGTTTCCATATCTTTTCACATTTAATTTTTGCACAAAGATGCCGCAAAGCGAAACAACAATGGAGTTTTTTTCTTTACCACTATTGTTCTAAAAGTCGAATTTAACGAAGGTTCACAGCCAAAAACCGAGATTTATCAGTTCCTTTTGGAAAGAATCACATTACTCCCGAATCACACATAAACAATCGGCACACGGCTGCACGCCCAATATTTTAGCACAATTTTTATCGGTATCTTCCCGACGAATGATTATCTTTATCACCCAGTTTCAAAAACGACGATATGGCAGCGCACGACTATCACCATTTGGTAAATCTTCAAAAAGCATTCTTCAACGAACATATCACCCGCGAAATACCGTTCAGGCTATGTGCCCTCGACCGATTGGCCGAAGGAATCGCCTCCCGCGAGAAACAATTGCTCGAAGCGCTACAAGCCGACTTGGGAAAATCGCCATTCGAAAGCTATGCGACCGAAATCGGATTCCTTCTCCACGAAATACGCACTTTCAAAAACAACCTGCAACGCTGGGCCAGCGACCGCCGATGCCCCACCCCCCTCTTCCTCTTCGGCGCCCAAAGCCGCATACACTACGAACCTTACGGTTGCGTCCTCATCATCGCCCCGTGGAACTATCCGCTGCAACTGGCACTCTCGCCATTGGTAGGCGCTATCGCCGCCGGCAATTGCGCTATTGTGAAACCATCGGGCGAAGCGCCCCGCACGGCCGCTGCTTTACAAGAACTCATCGGCGAATGTTTCGAGGAGGAGTATGTTGCCGTGACCGACGCCCGGCGCGAAACTACCGAGGAGTTGCTGCAAGAACGGTTCGACTACATATTCTACACCGGCGGCGTCGAGTACGGCCGGCACGTCATGCAGGCGGCAGCGCAACACCTCACTCCCGTAACGCTCGAACTGGGCGGGAAAAGCCCCTGTATCGTCGACGACGACGCCCACCTGCCTACCGCGGCTCGCCGTATCGTGTGGGGTAAATTCCTCAATTGCGGACAGACTTGCGTGGCTCCCGACTACCTGATGGTACACCGCCACATACAACAACCGCTCATTGAACATATAGAGCGTGAAATCTTACGTCAATATGGCGAAAACCCGCAACTCAACCCCGAGTACCCCCGCATCGTCAACGAACGCCATTTCGAACGTCTGGCGGCTCTCCTTTCGCACGGCTCCACATTGCTGGGTGGTGCTTACGACCCGACCGACCGATACATCGCCCCCACTCTGCTCACCGACATCGACCCGCAATCGCCCTTGCTCAGCGACGAAATCTTCGGGCCCATACTTCCCGTGATACCGTTTGACGACATCGACGACTGTGTAGAATATGTAAACCAACGGGAAAAACCGTTGGCTCTCTACTACTTTACCCGTAGCCGCAAACGGGCACGCTATATGATACAACACACATCGTCGGGCGGAGCCTGCATCAACGACACAATCCTGCAAACCGCCAACGGCAACCTTCCTTTCGGCGGCATCGGGAACAGCGGTATGGGCGCTTATCATGGCCGCGCGAGTTTCGAGACATTCAGCCACCGGCGAGGAGTCGTCACATCGGCTCAACGTCTCTATTCCAATTTCCGTATCGCTCCCTACGGCCATAAACTGAAATGGCTAAAACGAATTATGAAATAAACACATTTATGGAATAGATAAAAACATGATATTTACAAACCCCAATTGCCCAACAGGCAGAGACAGACATCTTTACCATTTTACAACAGCAAAAAGTTTAATGCTGATATTGAAGCCTATGAGTCTAAAACTATCGAAATTCCAAAATTTAAACGACTTAAATGAAACAAATCCCTGCTGTAATTGGTCCGACAATGGGCTCTCAAAAATAAAAGTTAGAAAATACATAGAGGAACATTACAAATTTTCGCTTATATATTTCTCCTCTTTCAACAAATAATTGGTACTTCTTCCTCCATCGGCCGCAACCGTTAAAACGCCTTTATCTATAAGGTCGGTAATATCTCTTAACGCTGTGGCTTGTGAAGTCTTGGTTATTTTAGCCCACTTGGAAGAAGTAAGTTTGCCATCAAAGCCGTCCCAAAGCAAGTTGATCATTTTTACCTGTCTTTCATTCATTGCTACTTCTCTGTGTCGTTGCCAGAATGATGTTTTCTGCACCACTCGTTTAATTGTTTTTTCAGAATAAAGGATAGCCGATTTCATAGTCTGTAAAAACCATTCGAGCCAGAGAGTAATATCGGTCGAACCTGTTGTGGTCTTTTCCAGAACCTCGTAATAGGATTTCTTTTTACGGAGAATCTCAGCCGATATGCTATAAAACCTAAGAGAGGAACCGTCGGCCTTTGCCAACAACATGTCGGTTATCGTTCTGGTAAGACGTCCGTTCCCATCATCAAAGGGGTGTATAGCAACAAACCATAAATGCGCCACCGCCGCTTTCAATACAGGATCTATATTCGCCTCTGTATTGAACCAATCGATAAATTCGTCCATCATGGCAGGCACGGCACCCGAAGGAGGAGCTTCATAGTGTACTTTTTCTTTTCCCATAGCCCCAGAAACAATTTGCATTGGTTCATTGCCTGTTCTGTATGCGCCAACCGTAATCGGATAAATGCCACTTCGTCCCGTTGGGAACATGGCAGAGTGCCAATTACAAAGTCTTTCATGACTCAACGGTTTATCATTGTTCTCGACAGCATCCAACATCACTTGTACCACCCCATCTGTATAATGGTCGGGATAAGGCAATCCCACTGTTTCAATGCCAAGATGTTTGGCAATAGACGAACGCACCCGATCAGAGTTCAACATTACACCCTCGATTTCGCAGGATCGCAACACATCTTCTGTCATTACATTCAATGATGTCTTGCTTTGATCTTCAAACCCCAGTCCTCTCATCATGCCTTGTATTCGGCCTTCGTGATTCCGTACCTCAGAAAGTAGAGCGAGGAGATCGGCCGCATTCCATGTAAATTTTGGCCATGTCGGATATTGCCATATATATATCGGTCTCATATCATATAGGTTTGTTTACAAATATAGTCCTTTTGACGTGAATAAACAACATATTCTCGTCATATTTTGACGAGAATATAGGGGTTAATCCAATCACTCGATGTAACCTCCATCGGAAGAAATTAGCACATCTTATTAAAATTCAACCATTTACAGTTTATTCTTCTCGATACAACAAGTTTTTCCTTTTGGCTCAACAGAACTCGGAACTCCCCTTTATCTATTGTCCCCGATTTTCTGTAACAAAATACCTGCCAATAATCGTTGTAACCCGACAGCTATTGACTTGTACTGCCACACAGCCCGCACAGAGAGAAAGCAGTTCGGCATGGACAAATCGAAAACTTCGTTTTCATTTGTCTCTGCACACACCTTTCGCTATCTTTGCATTTTAATCATACCAAGAAAAGTGGAACAGGATTTTCTGAACGAACTGAACGAGCAACAACGCGACGCTGTACTCTATACCGAGGGTCCCGAGTTGGTGATTGCCGGTGCCGGATCGGGGAAAACCCGGGTGCTTACCTACAAAATAGCGCACCTTTTACAACTGGGATACCCCCCCTATCGTCTGCTGGCCCTTACCTTCACCAACAAAGCTGCCAACGAGATGAAAGAGCGTATCGCCTCGCTGGTGGGGGCGCAGACGGCCGCACGACTGTGGGCGGGCACATTCCACTCTATCTTTTCGCACATTCTGCGAGCCAATGCCGACCGGCTGGGCTATCGACACGACTTCACCGTGTACGACGCCTCCGACTCGCTTTCGCTCATCAAAAGTATTATCCGGGAGTTGCAACTCGACGACAAAGTGTATAAGCCCAGTACGGTACAGGCCATTATCTCGAATGCCAAAAACGCACTTATCGAGCCACAGTCCTATGCCAAAAACCGGGAACTCATCGAAATGGATACCCGCTCGAAACGCCCGCTCATACACGAGATTTATCGCATATACCGTCATCGGTGTTTCGTATCGGGTGCTATGGACTTCGACGACTTGCTGCTCAACACCAATATCCTGTTTCGTGACCACCCCGACGTGTTGCAACACTACCGCGACCTCTTTGCCTATATCTTGGTCGACGAGTATCAGGACACCAATTTTGCCCAACACCTCATCGTGAGCCAGTTGGGGAAAAACCACCAGCACATTTGCGTGGTGGGCGACGACGCCCAAAGCATTTATTCCTTTCGGGGTGCAAACATTCACAACATATTGGGGCTGAGCAAAGAATATCCCGGTTTGAAGATTTTCAAACTCGAACGCAACTACCGCTCTACCCAAAACATCGTAGACACAGCCAACAGTCTGATTTCCAAAAATAAAGAACAGATTCCCAAACAGGTATTCTCCGAGAAAGAACGGGGGAACAAAGTGCAAGTGCTGAGCGCTTACTCCGACTTTGAAGAGGGATTCCTCGTCGCCAACCGCATTGCCGAAATGCGCCTCACGACTCACTGCGATTACAACGACTTTGCCATTCTTTACCGCACCAACGCCCAGTCGCGTATCTTGGAAGAGGCTCTGCGCAAACGCAACATTCCCTATCGCATCTATGGCGGCATGTCGTTTTACCAACGCAAAGAGATTAAAGATGCCATCGCCTATTTTAGACTCACCATCAACCCCAACGACGAAGAGGCGCTCAAACGGGTTATCAACTATCCCGCCCGGGGAATAGGCAACACGACGCTCACCAAACTTATCGAACAGGCTCACAAGCACGAGGTCGGTATCTGGGAAATACTCTCCGACCCCGTGGGGCATGCGCTCGCCGTCAACAACGGGACACTGAACAAATTGAAAGTTTTCAAAGACCTTATCGAGAGTTTCAAACTGGCCGCCGACCAGCAGAATACCGACGAACTGGCCGAAACAATCATCAAACAATCGGGTATCTTGCGCGAAATCACAGCCGACCGCACGCCCGAGAATATCAGCCGGCAGGAGAATATCGAAGAGCTGCTCAACGGCGTGCGCGAATTTTGTGCCCTGCGACAAGAGGCCGGCGAAGGACAGGCCTCGCTATCGGACTTCTTGGCCGAAATCGCATTGGCGACCGACCAAGACAATGGCGACGAAACCGAGCAGGAAAAAGTGACCTTGATGACCGTTCACGCCTCGAAAGGGCTCGAATTCAAACAGGTCTTTATCGTAGGCGTGGAAGAAAACCTCTTCCCCTCGATCATGAGCCAAGAGAGCGAGCGAGAAATCGAGGAGGAACGGCGACTGCTCTATGTAGCCATTACCCGAGCCGAAGAAAACTGTACCCTCTCCTACGCCCTCACCCGTTTTCGCAACGGACAGACGGCCTCGGCTCCCCCCAGCCGCTTCCTCAAAGACCTCGACCCCAAATTCGTCGACATGCCGGCTCAACTCCAACGGGAATCGGCTCGACTCGAAACGTCGTGGAACCGCCTTTCGCCCAGAAGCGAATGGCCTCGCAGGCCTTTCAAGAAAGATATGGACGAAGAAAAAAACGCCTCTTCGATACGTCCCTTCGCCGCTCCGGCTCCGTCCAAACGGCTCACCAAACTCACCTCGTACCCCTCGGACGGGAACCGACCAGAGGCGCAAACCTCCACGACAACGGCCGCCGGAAAAATCGAAATAGGAACCCACATCTGCCATGCCCGTTTCGGCGACGGTACAGTCACCGCTATCGAAGGGACAGGCGACAACTGCAAAATAGCCGTCGAGTTTGAAAACGTAGGGAGCAAACAACTCCTGCTCAAATTCGCCAAATTCAAAATCATAGAATAAACACTACCGCATCATGCACGATACATTATCACACATACCCTCGCCCTGCTATCTTCTCGAAGAAGATTTGTTGCGCCGCAATCTCGAGCTCATCAGGTCGGTCAAAGAGGCCGCCGGAGTCAATATCATATTGGCGTTCAAAGCCTATGCCCTGTGGAAATCGTTCCCCATTATCCGGGAATACATTCCCTGCTCCACCGCCAGCTCCATACACGAAGCCCGGCTGGCTTTCGAGGAGATGGGCAGCCCCGCGCACACCTACTCGCCGGCCTATACCGAACGTGATTTCCCGGCCATACTGCGGTACAGCAGCCACATCACGTTCAACTCGCTCACCCAATTCGAGCGATTCTACCCCCAAGTCGTAGCCGACGGCAACCGAGTATCGTGCGGATTGCGCATCAACCCCGAATACTCCGAAGTGGAAACCGACCTCTACAATCCCTGCGCCCCCGGTTCGAGACTGGGAATAACAGCCGACAAACTTCCACAACTACCACAGGGCATCGAAGGGCTTCATTTCCATACCCTTTGCGAGTCGACCTCCTACGATCTCGAGAAAACATTGGCTAAGGTCGAAGAGCGATTCGGACATCTGCTCCCCCACATCAAGTGGCTCAACATGGGAGGAGGCCACCTCATGACCCGTAAAGGATACGACACCAGACACTTGATAAAACTCTTGCGCGACTTCAAAATGCGTCACCCCAACCTCGAAATTATCCTTGAACCCGGGAGCGCATTCGGCTGGCAAACCGGCTCCCTCGTTTCGACCGTCGTCGACATAGTGGAAAACCACGGTATCGAAACCGCCATACTCGACGTATCTTTTGCCTGCCACATGCCCGACTGCCTCGAAATGCCCTATCAACCTGCCATTCGCGGCGCAGCGACAACGCCGGCTCCCGGTCTGCACGCCTACCGCATGGGCGGCAACTCGTGCCTGAGCGGCGACTACATAGGCAACTGGTACTTCGACCACCGACTCGAGATTGGCGAGCGCATCATCTTCGAGGATATGATCCACTATACCACCGTGAAAACCACCATGTTCAACGGCATACCCCACCCCGCCATCGCCTGCCTCAGGAGCGACGGCTCCGTAGAAATGTGGCGGGAATACGACTATGACGACTATAAAAACCGCATGGATTGACATGCCCCACAAAAAAGACGATAAAATCGATTGCATCTAAAAAAACAAACTGTACAATGGGAACATTCTTAGGTATCGTAGCACTGCTCATCACTCTCGTCGCATTCATTCCCCTATTGGGAATGCTCAACTGGGTAGCCATACCCATATCGATCATCTTCTTGATCATTTGTGCCATTCTCAAATCGGACACCGGCAAAACCCTTTGCATCGTAGCGATTATCGTGGGAATCCTGCGACTTATCCTCGGCGGCGGCATCGTATAACCCTCAGCCATGAAAACCGTCTACAAATCGGGAATTAGTCGAGGGCTGCTTATATTTATCGTCCTCTTCTTGCTCTCTTGCTTCGCACTATTGCTATTCTTATCCGCATGGGTAGGGATTGTCCTACTGGTCATCTTCTCTCTATTTATTGTCGATACCCTTGTTAATATCCGATATATCATCGAGGAGAAAAACCTATGGGTGCGGTGTGGCATATTCGCCAAATCCCGATACGACATCGACCACATCGTCGAAATCTCAAAAACCGACAGTTGGGAAAGCGCCCCGGCTGCCTCTCTGGATCGAATCAGACTGCGAGTATCTCGATTCCAGTCAATTATCGTCTCTCCCCGCCAACAACAAGCCTTTATCGACCACCTGTTGCGCATCAACCCCAACATTGTCGTGAAACCTCCCCTGTCGGTAATGGGTTGAAAGAAAAATAACGAAGGCATTTAAAACTATAAAAGAGCATTTTAATAAAGGAAATCCAACCTATGAAGGGGTTTATCGTACCTCTCAAAGCGGGAGGTTCAGAGAACGTTCACCAACGTGAGTTCGTCGTCTCTCAACCGAGCTGTCGCCCAGTTTATCGACGTAATCGTGTACAGGCTACAAGGGGCAATATCGTCGGCCATATTGCGAAGGTAAACAGGATTGTGGATAATGGCTTCGCCTACCGTGAGCAAGGGATTAGCGGCGAGTTGCTCCCGCATGGTGCGGCAAAACTCCTCTCGCTCGCGCTCGAAACTGGGCGACACGACAAACAGCACGCCCTCGCAAAAGGTGGTCAACGAGACTTCACGCTGGAATGGCAGCACACGATCGACCTTATTCTCTTCCGTAAGGTAAAGAATGTGTTTATTCAGCAACGAGCGCCTATAACATAATTGATGCGAAAAGAATCCTTTTTTCATAACTCCAACCTTACCGATAACCTCACTGCCATTTTTTCAAGAGACGAGGTTTTCGCTCCGAAGGCGATAGAGGCCTGTCGGAAAATGTTTTTTGATTGTCTACCGCCGGGATACGGTCGTTATAGTGCCGGCGTATCAACGTGAGGCTATCGACATACATTTTTTCCGGAACCAATTGCATGGGTAGAACGATATATCCAAACACCCGGGAAATCGACTTTGCCGAATCGGCCTGTACCGACAATGTGCACCAGCCCTCTTTCTCGACATCGACCCAATTATAAGCGAGGTCGTTATTGGCGTGACGCACAGCCATATATACCTGTGGTTTGACGTTCAACTCGGGAAGCATAAGCACCTTGAAGCGTAATTCAAAATAGTCGCGGATACGGAAGTTCTCGTCGGTGGCAATATCGAATGTCAGCAGATTGGAGGGCAAGCGTGAGTCAAAGAGGTGGAAACGCTTTTGTTTCCACACGTCGACACTGTCGCCGGGCTGTGTCATGGTTTGAGAATTTTCCTCGGCGAGCAATTTCTTGGCTTCCTCGTTTTCGGCTCTGAGCCGCTCGGCCACCCGGTCATATATCTCCATATATTTGTCGATATGGTGTCCATACCACACCAGAGTTGTATCGAATTGCTCCTGAGTGACTCCATGTCGCAAGAACACGGCTTCCCGCAATTTTTTCTTGGTGGCATTGTTGTTGTAAATATTGTAATTCGACTCGATAACGGCCTCTGCTTTGTGAATATCGACAAGCAGGTCTTCCATCTCCTTTTCCCCAATCACATAGTCGGGGTGGCGATGGCACGACGCCATAATCAAGATCGACAATATGACAAACAAGGCTCGTTTCATATGGCTACTGGGGTGTATCGGCCTTCTTCTTATTGTCGGAGGAAAGGCACCGATGATAAAACAGAATCATGCACACGACCCCGACCGATATGGCCGAGTCGGCGATATTGAACACCGGGCGGAAAAACTCAAACCGTTCCCCGCCTATCCACGGCATCCAGTCGGGCCAGTAAAAACTAAACAACGGGAAATAGAGCATATCGACTACCCTGCCGTAAAACAGACCGGCATACCCCTCGCCCGGCACAAACGAGGCCACGGCAGGCGGGAGCGGGTCGTTGAACAACAGCCCATAGAACAGGCTGTCTATGATATTCCCGGCCGCCCCGGCGATAATGAGCGCCAAACAGACCATGAAGCCGGTGGGCATGTGGGGCTTGTTTTTGACCCGAATCAGAATCCATACCAAAACCGCCACCGCAACTATGCGGAACAGGGATAAAAACAACTTGCTCCCTATCTCCATACCAAACGCCATGCCATTGTTCTCGATAAACGCGATATAGAACCAGTCGGTCACCCGAATGACTTCGCCTATATACATGTGGGTTTTCACATATATCTTCACCACTTGGTCGATGATCAACACAAGGGCTATGGTAATGAGGGCTATTTGTCCTTTGGTCAATTTTTTCATATCTGCAATTATGTGTCTCGGGCTTTTACCAGGTCAACGAAAAAGCGATTCGACCCTTGTGCATTCTACGGCGAGAACAGCATCCAAAGGTCGAATCGGTTATCTTATCATCTCGGTAGATTTCACAAAATGGTCTTGTCTCTCCCGCAGCGGCTCACAGCCTATCTGCAAGGAGAAGCATGGCAACCCTATTTCCGCCGGTTATCTCCTTTCGCATCGATACCCAGTGTGGCGTGGGGGACAGCGCGCAGCCTCTCTTTGGGAATGAGCTTACCGGTTTCGCGGCAAATACCGTATGTCTTATTTTCGATACGCACCAATGCGGCTTGCAAATGTTGAATAAACTTCATTTGCCGTTGAGCCAACTGCCCGGCCTCTTCTTTGGAAAGCGTGCTCGCACCTTCTTCCAGAACTTTAAATGTGGGCGATGTATCGGTCACATCATTCCCATCGGTATTCATAATCGAGGCTTTCAACAAATCATAATCACGATATGCCTTTTCGAGCTTCTCATTGATAATCTGCCGAAATTCTTCGAGTTCAGCATCGGAATAGCGTGTTTTCTCACTCATAACTATTAAAGGTTAAAGTTTTTACATTCAATTATTCAAAGGACCGGCAACACAGGGGTTGTTAGGTCTGGTCAAATATAACAGAAATATTACTACTATGCTCTATTATTTCACTGATTTAACAATTTTGATATTTACCTTGAAGGTATCGAAATCCAACTCGTGCACATCATCGCCCTGCTGACCGTCAACGATCTCGAAGGTATTGGCCAGTACCTGACGCGACATGTAGTCGCGATACTCTTCAACGGCTTTGTCGGTCTCGCCGCACGAAGCGATGTAAACGTCGATCTTATCGGTAATATCGAAGCCCGATGTTTTCCGAATGTTCTGTATGCGGTTGACCAACTCACGGGCGATACCTTCGCAACGCAATTCGTCGGTAACGGTAATGTCGAGAGCCACCGTGAGGTTGCCTTCGTTGGCTACCAACCAGCCGGGTATATCCTCCGAGATAATTTCCACATCGGTCTTTTCGATAGTCGCGGCTTGCCCGTCGATGTCGAAAGTAAAGGTTCCGTTCTTTTCAAACTCGGCGATATCGGGTTGCGACATGGCGGCAATCGTCGCTGCCAGTTGTTTCATGATTTTGCCGTAGCGCGGGCCCAGTTTCTTGAAATCGGGTTTCACCCGTTTTACCAATATGCCTGCGGCATTGTCGACAAACTTCATCTCTTTCACATTCACCTCGCTGAGAATCAAATCTTTCACAGCTTCGATATAGGATTGTTGCTCTTTGCTCAATACCGGCACCATCAATGTGGTGAGCGGTTGACGCACTTTGATATTGACTTTACGACGCAAAGCCAACACCATGGAGGTCATGGTTTGAGCGATTTGCATGCGCTCTTCGAGAGCCGAGTCAATGTATTTACCGCAGCTTACCGGGAAGTCGGCCAAGTGTACCGAACGGGTATCGCGGCCGGTGGCCGTTGTGAGGTCGGTATATAGACGATCGGCATAGAAGGGAGCGATAGGAGCCATCAGTTTGGCGACCGTTTCGAGACAGGTGTACAACGTTTGATAGGCCGAGAGCTTATCGTCGTTCATCGCACCACCCCAGAAACGTTTGCGGTTCAACCGCACATACCAGTTGCTGAGGTTGTCGTTCACAAAATCGGCGATAGCCCGTCCCGCGCGAGTGGGCTCATAGGCTGCAAATTGCTCGTCGACCTCTTTAATCAGCGAGTTAAGCAAAGAGATAATCCAGCGGTCTATCTCGGGACGCTTTTCTACCGGTATCTCAGGCTCGGCAAAAGAGAAGCCGTCGACATTGGCATACAAGGCAAAGAACGAATAGGTATTGTAGAGCGTGCCGAAGAACTTGCGGCGCACCTCTTCCACCCCGTCGAGGTCGAATTTAAGGTTGTCCCACGGCGACGAGTTGGTAATCATATACCAGCGCAGCGGGTCGGAACCGTATTTCTCAATTGTACCGAAGGGGTCGACGGCATTGCCCAACCGCTTGGACATCTTATTGCCGTTTTTGTCGAGCACAAGACCATTCGACACGACAGCTTTATAGGCGACGCTGTCAAACACCATCGCCGCGATAGCGTGCAAGGTGAAGAACCAGCCTCGTGTTTGATCCACACCCTCGGCGATGAAATCGGCGGGATATACCTCGCGCTTGTCAAACGCCTCTTTGTTCTCAAACGGGTAATGTATTTGGGCATAAGGCATGGCGCCCGAGTCGAACCAAACATCGATAAGGTCGCTCTCACGTTTCATAGGCTTCCCACTGGGCGAAACCAGCACAATATCGTCGACATAGGGACGGTGCAAATCTATCTTGTCATAGTTCTCGGCCGTATATTCGCCGGGTACGAAGCCTTGTTTTTTGTAAGGGTTCTCGGTCATCACACCGGCTGCGATAGCTTTTTCTATTTCGTTATACAGTTCCTCAACCGAGCCGACGCACAGTTCCTCGCTACCGTCCTCAGTACGCCAGATAGGCAACGGGGTTCCCCAATAACGGCTACGCGAGAGGTTCCAGTCTTGCAGATTTTCGAGCCATTTCCCGAACCGTCCCGAGCCGGTCGACTGGGGCTTCCAATTGATCGTATTGTTCAACTCGATCATGCGGTCTCGGCAAGCCGTAGTGCGGATAAACCAACTATCAAGCGGATAGTAGAGCACCGGTTTGTCGGTACGCCAGCAATGAGGATAGCTGTGTACATGCTTCTCGATTTTGAACACTTTATTGGTCTGTTTCAGCAATACGCAAATATCGATGTCGAGCGTGGCATCGTCGTCGGTGAGCGTGGCGTCGTAGGCGTTCTTCACATAACGGCCGGCGTATTCGCCATAAGCCTCGGCGTTTACATTTTGTTTCACGAAGTCGGGGTCGAGATCTTCGATAAGGTAGAACTTACCGGTCATATCGACCATAGGCCGGCGGTTCCCGTCCTTGTCGAGCATCATCAAGGGAGGCACCCCGTTGGCTTTGGCCACCCGGTCGTCATCGGCACCGAACGTAGGAGCGATGTGCACGATACCTGTACCGTCTTCGGTCGTTACGAAATCACCGGTGATTACTCGGAACGCCCCTTCACCGGGATTGACCCACGGCAAGAGTTGCTCATACTCCATACCGGCCAAATCGCTGCCTTTGTACTCGGCCACGACTTTCCACGGAATGAGTTTGTCGCCGGGCTTGTAATCGTCCAAAGCGAGGTCGGCGGCCTTGGCATTGAACAGTGTAGGCACAAGGACTTTGGCCGCAATCACACTGATGGGCGCACCTGTATAGGGATTGTAAGTCTGTACCAAATTGTAGTCTATATTCGGGCCCACACACAGCGCCGTATTGGAAGGCAACGTCCACGGGGTCGTCGTCCACGCCAAGAAATAGGGCTCGCCGAATGCCGTCATCTCGGGACGGGGGGTGCGAATCTTGAATTGGGCGATGCAAGTGGTGTCTTTCACATCGCGGTAGCAACCGGGCTGGTTCAACTCGTGCGAGCTCAGCCCCGTACCGGCAGCCGGCGAATAAGGCTGAATGGTGTAGCCTTTGTACAAATAATTTTTGTTATAGAGCTGTTTAAGCAACCACCACAGGGTTTCGATATACCGGTTGTCATAGGTGATATAGGGATTCTGCATATCCACCCAATAGCCCATACGGTGCGTGAGATCTTCCCATTCGCGGGTAAACTTCATCACATCTTTACGGCAAGTGGCGTTATAGTCGGCAACCGAGATCGTTTTCCCAATATCCTCCTTCGTGATACCCAGCGCTTTTTCCACACCCAATTCGACGGGCAGGCCGTGGGTGTCCCACCCGGCTTTGCGCTTTACATGAAAACCTTTCATGGTTTTGTACCGGCAGAATATATCCTTGATGGAACGTGCCATTACATGGTGAATACCCGGCATACCGTTGGCCGAGGGAGGGCCTTCGTAAAAGACAAAAGAAGGCGCGCCTTCACGGGTTTCCAAACTTTGGTGGAAAAGGTCTTGCTTATCCCATTGGTTCAAAACCTCTTTGTTGATTTCAGAGAGGTCGAAATGAGAATATTCGGTGAATTTCTTGCTCATATTTCTTAAATAATCCTTGCTTAAAAAAATCGGCACGAAGATACAAAAAAAGCTGTAACTAAGAAAGAAACAGCTTAACAATATTCGAGGAACGAAAAAACCGCTTTCTCACATTTCGATAGGTCGGGCAACCCATTCGCCTCCACTCAGTTGCCAAACGGTGGTATATCCGGCTTGCGACAAAGCCTGCAACGCCTCGGCTCTACCCGAATTTATCTTCTCGGGATAGTGCGAATCGGAGTTGACAACCACTCGAATACCCAGTTCTCGCATCGTCCCGAAATAATCTCGATGAGGGAAGAATCGGCCTCGTGTCTCCATTGCTTTGGTATTGACCTCGACCAGCAAATCACGAGAGGCTATCTCGTCCAGATAGTCAAATACCAGTTGCCTATACCACGGCTCACTATCCAAGCCGGGACGGTACAACGAGGCATTCAATCCTATTTTGTCCAAGTGTCCCAAGAAATCGAATCCCCCCAATTCGACCATACGGAACGAACTGCGGTAGAAACGTCGCACCGCCTCATCGACATCACCGTCGAAAAAGGTGTCGACATAGTCCTTGAACCGGGAGGGAGGGCCGTCGGTATCGATAGGAGTGCCGTCGGGCGCGATAATATAATGTACCGACCCGATGCGATAGTCGAGCGGCAATTCTTGGAAATAGGGTATCGAGGGATTAAACGTATCGTCCAAGAAATCGATTTCAAGCCCGATATACAACTCAATCTCCGACGAATAGATTTGTTTCAAGCGACGGAACTCATCGAGATAATCCGCCATTCTTTCCCGCCGCATGTTGCAGCTGTTCTGCACCGGGAAAGGGGCATGCGACGATATGCCATACGCCTCGAAGCCACGGGATATGGCTTCCCGCACAAACGCTTCCATAGGGGCATGACCGTCACAAAAATCGCAATGAGAATGGAAATTGGTCAAATTTTTCATACCTCCAAGCCGTGTTTACCTCACCGGTCTGTTCTTCGACAAAGCCAATTTGAACCGGACAAACAACACGGTCAACAAAACCGTCACAGCTGTCGCTATACCCAACGAAACAGAATAGGAAAGCCTGAATCCTTCCTGCGCAAAGAATATATATGTGACAGTCACCATAGTCATGAACAACGCCGGAATAAAGGTTATCCAATAGCACTTACGCTCCCGTGCCAACCATACAGTCAATGCCCACAGGGTAAACACCGCCAAAGTCTGGTTGCACCATGCGAAATAGCGCCAAAGCACCTCGAAGTCGATCATCATCACCACGCCGGCAAGGACGAAAATAGGGATAGAAATCAGCAACCGGCTGCGTATCTTCTTTTGGGGAATATGCAGGAAATCGGCAGCGATCAACCGAGCCGAACGAAGAGCCGTATCGCCCGAGGTAATGGGAGCGGCAACGACTCCGAGAATAGCCAACACGCCACCGAATGTGCCCAACCAACCTACCGATATGTCATTGACCAGAATCGCAGGCGTTTTCCCTTTCAAATATTCAGAGAGTGCGTCGAACGAACCGTTGAAAAACGCTATCGCAGCGGCTGCCCAAATGAGGGCGACAATACCCTCGACCACCATCGCTCCATAAAACACCCTACGCCCCATCTTCTCATTTTTCAAGCAGCGGGCCATCAGAGGCGACTGTGTGGCATGGAAGCCCGAAATAGCTCCACAAGCTATCGAAATAAACATCATGGGGAATATGGGATTCGTTTCGGCATCGGGGCGCGCATAGCCGATTGCCTCGTGAAATTCGGGAAGGCTATCGGGGCGTAAGAACAAAGAGACCATGATGCCCACCGCCATGAACAACAGGGCGAAACCGAATATGGGATAAAGCCGGCCTATCAACTTGTCGATAGGCAACAATGTGGCTAAAACATAGTATCCGAATATGATGACAATCCACCACATGCGCGACAGGCTTCCCTCTGTGAGCAGGTTGAGCAAATCGGCGGGATTCACCACAAACACAGCGCCCACCAGAATCATCAACAAAAGGGAGAAAACCCGCATCACCTGTTTAATGCCCGTGCCCAGCTCATCGCCTACCAACTCGGGCAAACTGGCTCCATTGCGGCGCACCGACAGCATACCCGACAGATAGTCGTGAACGGCTCCGCCGAATATTGTGCCGAATACAATCCACAAATAGGCCGAAGGCCCATAAAGAATACCCATGATCGCCCCGAATATAGGTCCCAGTCCGGCAATATTCAGGAACTGAATGAGAAATACTTTCCATGTAGGCATGGGAACATAGTCGATTCCATCGGTCGATGTATATGCGGGTGTTTTTCTTGCGGGTTCTACCACAAATACTTTTTCTACCACCCTGCCATAAATGAAATAGCCTGCAATCAATAGCAGCAACGCTACGCAAAATGTGATCATATTTTCGTTTTAATTATTAACCATACTTTGTCCCGCCGATACCCCGGCAAAGACACTTTTATTTACAAACACCATAAAGTCTCCTTCGCCTAAAAAGGCTTACAAAAATAAGGTTTTCCCGTATATTTTTCAACTTTTACAAAATAAAAAGCCGCCATTCGATAAAAAATGACAGCTTTTATATTTTCTCACCGCCTATCGCTTCATTTGTGAAGCCAGCGCCTCGGCGCATCGCTCGCCGTCGATGGCCGCCGACACGATACCACCCGCATAACCGGCGCCTTCGCCACAAGGATAAAGCCCTCTCAAACAGACATGCGTCATCGTCTCCCTGTCGCGAGGAATGCGCACCGGCGACGAAGTGCGGGTTTCCACCCCTATCATCACAGCCTCACGGGTGAGAAAACCATGCGATACCTTCCCGAAATGCTTGAAGCCCTCCTGCAAACGGGTAACGATAAACTCGGGCATCCAAAAGTGCAACGGCGAGGCTATCAGCCCCGGCGAATATGAAGACCGAGGCAAATCGAAAGAGTTGCGACGGTTTACAAAATCGGTCATACGCTGGGCGGGAGCCGTCTGTTTGCAATTCCCGTTTTGGTAACATTGGCGTTCGAGTTCCTCTTGGAACTTGATTCCGGCCAACACGCCATAGGCCGAGTACTGGGCACCGAAGTCCTCGGGTTGCAGCTCGACTACCATACCCGAATTGGCCCATACCGACCCCCGATTCGAAGGCGACATACCGTTTACCACAATTTGCTCGGGGCCACTGGCCGCAGGAACCACAAAACCACCGGGGCACATGCAAAATGAATAGACTCCCCGCCCCTTCACCTGTGTGACAAAACTATATTCTGCCGCAGGGAGGAACTGGCCTCTCCCCTCGGGGTTGTGATACTGTATGGAGTCGATCAGTTGTTGGGGATGTTCGAGCCGCACCCCCACGGCTATTCCTTTGGATTCGAGAGTCACGCCTTTGTCGTGCAACATATAATAGACATCGCGCGCCGAATGTCCGGTGGCCAAAATCACAGGTCCCGTAAATTCCCGACCGTCGGCAGTCACGATACCGCACACCTCGTCGCCCTCGATAATAAGGCTTTCCATGCGGGTCTCGAAATGCACTTCGCCCCCCGACTCGATAATACGGTTGCGCATGCGCTCGATTACTCCCGGCAACTTATCGGTACCGATATGGGGGTGCGCATCGGAAAGAATCGAGACCGACGCTCCGTGCTGGCAAAAGATTTGGAGGATACGCTCGACATTGCCCCGTTTTTTGCTACGGGTATAGAGCTTGCCATCGGAGAAAGCGCCGGCTCCCCCCTCTCCAAAACTGTAATTCGACTCGGGATCGATGCGTTGTTCCCGACTGATAAGGGCAATATCTTTGCGACGGTCGTGCACATTCTTGCCCCGCTCGACGATCACCGGACAAACCCCCAGTTCGATGAGACGCAACGCGGCGAACAATCCCGCCGGCCCCGCCCCCACGACAACGGCACGCGGTTTACCCGACACATCGCCATATTCGATACGAGGGAACTCGTCGTCCTGCGGAAATTCATTGATATACACCCGCACTTTCAAGTTGACCATAACCGTGCGTTGGCGGGCATCGATCGAGCGTTTCAACACCCTCACACTTTTTATCGTCGTGGCATCGACGCCCTCCTCCCGAGCCACATAGGCGGCCACGCTCTGTTCGTTGGCGGCCTGCTCAGGCAATATTCTCAGCTGTAATTCTCGAACCATATTCTACTTCTTGATTTATCCGAAAAGCTGGCGGAAAGCCTCCTCGACTTTTCGCACCGGAATCAACTCTATTTTCAGTCGTGAAGTATCGAATCCTTTAAGATTGTTTTGCGGTATGAGCATGCGTTTGAAACCCAGTTTCTCGGCTTCGAGAATGCGCTGTTCTATCCGGTTGACTGGGCGTATCTCGCCCGAAAGTCCCACCTCGCCGGTCATGCAGGTGCCCGCCTCGATAGCCATGTCCATATTGGAAGAGAGTATAGCGCTTATCACCGCCAAGTCCATCGCCGGATCGTTCACCTTGATACCACCGGCGATATTGAGAAAGACATCTTTCTGCGCCAACTTGAACCCTACCCGTTTCTCCAAAACGGCCAACAACATATTCATGCGGCGTAAATCAAAGCCGGTGGCCGACCGTTGTGGCGTGCCATAGGCCGCCGTACTCACCAACGCCTGCGTCTCGATAAGGAACGGCCGTATTCCCTCTATCGTCACAGCGATAGCCACGCCGCTCAACCCTTCGTGATTTTGCGTGAGCAGCATCTCCGAGGGATTGGCCACCTCGCGCAGCCCATTCTGCCGCATCTCATAAATGCCCAATTCCGACGTACTGCCGAAACGGTTTTTTATCGAACGAAGTATGCGGTACATGTAATGCCGGTCGCCCTCGAACTGCAAAACCGTGTCGACAATATGTTCCAACACTTTGGGCCCGGCGATGCTTCCCTCTTTGTTGATATGTCCCACAAGCAGTACCGGGGTATTGCTTTGCTTGGCGAATTTAAGCAACGAGGCGGCGCACTCCCTCACTTGCCCCACACTCCCCGGCGAAGATTCCATCGCCGAGGTGGCAATTGTTTGTATCGAGTCGATCACGACAATATCGGGAACCACATTGCGTATATGGACAAATATATCTTCGAGCGAAGTCTCACACACGATGTAGCACTCGGGGGCACTGCCGCCTATACGCTCGGCTCTCAATTTCAATTGCCGGGCACTCTCCTCGCCCGACACATATAATACCTTATGCCCTTTGAGCGACAATACAGTCTGCAATATCAACGTAGATTTGCCAATCCCCGGCTCACCGCCTATGAGCACCAACGATCCCCGCACGAGACCGCCGCCCAGCACGCGGTTCAACTCGCCATTGCCGAGGTCGATACGCGACTCTTCGGTGACCTGTATTTCGTCGATGCGCTGCGGACGCACTTTGCCCGACTCGGGCGAGGCGAATCCGCCGGCCGACGAGGAGGCCGATTTCACATTCACCACCTCTTCCACATAGGTGTTCCACTCGCCACATACGGGGCAACGGCCTATCCACTTGGGCGACTCGGCCCCACAATTGTTACAAAAATAAACCGATTTTGTCTTTGCCATACGATTATTCTGTTTGACGCCTACGAAACTCGGCGCAGGTAATTGCCGCCGCCACGGCTACATTGAGCGACTCGGAAGTGGGCTGTCCTACCGGATAGTTGGGAATATAAAGCCGGTTGCCTATATAGGGTTCCAACTCGAGCGAAATTCCGTTCCCCTCGTTTCCCATTACAATGACACCCGTCCCCGATAGAGGAGTGCGGTAAATATCGTTCCCGTCGAGAAATGTGCCATACACAGCCGAGCGATTCATCGTGGCCAAAAATTCGGCCAGCGATGTATAATAGACCTTTACACGAGCCAATGCCCCCATGGTGGCCTGTACGACTTTGGGGTTATACAGGTCGGCCGTCTCGGGAGAGCAAACGATGTGGCGGATACCGAACCAATCGGCCAGCCGCACGATAGTGCCCAAATTACCGGGATCTTGCACGGTGTCCAACGCCAAAACCAACTCTCGTTTCAACATCTCTATATCGAGCCGATACCGGGGTATGCGATATACGGCCAACACTTCGGTGGGAGTAGTCAACTGCGAGACTTTCGCCATTTCGAGCTCGGTGACTTCTTGCACAAGCTGCTCCGAAAGGAAATGCGGGTGTGCCGCTATCCAAGCGTGAGTCGCCAACAACGTGTCGCACTCAAACGCCGCCCGGGTATCTTCTACCAATTTGTTACCCTCGGCGATAAAACAGCCTTCATCGCGCCGGCCTTTCTTTCGGGCGAGCGATTGTATCCGTTTAATTTGATTCTTACTAAGCATTTTTATCCGATAATTGGGCACACATGAAATCCCCCGGCGACCATACGAACGCTCGATGCCTAATTATGGGCATTCATAATCCATGCGTTTGCAAAAAGAGGTTGTTCTTTTACCAAACGGGACAGATATTGACGAGCTTCCTTGAAATTACCGAACGAAGCAATGTAAAGCCGGGCTTTACTCGGTGTTTCATAGATATGCAACTCGGCGGCGTTTCCTTGCTGGCGGAAACATTCGATCTGTTTCTCCGCCAAATTTTTCGTGGGCAACGATGCCACAATAATATAATAGGAGCCTATTGCCTGCTGCCGCACCTCGTCCTGCACAAGAGCCGGCCCGGCTGCCGCATCGAGAGTCCGTTCGTCCAAAGCCACGGGAGCAACCGACACGTCGGCCGATTTCTCTACGACCGTCTTGGCCGTCTTTTCAAAAAGCTCGGCCGAAAGCACTCCGGCATAATTGACTGTCGTGTCGGGTGTATTTATCGGTTTAGAGAGCATCAACAAAAATAGGATAACCGCTGCCGCCGCCGACGCCACCCGTATAGTACGGCGACTGAACGATATATATATGCGGTCGGAGGATTCCTCCGCCTCGCCAACAGGATCGTTGACGTCCTCCCGGGAAAGTTGCTCCTCGCCCGAAAGAATCTCGACCGGAGCGAAACCGAACCGGGGATATTCCAGAGGGTTATTATCGGCCACTTGAAACGAAACAGCGCCGTCGCTCCAAATAAACCGACCCAATCGCCCGAATGGATATTCGCAAGCCTGCTCCAAATTTTCACGAATGGATTTCACCTCGCCGGCTATCGCGTCTCGAGCCTCGTCGCCACTCATGAACCCGGCTCGCATGACCGATCGCACCAACAGGCCGTCATCGTCAATCGCCGATGCTTCAAAGCGGATTCCCCGCACGGGAGGCAGCATAGAAGTTGCGTCGGGAAGCAATCGAGCCTCACGATAATCCACCACGAAGCGACCCAATCCCGGCACAGCGACTCTATCGTTGTGCAACAACAGATATTCAATATGGCGTACCAATCCAATCATACAACAAAGGTAGGTATTTTCTTCTTTCGGTGCAACAGATGTGAAAAATTTTAAATCTCGCTGTCCCCGAAACGACGTCAAAACCTGCGGCTACCGACCGGCAAAGCCTACTCTTCCTCCTTCAATAACAGCTCGGCGGCCTCCCGATCATAACCCAGTTCGACAGCCCGTTTCAAATCGGCTTCGGCCGACTCCCGTTCATATCTGGCCAATTTGCCCAACGCCCTCAATACATACACGACCGGATCGTCGGGCGCCAATCGAATGGCCTTTTCTATATCCTTGTCGGCCTTGGCATACTGTCCTGCAAAAAGATAGGCTTCGGCTCGTCCCACATAGAGAATCTCTTTCTCGGGGTTCACATCGATAACCTGCGAGTAAACCTCTATCGCTTCGGGATAATAACCCATTACTTTCAACAGCGAGGCAAAGCCTATTCGCCCGTTGGCACTGGCTGGATTCAATTTGAGAATGCGCTCGAAATCGGCTCGGCTCGAAATCGTATCGCCACGCTCCAACGCAATCAGCCCCCGATGATACAAGGCATCTTGGTCGGTATCGTCGATCATGAGTATCTGGTTGTAATCCCGGTAGGCGCAATCGATACTGTCTATTTCGGAATAAAGAGCAGCCCGGTTGCGCAGCAAAGTGACCGAATTGGGAGTCATCAACAGCCCGTTGGTATAACTTTGCAACGAAGCCTCGTACTTGCCGGCATATCGCTGCACGGTTCCCAAATTGGACATCAGCAAGGAGTTTTGTCCGTTGGCCGGTTCCGTTCGCAGAGCGCTCAACAGCGCATGTTCGGCACCGTTCCAATCCTTTGCCTTAATGCAACTATCGGCTTTTTCGACCCATTGATAATAGGTTTGCGACCATAAAGCGAAAGGGAAAACGATTATCCCGATGATGATTCCAATCTTTTTCATACCCGATATTTTATCAAACAAAGGTAAAAGTTTAAATGTTATAATCCCACAACCGGTCTATAAATCTCGCTAAAAAAACCAAGGTTTGGATTTTTTCTGTTATTTTTGCACAATATGAATCCATATAAGAAAACAGGCATTTTGCTATCGAGCCTCAAAGTCGTTTTTGTACTGGCCGGCATACTTTTTTTGCTCCCGGGGTGTACAAGCGAAGACGAGCCCAAGAGAAATACCGTGAGCCGCACGGTATTGGTCTATATGCTATCGGACAACGATTTGGGCTATCCACACCAGTATGACTCGAAAAACATCGACGATATGATGCAAGTGGCTGCCGCCGGCGAACTGAACGGCGGGAACCTCATCGTCTACCGCGACGGCTACGACAGCAATCCCCAGCTCCTGCAAATCACGCAGGACAAACGGGGCAATGCCGAGAAAAGAATCATCAGGGAATACCCCAACCGCAACTCGGCCTCGACCGAAGTCATGCGCTCGATCATTGCCGAAACCATCGAACTTTTCCCCGCCAAAGAATATGGATTGATACTTTGGTCGCACAGCACAGGCTGGGTTCCGGGCAACTCCTCGCTGGCACTCTCGCCCGCCCGAAGGGAGGGGCCTCCCACCCGCTCTTTCGGGAAAGACGACACTTACTACATGGAGCTCGACGAACTGGCCGACGCCATACCCGACCGGCAATTTCGGTTTATCCTTTCCGACGCCTGCTTTATGGGGAGTATCGAATGCGCTTATCAATTGCGGAATAAAACCGACTACTACATGGCGTCGGCCGCCGAGGTGATGGGCGCCGGAATGCCCTACGCACTCACTATTCCCGCCTTGTTTGAATACCAGCTCGACCTAAAAAAAGTGGGCGAAGCCATCTATACCCATTACAACGCACTGTCGGGCGCCTACCGCACGGCAACGATAGGATTGCTCGATTGTCACAAATTGGAAACCTTGGCCGAGGCCGTCGAATCGATTCTATACAATCACCGCGGCGACGCCATGCCAACCCTGAGCAACGTGCAGCATTTCGACCGACGAACGCCCTACATCTGCTTCGACCTGCGCGATTTTTTCTCGCAAATTACCACCGACGAAGAACTGGTCTCGCTCGATCAAGCTCTCTCGCAAACTGTTCTTTACCAAGCCGCTACCCCCGCCATACTGGGAGATGTATCGGTTTACACCCATTGCGGGTTGACCTGTTATGTCTTGGGGACGGGCGACGCGACGCTCGATCGCTATTACCGCACACTCGACTGGTATGAGCGAGTCTATTCCACAACCGATTAAATCATTTAATCTCAATTTATTATGTCATTACTATCCAACATCTTGTTATCGCTGTGGGCACAAACGCCCGAAACACCCTCGCCCATAGACGTGGCTCAAACTTGGCAGCAAAAACTATCGTCGCTATCGAGCTTGTCGTTCGACCAGTTTATCGAACAAGCCTTTAACGCCATACTGCACGGAGCTGTAAAAATAGCCATTGCACTGGCGATATTCTTTATAGGGAAATGGATTATCAATCGTATCCACAGCTTCGTAGCCAAAGCATTTGTACGTCGCAATGTAGAACTGTCGCTACGCACCTTCCTGCTTAGCCTCATACGCATTATCCTCATGCTTATCCTCATCGTCATTGTCATAGGCATACTCGGCATCAACACCAGTTCGTTCCTTGCCCTGTTCGCCTCGGCCGGACTTGCCATTGGTATGGCGTTGAGCGGCACTTTGCAAAACTTTGCCGGCGGGGTGATGATTCTCCTCTTCAAACCCTACAAAGTGGGTGACTTCATCGAAGCGCAAGGCTACTCGGGAACAGTCAAGGAGATACAGATATTCAACACGATACTCAACACTCCCGACAACAAAACTATCATTATCCCCAATGGCGGGCTCTCTACCGGAAGCCTCAACAACTACTCCAAAGAGGGACGCCGCCGGGTAGAGTGGAAAATAGGTATCGCCTACGGCGACAACTTCGATACCGCCCGACAGGTGATTTTACAACTGCTCTCGACCGACAGCCGCATATTCGACACCCCAGCGCCTTTTATCGCACTAAGCAACTTGGGCGACAGCGCCGTCGAAGTCACCGTAAGGGTGTGGACCGCCTCGGACGATTTCTGGGGAGTCTATTTCGATTTCAACGAAAAAGTCTACAAGGAATTTGAAAAACACGGGCTGCACTTCCCCTACCCGCAAGTCGACGTCCATATGATAAACGAAGGATAATCCCCTTGTTGCCCGACAAACGAATCCCAGCGGAGCCGCCGATATTCCGGCAGCTTCGCTTTTTTTTGAAAAGAATCGGGGAACAGGTATTTCGGGAATCGGCCATTTCTATGTATATTCGTGGAACGAAAAATATCCCACAAGATGATACGAAATGTAACCCCGCAAGACACACCCGCCATTACAAAAATATACAACGAATATATCGCCCACACCGTTATATCGTTCGAAACAGAGCCGCTCTCCGAGGCAGAAATGCAACAGCGCATCGGCCGCATCTCTACCGCATTCCCCTACTTGGTCTACGAAGTCGACGGCGAAGTGGCCGGCTACTGCTACGCCCACGAGTGGAAAGAACGAGCCGCCTATCGCCACACGCTGGAGACCACCGTATATTTGTCGCCCCGGCACACAGGAAAAGGAATAGGCCGCGCGCTCATGCAGCGGCTTATCGCCGAATGCCGCGGCCGAGGCTGCCACGCACTCATCGCCTGCATCACCGCCAACAACGAGGCCAGCAAGTCGCTCCACGCCAAATTGGGATTTGTCCAAGTATCGTACTTCAAAGGCGTGGGTCACAAATTCGGTCAATGGCTCGATGTGGTCGATTACGAATTATTGCTCACCCCTTGAACCCATTTGCCGGCATCGAGGCACCGACGTTAAAAATTTGAATATTTCTCATTTTAATGTTCAAAAACAACACAACATTGAATGTCTTTTTATAACTTTACGGCAATAATGAGGCGAGAAGGACTGCCTGTATTCCCATACATCTCCCACGTCTCATCGAAGAGCTTGCGGATAAGGTAGATACACCGTCCTGCCCGCTCGCCCCGGCTCCCGACCGAGAAAAAGGGAAATCGCTGTTTTCGGCAAACCGCACCGGGCTTGAAAAGATAAAAAATAAAAAACATATAAATGATAAGTAAATGGAATTACTTACCCCTTACATCAGACGAACAACAAGCAGCACAGAAATTAGAGGCCCGATACCCCCGGGTCCCCGCTCTCTGTAAACTGCTCGCTCAACGAGGGGTGACTTCGACCGCCGACGCGGAGAAGTTCTTCAAGCCCCAGCTGTCCGATCTCCATGACCCGTTCCTAATGAGAGATATGGAAAAAGCAGTGTTGAGACTCAATCGCGCATTAGGGAGTAAAGAAAGAATTATGATTTATGGCGATTACGACGTGGACGGGACAACAGCCGTGTCGCTGGTATATAAATTTTTACAAAACTACTACTCGGGGCTCGACTACTATATCCCCGACCGCTATGAAGAGGGCTATGGCATCTCGGACAAAAGCATCGACTATGCCGCCAAAAACGGAATCACCCTCGTCATCGCGCTCGACTGCGGGATAAAAGCCGTAGAAAAAATCGCCTACGCCAAAAGCAAAGGCATAGATTTTATCATCTGCGACCACCACATGCCCGACGACAAGCTGCCCGACGCAGTGGCTATACTCAACCCCAAGCTCGACGGCGAGCCCTACCCCTACAAACACCTCTCGGGGTGCGGCGTAGGCTACAAATTCATGCAAGGCTTCGCCCTCAACAACGGCATCGATATAACCACCGACCTCGAACCTCTGCTCGACCTCGTGGCCGTGAGCATCGCCTCGGACATCGTGCCTATCACAGGAGAGAACCGCATTCTCGCTTACCACGGGCTCAAACAACTCAACTCCAATCCCAGCATGGGACTCCGGGGCATATTAAAAGTATGCGGGCTAAACAACAAAAACATTACAATCAGCGATATTGTCTTTAAAATCGGGCCGCGTATCAACGCCTCGGGTCGCATGCAATCGGGCAAAGAAGCCGTCGATTTGCTGGTAGCCAAAGATATGGCGGGAGCCCTCGAAAAAAGCCAAAACATAGACCAATACAACGAAGACCGCAAGGAACTGGACAAACGCATCACCGAAGAAGCCAGCCGAATATTGGAAGAACATATCGACATCGACCACCGTAAATCGATTGTCATCTACAACAAAGATTGGCACAAAGGCATTATCGGGATCGTAGCCTCGCGGCTCACCGAGCTATATTACCGTCCATCGGTCGTTCTCACCCTCTCCGACGGGCTGGCCACCGGCTCGGCACGTTCGGTACAAGGATTCGACATCTACAAAGCGGTAGAGTCGTGCCGCGACCTGCTCGAAAACTTCGGCGGGCACACCTACGCAGTAGGCCTGTCGATGAAAGAAGAGCACATCAAAGAGTTCACCGCCCGTTTCGAAGAGCATGTCGCCAAACATATCCTTCCGGAACAGACAGTGCCGCAAATCGACATCGATACCGAAATCGATTTCAACGAAATCACACCCGAGTTCTTCGCCCTGTTGAAACAGTTCAACCCCTTCGGGCCCGGCAACCAAAAACCCATTTTCTGTACACGACGCGTAACCGACTATGGAACAAGCCGACTCGTGGGAAAGAAAAACGAACATGTGAAACTGGAATTGGTCGATAGCAAATCGAAAAACATCATGAACGGAATCGCCTTCAATATGAGCCGCCATTTTGCCCATATCAAAGCGGGAAAGCCATTCGACATTTGCTACACCATCGAAGAGAACACCCACAACAGCGGCGCCATACAAC
Organism: uncultured Barnesiella sp.; assembly: GCA_944320015.1. Classification (GTDB taxonomy): domain Bacteria; phylum Bacteroidota; class Bacteroidia; order Bacteroidales; family Barnesiellaceae; genus Barnesiella. The sequence continues at coordinate 254,824 of CALUFO010000001.1, read as the reverse complement.
TCCTCATCAAAGACATACAACCCTCGGAATAGCTTCACTCCTACGGGGCGGAAGAAGTATTCATATGTGAATCACCACTGATTTTCCGCTACCCCCATTTTTATGGACGGAGATAAGAAAAAAACAAAAGAGGTCGATAGCCTTGCAGGTTACCGACCTCTTTTATATAGTGTCCGAGATGAGATTCGAACTCACACGAGCCAACGCCCACTACCCCCTCAAAGTAGCGTGTCTACCAATTCCACCACCCGGACATACGGTATCTCTACTTCTTTTCTTGGTGCCCAGAACAGGACTCGAACCTGCATGCCTCTCGACACACGCACCTGAAACGTGCGCGTCTACCAATTCCGCCACCTGGGCATAGCCATCGAAGAGATACCGATGGAGCGAAAAACGGGACTCGAACCCGCGACCCCAACCTTGGCAAGGTTGTGCTCTACCAACTGAGCTATTTTCGCATTTCAAGATTTCAACTTTATTTTTCACTCGGAACGCTTTCCGATTGTGGAGCGAAAAACGGGACTCGAACCCGCGACCCCAACCTTGGCAAGGTTGTGCTCTACCAACTGAGCTATTTTCGCATTTGCGAGTGCAAAGATAACTTTACTTTTCGATTTATGCAAGAGGTTTTACCATTTTTTTCATCGGGCAATGTATTCTTCGATAGTTAACATTTGAGTCATAGAATGTTATTGTACATTGGAATTTTTCCCGAGCAACGAATAAAATTCTCTTCGCCATGTTTCTTCTTCAAATTTCCCGGTGCAATCGTAGGTTACCGTGACAGCTCCTTGCTTCTCGACACCACGCATTTGCATGCAGAGGTGACGGGCTTCTACCATAACGATGACACCTTCGGTGGCCAATGCTTCGGAGAGACTTTGGCATATTTGAGCCGTGAGCCGCTCTTGTACTTGGAACCGGCGGGCAAACACCTCGACGAGACGGGCGACCTTGCTGAGGCCGACAATTTTTCCATTCGGGATATAGCCTACATGGACTTTCCCAAAGAAAGGCAGTAAATGGTGCTCGCAAAACGAATAGAACTCGATGTCGCGTACAATGACAATGCGTGATCCTGTATGCTCGAATATGGCCGACGAGATAATCTCCTGTGCCGACTGTCGGTACCCTTTTGTCAATTTCAACATTGCTTTGGCGGCGCGTTCGGGGGTTTTTCGCAATCCTTCCCGGTCGGGGTCGTCGCCCAATAAAGAAATAATAGCCCGGTAGTGTTCGGCCAGTTCGCGGCACACACGTTGCTGCTCTTCCGGACTCATGTCTTTGGCTTCCTCCATTGTTATTCTGTAAATCCCTGATGTATCTGTATTTGTATTTTATCCCTCACGACCCGCATTTCCCGAGCCATTTGCGGGAACTCTTTTTTCAATTGCATCAATGCGTTGCCGGCTTCTTCATACGAGCGGAAATCACCCACCCGCAATCGCCAGAAAGGCGATGTAAAGGTCACATAGGTTTCCAAGTCGGGGAAGGCTTGTCGAATGAGCCCCTCCTTGTAAAACGCATTGTTTTTGGCAGTGCGGTAATCGTTGTCGGAAAAGACTTGTATGCGGAATCCCGACGACTGGGCGTAGCCTTTGTCGCCGTCGTATTTGATCACTCCTTCGGCTCGACTTACCCGCTTGGCCAACTCGGCCGGTTGCTCGACTTTTACCCGTCCGCCTGTTTCGGGGCGTTCGAGATATTGTACAATCGAGGTGTCCGAGACTGCGATTTGGGCTTCTATTCCGCTTGCCCAACCGAGCATCGCCAATCCTAATATCAAAAGAAGTGTGTCGCGCATAGCCTATAATTTGGTTCAAAACAGTGAGGCTGCAAAAATAAGAATTTATTCTCACTTTTGCAGCCTACACAAAAATCTATTTTATCAGAATGCTGTAATAATGCCCATGAAGGAATCGGCTTTCAACGCAGCGCCACCGATGAGTCCTCCGTCTACATCGGGTTTAGCAAAGAGTTCGGCCGCATTGCTGGGTTTGCAGCTTCCGCCATAGAGTATCGACGTGTTCTCGGCTACCTCGTTGCCGTATTTGTCGGCGATAGTCTTGCGGATAAAGGCATGGATTTCTTGTGCTTGGTCGGCAGTAGCGGTTTTACCTGTACCAATAGCCCAAACCGGCTCGTAGGCCAACACGATTTTACCGAAATCCTCGGCCGAGAGATTGAACAACGACTCTTCCACTTGGGCTTTCACCACGTCGAAGTGCTTGCCGGCTTCGCGTTCTTCCAACACTTCGCCAATGCAGAAGATAGGCGTCAAACCATTGGCCAGAGCCAACATCACTTTTTCTTTCAAAATTTCGGGTGTCTCGTGATAATAGGCACGACGCTCGGAGTGGCCGAGAATGACATATTTCGCACCCGTCGAGGCTACCATTTTGGCCGAAACTTCGCCGGTATAAGCGCCTTCGGTCTTGTCGGCGCAGTTCTCGGCGCCTACTCCGATGCGATTGGTATCGATAGCATTCACCACCGAAACCAAGTGGGTAAACGGAGTGGCGATAACTACATCGCATTTGGTCGTTTTACCGGCCAACGCAGCGTCGATTTCCTTAGCCAAAGCTACACCTTCTTGCAGGGTGGTGTTCATTTTCCAGTTTCCTGCTACAATGTTTTTTCTCATATTCAATAATTTTATGGGTTGATAGTTATATAATTTTTCTTTTTCATCGTGATTGGTATCCGTCTCGGGGGGCGCCGTCGGTTCTCCCGAGGCTCCGGACTTCGATTCAGACGCCGCGGTACCGGTCGCTGTCCCCGACTCGACTTGCCGTTGTTCTTCGTCTCTTTTTCTTCTTCTCCGGCGAATGCGGTTGAGCCTCCACTGCCTGATTCGCCCCAAAATCATCACCACGGTTTTCTCGGTCAGCAACAGCAAGAGCATAGGTATCGCATATAGCAGGACGATAGCCCATATACGACGCTCGGGTCGATAAGACTCGGGGTGCCCATACACGAGTTTATCCAAAGGCTGGGAAAGTAATGTCTCGTCGGGCAATTGCGATGGAGCGGTTTTCCTGAGTATCGTCCCGTTTTTCAACAGCAACACACAGGGGTTTCCACGGGCGATGGTCCGTATGGTGGTTTTATCCATAAAGTAGAAAGGATACTCCGCACCTGTATTCTCCTGCCAAGCGACCACGCCTTGCGGCATAGAGGCTGTCACACAAGCGAAATCGTAACCGCACTCGACACAATAGTCATACAGTTCGTTGATGCGGTCTACTTCGCTATCATCGGCTTTTTCAAGGTCGGGCGACAACAAAAGTATATGATAATTCTCATCATAAATAATATCTTCGGTAATATCGGTCGCTCCCCGATAAATGGTGAAGTCGTCTATCACCGGAGTGGCCGGAGTCTGGTTCGAAAGCGGTTTTTCGTAACGGTCGACAAAATTCCACCCTTCCTCTTCCGACGGGAGGTTATCCAACGAGAATTCTCGGCGTTCTCCCGATTTTTCATACACAAACACAAACTCCCGGTTCAGTTCGTCGGCCGCCAATGCCTCGGGAATGTTCACGCCTATCTTGTAGGGACGAAAATCGAGAAAGGGTTGATAATTGACTCCTATATAGCAAAAGCAAAAGACAAACAACAGCGAATATAGCCCTGTGACCCATTGTACCTGCGGGTTATACAATGGACGCAAATAACTGTTACGATACTCCAAAAACACGGTAAGCCCCAGCAATACCACATTTTTGAAAAAGGTGGCCCAGTTGCTCAAATGAATCGCATCGCCGAAGCAGCCGCAATCGTCAATAGGATTGGCTATCGCCAGATAGAGCGTGACCGGAGTCATCACACAAAGGAAAAGGAAGATGAGCCGCGGGGTGGACTTGCGATATGACCCGAATAACAAATGGACTCCCAGCAGGAACTCAATGACCGAGAGCGCCACCGAAAACAGCATGGCAAAAGAGGAGAAAAATTCGAGGTGAAAAGCCGAGAAATAATCTTGGAACTTATAAACAGTCCCGTAAGGGTCGATGGCTTTCACAAACCCCGAAAAAACAAACGTTCCACCCACAATCAGGCGGGACAGAAAAACAAGCCATTTCGTCAACGTGGTTTCTCGTTTCTCTTTAATTGTCTTGTTCTCCATATTCTATCTTTATAAGGCCAAACAGCGAGTAGTTGATCATATCCATATAATTGGCATCTATCCCCTCCGACACGAGAGTTTTGCCATCGTTGTCTTCGATCTGTTTGGTGCGGCAAATCTTTGTCAATATCAAATCGGTATAGGAACTGATGCGCATACTGCGCCACGCCTCGTCATAGTCGTGGTTTTTGGCATACATCAGGGTTTTGGTCTCGGTCATAAATTTGTCGTACAACGCCAACGCCTTTTCGTTATCGATGTCCTCCGTATCGGAGTAGCCGAGACTCAGTTGAATCAAACCGATAATCCCATAATTGACAATGCCGATAAACTCCGAGCGAATATCCTCGTCGATCTTGCTCTCGCCTTTTGTCTCGATGCTCCTTATCCGCTTCGCCTTGATAAAAATCTGATCGGTAAGCGACTGCGGGCGCATGATGCGCCACGAGGCTCCGTAATCTTTCAACTTCTTGATAAAAAGCTCCCGACAAATGGAAATCACATGTTCAAATTGTGCGACAGTATCGGCCATGACAACTCTATATTTTTGTAAATCGACAACAAAAGGCCACCCCTATGCGGCCACCGGAAAAAGGTTCTGCGAACCGCCTCTCCGGCTTTCGACTACAAAGGTACAATTTTATTCCAAATAGTCGCACTTCAAACAAGAAATCGGTTCAGTAGAAAACTGGTAGGGATAAAAGACAGAATAGAAAAAAGCCCGACTCTATAAAGGCCGGGCTATATAAGGGGTCGTACCAAAGGATGCGATGAAACTCCGAAAGACAGGATTTGAGGGCCTCCGCTCCTTTGTAATCCACCGTGCTAAGCATACCTCGAAAGGCGTGGCCCGCCATTGGGGCGGAAAGCGTGTCTCGGCATTTCATAATTTTTGATGAGTTTCCCAATCTACTCTGATACGACCGGGCTTTCTCTTCTCTTTGACACAAAGCTAATCAAATACTTTGAATAAACCAAATTTTTTCACAAAAAAATAGAGGGTATCCTGTGGGAACCCCCTATTTCTATGAAAACAGAGTGATAGTCTTTCACTTATTTTACTTTCTCGACAATAGCCTTGAAAGCTTCGGGGTTGTTCATGGCCAAATCGGCAAGCACCTTACGGTTGATTTCGATTCCGGCTTTATGAATAGCTCCCATCAGTTTGGAGTAAGACATGCCTTCGAGACGCGCGGCGGCATTGATACGTTGAATCCACAATGCGCGGAAGTTGCGTTTATTGTTTTTGCGGTCGCGATAAGCATAGGTCAAACCTTTTTCCCATGTGTTTTTGGCAACGGTCCACACGTTTTTACGCGAACCATAATAACCGCGGGTAAGTTTAAGAATTTTTTTTCTTTTTGCTCTTGAAGCAACGTGATTTACTGATCTTGGCATAGTTTTTCTTGTTTTGAATGTTAGCGCTACCGTTCAAGGTAAACTTCAAGCTAAAAACATTCGGTTAATAAATTTTGAAACTACTCTTTTGTTTGTGAGAAAACTTTTGAAACCCGTAGAATCTTATTTCAGACCCAGCAATGCTTTTACATTGTTCACATCGACTGTCTTGAGGGTAGTCATGTGGGTGAGGTTTCTCTTTTGCTTCTTGGTCTTCTTCGTCAGAATGTGGCTTTTGTAAGCATGTTTTCTCTTGATTTTTCCTGTTCCGGTAAGGGCGAACCTCTTTTTGGCACCGGAATTAGTTTTAATCTTTGGCATTTTACTAAATTTTAATTTTATAATTGAATGAATAGTTTGTCCTATCGCTAATTATTTTTTCTTCGGGCTTATCATGATAATCATGCGTTTGCCTTCGAGAACCGGCATCATCTCTACTTTTCCGTAGTCTTCCAAGTCGTTGGCAAAACGCAGCAACAACACCTCGCCCTGCTCCTTGAAAAGAATCGAACGGCCTTTGAAAAAGACATATGCCTTTACTTTTGCTCCTTCGTTGAGGAACCCGATGGCATGCTTCAACTTGAAGTTGTAGTCGTGGTCGTCGGTTTGCGGCCCGAAACGAATCTCCTTCACGACGACTTTCGTCGATTTGGCTTTTTGTTCCTTCTGCCGTTTTTTCTGCTGATAGAGGAATTTCTGATAGTCCAGGATTTTGCACACCGGCGGCACGGCATTGGGCGAAATCTCAATCAAATCGAGGCCTTGCTCGTCGGCCAGATGTATCGCCTCTTGTATCGTATATACGCCTTGCTCTACATTGTCGCCCACCAAACGCACCTCTTTCGCACGGATACGTTCGTTCACACGGTACTGGTCTTTTATATCATTTTTTTTCGCAGGAGCAGACTTGTTAGGCCTGTTGTTCTGCGGTTGCGGTTGTGGTTTTTTATCCATTCAGACTACCATTCTTTGAGTAATTCTTCTACTTCTGCATTTAAATTTGCGGCAAAGGTAGCAATTTTCATCGAACCTTTATCACCTTCGCCCTGTTTTCTTACAGAAACTTCACCATTTTCGGCTTCTTTTTCGCCCACAATGAGCAGATAAGGTATTCTTTTCAACTCGTTGTCACGAATTTTCCGCCCTATTTTTTCGTTTCTGTCATCGACAAAAGCGCGTATATCTTGCTCGGCCAGCTCGCTTACCACCTGTTGGGCATAGTCGTTGAACTTGGCGCTGATCGGCAGCACGGCCACTTGGTCGGGGGTGAGCCACAAGGGGAATTTACCGCCGGTATGCTCGATAAGCACGGCAACGAAGCGTTCCATCGAACCGAAAGGCGCACGGTGAATCATGACCGGACGATGTTTTTGGTTGTCGCTACCGGTGTACTCCAACTCGAAGCGTTCGGGCAGATTGTAGTCGACCTGTATTGTTCCCAACTGCCAACGGCGGCCGATGGCATCCTTGACCATAAAGTCGAGTTTTGGCCCGTAGAAGGCGGCTTCGCCGTATTCTACACGGGCTTTCAGCCCTTTTTCTTCACAAGCCTCTACGATGGCTCGCTCGGCTTTTTCCCAGTTTTCGTCGCTACCGATGTATTTCTCGCGGTTGTTGGGGTCGCGCAAAGAGATTTGAGCCTCGAAGTTGTCGAATTTCAACGCCTTGAATATAATAAAGATAATATCCATTACTTTCAAGAACTCTTCTTTCAACTGGTCGGGACGACAGAAGATGTGGGCATCGTCTTGCGTGAAGCTGCGCACACGGGTTAAACCGTGCAACTCGCCACTTTGTTCATACCGATAGACCGTACCGAACTCGGCAAAACGGAGCGGGAGGTCTTTGTAGGAACGGGGGGTCACCTTATATATCTCGCAGTGATGCGGGCAGTTCATGGGTTTTAGCAAATATTCCTCGCCTTCCTCGGGGGTGTGAATCGGCTGGAACGAATCTTTGCCGTATTTGGCATAGTGTCCCGAAGTCACATAGAGCATCTTGTTGCCGATGTGAGGGGTGATTACTTGCAAATAGCCGAAGCGTTTTTGCACCTTGCGCAACATGGCTTCGAGGCGGTCGCGCAACTGGGTGCCTTTGGGCAGCCAAAGGGGCAGACCGGGACCTACATTCGACGAGAAGGCAAACAGTTCCATCTCCTTGCCTATCTTGCGATGGTCGCGTTTTTTGGCCTCTTCCATCATCACGAGGTACTCGTCGAGCATTTTCTTTTTGGGGAAGGTGATACCATACACACGGGTCAACTGTTTGCGTTTTTCATCGCCTCTCCAATAAGCTCCGGCGAGCGTGGTCACTTTCACAGCCTTGATGAGGCCGGTGTTGGGCAAGTGCGGGCCACGGCACAAGTCGGTAAAGGAGCCTTGTGTATAGGTGGTTATCGTACCATCTTCCAACTCGCTGATAAGCTCCACTTTATATTCTTCTCCTCGTTTCCCAAACATATCGAGGGCGTCAGCTTTCGATATTTCTTTCCGCACAATAGCTTCTTTGCGGCCGGCCAGCTCGAGCATTTTGGCTTCTATGGCGGGAAAATCGGCGGCTGTAATCGTGGTCTCGCCCGGATCTACGTCGTAGTAGAATCCGTTTTCGATAGCCGGGCCTATACCGAATTTAATACCGGGATAGAGTTCTTGCAAAGCCTCGGCCAACAGGTGCGCCGACGAATGCCAGAATGCGTGTTTTCCTTCGGGGTCGTCCCATTTGAACAACTTGATTGCCGCATCGGTCTCTACCGGACGGGTAAGGTCCCATTCCTGACCGTTAATCGTTGCGGCAAGAACGTCCTGTGCCAACCGGGGGCTTATGCACTCGGCAATTTGCAAAGGGGTGATGCCAGACTCAAATTCCTTTACCGAATTATCGGGAAACGTAATCTTAATCATTTTTTCTGTCCTTTATCTATATGACGTTACTTGAATTATGCTTTCGTTTATAGGTGCGCGACCTGCTACGCCCCTATTTTACCAAGGCACAAAAGTAATAATTATTTCATTACAAAAACGGATATTTATAAAAATCTTTTAATCGCTCATTCGTTTGAGCAGATTATAGGCCGCCACGACACCCAACTCACCGGCTTTGCTCAAATCGGCGGTTCCCCGGGCGGTATCGCCCTGCTTCAAATAAACGAGTCCCCGATTGTAATAGGCGTCGCCAAAGTCGGGTCGCAACTCGATCGCTTTCGTGTAATCGGCAATGGCTCCCCGATAGTCTTGCTGGGAACAGCGCAAATTTCCCCGGTTGTAATAGGCATAGATGAAACGGGGCGCGTCCTCGATTACTTTTTCATAGTCCCGCAGCACCATTTCATACTCCATTTTCAGACTTTCATTGCCCAATGACGTGAGCCCCGGCATGGAAAAATCGTTGGAGCCTTTTTTGCGGGACGCCCCGAAATCGCTCGGCTGTATCGCCTCGGTCGAAATCTCATATTCGATTTGTTTGGCTCGAACGACGGCCCGCAGGAAATAGGCCATCGTGAAGTTTTGGCTGGTGAGGATAGCCCGGTTCAAATCGTCGAGCGCACTGGCAAAATCCTGCACGAGCATGAAATCGACCGCCCGGCCGAAATAGGCCAGCGGGTTGGCGGGATTGATTTCGATCAAACGGGAATAGTCGTTTATCGAAGCGAAATGATAGGATACTTGATCCGAAAGCAATGCCGCCTCGGAATTGGTGAGCAACAGTTTTTTACTGAACACACGGGTGTCGTTCAACTCTTCCAGTTCTTTGACATAATAGATGTTCTGGCGAACGGCATCGGGACGTTCATAATAGGTGAGCACATACATCGGTTGTATCGATACCTGCACATTCTGGTCTTGCACCCGACCCCGTATTTTGTTTTCATATTCGGGCTTGTATTCGGTATGGGCGTCGGCCACCAGTATTTGGTTAAACTTGTTGATATTCTTGTCCGACTCGGTACGTTCGTCGGTCGGCTTCGACCGTTGCGCCCCACCCGCATCGGCGGCATTCTCGTCGATAGGTTCGTATTGTGTATTCTTTTGCAACTCCATGGCCAGCATAAAGTCCTGCTCGCCGCCCTTCATGTCGCCCATTTTCCGCTTCGCCTCGGAACGGGCAAAAAATCCGATGGCAAAATCGGGGTATTGTTCCAACACGACATTAAAATCGGCCACCGCCTTGCCGTAACTGCCTATCATGTCGTAGAGCAACGCACGGTTATAAATAGCGAAGTAGTTGTCGGGCTCGGCCTCGATGACCTCCGAAAAGTCCGATATGGCCTTGTTCCGCTCGCCCACCTGCATACGCAGCAAGCCCCTGTTGTAATAGGTCATTGTGTTCGAGGGGTCGAGCATCAATATATAATCATAGTCGGCCATGGCGCCTTGCAAGTCGTCTTGGTGATACTTGATACGGGCTCGGTTGAAGTAATAGGAGACCTCTTTGGGGTCGAGGCGCAAAGCCTCGTTCATATCGGCAAGAGCCGATTCGTAGTCGGCTTTATATAAAACCTTGATAATCGCCCGCTGGGCATACGCTCCCGAGATATATTTGTCTATCGATATAGCTTTGTCCATATCGGCCATAGCCTTGATCGTGTCGCCTTTCTCCAAATAGAATTGCGCCCGGCTCATATAACCGTTGTAATAGTTGGGGTGCAAGGCGATGAGACGGTCGAAACTTACCTCGGCCTCGTCGTATTTTTTCAACTGCACTTCGGCAATAGCCTTGTTGTTCAAGAAGGTGCGGTCCTCGGGAGCATAGCGCAACCCCTCGGTATAGTCGTCGATAGCACCTTGATAATCGCCCAGATTCTGCCGGGCGATACCCCGCACTTGATAGGCATTGACGATAAACGGGTTGCGCTCGATACACAGGGTACAATCCTCCTCGGCGCCCTTGAAATCGTCGAGGCTCAACTTGGCGACTCCACGATAAAAATAAGGCTCGGCCATATAGGGCTTTACCTTTATGACTTGATTGAAATACTGCATCGACAAGATATAATCCTCGAAATAAAGGGCGTTCCGCCCGATATTCATCACCCTATCGGTATTGATTTGCGCCACCGCCGGGAGAGAAAACAACAGCAACGATAACAGTATGATATATGGCCGAAATATAAATTTCATGAAATGCGTGCGATGATTGTCGGACAAATGTACGCAAATAATGATAAAACATCACAACCCCATGTCGTTTTTATAAGTTTTTTCTTTTCCCGACAGGAGAATGAACATTTTTTACAAACTGCCGCTTATATAACAGAAGAAACTTTTTGCTACCTTTGTGACTCCAAATTCTACACAGACATGGCCACAGAAAAAAAAGAGAAAAAACTGAAACATATCGTTATCGTAGGAGGCGGATTTGCCGGCTTCCTGTTGTCAAAACACGTCGACCACAAACAATATCGGGTGACTCTGGTCGACCGGAAAAACTTCCATGCTTTCCCGCCGCTGTTTTATCAAATAGCCTCGTCGGGTCTCGAGCCGGCCGCCATTTGTTTCCCGTTCAGAAAAGAGTTGCGCAAACTGCGCCATGTGCGGTTCCGCATGGGCGAAGCCCTCTCGATCGATACCCAACAGCAGATTTTAAGAACCAATACCGGCGACATCGAATACGACTATTTGGTCCTCGCCACAGGAACCACCAATAACTTTTTCAACATGCCCGAGCTGCGGGAACGGGTATATACCCTCAAATCGACCGCCGAAGCCATTCGGTTGCGCAACGAAATACTTTTCAGCTTGGAGCGGGCAGGCACCTGCTCCGACCCCGAGAAACGCCGCACCCTGCTCTGTTTCACCGTAGTCGGCGGAGGACCCACGGGAGTGGAGATAGCGGGAGCTTTGGGTGAAATGAAAAAGTACATCTTGGCTCGGGAATACCCCGAGATAGACCCTTGCGACATGCGTGTCGTGATTGTCGAGGGAGCGAACCGCCTCTTGCAGAATATGAGTCCCGAGGCTTCGACCAAAGCGAAACAATACCTCGAACAACTCGAAGTGGAGGTCATCACCGGCCACACCATGAAATCGTTCGACGGCACTTATGTCGATTTCGACAACGGGGCACAAATCAAATGCCACACCCTCATCTGGACGGCCGGTATCACCGGAGAGCCGTTGCAGGGAATCCCCGAATCCTCCATTGGCCGGGGGAAACGCATCATCACCGACGAGTTCAACCGGGTGAAAGGCTGCGAGAATATTTTTGCCATAGGCGACATCGCCCTGCTCTCCGAGAAAAACTACCCCAACGGCCACCCGCAAGTGGCACAGGTGGCTATCCAGCAAAGCGAATTGCTGGCCAAGAACCTGAACGAAAATCGGTTTGAGACTCCGTTCCGGTACAAAGACAAAGGCAGCATGGCGACCATCGGACGCAACCGGGCCGTGGCCGATTTGCCCCATATAAAATTGTATGGCCGGCCGGCATGGTTCACTTGGATGGGCGTGCACTTGGTATCGATACTGGGCATGAAAAACAAAATCATCACCCTGCTCAACTGGTGTTGGTACTACTTTACCTACAACGCCACGTTACGGCTGCTTATCCGCCCCACCCGATACCCCAAACGCAACGAAGAATAACCGCCCCCGAACTAATATATGCTAAAAACTATTATCCCATATAACTTTATCCACCCACGATTTGTTACCTTTGCGACAAATTAAACCCTAACGAACAATGAAAAAAAGTTTTTTATCCGCATTCGCATTATTGATTCTTTTATCGACAGTCTCCTGTAAGACTTCGAAGAAGATAGCCGACACCCGGCAGGAAGCGACGCCCGCAGAGGCTTCGGCACAGAAAGATTTATCACTCGCCCGCGAGGATATGGAAGGCACATGGATTATCAAAACCGCCGAGGGGAAAACCGTCGTAGGAGACTCGCCGGTCGAAATCACCTTCGACCTTGCCGGCGGACGCATCTATGGGAACGACGGGTGCAATGTGATAAACGGCTCGGTCATTCTCGAAGGCGACAACCTGCTGCGCTTCGAGTCGCTCATCTCCACGATGAAAGCCTGCCGTCCCGAAGTAACCGACCGCACCGTACTCAATGCGCTGAACAACACTCGCTCCTATACATGCACCGACGCCCGTAAACAAAGTATCGAGTTTTGCGATTCAAAAGGAGAAACCATAATGACCCTCGAAAAACGCATGGTCGACCAATTGAACGGCTCGTGGAAAGTCATCTCGATCGACGGGAAAGAAATCACCGCCGAGAACCCCACGATGGTCATCGATATTCCCGAAAGCAAACTCTCGGGGTTTGCCGGTTGTAACCGCATGTTTGGCAGTATCGTACTCGACGGGACACCCTACGGAATAGCGTTCGCCCAAGTAGGCGCCACCCGCATGGCCTGCCCCGACATGACAACCGAGCAGGCGTTCCTGCCCCTGCTCGAACAGGTCACCACATTCTACATGATAGACAACAACCGGGCCGCCCTCTGCCTGCAACCTTCGGTTCCCGCCATCGTCCTCGAAAAAGTGCAGTAAACAGGGCACACACGAGTGTCACCGTTTTTTAAAAGAAAATAAATCATCTTTCAGGATATTTATTTTCTTTTTTATATTACTTTTGTAAAAGTGAATCGTTAAACTCTAAACATTATCATTTATGAAAAAAATCTTTACTCCTTTCAAATCGGTAGCGTTGCTCGCCCTCCTCGCTGTGGGCACAACTACTGCGTCGGCCGAATACTCGGGTGTCGGCACATTCAACAAAATCAGTTCGGTAGATGAGATTACCTCCGGTTCGTACATGCTTGTGGCCAACAAAAAAGCTATGAGCACAGAATTTAAAAACAACAAGTTTGCTCCTGTTGATCTCGACATTACCGGTGAAGAGGCTACAATGACCAATCCCGCAGCAGAACTTGTATTCGACTTCGAAGTCGCCAATGGAGTTATCACCATCAAGAGCGGCGATAAAATCGTAGGATATACGGGGAAATCGACCAACTTTACATTCAATACCACCCCCAACTCCACCGCAGAGCTGGACCAATGGAAAGCCGTCTTATACGAAAATAACATTGTGCTGCAAAACGTAAGCGTCGATAACCGTTATATCGCATTGAACAACTCCGGGACGGCAAATACATTCGGCCCTTATGCCGAAAGCAACCTGACCGCCAGCGGTTACTACATTCCTGTTCTGTTCAAATTGGAAGATAAAGGTCTTGCTTCGCCCGAGCTGGCTTTTACCAATCCCGGCGACAAGAGCAAAATATTCAAAGAAGGAGCCATTTTTGAAAGCCCGGCGACTACCGTATCGAAAAGTCCCATCACATACGCCAGCAGCAACTCCGCTGTCGCTACTATCGACAATAGCGGACTCGTCACTCTGGTCGCTCCCGGAACCACCGAAATCTCGGCCGAAGTCGCTGCCAACGATACACACAATGCGGCTCGCGTCAGCTATACATTGACAGTCCAAAGCAACAGCGTATCACTGCCTTATGAAATCGACTTCAAAAGCGGCTTGGGCGACTGGCTCAACTACTCGGTAAAAGGCGACATTGCTTGGGAGTCCGACTCGCAATACGGTGCAAATATCAATGGCTATAACGCCGGTGAATGCGAAACTTGGTTGGTATCGCCTGCCGTAGCAGCCCAAACTATCGAATTGTCGTTCTCCACTTGGAAAAACTACAGCGGAAATGCATTGGAACTGTACCTCTCTTTCGACTTCGACCCCTTCACCATGGACGATCCCAACCAAGCCACATGGACCAATATTACCTCGGAAGCCCAATGGCCGACCGAACAAAAGACATGGACCGAATCGGGCTCGATACAGAGCGGTGAATTGCAAGCTCCGGTACGCATTGCCTTCAAATACACTTGTACTGCCGAATCTGCTGCTCAATGGGAAATTACCGATTTGAAAGCAACAGGCGAAAACTCGGGTCTGGCTGGCGGCGCTACCATCACCACCATGAAAGTAATCAGCGGCAAAGGACAAATCGTCGTTCTCTCGGATAAGACCGAGGAAATCGCCGTTTATGCCATGACCGGCGCAGAGGTACTCCGCACCCAAATCGTCGAAGGCAGCAACACAATCGACCTGCCCGCCGGTATTTACATTGTAAACGGAATAAAAGCAATCGTATTCTAACGAGCGATTATAACCCCAAAAAGAGAGCGCAGTTCGCAAAATTGCGCTCTCTTTCTTTTTATTAAAAAACCGACACCGCAGGTAAAGAATACGGCATAGCCCAAATTCATGAAGGGTTCACCCGTATCGACGGGGAAGAAAATGTGACTGTCCACTCTAATTTTTATACCCTTTGTTTGGTAACCGAAAGTTTTTTACTACTTTTACATAGTCAAAAAAAGAACTTAATTACGATACATCATGATATATAAATTCAGAATCGTTTCGGACGAAGTTGACAATTTCAAACGGGAAATCTGCATAGACTCCGATGCTACATTTCTCGAACTACACGATGCCATACTCGACTCTGTGGGCTTCACCAAAGACCAAATGACTTCTTTTTTCATTTGTGACGATGATTGGGAGAAAAAAACCGAAGTAACCCTCATGGACATGGGAAAGGACTCCGACGAGGACACATGGATCATGGCCTCGACCCGGTTGAGCGAGCTTATCGAGGACGAAGGGCAACGACTGGTTTTCGTTTTTGACTACATGACCGACCGCATGTTTTTCATGGAGTTGAAAGAAATCGAGCCGGGAAAGGATTTAGACGCCCCTATCTGTACCCGCAAAGAAGGGAATCCGCCTCAACAAGTCATGGACTTCGACGAGTTGGAGAAAAAGAACGCCGCAAACACGGTATCGGACTTCGACGAGAATTTCTATGGCGATGAAACGTATGATCCCTCGGAACTCGACATAGAGGGATTCGATGGCTTGTCGATGGACGATGACTACAACAACATGTAACCCACTATAAACTATTTATTTCATAATGATGAGAGGGGCTCAAAAGTTTTTTATCCAACTTTTGAGCCCCTCTCCTTTTTTATCTTATCAGGACATTGTATCGAAGGAGTGTCAATAGCCTCCGCCCAAAGCGTGGTAAAGGTTGATCACTCCCTGTATTTCGTCAAAGCGGTCGGCCACAGCCGAGAGCTCGGCGCTTAACAGGGATTGCCGGGCGGTGAGTACTTCGAGGTAATTTTGCGAACTGTGGCGCATCAACAGTTCGGAACTTCGTACGGCCGATTGCAACGCTGCGATTTGCTGCCGATCCAGTTCCAGCCGGCCACGAGCCATTTGCCACTGCAACAGGGCGTTGTTGACCTCGGTTCCGGCATCGAGCAACGATTGGCGAAAGGTGAGCAACGCTTCTTCCTGTTGCGTTTTGGCGACCTTCAGATTGGCGATATTCTGTCCTCGGTTGAAAAGAGGTTGTACCAAAGAACCCACCGCCGAGAAGAGCCATTCGCCGGGATTGGTAATAACCGCTCCCGCCGCATTGGTCCAGCCGGCCGAGCCGCTGAGGGTTATCGACGGATAAAATGCCGCATAGGCTCGATTGGTCGCATAGAAGGCTTCGGCCAAAGCGGCTTCGCTCTGCCGCACATCGGGACGACGTTGCAACAGTTGCAACGGTATCCCCACCGAAAGGGTGTCGGGGAAGGATTGCTCGGCCAGTGTGGAACGCTCGATTCGCTGCGGCACGATGCCCAACAGCGCCGAGAGCGAATTTTCCATTTCGGTGACCTGTTGCTGCAACGACAGCACCGAAGCGTCGACCGACAGCTTGCTTGCCTCGATTTGCGCCACCGCCATTTCGGTCGTCTGCCCGGCTTTTTTCAAGGCTTTCATCACCCGCAGGTTTTCGGCCCAATTGTCGGCTGTACGCCGGGTGATGTCGAGTTGCTCGTCGAGCATCATCAGGGTATAATAACTGTCGGCAATGGTGGCGACAAGTTGCGTATGGACGGCCTGTTTATACGCCTCGCTCTGTTCCAGAAAGGCCTTTGCCTCGCGTTTGGCACTGGTGAGGCGCCCGAATATGTCCAATTCCCAATCGGCCGAGGCGGCCAAGTTGTAGGTTTTTGAGGCTGTTCCTCCCTCCACACTCTTGATAGTGCCTTGCGGGGTTAGTGAAATCGAGGGCAAATAGGCCAGTTTGGAAGCCGTGAGCAGGGCTTCGGCTTCGCTCACTTTCAACCGGGCGATATTCAAATCGGTATTGTTGGCGATACCGACCTCGATGAGTTGCTGCAACAACGGGTCGGTGAAAAGTTCTCTCCACGACAAATCGGCAATCGAGACGGTATCGCCTGCGGCTACCGGCTGCCGGTATAGGCTGTCGGTCTGCGGCATTTCGGGACGCTCATATACCCGGTATTGGCAACCTGTCAATCCGGCCAACAGCCACAAACCTATTATCATCTTTTTCATATCGAATCGTAATTCCTGGTATCGTATCAATTATTTTCTTCAATTTTCGGCAATTTGCGCTCGGGCATCCACCGCTCTTGCATCGTTTGGAAGACGACAAAAAGTACCGGCACGATAAAGAGCAGCGCTATCGTGCCGATGAGCATACCGCCCACGACCCCCACGCCGATAGAGATATTGCCGTTTGCACCCACTCCCGAGGCAAACATCATAGGCAACATACCGAATATCATGGTGAGCGCGGTCATGAGGATAGGACGCAACCGCACTTGCGCCGCCGAGATAACCGCCTGCGAAATGGTCATGCCGTGGCGACGACGCTCCGAAGCATACTCGGTCAACAAAATTGCCGTCTTTGACAACATACCGATGAGCATGATAAGTCCCGTCTGCAAGTAGATATTGTTTTCCAACCCGAACATTCTGGCAAAAAGGAAACTGCCGGCCAAACCAAAGGGAACCGAGAGAATCACGGCCAACGGAATGAACAGGCTCTCATACAATGCACACAGAATGAGATAAATAAACACCACACATATCACAAACACGATAGTTGTGGTATTGCCGGTATTCGACTCCTCGCGCGACATACCGCCAAACTCAAATCCATAACCTGTGGGCAACGTTTGTGCCGCCACCTCTTTCACGGCTTGGATCGCCTGCCCCGAACTGTACCCGGTAGCCGGGGCCCCATTTACCTGAATGGCCGAAAAGAGGTTGAAGCGTGTGAGCACTTCGGAACCATACACCCGAGAAAGTTTCAAATATTGAGTGATAGGACTCATTTCGCCCGAATCGTTACGGACGAATATGTTGTTGAGCGACTCGGTATCCAACCTGAATTGAGGTGGAGCCTGCACCATCACCCGGTAGAGTTTGGAGAAACGGTTCATATTCGAAGCATAAATCCCGCCGATATACCCCGACAAGGTATTGAGAATATCGGTAGGCGACACTCCGTTCCGTTTACACCGCGCGGCATCGATTTCGACGAGGTATTGCGGGAACTTGGTGTCGAACGAGGTAGTGGCACGGCCAATCTCGGGGCGCTTATTGAGTTCGGCCAAGAAATTGCGGGTGTATTTCAAAAGGTCTTCGGTCGTACCACCTTTTTGGTCCTGCACATAAACCTCAAAACCGCTACTGGCCCCATAGCCGGGAATCATAGGCCGGGTAAATGCCATAATATCGGCACTCGAAATAAAGGCCGTGCGGCGCTGTATCTCCTCAATGATGGCATCTACGGCATCTTCCTTGCCGGTACGTTCACTCCAATCCTTCAATCTGATGGTAAACATACCGTTACAAGCTCCCTGCCCGCTCAACATCGAGTTACCGGTGGTATTCGAAAGAATCTCGATTTGCGGCATCGTATTCAGGCAACTGTCGATCTGCTCGATAACCTTGCGGGTTTCAAACACGCTGTTACCCGGCGAAGTGCGCACATCGACAAATACGGTACCCATATCTTCGTTGGGCACAAGTCCGGTCTTGGTTGTCTTCAACAGTACAAAAAATCCCACACAGGCCACCACCAGCAATATCCCTGCCAGCCACTTGTGTTTGAGCATGAAGAATACACCACTCTTGTATTTTGCCACTATACGGTGGAAACTGCTGTCAAACGCGATGTGAAAACGCGACGAGAAACTCAGCTTTTTACCCCCGGCCGCACTCTGGTGCGGTGTCATGATAAGGGCGCACAACGCAGGACTGAGCGTGAGGGCGTTGACCAGCGAGATAGCCACGGCCGCCGCCATGGTGAGACCGAACTGGGTATAGAACGTACCGGTGGTTCCCCCGATAAAACTTGCGGGAATAAATACCGCCATAAAAACGAAAGTGGTGGTAATCAGAGCCGAAGTAATGCCCCCCATCGCATCGACGGTAGCCAAATAGGCCGATTTATACCCTTCATCGAACTTCGCCTGCACCGCCTCGACTACGATTATCGCATCGTCGACCACCGTGCCGATAACCAGCACGAGAGCAAACAAGGTGAGCATGTTGAGACTAAATCCCACCAAATAAAGGAAAGCAAATGTTCCTACCAGCGATACCACAATAGAAACCGTCGGTATGAAAGTGGAACGGAAACTCTGCAAAAAGACATAGACCACCAAAACAACCAGCAAAATAGCTTCGAACAAAGTCTTGACCACCGTTTTGATCGAGGCGTCGAGAAAGTCTTTGGTACTCATCAAATCGACAATCTTGATACCTTTGGGCAAGGTTTTGGAAATCTCTTCCACCTCCCGGTCTATATTCTTGATAATCTCGTTGGCATTGGAGCCCGAGGTCTGCGAGATCATGATAATACAGCCCGGGTGGCCATTCACCTCGCCTATGTAGTCATAGGAGCGTGTGCCCAACTCGACCGTCGCCACGTCTCTCAAGCGCAGCACCTCGCCGCCGGGGAGCGACTTGATGACCATGTTTTCATACTCGACCTCATTTTCGTAACGTCCCCGATATTTGAGTATATACTGGAATGTGTTCTCGGCCTCGGCGCCCAGTGTACCCGTAGCGGCCTCGATATTCTGTTCGTCGAGAACAGCCGTAATATCCGAAGGCACCAAACCATACTTCTGCATCTTGCTCGGATCGAGCCAAATGCGCATGGCATAGTCATAGCCAAACACGTTCACCTCGCCCACCCCGGCAACACGCGAAAGACGAGGTTCGATATTTATCTTCATGTAGTTGGCCAAGAAAGCCCGGTCGAACGAATCGTCGGGACTGTACACAGCCAATTGCTTGATGTTGCTCGTCTGGCGCTTGCGCACATTGATACCGCTACGAGTCACCTCGGCCGGCAACAAACCTTGCGCCGAGGCAAGCCGGTTCTGTACATTGACGGTGGCCATATCGGGATCGGTACCTTGACGGAAATAAACCGTAATACGAGCCGAACCGTTGTTGGAAGCGGTAGAGGTCATGTAGGTCATATTCTCAACTCCGTTGAGCGCCTCTTCGAGGGGCACGACAACACTCTTCTGCACCGTCTCGGCGTTGGCTCCGGTGTAGGAAGCCGAGACGCTCACCGTAGGCGGAGCGATCTCGGGAAACTGTTCGATAGGCAATTGCACCAGCGAAATAAGCCCCAAAATAAGAATCAATACCGAAATAACCCCGGCAAAGATAGGACGGTCGATAAACATCTTTATCTTCATAGGGCACTATTCTTTTGACGTGGTTGACGACTGAGCTACATCGACAGCTATGCCTTCGCGCAGCAATCCGGCGCCTTCGGCCACAATCACATCGCCGGCGGTAAGCCCCGACAAGACAATGTAATTCTTGCCGTCGTTGTATTTATACACGGTAATGGGAGCCGACTGGGTTTTGCCGTCGACCACTTTCCACACAAAGATGCGGTTTTGCAATTCATAAGTGGCCGACTGCGGAATCGTCAGGCTGTTTTTATAGACCGTAGGCACCACCACCGACGCACTCCCGCCGTTGCGCAACAGGCGATCGGGATTGGCAAACGTAGCCCGCAGACTGATGGCTCCGGTACCTTCGTCGACAGTCCCACTGATGGCGTCGATCTTGCCCCGTTGCGCATAGGGTTTTCCGTTGCTTAATATAAGTTCCACATCGGGCATCAACTCTTTGGCCTTCTGCAACGACCCATACTGTTGGAGCAAGTCGAGTATCTGATTCTCGGACATGGAGAAATAGGCATAAACCTCCGAGTCGTCCGACACCGTTACCAGCGGCTCGGCGATAGAACTACTCACCAAAGCCCCCACCCGGTAGGGTATCATGCTGGCTACGCCATCGACCGGACTTTTCACCTCGGTGTACGAGAGGTCGTTGCGGGCGTTGGTCTCCTGAGCTTTGGCCTGAGCCAAAGCGGCCTCGGCCTCGGCCAAAGCGTTTTTGGCGGTTTGCAAATCATACTCCGACACGACTTGTTCTTTGAAAAGCGTCTCTTTGCTATCGGCCAAAAGTTGAGCCGTAGCCAATTTGGCCTCGGCGCTCTTCACGTTGGCGACAGCCGTTTCGAGCGCGGCTTTATAGGGCACTTGGTCGATGACAAAAAGCGTCTGCCCCCGATGCACGGCATCGCCCTCGTTAATACATATATCGGTAATCATGCCACTGACCTGCGGACGGATTTCTACAAATTGCCGTCCACGAATCGTAGCTGTATAATCTGTGGTTAATGTTTGGTCGACAGGTTCCACCGTAAAAATCCTGTACTTCTCCCCTTCGCTCTGTCGCTGTTCTTTACACGACGCAAGCAGAAGCAATACTGCCGCAGCAATAAAAAATCGTTTCATTTCTTATGTTTTATGTGATGAAGTCCTTAAAATCGTCTTACCCCGAAACAGGAATTTCTCAAATATAGGAAGAACCGAAAGCCCCAAAAACAAGCCTCCTTGATCTTGTTGCCAAGGCTGCTCCTATACCTTACAAATATAGGAATTATCCTCTAATAAAATAAATATGTATTGATAAACGGCCAAAAAGTGATGCCTAACGGCAAACCGGAGGAATTGCCAGATTCGTGAGAATATGCTATCTTTGGATAAGATAAAAGATAAGTATCGCTTGCACAAGCGCTTTATTCGTTCAAAGGATACACGTTATGAAACACACCCGCATAGGCATATACATCGACCTGCTCTTCTGCCTCGTCATATTGCCGCTCATCATCATGTTGGTCCCGGTCGAGAAGTGGATTATCTACCATACCGGTTTCATGCTCACCCTCATCGCCTATGTCTATCTGCTCTACTTCACTTACCGTAAGGCCAATATTCCCGCGCTTATCATGAAACGCAAATACAGTCAGGTGGTCCTGCTCATCGCCGTGTTGCTGCTGGTCACATGGGGTATCAGTCAAATACCTATCCCCAAAGAGATTATCTCGGCCACCAATCTCGACTGGGGTATACGCCAGCACATGAGGACACTGAGTGTGTGGTTCTTCTTTCTCGTAGTCACTGGGTTCAGCCTATCTATCGAGCTGACAGTAGAACTATTCAGACAAATACTCTCGAAACAAGAAATCGAAGCCGAGAAGAACAAAGCCGAGCTGGCGCTCTACAAGGCTCAGATTAACCCTCATTTTCTCTTCAACACCTTGAATGCGCTCTACGGATTGGTCCTCACCAAATCGGACAAGACCGAATCGGCCTTTATCCAATTTTCCAACATTCTGAAATATATGTACACCCAAACCACCCTCGACACCATACCCATCTGCAACGAAATAGACTACATTCGGCAATATGTCGATTTGCAATCGCTGCGGCTGAACAAACACACCCATATCGATTTCTTTACGCAAACCGACGACGAGCATGCTCAAATCCCCCCTATGATTCTTATCACTTTCGTAGAGAATGCATTCAAGTATGGGACCTCATCGGAGATCGATTGCACTATTGTCATCAAAATCGTCGTGAAAAACGGGCAACTGCTTTTTGAAACCGAGAACACCATCATGAAAGAAAAACGCGACAACACCCCGGCCATCGGTATCGAGAACTGCCGCAAACGGCTGGAGCTGCTCTATCCCAAACGATTCTCTTTAACAACCGTCGAAGAGGGACGACAATTCAAAACCCGACTTACCATTCAATTATCATGAAAAGAACCACCTGTATAGCTATCGACGACGAGCCTCTGGCTCTGCTGGTTATCTCACAATTCTGCGAGCGATTCGGCGGACTCGATTTGACCACGTTCAGCGAGCCTCGTGTAGGACTGGAAGAAATTCGGCGCAACAAGCCCGATTTGGTTTTTCTCGATATAGAGATGAACAGTATCAGCGGATTGGACATCGCCCATGCCCTGCCCGACGAATGTTGCTTCATATTCACTACCGCCCATGCTCAATATGCGCTCAACGGGTTTGAACTCGACGCCGTCGATTTCTTGCACAAACCCTTTGCCTACGAACGATTCGAAAAAGCGGTCGAAAAGGCTCTGCGACGCATCGAGTCCCAGCGAGAAAAATCGACCGACAGTATTGTCGTCAAACAAGATTACAACAATGTGACCGTATCCATGAGCGATATATTGTATATCGAAGCGATGGAAAACTATACCAAAATATTCAAAAGCAGCGGCGGATACATTTTATCCCGCACCAACATGAAAACGATTCAAGAGTTGTTGCCCGAGAGCAACTTCCTCCGCATTCACCGTTCCTACATCGTACCTATCGAAAAGATCGAAATATTTTCCAAAAAGCGGGTAAAACTCATCGGGCAAGAAATATCCCTCCCCGTAGGAAGATTTTACGCCAATCACATATATGACACTCTTATCTCCCGAAATTCCGGGCATATTTTTCCCAATATATAAGGTAAAGTAATTTACAGGCATTTTATTTTTGCATAGAATGCCTATCTTTGTATAGAAATTAATTATTCACATACCCAATGAAAAATACATGCGTTTTTCTCTCTATTTGTGCTCTATTCGTAGGTTGCCAGTCAAACAAAAAACAATATTACGAGAAACATCTCGTTTTTCCCGAAGGCTCGACAATCGAACAAAAAGTCGAGATGGCAGCACACCTGACACCTACACCTCAACAACTGGCTTGGCAACAATTGGAACTGACCGCATTTCTACACTTCGGTATAAACACCTTTACCAATCGAGAATGGGGCGACGGGAAAGAAGACCCCAAACTTTTTAACCCTACTCAGTTAAATACCGAACAATGGGTAAAAACACTGAAAAACGCAGGATTTAAAATGGCGATTCTCACAGCCAAACATCACGACGGCTTTTGTTTATGGCCCACTGCTACAACCAGCCACTCGGTAGCCTCATCACCTTGGAAAGATGGAAAAGGCGATGTAGTCAAAGAGATGAAAGAGGCTTGCGACAAATATGGTCTCAAATTCGGTGTTTACCTGTCTCCGTGGGACAGGAATGCATCTTGCTACGGAAACTCGCCCGAATACAATAAATTTTTCATCGAACAACTTACCGAGTTGCTTTCAAACTACGGAGAGATACACGAAGTTTGGTTCGACGGCGCTTGCGGTGAAGGCCCTAATGGTAAAAAACAAGAATATGACTGGGAGCAGTTCTATAAAACCATACAAAGGTTACAACCCAACGCTGTCATGGCTATCATGGGAGACGACGTAAGATGGGTAGGCAACGAAAAAGGATATGGGCGGGAAACCGAATGGAGTGCAACGGCTCTTGTTCCCGGTATATACTCCCGTTCTGATAGTGTTAACACTGCATTAGGATTGAAGAATGAATCGGAAGACCTTGGCAGTCGAGACCTTTTGGAACAAGCGTCCGAATTATTTTGGTACCCCTCGGAAGTCGATGTATCGATTCGTCCGGGCTGGTTCTATCATCGGGAAGAAGACAACAAGGTAAAATCACTTTCTACATTGGTAGACATCTATTTCAAATCGGTAGGATACAATTCCGTTTTACTGCTCAATATTCCGCCCGACACAAGGGGGTTGATTCATGAAAACGATGCCAAACGACTTCAAGAATTGGCTCAATATATAAGCCATACATTTGCAACCGATTATGGAAAACCTTCTCACGAAAAAATTTCCGGGAAAGAGGGGGATTCCTTCGAGATAAATATAACGGCTACGACTCCCGTGAATACACTCTTACTGCAAGAGGACATACAGAACGGACAACGAATTGAAGCATTTACCGTAGAGGCTTCGATAAACGGAGTATGGGAAAAAATTTCCGAAGGCACAACAATAGGATATAAACGCCTGTTAAGATTCGACGATGTCATCGCCGACAAATTAAGAGTGACTATTAATCGGACAAGAGCCAATTTCTCCATATCACAAACCGGTATATTCTATGCAAATCCTATTATAGAAAAATCAGAAGAAGTTCAACATTCGGTTTTTACTCCCCAAGAGTGTCTTATCGGAGATAAAAAAGCGATAGAAGCTATTGACAAAAAAATCGAAACGGCAATTTACAACGACGGTCTCTCTCCTATCCTCATCGATCTCGGAGAAATACGAAGCATAAAAGGGTTCTATTACACTCCGGTACAAGGTAAGAATACCGATGGGACTATTTTCCACTATAATTTGTATCAAAGTAACGATGGAAAAGAATGGAAAGACATTATACTTAACGGAGAATTCAGTAACATAAAGAACAATCCTATTCCCCAACTCGTCACGTTCGGGAAAGTCGTGGAAACAAGATTCTTGAAATTGGAGCCCACCGAGGAGATAAACGGAAATCAAAAGACCTCTATCGCTGAGTTTAGTGTGGTATTACCGTAAACAACAACCGCTCTATCATAAAGAGGGTGCGTCGAATGAGCAATGCACCCTCTTTTATATTACATGGAAATGCTCCAAAGCTCGTCTTATACCGTCGTCGTCGACCGAAGCCGTCACATAATCGGCCACCGCTTTGAGAGACTCGTTGGCATTGCCCATAGCCACTCCTATGCCGGCCACCTGCAACATGCGGGTATCGTTGCCACCGTCGCCAAAAGCCATCGTCTCGGCTATCGTAAAACCAAAGTGCCGGGCGACACACTTCACTCCTTCGCCCTTATCCACACCTCGGGCTGTCACATCGGCAAAAGCCGGATACCATCGACTCGACTCGCACGAAGGCAAAGCAGACATAAGCTCGGCTTCAACATCGGCCGTGATGATAGGAGTCATTTGAATAATACGCTGCCGCAAAAGGCCGTCGAGAGAAATAGCGCTCGAAGTCTCCTTCAAATCGAGCATGCGGCTGAAAAGCTCTTCGACCTCACGGGTGGAGTTATAAAGCAATGTATCGCTCTCGCCCACCAAGATACACGGGAACTTGCGCTCATCGGAGAATCGTATCATCGCGCGCACATCGTCGACAGGAATTTGGTGACAAGCGACCACCTCGCCGTCGATCTCGATGTAGGCGCCATTGGTAGTGACATAACCGTCGACAAGGTGCTTTATCTCATCGAGATTATTGATATAGACCAGCGGACGCCCCGTAGCGATAAAAATTTTAATTCCTTTTCGTTTAGCCGCTTCCAGCGCTTCGACCGTCGAGCGTGGTATGCGATGCGTGTTGAAACTGACGAGCGTGCCGTCTATATCGAAAAACAAGGCTTTGATCATGTGTATCTTCTCCATACTGCAAAGATATATTCTTTTCCCCAAGGGAACGTGAAAAAGCGGAAACAATCACATGAAAAAATCCGCCTGATCTATCGGCGGATTTTCCCAAAAACAACATCAAATAACTTATATAACGAAGTAATCACTCCTCACGGTTATAAATAGAATCCTTCACATCGTCGATGTCCACAAACTTGTTGACTATGGCATAAATCGTCAACCCTGCGGGGCTATGTATTTGCAACTTCCCGGCGATATTCCGCCGATGAGTTATGACCGTATGCGCCGACAGGCACAGTTTCTCGGCAATCTGTTTATTGGTCATGCCCTTGACCACTCCGACGATAATCTCTTTTTCCCGCTCGGTGAGCGGTTCTTGCCGCACCTCCTTCTCGGTGGTGTCATATATCAACTTGTCGAATTTCTCTTTAATCTGTTCGGCCGAATCGTACACCGAGATAACCTCGTCATACATCTTCAAGATAGAAAGATCGACCAGCGAATTTTGCAATGCGACGCATTTCGGAACCGCTCCTTCGCTCCCCTTTTTTATCTGCGCGAGCGAAACGACTCCCGCTACCCCCGGATTGACAATGAGGATATCGGGGCGGTGCCACGAGAGCGAAGTCATGAGTTGTTGCATGTCGGCCACTTCGGCAGTTTCGATATGGAGGGTCGATAATTTTTTCAACACCGAAAGCAACCCTTTGCGGATAATCAACGACGGTTCTGCTATGACCACTTTTATAACTGGATTCATTTCGCTCTCTTTATTTTACTTTCCAACGTCTGAATCGCCGGAATGAAAAGATAATCTTCTATATAATTGTGCGAAGCCAAATCTTGTTCGCAAGTGAAAATGTCGAACAGCACGCCATTCAGCTCATTACTCCCCGATGCGGGATAATACTTGATGAGAATATTTTTCAATTCGGTCAACTTGGCTTCCACTTGGTCGTGCCGCCGGCGGAACACATCGATGCTGTACATCTCGGGACACTCGCCGCGCAACAACGAGTTTACATAGGGGAAAACGGTAGTCTCCTCGTAACGCATGTGTTTCTGCACCTCGGCTACATACTCGTCGAAAAACCGGAGTATGACAATCGAAATATCTCTCTTGCCACAATCTATCGCCCCCAACAGGTTACGACGAATCGCCGGCAACCTGAAATTGAGAAAATAATCGTGTGAATTGTGCAGATAATCCAACAAGGCTCCTATCGATATATCGTCTTTATAATCATCGGCCTCGCCCTCGTCCAGCAACAGATTGACTACCGCAAGGAATGTGCCCACATGTACCCCGGTCTCCTCGCAAACCTCGCCAATGCTTTTGTCGCCGAAGCCCAGCGCAATGCCAAAGCGGCTCATGACCAACAATACAGGGTAATTGTCGCACACCAAATCGCTCATTCGAGTATCTCTATGATAGGTCCCGTGGATATACATCTTTCGTTCTTTTTTCTGTTACTACCTGTACAAAGATAGTAAACGGTGAGCGCAGAGACAAATGAAAACAAAGTTTTCGTTTTGTCCTATGCCGAGCCGCATCTTATCTTTTGCAAAATAGGGCCGCCATTGTTTCGACACGACAAAGGAACATCTTTCCCGGCGGCTATGCAATCCCCTTTTTAAGGGAAAAAGCGCCCCGCCATACCTAAATGTTGTTATTTTGTCTCATCATGCCATAACCGGTCTTCCCGAGCGGGTTACATTTGTGGCCAAACAAAAAACAAAATACCCATGATTACAATTCTGTTGGACAATGGCCACGGTAACGACACCCCGGGAAAAAGGTCGCCGATATGGCCCGACGGTTCTCAATTGCTGGAATGGCAATTCAACCGCGACATCGTAACCCGAACAGCCACTATACTGCGCAAAGCCGGAATCCCTGTTGAATGTTTGGTGCCCGAAAGTCAAGACATCGCACTGAGCGAGCGGTGCCGACGGGCCAATGTGTTTGCCCGCCGAGGCGATTGCTTGCTCATATCGGTACATGCCAATGCCGGTGGAGGGAGCGGCGGCGAAATTTTCACCTATCCGGGTGCGCGGCAAAGTGTGGTATATGCCGAAGTATTTGGCGACACATGGGGCGAACATTTTCCCGAACTGCGGTTCAGAGGCTGCAAAGAAGCCGACTTTGCCATTCTGCGCGGCACCCTCTGTCCCGCCCTGCTCACCGAGAGCCTCTTCATGGATAACCCCGACGATTGCAAAATACTGCTATCGGAACAAGGCCGTGAGCGCATAGCCCGCTGGCACGCCGCGTCGATCGAGAAAATTCTGAAACAATTTTTCCCCGGCCGATAAACTTTTTGCCCGGTCGAGATGTTATAGGAGAAAACCAAATTACACAACGATATGAAAAAATTTGTTTTTACAGTTCTTGCCGTGGCGGCTCTCATGGCCTGCCAATCGAATCATAAACAAGCTAAAATGCTCGACGAAGACGAAGCCGTAGAAATTGTAGGAGCCGACTCGACAGGCATGGTCGACATATTTGCCTACGAAGGCACTATACCGTCCGAATCGGGAAAAGGCGACAGCATCGACTATTTGGTAATCATTACCCAACAAATAGACACCGTAAACGGGGTATATCAATTAACCCAAACCTATGTGACGGCCGACGGTAAAGCCGGGCAACAAATGAAAAGCAAAGGGAAGAAAATATTCCATCGGGGCACTCCTCGAAATAAAATGTCAAAAGTTTACAAGCTGGTGCCCGACAGCGGGTCGAATCAAACCGTAAACCTGTGGGTGGAAAGCGACACGACAGTGGTGCTGCTCGATGACCAAATGAACGCCCCCGACAAACCCGAGAAATTCAGATTAAAGGCAACTCCTCACCAAAAGTAAAAAGACATATATTGTTTTAGGTTTATAGTGTGAAGCGACGGGAGGCTCGATGATTGAAATCGACGCCTCCCGTCTTTTATATCGCTATCGAGGATAGCATCAAAGCAAATTGGCGGCTATACGTTGTCTCACGACCTCATACATCATAACTCCGGCCGCTACCGAGACATTGAGCGACCCGATGTTTCCCACTTGGGGAATAGCGACAATCTCGTCGCACACCCGCAAGTTATCGGCATCGACGCCGGTATCCTCGGCACCCATGACCAGAGCCACAGGCACGGTATAATCGGTCTGGGTATAGTTGGCCGTAGCCTTTTCCGACGCCGCCACCACCTTCACGCCGCTCTCTTTCAAATAGCGGATAGCGCTGTGAATGGAGCGCTCGCGGCACACCGGGATATGCAACAGCGCTCCGGCCGAGGTTTTCACAGCATCGGCATTTACACTCACGCTGCCCCGCTCGGGTAAAACGATGGCATCGACTCCCGTACACTCGCAGGTGCGGGCTATCGCCCCGAAATTGCGCACATCGGTAATCCCGTCGAGCAACACGATAAACGGCACTTTGCCCTCCTCGAAGAGCGTGGGCACAATATCGCCCAAACGTTGGTAGGGAACCGACGATATAAAAGCGACCACTCCTTGGTGGTTTTTACGGGTAATTCGGTTCAACCGTTCAACAGGGACTCGTTGCACCAAAAAGCCCCGGCCCTTTATCAAGTCGAAAAGTTCCTTGGCCAAATCGCCTTGCAGT
Source organism: uncultured Barnesiella sp. (assembly GCA_944320015.1). Classification (GTDB taxonomy): domain Bacteria; phylum Bacteroidota; class Bacteroidia; order Bacteroidales; family Barnesiellaceae; genus Barnesiella. The sequence goes on along the minus strand of CALUFO010000001.1, from coordinate 225,179 downwards.
TCTTTCTTAATGAGTATTTTATCTATCTCTTTCCCGGCTTCGACCGCTTCGATAACGGCTCGAATGCCAAAAATCATTTCATTCTTCTCCATCTTTCCTATCATTACGTTTCAATAATTCCCGGGCGTTGTCCAGTGCCGCCGAAGTCAAAGAAGAGCCACTCAACATGCGGGCAATCTCCTCGACCCGCTCGTCGTCGGAGAGTTTCACCAAATGCGTGGACGTCGAGTCCTCGGTATCGCTTTTGTAAACCCGATAGTGTGTATGCCCCAATGAAGCGACTTGCGGCAAGTGGGTTATGCTGATTACCTGCATACAACCCGACATCTCTTGCATGATACGAGCCATTTTGTCGGCTATCTCACCCGACACACCGGTATCGACCTCGTCAAACACGATTGTCGGCAGGGCCATAGCGTGAGCGACAAGGGCTTTCAACGAAAGCATCAACCGGGAGATTTCACCGCCCGACGCCACCTCCGAGACGGGTTGCAACGGCTGGTTTTTATTGGCCGAGAAAAGGAATTGTATCGTATCGGCTCCGGTCTCATCGAATTGCCGGGAAGGCGAAACCGCTATCTCGAACTGTAAATGAGGCATTCCAAGTGGCTTTACACGCTCGGTAAGCATGCGGGATATTTGGGAAGCCCACCTTTTCCGCTCGGTCGAAAGGCGTGTGGCTATGACATTCACCCGTTGTTCTTGCTCCGAAACACGCTTCTGCAAAGCCGACAGTTCCTCGTCGTAGTTTTCTATCCGGGATAGTTTCCCGGCAAAGGTATCCCGCAAGGCCAGCAGTTCAGATGTGTGGGAAACCCTGTGTTTCTGTTGCAACGAATAATATGTGTCGAGACGGTTTTCCACCCATGCCAATCGCTCGGGGTCTATACTCAACCGTTCTTGCGAACTGTCGACGGTCGAGGCTATGTCTTTCAAATCGATATAATCCGACTCTATGCGGCCTACCCACTCGCCCGCCTCGGGATAAATGCGGGAGAGCGATTTCAAGCGTGACAACGCGGCGTTCAACAGCGTCATTACCCCTGTATCCTCGCCTTGCAGACACTCCTGTATCGCCGCCAATTCTCCTTTTATTTCACCGGCATTTTGCAGCGTTTGTTGCTCGGCCTCCAACTCTTCTTGCTCGCCTTCTCTCAACTGCGCGTCATCGAGTTGAGCCAACTGGAAACGCAAATAATCCTCCTCGTCCCTACCAGCCCGATTCTCGGTTTGCAGTCGTGTGTACTCTTGCTGCAACTCGCGCCACTGCCTGTATTCCCGGCGGTACTCGTCGAGCAACCCAAAATTGTCGGCCATCGTGTCGACAACCCTCAATTGGAACCGGGAATCGGCAAGCAAAAGATTCTGATGTTGGGAATGTATATCGATGAGTTGCTCGCCCAAGGTCTTCAACTGAGCGACCGAAACCGGGGTGTCGTTGATAAAAGCGCGCGACTTGCCCGAGGGAAGTATCTCGCGCCGCAAGATACACTCGCCGGCGTCGTAGTCCAACTCGTTTTCTTCGAAATACGATTGCAGGTTATATTGAGCTATGTCGAACACCCCCTCGATCACCGATTTTTCATCGGTACGCTTGAGCGATTTCATATCGGCTCGTTGCCCAAGTATCAACGACAACGCTCCCAGTATAATCGACTTCCCGGCTCCTGTTTCGCCGGTTATCACCGAAAAGCCCGAATCAAATTCGATATGGAGTTCATCGATAAGCGTGTAATTACTGACACTCAATTTCTTAATCATAGCACTCTACTTTATTCGGTCTGACGTATCTTTTCGAGTATCGCATTATCGGTGGGATACATGCCACTCAATATTTCATAAACCTCTTCTTTCTCGGAAGAAGGGGCTTTGGAATATACATTGACCAACTCGTCGATTTTAGCGTCGCGGAACAGCGGCATCAACACCGACATGGGCGCCGCCTCATAGACCTTTTGCAACTGTTTAATCGTGTCGGTTATCTTGGCCCGCCCTTTGTCGACACTCAAAGCCATCTCGTCCAACCCGCCCCGATGATAATCGTACCACAACTGGCGAAAACCGGCCGTGCTTTGCTCGATAAACGCCGAAAGCAGCGCATGACGGTTACGAGAGTCCTCAAAAGCTCTCCACCCTGCTTCCATAGAGGACTGCCCGAGATTGACTACCTGCTGCGCCAACTCGTAAAAGGGTGTTCCCCCCATAGGCGAAAAGCTATCGAAATCGATACCGAGAATCATATAGACATAGAAATTGATCACGGCGGTAAGGTTGCTCTCGATATTGGTCTCCGAAAAGACGAGGGGCTCGTATTCTTGATAATTGAATTCGACTTGGGTGTCTTTGAAATTAATCAGCGTGGTCGTATAAGAACTGTTATAAACCGGACGGCGCGACTGCACCTGCAAGTCGCAAACGAAACGGTCGTCGGCATACTCTTTCACCGTAAACATCATCGAACAGTCGATTCGCTCGATGGGCGAGATTTGCGCCGTCGACCACTTGCGGTCGTTGATATACTCGGTAATGGCCTCCTTCAAGGTAGTGAACACCTCTTTATTCGTGCCTTGTATCTGGTCGCTGTTCACCTCTACACGACAATTCAACTCCTGAGCCGAAGAGAGCAGAGGGAAAAGGAGAAGCACCACATACAAGAGACTTTTTTTCATATTCCTCATTTTATTGAAAAATAAAAATCGACAACCGTTTGGAGAGGCTACTGCCGTCACTTTTCGCCCGAGATATATCGGGCAAGTATATCGACAATATCGGCGGCGACCTCGGCTTTCGGTTTACAAGGAATCTCCACAGAGGAGCCCTCCCGTCCGATCACGGTCACCTTATTGGTATCGCACCGGAATCCGGCACCGGCATCGCGCAATGAGTTCAGCACAATAAAATCGAGATTCTTTTTTTCCATCTTCGCACGGGCGTTACTCTCCTCGTCGTTGGTTTCCAATGCAAATCCCACCAAGAGCTGCCCGGTACGTTTGCGGCGCCCCAGCTCGGCGGCAATGTCGGGGTTGGGTTTGAGGCGCAAGACACGTTCTTCCAGCGTCCGTTTCAATTTCACATCGCTCACGGTCTCGGGCGCATAATCGGCGACAGCCGCGCACATGATAGCGATGTCGGCTCGATCATACTCGGCAACAGTGGCTCTATACATCTCCTCGGCCGACTCGACATCGATGCGATGTATAGCCGCATGTCTCTCACACAGGCTCACGGGTCCGGCCACCAACACGACTTCGGCTCCCGCTTGGGCACAAGCCTCGGCCAGCGCAAAGCCCATTTTCCCCGACGAATAGTTGCCGATAAACCGCACAGGGTCTATTTTCTCATAAGTAGGCCCGGCCGTAATGACTACCCGTTTCCCTCGCAACGGTTGGGTCGAATCGAAGAAACGGTCGAGAACGGCGACAATCCGCTCGGGTTCTTCCATACGCCCTTTCCCGGTGAGGTGACTGGCCAACTCGCCGGTCGCCGGTTCTATGATATGATTCCCATAGGATTTCAGCAATTCGAGATTTCGCTGTGTCGAAGCATGGGCATACATGTCCAAATCCATTGCAGGAGCCACAAAAACAGGCGCCTTGCAAGAGAGATAGGTAGTCACGAGCATATTATCGGCAATCCCGTTGGCCATTTTCCCAATGGTCGATGCCGTTGCCGGCGCGATGATCATGGCGTCGGCCCACAGCCCCAAATCGACATGGCTGTGCCATTCGCCGGTATTCGCCGTAAAAAACTCGCTCACCACCGGTTTACCGCTGAGCGACGACAGGGTCACGGGTGTAATGAACTCTTTCCCGGCAGGGGTCATCACCACTTGCACCTCGGCGCCTTGCTTGATCAGCAGACGCAGCAGATAGGCGGCTTTATAGGCGGCGATACTGCCTGTAATACCCAATATGATGTGTTTACCTTTCAACATGGCTGAACTTTATTTGGGCACTCCATTAAAACCGGCGGCGCGCCCGGGTATATATCTCGGTTATGACATTCTTGGTATTCAGCGGGAAATCGCCTTGCATCATCCAACTGTAATAGCTGGGTTCGAGTTGGAATATCTCTTCGACCGAACGGCCTTTGTATTTTCCGAAATTGAACACAGCCACATCGTGCTCATTGAGAATGATGCGCCCGGCGAAATCGACATTCCGGTTTTGAGTCGAAAACGACACCCACGAGTCTATATCGTTGGTGAGATATTTCCCTTCGTAGTCGTCTTTCACCGCCTCGGTGTACCGGTCGAGTTGTGCCTTGAAGACTTCGTATGTCGCCCGGGTATCGGCCAATGCCGAGTGGGCGTCGACCAACGGAGCGCCACAATAGAATTTATAGGCGGCTTTCAAGGTGCGAGGCTCCATGATGTGGTAGATAGTCTGCACGTCGACAAACTTGCGTTTCGATATATCCAGATTAACCCCTGCCCGAAGCAACTCTTCGATGAGAAACGGCACATCGAAACGATTTGAATTGAAGCCGGCAATATCGGCTCCCTCAAACACTTTCGCAATATTACGGGCCACATCTTTGAAGAGCGGTTTATCGGCGACCATCTCGTCGGTAATGTGATGGACGGCCGTCGAGGCCGGCGGAATGGGCATGCCGGGATTGATGAATATATCGTTCTCTTCCTCCTCTCCGTTGGGATATATTTTCACATAGGCCAACTCGATAATGCGGTCGGTCGTCATGTTGGTCCCTGTCGTCTCCAAATCGAAAAAGACGAGCGGATTTTTCAATTTCAACTGCATGGCTTACGATTCAATAGCTTCGACTCGATTAAAAATCGTTGAGCATCATCGGCATCAACAGCATCAACAAATCTTCGTTCTCTTTGTTTTCCAACGGCAGGATCACTCCGGCACGAGTGGGATCAGACAACTCTACCAATACCTCGGTCGCCGGGATATTGTTCAGTATCTCGATCAAGAACGACGCCTTGAATCCAATCGTAAGGTCGTCGCCCGTATAGTTACAAGCCACTTTTTCCTCGGCCGAAATAGAGTAATCCTTATTCTCGGTCGAGACAAGCAACTCGCCGTTTCTCAATTGCAACTTGGCCAATCCCAAAGCGGCGTCGGCAAATACCGACACACGGCGCAGCACATTGACAAACAGCGCTCGGTCGATAATGAGCCGGTTGGTGTTGTTGGTAGGTATCACCGAATTGTAATTGGGATAATTCCCCTCGATGAGACGACAGTTCAAGACAAAATCAGAGAGCTTGAAGCAAGCATTCTTCGAATCGAATGTCAACTCCACATGGCCACTCTCCTTCGGGAGTATCGTCTTCAACAAATTGGCCGGTTTCTTAGGCAAGATGAACGAAGCGCGCACCCCGGGAGCCACAGCCTGATTCTTGAAGCGAACCAACTTGTGGGTATCGGAAGCGACAAAAGAAATGCTGTCCTCGAATATATCCAGATATATACCGTTCATGATAGGGCGAAGCTCGTCCTCGGCGGTAGCAAACAGGGTGCAACCGATACCATTGAACAATTGCTGCGCGTCGATAGGGAACGACACGGCCGAAGAGTCCATAGGCATCTTTGTGGGATATTCGTCGCCATTGACCCCGATAAAATTGTATCGGCCATTCTGGAAATAAAGAAATATTTCCAAGTTATTATCGTCGATCTCGAATGTCAAAGGCTGGTCGGGCAACTCTTTCAACGGTTCGAGCAAGATTTTTGCATTCACGGCAAAAACGCCCTTCCCCTCGGCCTCCATAACATCGATAGCGGTCGTCATCGTCGTCTCTTGGTCCGATGCGGTCATAGACAAACGGGTGCCTTCGAGACGGAATAAGAAATTGTCGAGAATGGCCATCGAATTTTTCGAGTTGATAACTCGGCTGATAGTCTGCAAATGCGATAGCAACAACGTGCTGGATACAATAAATTTCATAGATATATCTTTTTATTTATTTGTTTCATCTCTAATTATACCGATAGTGTTTCTCTCACTACCAAGCAAAGGCGAAGCAGCCGACCGGGCTGTTCGACCCTTATATCTTTAACGAGCAAATGTAAGGAAAATTTTTCGCTCCACCGACTAATTCGGCAGAATAAATCCAGAAGTTTTCAAAAACACCCTTTCGGCCAAAGTCCGGTCAAAGTCACGACTTCCCCTCCAGACGCCGGGTCATCTCCCTATTTTTCTCCCCAAAATCTATCTTTTTTCAAATATTCTGCGTATATTTGATTTCGACATAGACAGCCAAAGCCAATATGCTGAGCAAAAGAAATATAAGCATCATTTGCGTCGCCTTGTGCGTAGCTTTGTCGGGAGGTTACCTCCTCCGGCAAAACCTCCGGCTCGCAAAAGCATATGAAAAAGCCGATATATATGACTATATCCCGGCCGAAGAGAGCTTTGCGGTTCTCGAAATAAATCCCGGAATCCCCATCGACTCGCTTGCCCAACAAATCCCCGCACTGCGAAAGGCAATTCCCCTCTCGACCCTGTGGAACAAAGTCTGCGAAGCGGCGAACCTGTCCCTATCGGGCATCGAGGTCTTTTCGTTTACCGAGTCGGGTGAGCCCGCCATTTGGCACAAAGTTACCCGTCGAGAACAAAAAACGATAAAAAAGATATTGCCCCGGCTCCTGTCCTACGATTATCGACCCGTCGAAGAAAATAGCGACTCCATAACCGTGGGCCACTACCCTTTACACAACGGGGCATTCCTGCACCTGCTCGAAGCGCCCGGTGTAATAGCCCTTTCTTTCGACACCTCCCTATTTCGGGAAGCCCTGCAAACCATTGACCGGTTGAACCGCCGCGAGCGATTCACCCACACACTCCGCACACTCGACAGCGATGCCCCGGCACGGCTCTTGAAACAAATACCCGGCAAGCGACATCGGCACTCGGGCATATGGCAAGGCGAAAATGTTTACATACATGCGTCACCTCTCACCATCTCGCCCGACAGCGCGACAATCCTTGAAATCCGATAACGCCACCGGCTATAAAAAGAAGACAAAACCGATGCTGAAATTTGACAGACAAAAATCGGAAAGACAGCCTCAAAACAAAATTCGAAGCTGCCTCCATTAATACTATTTCTACTATACACCACCCCAAAAGATGGCGAAACCCCTTCCTATCAAGGAATTTCAATCCCCCATATTTGCCCGGGTTCTATCCGCTTGAAATAAACGACCTTCTTCTTGTCCATAGGCGACAGTACCAGCCGGCCGTTTGTGGTCGTTCCCCGATAATAATTCAAAGTAAATTCGGCCGGAGTATAGACTTTCGTATCCATATCGGGCACATACTCAAATCGTTGCTCCGACTCTATCCACATCGAGTCCTTTACCAAATGGGCATCCCAAATCAATATCTTATTGACCGTCTTGGTATGAGGCGGCACCGTATCGAGACGACCCACCCCGCACAAAGTGCGATAATCGACCACCGCATAAGAGTCGGTTTTATTCATCGTGACAATATCGACCGTATAAATACCCGACTTGTCATACTTCTCTTCACACCCAAAAGTCAGGATTACAAGAGCAAAAGCCATACAGAGAAAACACTTTTTCATTTCAATATCATTTTGAACAAATTAATACTCGACTATTCAAAACATCGATTCTTATCGCCCCCTGCACCCTTTCCGGTAGGCTCAAAAAAAAGAAAAAGCGCAGGAAACTCACTGCCCTATCTCACAAGATAGAATACATACTTCATATAATATTAAACAAAAGTAATACATAAACATGTCCAAGCAATCTTTTTAACCATTTTTTTGATTTTCCCTACAACACCATTCAGAAAGGCAAGCCCACAGTAACAAGGGGGGAATAGGCACCCGAGTTTGAAATTTTAGACTTTATTCTTAACTGCTACTCGTATTCAAACCATGCAGTGGCTTCGGTGTCGCAGTCTGTAATAATGCGCACCCATCGACCTTGAAATGTCTGTGGAAAGAGATATTCGAGCGATTCTCCCGCTGCAACCACAAAAGTTCCATAGTGAAACCATGAACCGTCGCCTGTAGGATCAACCTCAACAGTAAAAGCGACACTATCCGAATTGGTATGCGAAAGTGTCATTGCACGTTTATCATAGAATCCTATAAGGTAAGGATCCGAAGGTTCACCAGCCTTAACCGTAGTTCCAACCCATGGCCCTCCGTGCCCCAATTGTGAATAAGATAGTACCCCTTAAACTTTACTATCGAAGATTTTGAACCGAGTAATAATTATATTATTTTTGAGAATCAATATCAATGCGACAACAAGAATCATAAAACAATACGATGAAAAAAACAATTGGCATACTGGCAATACTATTTATAAACTCCCTATCAACTTTCTCGCAGGAATTATTTATAGAAGCAGAAAGCTTCAAGCATAAAGGTGGATGGGTCGTTGATCAACAGTTTATGGACATCATGGGTTCTCCTTATCTCATGGCGCATGGAATGGGGGCTCCTGTTGACGATGCATACACCGATGTTGAATTTCCTGAATCTGGCACTTATCATGTCTATGTCCGCACATACAATTGGACCTCCCCATGGAGCGACCTCGATGGCCCGGGGAAATTCGCTTTATATGTAGGCAATAAAAAACTTGATTCTCCGCTTGGTTGCACCGGGTCAAAATGGGATTGGCAATATGCCGGAAAAATCTCCATAAAGCAACTTAAAACAACATTGCGGCTGAGAGATCTCACCGGATTCAATGGACGCTGTGATGCAATCTATTTCGCAAAAGACAAAAGTAAACTTCCACCGTCCAATGATGAGAATTCAGCCGATTTCCGAAGGGATAAACTCAACCTGTCCCATGATCCTCTCCCCGCAGGCAAATTTGACATTGTAGTTGTTGGAGGTGGCATCGCAGGAATGTGCGCCGCAGCATCGGCCTCGAGGCTCGGCTGCAAAGTCGCCCTTATCAACGACCGCCCTGTTATTGGAGGGAACAACAGTTCCGAAATTAGGGTTCATTTAGGAGGCCGCATAGAAATTGACCCCTACAAGGAACTCGGCAATCTCATTAAGGAATTTGGGCCTGTAAAAGGTGGAAATGCAAAACCGGCACACTACTATGAGGACAAGAAAAAAATGGATTGGCTTCTCAAAGAAAAAAATGTGACCCTATTCACAAACTATCATGTGAACGCCGTAAAAATAGATGGGAATAGAATTGAAGAGGTGATAGCTCAACATATAGAAACAGGTGAGAGACTTAGCTTCAAAGCTCCTTTATTTTCCGATTGCACCGGAGATGGGAGTTTAGGATATCTTGCAGGCGCCGATTATAAAATGGGAAGGGAAAGCCGTGAAGAGTTTGGCGAAAGTACAGCCCCTGAAATTGCCGATAAAATGGTAATGGGAGCCTCCATTCAATGGTATTCTGTCGATACAGGAGAAAAAAGTTCTTTCCCACGTTTCGACTATGGAATAGATTTCAATGATATGAATTGCGAAAAAGTCACCATGGGAGAATGGACTTGGGAAACCGGTATGAATTATGACATGATAACCGATTTTGAACGAATACGGGACTATGGGCTTTTGGTTGTTTACGCCAATTGGAGTTTTCTAAAAAATGAACTTAAAGAAAATGATTCTTACGCAAACAGGAAACTCGAATGGGTAGCCTATTTGGCCGGAAAAAGAGAATCGCGGCGGCTCTTGGGCGATTATATTCTCAAAGAAGACGATATTCGCAAATATGTTGCGCATGAAGACGCCACAGCATCTACTACATGGTCGATAGATCTTCACTACCCAGATCCGGAAAACTCAAAAAATTTTAAGAATAACGAGTTTAAATCTATAGCAAAACATATAAACATCTATCCTTATCCTATTCCATACCGTTGCCTTTATTCTCGCAATATAGATAATCTCTTCATGGCTGGCCGAAATATCAGTGTGACCCATGTGGCTCTTGGCACTGTTCGAGTAATGCGCACTACCGGTATGATGGGCGAAGTTGTTGGTATGGCCGCATCAATCTGCAAAAAGCACAATGTAACCCCACGAGATGTCTACCGATATTATTTAGACGAACTCAAAAATCTTATGAAAGAAGGAGTAGGAGTCAAAGGCTTACCCAATAATCAACAATACAACCAAGGAGGCACATTAACAGAAAAGCCCGAATTAAAATAAATCGAGTAAATCAACTGTGCCGGGCCTTGTTTTATCTTAAAAACATTTTAGGCTTCGCTCATCGGTGATTCTTTTACCTATCTGCTCCAACTGGTGCATCAGCATTTGAAGTGATTTTATAAATATCTCTTCATATTCGGGGCCATAGGCTTTTATTCTCAATTCCTGCGTTTCGAATTTCGTGGAGTTATTGCTTTTTCATCAAAGATAAAGTTGTAATTTTGCGGCGAATTTTCGGGAAAGGCATGAATGCGATTATCTACGAAATACTGCAAAAGCACTGGGGATATAGCGAGTTTCGCCCCATGCAAAAGGAGATTATCACCTCGCTGCTCGACGGGCACGACACACTGGGGCTCATGCCTACCGGCGGGGGGAAATCGCTCACTTTCCAAGTGCCCACACTCAGTCGCGAGGGATTGTGCCTCGTGATTACTCCGCTTGTCGCCTTGATGAAGGATCAAGTAGACAACCTGCGAAACCGAGGCATACGAGCTGCCTATATCCATGCGGGTATGTCGCGCCACGAAATGGTCACCACTTTTGACAATTGCCTCTATGGCCGATTCAAATTTCTCTACATCTCGCCCGAACGAATCGATACCGAGTTATTCACGGCTCGCATCAAAGGGCTTCCGGTGTCTTTCATTGTCGTTGACGAAGCCCATTGTATTTCTCAATGGGGATACGACTTCCGCCCTTCTTACTTGAAAATCGCTGCCATTCGGCATATTCTACCCGATGTTCCAGTACTGGCGCTTACCGCCACGGCGACACCCCAAGTGGCCGAAGATATACAACAGAAACTTTTGTTCCGCAACGGACGAGTGTTCCGCACCGACTTCACCCGCCCCAATATCTCGTATGTAGTGCGACAAGGAGAGGATAAAATGCAACAATTGTTGCGTGTCCTCCGCCGGGTACCGGGCTGTTCCATCGTGTATGTCAGGAACCGCAAACGCACCAAAGAGGTCGCCGAGGAGCTATGCAAAGCAGGCATATCGGCCGACTACTTCCATGCCGGGCTGTCCACCGAAGAGAAGAACGAGAAACAACGCAAGTGGAAAGAAGACGAAACCCGTGTGATGGTATCGACCAATGCTTTCGGCATGGGAATCGACAAACCCGACGTGCGAACTGTAATCCACATAGATATGCCCAACTCGCCCGAAGAGTATTTCCAAGAAGCCGGACGAGCCGGGCGCGACAGAGCCCGAGCCTATGCCGTGCTGCTTTATGCCCGCCGCGACAAAGCCACCCTGCACAAAAGACTCACCGAAGAGTTCCCCGACAAAGAGTTTATTTTGAAAGTGTACGAACGGGTGGGCAACTTCCTCGAAATCGCCCTCGGCTGCGGCATGGACTCGATCTATGAATTTAACCTCAAACGTTTCTGCACGACTTTCAAATATACCGCCACGCCTGTACTCAATGCTCTGAAAATACTCTCCATATCGGGATACATCGATTTTATCGAGGAGACCGACTCGCTTTCACGGGTCATGATTTTGGCACACAAAGACGAACTGTATGAACTGCGAGACAGCGACCCACAAACCGATCGGGTGCTGCAATGCCTGCTGCGTTCCTACACAGGCCTCTTTGCCGACTATACATATATCCACGAAGATTTGCTCAGCCAGCGGCTCGGCATGGATCAACAGGAAATCTATGAATCCCTGATGAAACTCAACCGCATGCATGTGCTGCACTATATTCCCCGGCGACGCACGCCCTATATTATCTACACCCGCGAGCGCATGGAACCCCGCTATGTGCAAATTACCCGCGAGGCTTACGAAGAGCGGAAAAAACGTATGGCCAACCGCATAGAGAGCATGATCGCATACGCCACATCGTCGACCCGCTGCCGCCAGCAAATGCTCTTGGAATACTTCGGTGAGAAAACCGACTATGCCTGCGGCTGTTGCGACAACTGCATCGAACGGAAAAAACGGGAAAGCACAGCTCGCGAGTCGCCCGTGCAAATCGCACAAGCCATACAGCAACACTTGGGAAACGAAACTCTGGGACGAAACCAAATCGTCGACGCGCTTCCCTACCCCGAAAACGAAGTACTCGAAGCCCTGCGCTTCTTGCAAGACGAAGGATTCATTGTCTGCGAAGACGGTATCAATTATAAAAACAGTAAATAGAACAGAATTTTAGGTATTCAGGTATCACTAACTAAGGTATTAAAGAAAAAATGATTAAAGGTTTCTGTTACATCATGCTCTTCTATGTAATAGGAGAAATCGTGAGCATGCTCATCGGGAAGCTTATTCCCGGCAGCGTGTGCGGTATGATATTGTTATTTTTGGCACTTACGCTCAAATGGGTACGGCCCAACGATGTGAGCCGGGCTGCCACAACACTCACCCACAATATGGCGCTCTTTTTCGTCCCGGCCAGTATAGGGCTCATGCACGAGTACAAAATACTCATGAGCAACTGGGCAGTGCTGCTCACCGTGTCGGTAGTCACCACGCTACTGGTCATTATCGTCGTGGGAGTGACCGAAGAACGTCTCGACCGCAAACTATCCAAGAAAGGAGGAATCGAAAAATGAACGAGATATTTGCCTCTACCCCCTTCATACTCCTGCTGGTATTGGGCAGCTATTTAGTCGGGTGCAAACTCTACCGCAAAAAACATTTCGCCCTGTTTCACCCCCTGCTGGTAGCCATGATCCTCATCATCGCCATACTCCTCCTGCTCGACATCGACTACGACACATTTTGCGCCGGCAGCAGTTTCATCAGCTTCCTTTTAGGCCCGTCGGTCGTCGCATTGGGATACGCCCTCTATGAGCAAATCGAACAGATACGAGGGAAAGAAATTCCCGTACTCACCGCCGTAATCGCCGGAGGCATCGTAGGTATCGTGAGCGTCATCGCCATTTGCCAAGTCATGGGTGTCGACGAAGCCATCACCTCGTCGTTACAGCCCAAATCGGTAACAATACCTATCGCTATCTCCCTATCGGAACACTCCCGCGGCATACCATCACTCACAGCTGTCATCGTATTCGGGTGTGGCCTCTTAGGGGGTATCGTCGGTCCGGCCGTCCTCGACCGCTGCCACGTCAACAGCCGCATAGCCCGCGGACTGGCACTGGGCTCGGCAGCCCACGGATTGGGAACAGCCCGAGCTATCGAACTGGGAGCCGTCGAAGGAGCAATCAGCGGACTTGCCATCGGGCTAATGGGTGTTGTCACCTCTCTGCTCATTCCTTTTTTTGAAAGCATTATGCGCTAATAATCAAGAGACAAGCGCTTCCACATAGAAGGTCAGCAAAAAATTATGTACAATATTTTGTACATAGCGCTTGTATATTCCGATAAAAGAGTATATCTTTGCATCGCTTTTCCAAAAAAGCACCAAGGTCAGATTCGCTAGCTCAGCTGGTAGAGCACAACACTTTTAATGTTGGGGTCCTGGGTTCGAGCCCCAGGCGGATCACTCAAAGAAAGACCAAAAGGCGACAACAAAAAGACAAGTCCTACAAAATCAATATTTTGTGGGACTTTTTTTATTAACCTTTGACAACTCCCAAATTCGCCCGTCCAAATAATCAATCACGGCATGATAGACTTCCGCAGAAGTAATCAGCCGACTTAGAATCATCGGGGAAAACAGTTTGGAGAGCAGACACAAAAAGACAGCAAGTACCGACAGGAAAAACAATCCTTGAAAGAAAGTCTTTCCTGTTTCGGAATAATGCTGCTCGCCGTTGCGCCGTGCGATAACGACCTGCAAGCCCAAACTGAAACCGAAGCCGAGCATATAGATAGCCAGATACCAAATCCCGGCAAGGGCGGATGCGCCCAATTCTATTTCTCCCACATGCCCCAAGAAAATGGCATCGGTGATATTGATAAGCTGCTCGATAAGGATGCTCATCATCACGGGAAAGTTGATGAGCCAGATATGCTTATATGTATAGTTCATTGTTCAACTTGACAGGATGCAACAAGTCCTGCTACACAAGGCGGCATGACACATCGCATAATTATAAATTTGGAATAATGGCGAAACAAGAAAGGACAAACCAGTCATAAGACTGTCCGTTGCTGAATAGCTATGACTAAAATGCTATCCGTTAAGCGCAGCTATATGCACACTTGCCATTTCATATGGGTTGAACAATTCTATTTTTTTCTGTCAGTTCTGCAAAGATATCATTTGTTCTTGATTATACCTCCAAGTTCCCAATTTCTTTTTGCAGGCTTTCCAAAAAACGGGAAGCATGTGCGCCATCCATCTGGGTATGATGAAACTGAAAGGAAACAACCAGTGTCCGTTTCCACAAACGCCGTTTGTATTTGCCCCAAATCAGAAACGGATTATTGAACACACCGCTGTACATGCCTACTACCCCGTCTATCTCATACCCGGCAAGGGCTGATGTGCCAATCACCATACTATCCGTCAGGTCATGATTTTGGCAGCTTTCGGCAACTTGCTTCGTCAACCTTAAATAATCGGCATTGAACTGCTGCAAATTATCGGAAAAAGGAACATCGCAGGAACTGACTTCACCTTCCCGATTGGCTACAATGGTACAAACGGCAAGATTGTCGTATTGCATCAGCTTCCGCCCTACGGGAAGCATATAGAACTCTTTGATGCAGCTTGCCGCTCGCCCTACACACCAACACATCAGCATATTAAACTTTAACCCCGTCCGTTTGCTGATGCGGACAAGGCGGGTAACATCCACCATCTTGAAAAAGGTAAGCATGGGCATGGGTGCATTCATCCACATTTCAAAAGCGTAGGCACGGGTCGTTTCTTTGGGATTTACTTCTTTCATTCTATCGTTCATTTAAAGTTAAATAAGCGCAAAAGTAAGCTCATCATTAAACGGTGGATAGAATAAAAGGGACATTATGCCGGGTTGTTGAATAAATCGGAATAGGGTTTGCATACATTCAACAAAGCCAATGGCGTATAGCCGCTGAATTGTTTGAACTCTCGGATAAAATGCGACTGGTCAGCGTAACCACATTGATATGCCAACTGAGCCTGATTTGTATCTTCCAAGCGATGCTGCAATAATTTCAATGATTTCTGGAAACGGACTACTCTTGCGTATTCTTTGGGGTTTGCGCCTACCATTTCATTAAATAAACGCTCAAACTGTTTCTTACTTAAACAAGCTACGGAAGCCAGTTCTGTAACAGAGATAGCGGGCATTGCAAACAATCGTTTTATTGCAGCGGTTATTCTGTTGATATTGTATGCTGTTTTTGAAACCAATACATCTGCTGCTATTTGTAATAACAGCCATTGCTCTATTAAGTTGATACATAAATTCGTATCTTCACAATTAAAGATTTGTGCAGCCAGTTGTTTCAGATTCTTGTTTTCAAGGTCATAACCGGAAACCTCCTGATTGTGCAATAAGGATATGGGCAAGTTCAAGAAGGCTTTTAGAGTGTATGGTTGGAACACGACCACAATCATTTCCACATTTCCATCCGCATACAAATGGGAAGGATAGTTTACCTGACCGCTAACGGTAAATTCCGATTGAACGGTTCTCAATTCCGGGATATAGAGCGGTGTTTGTTTATGGAAAATGATTTGAGGACAGCCAATAGGAAAAGTAAGGGTATTCAGCGGTTGGTTGCTTTTGAATACCCAATAATACCTGACGTAAGGCTGTAACTCCTTGCAAGGCTTGTAAAATTTGAAAGCCTCTTGAAGCATATCACAAAGATATGGCTTTATTGCCATAATTATATATGACATTGAACGCTTTTTGATTTATGATTTTTGAAAAAAAACAATTGAAGAGGCCGCCCCAAAAGAGATTTTGAGGCCGGCTTTTTTCCCGTTTAAGCGTAAAAGTATTCGGTTACAATTTTCAGAGTGCAACCATTTTCTTTTTTAATTCGTCAAAAGTGGTATTATTCCATTTCTTCCCTGTACCGGGTAGTATATGGGGGAATTTTTGTGTCTTCCCCTCGTGTCTTTTTGGGGCACTAAGGTAAGAGCGGATTTTCCGCTAATTTTCCACTGCGCTAAAAGCCTAACGGAATAGGCTATGAACTAATTTATTGGTTGTGTTAAAAATAAATTTCATTTACCTTTAAAAAATAGAATCAAACTGGCTTTTATATTCAATCTATTCTTTATTTTTGAACCGTCTTACTTGCTTATATTGGGAGAAAACGTGTGTTACCCAAATGGGAGAAGGAGTTAAAAACCTTCGCCTAATACATGTGGTAACACACAACATTCGATAAAAGCAAGTAAGACATCTTTTTAAGAATGTCATTAGGCGGAGGTTTCTTATATACAATTTAAAAAGGTAAATGTTTATGAGGCCGTCAAAAGTCAAGCAATATTTATTCAAATTGCTTATCTCGATTTTCGTCCACGATTACAAAATCGTCGTGAAACAATATCGACAGGCGATCTCCACCCAACAGCAAATGGAACAATATCTAAGGCCTGTCACTTTGCAAGATCTCTATGAACGGGAACTTATCGACATATCCGAACGAATGAGTGATTTACAAAAACTAATATGCCACTTGCGCCACAAAGGATTGAGCGATGAGGCCATAGCCCGGAAACTGGAAATGCCATTATCTCAAATACAGAAACATCTTGCCTTGTTAGAGGCCGATATATATCGAATCTATCGGGCTCTCGGTTAAATACTCATCAAAAAGAGAAGAGGGATAGACCTTGACTCAGGAATATCCCTCTCCTTTTATTTCGACTTAACGATTACCAAATGATAACTCGCTCCTCGGGAGCCATATACATGGGATCTCCCTCTTTAATATCGAACGCTTTGAAGAAAGTGTCGATGTTACGCAAGGCGGCGTTTACGCGCCAGCGTCCCAGCGAGTGGGGGTCGATTTTGGTCAACCGCAGGATTTCGGCATCGCGAATATTGCCGGCCCACAAGTTGGCGTATGCCAGATAGAAACGTTGGTCGGCTGTGAACCCGTCGATTGCGGCAGGTTCCTCTCCATTGAGGGAGTTGCGGAATGCCGTATAAGCGACACGCAGGCCTCCATGATCGGCGATGTTCTCACCCAGCGTGAAATGGCCGTTGGCATGTACCGTGTCGAGAACGACGATATTGTCGTACTGGGCGGCCAGCACCTCGGCGCGTTTGGTAAATTGCTCGGCATCGGCAGGTGTCCACCAGTCGTTCAAGTTGCCGTCTTTGTCGTACTGGCGGCCTTGATCATCGAAGCCGTGAGTCATTTCGTGACCGATTACCACACCAATCGCTCCGTAGTTAACCGCGTCGTCTGCATCGAAATTGAAGAACGGGGGTTGCAAAATACCGGCCGGGAAACAAATTTCGTTGGAACTGGGATTGTAATAAGCATTGACCGTTTGAGGGCTCATATACCACTTGGCTTTGTCGACGGGCTTGCCCTCTTCGTTCAACGAATAGAGCACCGCAAACTCGACAGCGCGACGAATATTGGCATAATAGCTATCTTGGGGATCGATTGTCAAGCCCGAATAGTCGCGCCATTTGTCGGGGTAGCCAATCTTTACCGTGAACGAATTGAGTTTCTCATGGGCTTTTGCCTTTGTCTCGTCGCTCATCCATTCGAGGCTGTCGATGTGTTGTCCCAATGCCGTTTGCAGATTGGCCACCAATTGCACCATGCGCTCTTTGGCTTCGGGCGGGAAATATTTGGCTACATACATTTCGCCTACAGCTTCGGACAACAGGCTGTTGGGAGCATCAAGCGCGCGTTTCCAACGGGGCTCGATTTGTTCTTTGCCCGACAAAGTCTTGGAATAGAAATCGAAATGGGCGTTTACAAAATCGTCGCTCAAATAGGGAGCGGCACCGTCGATGCAGTTGAAAGCGAGATAATCGCGTATTTCCTGTTCGCTCAACGATTTCAACAATTTGTTTACGGCTTTCAACGTGCGAGGCTGCCCGATATTGATTTTTGTCAGGCTATCCAACCCTACGGTGTTGAAATAGATGTCCCAGTCCAAACCGTCGAACTGTTTTTTCAATTCATCGACTTGTATCATGTTATATCCGGCTTGGGGATCGCGCAATTCCTCGCGGGTGAAAGCGGCCTTGGCAATCTCGGTCTCCACTTTCAACACGGTAGCGGCAGCCTGCGCGGCAGCCTCGTCGCTATATCCCGAGAGGGTGAATAGCGTTTGAATATAATTGCGATAGCTCTCCCGCACGTTGAGGTTATGCTCGTCGTCGATTACATAATAATCACGGTCGCCCATGTTCATACCGGCTTGATACCACCCTGCAATATTCATCGAGCTATTCTTGGCATCGGCATCGACGTATATGGCAAAGAAAGGCGACGACATCGTGCGGTGCATCTCGCCAATCATGGCGCTCACCGCCTCTTTGCCCGACAATGCCTGTATGCGGCTCAACTCCTCGGCGATAGGCGCTGCACCCTCTTGGTTCAAGCGCACGCTATCCAGCCCCATATTGTACAAATCGCCTATCTTTTGGGCAATTGTTCCCGGTTCGGCTTTTTGCTTGCCCAACTCTTCAAAGAGCAAGCGCACTTGTTCCTTGTTGTTTTCCCGCAATTGGTCGAAAGATCCATAGCGGGCATACTCGGGTTTCAACGGATTTTTCTTCATCCAGCCTCCGCAGGCATACTCATAAAAATCATCGCCACAAGCGACCGTCGTATCGAGATTGGTAAGGTCGATACCCGGCACTTTCGTGACCTTGCTGGTACAGCCTGTCGCTATCAAGGCTGCCACAAACGATAAAATCATTACTTTTTTCATTTTACATTAGGTTACTTATATATTTCTTGCATTTTGTTTCTGTAACTGCTCCAAGGCTTCCGAAGCCTCGGACCACTTCCACATGGTATCGTCGAGTTGTTTTTTCAGCGCCCCATGTTGTTCGTAGAGCGATGTATCGGCCGCCCCCTCGGGGGTTGCCAATTTCTGCTCGATGTCGGCGATTCGAGACTCTATATCGGCAATCTCTTTCTCTATGTCGGCCACCGTTTTCTCGGCCTTTCTCAAACGCCGGGTCACCTCCTTCTGTTCTTCATAGGACAGCTTCACACCCTCGGCCGGGACGGCGACAGGGACTTTTGGCTGAGTGGCTTTCTTATCGGCGGCGGGAGTGGCGCGCTGTTCAAGTTCGCGCAAAGATTCGAGTTTACGGCTTTCCAAGAAATCATAAATACCACCCAGATGTTCCCGCACCCGGCCTCCACCAAATTCATAAACTTTGGAAACCAACCCGTCGAGAAATTCCCGGTCGTGCGATACGACAATGACCGTTCCATTAAAGTCCTTAATGGCCTGTTTCAGCACATCTTTGGTGCGCATATCGAGATGATTGGTAGGCTCGTCGAGAATGAGCAAGTTGACCGGCTCGAGCAACAAGCGTATCATGGCCAAGCGGGTGCGCTCCCCGCCCGAGAGGACTTTCACTTTCTTGTCCGAGGCTTCGCCGCCAAACATAAATGCGCCCAAAATATCGCGTATCTTCGTGCGAATATCACCCACGGCCACCCGGTCGATCGTGTCGAACACCGTGAGCGACTCGTCGAGCAGACTGGCTTGATTCTGCGCGAAATAACCGATCTTCACATTGTGTCCTATCTTCAACGTGCCGGTATAGGGAATCTCGCCCATGATACATTTGACCAATGTAGATTTTCCCTCGCCGTTCTTTCCTACGAAGGCGACCTTTTCGCCCCGTTTGATCGTAAATGTGGCATCGGCAAAAACCAAATGGTCGCCATAGCTCTTCCCTACCCCGTCGGCAATAATGGGATAATCGCCCGAACGAGGCGCCGGCGGGAACTTCAAATTCAGCCGGGAGGTATCCACCTCGTCGACCTCGACCCGCTCGAGTTTGGCCAGTTGCTTGATGCGCGACTGTACCTGCACCGATTTGGTCGCCTTGTAACGAAACCGTTCGATAAACGCCTCGGTATCCTGTATCTGCTTCTGCTGGTTCTCATAAGCCCGCATCTGTTGCTCCAACCGCTCTTGCCGCAAAACGACATAGCGGGAATAATTCACTTGGTAGTCATAGATGCGTCCCAGCGAAATTTCGATTGTACGATTGGTCACATTGTCGATAAAAGCGCGGTCGTGCGACACCAACACCACGGCATTGGCACGGGTGGCCAAGAAATTCTCGAGCCACTGTATCGACTCGATGTCGAGGTGATTGGTAGGCTCGTCGAGCAACAACACGTCGGGACGCTGCAACAACAGCTTCGCCAACTCGATGCGCATGCGCCAACCACCGCTGAACTCCGAGGTGTCACGCCCGAAATCCTCCCGGGTAAATCCCAATCCAATCAATGTTTTTTCGATTTCGGCCTGATAATTGGCCGCCCCGATGAGGGCGAGTTGCTCGTTGGCATTGGAAACCCGCTCGATCAACTCTTGGTAATCGTTCGACTCATAGTCGGTACGCTCGGCCAGCTCGACATTCATTCGCTCGATACGAGCCTGCAACTCGAAGATATGGGCAAAAGCCTGCTCGGCCTCTTCCATCACGGTGCGGGTATCGGTCAAATTCATCTGTTGCGGCAGATAGCCCACCGTGAGGTCTTTCGGCATATTCACACAGCCCGAGGTAGGAGCCTGCAAGCCGGCTATAATCTTGAGCATAGTCGATTTTCCGGCTCCGTTTTTCCCGACCAAAGCGATGCGGTCTTTCTTGTTGATAACATAAGTGATATTGTCGAACAATGTATTTCCACCAAAAGCGACCGAAAGTCCTTCTATCGATATCATATTTTTCCTTTTACCAAGGTGCAAAGATAAGGAATGAAGGCTCAAAGGCAAAAGAAAAACTCAAAATACTCTATAGATTGTATTAACCTACTATACAATTTATAATACAAAATAGCCACTCATTTTCCCGCACAGATTTCGGAATGTGGATAAAAAACCGTAAACTTGTAGTCACAAACTTGCGCATCTCGTATATGACTCCTTTTTTATACCGCATAGCCCAAACGTTTTACCAACGCTACGGAGCCGAAATCTCACGGCTTGCATTTGTTTTTCCCAACCGGCGAAGCGGTGTGTTTTTCCAAAAATATCTGGCCGAGGTCTCGGACAAGCCCCTTTTTTCGCCCCGGGTAATTACCATCAACGACCTCATGACCGAGTTGTCGCCCTATACGCCGATAGACCGGATAAGCCTGCTTGTGACGCTCTATAAACAATACGTCGCGCTGAGAAAGAGCGACGAGACATTCGACAGTTTCGTCTTTTGGGGCGATATGCTTTTGGGCGACTTCGACGACGTGGACAAATATATGGTCGACGCCCGGCAACTCTTCACCAACGTGCACGACTTGAAAGAGATCGACGAGTTTTATCTCACCGACGAACAAATAGAGATTATCAAGCGTTTTTGGGGGCATCTGTTTTTCCCCTCGACCGAGAGCGAAAACAAGCAACAGTTTATCCAGTCGTGGCAAATCCTCTTCGACCTATACACCGGATTACGGGAAGAGCTATCGACCCGAAATAAAGCCTATGAAGGCATGATATTCCGCGATGTGGCCGAGCGCTGCCGAAGCAAGGAATCGTTTGACCTGCCCTACTCGCAAATCGTGTTCGTGGGGTTCAACGCCATAACCGAGGCCGAACGGGTCTTCATGGAATATTTGCGCGACACAGGCATAGGCGATTTTTACTGGGACTACTATGCTCCTACCCTACAAGACCCCTACAACAAAGCGGCATTCTTTCTCAATGACAATAAACGTAGGTTCCCCTCGAAAATCGACCTCGACGAGCATATCGACGGAGTGCCCGAGATCGAACTGATTTCGATACCCTCGGCCGTGGGTCAGGCCAAACAGGCGACCGATATTCTGCAACACCTCATTGCCGACAGGCATCTCTCTCCCGAGAAAGCCATCGACACGGCAATCGTCCTGCCCGACGAGGAGTTGTTATTGCCCATGCTCTACTCCATTCCTCCCGAGATACCTACCGTCAACATCACGATGGGATACATGCTGCAACGCACGACCGTGGCAGCGCTCATGGAATCGATATATCAAATGCAACGCCACATACGATTCTCCAAAGGCGAGCCGAGGTTCTACCACATCGATGTGAAACAGTTGCTGGGACACAGGTTTGTCGCTTCACGAATCGACAAAGAGGCGCATCGGATAATCGCATTTATCAATGGGAACAATCGGGCATTCGTCTCCCCGAAAGAGTTGGGGAACGACCGGCTGATAAAACTGCTTTTCCGCACACCCTCAACAGCCGACGATGCCGCCGCCTATCTGTTGGAACTTCTCGAATACCTGCAACAAAACGGAGGGAACGGCACCTCACCGGGAGAGGAAGACGACAGCCCCGTAGGGTTCTCGGCCGTAGAGTTGGAATTTATGTACCACTATTACATCACGGTCAAACGGTTGCGCGACGTCATCGCCGAGCACCAAATCGCAATGAGTATCGACACATTTTTCAAACTGTTGGAGAAAATGTCGGCTTCGATTTCCATTCCCTTCCGGGGAGAGCCGCTCTCGGGATTGCAAATCATGGGAGTACTCGAAACCCGCGCGCTCGACTTCGAGAACCTCATCATACTCTCGATGAACGAAGGTATTTTCCCGGTCAAAAAAGTAGCACCCTCGTTTATCCCCTACAACCTGCGGAGGGGTTTCGGCATGGCTACGACCGAGCATCAAGACAGCATCTATGCCTACTACTTTTACCGCATGATAAGCCGAGCCAAACGTGTGTTCCTACTTTACGACAGCCGCACCGAAGGCCTCAAAAGCGGCGAGGTGAGCCGGTATGTATATCAACTGAAATATCACTACCGCATACCCATTCGGGAAACACAAATCAACTGCGACATCGCCACCTTCTCGCCCGTGACGATTTCCGTCGACAAGCATCGGTATGGCATCGCTCAAAAACTCGCCGAGTTCCTGCAAGGTGGCGAAAGCGCATTGTCGGCCAGTGCGATAAACCGCTACCTCAACTGCCCCCTGCAATTCTATTTGCAATATGTCGAGCGTCTCGAACAACCCGACGATGTGGCCGAAAGCGTAGACAGCAGCACTTTCGGCAGCATTTACCACGGCATGATGCAGCGAATCTACGACCGCGTCAAAGGCGACCGGGAAAGTGTGACCGTCACAGCCGACCATATCGAAGCCCTACGCAAAGACAAAGCACTGCTCACCCGTTATCTCGAAGAGTGTTTCGCCGAGGAGTACTACAAAAATCCGCACAAACCCGAGCCGTTGACCGGATATGACTACCTCACGGGTGAAATTATTCTCAAGCTCATCGACAAAACTTTGGAAAAAGACCGCTCGCTCACCCCATTTACCTATATCGCCTCGGAACTCCGCACTACGGGCGAAATCCCAATCAGCGGCAATCGCTCGGTACGATTGAAGGGATTTATCGACCGGGTGGACGAATGCGACGGGCATATCCGCATCGTCGATTATAAAACAGGAAAAGAGCGGCTCGATTTCAACTCGGCCGAAGAGCTTTTTGACAACGATGCGAAAGAGCGGCGAAAAGCCATTCTGCAAGTGCTCCTCTATTGTAAACTGTACCAGAAAGAGCACCACCCCGAAAGCCCCTTATATCCCTCGATCTATATCATACGCAACCTGTTCGACACGTTCGAAATGTATATCAAATACGAGAAGAGTCCATTCACCGACTTTGCCCTCGTAGAAAAGGAGTTCGACAAATGCCTCTCGTATTGCTTGGAAGAGATATTCGACCTCGACCGCCCGTTCCAGCAAACACCCCATGAGTCGCATTGCCGATATTGCGATTTCAAACTTCTGTGCAAACGATAAATAGGAAACGCCCCTATCCTTGCATTTGTCTCCGCAGCCACTCCATCACCACGGCGACCGCATAGTTTTGCTCCGCGGGAGTAAGCGCCCGTCCCGCAGGGATATGGTGCCATTTCTCGAAACACCCTCGGCAACAACACCCCGTGGCATGCTGGGCGATAAAAACCGGGTGGCCTCGCATGGGAGTCTGGCGCCCGTCATTGGGAATCACAGCCGGCGCCAGTCGCTTGGCTATCAATTCGGCGGCATGACGACGCACCGTGTCCCACCCTTTCGCCTCGATATAATATTTCTCTTTGTCCGACAAATGAAACCGGCTGCGAAACGCCGACTGCGCCAAACGCCCGAACAGGTCGTCCAAATCGTATGCCGTTGCGGTTGTGCTTATTTTCATGAGCCACATGTTTTAATCGATACGAAGGTACTGATTTGTGTGTAAAAAAGAAACACTCTCCCGGTTTTATCCACCGGATCTACCCTTAAATGATGGTGGCTAAATGTTATTTTTATTTTATCGAAAAACGATAATTTTTTATTGATTTTCTTTTGAGTTCTAAATTTTATTCGTATGTTTGCAACAATAATACCAAAGATAAACGGCTCATGAGCTTTTTCTTTGGGAAAAGAGTTTATCTTTGTAAAATCGAATTAACGAACAACAAAAAACAACAAACAATGAAAAAGTTTTTCATCACAACATTCGCTTGTGTACTGGGAGTACTTATTGCCGGATTGCTATTTACAATGCTATCGGTGGCCGCATTGACCGGCATGGTAGCTACAACCGAAACCGAATATACGGCAAAACCAAATACGATTCTGAAACTGGACTTGGGAGTCGTGTCTGAACGCTGCCAAGAGGATTACATGGGACTTCTATTGGGCTCCCAGCAAAAAACCGACGGTCTCGACAATATACTCAAAGCCATAGAGACCGCCAAACAAAACAAAAATATTGCCGGCATATATATCGACGCTAACGGCATGGCCATGGGCATAGCCACGTTGGATCGCATACACCGCGCGTTGGAAGACTTCAAAGAGAGCGGCAAGTTTGTCTACGCCTATGCCGACAACTATTCGCAACGTGAATACCTGTTGAGCGCGGCAGCCGACAGCGTGATATTGAATCCTGTGGGCGCCATCGACTTCCGGGGGCTGACCGGGCAAGTCACCTTCATGAAAGGGCTGTATGACAAGTTGGGTATCGAAATGCAAGTGCTGAAAGTAGGAACTTACAAATCGGCGGTAGAGCCTTATACCAATACCCGAATGAGCGAAGCCAATCGAGAACAAACGATGGCCTATATGACTCCCATCTGGAATCACTTGCTCGAAAAGCTGTCGCAAGACCGCAACCTGTCGGTAGAGCAACTGAACAACCTCGCCGACACGTTATTGATCACGGTCGATGCCCAAGAGTTGGTCACCAAGGGATTGGTCGACACACTAATGTACCGCCCCCAAATGGAACAATTCTTGAAAAGCAAAGTGGGTATCGACCCCGACGACGACCTGACTTTTGCCTCGGTAAGCGAAGTGGCCTCGATTAAACAAGCCTCCAACAAAGCCAAAGACAAAATCGCCATCGTTTACGCCGAGGGCGGCATCGATATGGGTGAAAGCAACGGCATAAACACCGCCGAACTGGTAAAAGACCTCATGAAAATAGAACGCGACGAGCATATAAAAGCTGTCGTCCTGCGCGTCAACTCTCCGGGTGGAAGCGCATACGGCTCGGAACAGGTATGGGCCGCTATCGAAGCCATCAAAGCCGCCGGTAAATCGGTAGCCGTATCGATGGGCGACGTAGCCGCTTCGGGTGGATATTATATCTCGTGCAACGCCGACCGCATTTTTGCCAACCCGGCGACACTGACCGGCTCGATTGGCATCTACGGGATAATACCCAACCTCGAAGGCCTGCTCACCGGGAAACTGGGAATTACCTTCGACGGCGTACAAACCAATAAATATGGAAACTTCGGCTCGGCCGGACGCCCCATGACGCCCGACGAACGCCGCCAAATGCAAAATTATATCGAACGGGGATACGAGCTGTTCACCTCTCGATGCGCCGAAGGCCGCAACATGAGTATCGATGCTATCAAGAAGATTGCCGAAGGCCGTGTATGGGACGGAACAACGGCACTCGAAATCGGCTTGGTCGATGAATTGGGCGACCTCGACGCAGCCATAGAATGGGTGGCACAAGAAGCCGGACTCGAAAAATACAACACAGTCACTTATCCGAAACTGAAAACGGCCATGGAACAATTGAGAGACGATTTCGACTTGAACATCAAATCCCGCATTGCCGCTTCGTATTTGGGCGAGAACTATAAATACTTCGAAACACTGCAACAAATCCAGAATATCGACCCCATACAATACCGTATGGAAGATATAGAATTATATTGATTTTATTGAATGTACGGGAAATCGATTAAAATAAACCATTGGCTCATTCCGCTCAGTTGGCTGTACGGGGTGGGTACCAAAGTGAGAAACAAACTCTTCGACTGGGGCATTCTCCCGGCCGAAGAGTTCGATATTCCCGTTATATCGGTAGGCAATATCGCCGTGGGCGGAACCGGCAAAACCCCCCATATCGAATATTTAATCGAGCTGCTCCGCCCCCACTACCATGTGGCTGTCCTCAGCCGAGGATACAAACGGAAAAGCCGGGGATTCATACTGGCCGACAAGAAATCGACAGCCCGTGAAATCGGCGACGAGCCTTATCAGATAAAACTCAAATTCCCCGATATCACCGTGGCGGTCGACGCCAATCGCCGCCGAGGCATCAAGATTTTGAAAGAAAAATTCCCAAAACTCGACGTGATTTTACTCGACGATGCGTTTCAACACCGATATGTCACACCGCTCACTTCGATCATATTGACCGACTACAATCGGGCATTACACCTCGACAAACTGCTGCCGGCCGGCCGGTTGAGAGAATCACGGCATGAATTGTCGAGAGCCGACATTGTCATCGTGACCAAATGTCCCAAGGAGATGAAGCCTATCGAATACAATCTCATATCGAGATGGTTGCACTTGTTTCCTTACCAAAATCTCTATTTCACCACGCTGGCCTACGGGAATATCCGACCACTATTCCCCGAAATAAATCCCGACAAAGACATTTCGCTTAAAAACATATCCAAGAAAAACGGGCTGATGGTCGTGACCGGCATTGCCAACCCGGCTCCAATGATACAACACATCGCTCATTTCCACTCCCCGCAAGTTCAATTGCACTACCCCGACCATCACAATTTCTCCACCAGCGACCTAAACGAAATCGCTTCGCAATTCCATGCGATGAAAGGAGAGAAGAACTATATCGTCACCACCGAAAAAGACGCTGCCAGATTGCGTACCGCGCCACTCGACAAATCGATAAAACGCGCTCTCTATGTCTTGCCCATAAAAGTGAGGTTCATGCAGCACGCCGGAACCTCTTTCGATGAGAAAATCTCGGACACGATTTATAAAAACCGGCGAAAAAGGCAAGAGCCCCAATCACTCAAAGCATCTTTGAAATAAAGAAGGCCGTCCCCACTATGGAGACAGCCTCTTTTCCCTATCTAAAACCTATAAATAATTATTACACGTTTGCCAAATTACTTTTCGGCAGGAGTGGCAGGAGCCTGTGCTTCGGAAGCCGGAGCCGAAGGGCATACCGGTTCACAAGCCGGGGCGCAGGCCGGGCCAAAGTGACAACAGCCGGGGAGCACACCCTTTCTCTTGAAATCACGGGGCGGCATATTGCGGTGTCCCCGCATGTGAATAGGACGACGGTTGTCACGGCATTCGAGTCGTTGTTCCAAATATTGTATATACTGGTCTTTGGTCAAAACCGATTTCAAGGTAGAGTCTCGGCGGTCCCGGGCAGCTTCTACCTCCTCCCGCCACGTCTTTTGCATATCGCGTCTTTTCTCGCGAATCGCATTCATCTCTTCGTCGAAAGCCTTGTCGGCCTCTTTCAATTCGGCCACCTGCTTGTCGCTCAAATTCAAATCTTTCACCATTTGCTCGCAAGGAAATTCACAACGCAGGTCTCTTCCTTCTTTATTTCCTGCAAAGGCACTCGTCGACAATGCTAAGACCAGTGCTACCGATAAAATTGTCTTTTTCATAATTCAAAAATCTTTACTTGAAACATTTGTTATTTATCTATTTGATTCCGCAATTTTTCAATTGCGTTTCTGCATATATGACTTGGGATTCCCCAAAAGGTTTAATCGCCCGTCTCTTTTAATTCTTAAATTTAACACTTTTAACAAAATAGCAGTCAGATTTGTATCGTCCTCGAAACAATATAGGATGCGGTTCGACAATACAAATTGAGCAAGCTCTTTGTATTGTACTCACCTTTCACTATATTTGTATCAAAGAATCAGATAAGGTATGTTACAACCGCTGGCAGAAAGACTAAGGCCCAAAAACTTAGACGAATACATCGGGCAAGAACATCTCGTAGGCCCGGGAGCCGTATTGCGCCGCATGATCGACTCGGGCAAAATCTCGTCTTTTATCCTATGGGGGCCTCCGGGAGTAGGCAAAACCACACTGGCTCATATCATCTCGCAACAGTTGCAGGCGCCATTTTTCACACTCAGCGCCGTACAGTCGGGGGTAAAAGAGGTGCGCGAAGTTATCGACCGCTGCAAAGCCAATATATTTTCCAAAGCTCGTCCTATCCTATTTATCGACGAAATACACCGGTTCAGCAAATCGCAACAGGACTCGCTTCTCGGAGCTGTCGAATACGGCACGGTAACCCTTATTGGAGCCACTACCGAGAATCCTTCGTTCGAGGTAATCCGGCCGCTGCTTTCCCGATGCCAAGTGTACGTTCTCAAATCGCTCGACGTCACCCACCTGCAACAACTACTCGACCGGGCTATCCACACCGACACCTATTTGAAAACCCGTGAATTTGAAGTAAAAGAGACCGACGCCCTGTTTCGCTACTCAGGAGGCGACGCCCGCAAACTACTGAATATCATAGACCTTGTATCGCAAGCCGTGGGAGAAGACGAAAAAATTGTCATCGACGACGCTATCGTCACCGAGCGGCTACAACAAAATCCGGCAGCCTATGACAAAAACGGCGAGATGCACTACGATATTATATCGGCATTTATCAAATCGATTCGCGGCAGCGACCCCGACGCCGCCATCTATTGGCTGGCCCGTATGGTAGAAGGAGGCGAGGACCCGGCGTTCATCGCCCGGCGATTGGTTATCTCGGCCTCGGAAGATGTGGGACTGGCCAACCCCAACGCCCTCTTACTGGCCAATGCCTGCTTCGACGCCGTTCAAAACATCGGGTGGCCCGAGAGCCGTATCATCATGGCCGAAACAACTATCTATCTGGCCAGCTCGCC
Source organism: uncultured Barnesiella sp. (assembly GCA_944320015.1). Taxonomy (GTDB): domain Bacteria; phylum Bacteroidota; class Bacteroidia; order Bacteroidales; family Barnesiellaceae; genus Barnesiella. The sequence continues at coordinate 195,804 of CALUFO010000001.1, read as the reverse complement.
CAAGAGCAACTCGGCCTACATGGCTATCAACCAAGCATTGGAGACGGTGAGGGAAACCGGCAATCTGCCTGTCCCGCTGCACCTGCGCAACGCCCCTACCCAATTGATGAAAGAACTCGATTACGGTAAAAACTACAAATATGCCCACGACTATGCCGGGAACTTTGTCAACCAACAATACCTGCCCGACCACCTGAAAAATACAGGTTGGTGGAAGCCACAAAACAATCCGGCGGAAAACAAGTTGAAAGAGCATTTGAACAGTTTATGGAAAGACCGATATAAATAATCACCCCAAAATGCTATCTCAAGCTATCAAATAGATAGTGTTTCATATTTTATTGTGACAAAAAAGCAAAGACAAAACATCATTATAGAAAAAAAGAGTTATTTTTGTACGTTATCAAAACCAAATTTATACCAAACACTAAACCAATATTGTTATGAAGAAGCACAATTTCTATGCAGGGCCCTCTATTCTGAGCGAGTACACCATTAAAAACACGGCCGACGCCGTTCTCAACTTTGCCGGTACGGGTCTGTCATTAATGGAAATTTCGCACCGCAGTAAAGAATTTACAGCCGTTATCGAAGAGGCCAAAGCTCTGGTAAAAGAGTTGCTTGAAATTCCGGCCGGATATGACGTCCTGTTCTTGGGAGGTGGCGCAAGCATGCAATTCTGTATGGTTCCCTACAATTTGCTGAATAAAAAAGCGGCTTATCTCGAAACCGGCACATGGGCTTCCAACGCCATAAAAGAGGCCAAGCTGTTTGGCGAAGTCGATGTAGTAGCTTCTTCCAAAGAAGCCAACTTTTCATACATACCCAAAGGATATACCGTTCCCGACGATGCCGATTACTTCCATTTCACGTCGAACAACACGATCTACGGCACCGAAATGCGTTTCGATCCCGATGTGAAAGTGCCTCTCGTGGCCGACATGTCGTCCGATATTTTCTCACGTCCCATCGATGTATCGAAGTACGACGTCATCTATGCCGGCGCGCAGAAAAACTTGGCTCCGGCCGGTGTGACTATCGTCATTGTCAAAGAAGATGCCCTCGGCCATGTAGACCGTGCTATTCCCACCATGCTCGACTATCGCACCCATGTGAAAAAAGGCTCCATGTTCAACACCCCGCCGTGTCTGCCCATTTATGCTGCCTTGCAAACCTTGAAATACTACAAAGATGCAGGCGGTATCAAAGAGATGGAAAAACGCGATTTGGAAAAAGCCGCCATTCTCTACGACGCTATCGACACGAGCAAACTATTTGTAGGAACAGCCGCTCCCGAAGACCGGTCGATCATGAATGTGTGCTTTGTCATGAAAGAGGAATACAAAGACCTCGAAGGCGAATTTATCGAATTTGCCACCTCGCAAGGTATGGTCGGCATCAAAGGGCACCGCTCGGTAGGTGGATTCAGAGCTTCGATCTACAACGCCATGCCCAAATCGAGTGTGGAAGCCCTCATCGCCACTATGAAAGAATTTGAAAAGAAACACTGATATACGCCTCGTTATGAAAATATTAGTAGCCACCGAAAAACCGTTTGCCGCAGTAGCCGTAAACGGAATTAAAGAAGTCCTCGACGCCGCCGGTATCGAAATGAAACTCCTCGAAAAATATCCCGACAAAGCTACTTTGCTCAAAGCCGTGGAAGATGTAGAGGGGCTCATCGTGCGCAGCGACATTGTCGACGCCGAGGTGCTCGACGCCGCAAAGAACCTGAAAATCGTCGTACGCGCCGGAGCCGGATATGACAACATCGACCTCAACGCCGCCACCCAAAAAGGTGTGTGCGTAATGAATACCCCGGGACAAAACTCCAATGCCGTGGCCGAACTCGTATTCGGTATGACTATACTGATGATACGCAACCATTACAACGGTACATCGGGCACCGAATTGAAAGGGAAGAAACTGGGTATCCACGCCTACGGGCAAGTGGGACGGAATGTCGCCCGCATCGCCAAAGGGTTCGGCATGGAAATCTATGCCTTCGATCCTTATTGCCCCGGCGAAGCCATGGAGAAAGACGGGGTAAAACCCGTGAATTCGGCCGAAGAGCTTTATCGCACTTGCCAATTCGTTTCGTTGCATATCCCGGCAACAGCCGAGACCAAACAATCGATCAATCGTGCCTTACTCTCTCTCATGCCCAAAGGCGCCCTCCTCATCAATACAGCTCGCAAGGAGGTAATCCACGAAGAGGATTTGGCACAAATTCTCGAAGAGCGCCCCGACTTCCGCTATGTGGCCGATGTCGCCCCGGCTATTGCCGACTCGCTCAAAGAGAAATTTGGCGACCGGGTGTTCTTCACCCCCAAAAAGATGGGAGCCCAAACCGCCGAGGCCAATATCAATGCCGGTATCGCCGCGGCTCGTCAATCGGTAGGATTCTTGAAAGAGGGCATCGACAAATTCAGAGTCAATAAATAATCGAGCCTCTTATCCATTCCATAAGAAAAAACTCCTCTCGCCAAGCCCGGCGAGAGGAGTTTTTTCTTGTCGGATTCCTCGTGGAGATACCGCTACATTCAATCATTGGTCAAAGCCCGCCACGTTATCGCCGACAAAGCCGCGCCGAAGAAAGGAGCCACAATGAAGAGCCAAAGCTGCGAAAGAGCCGCACCGCCTTCAAAGAGAGCCGGAGCAATACTACGAGCCGGATTGACCGAAGTACCCGTAATGGGTATGCACACGATATGAATCAACACCAGCGTCAAGCCAATGGCCAGACCGGCCAAGTTGCCGGCGCCTCGCTTCTCGTCGGTCGTGCCCAGTACGACCAAAACGAAAATAAACGTAAAGACAGCCTCGGCAATAAACGCCTGCAACATCTCACCATCGCCAAAACTATTGGCTCCCGTCGTCGTCACACCCGATGTGCCACCCGTAGAAACCAACACATAGATGATAGCCGAGCCAATAATCGCGCCAATAACCTGAGAAATCATGTACATGGCGGCATCTTTACCGCTCATACGCTTCGACAACCACACCCCCAGCGTAATAGCCGGGTTGATATGGCACCCCGAAATACCGCCTATGGTATAGGCCATAGCCACTACCGCCAAGCCAAAAGCCATAGCTACGCCCAGCGTTCCTACACCCGCGCCACAAATACCGGCCATATTGCCTGCAAAGACAGCGCTTCCGCAACCCATCAACACGAGTACCATGGTACCCAACATTTCTGCCAAATACTTTTTCATAATTTCAATGTTTTTCTGGTACGATATGCACCTAAGTTAGTAATTGATTGATTTCTTGATTAAGATCTTCTATACAAAGTAAAAAAATAAATTCTAAATAGCCCTATACATTCCCGTTTTTTTCTTACTTTTGAAACCATTTTTAAACAAAAGTGGATTTTTCATGTTTGAATATTATTACCTTATCGGGTTAATTTAACAGGATTATGAACATAACAGAAATCGTAAAAGGAATACACTATGTAGGGGTCAACGACCGCAACAAGCACAAGTTTGAAAACCTTTGGCCGCTCCCGTATGGAGTATCCTACAACGCCTACCTGATTACCGACGAAAAAAATGTATTGGTCGACACGGCCGACGCCGCCTATACCGACCGCCTGCTCGACAACATAACCGATGTGATTGGCGACGGGAAAATAGATTACCTTGTCATCAACCATATGGAGCCCGACCACTCGGCCTCGATACAGTTTATTCGTCAAAAATACCCTCAAATGACTATCGTCGGGAATGCCAAGACTCTCGAAATGGTGAAAGGCTATTACGGCATCGACGACAACACACTGTGTGTCAAAAACGGCGACTGCCTGTCCATTGGCAACCGCACTCTCACCTTTTACCTCACCCCGATGGTACATTGGCCCGAAACGATGATGACCTATTGCCCCGACGAGAAGGTGCTTTTCTCGGGCGATGCGTTCGGGTGCTTCGGGACTTTGGACGGCGGCATCACCGACAGCCAACTCAATACCGGGAAATACTGGAACGAAATGGTGCGCTACTATTCCAATATCGTAGGTAAATACGGGCCGGCCGTACAAATGGCTTTGAAAAAATTATCGGACTTAGAAATAAAGACCATCTGCTCCACGCACGGCCCCATATGGCAAGACGAAATACCCAACGTAGTAAACATATACGACCGGTTGAGCCGCTACGAAGCCGAGCCGGGTGTCGTAATCGCCTACGGCAGCATGTATGGGCACACCGAGCAAATGGCCGAAGAGATTGCCCGAGAATTGGCGGCCAATGGGATAAAAGAGATTGTACTCCACAATGTCTCACACGACGATCCCTCGTATATTCTCCAAAATATATTCCGCTACCGGGGGCTTATCATCGGCAGCCCCACCTACTCCAACAAACTGTTCCCGGCGGTCGAAAGCCTCATCAACATGATTGCCACGAGAGAAATCAAAGGCCGCACATTCGCCTACTTCGGCTCTTATACATGGGCAGGCGCCGCCGTAAAACACCTTGCCTCGTTTGCCGAATCGATGAAATGGGACACCCTTCCCTGTCCCGTGGAGATGAAGCAGGGTATGACCCCCGACATAAAAGAGCATTGCCGTCTCCTTGCCCGGGAAATGGCAGCCCGATTGAAAGAATAATCTTTCGGCATTATCCATAAAACAACGAGGCCGACCCAAAAGAGATTTTGGGCGGTCTCTTAATTTTTTCTCCCCTCCACACTCACTCTCACGCATTCATTCTCTCATTGTGACCATCTGGCGTAATCCAAACAAAAAAGGATGACCCTTGAAAGTCTTTGACTTTTGGGTCACCCTCTTGTTTTATCTGTTTGTTTCTCGGCTTAAAAACGTTCTTTCTTGAACCAGCGTTTATACCACGGATAGGATTCTTGTTGTGCGGCATATCCATATCCATAACCATACTTCCCGCCACCATGCTGACGGTAAGAATAGGTTCTCGTATTCATGTCCACATCGTTCAATATGAGATAAGTGGGAACATCGATACGCTTGCTCTCAATCCAAGTATTGAGCATCTCGATCGAAGCCTTATTGGTATAATTGGCTCGCGCCACATAAATAATCGCATCTACCGCTCTCGTCAACAAGAACGTATCGGAAACCATTCCCAACGGCGCCGTATCGAGGATCACATAGTCGTAGTGGGCTCGGGCGTAATCGATCAAAGCGTCGAAACGAGCGTTCATCAACAGTTCGTTCGGATTAGGCGGTACCGGGCCGGCCGTCAACACCTCCAAGTTGGGATCGACACCCGAAGGTTGAATGAGCGAAGACAAATCGGAGACCGCTCCCGATAAATAAGAGGTCACTCCGTTTTGATTGCGGACATGGAAATATTGAGCCAAACGGGGGCGCCGTATATCCACGCCGATCAAAAGAACCCGTTTCCCGGTGAGGGCAAAACTCAACGCCATGTTCGATGCGATAAAAGTCTTGCCTTCGTGCATAATCGAAGAGGTTACCGCCAACACCTTTTTCTCGGGACTGGTGAGTACAAATTGCAAGTTGTTACGCACCAACCGGAACAACTCGGCGATAGGCTCTACACTCTTCTTATCCACCACAAAGAACTTATCATCGGGTTTCTTCGAGATTTCGGCCAATATGGGGATATGAGTCAACCGTTCCAGCATCTTTTTATCCTTCAATACCGGGAAGAAAGTCATTCTGAAATAGATGACAAACGCAGGTATCAAGACACCGAGCAACACGGCGGCACAAAGGAACAACATTTTTTTAGGCGACACCGGCTCGCCGGTCGAATCGGGATCGTCGATAATACGAGCCACCGGCACCGTCATACTTTTCGCAATAGCGTTTTCCTCGCGTTTCTCCAACAAGAAGATATACAAATTTTCTTTTATCCGCTGTTGCCGCACAATGTCGGACAACTCCCGTTCATACAGCGGTACATTTTTGATTTTATCCTCGATCTTCTTGTCTTGGAGGGATATATCTTTTTTCTTAATTTCCAAACCTTTGCGAATGCTTTCGACACCTTTCAGCACCAAAGTCCGCTGTGTTTGAATATCTCTTGTCAACTCAACGATAATCGGGTTGGACTCCGACGAAGAATGCAGCAACCGCTCCCGCTGTTGCAGACTTTTATTATACTCTCCTATCAGTTCAGCCAATTCCTTATCGTCGATACCCAATACAGGTATGGGCATATTCTCATTCTGGGGAATCGACAAAAACTCTTCTACATAATCGACAAGGCTTTTTTGTAACTCCAATTCGGCCAATTTCTCGTCGGTAAATCCGGTTTGCTCCAAATATAATTGGGCTTCCGACGAAACGTCGATCAAATTGTTTTGACGCCGGTAATTCTCTACTTGTGCCTCGACCGCCGCCAAGTCGTCTGATATGGAAACGAGACGGCTATCTATAAATTGCTGGGTATTCTCGGTTCCTTGATTTTTGAGGTTGGCGGCGTCGATATTGTAAAAATCGACCAACGTTCTCACAAAATCTTCACCCGCTTTAATAATAGGTGTACGATACACAACATTCAATACCGTCGCATCTTTGGAGGCAAATGCGATCGTCAAATTCGGAGAGATGGTTTTACTCACCGCCCTCGGGTTGGACAATGAGACGAGCAAGGTTTTGTTGATAACGGGAATCGTATCGCCCGTATATCTCAACCGCACAGCACCACCCCCGAAGGGCACCGAATAGGGGAAACCGCTAATAATCGTATCGCAAATCTCGATCTTATCGCCTTTGGCGTTTCGTGTCTTGGCGATTAAACGGAAAGCGTCTTTCTGCGGTTTTATTTTTATGTTTAATGTTGTTTTAAGCGCATGTATATCGACCGAATCGAGAACGGCCTCTATCGGCGAATTGTTATACAAAGGAGTCGTGCGCAAGAATGTTTTCCACGAATATGTCGTATATAGGTTCAACGCTTCAACCACATCGGTGATTTGATTTTTCGAACGCAAAACCTCTATTTCGTTATCGATATTTCCTTTCGATGCCGAAAGTCCTAAACTTTCCAGTAAAACATTGCTGGTGTCGCCGTCGTCGTCTTTGATATAAACGACCGATGTGACCTCATAGACAGGTGTCTGTCTAAAACAATAGAACATGGCTCCCACCGCCAAAATAATCACAGTGGCCACAAACCATTTCCAATGAGAAATGCACTCCAAAAAAAAGCCGATAATGTCGAATGTTTCTTCCGAGTTTTTTTCAACAGATGTATTATTTTGTTTATCTTCCATAATCGTTATTTAGAAATACTCCAAGCCGTAATAATAAGGTTCGCGACTGTCAATAAAATAGAGGTCACACTAAATACCAGCGAAGTTGTAGGCGGAACCACAACAGCCGAATTGGCTTTCGACTTATTCGGTTGGACATATACTACATCGTTTTGTTGCAAATAGAAATAGGGCGAAGAAATAAGGTCCTTGTCATTCAAATTGAATCTGACCACCTTTTTGGAGCCATCGGCGTTATGCCTTACCAACAGCACATTGTCGCGCCGACCGGTTATCGCCAAATCGCCGGCAAGAGCTATCGCATCCAATATGCTCACTCGTTCATTGTCGATCTTGAATGTACCCGGCTTTGTCACATCGCCCAATACCGATATGGAAAAATTCTGTATCCACACGCTCACTTGCGGCAATTCATTCAAATATTTGGGATAAAGCGCTTCTTGAATCATACGCTCCACTTCTTTTTTATCCTTGCCGCCCACATGGATACGCCCTATAACCGGGAATTCGATGTCGCCATTTTGATCGACCAAGTAAAATTCCTCCGATTCCGACATATTTCCCCGCCAATAGGCTTCGCCGTGCATCAACCGTTTATTGAACGGTATGGTAACTTCTTGATTCTTGGCCATGACCGATATATCGATTATATCGCCCGGCGACAAAATAGGTACCGGCGGTGTAGCCGCAGCATTCAACACCTCTGCGGGAACATCTTCCACATCAACCATATAAGGAACATTCTTAGAAGAAGAACACGATACCATCCCCCACAAAATAACTACAAAAGCAGTTAAATTCAGATATTTCATTACGTTATTTTATTCTAAATATTTCTCTAATATAACAGACCTTTGGGTAAAGACTTTGCAAAAATAATACTTTTTGCATAGCTAACAATCTTTTTTATTCAAAATCTTATGGAAACTTGATTAAATTCTCCTTTATGCAAAACGATACATAAATTCCACCTCTCCTCTTCTCACGGAATGCAATCGTATCTTGTCATAAAGATTCTCTGCCGGTTACAACAACAATGTCTCCGAATTGTTGAACCAATCATAAAAATAAGTACCTTTGCCGTCGACCAATCAGAGTACATATCTATGGATACGATTTTATTATCTCTCGCCCCCGAGTTCGATACAATCAGGGAGGAAATGGGATATGACGAATATGAAGATTTCGATGCCTACGACATCATGTTTCAACAGGGATATGACCGGCAATTGATCGAGGTTGCCGATGGCGAAACGGTCGAAATCCCCGAAGGATACTCGGCTACGATAGAGGGCGACTTTCCCGACGACGAGTTCTACCTGCTCGAGAACGAAGCCGACCTGCCCGACAAAGAAAACTTCGCAATCGACTCTCTCCCGGGCGGCAGCTACCGGTTCGACGCCGCAGAAAATATTTTTTGGAAAATCGACATGGAGTCGAGCGACTCGCTTCTCTAACCTCCCTCAACCGTTACCGAAATGGATTCTCCCATCGAAACCCACCCATTGACGCCTTTTCTACCGCCCAACGCGCGCATGCTCCTGTTGGGTAGTTTCCCGCCTCCCCGCAAACGCTGGTCGACAGAGTTTTTTTACCCCAACTACACCAACGATATGTGGCGTATCTTCGGGCTTATCTTTTTCAACGACAAAGACTATTTTGTCGACACCGACAAAAAGCGGTTCCGCAAAGAAACCCTCGAATCCTTCCTGCAAGAAAAAGGCATCGCCGTGAGCGACACCGTGGCGGTGGCCAAACGGCTGAACGGGAACGCCTCGGATCTGACTCTCGAAGTGGTCGAACCTTGCGACCTCGGCGGCATGCTCGACCGGATGCCCCATTGCCGCCTGCTGGTCACCACCGGACAAAAAGCGACCGACACACTGCTATCAATCATCGAAGCCGAAATGCCGCCTATCGGCGGTCACGTCGACTTCGTTTACCGAGACCGCCCGCTCCGGCTCTACCGCATGCCCTCCTCCTCGCGTGCCTATCCCAAACCTCTACCCCAAAAAGCCGAGATATACCGCACTCTCTTCCAAGACCCGTTTTTTCGAGAATATTAAATTTCTGTTACATTTTGACAAATAGTTCCAAATGTAACCCGAATGTATTACTTTTGCCCGCAAAATTTTTATAGGCCATTTCTCATGGAATCATTATCTTTCATTCAGTGGTGTCTCGATAACCTGAATTATTGGACCATCACGTTTCTCATGGCAATCGAGAGCTCGTTTATCCCCTTCCCCTCAGAGATTGTCATCATACCTGCCGCATACAAAGCCGCATATGGAGAGTTAAATATGTATTTGGTTATCCTCTTCGGCACCCTCGGCGCCGACATAGGAGCCATTATCAACTATTATTTGGCTTACTGGATAGGCCGCCCGCTTGTTTACAAATTTGCCAACAGCCGCATCGGACACATGTGCCTGCTCGACCAAGGGAAAGTCGAAACCGCCGAACGCTATTTCGACAAGCACGGCAGTATATCGACCCTCATCGGCCGGCTTCTCCCGGGTATACGCCAACTTATCTCCATTCCCGCAGGGCTGGCACGCATGAAATTCTCGAAATTCATTTTCTTCACCACTCTGGGCGCCATGTGCTGGAATATCATACTGGCCGCTATCGGGTATGGGTTCCACTCTATCATACCCGAAGACCAACTCGTCGAAAAAGTGCAAATGTATAGCCACGAGATCTTCTATGTGCTCATCGCTATCTGCGTTTTCATCGTAGGGTTCCTTATTTACAAAGGCATGAAAAAATCGAAATAAGCAATATCCTCCACTTTTATACACACGAGCGACTATGCGGGTTCCGCATGGTCGCTCGCTTCTTTGAATCACGCAATATCCATACCCCCACTCTCCCCGCTTGCATTCCACCAATAAATAGCTATCTTTGTAAAATCCCACGAAGAAAAGAATTTCAATATACGATTCAGGGAAACGACAATCATGATAGAAACCGAACTTTGCACATTCACACTCGAAGCCTGCCGAATAGCCGCCGATATGGGCATCACTCGTGTAGAGTTGTGTGCCTCGCCTTATGAGGGCGGCACGACCCCATCGGCCGCATTCATTCGCATGGCTCGCCGAATCCCCCATTTGAAATTGAGTGTAATGATACGCCCCCGTGGCGGAGACTTTCTCTATTCCGACGAAGAATTTCATCAAATGCTCGAAGAAATCAGTTTCGCCCATGACTGCGGCGCCGATTGTGTAGTAGCAGGGATTCTCACTCCCGATGGACGGGTAGACGAGCCCCGCACGGCAGCGTTGGTCGCCGCAGCCCAAGGAATGGAATTTACATTCCACCGGGCTTTCGATATGACTCGCGACACCCTCGAAGCCCTCGAAGCCCTCGTGAGAGCCGGCTGCTATCGGGTTCTTACCTCGGGTGGCCGCAACACGGCACCGGAAGGTATCGAAAATATTCAATCGTTGGTCGAGGCCTCCGCAGGACGGATAGCCATCATGGCAGGAAGCGGAATAAATGCGTCGAACGTCAAACGGCTTGCCGGAACCGGGATCAACGCCATACATTTCAGCGCCCGGAATTTGATAGAGAGCCACATGACCTATAAAAATCCGTCGATCTCAATGGGCGGAGTACAAGGCATTCCCGAATATGCCTCAATCGGGGTCGACTCGGCCATGATTCGCGACCTCCTAAACCAACTAACCTAAAAACGATGACACATGAAAAAAAGTATTCCGTTCTTTCTACTGCTTGCCGGATCGATTTACTCGTTCTCTGCCTGTACATCAAGTTCCTCAACCGATTACCGGCAACAACTCAAAACCGTCTTAGACCATTCGCCCCGCGCCGACAGTCTGAGGTCTCTGTTGCACCAAACGCCTCGCGATGAACAAAAAGCGATGGCTTACCTAATCGCTTGGATGCCTCAGGAAGACCGCGACACGATGAGCCTCGACCTATTAAAAGAGAACGTAGAATACGCTTGTCGGGCTCGGGCTGAATTTTCATGGACAAAAACATTGCCCGACTCTATCTTCCTCAACGAAGTTCTTCCCTATGCCGTGGTAGACGAAACTCGAGACTCGTGGAGAAAAGACTTTTATCATCGTTTTGCCTCCCGTGTAGCCCAATGCGCAGACATGCGAGCGGCCATCGACACCATAAATCGAATTATCCCCGAAGTGGTCGGAGTGGAATACAACACGCTTCGGGAAAAGACCAACCAAAGCCCCTCGGAGTCGATCAGGCAAGGCATGGCTTCATGCACAGGGTTATCCATTCTTTTGGTCGACGCATTTCGCTCCGTGGGTATTCCGGCGCGTTTTGCGGGAACCGCCGCTTGGCACGACAATAGGGGAAATCACAGCTGGACCGAAGTGTGGATAGATGGGGCATGGTTCTCCACAGAATATTATCGACCTCCTGCGCTCGACAAAATTTGGTTTATGGCCGACGCCGGGAAATCGGTATCGGGAGACCACACACATGGGATTTATGCCGCATCGTTCAAGCCTACGGGAGACTGGTTCCCCATGGTGTGGAACGAACAATCGCGCGACGTCCATGGCGTAGATGTGTCGAAACGCTATCGCGATATATATGCCGAGTCGACCAAAACCATTATGGAGCAAGGGACTCACACGAACGTGACCTTCATGATGTTCCGTGACAAACAACACACCTCCGATTCCGGCGACCGGGTAAAAGCAAACGTCGATGTGTTTTGCAATGGCATGCAAGTAGGAGGAGGCAGCACCGCCGGCCCGTTGCAGGACATGAACGACGCACTGAATTTCCTATTGGAAAAAGGGCACTCATACACATTCTCCTACGAAAACAGCCAAGGAGAAAAGACGTTAGTCGAAGTTTTTGTTGGCAACGACCCGATAACCGTCAAGGGCTATATGCAATAAACTGCTTTTGCCCCACGACAGGAGTTACCCGGCAAGCACACCGATATATATTTTTCTTATCTTATCGGTAGGGCTAATACCCCCTTTACAACTGCTTCAATCGAGCAATCGTATCGATAGGATTATCCGAGTGGAAAACAAAACTACCGGCAACCAATGCATCGGCCCCTACCTCAACTAATTGCCGACCGGTATCCAAATTTACCCCACCATCTATCTCTATAACCGCATGCGAATTTCTACGAGCGATCATCTCTTTCAAATCCCTCACCTTATCCAATATGCGGGGGATAAACTTCTGTCCGCCGAAGCCGGGATTGACCGACATCAGCAAAACCAAATCGACATCTTCGATAATATCTTCCAACAAGGACACCGGTGTATGAGGATTCAATGAAACTCCGGCCTGCATACCTGCCGCATGTATCTGCTGAACAACCCGATGAAGATGTGTACATGCCTCATAATGAACCGTCATGATAGCTCCGCCCACACGCTTGACTTCTGGTATAAACTTTTGAGGCTCGACGATCATCAAATGCACATCAAGAGGTTTTGCACATCTCCGATTCACAAATTCCAACACCGGAAACCCGAAAGAAATATTCGGGACAAACACACCGTCCATCACATCGATATGCAACCAATCGGCGGCACTCTCGTTAATCATATCTATCTCACTGTTCAGATTTCCAAAATCTGCCGACAACAACGATGGAGAAATTATCACACTCATACACGACTTTTTTCGTTTGTACAAATATAATGAAAGTCGAAAGCAAAAAAGTAAGTTCACTTGATTTTTTTTGCTGAGACGTATCCTATATTCTCCAAATATAGGAAAAGTCGAAAGCCGAACTATCGCTCTTTCACTTCATAGAGCCTATCCATTGTCAAGAATGAGATTATATATTCGAACCCCACCGCCGTATAGGTTACCAGCCGTTGCGGTAAACGCACACCAAACAATCACAATAAATAATATTTAAATACATTTTTTCGAGATATAAATGATTCGAAATTCAAAAAATCAATATACCTTTGGCATACAATAAAAACTCGTATCACTCCGGCAAGTTGCGACCAAGTGCAACATGCCGCACTATCGAGACAGTAAATATAAATAACCTGCTAAATCTTGCTAATCTATAAATTACATGAAGAAAAAAATTACCCTACTTGCCGCAATAGCCACCGGCATATTGGCTACCGAAGCCGCCGCTCCCAACTGGGGCGTAGCCGACACATTGGAACACTACGAAATAGGCCCCGGTATAGAGTACATCAAAATCAGATACGAATCGGTTCCCCTCACACTGTGGGCGACCACTATCGACATGACCAATCCTTACAATATAATTGAACAAGTACAGTCGAACAACTCCGTTCCTGATTTAAAACGGGAATTGGTACAAGACATGTCAAAGCGGCTAACCACCCCGGGGCATAAAATATGCGCGGCCTTCAATCATGACTTTTTCAGTTATGACGAAGGCGTCTGTATCGGACTAAACATTAGTAACGGTGTTATTTCTATGCCAGCAGGTAGCGGAAGATCGACATTTGCTATTACCCAAGATAAAACGGCATCGGTCTTTTTTCCCGTTCCAGAGTGCAAAGCAATCTCGGCATCGGGTGACGAAGTGACAATCGACCATTTCAACTGGGGCGCAGAAATAGTCCGCGACGGAGATTGTGTCCTGTTCACAAATATGAACTCGCTCAATCTGGATGCCGAGGGAAGATACATAAAAATACGCCCCCGATCCAATTGGATCGTGAATGGAACTCCCACAGTATGCGATGTACTCGAAGTCTCGAATTTACCCTTACAAACTTCCGGCACCGATTTCGTTCTATATCTCCGTAATACAAAACTGAATTCACTCCCCGATATAAAAGTTGGCGAAGAAATAACCATCTCGCAAAAATTAGTTCCCGGGAAATTCGGCACTCCTCCCGCAAACATACTGCAAGCCTTCCACGGCTATCCCAGCATTGCTTTCGAAGGGAAACTGCACGAGGGGGAATACAACGATTTCGAGAACGGGCGGGAATATGAAGAGTCGTGCCGGACGATGGCCGGCATGTCGCAAGACGGGAAAACGGTCTACTTCGTCGCCACCGAACTATCGGAAAACAGTGTGGGAATAAACTGTATCGACATAGCCAACTGGATGCTGGCCCACGGGTCGTGGAACGTCGTCAACTTCGACAGTGGAGGCTCTACCGCAGTCGTAGTCAACCACACCATGCTCAACCTCCCGGGTCGTGGTTCCATGCGGCCGGTCATGGACGGCGCTTTGATCGTGTCGACAGCCCCCGAAGACAATACAGTCGCCCACTACACGTTCTCAAAAATGCAACTAAACGTGCCTGTCATCTCTCTGGCTCCCCTCACGCTACACGCTCAAAACCAATATAAAGATGTGATTGCCCGAAATGTGGAAGGATTTTCGTTCCGTTGCGAACCGGCCGAATTGGGCTGGGTAGACGACGATGCCGTATTCCATGCGGGTGGAACGGTAATGTCGGGGAAAATCATCGCCGAGAAAGAGGGCATCACCGCCGAATTGCCCGTCTCGACCCGCCCGGTTGAGGGAATCCACATCGCCGCCGACGAAATTCTCATCGACAGTGTACGCCCCTATCGCATCAATCTCGAAGGCAATATCAACGGACAGGCATACGCCCTCGACCCGGCCGCTTTTGACTGGGAATTGAGCAATCCGGCTTGCTGCCGCATCGAAAACGGCATCCTCAAAGGGGTAGCAAACGGCGAGACCCACATTACCGGGACTCTCGACGACATATCGGTAGAGTTGCATGTTACCGTAGAGGTAACCCCGACGACCCTCGTTCACGAAGACTTTGCCGATCTCACCGACTACCCGCTCTCCTCGACCGTGAGCGACAACCTCTCGATTACTCACGACGGGATACCGGCCGGGTGGTCCGACGGAGCCGTGCTGAAATTTGACCAAAAAGCAGGTCGCAATCCCTATGTACAATTGGACAAAAGCTACCGAATTTATAGTCTACCCGACTCTATCTCGTTGCAAATCGATCTCTCAGACGAAGCGTTAGCGGCTATCAAGCACATTCGATTCGACTTTACTCACCAAGGTGGCCGAAACTACTGGCAACCCGAATATGTCCCGACTCGAACCGGCGACCAAACTATCGTATGGGCCTTTGCCGAAGAAGGGAACGAATATCCTATCGAAGATTTCCCCTTGACTTTGAAAGCGATTCGCTTTGTGCTCAACACCACCAACCGAACCGACATATCCATTCCCCTACGGGAGTTGAAAGCCTACTACCCGGTTCAAGAGAACTCGGCGGTACAAGTGCCTCGCTCCGAAGAAAGATTTGCATGGATAACCACCGAAGGCGAACAACAAACGCTCCACTACCGCCTGCAAAAAACCGGAGCCGCCGATATTTCCATTTGGACTATCGACGGACAACAAATCACAGCCTACACCACCAACCGGGATTTACCGGGCGCATATACCTACGACATACCGTCGCGATTCCTCTCGCCGGGAATATATCTCCTGACGATACGGGCAAACGGGAAAAACCAAAGTTTGAAATTCGTGATAAAATAGACATTATCGCAGCGAGTAAGAGGCTGGCCTCTTACTCGCTCTGTTTTAAACGATAGCAAAATCGATGACTTTCGAAGCAAATATCGAGGAGACCGAAGCGCACAAACCGGGCTATATACTCCACAGCCGACCGATATGAGATGCGAGCCAACCGGCTGTATTTGCTTACGGTAATATCTTGATGCTCAGATAGATAATCGAGCAAAAGCCGTTCCCGCTCGGTATATTTCACGAGCGTACCCCGAGGGCTGTTTTTCTGCCTCCATACCGCCAAATGGACAGGAGTAGCCAATATGTTTTCATCGGCTACACGCACATAAGCCAAATATTTATCGGGCTCGACTTGCGCCTGCACCGGTTTTTGAACGGCTTTCGGGATTTCGGCGACAAGCACTGTCTTGCCTTCTACGGTATATGTTTGCATGGCGATTTCGACTTGCGGGGAGCAATATGAGGTAGCAGCGGCTTCGATCATATAAATCTCTTCCTCCGAACGCACTCCGGCAATGCGGCCGTTATCTTTCACACCAATCAGCAATCGGCCGCCATCGGTATTGGAAAACGCCGACAGCGAACGGGCAATCTTGCGGGCATCGGAGATCTCATATTTGAAATCCTGCCGCTGGTGCTCCCCTTCGGCAATAAGCCGCTGCAAATACACTTTCTCCGAAACAGGTTTCATACTTCGGCATTTTTTATCAATTTCCGTAACCGGTAACGGAACCGCAACCAAAAGAGGAATCCAGCCGAAAACAATCCCGCCGGGAACGCCGCCCACACTCCCACGATACCGCCGCCCCATGTGAACCCACACAGATAACCTACCGGCAGAGCGATGACAAAATAGGCGACGAACGCAATCCACATCATCGGCTTGACGTCGGCCGTTCCCCGCAGCGCATTGGCAAAAGTTATCTGCAAGGCATCGCCAAACTGATAGACAATCAACGAGAATATCAATATCGATACCACGGCAATCACCTCGGGATCATCGGTAAAACTGTATGTAATAGGCATGCGTGCCAAATAGAAGAAAAGACAGGCCAAAACGGCAAGCGACATAATAATGCCCATGCCCGCATGCACGGCCCGGCGCAAATTGGGTAAATCGTGCCGACCCATAAAGTGGCTCACCTGCACCGCCAACGCGGCTCCCATGCCATAATAAACCATGAACCCGATGGTACTTACCGAAATCATAATCTGGTGAGCGGCCAAGGGAACACTACCCAACCACCCGACCATAATCGCACTCAACGAAAATGCGGCTGTCTCCATTCCCATCTGCAAGGCAATGGGCCATCCCAATGCGTTGAGTTGAACGAAATCGTTTCGGTTCAAACGAGACTGCACGAGGGCGTCGCGGTATATTCGATACCGCCGGGCACAAGCGACAATCGCCACAAAAACCAGCAGCATGACAATGCGTGAAACCAGCGTGCTGACTCCAGCTCCGAACAACCCCCATTCGGGGAATCCGAAACTACCGTAAATCAACAAATAGTTTCCAAAAATATTCAACACATTACCACCCAACAATATCCACATGGGGGTGCGGGTGTCGGTCAATCCCTCGGCAAACTGCCGAAACGCATTGAACAGCATGATAAACAGCAGAGACACCAATTGCAAAATGAAATAGGGACGTATGTAGGGTAATAATTCCTCGGGCTGCCCCATCTTATCGACCAAGCAATAGACCACAAACATGGCTCCTGTCAGCAAAACGGCAATAACGGCATTGGCCGCCAACGCATTGCGAAAGACCCTCCCTATTCCCTGCGTGTTCCCGCTGCCTTGCAGCATACCTATCAAGGGGGTAAGGCCATAGGAAAAACCCGTCGCAAAAATAATGGCCAAATTGAACACATTGTTGACAAAAGCAGCGGCCGCCAACTCCTCGGTGCTGTGATGACCTATCATTATCGTATCGGCAAGACCCAATATTATCATGCCCAATTGTCCCACGACAATAGGCAAACCCAATCGAAGCAACGAAACGACCTGTTGCCGGTATGGAAGCAATGCTGTTGTATTCATATCTATTATCTCGGCGCTAAAAAACAGTGCGCAAAGATAGCGAAAGGTGAACACAAAAAAGCCAAGCTTGCTTGAGTTTTTTTGTTGAGCCGCATCCCATCTTATCCAAAGATAGCCAAAGGCGAGCGCAGAGGCAAATGAAAAACGAAGTTTTCGTTTTGCACTATGCCGAGCCGCAGCCTGTCTTATTCAAAGAAGGTGAGCGCAGAGACAAATAGGAACGAGGCTTTCCCCGACAAGTACGGCCGCCACTTACCGGCGTCATTTGTAAAAAATGGTGCGGCCGCCTATCGAGAGACAGACAGCCGCACGCTCTTTGCTTATATTACCCCAAAAGAGGAGTCGATCAGAATAATTTTTCGGGATATTCGCCGGCAGCAATCAAGGCATTGATTTTATCGACTACCGATTGACGGTCGGCGGCATAGGTCACACCAAACCACTTCGACGGCGTGTCGAGCACGGTTACGGTGACTTTACCCGATTGGATAAGGTCGTTTACCAACAGCGGAATAAAGAACTCGGCCTTGATGTTGGTCACATTATCTTTCAAGAATTGTACAAAATACTCCTCGGAATATTTGAAATAATCGGGCGTGAAACCCCACATGTTCATCGAAACCGGCGCGTTATCGTCGATAGCGGTCCATGTCTCGCCTTCCTTGAACATCACTTTCCCATCGCGGCGCTCCACTTGCGTGCGCTCCACAACCGAGGTCAAATGTTTTTCGGCATTGGTCGAGCACACACCACGAGCCACCGAACCACTCTCCGACAAAGTATTGCCAATGCGATAGCCCACCATGCAGTAATCGTTCTCTTTTCCTTCCAAATTTTTCAAATAGTCGGCCAAAATGGCGAAACTCTCACGCCCATAAAAATCATCGGCGTTGATGACGGCAAACGGTTCTTTAATGGCGTCTTTTCCCATGAGCACGGCATGATTGGTGCCCCACGGTTTGGTACGTCCTTCGGGGCAAGTGAACCCTTCGGGCAGGTCGTCGATCGACTGGAACACCAATTCACAAGGGATATGCCCCTCGTATTTAGAGAGAATCTTATCTCGGAAATCCTGTTCAAAATCTTTACGGATTACAAAAACGACTTTGCCGAATCCGCCTCGCAAAGCGTCGAAAATCGAATAGTCCATAATGGTCTCGCCATTGGGGCCGAGGCCGTCGAGCTGTTTCAAACCTCCATAGCGGCTACCCATGCCGGCAGCCAATACAAAAAGAGTTGGTTTCATAGCAATTACTTGTTTTTTAGTTTTTCATGAATTGCAAAAATAACTATTTTTTATGATAAACCGAACAAGTGTTTTCAACTTTTATTGCCGCGCGCCAACTTGTTTCACAAGGTTTCACATCTCGGTCGGCGGCAGTCTTGTTTCTGCTCATATAGAGTCACATACAAAGCGAAAACTGCGATTTTGTTCACGCCCATAATGTTAAAAATGGAACAATCTCACAAAAAAATTCTATTTTTACTTTCCGAATTAAAAAAAAACATCTTTATTTGCAACGAATAATGATTACCGAGTCACATTAAAATAGGATTGCCTATCGACAAAACATTACGCTAAAACACAAAAAAGGGTAGTAATGAACGATTTATTCAATCGCACCGACGAAGAGTTGGTCGCGTTGTACGCCGAAGGCAATAATGACGCATTTGATGTTTTGCTTAAACGCCATCAAACACGCACTTTCAATTATATTTTTTATATCGTAAAGGACAAAGAGTTGGCAAACGACATCTTTCAAGAGACCTTTGTCAAAGCGATTATGACCATTAAACAGGGACGATATACCGAGAACGGAAAATTCCCCGCATGGATTTCCCGCATCGCTCACAACCTCATCATAGACTTTTTCCGGCAAGAAAAATCGGACAACTACATTCTCTCCGACAATGAGAAGGTGGATATTTTCAACCGCAAAGAGTTGAGCGAGGGCACTATCGAAGACGCTATCGTACAAAACCAAATAGAGGCCGATATACGCAAGCTCATCAAAGCGCTGCCCCACTCTCAAAGAGAGGTTCTCATCATGCGCTACTACAAGAATATGAGCTTCAAAGAGATTGCCGATCACACCCAAGTGAGCATCAATACCGCTTTGGGGCGTATGCGCTATGCGATTCTCAACCTGCGGAAAATGGCCGACGAAAACAATATCGCCCTGACTTTGTAAAAAAAAAGAAGCAGTGCAAATAATAATACGAGAACATTGACGTTTATAAGATATAAACATCAATGCTCGGCCTATGAAAAAAACCTCTACTTCTAAAAAAATTACAACCGTACGAAACGCCAAAGTGTTACAGCCCTCTGCTTCAACTATCGATTTTATCCGGCAATTTGCCAGAGCTTATTCGTTCGAGCCTCAATTGCCTGCTCCACTGGGAGGACTTATAAACAACTAATATAAAAAATGGTTGCCCTTGTAACGACAACCATTTTTTATATGAGCGCATCGACTATTCCCACTCGATTGTCGAAGGCGGTTTGGAACTGATGTCATACACGACACGGTTCACGCCGCGTACCTTGTTGATGATGTCGTTCGATACCTTGGCCAGGAACTCGTAGGGCAGACGGGCCCAGTCGGCCGTCATGCCGTCGGTCGAGAGCACGGCACGCAAGGCTACGGCACGCTCGTAGGTGCGCTCGTCGCCCATCACGCCTACCGACTGTACCGGCAACAGTATCACACCGGCCTGCCATACCTTGTCGTAGAGGTCGTTGTCGATAAGGCCCTGAATGAAGATGTGGTCGGCATCTTGCAGAATACGCACTTTCTCGGGGGTAATATCACCCAAAATACGCACTCCCAACCCAGGGCCGGGGAAAGGATGACGACCGATGAGTTTGTCGCTGATACCCAGCTCTCGGCCGACCCTACGCACCTCGTCTTTGAAAAGCAGGCGCAACGGCTCTACCAGTTTGAGGTTCATCTTCTCGGGCAGCCCGCCAACGTTGTGGTGCGACTTGATGGTCATGCCCGTAATCGAGAGCGACTCGATTACATCGGGATAGATAGTTCCCTGCGCCAACCATTTGATGTCGGAGAGTTTGTGGGCTTCACGGTCAAAAATGTCGATAAAGCCCTTCCCGATAATTTTACGTTTGCGCTCAGGCTCGGTCACTCCTTTCAACTGTTCATAGAAATAGTCTTTGGCATCGATACCCAGCACGTTCAATCCCATATCTTTGTAGTTGGCAAGAACGTTTTCAAACTCGTTTTTCCTCAGCAATCCGTTATCGACGAAGATACAGGTAAGCCGGTCGCCGATTGCCTTGTTGAGCAACACGGCGGCCACCGTCGAATCGACCCCTCCCGAGAGAGCCAGCACGGCTTTGTCGTTGCCCAGTTTTGCTTGCAACTCGGCCACGGTATGCTCGATAAACGAGGCGGGAGTCCAGTCCATATTACAGCGACAAATATCGCGCACGAAGTTGGTGAGCAATATCGTTCCGTCCTCGCTATGGTACACCTCGGGGTGGAACTGCACGCCCCAAGTCGGTTCGCCCTCGATATGAAACGCTGCCGTTTTCACTTCATGAGTGCTGGCCACGAGCTTGAACGAAGGGGGTATCACCGTGATAGAATCGCCATGCGACATCCACACCGTAGAATTTTCACGAACCCCGTGCATGAGAGGGTCGTTCTCGTCGTGCCAAGCAAGATTGGCGCGGCCATATTCACGGGTATCGGCCGACTCGACTTTCCCGCCCGAGGTATGTGCCAAGAACTGGGCTCCGTAGCAAACCCCGAGAAGCGGATAAACACCCCGGATACGGCTTAAATCGACAAAAAGAGCATTAGGGTCGTTCACCGAGTAGGGACTCCCC
Source organism: uncultured Barnesiella sp. (assembly GCA_944320015.1). GTDB lineage: Bacteria > Bacteroidota > Bacteroidia > Bacteroidales > Barnesiellaceae > Barnesiella. The sequence continues at coordinate 174,166 of CALUFO010000001.1, read as the reverse complement.
GAGAGGATAACCCCTTTGATACCCTCGTCGTCATGAGGGAACTTGTTGTAAGGCACGATTTCGCAATAGGTATTCAGCTCCCGCAAGCGGCGGGCGATCAACTGAGTGTACTGTGAACCGAAATCGAGAATGATAATCTTTTCCTGCATAATCGTGTAGGTCTTTATGTATGTTGTATATTATTCATGATTCTCTCCTGTGTGAGCCGTTTGATGTTGTCGGGCTCCCCTACGAGCCAAATGACATCGTGCGCCTCGAAACGCACCTGCCCGTCGGGCTGGCAGAACGTACCGTCGGCACGCTCGATTCCCACGATCAGACAATTGTTTTTATTGCGGATACTCAACGACGAACTCGTCTGCCCGATCAATGGCGAGTCGTCGGGAACAACGACATGGGTGAAAATCACCTCCTTGTTTTCGCCTTCGTCCTCGGGCAGGGTACTGCCCTCCACCACGGCGAGCAACGATTGAATCTGGTCGTCGGTACCAATCACACCAATCGTGTCGCCCGGGAAAATACGGGTCTCCCCCTTGGGAATATTGATACGTTTAGACCCTCGCTGGATACTCGCCACGTTGACTCCATACTCCTTACGCAGGTTGGAGTCCATCAACCGGCGGCCGGCAAAAGGGCAATTGGCGTTCACGTCCATATAAGCCAAGTGCATATCGCTCACGAGGTTGGTATTTCGCCCGGTCTTGCGCAACTCCCGCTCGTTGAGATTATCCATAAATATATTCTCGATGCGCATAAATTGTTTCTGTATCCGTTTCGACAACAGAATAAGCACGACAATGAATATACCCAATCCCAATAAAACTCCGGTACGCTGCGAATGGACAATCGAAAGATAATAAATGACAAAAAACAGAGCCAGCAAAATGCGAAAAACTATCATCAACGTCAACGGCACCCGGTTGGCTCGTCCCTCGCCCAGTTTCCTGATGAGGCTCATATTCACCTCTTTAACCATCAAAGCCCACAAGAACGGCGACATCACGATGAGTGTAACCACCGCCGCAACCACACGCCCCCATTCGGGCAACAGTTCCTCCATAAAGGGAATAAACCACATGCGGGAAATCGAGATAATGGCCACGATAATCGCCGAATAGAGAACCACACGCCACAGGTATTGGGCGATAGCCTCTTTCCACACAGCTTTGTGGGGCTTTATCTCGGTGCGGCTTTGGCTATAACGGTCGATAGCGACTAACCATTTCTCGGGCAAATGCCGCTCTATCCAGCCATATGCGGGCTCGGACAGACGTATGCAATAAGGAGTCAAGAACGTGGTAATCACCGACACGGCCACGACAATCGGGTACAGGAATTTGTCAATCACACCCAACGACATACCCAACGTGGCGATAATAAACGCAAACTCACCGATTTGCGACAAGCTGAATCCCGACTGTATCGAGATTTTCAACGATTGTCCCGAGGCCAGCATGCCCACAGTCCCGAAAAATATTTGTCCTACGATAACAACAAGCGACAGCAGAGCTATGGGTAGTGCATATTCGGCCAAGGCGTCGGGGCTGACCAGCATTCCCACCGAAACGAAAAAAATGGCTCCGAACAAGTCTTTGACCGGCCCGACGACTTTCTCTATCCGCTCGGCTTCATTGGTCCCCGCCAAAATAGACCCCATGACAAACGCCCCAAGAGCCGACGAAAACCCGGCATAGGTAGCCAGCACCACCATGCCTAAACAGAGCCCCATAGAGACAATCAACAAGGTCTCTTCGTTCAAAAACTTGCGGGTCTTTTTCAAGAACAAGGGCAACACCGAGATTCCCACCACAAACCAGATAATCAAGAAAAAGACCAGTTTGGCGATACTGCCGACCAGCTCCGCCCCCTCGAAAGAGTTCTTCACCGCAATGGACGACAGAATAACCATCATCACGACGGCAAACAAGTCCTCGACGATAAGCACCCCAAACACCAGACTGGCAAACGCCTTTTTCCGCAAATTCAAATCGGTAAAAGCCTTGATGATAATCGTCGTGGACGACATGGAGAGCATCGCTCCCAAAAAGAGGCTATCGAGATAGGTGAAATGCAGCAAACGCCCGGCTCCATAACCGGTGAGCATCATGCCCGCCACGACAACCAACGCCGTAATGACGGCCGAAGACCCCACTTGAAAAAGTTTCTTGAAACTAAATTCCAGCCCTAACGAAAAGAGCAACACGATGATACCCAACTCGGCCCACAGGTTAATATCGCCTTCGTCGACTATGGTCGGGAAAAAGACAAAATTGGGACCTACCAAAAAGCCGGCGACGATATACCCCAACACGACAGGCTGTTTCAGCTTTTTAAAAAGCAGTGTCACCACCCCGGCGACAATCAAAATAAGAGCCAAATCGGTAATGAGCGCATCTAATCCCATAATTAAATTTCGTTTTGGAGAGATATATATTCGGTTCTATAAATAGCACGCATGCGGGAGAAAAGCACGACAAAGTCGGTCGTCGTGCGCGAGAGCACAATAAACTTCAAATCGGTCTTTTGGGCGGCATAGTCATACTCGACCAGCACATTGTGCAACGAGACTTTGAACTCCTTCAACAGGGCTTCGTACCGCGACAAATCCTCGACAATCTCATTTGCCCTCAAATGTATGATTTTCCCTTCACGGTCCAAATGCGTGTGTCGTTCGTACTGTTCCAAACTGACCAACGTGAACAAAATCAATATCGTAGAGGCAATCGCAATGAGATAGAGCCCCACACCAACGGCCAAGCCCAAAGCGGCGACCATCCAGATACCCGCCGCGGTGGTTAACCCTCGCACCGAGCCTTTTGTCTGGATAATGGCGCCAGCGCCCAAAAAGCCCACCCCGGTAATCACTTGTGCGGCTACCCGCCCGGGGTCTCCGTTTTTCAAGCCTAAATAAACCTGCGGAATATAAATCGAGACAATCATGGCCAGTGTCGCACCCATCGAAATGAGCGCAAACGTGCGGGCTCCAGCCACCTGCCCTTTCCGTTTCCGTTCAAACCCGACGATACCGCCCAGCAGCAAGCTCAATGCCAACTTGAACAGCGCCGAAGCCGTTGTCACTTCGGTATCTGAAATAGCTTCCAGAAAATGATCAAAGATTTCCATACCTCACGTCTTTACGCCCTACAAAGATAGTGAAAGGTGAGCGCAGAGACAAATGGAAAACAAAGTTTTCAATTTGTCCTATGCCGAACCGCATCTTATCTTATCCAAAGATAACGAAAGCCGAATACAGAAAGTCAAACTTGTTTGAACTTTTTGTTGAGACGCATCCTATCTTCACGCATTTTCGTAAAGATAGTGAAAGGTGAGCGCCGAGACAAAAGAAAACGAAGTTTTCAATTTGTCCTATGCCGAACCGCATCTTATCTTATCCAAAGATAAGGAAAGTCGAATACAGAAAATCAAACTTGTTTGGATTTTTTGTTGAACGCTTCCCGGCAGGACAAAAAAAGGCGACAACCCCGCAGGGACGCCGCCTCTCTTTTATCTCGATTTCCTATCGATTACTGTACGCCCGAAGTAGCTACTTCCGACGAAATTTTCTTAACCAATCCTTGCAGAACGGCACCGGGACCTACCTCGATAAAGGTATCGGCGCCGGCAGCAATCATGTTTTGAACCGACTGGGTCCAACGCACGGGAGCCGTCAACTGGGCGATAAGATTTTTCTTAATGGCCTCGGGGTCAGTCTGCGGCTCGGCATTTACGTTTTGATAAACCGGGCATTGGGGCGCATGAAAATCGGTATGGGCGATAGCGTCGGCCAATTCGGCACGGGCAGGCTCCATGAGCGGCGAGTGGAAGGCTCCACCCACTTTCAGTTTCAACGCACGTTTGGCTCCGGCTTCGAGCATCTTGGCGCAAGCGGCGTCGACGCCCTCGATAGAGCCCGATATAACGACTTGTCCCGGGCAGTTATAGTTGGCAGGAACCACCACACCCTCGGTAACCGAGGCGCACAACTCTTCGACTTTGGCGTCGGGCAAGGCCAATACGGCAGCCATTGTCGAGGGGGTCTTCTCACAAGCTTTCTGCATGGCTTGGGCACGAGCCGACACGAGGCGCAAACCGTCTTCAAACGACAAAGCTCCGGCGGCAACCAATGCCGAGAATTCGCCCAGCGAGTGGCCGGCTACCATATCGGGGTTGAAATCGTCGCCCATCGTCTTGGCCAGAATCACCGAGTGCAGGAAAATAGCAGGCTGGGTAACTTTGGTCTGGCGCAAATCCTCGTCGGTTCCGTTAAACATCAGGTCGGTGATATTGAAGCCCAATATCTCGTTGGCCTTATCGAACATCTCTTTGGCTATGGGGTTGTTCTCGTAGAGGTCCTTTCCCATACCTACGAATTGTGCCCCTTGTCCGGGAAATACAAATGCTTTCATTTCTACTGTTTTTAATTACGGAAAAAATTCCTTATTTCAAAATCGCTGCAAAGTTAATCATTTTATCAGTACCGGCAAACTTTTACAAATCAATATATTTTTTAACCTCCAAATGACAAGACAAAATCGGGCGGCAAAACAAAAATCGAGCGCACGGAAAATTGTGCTTTTGCCCGGCACATTAATCAATTTTGATACAGATTTGTTGTATTATACAAATATTCTTCCTTATTTTGTTCCCGCTGAATAAATAACATCTAAACACTGAATCAAAAATGAATACACTCTCTGCAATATTGTTGCTCTTTGGGAACCTCGGCACTACCGAACTTATCATCATCGTGGTAATCATTTTGCTCCTGTTCGGCGGCCGAAAGATACCCGAACTGATGCACGGCATAGGAAAAGGTGTGCGTAGCTTCAAAAAGGGAATGAGCGACATCGAGGAGGAAATAAACACTCCGCCGTCGAACTCCAAAGAGAAAAAAAGAGAAGAGAACCAATAACAGCCGATACGTTTTTCTCGAACCGAACTGCCGTGGGAGCTTGGCGTAGACGCCTATGAACCTGCGGTTTTATTACTTGCATAGCCCCCTGTGTTTTCATGGCCAACGATTTGAAAGAAATGAGTTTTTGGGATCATGTCGACGACCTGCGCAAAATGCTCTTGCGCTCGATAGGCGCCATTGTCCTTTTGGCAATAGTCTTTTTTGCGCTCATGCCTCATATCTTCGATCGCATTATCTTGGCTCCCTGCCACTCCGATTTCGTCCTATATCGACTATTGTGCGATTTAAGCCAGCACACCTCTATCCTGCCCGATTTCTGTAACGACCATTTCGAGGTGAAACTCATCAACATACAATTGGCTTCGCAATTTTTTATCCACATGAGCACGTCCATGTGGATTGCCCTGCTGGTGGCATTCCCCTATGTCATATACCAACTGTGGACGTTCATCAGCCCCGGATTGTATGCCGGCGAGAAACGCCATGCCCGGGGAGCGTTTCTGGCGGGAAACATCATGTTTTTTATCGGCGTGGGCGTAGGCTATTTCCTTGTATTCCCGCTCACACTGCGATTCTTGGCCGAATACCAAGTGAGCGAAATGGTGCCCAACCAAATCTCGCTCGACTCCTACATGAGCAATTTCCTCACCCTCAATTTTATTATGGGGCTCGTGTTCGAATTGCCCCTTCTCTGCTGGCTCTTGTCGAATATGGGACTTATCACACGGCATTTTTTCAAAACCTATCGCCGACACGCCATTGTCATTCTACTCACTTTGGCCGCCTTCATCACTCCTTCGAGCGACCCTTTCACCCTCTCGGTCGTGTTTATTCCGCTCTATGGGCTCTATGAACTGAGCGCGCTGGTTGTAAAACCCGACACGAAAGGGACAGAGGACGAAGAGGAAGTGTCGCCCGACAAATCGCCTTCCCGGAAATAACACCCGGCGAGAAGGGATAAAGTTATTTTTCAAATAAGCCATTGTATGTCGCCGCCGGAACATACACCATCAATGGCACCCGCACGGCCGATGGCATAGCAATCCATATCGTAGTAGACATTAACACAGGCGAGGTTGCGGTGTATGAGAATAAAGACAATCGTCAGATTATCAATCTTGTGCGAGTCGGCTAAGTGACATAGGGGCTCGCAAGTCCGCGTCACTGATTGACGAAAGGGGGGAGCGAAAAGAAAGAAGCGTTACCCGTTTCTCGATGAATACATTTTCCTGTCTTTACAAAAAAAGAGGCAACCGCACAAACGACTGCCTCTTGGTGACTCCGACAGGATTCAAACCTGTAACCTTCTGATCCGTAGTCAGATGCTCTATTCAGTTAAGCTACGGAGCCATTCCTAATCTGTTTTTTCATATTCCCCGCCCTCGCTCGGACGAGTTTAGCATTGAGTGACTCCGACAGGATTCAAACCTGTAACCTTCTGATCCGTAGTCAGATGCTCTATTCAGTTAAGCTACGGAGCCGTTTGCGGTTGCAAAGATAGAAATAATTTTATTCCGCCGTATCTTTTTATCGCATTTTTTTATCTATTATCTTTCAAGAAATCGCTATCGCACCTATTTTCAAGTGAATAGGGAACTGTTTTTTTATTCGAGGAATTTAGGGCTGAACACGAGAAGTCCTATGTTTACACCGAAATTCCAATTACGAGCCGGATAGTCGTAGTAGTTAGCATAGAGGCTTATCGAGGCAAAGGACAGGTTAAGCACCACGGAACTTTCGCCCATAAAGTGATATTTGGTGAAAGCCTTGCCGTAATATGGGAGCATGCCCTCGCCCTCGTAGATTTGACGGAAAGGCGCAAAAAGATAGAACTCGTTGCGGAATTGCAGGTTGTTCAGGATTTTCCACACGGGTATCACCCCGGCTGCCAGATATTGCGTAGAGCGAAACGCCGGGTTGAAAATCGTCTTGCTGTGAGGTGTAGGGGTAAATGCCGGAGCCTGTATCAACGTGGAGGTATAGTTGCTCAACAGGCCTTTACTCGACACGACAGCTTTCCCCCGCACACCCAACACGAATTTATCGCCAAAAGGGATATAAGTGTGTATATTGCCTTCGAGCTGCAACCACGAGAGGGTTTGCTTGCTGTTGGGCTGCAAACCTGTATCGTAGGGTGTAAAGCGCTCTTTACCATATGCGAGTAATCCCAACACCGAGCAATCGGTTCCCGAGGTAGGATACATATAATGGTTCAAGTTGTTCCGGTCGAATTTCATCGAGGCGACAAAGAGGTCGTAGCGGCTCCTGTCTTGTTCGTTTTTAGAGAAATCCACCGTATTGGATTGATAATATCTATCGGACATCCTTCCATACCCTACCGAAACGATGGCTTTCGAACTGATGAGGAACGGCAGCCCCAACCGCAGTTTCACATATTGTTCGGACTGTGTGATGAACGACGGCATGCGGTCGGAATAGAAAAGTGTTTCATTTTGATAGAACTTTTGCCGGGCAGCAACGGCCTGCAAATTCAAGTACATGGGTATGGGGGTTTTCAGGTCGAAGCGCGACGAGAACACTCCCGAGATATACGACTGTCCTATCTGCCCGGTCAAATCGAGATCGAGCGAATTAAGGCTCACCGTGCGATAGTGGGCTCCGATACATACTTGATTGGAACTGGTCGAAGAGATAAAACCGCCTATTCCCACGGCCAGCTGGTCATGCACGTTTGCTTTCAAATCGAGGTCGAAAAGTCCGCTCTCCTTATCGTAACGGGCATGCGGTATCAAGTCGAATATCTTCCCATCGGATATGGTCTTATAGTAAGACGCTTTGGCCTGCTCCTCGGTGAACGTATCGTCGGTCTCGAACTGTCGCTTGATATACTCCTGCTGCTGGTGGTTTCCGCCCTCGACCGATACATCTTTAAAGACGAGGTCTGGAGTTTTGCTTTTGAAAACCATTCGCTGCAACTGGCGGGTTTCCTGCGACAGTTCCCGGGGAATGCGGCTTTTGATCGAATCCATAATCGACATCGTGTAATCATAGCCGATTTGGGCGATTTGCTGGGCTTTGGGAAAGTCGAGCAAACCTACATCGCTCAAATCGAAACGCATCAAAATTCCATCTTCCGGGTCGAGCGTATAATCGCTTTTTTGCATGACCATGTTTTCGATTTGGTTGATAATGTCGTTTTCCTTCGGCTTATCGATTTTTGCGGCAACGATGCTGCCGATAATAATATCGGGATTGAAATCGGCTTTCATCACATCGACGGGAAAGTTGTTATAAATACCACCGTCATATACCAACACACTGTCTATCTCTATGGGCTTGAACACAAACGGGAAGGTCATCGAAGCCCTCACGGCATCGCCCAGATCGCCGTCTTTCATCACTAACGCCCGCTTGTGATACACGTCGGAAGCGACAGCCCTGAACGGCACAAACAGGTTGTCGAAGTTGCCATCGCACTGCGCCGAATAGGGGGCAAACAGCCTCATAAAGCCATAGTTCATGGGGAAATGGTTGATGAGGCTATTGGGCAAAAAATGAGGTTCCAGTTTCGTGGAGTCTTGCAACGCAATATTGAACGAAACGATTTCGGGCGAAGGCTCAGGCTTCTTAAAATAATAGATATAGCGCTCGTCCAATATCCCGCGGGACCACATACTGAAATCCTCGGAAAGAATCAGGTTCAACATGTCGTCGGGCGTGTAGCCCATGGCATACCACGCACCCACAATGGCCCCCATCGACGTGCCCGCCACATAGTCTATGGGAACATTGTTTTCTTCGAGCGCTTTGATAATACCTATGTGCGCTATTCCCTTAGCCCCGCCCCCGCTCAAAACCAGACCTACGGTCTGGCCGTGCGATTGCATCGACACACAAAAAGCGGCAAAGAGAATCAGCAAAAATCGTTTCATAGTTAATCACTCCGTTTACAACGATCGTATAAATAATCTTGCTTCAATATCAATTCGTCTCGGAGATAAACGAATCTTTGAATCCGATAAAGTAAAGCACTCCGTCGAGTCCTATCGTAGAAATCGACTGACTTGCATTTTCCTTCACTTTCGGTTTGGCGTGGTAGGCGATTCCCAATCCGGCCGTGCTCAACATGGGCAGGTCGTTGGCGCCGTCGCCCACAGCTATCGTCTGGGCGATATTCACGTTTTCCACCTGAGCGATCAGTTTGAGGAGCTCGGCTTTCCGCCGGCCGTCCACAATATCGCCCACATAGCGCCCGGTGAGTTTTCCATCGACGATTTCCAACTCGTTGGCATACACATAGTCGATTCCATAGCGCTGTTTCAGATAATTTCCGAAGTAGGTAAACCCTCCCGAAAGAATGGCTATCTTGAATCCGGCTCGTTTCAATACCTGCATCAAGCGGTCCACGCCCTCGGCAACGGGCAGCGATTCGGCAATCTCTTTCATCACCGACTCGTCCAAGCCTTTCAACAAGCTCACCCGACGAGCGAAACTTTCGCAGAAATCGATTTCTCCACGCATGGCCGACTCGGTTATGGCTTTCACCTCGTCGCCTACCCCGGCTCTCATGGCCAACTCGTCAATTACCTCGGTCTCTATGAGCGTAGAGTCCATATCGAAGCATATCAGCCGGCGGCAGCGGCGGTAAATGCTGTCTTCCTGCAAAGATATATCCATGCCTAACTGCGATGAAAGCTGCATAAACGACGACTGCATGCCCACCTTATCCTTGGGAGTTCCCCGCACCGACAACTCGATACACGACTTGGGGGCGCGAATACTCTCGTCGAGAGGGATACGACCGGTGAGGCGTTGAATGGCGTCGATGTTCAGCCCCTGCTCGGCCACAATGCGAGTCACCTCGCCGATTTGCCGGGCGGTAATGCAACGCCCCAATATGGTAATGATATAGCGGTTCTTCCCTTGCAGCCCCACCCAACTGGTATATTCCTCTTCGCTAATAGGCGAGAAACGAATATTCACATCAAGCTCATAAGCCTTGAACAACAAGTCTTTAAGAATATCGCCCGACTTGGTCTCGTCGGTTTTGAACAAGATACCCAACGAGAGCGTGTGGTGGATATCGGCCTGGCCTATATCGAGAATAAACGCATCGTAACGAGCCAAAACCTCGGCCAAAGCGGTTGTCACACCCGGTTTGTCATCACCCGATATGTTGATCAGTATAATTTCGGTTTTCGGTTTCATTTATTATACATCTTACGTTAATACTCCACTCGAGCGACAAGCTCCGTGGCAAACTTCTCTCAATGGCTAATCGAGCAACGCTTCTCATAGCATCGTGTGCAAAGATAGTGAAAGGAGAGCGCAGAGACAAATGGAAAACAAAGTTTTCAATTTGTCCTATGCCGAACCGCATCTTATCTTATCCAAAGATAGTATAACAGACGGCATTCACCCGCAGGTAATACGAATGTTAACATCTATACAATACACTGATACACAAATTATTACCGTTTGCAAAATGTTAAACTCAGCTCAAAATTTGGTTAATTCCCTAAAAGCCGCCAATTTTGCAGCCAAATTTATGGGTTCCCGGTAGCGAAGGAAGCGTCCCGAGCGAGAGGAACTAACCGCTGAAAATCAGCGGGGTCTGCCGTTTCGGTGTGACGCCCCAACGTCAGATTTAGTATCAACCATAACACTTCATTATGAAGAAAACCAAGTCAGTTATTGGTATGCTGGCGTTAGTCTTACTGTTTTCGTCGGCTTTCAACCCCGTAGAGACGGGATTAAAAGAGGGAGAGCATGCCCCCATGTTGCAACTGCAAAATGCCGAAGGCCCGGTCTCGCTCCAATCATTGAAAGGCCAATACGTTTTGTTGAATTTTTGGGCAGGATACGACGCTCCGTCGCGCATGGAGAATATACGATTCGCCCGGGAAATAGACAAAAACCGTATCGAAAACATCAGTCTCGTATCGGTATCGTTCGATACCAACCGCAAGGTCTTTGAAGAAATTGTCAAACGAGACAGACTCGACACTGCTACCCAATTTTATGACAAAGACGTATCGTCGTCAAACACATTCGACGATTATCGTCTGAGCAAAGGATTCGCCAGTTATCTGATTTCGCCCGAGGGTGTCATCATTGCCAAGAACCCGAATCCAGACCAATTGACAAAACTTATTCGTCAATAATCAAAACCGCCGCTGCAAAATATGATGTAACGGCGGTTTTCTTTTTCTCCCCCGCCCTGCCCCTCCGGAAGCGCCACCACCCCTATCCCGGCTATCGCCGAGCAGAGGAGGAGTTTAAAATTCCCTCGCCTACGGCACTCTCCCTATATTCCCCTTGCGGGAAACACAGAGGAGAAGTTTAAAACTATCCCCTGTCACTTGAAAGCCAAAGAGGAGGAGTTTAAATCCCTCGTATCATTTTTATATCCGGCAACATTGCGGCAGCAAACGATTTTCATTAAATTTGCACCCGATTTCGGAGGCAAGTCACGATACACCGGGGAGCCTCACCGAAAGAGAAACAATCCAAATCGACAAGCGCATGATCATAGCCAGCCAGAAAAAGAGGGAGAATATTGCCGAATATCTGTTGTATATGTGGCAAATCGAGGATATTATCCGGGCTTACGGGCTGGACATAGACCAAATACAGAAACACATCATCGACCCTTATGATTTGACCGAAGAACAGAAAAAGAGCATGCGGGAGTGGTACGAATCGCTCATCGACATGATGCGCTCCGAAGGGGTGGAAAAGAAGGGGCACCTGCAATTGAACAAAAACGTGCTTATCGACCTCACCGACCTGCATTTGCGTCTGCTCAAATCGCCCCGCGAACCTTTTTATGGAGCTACCTTTTTCAAGACCCTGCCCTATATCGTGGAACTGCGGGCCAAATCGGGAGAAGAAAAAGCGGGCGAATTGGAGAGTTGTTTCAACGCATTGTATGGGGTACTGCTGCTGCGATTGCAGAAGAAAGAAATCAGCCCCGACACACTCAAAGCAATACAACAAATATCGTCGTTCCTCGCCCTACTCGCCGAGAAGTATAAGCAAGACAAGGCCGGCGAGTTGAAACTGGAAGACGACGAATAAAATCATACCACGAGATGAGAAAAAAGATACTTATCACCGGAGCCAATGGCCAGTTGGGGCACGAAATGCGTAACGTATTGGAAGACGACAACCGCTTCGAATGCCTCTTTACCGATGTGGCCGAGTTGGACATTTGCGACGCCGAAGCGGTGAAACGCACCGTCGTCGACAATCGGGTGGACTATATCGTCAACTGCGCGGCCTATACACAAGTCGACAAGGCCGAGGATAATGTGGAACTATGCCGCAAAATCAACGCCGTGGCTGTTGAAAATTTAGCCCGCGCGGCAGCCGAACGCGGAGCCCGCATGATACACATCTCGACCGACTATGTGTTTGACGGCCGGGGTTACCGTCCTTATACCGAGGAGATGACTCCCGACCCGCAATCGGTCTACGGATCGACCAAACTCGAAGGCGAACAGGCCTTGCAACGCCTCTGCCCCGAAAGCGTCATTATCCGCACGGCATGGCTCTACTCGCCCTATGGCAACAATTTTGTGAAAACAATGATGCGTTTAGGCTCCGAGCGCGAAGAGTTGTCGGTCGTGGCCGACCAAGTGGGCACCCCCACCTGCGCTGCCGACTTGGCACAGGCCATTCTCGCCGTATTACACGCCGAGACGTTTGTGCCGGGCATATACCACTTCTCGGACGAAGGGGCTTGCAGTTGGTACGACTTTACCGTCGCCATTCACCGGCTGGCCGGCATCACCACCTGCCGGGTGAAGCCTATCCGCAGCGACGAGTACCCCAGCCGGGCACACCGCCCGTTTTACAGCGTACTCGACAAGAGCAAAATAAAACAGACCTACGGGCTCGCCATACCGCACTGGTACGAAAGCCTGTCGCATTGCATAAAACTTTTACAAGAAACCCATTGAAATCGTGAGTACACTTACAGAGGAAATCAGTAAACGCAGAACTTTTGCCATTATCAGCCACCCCGACGCCGGTAAGACCACATTGACCGAGAAACTGCTTCTTTTCGGAGGCGCTATCCATATTGCCGGAGCCGTAAAATCGAACAAAATCAAAAAAACCGCCACCTCGGACTGGATGGAAATCGAGAAACAACGTGGTATCTCGGTGGCCACTTCGGTCATGGGCTTCAACTATGGCGATTACAAAATAAACATTCTCGACACGCCGGGTCACCAAGACTTCGCCGAGGACACCTACCGCACCCTCACCGCTGTCGATAGCGTGATTATCGTGGTCGACGTGGCCAAAGGTGTGGAGACCCAAACCCGCAAGCTCATGGAGGTGTGCCGCATGCGCAACACCCCGGTCATCGTGTTTGTCAACAAACTCGACCGCGAGGGACGCGACCCCTTCGACATTCTCGACGAACTGGAAGCCGAGTTGAAAATCAACGTCCGTCCGCTGAGTTGGCCTATCAACATCGGGCAAAAGTTCAAGGGAGTGTATAACATCTACGAGCAAAACCTCAACCTCTTTACCCCCAACAAGCAGGTGGTGACCGAGCGCATCGAACTCAACGACGTGAACAGCCCCGAATTGGAATCGTATATCGGCGAGCAAGATGCCGAGAAGCTGCGCGCCGACCTCGAACTCATCGAGGGTGTGTACCCCGAGTTTGACGTGGCCGATTATCTCGCCGCCAAGACAGCACCCGTATTCTTCGGCTCGGCATTGAATATGTTCGGAGTCAAAGAGTTGCTCGACTGCTTTGTGAAAATAGCCCCCTCGCCCAAGCCTATTCAGGCTGTGGAACGGGTGGTGCGCCCCGATGAAGAGAATTTCACCGGCTTTGTATTCAAGATTCACGCCAACATGGACCCCAACCACCGCAGTTGCATCGCTTTCGTGAAAGTGTGCTCGGGTAAATTCGAGCGCAATGCCAACTACAAACATGTGCGCAGCAACAAGATGATGCGATTCTCGAGCCCCACGGCTTTCATGGCTCAGAAAAAATCGGTGGTCGACGAGGCTTACCCCGGCGACATCGTGGGCCTGCCCGACACCGGCAACTTCAAGATCGGCGACACACTCACTTGCGGCGAAGAATTACATTTCAAGGGGCTGCCCAGCTTCTCGCCCGAGATGTTCAAATACATCGAAAACGACGATCCCATGAAGTCGAAACAACTCAACAAAGGCATAGACCAACTCATGGACGAAGGCGTGGCGCAGTTGTTTATAAGTCAGTTCAACGGCCGTAAAATCATCGGCACCGTGGGGCAACTGCAATTCGAGGTAATCCAATACCGCCTTTTACACGAGTATGGCGCCCAATGCCGTTGGGAACCTATCAGCCTCTACAAAGCATGCTGGATCGAAAGCGACGACCCCGAGGCGCTCGACGCTTTCAAAAAGCGCAAACACCAGTTCATGAGTGTCGACCGTGAGGGGCGCGATGTCTTTATGGCCGACTCGAACTATGTGCTGCAAATGGCGCAAACCGATTTCCCAAAAATTAAATTCCATTTCACCTCGGAATTTTAACCGAGTCTCTACCACATAACGCTCCGCCATTGCACATGGGAGAGCTGTTATAGAGCGAGGGGCTGTGCCGAAAATTTCAGCACAGCCCCTCGCTATTTCAGTCGGGAGTGTACGAGTCACTCCACGAAGGATTTCATCAGATACCCAGTTGCTTTTTGATAGTCTCGATTTTGGCGTCGGCAGCCGCATTGGCAGCGTCGTAATCGGCATAGCTATCCATTTTGATACCGCGCACTTCGATATAGAATTTGATCTTAGGCTCGGTTCCCGAGGGACGAATCGACACCTTCGAGCCGTCGGCCGTGAAGTATTGCAGCACATTGGAAGTGGTGGGCATATCGAGTTTGGTCTTGTTGCCGGTTGAGGGCTCGAGGGCTTCGAGCGACTCGTAGTCTTTGATCAACACCACGGGCGAGCCACCCAACTCTTTCATCGGGTTTGCCCGGAAGTTCTTCATCATGGCGACAATCTCCTCGGCGCCCGATTTTCCTTTGCGAACAACCGAGATTCCTTTCTCTTTGGAGTACCCATATTTGATATAGATGTCTTGCAACATCTGGTACATGGTCATGCCCTTGTCTTTGGCCCATGCGGCGATCTCGGCCATGAGCGAGATGGACGAAACAGAATCTTTGTCGCGTACGAAATCTTCGGGAAGGAAACCGTAGCTTTCTTCGCCTCCGCCTATATAGCGGGCTTTCCCTTCGTTCTCACGAATGACCGAAGCAATCCATTTGAAACCGGTATAGCAGTCGTACATCTTAAAGCCGTTGCGCTCGGCGATAGTTTTGATCGTCTCGGTCGTAACAATGGTCTTTACGATATACTCGTTGCCTTTGAGCAGCCCCAGTTCCTTGTTGCGGGTCATAAGGTAGTTGAGGAATATCATGACAATCTGGTTGCCGTTTACGAGGACAAACTCACCCTTGTCGTTGCGCACGGCGATACCGATACGGTCGGCGTCGGGGTCGGAGGCCATTACCAGTTCGGCGTCGGTCTCGACCGCTTTCTTAATGGCCATATCGAGGGCAGCAGGCTCCTCGGGGTTGGGCGAAACTACCGTGGGGAAGTCGCCGCTTACGACATCTTGCTCGGGCACATGTATGATATTGGTGAATCCGAAGTTCTTCAACGACGCGGGAATGAGGCGCACGCCGGTACCGTGGATAGGCGTATAAACGATTTTCATATCGTGGTGGCGAGCAATAACCTCGGGACTGAGCGAGAGGGTTTTGATGCGGTCGAGGTAACGACGGTCTATCTCCTCGCCGATAATCTCGATCAAATCGCGGTTGCCTTGGAATTTCACTTCTTTCACCGAAGTGATTTTGTTCACTTCGTCGATGGTGTTTTTGTCGTGCGGGGCAATCATCTGCGCGCCGTCGCTCCAATATGCTTTGTAGCCGTTGTACTCTTTGGGGTTGTGCGAGGCGGTGAGGATTACACCACTTTGGCAACCCAGTTCGCGAATTGCGAAAGATACCTCGGGGGTAGGACGCAGCGCGTCGAACAGATAGACTTTAATACCGTTGGCCGAGAAAATATCGGCAGCCACCTCGGCAAATTTACGACTGTTGTTGCGGCAGTCGTGGCCGATAGCCACTTTGATTTGCGGGAGGTTGGGGAAAGCCTTCTTCAAATAGTTGGAAAGACCTTGTGTGGCGGCGCCCACAGTATAGATATTCATACGGTTGGTGCCCACGCCCATGATACCGCGCAAGCCGCCTGTACCAAATTCGAGGTCTTTATAGAAAGCCTCTATCAAATCGGTTTTATCCTCGTTGTCGAGCATAGCCCGCACAGCCGCTTTTGTCTCTTCGTCATAGCCTTCGCCCAACCATACTTGGGCTTTGGCGATTACTTGTTGCAATAAATCTTCGTTTCCCATATTTTTAGAACTAAATAGTTAATTATTCCTTTGCGACAAATTTAGTTATTTCTCCGAGACTGCCACACAATTTAAGCAAAAGTTTCTCGTCGATTTAACAGTCGGTGCAAAAAAACGTGTTAAAATCGGGGTGGCGTTTCGAGGAAACGGTCTCCGGTTTGACGCACAATTTCTTCGTAATACTCTTGGGAATAGCCGGGGAAGAGCGGCGAATCGGGCAATCCGTAACCGTTGTCTTTGAAAGAGCCGTTCTCCTCTTGTTTCACATTTCCGTCGAGGAATTTCACCATGAGATATTCGCCCAACTCTTTCCAGCGGGCTGTCGAAGCCTCGGCTGCGTCGTCGCTGTATTGGGTGAGATAAGCCACGGCCTCGGCGGGCGAAGTGGCATAAAGCTCGACGGCGGCTTTGTCGACGGCGGCCTGACGCAAGTTGAGCGAAGTCTCGATAGCGGTCTGTACCTTGCGAATATCGCCAATCATAGGTTCATAGCGGGCATAGGCCATATTGGCCACCCAATTGTGAATCCAGAATGCCGACGTCCACGAGAAGCGGTACATCGAGCCGTTGTCGGGGCTGAAACAGCGAGGCACCTCGGTAATGCCGCAGTACATGGGCACATAGACGCATGTATTGGCATCGTCGACACCAAACCATAAGACACCGCCCACGGGATCGGGCAACCAGTTGCGCATTTGTCCCACGAGGGTAAAACCGGTCTGTTGGGTAGCAATGGCGCGCTCCATGCAATAGGACTTCCCTTCCACCTCGAACGACATGGGTCGGAACCGATAAGGCACCTTGAACGGGCCGGCGCCCACATCTTGCGTCATATCGAAGGGCGTTCCCTCGAAGTGGTCGCGCATGGCCTCTTTCATATCCTGTACCGAGAGTTTGCGTTCGGGTCGGATATAGAGCGGGAAAGGATTATATTCTTCGCCGTTGATATAGGGCAAATAGTTGTCCATGCTCTTGTCGTACTTGCGGAAGAAAGCCCACACCCGGGCATCGCAAGCTCGCAAGCCCCCGAAATCGGCGGGATAGTAGGCTTGTGCGAAACTGAAATCTTTGTTCAGTCCCTCGAAATAGCCCATCTCCCGGGCAAACGAAATGACATCGGGCGAGTAGAGGCAGTTCTCCTTGTCCTCCATCGGGATTTTGTGAATGCGGGGATAGTTGGCATGGCCGGCGATACAATCGTCGGGGATACGCACAGCCACCCACACGGCGCCTCGCCGCTCGGGGCCTTTGCCGATCATATCCATAATCCACACCTCGTTGGGGTCGGCGATAGTAAACGACTCGCCACTGCTGCAATAGCCATATTTTTTCACGAGGCTTGTCATTACCTTAATAGCTTCGCGGGCTGTCTTAGCTCGCTCGAGCGCCAGTTGCATGAGCGAGCCGTAGTCTATGATTCCGGTCGTATCGACCAACTCGGGACGACCGCCCCACGTCGACTCGACCACGGTGAGCTGGTGCTCGTTCATATTGCCCAGCACGGCATAGGTGTGCTCCACTTGTTCGATTTCGCCCAATGGCTTATTGGTGTCCCACTCGACGATGGGACGCATGGCGCCTTTGGGCCAGTCGGTCGCCGGCGAAGAGGTCAAAGCCCCATACAAGGTATGAGAGTCGGCCGAATAGGTGACCAACACACTGCCATCGGTCGTCGCCTGTTTCCCGGCGATCAAGCTCGTGCAGGCCCACGCCTGCACACCGGTGGCCAGAGCCACCCAAGAGAGAATTGCAATTCTTTTCATATCGAGATATTTTTTATTTTTACCATACAAACGAGTGGGTATAGGTCTGCTCATTACCACACATATCGGTAACGGTTACCCGCAAATCGTGCTCACTCCCTTTCTTCACCCGGTTACTCTCCAACCGGTACGATATACGGCCGGTTTTCCCGTCCAATTCAAACAGGACAAACTTCCCGTCGATTTCGCCCCGGTAGCTATTCAATCCGCTTTCGTCGTCGGAGATCTTCAAAGTGACTATTCCCCGGGCTTCCCACCGCTCGGGGGCGACAGGAGTGATCTCGGGGCGCACTGAATCGACAGCCACGGCATAGGAACCGAAGTTGCGAACCTTGGCCTTGTACCAACCGTTGTCATACTCGCCGTTCACGGCATGCCGTTTGTTGTTTTTGAGCCGCACCAAATAGTACTGCGATTTATTGGCGAGGGTATCGGCCGTGAGCCGAATCGATATTTCGGCAGGGCGATGCAGCGACACCTCGTCGGGAGCAATCTCGTGAATATCGGAACAATATTGCGACGAAGCGATTTTTCGCCGGGTAAAATCGAGATTTTCATACAAGGCTCCGGCCGGGACGAAAATCCCGAAATCGTCTTTTTTATACAGGTTGTCTACCGCATAGGAAAAATACACACCCGATTTCCGCGGCTCGGCCGGTTCTTGCAATTTGCCCAAAAGCGAGAAATCGAGATATGAGCAATTGCCATAATAGTCGGTCAACGCATATCGGCAACGATAGATGCGCTCTTCGTCGACATGGAATATACCCCTGTTTTCCACCTGCTTATAAATCGACTCCAACCGGTTTCCCGGCGCCACATAGGTGCGCATGATCTTCCCTTCGTCGGTAAAGCTATTGATATAACGGGTTTCGTCGAAAGAATACCGATAGATATAGGTCGAGAAAAACAGCGAGTCGTCGATATACAAATCCACTTGGTGAACCCCGTATTTATTGGCCGTACCCGTCATTCGGTCATACGCCTCTATCCCAAACGACACATCGCCCCATACCGGCACCGGGTCGCCTATGGTATATCCGCCCGAAGCGTTGCGCACAGCCTTGCGCTCGATTCGGCCGGTGGGATTGTCCATAGCGCCGTCGTGCGAATAGAAAAGCAACCGACGCACCTCGGGTGCCACATCGTCGGTGATATACGACGAAAGCCACTCTTGGGGATCCATCGGGTCCTGTGTCTCGGTATCGCGTATATCCAAATGCAAATGGGGGCCTCCCGACGAACCGGCATTCCCGCTGTACCCAATCATATCGCCTTTCGCTACGGGAATCTCGCCGGCGGCAAATTCGCTATCGATCGAGAACTCTTCCTGCTCATATTGCTGCCGACGGATAATCTCGTCGATAAAGGGAGCAAAACGTTCCAAGTGCCCATAAACCGTCGTCAAGCCCGAAGGGTGGGCGATATAAACGGCTCGCCCGAACCCCCACGGCGATACCACCACACGCGATACATAGCCGCTGTCCATGGCATAAACGGGAAGGCCGGTGCGACCCTGTGTCTTCAAATCGATTCCCGAATGGAAGTGGTTAGGTCGCAACTCGCCGAAATTGGCACTCATCAACAAGGGGATTTTCAACGGTGGCGTCATCTCGCCTCGGCATATCCCCACGCTCCAAGCCGAGATGACCAATAAACATATAGCTCGTAATCGCATAATATTCTTTATCCTTTCTTTCGAGAAGCAAAGATAATGAAAGGTGAGTGCAGAAACAAATGAAAACTTTGTTTTCAATTTGATTATGCCGAACCGTATCTTATCTTATTCAAAGTAAACCACTCCCCCTCAACTATCGCCGAGCAGAGGAGGAGTTTAAACTATCTTCACTTCTCCTCTGTGTGGCGAAGCCATATAGGGGAGAAACCGAGGAACGGCAGTTTCGAGGAGAGGGGTTGAAAAATAACGGCAATTGTGTCCGGGAGGGAAAACCGCCTTTATCGGGCCGGGAGGGCGCCTGCCGGCGGAGGAAACAGGGCGAGGACTGTCTGAGCGAAGCGAGTTCCGCAGCCCCCGACGGCGGCAGCAGCGACCGAGCGAATAAGCCCGATAACAGCGGCGGCGCTTCTTGGTTCGTTCTTCTCGCTGCTGAGAAGAATGAACAACAACCCCTCCGAGGAGAGGGGTTAAAAGGAATAAATAAAACACTGTGTATAAGAGCATTTAAACCCCTCCGTCACTGCGTGCCACCTCCTCTATATTTTGCTCTGCAAAACACAGAGGAGGAGTTTAAAACTCAACCCGCCGACTGCGCCACCTCCCCTATCTTGGCTATCGCCGAGCATAAGTTCAACCCCATCGCCTACTGCACTCCCCCTACATTTCCCTACGGGGGAACACAGAGGGAGAGTTTAAATAGTCTTTTATAAATAGGTATATATACACGAAGCCGCCCGGCTTGACGGGAATCAAGTCCGGGCGGTTTCTAACATGAGAATCCCCACAGAGGGATATCGATTATTAATGCAACATCATTTTTTGTACTTTCTTGCTTACACCGTCGGTCAACACGAAGATTACGCAATGAGCGTCGATGTCTTGTTTGTTAACTGTCATCATGCCAGCGCCATTTCCGGCATAAACCGTACGACCCAACATATCTACCACGGTCAACGTAAAGTTACGGTCGGCCGTATTCATGACAGAGATTTGGTCGCCATTGGCCACAATCACAAAGTCCGATTCATCGGCTACAACCGACGAGATAGCCGACGGGTCGGTAGCGCCATATTCATAGGCACCTATGTCTCTCGTGCCCACAACGGCCAAGCCACGAATGTCGGTAGTGGGGATAAGGTCGGCATATTCGCCGGTGGCATAACCGGCGTTCACAGCGTCGCTGTTCTCGGCGGTCAACGCCAAATAGGGAACGAAGTTGTCGGTGCTCAAATTCGTAGCCAGAGCCACATTCGACAGCGGGTAGGTAGCCAAAGTCTCTACCGTATTGTTGTACTGGGCTTTTCCACTGGTGAAGCACTCGTCGTCGATAGCGTCATTAACACCCTGCTCAGCGCCTACGATAATGTTGTTGTAACCTTCGATAGGAGTGCGCAAATTGGCTACCGTGTAGCTGGGATCACCAAAAATACCGGCTCCGTTGGCAAAAATAAGGTTATTGAGCATCACAAGCTCACCTCTATAAATATCACCGATACGCAATGCGCCGTCGTTATCGTAGAAGGTGTTGTTGATTATATATATCGTCGCATCGGCAGATTCTGTCACATCGATAGCTCCTTGATTGGAAGCAGAACTCTCTATATCGGGAGTATAGACGGCTTCGGAGGTATTGCCTACAAAGGTACAATTGACAATCTTTACATTTTCCACATTGGAGTATCCCACAGCATTATCGTAAGTCGAAATCGCTGTTCCCGCTCCCGGCACATCATTGCGATAGAAAGTACAGTTTTCTACCAGCAGCGTACCTGCATCGCCATTGTTCACACCGGCTTGTACAAGGGCGGCACCCGTACCATAATTACTGTACACATAGTTACCGTCGAAATAGGAGTTGCGCACGGTCACATCTTTGGCGCGAGCGCATATACCCGAACCTCCCGAGCCCGACTCGTTGTCGATAAACTGGCAGCTGTCTACCACCAACGTATCACCGGCAAAGTAAAGTCCTCCGGCAGGTTGATAAGTGACTTGGCGGCCATTGAGGAAAGTAATGCCTTTTACCGTAAGATTACAACCTGTCGCGGCACGCATAATACGAGCGCCCTCTCCACCGTCCTTACCGGCTTGTAAAGCGGCGCGAAGCGTGGTATTTTCCCCAATAATGGTTACGTTTTTGTTCTCACCAAAATCCAATTGGCCGCCTGTATCGAAAGTAGTATTGGCTTCCAAATAGATAATGGTCTCTTCGTTCTCTTTTACACTGGCTACCGCATATTGCAAGGTTTTATAAGCGGTTTCCCACGAAGCACCGTTGTAACCGTCGTTACCCTTCGAGGCGCTCACATAGATTTCTGTGGCCGCAAAGGCGTTCATACCGAAACAGCCGGCCAACAATCCTACAAATAATACTTTTTTGTTCATACGTTTCATTATTATATTTGATTTATAAAATTACTTTTTTGGTGATTTGCGAAGTTCCGTTGTTAGCTACAACCAACAACACGCCGTGCGGAAGGGCGCTCCCGTCGATGACAGCCGTTTGTTGCACCTTCATGGCAGCTACCTGACGGCCGTCGATTTGTACCAAACGTACCTCGAAAGCGGCATCGGTATGATTCTCGACAACCACGTCGCCGGCCTGTACATAGACCGTGAGCTCCTCGCTCAATTCGTTACCGGCGATACCGGTGGGATCGTCGTCATCGACATACTCATACGCACCTATATCGACATAACCGTCTTCACGGGCAGTGCCCACAACGTCGAACTCGGGCACGATGTTCTCCTCGGCAACCAAGTATTCGTTGGCTCCGGCATTCACAAGCGGACTCGTTTTTTCCACGGCCAGATAGGGCACGAAGTTATCGTCGCTCAGTTCTGCGACCAATCCGGCCGAAGACAACATAGCGGTCAAGTTGTCGATATCCTCGACAACGGGGTCACCCGTGTTGGCCGCACGGGCAGTCGACAACACGTTGCCGTTCTCACCATCAACCAATTCAGATACAAAGCCATGAGGTTCCAGCACCACGTTGTAATTGTTTTGGCAAACGATAGTGCGGCCGGTAGTAGCGGGCGAAATCACGGCGCTACGCAAACCTACCACCACGTTGTTGACAAAGTGCAAGGCGTTGTCGCCGGTCTCGGCGATATTGACCGCCGAGGTTCTGCGATACACATCTTTCATCATATCGGCCCCGCTCTCGGTTTCGTCTGTTTCCTCTCTCAAATCGAAATAGAAAGTATTGTTGGCCACCGCAACCGTATTGGAGGAGCCTTTTATCAAAATATTGGGCACCGATCCCGAAGGAACCCCCATCGTGGTATTGTTATAGAAGGTGTTGTTGACCAAGCGGGCCTGTACGTTCGAGCCGTTGGCAAAGCCAATGGCCGTAGCGCCATTATTCGAATTGACGATATTGTTGTGGAATGTAGAGTTTTCTACCACCACGTTTCCGTCCTTGCCTTGGATATAAATAACGGCTCCACTCATAGAAGAGTTATACTTACCTGCCTGATTGTTCTTGAACACACTATTGGTAATGGTCACATTCATGGCGTTGGCTCCGGTAGCGATAGCGGCTCCACCGTCGGCTCCATCGGTCAAAGTGTTGCCGTCGAAGACACAGCTATCGACTACCAACTCGGAAGCGGAGCCGGAGTTTCCGGCAAAGTAGAGCACACCGCCCATGCTCGAGTAGTTATTCACGCCGGTGAAAGTGATGCCTTTCAACACCAACCGGGCAGCCTCGGTGCGCAATATACGTTGCGCCGCATTGGCATTGATCGTGGTGTTCTCGCCGATAATGGTCAGGTCGATCCGGTTTGTATTGGTATTCATGTTGTTCTCCGAGAAGACATGCCCCGGTTTCAAATAAATGGTCACAGGCTCATCGGCCGTCACATTGTTTATAGCTGTCCCAATCTTGGTATATACAGCATCTACGGCCATACCATCGGGATTATTCCCGTCGGGGTCCACATAATATACTTTATCCGCATGAACGGACAAACTGCATACGGCAGCCATGAGGGCCGCGCTTACAAGCGTAATCGGTTTTTTCATGATTTCAAATTTTAGTTGTATTATTCAGGTTTATTGATATATCCTCACATAGTCGATCACATACTCCAAGGGAAGAGCGTCCGGGTCAATACCCTCACGGCCGCCCCAGCCTCCACCGAAACCGAAATTGAGCAGCAAATAAAAGTCCACGGTATAGGGCCAGTTGGTATTGGAATAGGTTCTTCCGCGCAGGACGGTGGCTTGCAGTTCCCCGTCGACGAACCAAAGCATCCGATCGGGGTGCCACTCAAAGGCATAGACATGCCAATCCTCGGGGTTCTCGATGGGAGCGCTGTTGGCATAGCGGTTGGGCTGGTTGTTGCTATTGAAGTCGGTGCAGTGAGCCGTGAAGTAGATGTTGTTGGGGTCGTATCCCACATGCTCGATGATGTCGATCTCGCCACAAGCGGGCCAGTCGCTACGGTCTTGCGGGAACATCCAGATAGCGGGCCACGAGCCCAAGCATACCGGAAGTTTGGCACGCACCTCCACCCGACCATAGGTAAAGGCGAATTTTCCTTTGGTTATGACGCTGGCCGAGGTAATGGGAATAATCGTATCGGCCCGATAGCCATGCGACCCGCCCTCACTCCACGGTTTCTCATACAAGGCGTTTTCCAACACAGAGCTGTCGTTGCGGCAAACGATGTGCAGACAGCCGTCGGCCATATAGGCATTTTCTTCACGAGCCACCGTATAATATTGTTCCTCACCGTTGCGCACATAGCCTTCTTCATAGCCCCATTTGCTGTCGTCGAGCAAACCGGTGCCGTTGAACTCGTCGGAGAATACCAGTTTGGTAAAGCGCTCGGGAATCGCCACGGCTTTCAACGTGCCGTCGTTGTCGCACTCCAAACTCCATTGTGTGCCGTCGTCCGATTTTAGCAACAAAGCGCTTTCGGCCGACAAAGCGTAGGGCACCGTGCCCAACTCTTGCGTGGAGGTAAATACCGCCTCGCCGCTACCGGCCAGCTCGATCTCGGTCTTGATAGAGACTTTGCCCCACCAGTCAACCGCATCGAAAGAGCCTTCGATAGGGGTACCCTCGCCCACTTGCAGGCGCACCAAACCGTTGGCGTCGCTCGTGGCCGTGTGGGTCTCGCTATACATGACCGGTTGGGCATCGGAATACGACGGCAACTCCCGCTGAATGTAGAACCGCACGGTCAATTCTTGGTCGGCCACGGGATTGCCCTGCTCATCGCGCACAACCGTTTGATAGGGAATGCCCTTTATAGTTTGGGCACACAACTCGACCACAGGAAACAGGGCCACAGTCAATATGATTAATAGGATCTTTTTCATCTGTCACTTATTTTTTAATAATCAAAACCGAACGGCTGCCGGCCTCATTCGTAATCTTCAACACATACTCCCCGGTCGTCTTATCGGAGAAATCAATCACGGCTTGCGTATCGGCCAACTCGCCCGAGCCAAGCAAACGCCCCTGCATGTCGTATAACCACCACGAAGTGGCACGGCTCCCCGAAACCGAGAGATACAACTCGTCGACCACGGGATTTGGCCCGGCGGTAAAGGTGACGTTATCACCCTTGATATTCAGGATACCCGAGGTCGATATGGATATGGGTTGATTGAATCCTTGCGAGAAACGCACGACATTGGAACGCATCACCGACTCGGTGAATACCTCGCCCAGCGTCCATGTCGACATGTCGGTACTACCGCCGACAGTCGACACGACCGATTGAGCCACCGACTTTCCGCACAAAGCCGACGCTATACATAATAATAGGATTGCCTTTTTCATAAAACCGCTGTTTTATTCTGTTACGGCTTCGGCCGAAACCGTTCCGTCGTTACTTACTTTGATTTTCCACAATTTCCCGTCGGGCGATTTCACATGCACGTTGTCGGCGATCACCGCACATTTGGCATACGGCACACTCAGCAACTGCTGGGTTCCCTGCGATTCGTAACCGGTACCCCGGTCGACCTCGGTCTCGAAGAAATAGACACCGTCGCTCCAATCGACATCGGTAAACATCGATTCGCGCGAAGGGTTCACCCCCTCGCCCACTTTCAAGGTAATAATCCCCGAAGCGTTGCTCGATGTCGTGTGCTCTTCTTCATAGACTACGGGGCCGTCGGCCGAACCTTGATGTATGCTTATCCTCACTTCGAGCGGCTTGTTGGAAGCTATACTACCGTCGTCATTGCGGAGCACAGCCTGATATTGAAACGAACCCGGCACTTGTGCCGACATTCCTATAATACAAAAAAAGGTGGATAAAACCGAAATAATTCTCTTTTTCATGAATGATAATTTAAGTTTATAATTCTATACTAACATAATGTGTTCGTCACACACTTTTTAACATGACAAATATAAATTCAATTGCAACAACCGTTTTACAACGAATACGACATTGTTTGAAGTTTTGCATTCGCAGTTGAGAAATTGTAGCGAAAATTTAGATTTATGTTGCAGCGAGGCTTTCGACCGCCTCAAACAGAGGTTTTCTCCCCGGTTTCCCGTTTCGCCCACAAGGCTCGCCGGGTCATTGTTTTTCGCCACAGCAGCCAATGGAGTTAACGGCAAACAGGGTTTCGGCAGCAAGCTCCGGCGGGGCCTGTTCACATCAGCGATACACCCTCACATAATCGATAATGTACTCTTGCGGGAGCGCGTCGAGGTCGACACCCTGACTTCCGCCCCAGCCTCCGCCGAAAGCGAAATTGAGTATCAGGTAAAACGGACGGTCGAACGGCCATGCCTCCCAGCCGTTTTCGTCTTTTGTCACCGAATAGGTTTCAACCCCGTCGAGATACCATGTGAGTTTGTCCTCCCGCCATTCAAAACCATATACATGGAAATCGGTGGCCACCGTGGCGCAATCGACGGTATGGCGTTTTTGATTGTTTTTGGTATGGTTGTATTTTTCGGTATGTATGGCATAATGGACTTTGGACAATTCATATCCTACATTCTCCATAATATCTATCTCGCCACTCTTGGGCCATTCGCCATAGGTATCGTCGGCCGGCATCATCCAAATAGCGGGCCAAGTACCTACTCCCTCGGGCAATTTGGCGCGCATCTCTACCCGGCAATATTTCCATTCGGTAAGGCCCTTGGTGGTAATGCTGGCCGAGGTAATCGGGGCAACCGCCGTGCTGCGGGTCGTATCGACTGGCGTCTCCCACTGTTTGGCGAACAATCCGTTTTCTATCACCGTGCTGTCGTGACGGGCCACGATGTGCAGATAGCCGTCCTGCCGATAGCAGTTCTCGGGGCGGGCTACCGTGTAATATTGTAATTCGCCGTTACGCACATAGCCTTCTTCGTAATTCCAGCGCGAGGAATCGGGGAGCCCGGTTCCCTCGAAATCATCTTCAAACACCAATTCATTTGTCGTACCACATGCCACCGAGAGCGCCAGCGGCAGACTCGCTAAAAACAATTGCACTTTTTTCATGATAAATATCGATTCGTTATACAGGTTTGTGTCGCAAAGATAGAGACTATACGACGGCGAGATTTTCAAATATGTAGCGCAAATTTCAATTTATGTATAAAGCACACCCGAACGACGCCGGCTCGTCCCGACGGGGATTTCACCGCCGGCTCCAAAAGACAGGACTATGGCTCCTCCTTGTCGTCCACCTCCTTCGAAAGAGGTTGCCCCGAATCGCGGTTCAGCTCCACATAACGGCTGGGCGACATGCCGTAGAAATCGCGGAAACTGTTGGAAAAATGCGACAACGACGAAAAACCGGCTTCATAGGTCACCTCGGAAATCGAAAGGTTTTTCGTGACGAGCAACGAAGCGGCATAGCGCAACCGGGCTGTTTTGAGGTAATCGCTCGGATTCTGGTTGGTGAGTTGCTTGAATTTGCGTTGCAATTGCGAGCGGCTTACCCCGATTTGCCGGCTGAGGGTCTCGACCGAAAGATTGGGGTCGGAGATTTGCTCTTTGATAATCTGGTCGATTTTCTCGAGCATCTTTTCATCGACCGATTTTATCTTGATGTCCTCTTCCCGCAACTCGTGTTTGCCCTCGTATTTTTCCTTAATCGCACGCCGCAGCTCGATGAGCTTGCGCACCCGGGTTCTCAGGTGCGTCACATTGAACGGCTTGGGGATATAAGAGTCGGCGCCCACTTCCAGCCCCTCGATACGCTGTTCGATAGCGGTTTTCGCCGTGAGCAGAATCACCGGGATATGGCAAGTCTTCTCGTTGGTCTTTATCTTCTTGCACAATTCGATACCGTCCATCTCGGGCATCATCACATCGGTTATCACGCAGTCGGGCAATTCCTTGATGACGAGTTCGAGCCCTTGCAACCCGTCTTCGGCCTCGAGCACTTGATATTCACGTCCCAAAATCTCTCTCAAATATTTGCGTATCTCTTTGTCGTCTTCCACCACCAAGATTTTGTAGCGGAACATCGAGGCGGCTCCTTGCAACGGTTCTTCCCGTACCTCCTCCACAAAATCCTGCAACGCAGGCTGCACGAGCGTGGCCAAGCTGTCTTCCGAGGCCTCGGTCTGCATCTCCTCTTTCTTCAAGTAATCGTTGTTCAGCGGCAATGTAACGACAAACACCGCCCCGCCCACCGAGGAGTCTTCTACATAAATGCGCCCGTGATGTATCTCCATAAGGCTGCGGGAGAGGTGCAACCCTATGCCTGTGCCCATTTTATTGCGGTTGTTCTTTGTAGGTATTTGATAGAACCGATTGAATATCAATTCTCGCTGCTCGGCCGGAATACCCTCGCCCGAGTCGGCGATACGAATTTTCAAGTCGCCGCCGTCCTTCCCTATCTCGATTGTTATCTTCCCGCCCTCGGGGGTGTATTTAAACGCATTGGAAAGGACATTGAACACCACTTTGTCCAATTTCTCCTGGTCGATCCAAACCGTGGGCAAACCCGGCTCCACATGTATCTCGAACTGTATATGCTTCTCCTCGGCGATGTTGTCGAACGACGAGGCTATCGCCCGGAAGAACGTATCGACATCGGTGGGCACGGTCAACAGCCGCACCTGCCCGCGATCGAGTTTCCGCATTTCCATCACTTGGTTGATCAACCGCAAAATGCGTTGCCCGTTCTGGTTAATCATTTTATACACATTTTGCAAAGGCCCCTCGGGAGTCTCTTTAATAAGCGTCTCTATGGGCGAGAGAATCAAGGTCAAAGGGGTTCGGATTTCGTGCGATATATCGGTGAAGAATTGAAGTTTGGACTGCATGATGAGGTTGTCGTTCTCCTTTTGCATATCTACTTTCTTGCGGCGGATACGGCGCTCCATCATGTAGACAAACAGGCACAAAGCGGCCAAGGCACAAAAGAGATAGAATGTCTTTGCCCACCATGTGAGCCAAAACGGGGGTGTCACGACTATCGACAGGCTACGCTCTACCGGTTTTGTTCCCGGCAAGAAAGCCCTCACCATAAAGGTATATGAACCGTGGTTCAAATTGGTATAGGTCGCCAAACGGCTGCCGGTCGGCAAGGTGCGCCACTCGGTGTCGAAGTTGTCCATCTTTACTTGATAGACGACCTTCTCGGGCGAATTATATTCCAAGGCAGCAAACTCGATCGAGAAGCTCCGTATGTCGTAGCCTATCTTTATCCGCTCCGTCGCATTGATATTGCGTTTCAACACAGCGGCCTCATCATCGCCCACCTTTATTTTCTCGTTGTAGAAATAGAGGTTGGTAAACATGAGGTGCATCAATTCATGCTCGGCATGAAGGGCAAACGGATAAAACGCCGTAAGGCCGACTATCCCGCCGAAAAACATTTCGCCCGTCTTTGAGCGGAAGTGCGCCCCCCGCCTAAACTCGTTGTTCTGCAAGCCGTCGGAAGTGTAAAAATTGGAAAACGTGTGGCTTTTCACATTGTAAAACGATAGTCCCAGCGACGTGCTTATCCACAGATTTCCACGATCGTCGATTTCTATCCCGGCGATAGAGGCGTTGGACAAGCCGTCGGCCTCGGTATATAGCAAGGTGGTATCCCTCGCCAAGTCGATATAGTGCAAACCGCCTTTCGTGCCCACCCAAACGTTGCCAGCCGAATCTTGCGCCACGGCATAAATATTGTTGTTTTTCAGCTTCCCGTTCTCGACATTGTAGTCACGGAACTGCCCGGTTTTCTGGTCAAAACAAGCGATGCCGGCGCTGCTGGTACCAATCCACACCAAGCTGTCTCTACCAAAAAGAATCGTATGCACCGAGTTGCTGGGTATCTGATTGCCTTTGGACAACATGTCGTAGGTGTAGCTTTCGAGTTTTTTCGTGTCGTGGTTATACAGGCACAAGCCGTTTTCGTTGGTTCCTATCCAAAGGGTTCCATCGGTATTTTCCTCGATAATGTAAATATCTTTTATCTCTCTCCCTCCGGTCTGCAACCGTATGCTTTGGAAACTGTCGGAGCGCTCGTCATACAGAAACAGCCCGTGCAAATAGGTTCCCAGCCAAATGCGGCCGCGGCTATCCTCAAAAATCGTCAGCACCACTCCGGCAGGCAGTTTGTCCGCGGTATAGTGGCGATCCACTTCACGGTCGGCGTTCAATCGGTATATCCCGTCGCCGTCGGTTCCTATCCACACCCTGCGCGACGAGTCCTCGAGAATGCTCAGCACACACTCCGACCCGATATTCAACTCGGGGTGGAAGAAGTTCAATCCCCAGTTATGGAAAATACGCTCATGCTGGGGTATCATCAGAATACCTTTCTGGTACAGCACGATCCACAAATTGTCTTGCCGGTCTTCGAGTATTCCATGCACCTTGGCGTGGTGCATGTCGACGCTGATCAAATCGGAATCATATGAGCTCACTTCCCGAGTGCGATAATCGAACTTTTTAAGCCCGTTGCCGTCGGTTCCTATCCACACATCATTGTCCTTCCCTTTTTTCAAGGTGAAAGCTCCCTCGACCGAAGGGATATAATTGCGTATAAACTTCTTGGACGAATAGTCAAACAGGTCGATTCCGCCATCGATCATGCCTATCAACATGTTGCCATCGGGCAGCTCGACAAACGAAAACACTTTGTTGCTCGACAATGAGTTCACATTGGCAGGGTCGTGCGCATAATTCACAATCGTGTGTGTCTCCATATTCAGCACGCTTATTCCGTTGTCCTGCGACCCGATCCATATATTTCCAAACCGGTCTTCGTAGATCGTGTTGATTTTATCGGAACATATATTGCTGTTGGTAGGCAAATAATAGACCGGGCTATGCTCGTCGCCCTTCAAACAAATGGCGCCGGCCCGGCTGGTCGACAGCCAAATATTCCCACGGCTGTCTTCGATAATGCAACTTACATAACTGAAATCGGTTATATACGGATACGAGAAATGCACCGTCGAGAACCTGTCGGTTTCCCGGTCGAGCCGTTGCAAACCGCCCGTCGTGCCCACCCACAGATTGCCCTTGGTATCGTCGTAAATCGACAAGACCGAATTGTTCCCGAGCGAGGTCGTGTCGTCCAAGACGTGATAATAGGTCTTGAATTCCACCCCGTCGAAACTGTTCAATCCATTATCGGTACAAATCCATATAAGCCCCGTGCGATCCTGATAGATGCTATTGACATGGCTATTGGACAACCCATCCTGCAAACCATAGAATCTATCGGTATTGGCGGCAACCGGAAAGACCGTGAAGTATAATAATATTAAGAAAATTGTTTTATATATCCTCATCTAAATAAAAATCCTCTTAAAAAAACACATCGGCGTGTTTCAAATACAAATGTAATATTTTTTATTCAAATATAATAAATGTAGCAACCGGGCTACAAATCTTTAACTCTTCGCTACATTTTTACAAACGCTCGTCCCGATACGAAAATAGTAATAGGTATATGTGCAAGCCATAAAGAGAATAAGCGACTATTTTTGACATACGAAATTTCCCGGAATTTCAATCGCAAGAAAAATAAAATAACAGTGCAAAAACAAAAATAATTATTACACACAATCTAATCATGGAAAAAGAGATTCTAACCAAAAGGCACACAAGAAACAAAACGAAACGTTTTCTTGTCTTTTTGTTGCTTTTCGTGGCTTGCAGCAGTTCTGTATTTGCCCAGTCGAGAACCATTTCGGGTGTTGTCACTTCGGCAGGAGAACCGCTAATTGGAGCCAGCATTGCAGAAAAAGGAACGACCAATGGAACCATTACCGACACCGAAGGCCGCTTCTCCATCAAAGTAGCGCCCAATGCGACCCTGCAAGTATCCTACTTGGGATATGAGACCCGGTCGATAAATGTAAAGGACCAAACGTTTTTAGACATCGAACTGCAAGAAGCCGTCAACATGCTCGATGAGTTTGTGGCTATCGGTTACGGTGTACAACAGAAGAAATTGATCACAGGCGCTACCGTGCAGGTCAAAGGCGACGACATCGCCAAGCTGAACACAGTGAATGCCCTCGGAGCCTTGCAAAGCCAGACTCCCGGTGTGAACATTACCAAGCAAAGCGGTAAACCGGGCGAAGGATTCAAGGTGACGATTCGTGGTCTCGGAACAATCGGCAACTCGGCACCTCTTTATATTATAGACGGTGTACCCAACGGCGACATCGGCATGCTGAACCCCTCGGACATCGAGTCGGTCGATGTATTGAAAGACGCCGCTTCGGCCGCCATCTACGGTGCCCGCGCCGCCAACGGTGTAATCTTGATTACGACCAAACAAGGGAAAAAGGGAAAAGCCTCTATCCAATACGACGGCTACATCGGGTTCCAGAATTTGGCCAAAACAGCCACTCCGCTCAACGCCGAGCAATATCTGGAAATCCTGAACGAAGCCGGCTATGACCGCCAATATTTCGCCGACCGTATCCCGGGAAGCATTCTGGAAGGTGTCGACAACGGTACTTTCAAAGGGACCAACTGGCTGAAAGAAATGACTCTCGAGAACGCCCCTCAAATGGGACACGCCGTGAATGTGACCAGCGGCGGTGATATTTCTACTTTCTCGTTTGGGTTCTCCTACACCTCGCAAGAACCGGTCATCGGTTTGGAAGAGCCTGAGATAAAACAGATGTATGAACGCTACACCCTGCGGTTGAACTCGGAACACAACATTATCCGCAACGGCGATCGCAACATACTTACCTTCGGTGAAACCTTGACCGCCGGTCACACAAGCAGCACGGGCCTGGGTATGGGAACCGGAAACCTCTATTGGAACGACGTGCGTAGCGCCTTGGCCGGAAACCCGTTGCTCCCCGTCTATGACGACGAAACCGGAGATTATCACAAACCCCTCGAAGGCCTCGATTATCAGTCGGTCAACCCGATTGCACAAATGGATTACCTGCGTTCGCGCGTGAACAGCAAAAACTACTCGATTCGCGGTAGCCTCTACCTGATATTCGAGCCGATTAAAAACTTGAAATGGCGCTCGACCTTCGGCTATGCCTACAACGGCGGCACCAGCCGGGAATATGTTCCGGTGCATTACCTCAACTCTGTGACCTTCGAAGACCTCGACAAAGTGACTCAAAGTTCGTGGAACGGATTGCAATGGAGTTGGGACAACACGGTATCGTATGATTTCAAACTGGGCGACCACAAGTTCACCGCTTTGGTAGGTAACTCGCTCGAGCGCTGGGGCTTCGGCGAGAACTTGGGAGGTTCGAACAGAGGCTCGGAATTTAACTCTTTTGAATTTGCCTATCTGAACAATGTGAAAACCGTAGCCAGCGGGACAACCACAGTGACCGGCTCGCCATGGGACGACGGTGGTCTCGTCTCATTCTTCGGCCGTGTCAATTACGACTATGCCGGCAAGTACATGGCCAGCGTGACCATGCGCGCCGACGGTTCGTCCAACTTTGCCCGTGGACACCGCTGGGGCTATTTCCCCTCGGTATCGGCCGGTTGGAATATCCACGAAGAGAACTTCTTCAAAGAGAATGTCAATTTCATGGACCAATTGAAAATCCGTGCCAGCTGGGGTGAAAACGGTAACTGCAACATAAGCCGTCTCGCCTATCTCGAAACAATCGCCATCGGCGGCGCAACCAATGCCGCTATCTATTACTTCGGCGAAGACAAATCGCAATATGCCATCGGCGCATATGCCGACAGAATCGCCAATCCCGACCTGACTTGGGAAACTTCCCGCCAAACCGACATCGGATTGGATACCCGCTTCTTCCAAAGCCGATTGGGATTCTCGTTCGACTGGTATGAAAAACTGACACTTGGCTGGCTCGTTCAACCCACAGGATTGGGTATTTGGGGTACAGCGGCTCCCTATATCAACGGCGGTGACATCAGAAATACCGGTGTTGAAATCAGTTTGGACTGGACCGACAACGTAGGCGATTTCAGTTACAGCATCAAAGGCAACATGTCGTACAACCGCAACGAAGTACTCAGCATCGACAATGACCAAGGATTCATCAACGGTACTTCAAACATATTGACCCACAACACCACTTATCTGGCACGCGCCGAAGTGGGACAACCGTTGGGTTTCTTCCACGGTTACAAGACCGACGGTATCTTCCAGAATCAAGAGCAGATAGACGCATACATCTGGACCGATCCCGAGACTGGAGCCACTCAAAAAATCATGCCCGACGCTCAACCCGGCGACGTGATTTTCAAGGATTTGAACAACAACGGCGTTATCGATGACGGCGATAAGACCTTTATCGGCGACCCGCACCCCGATGTAACCTACGGACTCTCCATCACATTGGGATACAAAGGATTTGACTTCGCAGTTACAGGTTACGGAGTAGCCGGCAACCAAATTGCCAAATCGTACCGCAACAATACCAATACCACCTTCGACAACTATACGACCGAAATCTTAGGCCGCTGGCATGGAGAGGGAACTTCCAACCGGTTGCCCGCAATCGACGGAAGCGCCATCAACTATGGCTATGTATCGGATTTGTATATCGAGGACGGCGACTACTTCCGCATCAGCAATGTCACGCTGGGATATGATTTCACCCGCTTGTTCAAGTCGAAATATATCTCGCAACTGCGCCTGTATGCAAGCGTGCAAAATCTCTTCACCTTCACCAACTACTCGGGCATGGACCCCGAAATCGGCTATGGAGGCGGCGACGATTGGACCTCGGGTATCGACCTCGGTTACTACCCCGGAGCCCGCACCTATATGTTTGGCGTCAACCTCAAATTCTAATTCAAATTTCAAAACACGTTTAATCTGCAAAAAGAATCAACGATATGAAAAAGATATTGTATTTTATAATCGGTGCCATGTTGCTCACCAGTTGTGAAGATTTTCTCGACTCGAGCAACAAAACCAAAAAAGACTCGAGCAACTTCCCGCAAACCGAAGCCGATGTCTCGCAACTGCTGACGGGTGTATATTCTATTCTGGGTCGTCCCGAGCCGCTCGGAAGCCTCTTCTTCGTTTCCGAACTGATGTCGGACGACCGCTTGGGCGGCGGTGGCACCGACGACAAAAGCTGCAAAGCCATAGACCAGTTCAAGAAAGACGGCGACGACACATTCAACAACCCGTGGCGCGCCATGTACTTCGGGGTGTATCGCAGCAACTACCTGTTGTCCAGCTTGGACGATGTGGAATGGAACAGCGAGGAGTCGAAAAACAAAATCCTCGGCGAGGCTCATTTCTTGCGGGCTTATTTCTACTTCGACCTTGTCCGCATGTTTGGCGAAGTGCCTTTGATGATCGATCCCGAGCCGGTCAACATACCCAAATCGCCGGCTTCCGAGATCTATGCCCAAATCGCCTCGGACTTGAAAACCTCCATCGAGTTGTTGCCCAGTGTAAAATTCCAAGACATAGACCGCGCCAAAGACCTCGGACGGGTAACCAAGTGGGC
Organism: uncultured Barnesiella sp.; assembly: GCA_944320015.1. Taxonomy (GTDB): domain Bacteria; phylum Bacteroidota; class Bacteroidia; order Bacteroidales; family Barnesiellaceae; genus Barnesiella. The sequence goes on along the minus strand of CALUFO010000001.1, from coordinate 138,552 downwards.
GGCCGAAGCCTTGATGGCTCGTGTATTCCTGTTCTACACAGGATATTACAGAACCGACGCTCTGCCCTTGAACGACGGAGGCCAAGTGACCAAAGACCAAGTAGTCACTTGGATTGTCGACTGTATCGAAAACAGTGGCCACGACTTAGTGGAGGACTTCCGCAACCTGTGGGCCTACTCCTATGTGAAAGATTACAAATACACGGCCGACAACAACCTCGAATGGGTGGGCGACGGCAGCAAAGAGACGGTGTTCTCCATTAAATACTCGGCTCTGGCCAATGACTGGAACTCGCCTCAACAAAAGAGCAACCAAATATGCCTCTACTCGGGTTTCCGCAACCAAAACTACACCAAAACATTCCCCTTCGGACAAGGCTGGGGTATGGGTACGGTCAATCCCAAAATCTATGAAGACTGGGATCCCAACGACCTGCGCCGCGACGCCTCGGTTCTCGATGCAAGAAATACCGACGAAGTCGCAGATTTCGATTTCGGTGGCGGCAACCAACAGGACCTCACTTGCTATTGGCAAAAGAAATACATTCCCATAAACGTGTGGACCGACGAGACGAAAACCGACGTATATAATTTCAGCCACGAATTGTACAGCATGACCGGTACCGATTACCAACGCGACAACATTCAAGACTTGATTCTTATACGTTTCTCCGATGTATTGCTGATGGCTGCCGAGCTTGGAGCGCCCAACGCCCAACAATATCTCGACCGGGTAAGAAACCGTGTAGGACTGGCATCGGTGCCTGTCACCCTCGAAAATATCAAAGCCGAACGCCGTTTCGAGCTGGCCTTTGAGGGCGTGCGTTACTACGACTTGTTGCGCTGGCACGACGAGGACCTGATTACCATCAACCAAACCGGTATCGTAACCTACAACCGCCGTGGCCAAGCCAATGCCGAGACAAAATCGATTACATTCCGTAAAGAGACCGGCGGATTCCTGCCTATCCCGCAAACTCAAATCGACTTGTCGGGTGGCGTGCTGACTCAAAACGCCGGCTGGGAAGGCGGAGACATCTATCTGAATTGATAACTCCTGTCAACCGCATATTGTCGTCATACCGAACCTAAAAGGAAATGGGAAATTACGCAACCAAGTTTCTATTTGTCCTCACCGTGACACTCTCTATTTCGTGCGCTTCGAGCCACAAAATAGACGAGAACGCCCTTGCCTTATCCGACAAGAAAGCCTCGGCCGAAACCGTGGAGCTATACCTCAAACTGCAAGAGAACTTAGAGCGAGGTACTATGCTCGGGCATCAAGACGCCTTGGCCTATGGCAACAACTGGTTCTTGGACGAGGGGCGCTCCGATGTAAAATCGGTGTGCGGCGATTATCCGGCCGTATTCGGCTGGGACATCGGCGACATAGAAAAAGGGAATTTGGCCAACTGCGACTCGATTCCATTTACGACCCTCGCAAACTATGTGCGCAAGGTGGAACAATGGGGCGGTATATCGGTATTCACTTGGCATGCGAGCAACCCCGTTACAGGGAAAACCGCCAGTGATTGCAGTACACAAAACGCGGTCAAACAGGTTATCGAAAATGATTCGGTTCAAAAGAAATTTCTTGCTTCGTTGGACAAGGTTGCCCAGTTTCTGGGCAACCTGAAAGACGAGGCGGGAAAACCGATTCCGGTAATATTCCAGCCATTCCACGGCCACGACTCCGACTCCGCTCTGTGGTGGAGCACCACTCAATGCTCGGCCAGTGACTTCAAGAATCTTTGGAAACTGACCGTCAACTATTTACAAAACGAGAAAGGCGTGCACAACCTATTATACGCCTACTCGGTTTACAGCAATGACCCGGCCGACATATTGCCGGCATACTACCCCGGCAACGATTTTGTGGATATTATCGGCATCAATTCGCACCTATTACAAGACGACGGTTGCAACGGACGCGAATTTATACAAGAGCTCAACGAGGGCATCGCTTCCGTTACTCAATTTGCAGCGAGAAATAAAAAAATAGCCGCCGTCACTTCGACCGGGCTGGAAGGGATAAAGATATCCGATTTCTTTTCGAAGTATCTCTATCCTGTCATTTCACAATACAAACTGTCGTTCGTGCTGTTTGAAAAAAACGCATGGAACCAAGAAAAGCACTATTTCATACCGGTCCCGGGACATCCGGCCAGTGAAGATTTCATTCGCTTTGTCTCTTATCCCGACATTCTCACTTGCGACGACATCAAAAAATAACATTCACGACAACACACAAAAGGACTATGAAACCCACGAATATAAACCGACGAGATTTCATTAAAAAAAGCGGCATGCTTTTAGCGGCCACTTCTGTACCCTCGTTTTTACAGGCTGGGGAGAAACAGCCTACCCTCTCGATCAAGAACCAAAAAATCGCAATCGACAGCCAATGGGACGTGATTGTGGTAGGTGGCGGCCCCGCCGGCTGCACCGCAGCTACCGCCGCCGCCCGTGAAGGAGCCAAAACCTTGCTCATCGAAGCGACAGGCCAACTGGGCGGCATGGGTACTACCGGAATGATTCCCGCTTGGTGCCCCTTCTCCGACGGAGAAAAAATCATCTATCGGGGATTGGCCGAGAAGGTTTTCCGCGCCGCTAAAAAAGGGGTGCCCCACGAACCGGCCGATAAACTGGACTGGGTATCTATCAACCCCGAGCAACTCATGACCGTCTATGACGATATGGTCTGCTCATCGGGTGCGAAGGTATTGTTTTTCTCCCGCTTGGCCGATGTGGAAATGGCATCGGACGACACAATCGAGGCCATTATCGTCGCCAATAAAAACGGGCTTTCGGCATTCAAAGCCAAAGTATTCGTCGACTGTACCGGCGACGGAGACCTCTCGGTATGGGCCGGAGCCAACTATTTCATGGGCAACAACAGTGACCAAGTGCAGCTCTCCACCCTCTGTTTCTCGGTGGCCAATGTCGATTCATACGGTTACACGACAAATCCCAACCTTTATTGGGAAAACAAGGATAGCCCCATTCACGACGCTTTGAAATCGGGCAAATACCCGTTGATAGACCAACATAGCTGCAACAACCTCATCGGGCCGAGTGTGGTGCAATTCAATGCGGGGCATATCGCCATGACCAACTCGACCGACCCGTGGCAAATATCGGACGCCATGATGCAAGGGAGAAAGGTGGCCGCCGAATACCTGCGCATGCTCAAAGATTACCAGCCGCAAGTATATGGGAACGCATTTATCGTCAAGACCGCTTCGCTATTGGGAATACGCGAAAGCCGACGCATCGAGGGCGACTATGTGTTTACGATTCAAGATTGGTTGGACCGCAAGAGCTTCGACGACGAGATTGGCCGGAATTGCTACTTCGTGGATATACACATCAAAGGCTACGAAGCCAAGCATTACGGACGAGGCGAGTCGCACGGTATCCCCTACCGGATACTTACCCCCAAAGGCATAAAAAACTTGCTGACGGCGGGACGCTGCATCTCGACCGACGAGGAGGCGCTGGGCAGTTTGCGTGTCATGCCCCCTTCGCTGGTCACCGGCGAGGCTGCCGGTCTGGCCGCGGCATTGGCTATCAAGCAGTCCAAAAACGATGTTCACAATATAGATGTCGATTTCCTGCGCAAACGGCTGCGGGAAGAGGGACAATATTTCAAATAATATCGTCTGTGTCGATAAACCTATTTTTCACTAAAAATCATTATGAAGCACTCATTTTTAAGAATCAACACTCTTTCGGCTGTTCTGCTGGCCATGACAGCGCAAGTGATGGCACAAGAACCTACGCCGCCCTATCTGGACGACAATCAACCCATCGAGGTTCGTGTCGAAGATGCCTTGTCGCGCATGACCTTAAAGGAAAAAATCGCCATCATACATGCCCAATCCAAATTCAGTTCACCCGGCTGCCCGAGGCTGGGTATTCCCGAATTGTGGATGAGCGACGGCCCCCACGGCGTGCGCATGGAATTTGTATGGGACAATTGGGAGCATGCCGACTGGACCAACGATTCTTGTACGGCATATCCGGCTCTGACCTGTCTGGCGGCCACGTTCAACCCCGAATTGGCATTCAAATATGGCAACGCCATAGGCCAAGAAGCCCGCTATCGGGAAAAAGACGTCATACTCGGGCCGGGGGTCAATATCTACCGCACGCCGCTGAGTGGACGCAACTTTGAATATATGGGCGAAGACCCCTACCTGTCGTCCCGCATGGTTGTCCCTTATGTAAAGGGTATGCAACAAAACGGTGTCGCCGCCTGCTTGAAACACTTTGCCTTGAACAATCAGGAAAAAGACCGCGACAAAATCAATGTCGAGGTGAGCGACCGGGCTTTATATGAAATCTATCTGCCGGCATTCAAGGCGGGGGTACAGGAAGGTGGAGTATGGACAGTGATGGGTTCATACAACAAATTCCGCGGCCAGTATTGCAGCCACAACGACCTGCTCATCAACCAAATCCTAAAAAAAGATTGGGGCTTCGACGGGGTTATGATGACCGACTGGGGCTCGGCTCACGATACCGATGAGGCGGCGCGCTACGGACTCGATCTCGAAATGGGCTCTTGGACAAACGGATTGACTTGGGGATTGAGTTCGGCCTACGACGATTATTATCTGGCTCAACCGTTCTTGAAAAAGATAGAGAGCGGGGAGCTGCCCGAATCGCTTTTGGACGAGAAAGTGCGCCGGGTGTTGCGTCTAACCTTCCGCACCAGTATGAACCGAAACCGTCCCTACGGGTGTAAACTTACCCCCGAACACGCCGAAATTGCCCGCAAAATAGCCGAGGAGGGTATTGTGCTGCTGAAAAACGAAAACCATTTCTTCCCTATCGAGAAAGGCCGCTACCAAAAAATCGCCGTCATTGGCGAGAATGCGGTCAAACAGTTGAGCCTCGGTGGCGGTTCCTCCGAGTTGAAGCCACAAAAAGAAATCTCTCCGTTGGAGGGCATGATCGAAAAATACGGTAAAGAGCATATCTTGTTTACACTGGGCTATGCTTCGGGCGAACCAAATTACAGTAACGAGCTACCCTCGGGACTCGACGCCGACTCGCTTGTGCAAGAAGCCTTGAAAGTGGCCCGCGAAGCCGATGTAGTCCTGTTCTTCGGAGGCCTCAACAAAAACTTTCAACAAGATTGCGAGGGCGATGACCGCCGGAGCATGGACCTGCCTTTCGGACAAAACGAGTTGATCGAGAAAATCATTCAAGTGAACCCCAATACCGGTGTCATACTGATTAGCGGCAATGCCGTGAGCATGCCGTGGCTATCGCAAATCGACGGGCTCATGCAATCGTGGTATTTGGGTTCCCAAGCCGGTACGGCTACCGCCAATATCATCTGTGGCGAAGCGAATCCTTCGGGGAAATTGCCGTTCTCCATTCCGGTAAAACTGGAAGACAACAGCGCCCACTATTTCGGGGCAGAATCCTACCCGGGTGTAAACGGCATGCAATATTACAAAGATGATATTCTGGTGGGGTATCGCTGGCACGACACAAAAAAAATAGATCCGCTGTTCCCCTTCGGATACGGGCTCTCATACACGACATTCCAATATGGGAAGGCTCGAACCGACAAAAAAACATACCGTGCCGACGAGTCTGTAAAGATTTCGTTTACCCTGAAAAATACAGGCGACACGCCCGGAGCCGAAACCGTACAGATATATATGAGCCAGAAAAAGCCCAGTGTGTTGCGCCCGGTCAAGGAACTCAAAGGATTTAAAAAAGTCTTCCTGCAAGCCGGAGAAGAACAAGTCGTGGAAATAGAAATACCGGTTCGGTCGTTCGCTTTCTATGACGAGCAAACTGCCGATTGGAAATTGGAAAACGACAGTTACTCGCTCCACGTCGCTTCATCGTCGAAAGCGATACAGGCCACCGCAAAAATCCAAGTAAAAAATTAGTCGCTATTACAAAAAACACAAATGAATATGAAACGTATTGTCTTAGCGGGGATTTTATCCCTTTTTGCCCTGTTTTCATACGCACAGGAATATAAATACCATTTCCTGCTTGCCGGGGCCTCGTTTGCAGTCCCCGAGAACGGGTGGTTCGAACTGGTGTGCGACGCCTTCAACGCCGAGGCCATGAACAAAGCCGTATCGGGCGACGCCATTAAACACACCGCCTCCGATATGTTCTACGACAGGTTTTACACCGACGAAGAACTCGAACGCACCGACGCATTCATCATCATGCATGTACACAACCAAGACGTAGCCAGCACAACCGGCATCAAAGAGAATTACGAAGACTACACACACGCCGACATTCAACAATACAACACGGCGTATGACTATGTAATCAAGCGATACAAAGCCGACTGCTACAACTTGAAAAACAACCCCAATTCGAAATATTACCAAACCGAGAACGGCAAACCCGCCACGATTATCCTGTGTACCCACTGGCACGATTCCCGCATCTCGTACAACCAAAGCATCAGGGAACTGGCCGAACGCTGGCAACTGCCGCTCATCAAATGGGACGATAATATAGGCTTCACCCGCAAAGTGGTAGACGAAGACGGCCGGCAGCCGAGTATCAAGTATGCCGCCGACACCGAGAAGATATACGACATTACATTCGGGTGGCACCCGCTGCGCGGAAAAGAGCAATACATACAACAAAAAATGGCTGCCATTTGCATGGAAGAGCTGGAAAAATTGTTTGAACCCATGCCCGCCTCGGTCGAAATTTCTGAAAAGAGCCGAGTTGTCGAAAGCGGCGAAAACGCCTCTTTCATTTGCCGTTTCACCGGAGTTTCGCCTTGGAATCTCATCTACTCGGTCAACGGGGTAAAACAAAAGTTGGACAGCATCTTGGAAAACCCTTACATCGTAACGGTTCCTACCGTAACAGCCCAAACCTCTATCTTGCCCGTGGCTATAAGCAACCGTACTACCGAGAGCGGCGAGGTTTCGGGGAAAGCCGAAATCTTTATCGGCAAACAAGCGATCTCTCCCACTTTCGACACCTATGTGCACCAAGCCAATAAAACAACGGCCTATGTAGACGATGACCATTTGGAGGTAAAAGGAAACTCCGACACCCATACCCGCGAGGCATATCTATCGTTCCCAATCGATAAAATCGACCCCGAGGCCAACCGCATCGTATTGCGTGCCTACTATTACGACTGCATCTACCCGAGCTGGGTGCGGAAAGAGACTCACCCGGTAGGCATATCGGGCAATACCCAGCAATATACCACCATGACTTGGGACACGAAACCCACCGATTTCACCACCATCGGCGAAACGAAGGTTTTGGGCAACGAGCTCGACAGTTATGTGGAATGGGACGTGACCGACTGGGTAAAAGAGCAAATCGAAGCCCAGCAATCCCTTGTCACATTACGGTTGAAGATGAACGATACCGACGCCACAGGCCTGCTCTATTTCTATTCGTCGGAGGCCGACGACACCCGGAAACCACAACTGCTCATATCCTCGGACAACCCATCGGGCTATACCGAAATAACAAAATCAAATATCGAAGTATATACCCGTCCGGCCGAAAAAGAACTCGTCATAAAGGGGATAGACGGGAGGTGCCTTGTTTCGTGCTACTCGCTATGCGGACAAACCTTGTTCTCCAAAACGATAGAAAACGACGAAACGATACAATTGCCCGCCGACGCTTCGGGCGTCTATCTGCTTCAACTGCACAACGCGACACAACATCATACTTGCAAAATAGTTTTATAACCCACTTAATTCCTCTTATACAATGAAAAAAGGATTGTTTGTCATCTGCATGGCCGCTTTATTCGCTACAAGCTGTACACAAACAGGAAAAACCGAAGAAGATCGTTTTATAGAAGATCTGTTGAGCCAAATGACGCTCGAAGAGAAAATCGGGCAAATGAACCAAATCCATTTCGATAAATCTTTGGACTCCATCAAAGCCCAAGTGCGCAATGGAGAACTGGGGTCGATGCTCAACATAGACCCGAAACTAATCAACGAAATACAAAAAACTGCCGTCGAAGAGTCACGGCTGGGTATCCCCCTCATCATCGGGCGGGATATTGTCCACGGCTACAAAACGGTACTGCCCATTCCGCTGGGCATGGCCGCCTCGTTCGACCCGCAACTCGTCGAGAAAGGCACCCACATGGCCGCTACCGAAGCCCGCGAGCAAGGTATTACATGGACCTTCGCTCCCATGCTCGACATCTCGCGCGACGCCCGCTGGGGCCGTATTGCCGAGAGTCTGGGTGAAGACCCTTATTTGACCAGTGAGCTGGGTGCCGCCATGGTGCGTGGATTCCAAGGGGACAAGCTCTCTGACAACGACGCCATCGCCGCATGTGTGAAACATTTCGTCGGCTACGGCGCCTCGGAAGGCGGACGGGATTACAACTCGACCAATATCCCCGAGCGCCTATTGCGCAACGTCTATCTGCCTCCGTTCCAAAAAACGGTCGAAGCCGGAGCCGCCACGCTAATGACTTCGTTCAACGACAACGACGGGGTTCCCGCCTCGGGCAACGATTTCCTCCTGCGCACGGTATTGCGCGATGAATGGGGATTCGACGGTTTTGTCGTTTCGGACTGGTGCTCCATGGTTGAAATGATTAACCACGGATTTGCCGCCGACCGAAAAGATGTGGCCCGTCTCTCGGCCAATGCCGGTCTCGACATGGAAATGGTGAGCCAGACCTACGTCGACTACTTGCCCGAACTAATCGCCGAGAATAAGGTTTCCATGAACGTCATCGACGATGCGGTTCGCAATATCCTGCGTATCAAATATCGGCTGGGATTATTTGAAAATCCCTATGTCGACGAAGTGGAAACTTCGACAATCTACTCCGACGAACATTTGCAAACGGCTCGGCAAGCCGCTACCGAATCGGCTATCTTATTGAAGAACAACGGCGTGCTTCCGTTGAAAGAGAATAAGACCGTAGCCATTATCGGCCCTATGGCTCACGCTCCCTACGACCAACTGGGCACATGGTCGTTCGACGGCGACAAAAACCACACCGTAACTCCGTTGAAAGCCTTGCAAAGCGACGAATACAAACACATAAAATACTACTACGAGGCCGGGCTGGGTCATTCGAGAGACGAGAGCACCCGTAATTTCGAAAGAGCAAAAAGCATCGCCCGCCAAGCCGATGTGGCTGTTGTCTTTGTCGGCGAAGAGGCTATCCTGTCAGGAGAGGCTCACTCGTTGAGCGACATCAACTTAATAGGCAAACAATCGGAATTGCTCAAAGCCATAAAAAGCACCGGAAAACCAGTAGTTATGGTCGTTATGGCCGGCCGGCCGCTCACGATCGAGCGCGACCTGCCCTATGCCGATGCTGTTCTCTATAACTTCCACCCGGGTACGATGGGCGGATTGGCTATCATGGACTTGCTCTACGGGAAGGCCAACCCCAGTGGAAAACTGCCGGTGACCTTCGTGCGCGAAGTGGGACAAATCCCCATGTATTACAATCACAACAATACCGGCCGTCCGGCACAGGATTGGATTACCCCGATAAACGACATTCCGCTGGAAGCCCCGCAAACATCGCTCGGCAACACATCGTTCTACTTGGATTCGGGAAAAGACCCGTTGTTCGCATTCGGATACGGTCTCTCGTATAGCACATTCGAATACTCCGATCTTAACCTGTCGAGCAACGAAGTGAATGCCAACGATACGCTCACAGTCACCGCTACAATCAAAAACACGAGCGACATCGACGGTACCGAAGTCGTGCAACTTTATGTTCGCGATTTGGTAGGATCTATCACTCGGCCTGTCAAGGAGTTAAAAGGTTTCCAACGCCTTGCCTTGAAAGCCGGCGAAGCCCAAACCGTATCGTTCAAATTGCCCATCTCGGAACTGGCCTTCTATGGTAAAGATTTAATCAAGAAGGTAGAAGCCGGACAGTTCGATATCTGGGTTGCTCCGAATAGTACCGAAGGCCTTAAAGGCTCTTTCACTGTGAAAGAATAACCTTATTATTTAAAATTAGAATATTCAAAACATAGAGTGCCTTTCCCCATAAGGCACTCTATGTTTTTTAAAGAGGTTATCTCTCTACCAGTTATCCCCCACCCTGTAATCGATACCTGCCCGGTGGGCTTGCGAGTGCTGAAATTCCCGGCGGATACGATAGATTTTGCCATCTTTGCGCAATCGGGCTCCGGTTTGATGAAAATTAAACGGGACTTGGTTTGCCACACATTGCCGACGAATGTCGAGTACCCAATCGTAGTCACACACTCTCGCTTCGGTACCCGATTCGCCGCCGACCGAGACTTCCTCGATGACGCCGCCGAGATAACCCGAAAAATCGAGCGGGCCCAACAACGGGGCGCAAAACAAAAGCCGATGACGTATAGGCAACGAGCAGAATATGGGCAGGCGGTGATCGAGCATCGCTTGATTTTCTATCGTGCAGGCAATGGCCACATGGTCATATCCGTCGCCCCAATCGGCAGGCAGGGCTACCCCGAAACGCTCGATTCGCTTAGTGGGAATGACGAACGACAGGTCACTGCGCTCCCGTATCATCGACCACGCCTCGGCTCGCCACTCGTCGGCCTCTTCGAGAAAGAAATCGGAGGTGAAACAGGCATAGACCCGTTCGCCCGACGGCACCCGGTAATCGCCACCACGCCTACGGCGACAAGGCAAATCGAAGGCCGCCGTGCGAGTGACCACACGACTATCTTTGTCATACAGGCTGTCGCGCCGATAAACGTAACAATGCCGGCAACCTTCGCTTATTTTATGGCACCCATGCCACGGATTCCACGAGACTGACATGCGCTTGTCTTTCTTTCTATGCCACGAAACCGCAGCAATTCTTCATGAGCAAATATAGTGCAATCGCCATAATCTGTCAAGAGCCCGACACACTTCCCTTTTGCGGTTTTATCGAGACGCCATAAAAAAGCCGGACGGCGCGTCTCCATGAAGGGAACGCGCCGCCCGCATATGGTCGTCTATCGTACTTGTTACGAAAGGAATCCGAGCAAAACACCGGCAGCGACAGCCGAGCCGATGACACCGGCCACATTGGGACCCATAGCGTGCATCAACAGGTAGTTGGTCGAATCGTATTCGAGACCGACATTGTTGGAAATACGCGCCGACATAGGTACAGCCGAAACGCCGGCATTACCAATGAGCGGATTGATTTTCTTGCTTTTGGGCAACACGAGGTTGAAAATCTTCACAAACAGCACACCCGAGGCCGAAGCAATGATAAATGCCATGAAACCTAAGGCAAAGATTCCGAGCGTGCTGGGGGTCAAGAACTCGGAGGCTTGCGTAGAAGCGCCCACCGTCATACCCAACAGAATCGTCACAATGTCGCACATCGGGCCGCTTGCCGTCTTGGCCAGACGGGAGGTCACGCCGCTCTCACGCAACAGGTTGCCGAAGAAGAGCATACCCAACAGGGGCAGACCCGACGGAACCAAGAAGCAGGTGAGCAGCAACCCGACAATAGGAAACATGATTTTCTCGTTCTGCGAAACCGCACGAGCCGGTTTCATGCGAATGAGCCGCTCTTTCTTGGTCGTGAACAGCCGCATAATAGGAGGCTGTATCACCGGGACAAGCGCCATATAGGAATAGGCCGAGACCGCAATGGCACCCATGAGGTTAGGGGCGAGTTTCGATGAAAGGAATATGGCCGTGGGACCGTCGGCGCCACCGATGATACCAATCGCTGCCGCTTGGTCGGGCGTAAAGCCGATTGCCAGTGCGACCATATAGGCTCCAAAGATACCAAACTGTGCGGCAGCGCCCACCAGCATCAATTTAGGATTGGCGATGAGCGACGAGAAGTCGGTCATGGCGCCGATGCCCAAAAATACCAGCGGAGGATACCACCCGGCACTTACTCCTTGGTAGAGCGTATTCAACACCGACCCCTCTTCATAGATACCAATCTCGAGGCCGGCATCTATTTTGAAAGGTATGTTCCCGATGAGAATACCGAATCCGATAGGCACAAGCAACATCGGCTCGAAGTTTTTCTTTATCGCCAAATAGATAAAGAACAACCCCACCAATATCATCGCCACATGAGGGAATGTACAGTTGGCAAAGCCTGTGTATTCCCAAAACTGGACTAAATTATCACCTAAGAAATCTATAAATCCCATAGCACTACTCTATTATGACAAGTTCGGTCCCTTCAAGGACAGAATCGCCTTTATTTACTTTAATCTCGACAATTTTACCGCTCTTCACGGCGTTGATGTTGTTTTCCATCTTCATGGCTTCCAGAATAAGCACCGTCTGTCCTACATTCACGGTATCGCCCACTTTCACCAAAATATCGTTAACGACACCGGGAAGCGGCGATTTCACGGCGTCGGCTCCGGTACTTACCGCCGCAGGCTTGGAAATGACACGTTCGCCCGTCGCGGTACGGGGAGCAGCCGAGGGTTTGGGGGTTCCCACTTTCACGGGAGCGGCTTCTTCCATCTCTACTTTATACACCGTGCCATTCACCTCGACATGGGCAATGTTTTTCTCGATTTCGCCAACAGAAACCGTATAAAGGTTACCGTTGATTTTATACTTATATTCTTTCATAAAATTTCTTAACCGTTAGTTTTGAGGATTATTTTTTATTGGGGACTTCTCTCAATGAGTAGATCTTCGAGTTCCACGGCGAGTAAGCTTTCTTCACCTTGTTGATAGTAAGAATAGTATCTTCCACATCGTGAACTTCGAGGTGCTGATACAGAGCCATGGCGATGGCGGCGTATATCTCGCCCGACTCACGGCCGAGACCTTTCTCCCTTGCTTCGTCCTTATCGGAGATTCCATGCACACGCATAGCGTTGCGCTTCTTCACAAGCACCGAGATTTGCCCGATACCTCTGAAAAGAAGATACAACAACAACAATCCTGTAAAAACAATGAGCATGGCCAAAACCGACATACCCACGCCAAACGGGTCGTGCGTCTCGAACATCTCGATTTTCTCGTTCTTGTCGAGCGTAACGTTGTTGGTACTCGGCGTCACATAGCCCGATCCTTTATCGCCTTTGATGACCCACTGGCCTACACCGTCTTCAACACGGGCATAAGAGTGGTCGGCGGGGATTCCGGCAGGGACGGTCACCGAGTCGATCAGGTCGCGGCCATTGGCGTCGTAGAGACCGATCCAGTTGTCTTTTTCGGGATCCAATTTGAAATTCACATGGAACGTTCCCCGGTTGGGCATATCGTCGGCCCAAAACAGCAAATGCTGACGAGGCGGTATCTCGGTGAGAACATCGCCTTTGGGAATAGGATATTTTCTGGGATTGTTCTTGTCGTTCGTCAAATAACAACTACGCACATCGACCGAGCCGAACGTCGTATTGAAAATCTCTATCCATGCCGATTGACAACCGTAATCGTCTTGGAAATTTTCCTCGTTCGTCACTAAGACCTCATTGATGCGCAATCCTTTACGGCCTTGCGCCCATGCCGATGACACCGTGATGACTGCCAACAAGAATACCCCTAAGATTTTTTTATTCATCGCTTTTATATACTTTAATGGGTATTACAAAGGAATATTACCGTGCTTCTTGGCAGGGTTGGTTAATTTCTTGGTTTGCAACTGCTGCAAAGCGCGAATGATGCGGAAACGAGTATTGCGAGGCTCGATCACGTCGTCGATATAACCATACTTGGCCGCATTATACGGATTGGCGAACAGCTTGGTGTACTCGGCTTCTTTCTCGGCCATGAACTTGGCGGGGTCTTCGGCCTCTTTGGCTTCTTTGGCATAGAGCACCTCCACGGCACCGGCACCACCCATCACGGCGATTTCGGCAGTAGGCCAAGCATAGTTCATGTCACCACGCAATTGTTTACAGCTCATCACGATGTGCGAACCGCCATAAGATTTACGCAAGGTAATCGTCACTTTGGGCACCGTAGCTTCGCCGTAGGCGTAGAGCAACTTGGCTCCGTGCAGAATCACACCGTTGTATTCCTGACCTGTACCCGGCAAGAATCCCGGCACGTCGACCAAACTTACCAACGGAATATTGAAGGCGTCGCAGAAACGTACGAAACGGGCGGCTTTGCGCGAAGCGTTGCTGTCGAGCACACCGGCCAAATACTTGGGCTGGTTGGCGACAATACCTACCGACTGGCCGTTGAAACGGGCGAAGCCGATGATGATATTCTTGGCGTAGTCGCGTTGAATTTCGAGGAACTCGCCGTTATCGATGATAGCGCCGATCACCTCGTACATATCGTACGGACGGTTGGGGCTGTCGGGGATAATCTCGTTGAGCGAATCTTCGAGGCGGTCGATGGGGTCGTTGCAGGGAACGAGGGGAGCCTCCTCGAGATTGTTTTGAGGAATATAGCTGATGAGCTTACGGATAATGGCCAAAGCCTCTTCGCCATTCTCGGCGGCAAAGTGGGCTACGCCCGATTTGGCCGAGTGTACTTCGGCTCCACCGAGAGCCTCTTGTGTAACGTCTTCACCGGTTACGGTCTTCACTACTTTCGGGCCGGTAAGGAACATATAGGAAATGCCCTTGGCCATGATCGTGAAGTCGGTCAATGCGGGAGAATATACGGCACCACCGGCACAGGGGCCCAAGATAGCCGATATTTGGGGAATCACGCCCGAAGCCATGATGTTACGTTGAAAAATCTCGGCATAACCGGCCAATGCGTTGATACCCTCTTGAATACGGGCGCCACCCGAGTCGTTCAACCCGATGCAGGGGGCTCCCATCTTCATGGCCATATCCATCACTTTACAGATTTTCAAGGCCATTGTCTCGGACAGAGAACCGCCGAATACGGTAAAGTCTTGTGCAAAAACATAAACGAGACGGCCTTCTATCGTACCATATCCGGTAACGACGCCGTCTCCCAAAAATGATTTCTTCTCTTGCCCGAAGTTGGTACATCTGTGTCGCACAAACATGTCCAATTCTTCGAAACTACCTTCGTCGAGGAGCTGGGCAATACGTTCACGAGCTGTATATTTCCCTTTCTCGTGTTGTTTATCAATGGCTTTTTGTCCACCACCCAAACGAGCCTGAGCGCGCAGCTCTATCAGCTCTTGTACTTTTTCAAGTTGATTGCTCATATTTTTATTTATTAGGGTCTTCACAAAGTTCGGTTAATACGCTGCAAGTCGATTTGGGGTGAAGGAAAGCGATGTTCAATCCTTCGGCGCCTTTGCGGGGAGCCTTGTCGATGAGTCGTACACCTTTGGCTTCGACTTCGGCCAATGCGTTGGCCACCCCGTCTTCGATGGCGAATGCCATGTGATGAATGCCTTCGCCGCGTTTCTCTATGAACTTGGCTATGGTGCTATCTTCGCTGGTCGGTTCCAACAGTTCTATTTTTGTCTGTCCTACTTTGAAGAAGGCTGTTTTCACTTTTTGGTCGGCAACTTCTTCGATGGAATAACATTTAAGGCCCAAAATGTTTTCATAATAAGGAATAGCTTCGTCGAGACTCTTCACAGCGATTCCTAAATGTTCAATGTGAGAAATGTTCATAATACTTAGTATTTTAGTTAACTTATATTTTAATTCTATATCTGCCTGCCGTACCGACTATAAGACGGGCAAATTTACGTTATTTCGGTTTAATAACGAAATAAAATCGGGAAAATAACTGCGCCCCCAATCAACCTTTGCCGCATCGCATGTGTTTTTTTTACAAATCGAACCGAGGTGAGCAAGTATGACAAATCGACAGCATTACTGACACAAGCGTCCGGCCGATTTTACAAAAGGCTGACAAAAAAAACATTTTCACCGTCGGCGTTTTTTGGCATAGCATTTGAATAATATGGAGTGTCGTTGTGAAAAAGACAACGACAGAGAACAACAAACAAAAACGAATAACAAATAAAAGATTATACATTATGGGAAAGATTATTGGTATTGACTTAGGAACAACCAACTCGTGTGTAGCCGTTATGGAAGGCACCGAGCCGGTAGTAATCGCCAACAGTGAAGGCCGTCGCACGACGCCTTCGATCGTGGCTTTTGTTGATGGTGGCGAACGCAAGGTGGGCGAACCTGCCAAACGTCAGGCTATCACCAACCCGACGAGAACGATTTTCTCGATCAAACGTTTCATGGGTGAGACATTCGACCGGGTGACCAACGAAATTGCCCGTGTACCTTATAAAGTGGTACGCAGCGACAACAACACGCCTCGTGTGGACATCGACGGGCGACTCTATTCACCGCAGGAAATCTCGGCCATGATTCTTCAAAAAATGAAGAAAACCGCCGAAGACTATTTGGGACAAGAGGTTACCGACGCCGTTATCACCGTGCCGGCCTACTTCAACGACTCGCAACGTCAGGCCACAAAAGAGGCCGGTGAAATTGCCGGATTGAACGTGCGCCGTATCGTCAACGAGCCTACGGCTGCCGCTTTGGCCTACGGTCTCGACAAGTCTAACAAAGACATGAAAATCGCCGTATTCGACTTGGGTGGCGGTACATTCGATATCTCTATCCTCGAACTGGGTGACGGTGTGTTTGAAGTGAAATCGACCAACGGTGACACACACCTCGGTGGTGACGACTTCGACCATGTGATTATCGACTGGTTGGCCAACGAGTTCAAAAACGACGAAGGCGTGGATTTGAGAGAAGATCCTATGGCCTTGCAACGGTTGAAAGAAGCTGCCGAAAAAGCAAAAATCGAATTGTCGAGCTCGACTTCGACCGAAATCAACCTGCCGTACATCATGCCGGTAAACGGTGTGCCCAAACACTTGGTTAAAACGTTGACCCGTGCCAAATTCGAGCAACTGAGCGACAGTCTTATCCAAGCCACTATCGAGCCTTGCCGCAAAGCGCTGCAAGACGCCGGATTGAGCGCATCGGATATCGACGAGGTAATCCTCGTGGGTGGTTCTACCCGTATCCCCGCCATACAGGCTATCGTAGAGAAATTCTTCGGCAAGACTCCGTCGAAGGGCGTGAACCCCGATGAGGTAGTTGCCGTAGGTGCCGCCATACAAGGTGCCGTATTGACCGGCGATGTGAAAGATGTGTTGCTGCTCGATGTAACCCCGCTTTCGCTGGGTATCGAAACGCTGGGTGGCGTAATGACCAAACTGATCGACGCCAACACCACCATTCCTACCCGCAAGTCGGAAATCTTCTCGACCGCCGTCGACAACCAGCCTTCGGTCGAAATCCATGTGCTGCAAGGCGAGCGCCCCATGGCCAAAGACAACAAGACCATCGGCAAATTCCATCTGGACGGTATCCCCGCCGCCATGCGTGGCGTACCTCAAATCGAAGTGACTTTCGATATCGACGCCAACGGTATTTTGAACGTATCGGCCAAAGATAAAGGCACGGGGAAAGAACAAAGCATCCGTATCGAGGCTTCGAGCGGATTAACCGACGCCGAAATCAAACGAATGAAAGACGAGGCTGCCGCCAACGCCGAAAACGACGCCAAAGAGAAAGAGCGTATCGACAAACTGAACCATGCCGACGCCCTTATCTTCCAAACCGAGAAACAACTCAAAGAGATGGGCGACAAACTGCCCGCCGACAAGAAGAGCGCTATCGAATCGGCTCTCGGCAAACTGAAAGAGGCTCACAAAGCCCAAGACATCGCCGCTATCGACGCCGCTTCGACCGAATTGAACAACGTGCTGCAAGCCGCCGCTCAAGACTTGTACAACGCTCAGGCTCAACAACAAGCCGGCGCACAACAAGCTCAACCGGGTGCCGATGCACAGGGTCAAGCCGGAAACAACGGCAAGGATGTGACCGACGTCGATTTTGAAGAGGTGAAATAATCGCATCAATCTCTAACCCTCTATACAAAACGGGGAGCTATTGCACAGGCAATGCTCCTCGTTTTTTTATACCTCTCCGGGAATGAGAAACAAATATTTCTAATAAAGTAAAAATTCTTTATATTAAAGCTCCCCCTGCCGTTTACAGAATTTTAAATGTATCTCCTTACCATTTGCAGAAAACATAAAGAAAAGTTTATAAACAACGCCGGCCTACGCCTTGTAGCGTAGGCCGGCGGATTATCTTGTCGCACACTGTATTTACAGCAGGTATTGCGAGCTGATAGACTTGTTTTCGTACACACGGCGAATCGTGTCGGCAAACAAATCGGCAATGCTGATAATGTGTACCTTATTGCATTTCTTGGTGTAGGGAATACTGTCGGTAAAAATCATCTCGGTCATCGACGAGTTTTGCACACGTTCGCTGGCCGGATCGCTCATCACGGCATGCGAAGCAATGGCCCGCACCGAAAGAGCACCTTTGCTCATCATCAAATCGGCAGCCTTGGTAATGGTTCCGGCTGTATCGACCATGTCGTCGACCAAAATCACATTTTTGCCTTCCACTTCGCCAATCACGGTCATGCTTTCCACCACATTGGCTTTGGCTCTTTGTTTGTGGCACAATACCAGAGGCACACCCAGATATTTGGCATAGGTGCTTGCCCGCTTGGATCCGCCCACATCGGGAGTGGCAATAACCATGTCTTTCAAATTCAAAGACTGGATATAAGGAATGAACACCGAGGAGGCATACAAGTGGTCGACCGGAACGTCGAAAAATCCTTGTATCTGGTCGGCATGCAAATCCATAGTGATAAGGCGGTTGATACCGGCCACGCTCAAAATGTCGGCCAACAGTTTGGCGGCGATAGAGACGCGCGGCTTGTCTTTGCGGTCTTGACGCGCCCAACCGAAATAGGGAACGACGGCCACGATCGATTTGGCCGAAGCCCGCTTGGCTGCATCGATCATCAACAACAATTCCATCAGGTTGTCGGAATTGGGGAAGGTCGACTGTACCAAATAAACTTGGCAGCCACGAATCGACTCCTCGAAAGAGACGGCAAACTCGCCATCGGCGAAGTGCTGAATGTTCATTTGCCCTAATTCACAACCCAGACTATTACAGATTTTCTCAGCGAGATACCTTGAATTGGTTCCCGAAAATACCTTAAAGGGAGGTGTTTGACTCATGATTTTTTGTGTGTAAAAACAGAGGTTATTATTTATGTCGCAAAGGTACAACTTCTATTTAGAAATCATCTTATTTTTTTTGACTTTTCCCGGGATTTTTTTCAGGGCTATTTTCCAAACTACCGCCCCATACGCTGTCAGCTCCGATACGAATGGGGTTTCGGGCGACACGGTTTTCTCCGTTTTGTCCCCGCTTATCAGTTCTGTCGCAGCGTACTCCCCGGGCGTGATTCCCATGAAATCGAAAGCGTGCGGAGGAATGTTTACCTCGACCGCCGCAGGCCGGGAATCGAAGTTGACAATAATCACCAGCAACTCATGAGCGTGTTTACGCAGAAAAGCAAATTGCCTATGAGGGTTGAAACGTGGATTCTCGCCGTTGACATACATCAAATCGAAAAAATCGCCATGCACGACGGCTGGTTCGCTACGACCTATATTGAGTACCGTTTTATAGAGGTTGCGCAGCCGTTTCTGCCGGGCTGTGAGTTTGGTGGCCGAACAGCGGCCGCCATCGTACCATTGCCGCACGGTGGGCACGCTCCAATAATCGAATATGGTGGTGCGGCCGTCCCGCCCGCTGAATCCTTCGGCATCTTCGGCGCGCTCGCCCAGTTCCTGACCGAAATAAATCATCATGGGGCCCGTATTCATCATCGTCGCCACGACCAGCGCGGGGAGGACTTTATCGGCATCGCCGGCGAAATAGTCCGAAGCGAAACGTTGTTCATCGTGGTTTTCAAGGAAATTGAGCATATGCCCGCCTATGCCATCGACAGTCTGCCAGCAATAGGTGAGTTGAGCGGCCGAAACTTGGTGGCACAACACGCCTTTGAGCTTGTCATATAGCCCCACTTTGTCATACAGATAGTCAAACCGGCCTCTTTCTATATACACCCGATACAAGGGCACATCGTAGATCTCGGCGATAAACAGCACCGACGGATAGCTCTCTTTCACTTTCGAGATGGCCCAATTCCAAAATTCGACAGGCACCATGTGCGCCATATCGCAACGGAACGCATCGATTCCTTTGCCACACCAAAAGAATAGGATGTCGAGCATCTTATACCATGTATCGGGGATAGGGTCGAAACAGAGCCTGTGACCGCCCATGTAATCGACACCGTAATTCAACTTCACGGTTTCATACCAATCGCATTCTCCCGGGAAGGCTCCGAAACAATCGTTTCCGGTAGCTTTGGCGGGATATTCGAAATAGCGGTCGTCGCCTTCGCCGATATAGAATTGAGGGGTAAACGCCTGCCGGGGAATGTAATAAAAGTTATTCGACGGGGAGAAGTGCATTTCCTTATTATCGTGGGCGCCCAAATCTTCCACGCCCTCGGGGGCACTGTCGGAATGGTACTGCCGGGCCACATGATTGGGCACGAAATCGAGCACCACTTTCAATCCGGCTTCGTGCGTGCGCTCCACCAGCGCCTCGAACTCTTGCATGCGACGCCGCGGATCCTCGGCCAAATCGGGGTCTATATCGTAATAATCCTTGATAGCATACGGCGAGCCGGCCTCGCCTTTGACCACATATTTGTTGTCGGGAGTGATTCCATACTGGGAATAATCGGTTTTCGTGGCATGCTCGATCACACCGGTGTACCAAATATAATTGGCGCCGAGTTTCTTGATTTCCCGCAAAACCCGGGGGGTGAAATGGTTCAACTTGCCGGCTCCATTGCGGGCATAGGTTCCATGAGGCACACAGGTGTCGCACATGTTGGAGAACAATCGGGGAAGCACCTGATAGATGATTATTTTTTCGTCGGCCATATATCGTCTTTTTATTTATTCAGCTCGTTTATTCTCGAAGCGTATTTCCCGGTAAAAATCTTCATCGTGCGTTGGTAGCCCACGTTGGCGATGTCGCGCAAAGCGTGAATATCGAACACGGCATACCGCGTCACTTCTTTCATGGGTATGAACACGTCGCACAATTTCATATCCTCGACCGTATTGCTCTTTGACATGAAACTGTATGATCGCATGGCAATATCGATAACCGACTGCTTATATTTCTTGTTCACCAACGGGCTCACATTAATGCCCACGATCGTGTCGCATTCGTTGCGTATGGGATACACCGGCAGATTGCGAAGCACTCCTCCGTCGACATAGTGGGTGCCGTCGATAAGTACCGGCGGGAATATGATGGGAATACTGCACGAGGCGGTTACCCGCTCGGCTATCGCCCCCGAGCGCCAAACCTCGTACCGCCCGTGGTCAAGATCGGTCGCCGTCACCACCACCGGGATAGCAAGGTCTTCGATATTCTCGGCACGCAACGATTGTTGCAAAAATTGTTTGAATCGGTCTATCTTGAAGAATCCGGCTCGGGGCAGGGTTATCTCGGCCAAATCGTTGAACGACAAGCCCGAAAAAAGGTCGAGAATCTCATCGGGGGAATATCCGTCGGCATACAGCACGGCGATAACAGCTCCCGCACTTGTGCCCGATATAATATCGGGACGGATACCCAATTCCTCGAAGGCTTTCAACACGCCCACATGAGCAAAACCCTTGGCGCCTCCGCCACTCAATACCAGCCCCACCCGATAAGGGCGCACCTTTACCGGCAGGTTCTCGCGTTCCTTTACCATTTATTTATCTCCGTTTCTTCTGCGAAGATACTACTTTTCGGGAAGAGCACAAAATATAAAACCGTCGCGCCGGCATCACCCCGCCCCATCCTCGCCGGGCATCCTGCAACCGAACGGTTTCGACCGGCGTGTCACGCAAGTCGGGCATCGTCATACCCGATTCGACGCCGATGTAGGTGGGATAGCAAACAAGGCTCTTATAATTGTCCACAGCGCCATAATCGCCTGTAACTTGCGGGTCGTCGAAGTGTACGGCCGTGGCCAGATACACCCCGGGGTAATAAATGAGTGTAACTTTCATGCCCAACCGTTTTTTCACCCATCGCGCAAACAACACGGCTCGATCGTCGCAATCGGAATAGGCCGAAAACCACGACTCGACAGGCCTGTAAGCCGGCAAGGAAGAGAGGACTGCCGATATTTTTTCTTTTTAATATTTGTTATCGAGACACTATTGCGTATCTTTGTTTCACGAAGATATGATGCGGTTCGGCATAGGACAAAATGAAAACTTCGTTTTCTTTTGTCTCTGCGCCCACCTTTCTTTATCTTTGTGGTAGGTAGGAGTGGCTCACAGGCACAACCCTCTCGAAAACTTTGCTTCCCGGGGTTTGGCTCGGCACTTGTCTTTATGTATCTTTGCCGCGAACAAAGGCTGAGGCTGGCAACCACTTCAAAGAGCCGAAGTTTACCTAAACGTTATCGAACCGTACACAAGAGATATTGCTATGGAAATCAATGAAGATATTAAACAGGCTTGCGAGGTAATGGAGCGTGGCGGTGTGATATTGTACCCCACCGACACGATATGGGGTATCGGGTGCGACGCCACCAACGCCGCGGCGGTACAGCGAGTCTATGAAATAAAACAGCGAGCCGACAGCAAGGCGCTTATCGTCTTGACCGACAGCGAGGCAAAAGTGGAATACTATGTCACCGAAGTCCCCGAAACGGCTTGGCAACTGCTCGACGTGGCTGTAAAACCGCTCACGCTCATCTATCCCGGCGCCCGCAATTTGGCTCCCAACTTGCTGGCCGAGGACGGAAGCATAGCCATTCGCATTACCCGAGAGAGTTTCTCGCAACAGTTGTGCCGACGGTTCAAGAAAGCTATCGTGTCGACCTCGGCCAACATCAGCGGCACTCCCTCGCCTCACAACTTCGCCGAAATATCGGACGAGATAAAAAATGCCGTGGACTACATTGTCGAGGCGCGTCGGGACGAAACCGACGAGTCGACGCCATCGAGTATCATCAAACTCGGGGACGACGGAACCATTAAGATTATACGCGAGTGATCAATAACAAACGACAAATAAGGCGATATGTGTTGTGGGACTACCTCGCATCGAATGTGGCGTGGTTCCTCTTCAACATCGTGCGGTTTCATTTCCCAGGCATCGCGGCCGGCATCTCGTTGAAAGGCTTTTTGCTGTCGACGAGGGTTATCGAAGGCCAGATACTTTTCCCGCTGTTGATGATGGGGGTGTACTACTTGTCGGGGTATTACAACAGGCCTTTCTTTAAATCGCGTATCCAAGAGTTGATGCAGACATTGGGCTCGGTCCTAATCAATACGCTCCTTATCTTTTTCATCGCACTTATCAACGATGTGTTGAGCATAAGGATAGACAACTATGAATTGTTGTTTTTGCTGTACATGTTGCAATTTGTGTGTGTATATACCGTGCGCATCATTATCACGGGGAATACTATTGCCCTCATTCACCAACGGAAGTGGAAATTCAACACATTTATTATCGGGTGCGGCGAGAAGGCCATCAAACAGATGAAAGAACTCGAAGAGCCCCGGCAACCGTTGGGATACCACATCGTCGGGTTCATTCAGGTCAACGGCGAAACCCCGGCTCCCGAAACGGAAGGGAAAAGGTTCCCGATAAGCGAATTGCCCCGACTGTGCCAAGAAATGAATATCCATGAGCTCATCGTAGCTCCCGAAGAAAACAATCCGGCCGAGCTGCACCGGCTCATCAACACGCTATACCCGCTCAACCTGCCCATAAAACTGGGTATCGACGAGTTCAATATCATATCGTCACGGGTGAGGTTGACCAATATCTACGGGGCTCCCCTTATCGACATGAGCAACTGCGCGATTTCGGAGAGCGGGAAAAACATGAAGCGAGCCATCGATGTCGTCGTCGCATTCGTGGCGTTGATACTGTTCTCTCCCCTATTCCTAATTTTGGCTATGCTCATCAAGCGAGATTCAAAAGGTCCCGTATTTTATAAACAAGAGCGCATAGGATACCGGCACAAGCCTTTCAAAATATATAAATTCAGAACCATGAAGGTCGATGCCGAGCAAGGCAAGCCCATGCTGTCGGGGGAGAACGACAGCCGAATCACCAAAATCGGGAAGGTCTTGCGCAAGTATCGATTGGACGAGCTACCCCAATTCTGGAACGTGCTGAAAGGCGACATGTCGCTGGTGGGACCTCGCCCCGAACGGGAATACTTTATCCGCCAAATCGTGGAGCGGGCTCCCTATTATGTGTTGTTGCACCAGATTCGTCCGGGCATCACCTCTTGGGGCATGGTGAAATATGGATATGCCCGGAATGTCGACGAGATGATCGCCCGATTGAAATATGATATTCTTTATTTGGAGAACATGTCTTTACTGGTAGATTTCAGAATCATCATCTACACTGTGAAGACAGTCTTTACAGGGAAAGGAATTTGATATGGTTGAAGAAGAAGATATAGAAATAGACGATAGCCGAGCCGAGCGTCATAGCGACTTGATGATGCGACTGTTGATGTGGCGGGAAAAACACATCAACGAGCATAACTTCGTGCTGTTCCTAAGTTTTGTGATTGGAATTTGTACAGCCGCGGCGGCACTTATCTTGAAATTTCTGATTCATTTCATTCAGAACATGCTCACATCGCATTTCGATACCGACGGAGCCAACTACCTCTACCTCATCTACCCGATCATAGGTATTTTATTGGCCGGTCTATATGTGCGCTACATCGTAAAAGACGACATCAGCCACGGTGTCACCCGCATACTTTATGCCATATCGCAAAAAAAGAGCCGGCTGAAACCCCACAACATGTACACCTCGGTCATTGCCAGTTCTATCACAATCGGGTTCGGTGGTTCGGTAGGAGCCGAAGCGCCTATCGTTTACACAGGTGCGGCTATCGGCTCGAATATCGGGCGACTGTTCAGGCTCGACCAGCGGTTGCTCATGCTCTTGGTCGGCTGTGGAGCCGCCGCCGCTATCGCCGGAATATTCAAGGCGCCCATCGCCGGGATTCTGTTCACCCTCGAAGTGCTGATGATCGACATGACCACGACCTCGGTTCTACCGTTGCTCATTTCGTCGATTACCGCCGTGACTGTCTCCTATATCTTCACAGGCTACAACGCCGAGTTCAGTTTTGTGCAAACCGAGGTATTCGAAGCCGCCCGCATACCTTATGTTATTTTCCTCGGCCTGTTCTGCGGGTTTGTCTCGCTCTATTTCACCCGCGTCATGAACCGAATGGAAGATATATTCCGCCGGATAGGCACCCCGTGGAAGAAATTCATTCTCGGGTCTCTTATCCTCAGTCTCTCCATCTTTCTGCTTCCTCCGCTGTACGGCGAGGGTTACGGGGCTATCACCAGCCTGCTGAACGACAATCTCAAAGAACTTGCCGAAGGGAGTTTCTTCTATACCGAGAATGGAAACATGTGGGTGATGATGCTATTTCTGGGACTCATTATCCTTGTGAAAGTATTGGCGACAAGTGCGACCAATGGAGGAGGCGGCGTGGGCGGAACATTCGCCCCGAGCTTGTATGTGGGCTGTTTCGCCGGATTCTTCTTTGCCTATGTAATCAACCATTCGGGAATTTTCCCGTTGGAATTGTCTGATAAAAACTTCGCGTTGATGGGTATGGCCGGTGTCATGTCGGCTGTCATGCACGCCCCGTTGATGGCGATCTTCCTCACCACCGAGCTTACCGGTGGATATGACCTCTTTTTGCCGCTCATGATTACCTCGACCGTCGCTTATGCCACCATAAAGGTGTTCGAGCCACACAGCATCTACACCATGCGATTGGCCAAAAAGGGAGAACTGCTCACCCACCACAAGGACAAAGCGGTGCTCACCCTGTTGAAAATGGACAGTGTCATCGAAAAAGATTTTATCGAGGTTCACCCTTATATGACTCTCGGCGATATGGTGAAAGCCATCTCCCAGTCGCACCGCAATATATTCCCCGTCACCGACAAAGACGGCACTCTGCTGGGAATTGTCATACTCGACGACATACGCAACATCATGTTCAGACCCGAACTATACAAACGCTTCACCGTGCGCAGGTTCATGACCATGCCACCGGCCAAAATAGAAGTGGGGAGCAGCATGGACAAAGTGATGAAGCTCTTCGACCAGACCAACGCATGGAATCTGCCAGTGGTAGAAAACGGGAAATACATAGGATTTGTCTCTAAATCGAAAATTTTCAACTCGTACCGTCGAGTATTGGTTCACTTTTCACAGGATTAAAAACGAATGGAAAAACAAGATTTGCGAATCGTTTATATGGGAACTCCCGACTTTGCCGTCGAGAGTCTGCGCCGCCTCGTCGAAGGCGGGTATAATGTCGTAGCCGTAATCACCATGCCCGACAAACCGGCCGGTCGCGGCCATAAAATACAATACTCACCGGTGAAAGAGTATGCGCTGAGCCAAGGCCTCCCTATCCTACAACCGGAAAAATTGAAAGACGAAGCGTTTGTCGAGCAACTGAGGGCGTTAAACGCCGATTTACAAATTGTCGTGGCTTTCCGCATGCTCCCCGAGGTCGTGTGGAACATGCCCCGCTTGGGCACATTCAACCTGCACGCCTCGCTGTTGCCGCAATACCGGGGTGCCGCACCGCTCAACTGGGCCATCATCAATGGCGATACCGAAACGGGGATTACGACCTTCTTCCTGAAACACGAAATCGACACCGGCGAAATCATTCAGCAAAAACGCATACCCATACTCCCCGAGGACAATGTGGGGACGATACACGACAAACTGATGACGATGGGCGCCGACATGGTCGCAGAAACCGTCGATGCCATTCTCGCAGGGACAGTTTCGCCTATCACCCAAGATTCGATCCATACCGACGAACCGCTGCGCCCGGCTCCTAAAATATTTAAAGAGACTTGCCACATCGACTGGGGCAAAACTGGCACACAGATTCACAACCTCGTGAGAGGGCTTTCGCCCTACCCTGCCGCATGGTGCGAATGGGTGTCGCCCGATGGCAAACGGGTCGGGGTGAAAATATACCGCACCACCGCTATGCCGGCGAGCCACCACGCTACCCCCGGCTCGATTCATACCGATGGCAAAACCTTTATCGACGTGGCTTGCGCCGACGGGTACATACGCATCGAAGAACTGCAAATCGCCGGGAAAAAGCGCATGTCGGCTCCCGATTTGCTACGAGGGTTCAAACTCGACGATGGTTTCCGTTGCAAATAACCCCGGAAAATCTACTTCCTCCCCGGGACTGCATGTACCATATGCCCGATAAAAGAAATAATTTTGCGGGGAGAAAACGATTTCGACGCAATGATGAGTATCACAGCCGAAAGAATCATAAAAATGCCCACTCCCAAACGCATGGTAAAAGCCTCGCCAAACACCGTCACCCCGATAATCACGGCCGTGAGGGGTTCCAACGCTCCCATAATGGCGGTGGGCGTAGAGCCGATAGCATGAACGGCTTTTGTCATAGTCACCAACGAAATGACCGTAGGGAGCAAAGCCAGCATACCGGCAAACAGCCACATGCGCGGCGTGGTCAACGGCTGCAAATAATTGTCCCCGTCGAAAAACGAATGAACGACGATAGCGGCCATGCAGGCCAACAGGACATAAAACGTGAATTTCACCGATGACATTTTCATCGACGACCGATTCACGGCTATAATGTAAAGCGCATAGGTCAAGGACGAAATCATAACCAACAACACGCCCACTCCGCTCAGCCCCACACCGGTTCCTCCCCGATACAACAAGGCGATACCCGAGAGGGCAAGCACAATGGAAAACATCGTCACCAAAGAAATATGCTCTTTGAAAAATATCGCCATAATCACCGCGACCATGATAGGATAAACAAACAATATCGTCGAGGCGATACCGGCGTCCATATAATGGAAACTGGTATAAAAAGTGAGCGAAGACACCGCAAACAAAATGCCCAGCAAACACAAGATCTTCAACTCCTTGCGAGTCAACCCGAACGATTGCCGTTGTATGGCCATAAGCCCCGCCAAGATAAGCGCAGCCAATAAAAAACGATAGAACAAAACCGAATTGGGGTTCAACCCTTCTTGATACAAAAACAAAGCTCCCAACGGATTGGTTCCATAGCTTACCGCCGAGATAATACCCAATGCCGTACCTTTTACTTTTGGACTCATCGCACTCCTTTTCTTTTTTCGGGGTGCAAAGGTAGTAAAAACTCTTCTAAGAATGTATTTCCCCGACGACGATTTTTCATCAAAAAAATAGACCGACTGGGGTGAATAACGACAGACTGGGTAAGGTTGATTAAAAGGCGTTCTTCTCGCCTCGGAAAGCGTTTACGATCGTGAGGAATATGATTTTGAGGTCGAGCCAGAAATTCCAATGTTCGATATACCACACATCATACTCGACCCGACACTCCATTTGCCACAGTTCACGGGTCTCGCCTCTGTATCCGTTTACCTGCGCCCAACCTGTAATACCCGGCTTAATGAGGTGACGCAGCATATACTTGTCTATAATCTTCGAATAGTCTTGTGTGTGTTTGATCATATGCGGCCGAGGCCCCACAATCGACATATCGCCCATGAATACATTGATAAACTGGGGCAACTCGTCCAAAGAGGTTTTGCGCAGAAATTCGCCCACCCGGGTTTTCCGGGGGTCGTTCCGCGAGGCTTGCACTTTATCGCTGTTGGCATTCACACGCATAGTGCGGAACTTATAGCACTTGAATTCTTTCCCTTTGAAACCGGTTCGCTTTTGCACAAAGAACACGGGACCCGGCGACGAGAGCTTCACGGCGATCGCAATAGGTATGAAAATCAGTGGCGAACAGATTAAAAAGAGCGTCGAGAACAGAAGGTCGAACGAGCGTTTCAACAAACGGGAAAAAATATTTTGCAACGGCTCGGGGTGCAGGGATAGTACCGGCACGTTGCCGACCAACTGAAATTCGAGTTGCCGATGTATGTACCGCCCCACGTCGGGAACCATGTAGAACGAGACATTGTTGGCTTCGGAGAATTTCAACAGCCGGGTAATTTTCTCTTCATGCCGCATAGACAACGCACAGTAAATCTCGTCGATCTTATTTTCTATGACAAAGTCTTCAACGGCGCTACAATCTCCTTGAAAATTGGGCAACGACTTTTTCAACGAGACGTTATCGTCGAAAAAGCCCATGAATTTGTATCCGTAACCCTCGTCGGAGCGAAGCTCATCCAGCAATTTCGTTCCCATCGTTCCGGCTCCGACAATAACCACGCGCTTGAAATTGTATCCTTTACGCCGGAAATATTTCAAGAACTTCCTCGACCCTACCCACCATATCGCCAACAAGAAGGTCGCAAGCAGGTAGAACTTGATGAGGACGACCTCCGAAATATCGTCGAGCTGCAAAAAGAATATGAGCAACAAGAATATGGCCAAATGGCACAGAATGGACTGCATGACCTTTATCAAGACTCTGTCGACATGAAGGATACGCAAATCGTGGACTTTGGCAAAAAACAAGAATACCGGGAAATAAGAAAGATTGAGCAACAGCCATACTATCTTTTCGCCAAACCCGCCATCGATTCCTCCGCCCCAAAAACAGATAATGGCATAGGCTATATTCAAGCAAAAGAAATCGCCTATTACAATAAGCGATTTTATCATATGTCCATATCGACCACGCGCCATTGCTCTTTACTTGTTTTTCGAGTTCATTAAAGATTCCGCCAAGCGTGCCCGCTCTCGGAAACGACAGGCGACTACGCTTGTATCGAGTCGCCTTGTCGTCTTTGAATATTTTCGCTTATTCTAAGTTCTTATCTATAAGTTGCACCTTTTGTTCAATAAGCTGCATATCTTCCCTAATTTTTTGCATTTTCCGCTCCATTTCTTTTAACAGCCCGCTCGATTTTTTCGACGAGATATTCAAGAAGCCCACATTATTCTCATAGGTTTGCAACTCGGCTTTTCTCTGGTCATACATTCGCAAAAGGCGGTCTCTCTCGCGATACAGTTTTTCGAGGTTCGTATCGGCCATTTGTTGTACCGTAGCCGAGAAATTGCTCAATCGGTTGCGATGTTCGTTCATATTCAACCGGGAGAACAAGTGGTCGAGCAGCGATTGATACTCCTTGTATATTTTGTCTTTTTCTTTGAAGGGCACATAGCCAATCGTGTTCCATTGCGCCATGAGCTCCCGTACTGTCTTAACGGCCGCTTCGTCATCGACAGAGTCGTCTATCGCTTTCAACCGGGCGATAACCTCTTGCTTTTTCGCCAGATTATCGAGTTCGGCCTGCCGGGCCGATGCCAACTGGCTATTCTTTTGGGCAAAGAAGTAGTCACAGGCCGTCACAAACCGTTTCCACACGGCGTCGGAGTGTTTCTTCGCAACCGGGCCTATGGTTTTCCACTCTTTTTGCAAAGCGATGAAAATATCGGTCGTAGCCTTCCAGTCGGTACTGTCTTTCAAGGCTTCGGCTTTCTCGCACAAGGCTTTCTTCTTTTCGAGATTCGCCGCCATTTTT
This sequence comes from uncultured Barnesiella sp., assembly GCA_944320015.1. Classification (GTDB taxonomy): domain Bacteria; phylum Bacteroidota; class Bacteroidia; order Bacteroidales; family Barnesiellaceae; genus Barnesiella. Next base: position 108,140 of record CALUFO010000001.1, on the reverse strand, counting down.
TCTTTCACCGACTTGAAATACTCGGCTTTTTTGGCGAAGAACTCATCGCAGCTTTTACGGAAACGCTCAAACAAAAGGTTGTTTGTCTTGCGGGAAGCGAAACCCAGCGTTTTCCATCGGCTTTGCAATTCAAATATGTGTTTGGTCGCCTCTTCCCATTGGGCAAAAGACGACAACGATGCCACATCGATTGCCTCGATTTCCTCGCATATGGCTATTTTAGCCTCTTCGTTTTTACGCTCGGCCTCTTTGCGGGCTTCAAAGAAATTCTGATACCGCTTGTTTACTTCGGTCGAAGCGTCTTTGAATCGCGCCCAAAGTTCTTCCCGCAACTCTTTGGCCACAGGGCCTATTCCCCGCCATTCGTCGTGCAGCAACTGCAACTGTTTGAAAGCGGCCACGACGTCGTCGTTGGCCAACAACGCTTCGGCGGCTTCGCAAAGAGCGGTTTTTTGTTCGAGGTTTTTCTTGAAATCGTAATCGCGCAACTCCTTATTGATTTTCAGCAAATCATAGAAGTTCTCGACACAGGATTGGAATTTTTTCCAAAGCCCCGACACGGCGGCCGACGGCAACTCGCAAGGTTCTTTGAAGGCTTGCTGCAACTCTTGGAAACGAGTATATTGCTTGTTGATGTTATCCGAGTCCTCGGTAATCGATTTCATCTCTTCGAGAATCTGTTGCTTGCGCTCCAGATTTGCCTCCCTTTGTTTTTCGAGCGAGGCGGTATATTGGGCTTTTTTCTCCCGAAAGACCGCTAATAAAGACTTTAAGGTCTCCTCCTGTTCGTCGGGAGCAGGAACGAAATCGGCTTCGGGATTACCAGCGGCGACAAAAGCGTTTTTAGCCTCTTCAATTTCGGCTTTCTTTTGTTTATAATAGGCTTGTTTCAATTCATCGATTTCATCTTTAACCTCTTCAACCGGGCCTTCCACCAATTTTTTCAACAAGTCCACAATCTCTTCTCTCGAGCGTTTCGACACCGGTTGGGCCGAATCTTGTTCCTCCTCGGCGGGAGCAGTAGTTTGGCCTGCAAGAACCTCTTCTGTATTCATGTCAGGTCTTTCAAGTTCTGTCGTCATAGTATATTATTTTTTAAGAAGGATAAAATCTTTATTATCTATACAAATTAAAAAAAATATTTTGTCATTTCATACAAAAAGTCACATTATTTTTATCGGTATGTCGTCTTTTTCGGGAGCAGTTCTTCCTTTATCGCCCTGCAAGGCTTCTTGTCGCAGAATTTCTACACAGCCAAACCCCAAGTTCACCTTCTCGCCGGCGCCTGTATCGTATAGGATCCGGTGAAGGATAGGGTCCATCGACAATCTGAATTTGTACATATAACCTATCACCTTCGACTCTTCGGGGGTGAACCGCATCATAAAGATGCCTTTTCTTTTCGGTGCGGAAAGCAATTGGAACGAAAAATCGGGACTCCCGTCAAACGGCCGGCCGAAAATCTTTTCGTATTTTCCCAACACCGTCCGATGAAAACAATCCGCATAATCGGGGTTCTCGGGGCCTATATATTCCATGCTCCGGTTGGAACGCGCCATCATGAACACAATCGGCGACAGCGCCAAATATTCGGTTTCCCGGCCAAATTCCGGCACAGGACATTCGACAATCTCATCGACCGTCAACTCTACCCGGCTGAGTTTATCGCCCAAAACGAATGTCGTTCCCAGAAAAAGTTTCTCGACAAGCTCCCGGGTGCCCCGACCCGGCAAAAAAGAAATCCACATCTGTATCTTTTTCACCAAAATATACAGCCGGTCGTTCTCCACTTTTATGCGAGGGATATACAGATTGGAAAATGAAAAAAGCCTATTGCGGCAATCATCGACCGGCGGGAATCCGTTGCTCGAAAGCCAATGCAGATAAGACTCCATATTCTCTCGGAAACGGCGGTAAACGGCTGCCGACAACTCGTATTGATAACTTACGGGCAAGATATTGCCAAAGCTCTCTGCTTTAACCGACAAGATTAATTTAAAACGCATAACAAATACTATTCTATATCATTTATCAAAAGTTTTTCATGGTTGCGCCTTGCGGTGCCGACACCGACTTATACCAGAGCGTCGAACTGTTTTCCGGCACGAACAAGGTGCTTGCGATTCGCTGTAAATCGCCCGGTGTGAGTTTTTTATATCGGTCTACCTCTTTATCGATATTCTCGGCGCCCCCCAGCAATTCATAATAGGCCAAGTTGGTCGCCTTGTTCAAATAATGTAAATTGGAAAACAAATCGTTCGATTCGAAGCGGTTCACCACTTTGTCCAACTCTCTCTTCTCCAAGGTCTGTTCCTGCACTCGCCGCAGTTCTTCCTCGATAGCCTCGTCGCCTTGCTCCAACGAAACGCCGGGCGAAAGTTTCGCTTTCAACAAGAACAACCCGGGTTCTATATCGCCGGTAATGGAGCAGTCTATCTCGGTAAACAGTTTCTTTTCGATGACCAACCGACGGTACAACCGGGAGGAGCGACCCGAAGCCAATATATCGGAGAGCGCGTCGTAACCTTGATAATCGGGGTGCCGACGATCGACCATGTGGTAGGCTTTGAATATCGCATCCAACGGTACGGCCCGCTCGACCGTCTGGCGGCGAGCCTCGGTCTGTACCGGCTCTTGCGGCAAGTCCCGACGGGCGATTTCCCGCCGAGGTATGGGAGCGAACCATTTTTCACAAAGCGCCACGGCTCGCCCGAAAGGCAAACTGCCCGAAATGCACAATATGGCGTTGTTGGGCGCATAGTGCGCAAAGAAAAATTGTTTCACTTCGTCCAACGAAGCATCGGCGATATGCGACACGTTCTTCCCGATAACAGGCCACCGGTATGGGTGTACCCGATAGGCCATCGGCCGCAGCAACAAGAAAGCGTCGCCATAGGGCTGATTCAAATTGCGTTGCTTGAACTCTTCGATAACGACCTGTTTCTGCACGGCCAACGACTCGGGCGAGAAAGCGAGGCTCAACATGCGGTCCGATTCCAGCCAAAAAGCTGTCTCGATATTATGCGTGGGGGCTACCGTGTAGTAATTGGTCACATCGTTGCTGGTCCATGCGTTGTTCTCTCCGCCGGCCTTCTGCAACGGGGTGTCGAAATCGGGGATATTCACCGAGCCGCCGAACATGAGATGCTCAAACAGATGGGCAAAGCCGGTTCGCTCGGGCGACTCGTCTTTCGACCCGACATCATACAGCACGTTCAATGCGGTCATTCGGGTAGAAGCATCGTAGTGATGCAACACCCGCAACCCGTTGGACAATATGTGACGGCAGAAGGGAATCACTATTTCTCGACTTTCATCTTAATGACTTTGACATCGGTCACCGGCCGGTCGGCGGCTCCGGTCTCTACCTGCTGGATCTTGTCCACCACGTCCATTCCCTCGACTACCTCGCCAAATACCGTATATTCACCGTCCAAATGGGGCGTCCCTCCTACTGTCGTGTAGGCTTGACGCTGTGTATATGTGAGGGTGCGTTTCCCCTCTTTCTCGATTTGTTTTTTCATTTGGGCGATCAATGTATCCTGCAAGAGTTGTAACCCCTGCATGTCACGGGCTTTGCGCATGGCGATAATCTCTTCCCGGTGACCGGCGGCCAACGATTGGAAGAGCGATTGTTCCTGCTGCATTTGCATTTGACGTTCCATTTGGTCGACTTGCTGGGGATTCAGCACCTTACCGGTGACGATATAGAATTGCGACCCCGACGAGGCTTTCTCGGGATTCACTTGGTCGCCTTGCCGGGCCGCGGCCAAAGCGCCTCGTTTATGAAAATATTTCGGATAGACGATCTCGGCGGGAATCGTGTAACCCGGGTCGCCGGTTCCCAGCCGCTTGCCGGCGGGTGCGTTTTTGGAGGTTCCGTCGCCGCCCTGTATCATAAACTCGTTGATGACCCGATGAAACAATGTTCCATCGTAATATCCTTCTTCGACCAATTTTATAAAGTTATCGCGGTGCGCGGGGGTATCGTCATAGAGCTTCACCCTGATGTTTCCCAAGGAGGTTTCTATAAGGACTGTCGTCTCCTTCTGACTTTTCGATTCACAACTCATGCTGATTATTGTTAACAATAAAAAGATAAAACAAAATTTTTTATTCATATGATCGTCGTTTCGTACTCTCCACACAGATAAACCGAGCCAATGATAAACCTGTCGAATCTATCCCTGTCCCGGGAGGTGTTCCTCCCGTTTCGAGATGTTCGTATTACAAAGATACAAAATTAAACGATTTATAACAAAGAGATGAAAAAATTTATACTTAAACAAAAAAACGCCGTGGCTTTCACACAGCCACGACGTTTTTTTACTTGCCTGTGGGGCTATATCACTTCACCACCACTTTCACGGTATTTGTGCCCTGTACGGTAGCTACCTGTACCAGATAGAAACCGGGAGCGACAGATATTTGAGAGACAGCGTCGGTAGTGTCGACTGCGGCGACAGGCTGTCCGGCGGCGTTGTAAACGGTCGCCTTCACAGGATTGCCCGAGATCGACTCGATCCAAATGGCTTGGTCTCGTCCGTAGATTTTCACTTCGGGGGTAACCACATCGTCTATGCCACTGTATTCCGCCGTGAACACATACTCGACAGTCGCGCTTTCGCCCGATTCGTATTTCGCCTTTACTCCGGCCGTATAGGTGCCGTCGTCCAGCGCTTCGAACATATAGAAGTTATCGGTGAGCGCCTCGGCTTTCTTCTCGCCATTCAAATAGACTTCATAGGTGGCATCGCCCACTTCGGGAGCCGGAGCGTCGGAAGAGGGACCTACATAGAAGTTATCGGCTTTGAGCATCCAGCCGTCATTCGAAATGTAATGAAGCGCCAAATAGATTTCTTGATTGACATACTCTCCCAAATCGACGGTCACCTCGTACCAACCACTTTCGGTAAAGGTCTCTTTGTAAAGCGAGACAAACGAGGTAAGGTCGGTTTGCGAGCCGGTCGTCGCCATCACCTCGATAGTTTCGGGGTAAACCTGTACTCCGGGATAGATGTGTATGTAGAAATTCAACACATACCCCTCGTTGATTTTCTGCTTCGGAGTGATGAGCCAGTCGTCCGATGCCGCGCGCTCTATTCCCCTGAACATGATGTATTTCTTACCGAATATGGTACAGAGGTAAGAATCGCCTACACAAGGAGGTGTCGTGGTCTCGGGATTGAATACCACTACCGGCGATTCGCCCGTTCCCATGCCGGGATATGAAATCTCTTCGCCATTGACAGATATTCCATAGGGGCGGGTGCGGTCTTGGTCAAAGGTAACCCAATCGCCGAATTGCGTGGCGAAATCGTCATACTCCTCGAAACTGTCTTCCCAACCGAAGTCTTGATTCCAAGTGAACAGCACATCGGTTTTCTGATCGGCATCGCGGTAGGTGAAATCGACCGAAAGGTTATAGGGCTCTACAATCTTTTCGATCAACTCCAAGTCGATTTCCATGTCCTTGTCGATATTGATAAGCGAATCCAGCGGCTCGTAGCTGTCGTCGTTGACACTGATGACATACTCGCCTTTTTTCAGAGAAGCAAATTGCGAAACACCCGATTTAATAGTATCGGTCACTTGATAACTGCCCGAGAGATAGTTCACGGCCAGACCTTCGATAGAACCGCCGTTGGTCGTAAACCGCACGGTCACGTTGGCATAGCCCGATGCGTCGGGAACCTCGATTTGAGTGGTCGCCAAATCCGATTCGGAAACCCTGTAAACCGATTTCACACCCAGCGTGTGAGTGCCGGCCGTGAGGTTCTCGAATACATACGAGTTGGTTTGTACCGACCCGACCTCTTCATCATCGAGATAAATCTTGTAGCTTTGGGGATCATCGCCGGCAGCCGGTTTGCGCATGATGCGACGGGCTTTGGGGAGACGGGCTTTGATCGACGAGGGGCTGAGTTTCGACGAGCCCACGAAAAAGTCGTCGACCATCAGCATCCAACCGGCTTGGGTAATGTATTGAATGGCGATATAGACATCTTGTCCCTCGTATTTCGAGAGGTCATATTCTATCGTGCGCCATTGTTCCCAAGTAACCGATTCGTAGTTGCCTTGCGTCAAGGGCAGGAAATCGGCCTCTTCGTTTCCGGTGGTCGAAATCCACACTTTGAATTTTTCGACAGGCGCGTCGGCAGCTTTGGCCATGAAACGCACCACGTTGTTGACACCCACATGTATTTGCGGGGTGATGGCCCAGTCGTTGTTGGTCGTACCGCTCGCCGTGCGGATAAAGCCCATATACTTCTTGCCGCTGTATGACCGCAACTGGGGAGCGTAATACCACCACGAAATTTCATGAACGTCTCCTCCGTCAACCGAACCCGTCACATAAGCCTCGTCGGGAGCGACAATCGTCGCATACTGTTTCAGCGCGCAGTTGGGATACCCGCCATACATCAATTGGGCAGCCTCGGCTTGGTCCTTATCGATACCGGTCCATGGGGCGAAATCCAGCGTGAACGACTGATAATCTTCAAAATCGTCGAAGAAATAGTCGGTCTCCTCGTTCCACACCAGCGATACGTTGTTGATTCCCGTTTTGGGGTCGTGAGCCAGAGTCGTCAACAGGTTGTACGGCGTACGCACCGGCTCCTCCATTTCGATTTTTACAATCGTATCCCCCTGTATATCGAGGTTGGGGTTGTCATAGGTTTTCAATCCCTCTTTTTCGATACGCAGATGGTGCACACCGGGATAGATTTGTTTTTCGACATAGGTTCCGTTCGCCCCCAACACACGGTTATAGACCAATCCCGATTCCAGCCGCTCCAAATAGAAGGGGGTTCCGCTCATATCTTCGCCGGTAACCGATGTTACTTGCAGGGTGAGCGTACAGGTTTGCTGAGCAACCGCCACGCCCCACAATCCCAAAAGGGCGACACTAAGGGTAATAATTTTCTTCTTCATTTTTTCTATAAAAAGGTTTGGTGTTACCGGCCTCTCATACAGAGGCCTTTTTTCATTAGAAAGGACGAAGAGGGCACTTTTTTCAGAGTCCTCTTCGTCTCAACAATCCCGTTCAACGGGTTATTTTCTTTACTGTTTGATCACGCGTACGGTAGAAACCTCATTGTCGGTGGCAACCGTCACGATATAGGTACCGGCTGTCAAATCGGCCAACGAAACGCTATCGGCATCGGCCACGGATTTCACACACTTACCGGTCAAATCGTAAACTTTCACCGTAGCGGGTTCGCCGTTCCAGTACAGATAATCGGTCGTAGGATTGGGATAAACGGTCACGCCGTTTTTCTGTATTTCCGAAACAGCCAGACTGGGCATATCTTTGATGTCGCCCACAAAGATTTCGTCCAACGAGCCGCCAAATTCCGCACCGTTATTTTCGGTAGCGACAAAGCGCCAACGCAGGTTCACGCTCTTGCCGGCATAGTCGGTCAACGAAACGCATTTGTGACGCCACTTGGTACGGTCCTGCGTATAGGCTATGGATGTCCACTCCTCGGCATCGATCGGCCGAATATCGCAATAGAGCGTGCCTTCGGCATCGTCGACCTCGGCGATGGGAAGTTCGGTAATCGCCTCGTCTTCATAGCCTTTTTCAAGACGGCTGCACAAAGCGCCGCCCCAAACGAAGGAAACTACGATATCGCCCGTTTCGGGGAGGACAACGACAGGGGTTATCAACGTAGAGACTTCACCTGCATTGTTGTGCCATACCGAAGCCGAATATTTACCGGCAAAGGGGCCGATATTGTTGGATTTCCACAATTGAACTCCGTCGCCTTCGTGCTCGTTCGTCCAGCCCATCGGCGGCACGGCACCATCTTCGAATCCCATGGAGTACGGGAAATTGCGAATCGACTGGTCGGCCATCGTCGTGAACGACCATGTGTCGGCATCCTCGACTTTGCCCAACGAGTTATACGGCACGACTTTCCAATAATAGGTCGTGGCAGGAGTCAGTTCGGGAATCATATACGAAGTATTGGCGTTGCCCTCCAACTTTTGGTTATTCAAAATCGAAGTAGGATTGTCCTTGTCGGTTCCCAACGACAGTTCATAACCGTCGGCAAACAAAGAGGGTTCCCACGAAAGGGTCAAGCGTGTATAATCGATGTCCGTTTCTCCGTTTACAGGCGAGGGAGTATTCACGGCTATCGGCGTGCCACCGGCGCCCCACAGTTTGGGCAACACGACATTGTCGAAATAGATATCGGTCACCACCATGTTGTCGAGACCGCCGTCGCCCATTTCGAACTCGTAGGTCCAACGCAGATATACATGGTCATCGACTACGAAGTTGCCGTTGACGTCTTTGATTTCGATTTCTTTCTGTACCCATTCGTTGTACTTGCTATCGTCGAGCGAGCACCACAATTCGGTCCAGTCGGTATCGGTGTCTTTTTTGTAATAGAGAATGAAATAGGTTGTCGGGAGGAACGAATCGTCGATATACTCCTCACCGGTGGTCTCGATATAGTCGAAACGCACTTTACCGTTTCCTTCCGAGAGGTCGAGGCGAGGCGAAACAATGTCGCAAGTGGTCATGCCGCCCACGGTTACCGATTTCACACCCGACGCGGCCACACCGGTTATCGTCGTCCAACCCTCGTTGCGCGACCACCCGGCGGGTGGGAATACATCACCCTCGAAGCTCTCCAGTGTCATGCCCTCTTCCAGCATGACTTTGGTACCCGACAGGTTTACACTCAGCGTACCGCCGTTGGTGTTGATTTTCATCACCGTGCTCTTCTCTCCGGCGACAGTAGGGGTATAATTGATGCGGTACGAAACCTCCTCGCCACGTTTCAACGATACGGAAGCGGGGGCGAGCGTGGTAGAAAAGTCGGTACCTTCGAGACCCTCGATGCTGGAAATCGTCAACGTGCCATAGCCTACGTTACGGAGCGTCATCTCCTCGGATTGCGCCATGTAACCGATATAGGCGTTGGAAAACTCATAGGAGGTCGACCCCTCGACAACAGGCTCATCGCTGAGGCTTTGCTCGCCCACTTTCACTTCGTCGACAGCCAATGTGGCCGATGTATATGTACCAACAATAAGCGCCTTGAAGTAGAAAGCTATTTTTATGGTCTGCCCCTCATAAGCCTGCAAGCTAATGTTGGGAGTCAACTTCTGCCAGTTGGATTCTGCACCGGTAGCGGTCTTATTCCACGGCCATGTCAACCCCGAGTTTTCGATGTCTTCTTGCGAAGCCACATTCCACAAGTCGGTCCACGAAGCGCCGCCGTCGGTCGACACTTTAATCAAAAAACGGCCATACAGGCGATCCTCATCGAGAAACGCCGTAGCGCCGCACCAGTAGGTAAACGACAGCGAAGCGCCCTCGATTACCTCGACCTCAGGCGTAATGAGCCACTCTTCTTTCTCGATGCCGGCTTGCGCTTCATAGAAAGAGCTTACCACCTCGGCACAACCCCAACCGGCAACATTACACCCCGATTCGTCGTTCCAATTCAAAGACCAGTGGGCATAGCCTTTCTCCTCCAAATCGGCAGGCATCTCGGTTCCTTTTACCTCCCAGCCTGTGGGCGGGAAAGTTTGACTCTCGAAATTCTCACTGAACGTGATGTTTTCGGCAAAAAGGGCTCCTGTACTGCCCAACAGCAGTACAGAAGCGAACATTATCTTTTTCATAGCAATCATATTATGGGTTATTTTTTAACTACCTGAGTCGTGTGAATCTCGTCGTTTACTTGTATCGTCACGAAATAAACGCCGTTCGACAGAGCCGAAACGTCCAGACTTTCCACACCTTCGGCCGAGAGCAGTTGTTTACCCGAAATGTCGGTTACCATCACTTTATCGCAAACCTCGGTGAAGTAGAGCGTAGAAGCCACCGGATTGGGATATACGCTCAGTTGGGCGCCGTCGACAGCCTCGATACCCGAACCGTCGTTAATATCGAGTACAATCTCTTGTGTGGACTCCTTCGAGCCGTCGGAAACAGTAAGTTTCATGATAATTTGCTCGGCTTGGCCGGGGATACCCGAGAGCGTACCGCCATTGGTACCCGGAGTGTGAGTAATCCAGAAGGGTTTACCGGTCAAAGTCACGGTCAAGTCATCGCCATCGGCATCGGCTACGGCATAGTTGTAGGTCCATGTCTTGCCGACAGTGGCGGTCGTTACAGGCACAGTCGTAAAGTAGGGAGCGCTGTTGTCGCTTCGGGCGTATTCAAAGTCTTCGAAGTAGAAGTCATCGAAGAAGGTCACGAAGCCTTCGCCCGGAGTATTGTTGCGAATAGCCACATAAATGGGCTGTCCGGCATAGCTGCTCAAATCGACATCAAATTCGGTCCAAGAAGTCTCACTGTCGCTATTGTTCTTGTGCGGCACCTGTATCGATGTGAATCCATCGATTGCCGTGAAGCTCGACACGGCGTTGTCGGTCGTGCTGACCAATACCGTCAAATAGGACCACGGGTGGTAGGTATTGTCGCTGTCATACGATTTCGCATAGAAACGGAAGTGAGCATTCTCACGGGCGGTCATTTGCTCGCTGATGATCCAGTCGACAGCCTCGTTGCCGCTGACAGTGGCCACAGTTGCCAACAATTGGTCACCCGAGCGAGGATAGATGTTCCGCCAATCGGCGCCTTCGGGTTCGGGCAATTGATTGATCACGATGTAGGCAAAGGCGTTACCGATATTGGGATAGTTGATCATCACCGGCGAAACAGTTGCCGAGTGGTCGGCATCGACAGTGGTGAAGCCTTTGGGAGCCGTCGAACCGAACTCGTCGTCTTCGAAACTGAAATAGCGTACATATTGACCCAAGGCACTACCCGATACAGGCAACGTAATCGTAGGAGCGTTGTCGAAAGTGATAGTCATTTCGTCCTCTACGGGAGCGTTGGTCGTACCAGCGGCGAAAGTGATGTAGAACTCGACGCTTTCACGGCTTTCCAAAACCATATCTTTGTGCAACGAAGAGGTGAAGTTACTGTTCTTGAACGACACCCCGGTAATGGTCATGGCTTGCTCGCCGTCGTTCAACAGGGTCATAACTTTCGAGGTAACGGCTGTGTTGTAATTCACTTCGCCGGCATCCCAAGAAGACACATCGATCACGCCCTTACCGGCCGTGGGAGCCTCTTCTACCAAAATCTTATCCAAGGCAGCGCCCGAGCCCATAAAGTCGAATGCGCTGTAACGCCAGCGGAAGTTAACTGTCTTGCCCACATAGTCGCCCAACACGATGCGTTGACGCTCCCATTTCTGGTTCTCGTTATCTTCGCCCGAAATGAAAGCAAGTGTTTTCCACACGCCATCGGCTTTCACCTCGAAGTACAGTGTATCTTTATTGATCGTGGTCGTGCCGTGAGTCGATTTGGTCAACCCTGCGGGAACGCTATTGCCCCAGTAGAAGCTGATTTGCATTTTCTTATCGGCAGGCAGCACGATACCGGGCGATTGCAAAATACCCTCTTCGTTGTCGCCACCGGCCGAAATCAAGGCCGAATAGGCGCCGTCGTAGGTATTGTAATTGGTTCTATCCCAATCGGTGTTTCCTTCGGCTATGCTTCTCCAGCCCAGCGGGGGGAATACCTCGCCGTCGAAACCTTCGGACCACGGGAACTCGCTAACGGTTTGATCGGCAATCGTGGTGAAGCTCCATACTTCGGGAGATGCCGTTTCGCCTTTATCGTTGTAGGCAACCACTTTCCAATAGTAGGTCGTCGCATATTCCAACGACGGAACCGTATAGGTGCACTCTGTAACCTCGGCGCCATTGACTATCGAGAAGTCGGAAGCCGAAGCACCCACATATACTTTATATCCTTGCGCAAACTGAGCGGGCTCCCATGTGAGAACCACATCTTCGTTATATATATCTTTCGCGCCATTCTCGGGAGAAGGAGTCGACACGGCTCCGGGAGCGTCGTTTCTTCCATAATAGGGAGGAAGTATCACATCGTCGACACAAGACGTCGCATACTCGGGTACATACTCCGAATCCTCGGCCATATTGAAATCCAATACATACTTGAACATCACATAGCAGTTGTCCGATGCGGGGGTGCCCAAATCGACAGTCACATGCTCCCAGCGGTTAATCGAGTCGCAAGAAGCGACCTTCGTCCAAGATGATTTACCGTCTTTCGAGAAATAAACCTCGAATTCGCTTTCGGGACCGGTAGCCCCGTCGTTATAAGAGTCCCAAATATTGGCATAATTGAATTCCAAGGTATGTGTGCCCGTGGAACAATCGAGACGAGGAGATACCAACGTGGGGTTGTTCTCGGCGAGCGGGCAAGAAGCCGCATAATCGCCCGATGTCGCATAATAGGCAGTCCGCGACCAACCGTAATCGGCCGTCCACCCTACCGGCGGGAACACATCGCCCTCGAAGCTCTCGAGAGTGGTCTCCTCGGGCAGGATTATTTTCGTACCTTCCAAATCGATAGTCACGTCGCCGCCATTGGTATGAATGGTCATTGTGGCGTTTTTGTTGCTCACTGCCGAAGACGGGGTATATTTCACATAAAATTCGTATTCGGCACCCGGTTTAATCGACACATCGGCCGGATTGAGGTCGGTCGAGAAGTCGGTTCCTTCCAATCCCGAAACGCCGCTCACGGTCAACGTGCCTACGCCCGTGTTGCTCAACGCAAATTTTTCGGACCACTTACCTACTCCTATATAAGTACCGTCAAAGATATAAGAGGCAGGGGTCACACTGGCAATAGGTTGATCGATAGCCTCACCGGCCTCCACGAGCACGTCGTCGATTCTTGCGATGTTACCGCCGCCGCTAACCAACAGGCAGTGAACGAAGGCGATCTTAATCGTCTTGCCGGCATAGGCTTTGAGGCTCAACAACGAAGAATGAGGTTGCCACGCAGTCCACGGATATACCACCCCGCTGTTCTCGACATCTTCTTGGTCGAGGAACGAGAAAATGGTATCCCATGTTTTGCCATCGTCAGCAGTTACCCGCACTTGCAGGTCGTACTCTTTTTTGGAAGCCATAGCCCAAGCTCCCATCCACAAGAACGAGAGGTTGTAGTTGGTATCGCGCAATGTAAGAGCCGGAGTGATAATCCACTCCTCTTTTACCGGCTCGGCAGGCTTCCATTGTACATCACAGGTGAGGCAGCTTTTCCCGGAGAGCGCGTTGGCTCCGGTCTCAAGCACCCAGTGCTCCACAGTACCCTCTTGGGTGTCGTTAATCACCGACCAGCCTTCGGCGGGGAACTGCACCGCCGACCAAGTCTCAAACCCTTCGTTCAAGAGGGTTTCCGCCCGCAGTCCCGCCATCAGCGACAAAGCTGCAAGCACAAGTGTAATTTTCTTTATCATTGTAAACTGTATTTAGGTTTATAAAAAAATTTACATTACATGTCGCAATTAAAAGACGCAGCAAATATACAAATTTGTAATTAATATTTTAGAAAATCGGCAAAAATATTATTATTTCAACGCATTTTGTGTAAAAAGAAGAATCTTTATACAAAAAATCGATACTTATTACATTCAAGGCGGCTGCCCGATTGCCTCGCCCGGCTTATCGCACACCCCTCCCGCAAAAAAAAGACAGGACACCACACTTCTCCCTTAGTGAGAGAAAGCCGACGCCCCGTATGCTCTATGTCGTCAAAAAAGTCAAATCACATCATTGGCATACACTCGCTTATAAATGCGTCGGAAATTATCGTCCGTTCTATTCAATTCATCGACGTGCGATTTATAATCCTCGCCCCAGATTCCCGATAACAAATCGACAATGTACTTGCGCTCCCTATCCTTCAAAAGAGAGGCGGCAATGAGCTTGTCGATTATTTCCTTGTATTTATCGGGGCCGGTAGCGTGCAGATACAACGCCGCACTCACTGTAATCTGCCCGGTCTTATCCACCCGCACGATATTGTCGGCCAAAGCCGGCATATCGTCGTCGCAAGCCCCCATATGGTTGGCTATATACTCATAGGTGAGTAAACCGTCGGTATCGTTATTCAATATTTTTTTCAAATCGTTGTTCATCTTCGGCTCATTTGAACGATACAAATTAAATAAAAACTTTTTTTGTTACAAAATATTTTGGAAAAAGTATTGCCGAAAATCGAAAAAAACATGCCGCATGCGAAAAAAAGGAGCCCGGTATAGGAATTTATATTTTTTTGATGTATGTTTGTTCTAAATTAATCGAATCTCAACTATCATGAACAACAACCTCATCATCACCATAGGACGGCAGTTCGGCAGCGGAGGCCGTGAAATTGGGAAACTGTTGTCGGAACTCTTCGGCATCTCCTACTACGACAAAGAACTGATCAACGAGGCCTCGAAATCGAGCGGCCTCAGCACAGAATATTTCGAGAAGGCCGACGAACGGGCTCCGAGCGCCCTGCTCAACTCCTTTTCGATCAACTGGCTCACGGGTGCCGGCGGCATATGGGGCGACGGCGGATTGTCGAATGAATATATCTTCAAATTCCAATCCGATGTAATCAGGCACTTGGCCGAGACGCAATCGTGTGTCATCGTGGGGCGTTGCGCCGACTATATACTGCGGCACTATCCGCGTTGCTACAACATATTTATCCACGCGCCTCTCGAAGACCGCGTCACCAGAATACTCAACCGCTCACAGGGATTGACCCGCAAAGAGGCGATCGAACTCGCCGAAAAGAAAAACAAACTGCGGGCCGCCTACTATAATTTTTATACCGACAAAGGCTGGGGGGTAGCCTCATCGTATGACCTCTCGATCGACTCCTCCATACTGGGGAGCGAGGACACGGCCTTGTTTATCAGGGATTTTATCCGCAGAAAAGACGAGATGCCCAAATGGGATAAAAAAGAAATGTACCAATAACGGCTATTGCCCCGCGGTTTTCAAATACTCGGAGCAAAGGGTGTATATGATACCGTCGACGATACCGATGGTGGGCACCCATATTTCTTGCGCCCCGATGCGGGAGGCTATCTGCAAATAGATGTCGGCCGCCGGGACAATCACATCGGCACGGTCGGGTTTCAACCCGAAACGCTCCATACGCTCCACCACCGAGTAGCTGTTCAATTCGTTGCGCAAGGAGAGCAGCCGCTCTACCGTCAAAGGCTCTTTCGCCGGTATGCCGGCCAAGTGGTGCAGCTTGTTGATGTTTCCTCCCGACCCGATAATCGAGATATGGGGATAACGCTCTTTCAGCGCCTTCAAGTCCCTGTACATGCGGAACAGCTCGCTCCGGCTCAACTTTTTATTCAGGATACGCACCGTCCCTATATTGTAGGACTGCGATTGCAACAGGGAACGATTGCTGATGATGCTTATCTCGGTACTGCCGCCGCCCACATCGACATAGACCGAGTTGCCGTCTTGCTCCAACTCGTCTACGATATGGCTGTCATATACGATACGAGCCTCTTCGAGCCCGTTGATAATCTCGATGTCTACCCCGCTTTTCTCGGAGATATACCGCACGACCTCGGCTCCGTTCGACGAATCACGCATGGCCGACGTGGCACACGCCCGATAGGACAATACATTATAGACTTGCATCAACTGCGCAAAGGCATTCATGAGCCGCAGCAGTTTCTCGGTCTTTTCGGTGGAGATGCGCCCACGGGTAAACGTGTCCTGCCCCAACCGAAGGGGTATGCGCACAATAAACACCTTCTCCAAATCGGATTCCCGCTCACCCGGATAAATACCCTTGATGAGCAGCCGCACCGCATTGGAGCCTATATCTATCGCCGCGAAATTGAGTCTGTCCATACCGTTTCGATTGTTAAGCGAAGATAATCATTTATACCATAACACGAATCTTCCCAAGCACAAAATATCCCGAATATTCTATTTTTTTAGTAGAACCCCCGACGAACATTTACCGCCCGCCGGCTGTTGTATTCTCGAAACCGTGTTGAATAAACAGGTTTTGCGCAACACATCGATTGGTTATACTCGAATTTTGCGCAGTTTCCCGATAACGGAGAAACGGGAGACTCCTTCCTCTTTTTTTATTTCCACAATTTATCAATCGCGGCGAGGAAGGAGTCTCTTTCTTCCCAAAGAGTATCATCATGCCAAAAAAGCGAGGCAGACCGGTATTACTTTTACCGGAAATTTTTTCTGCCTTATGAAATCGAGAATCGTATTCAATGGAATGAACCATCGTTCATCGCCCTCATCGGCACAGCCGGGAGACTGCACAAGTATCGTGAACCTGCGACAAAAATCGGGAGAGCTCGTCCCCGTGGGGACTCCCGAATATCTATACGACACGGCCGGGAACCAACGCGCACTCGTGTATATCCATAACTGTTACGACGGGGAGCACCACATCACCGCCACGAAACACGCGCTTTACTACGAAGCCTTGGTAGAAAAAGAGAGCGGAAAGATAGAAAAGAAGAACTTGCAGTTGTTCAACTCGACAGACAAAGAGATTCTATCGGTACAATCGATAGGCAACACCCTCATCGCCGTTTGTTCCGAAACGACCTATTACCTGCTCTACAAGAACGACCAATACCTCTTTTTGGGAGAGAAGCCCGATATGCCCGAGATTTCGTTTTTCCCGCATATCACATACACCGACGCCTATTGGGTCGACGAATATACATTCATGGAGACTTACTACAACCCTACCCGACTCGAGACGGCCGACAGGAACTACTTCAACGACGCTTATTACAACGCATTCTTCCAGTTACAGGAAAATGCGTGGAAGAAGTACACCTTCATACAGCCCGTCCTCATACGCTATGCGGTCACGCTGTACGACGGAAGCCAAATATTCTCATCGTCACCGGTCATGATTTCGTTGCCCGAGCCTATCCAACCCTGCCAACTGGAAATACGGCTGAAAAGCTCCAACGACCTTTGCACGGGCTCTTACAGGGGACAAATCCTCGCCGAGAATTATTGCATCAAATATCATATCCACCGGCTCAATCTCGATAACTGGAAAGATATTGTGAGAAGCGTCGACTTTTTTGTGGCTCCCGAAACCACGATTTTCGAGCCCGACCAGAAGCAACAGGGGCTTGAATTTACTATCGAACGCATCGAAGAGAACGAAACAATCACCTTCTACCTCAAAGGCGACATCTCGTTTCTCGACAAGAAAGAGATTCAAAAGCAGTATTTGCAAGCTCCGCTTTTTTATAAAATAGCCTCTATCGAAGATTGGAGCGGCTGGAAGGAAGGTGACACCTATGAAATAGAACATGAGATACGCCCCGACCAACTCGTCCATGAAGAGATTCTCTCGCCCGACAACACGACCCTTCTCTCTACGGGAGCACAAGTGAGCTATGTGCATGATAAACGATTGCACCTCGCCAACCTGAAAAAAAAGATGTTCCCCGGTTTCCCGCTGAGTCTGTTCTCCACCGGGAAAGAGTTCTCCGAAACGGCCGAGGCTTATATCTGCACCTCCCTGAAAACCGAGCGAGGCGAATGCAAAGTGGTTTGGAGCGGAGTGTTGAACTACTTTTGCAACCAATTCTCACCGCTTCTCTCTTATCCCGACAGCAACGCCTACAAAATGGAGATTGCCGTAAAAAGCAACACGGGCATATACCGAAAGAGCTTCGACTTGACACCCTCGGAGTATGAAAACCGAGCCGACTATCTGGACGAATCGCTCACGGCGATCGCCTTGAAACTGGTCTCATCGCCGGGCGAATTTTCCATACCCACGCCCCACAACGACACTTACGAGCAACCCAACATATTGCGAGTCTCGAAATATGAAAACCCGTTTATCTTCCCGGCCGAACAAACCTACTCGGCCTCGAACAGCAATATCACAGGGATAGCGACCATCACCGCGGCGCTGTCGGAAGGGCAGTTTGGCGAGTTCCCGCTGTACCTATTTACCGAGGAGGGTATCTGGGCCCTGCAAAATGGAACCGGCGGCGCTTGTTACAGCGCCCAACACCAACTGAGCCGGGAATCGATACCCAAAGGGTATCCCATTGTCCCGCTGGAAGGTTCGATTGTATTCTATACCCAAAAGGGTCTTTCGATTTTGAGAGGCTCAGAGGTACAGCCGCTTTTATCGTTCGACGAATTTCCCTACGAAAACAACGACCCCATACGGTTCCACCACACCGACTACGAGTTATTACAATCGGCGTACGACTCCACCCCGCTGTCGGATTATATCAAGGGCTGTTCCATCGCCTACAATACGGTAGAGAAAGAGTTGGTTTGTTGCAAACCCGAGCTCGACTACTCGCTGGTGATCCATCTCCCCACGTTGTACATGTACCGCTCGACCCGAGTCTATACCTCGCTGTTTTACGACGCGTCGCATCTGCTTGCCCAAACCCCATCGGGGCAAGTCTATGATTTGCAAAAAGAGAACTACGACTCACCTGTGCCGATAGCGCTCATGTCACGACCCATATCGCTACAAAGCGAGGGGTATCAAAAGTGGGAAAAGGTGATTTGGAGACTCTCGGCTCAGGAAGGCGGCATAACGGTCTCGCTTTGGGGCGGGAACGATGCGAGAAACAAAATGGCTCAGATTTACAAAATGACCGTTTCGGGACGGATTCCCGAGCTGGTGTCCCGGCGCGTCACCGGGCCTGTTTACCGATATTACAGGCTTGTCCTGTCGGGGGAAGTCGCCTCGGACTTTCACCTGACCGGAGTCGATGTCCTTTTTCGCATCATCTCGGACAACAACCGATTGTATTAAAAACAGCCGGAGAAGATAGCCGCCCAACAGACTATCTTCTCCGAGCCATATATCACCATACCTCAAAGCCGCTAAGGCTCATAATTTTTCAATCCTTTCAACATCGTCGGGTCGTTGACCGCCTCGATACTCATGGCGAAACCTCCGCCCGGGGCACAAGGCTGAACCACTCGGGTCTCGTGACTTACAATCCACTTGTGAATCGTATAGGCCTGCGGATTGTCCTTGTAATGGGCGTCGGGAGCATCGGCATAAATTGTCGCGATGTATTTTTTACCCGGTTCCAAAAAGTCCAACGCAAAACGAGCCGTATGGCCATTTTCGTCGACGGTCGCCCCCACATACCAGTTATCGCCGCCCTTTTCCCGACGAGCCACGGTAATGTAGTCGCCCGGCTCGGCTTCTAAATAACGGCTGTCGTCCCAATCGACCGGAACATCTTTTATAAATTGGAAGGCATCGAGAAACCGGTTGTAATGTTCGGGCAAATCGGCGGCCATTTGCAACGGGCTGTACATGGTCACATAGAGCGCCAACTGGCGAGCCAGCGTAGAGCGCACATAGCTATGATTGTCGGGGTTGAGTTTAGCAATATCCATTTCGAAAATACCGGGGGTGTAGTCCATAGGGCCTCCAATGAGCCGGGTAAAGGGCAATATCGTCGTGTGGTCGGGGTTATTGCCGCCAAAGGCTTCATATTCGGTGCCTCTGGCCGATTCATTTCCGATAAGATTGGGATAGGTGCGGCACAATCCCGTGGGACGCACCGCCTCATGAGCGTTCACCATAATCTTGTGCTTGGCCGCCTCGGTGAGCGCATAAAGGTAGTGATCGACCATCCATTGCCCGTAATGATGCTCGCCCCGGGGTATGATGTCGCCCACATACCCACTCTTCACCGCATCGTAACCGTGATCGTTCATAAACTGGTAGGCACGCTCCAGATGTCGCTCGTAGTTACGCACCGACCCCGAAGTCTCATGGTGCATGATCATTTTCACCCCTTTTGACCGGGCGTATCGCTCGACCTCTTCCACATCGAAATCGGGATACGGCGTAATGAAGTCAAAGACATAATCTTTCGACTTCCCTATCCAGTCTTCCCAGCCGATGTTCCACCCTTCAACCAGCACGGCATCGAAGCCATGCTCGGCGGCAAAATCGATATACTCCTTCACATGCTCGGTATTGGCGGCATGGCGGCCATTGGGCGATAGGCTGGCATAATCGACCAAATCGAGCTTCACATGCGGTAAATCGGTGTAAGCCCACGAGCTTTTCCCGGTAATCATCTCCCACCATACTCCTATGTATTTGGTCGGTTTGATCCAACTCGTGTCTTCATAGACACAAGGTTCGTTCAAATTGAGCGTCATTTTCGAGGCCAGTATATCCCGGGCATCGTCGCTGACAATAATCGTGCGCCACGGCGAGCGGGCAGGAGTCTGCATATAACCTTTATTGCCCAAAGCGTCGGGCGTGAGATGCGACTCGAATATCATATTCTCATCGTCCAAATCGAGCGACATGCAAGAGTAATCGACCAACGCGGCCTCGTGCAGGTTGATGTAAAGGCCATCGTCGGTTTTCATCATCAACGCAGTTTGCACCCCTGTCGGAGAAAAAGGTGTTTGCGAAGAGTTGGGCGTAACCGCCTCGTCCATCAAGCCCCTGATTTGCGACAATTTCGAGGTCACCGTCGAATACTCCTGTGTGTCGTAATCGCCCGGGAGCCAAAAAGCGGTGTGGTCGCCGGTCATGGCAAATTGGGTTTTCTCTTCCTTAATCACGAAATAATCCATGTGGGGCTGGTCGGGAAATTCGTATCGGAATCCCACGCCATCGTCGAAGACTCTGAAACGGACAATCATACGCCGGTCGGTCGCCGGTTGTTCCAGTGTCACGGCCAATTCGTTATAGTGGTTTCTAATCTCTTTCACCTCTCCCCAGACGGGTTGCCACGTCTCGTCGAACGTAGAGGTCTCGGAACCCGCCAAACGGAACCCGCCGGTAAGATTCTCCCCCGACGTCAATTCCAACCCCAGCCGGCTCTTTTTAATTACCGGCATGCCTTTATAATCCACCCGATAGACCGGCACACCGTCATCGAGATTGAAATGTAGAGACACATTCCCATCGGGCGATTTCAAAGTCTCGGCTTTCAAGCCACCGAGAGACAACAAAAACATGAGGATAAAAACAAGCTGTTTCATCGATTCAAATTTATTTTTAGGTTTCACAATGTAAGGAGAAGCAGCTTTGCCGCAAAGATAATACTTTATGTCTCTATCGAAAAAAGATTATCCCGTCCCTTTCATTAAGAAAAACGAATAATTGGAGAAACTCCTTAAACTACACGACTATTTAACCGAATATATAAAATATTTTATTTCAATAACGACAGCCGCACCGAAATACCGTAATTGCTATTGGTGATAGGATAGGACGACGACGATACCAACGGGGTATTTATCTGGTGGTCGAAATAGGCGCCCAATGTAATGCGCTTGCTCAATACATAATTGGCGGTTATTTTCAACATGGTAGTGCGGGTACCGCTGGTCGCCTGCGTGAAATTCTGCTCGATACGACGTATAAGGGCTTGATTCTTACGGAACGAGAAATCGGCGTTGAGGGTAAGGTCGTTACTAACCCCCGTTTGCGAGCCTCTCAATTTGAGAATCGTGTTGAAATTGGCAATCTTATATCCGGCTCCGATAGTGAAGTCGGTAGTGGTCGCCTCGACGATTTGTCCGGCTGCTGAGTTCAATGTGAGCGTGCGAGAATCGTTGTATTTGATATTCCCGGTAATGTTGTTTTTCAAAGTGACGGTCAACCCGATGAGCGGGGCGAACTTCTCGGTAATCATGACCGACGAAATATCGAAAGGCGAAGAGGGTATGGGGTTGCCCGAAAGCTCATCGCGCACAAACCCGAAATCGCCGTCGGACTCCACCCAATTGAGATACGACGAGAACGACCCTACCGAATAGGTACACTGGTAGGTGTGCGAAAGGGTAAATGCCTTGAAATATTTCTTAATAACCGGTATTTGCATCAATCCATCGTAGGTAATACGCCAGTTGGGCAAGATCGCCGACAAGCCGGGGAACGGCGACAACCCCACCTTGCGGGCGTCGATACCGGAGTAAGCGGCAAGGAAAGCGGGAATCATCACATCGGCCGAACTGCGGCTTACCCCGCCGTTGGAGGGGTCATAAGGTTTATTACCGAATCCGGTAGACGAGATAAACCCTTTATTAGGATAGTTGCCCAACGAAGCATAGTGGGCTTCCAAACGGGCAGCTATGATCTCGCGGTTTTGCAAAAACTGGTTGAAGGCTTGCGACGAGTAACCGTTTTTTGCCGAACTGTTCCTGAAAGCCGTTTTCAGTGCGATATGCGTTTTGGTGTAACTACCTCCCCGAGTCGTGGGCATCTCGTCATACATGAACTGCATTTGCGAGCTGCGCGTATCGGTGCGGTTTCCTGTCAAATTTATTTTCAATCCTCGAATCGGCTCGAGAGCCACCTCGAAATTGAACTCCTCGGTACTTCCTATAAGAGCCGGGCTCACCTGCGTAGAGTCGCACAACAGCCAACCCCGCTCTTTGGCTTGATATACATAGCTTTCGTCGGTAAACCCGAATGCGAAATCGAGACCGGGCGACATAGGTCCATAGGAAGTCGATTGCCCGAATACATCGCCTACGTTCGGCGAGAAGAGCGGCAACGACGTGGTGTTGGTCCTGCGATAGCGCACACTGGCATTGCGCACCATCATGAGTCCCCGCAACGAGTATTCGGCGAACTCTTTCCAGAAATTGACTTCGGGCTTGCCGGGAGTAATTATCACATTCAACCGCTGGGTTCCCCTATCGAGAATCATCACATTGTTGGCGTCGACGACTTTTGTTCTCACGGCGACCCGCTTGCCGGCATCGTCGCGCGCCACCACTTTCACTTTCTTGTTATTGAGGTTGTGCCTCAACGTCACCGTGGTATCCTCACGGAGCAGAATGGTACGCTCGAATTTCTTGTCTTTCTTGACCGCCGCCGCCCGGTTGTTCGACGAGAAACGCCGGTTTATCTTCTGCAAATACCT
Organism: uncultured Barnesiella sp.; assembly: GCA_944320015.1. GTDB lineage: Bacteria > Bacteroidota > Bacteroidia > Bacteroidales > Barnesiellaceae > Barnesiella. Next base: position 85,368 of record CALUFO010000001.1, on the reverse strand, counting down.
CGATTTGTTATACAGCTGCTCGAAGTTGAACCGTCCGTCGAAACTCAACTGGCCTTGGTTATTGATTGTATTGCCCAAATCTATGTCGCTCGAAATCTGTGCACCCCTCTCCCAAGTGTAAGTAGCGTTGTATTTGGCATTGAAAGAGAGATAATCGAGTACTGGTATTTTATTGAAGGGCGCAGTATATGAGGCGTTGAAAGTCTGGTTGTAATTCCACGGAGTTCCCAGATTTTTGATACTGTTCATCACCGTGTCTTTCCACAACTCGTATTCGTCGGGGAAAAGCTGTTTGTTCACCACGCCCACAGGTTCCTCGATATGGGCGTTCGTCATGGTCTGCAACGAGAAATTGAGCGATTTCGTGAGATTCCACGACAAGGAGAACTGCCGGTCCCACAAGAAACTTTTGCTCACACTGGTGGGCAAAGCCATGCCACCCGACCCGCTCACATCACGAATCTGTTGCTCATAGTAATACCTCGACATGTTGGTATTAAAGGCTATATTGGAGGGGAGATAATTAAACTCCCACTCTTTCAAGAATTTCAGATGCTTCGATTTGCTTTTCAAACCTTTAAACGGCACAAACGGTTTGACAAAAGGTGTATAGGAGTAAGTGAAACTTCCCCGGTAATCATAGGTATTTTCAAACTCGGTCGTGGGGTCTTGGTTGGATTGCCGGTTATATGAATAGCTAATCGAGAAGTTGGCCGGGTCGTAAGGCATGGGGTTCTTGCTTCGCACGTCGAATGTAACACCCGAAAGGCTGAAACTCTCGACCGTCGAGCGTTCGATCGAAGCCTCGCTTATCGAATCGCGCTCGGCTTGGCTCCCGGCGTTGTCCAATGCGTCTTTCAACAAAATATCTTGATCCAACGGATTATACTTCGGGGAAGTTCGCTGCTCGGTAATCGAATAGAACAGAGGTGCTCTCAGTTTCACTTTCTCGGGAAGGAAGCGTCCCAACTCGACCATAGTGGCGATGTTGTACTGGTAATAATCGTCGAGCCGACGTTCGGTGAGACTCTGGTCTATACCACCAAACCCGACCGTCTCCACATGGCCGGCGATATTGAGCGTGGCAATATCCGACAAGCCCAAATTCAAATTGGCTTTGGCCGCCCAACCACCCGATTGGTCAAAGTCGGTCAATCGCATCTCGTTGACCCAGACCACCACATCCTTGGTCGCATTCGAGTTGTTTCGCACACCTATCATCATGGTGCGCACATCGCTCAACGTGGGATTTCCCACGACAGTCACCTTGTTTTGCGGTTTATCGGGATCATAGACCGAATAAGGAGTTTGGAAGGTCACTGCCGAATTGTCCATTCGCTTCTTGGCATTACGCTCCAGCTTCAAGTCGGTAAACAAGGAGAGCGGGAAATCAAACATGTTGGACGAAGGCCACACCGCCTCTTGGTCTTGTGCGTTGTAGGTGCTATAATTGCCCGGCTCGGTCAACGACACGGGAATCTCGTATTCATAGTAATTCGATTTGCTGTCGGAACCCAAACGCAAAAATACCGAGACGTCGCCATCTCTCAAATTGGTATAGTCGTCGATAAGGCTCTCGGCGTGGACAAACATCTGCAATCGCTTGTAGGTACGCATGTCCATACCGCTATTCTTATAGACGGCGCGCGACTCGCCCGTAGGCAACCCGGTAACTTTCAGCGACATGGCCTGCTCGTTGAGTTGCGTAATCTGCGACTGCCCCGGGTCGATGATACGGGTCACACCCGGCGGCAACACATAGTTCACCGGCACCTGCCCGGCGTTCTCCTCGATATTGACTACCGACACGTCGAGGTTTCCTTGCGCCGGCGCATCGGCAATCGTATTCAGCGAATAGTCGTAGTTGCGCCACTCGCCCCGCACCAGTTCCAACGTGGCAAATCGCAAATGAGTCTCACACTCAAACCCGGTCATGAACATACGAATAAACCGTATCGTCTTGAAATCCTGTATAGAGCCTACTTTTTTCTGCGGATTGGAGAGTGGCACTTTGAACTGGTACCACACAGCCCTACCCTCCTGACCGTTGCGAAGCTGTACTGTCGTCTCGCGCTTGTCGGTAATATAGTTCTTCCCCACTACCAGACTGTCGGGGCACAACGATATGCGATATTGGTAGTAACGCTCATACTCATTCAACGTATTGTCTTGGTTGATGTCTTCCACATCGGGCACACTCTTGGCCGACTGGTAATACGAGTCGTCGACCTCCTCGGTCGAACGGGAGTTGCCATCGGTACCGTTGTAGCGTTTGTAACGGTCGAGAATAGAGGTTTGCTCGTCGTCGTAATCGTGGCCACGGTAAAAATGGTAATTGTCGCCCGCCGGGTCGTTGAATGGCGAGAACTGGTCTTGCCGCATGGCCTCCACCACCGCCGGGGAGAGCTTGGATTCCAATTTCGCCAAATAGTCCTTATACGAAGAGAAGCCATACTCCTCATCGTTGGTAAGACCGTCGAGCCCCACATCTTGCATGGCTCGAGCGCCTGTCGTGTTGTCGAAAGCATAGGTGAGCGACTGACGCTTGGAAACTTTTCCCCAAACCGTAGTCGCAATCTGTGTCGTATCCCCGTCGATAGGCAATCCGTTTTCAAAAGATTTCATACCGTCTTTGAGAATATCTTCCGATACCTCTCCCAAGTTGAAATACAATTCCCCGCCTTTGTGGTTTGTCTGGTTTTCGTCCAAGAAGGGATCCATCAACCAGAATTGAATATACTCGATGTTGGACGACTCGAAATCGGTATAATCCATCTTGCGCATGATTCCACCCCAACGTTTCTCGGGGTTGAGCAAAAGTCCCTGCTCGTCGATATTGTCGGTATCGAGATTATAGGGACCCCTCTCCTGTGGATAGTACGATAGGTTGAGAGTTTGCAAGGTTGTGGACTCCCCGTAATTGATTTCCTTGTTGGGAAAAATCTCGCGCACACTCACCTCTCTCACATAAGGATTGGAGAGTTGGTCCAAATCGTTTTTCAAGTGGGAAGGTATGAGCGTGGAGTTTTTCTGCGTGAACATTCGGTCGATATAGTACCACGAAATCAACGCCCGGTTTTGGCCATAACGGACATCATTGGAATAACGGGCTTCGGGGAAAAGCGCATCGGAAGAGTTGTCGTAAGGAGTCGAGGCCAAAGTCCACGAATAGGGCGATTTCAAATCGAGCCCTGTCTGTGTCGACTCGAAATCGTCGATATACGATGTGCCTTGCGAACTCCCGTTTTTGGACTTATGCGGAATTAATTGAGCGAACTCGGCGGTAAGAGCAAGCGTAGAGGGAGCCGTGGCATTGACGGTAGGAATCTTGTTCAACCAATTGGTCAGCCACATGAAGTCGGTATTATACGACAGGTTTACGCCCCACAGGGTATTGTTCAACACCTCGTCGCCCATGCTCACTTTCTCGGTCAAAGGCTTCTCAGAAAGGTGCATAATAGTCGCCCCGATATTGAAATCTTTCGAGAACGCATAGTTCAAGTCGAGTCCCAGCATGGTTTTGCGCTGCATATTGAACATCGATTGGTTCTCGAGCGAAACACTAATGGGAGTCCCCGACTCGATGATGCTTTGGTTCAATATGGTCACGACACCCATGGCATAGTCGACGATGTAGTCGGAGTTTTCCACCAAAGTCATACCCCCGGCGGTAACGACCACCGAGCCTCGGGGAACATTCATGGCGTTCAAACTTATCTCTGCGCCCGACGAGGCTTTATACTCACCGGTCATGATAAACTTATTTTTCTCCGAGACCTGCTGGGCGATGGTCAATGTCGAGTCGTACAACTCTTGATACACATATTTCTCGGCTATCGCCGTATTTCCTATCGCCTCGGCCAAATGGCTGCCGAAAGGCTCTATCACCGGGAAGATAATCCGCCCATTGGACGATTGGATCGTATATCCCTCTATATAGTCGAATATACCATCGGAATATTCCGTATCATTGGCATCCAACCGGTCGAGGTTCATCACCTGTAAAAGGGTCTTATTGGCGATATTTCCCTCGGTGATATTATTAACGGCCACGCCGGTCGAATCGTTTTTGTATTTGATATACAGTCTGAATTTATCTTTCTGCACTTGATAGGCTCCCAACGAGTAGACATTTTTCATCATCAAGTCCCAAATGGGCAGCGAAGTCGATATGGTAGAGCCTTTCAACATTTTCAGGAAAAGGCATTGGTCGGTATCGGCCACATCGCCCGAGAACTCACCTACTTGATAAACTTGTCCGTTATAGGTGTATTCATACGCGACGGCTATCATCTCGTCGGCATTCAACTTGCTTTTCAACGAGATATACCCCAACTGTTCGTTCAATGTATACTCCGAAGAGTTGAGTTTGCGGGCGCTCTCTATCTTCACATAGTCCTGCCCGCCCTCGATACCATAAGCCGCCAGCGGCTCCAAAGCCTGTGTGACCAAATTGATGTTACGGGCATCGGGATAAGCGTTTTTAATCTCGGCATAAAGCGAGTTGGAGTTGTTCATGGGGTTGGGCTGAGCCGTGGCCGTAATCCAGTGGTCGTTGCCGATATGTACATTCTCGGCCAAGTCCATGAATCCCACGATATTGCGAGCCTCCTCATAACTGCCCTGCTTGTTGGTCACCCACACCTCTATGCGGTTTATGCTCACCCCCGACGAAACATAAGGCAGTTTAGAGGCGAATTTGTCGTAATTGTCCCTAAAAAAATGAGCCAGAAAGAAATGCCGATTTTCATCATAGGCATCGGCTCGTATCTCAAACGGAGTGGTCTGCGCACCCCCGCTGGCATTGACAGTCTTCGACTCGGATTGCTGTTGCGAGATGAGGGCGGTGGCGGTGAGTTTTCCAAACTGCATGGTGGTTTTCACACCAAACAAAGCCGTGCTTCCCCGTATCAACGACGACCCGGTAGTCATGCTCACGTTACCGGCTTCGATGTTTTTGATAATCTCGTCTTCTTTCCCTTGATACTGTAATTTGAGGTTTTTCGAGTCGAAATCGAACGTCGCGTCGGTATTATAGTTCATGTTGAACGACATCTTATCGCCCACTTTGGCCGTTACCGAGGCTTGTATCTTCTCATCGAAATCGAAATAGGTCTTTTTACGAGAGCTCATCGGCAAAGCGGGATTGTCGAGCTTGTTGTATTTCAACCCCATATTCAACTCGATAGATCCTTGTGTCTTCAACTGCACTCCACCCGGGCCAAACACCTTTTCCAACGGGCCGAGCGAGAAGTTCATATCGAGGAAATTAAACTCCGACTGGCTGTTTTCGGCAAAATTCTGCGCATTGCGTTCGCGGTAATATTGCTGCATGGACTTGCGCAGCGTGTAATCGTTATACTCGGCCGCCGACAGCATGAAAGGGGTACACACGTCAACGCCGGCCACCCGGGTGTGGATTACATAGCAATTGGTCTCGGGGTCATATTCGACTTCGGTTTTCAGGTTGGACGGATTTTTCAAATCGACCGGGGCTTTTTGGTCTATCTCGTCATACGACTCGGGGACAGTCTTGGCCACCGGATAGCGCACAGGCTCGGGGTCGGGAGCCGCCGGTTGCGCCTGTGCTGCCGACACAGCGCCCAATGGTTCCTGCGAATCGGGAGCCTGCATAGCCGCAAAAGCGGAATAGACTCCTAATCCGCTTATCGTCAATGCCACTATCGTACCAATCCTTATCCGTCTTCTCATTCGATACTCCTGTACAAATTTCCGATTCCCCCTCCTTCAAAGAGGGAACGAAGCTGGTATCAGAGCATTTTCAGAGCCTGTTTGATGACCTCCTCGACCCGTAACGAAGGGGTTTCACGCAATAGTTTCTGAACCGCTTTTTGCGATTGAGGCTGTGAAAATCCAAGCATCACCAACGCAGCCACAGCCTCTTCGTAAGTTTCCGAAGCGGCGGGCGTGCTTATTACTAACGGATTGTCGGTAGGTTTTATTTTATCTTTCAAGTCAACAATTACACGTTGGGCGGTTTTGGCGCCTATCCCCTTCACCGATTTGAGCAGCCCCAAGTTTTCAGAAGCTATCGCCTGCTCCAATTCGGCCGGATTCAACGACGACAATATCATGCGCGCGGTATTGGGCCCCACCCCCGATACCGAGATGAGCGACACAAATAACTCTCGTTCGTGACGGTCGCCAAATCCATAGAGTTGATAGGCGTCCTCGCGAATGGCCTCGTAGACATAAAGGCGTGTCGACCGGCCTTTCGACAGGCTCGAATAGGTATTCAACGAGATATTGAGCAAATAGCCTATACCCATGCACTCGACTATCGCCGTGGCGGGAGTGAGTTCTACCACCTCGCCCGTAATATATTCTATCATGTCGTTTTTTTGTCAAGTTCTGTGTGCAAACTTAACAATTTATCGGGAATCGGGGAAATATTGCCCCGGCAAAAGATTTTTTACAACACCTCCTCACAGCCCCGAAACAGCCCGGAATTTTGTTAATCTTTATATATATCCTTTTCTTTATTGTATTTTTTCTACTTTTGTAATAAAAACGACTCTACTCCGGGCATTTATCGAGTGAGCATAGTCTGTTATACGAAAGAAACAACTTTATCATCATTCATACAATGAAAAAAACAGCGTTTATCACCTTGTGCGCCATCGTGCTTTCTACACTCACAGCCAGCGCTTTCACTTTGGAAGATATTACATCGGGTAGGTTCCAGCCCAAAGATGTGGCCGAAACATATCCTTCGACCGACGGCATACACTACTATATGGCGACCAACGGGAATACCCGTATCGTGAAATGCGAGTATCGCACTGGACAGGAAGTCGATACCCTCTTCGATGTCGAGACCGCCCGGGAATGCTCTTTGAAGCAGTTCGACGGCTTCTCCCTCAGTCCCGACGAGAAGCATCTGCTCATCTATGCCGACTCTGAACCTATTTACCGCCGCTCGTTCAAGGCCACCTATTACACATTCGAGATACGCCGCAATTTGTTGAAACCCCTCTCGGAAGGCGGGAAGCAACAAGTTGCCGTATATTCGCCCAATGGCCGTATGGTAGCGTTTGTGAGGGACAACAATATCTTTATCAAAAAACTCGACTACGGCACCGAGGTGGCAGTAACCCGCGACGGCAAGCGGAATAAAATCATCAACGGTGTACCCGATTGGGTGTATGAGGAAGAGTTTGCCTTGACCTCGACCCTGCAATGGTCGCCCGACGACGCCACGCTGGCGTTCGTGAAATTCGACGAAAGCCAAGTCCCCGAATACTCGTTCTCGCTCTACGAAGGCTATTGCCCCTCCTATCCCGAGTATATGCTCTATCCGGGCAGATTCAGTTACAAATATCCCGTGGCCGGCGAAGCCAATTCAAAGGTATCGGTACACTCCTATACGGTCGAGACCCGCGCCCTAAAAACGATGAATCTGCCCCTTTCGGCAGAGGACTATATCCCCCGAATCCAATTTACTCCCGACCCCGACAAGCTGGCTGTCATCGCATTGAACCGCACACAGAACGAGATGGACATATACACCGTCAACCCCAAATCGGGGGTCGCCAAGTTGCTTTTGCGCGAGACCGACAAAACTTGGATCAAGGAGTCTATTCTGGATAACATCGTATTTTATCCCGAGTTTTTCATATTGGCAAGTTGTCGCAGCGGTTATCAACACCTCTATCGCTACAACTATAACGGCGTCTTGGCCAAACAGATAACCCGTGGAGAATGGAATGTCTCGTCGTTCTTGGGATACGATGCAAAAAACCGAGCCTATTTCTACGAATCGAATCAAGAAGGGCCTCTTTACAGCGCTATCTACAAGATGACCGAGAAAGGCGTCGAGACCAAACTCTCGGAGAGAATCGGTACCAACAAAGCGGTATTCAACCCTTCGTGCAGTTTCTTTATCAACCGGTATAGCAATAGCGCCGAGCCGCTCATCGTAACCGTGTGCGACGCACGGGGGAAAACAGTACGCACCCTCGAAGACAATGCCGACCTCAAAGCGTGGGCCGCCCAATGCGACTTGCCCCGAAAAGAGTTCTTTACCTGCCTCAACAACGTGGGCGACAAGATGAATGGCTATATCCTGAAGCCCTCGAATTTCGACCCGTCGAAACGCTACCCGGTCGTCATGACGCAATACAGCGGCCCCGGCTCGCAATCGGTATTGGACAACTGGAAAATAGACTGGGAACACTATTTGGTAACCCGTGGATTTATCGTCGCCTGTGTTGATGGGCGGGGAACCGGCGGCCGCAGCCGAGCCTACGAAACAGCAGTCTATATGCAATTGGGAAAATTCGAGACCGAGGACCAAGTGGCCGGAGCCGAATACATGCGGTCGCTGCCCTATGTAGACGGCGATCGCATAGGGATATACGGTTGGAGTTATGGCGGTTACGAAACCCTCATGGCTCTATCGACGGGTGGCGGCATCTATCGTGCGGGGGTCGCCATAGCTCCGGTGACCGACTGGCGGTACTACGACACTATTTACTCCGAACGTTTTATGCGCACCCCCAAAGAAAACAGCGACGGATATAAACAGTCGGCGCCCATCACCCATGCTCCGAATTTGAAAGGGAGCCTGTTGCTGGTCTCGGGAACAGCCGACGACAACGTGCATTTTCTCAACACGCTGCAATATTCGGCGGCTCTCGTCGAAGCCGGCATACAATTCGACACACAGATATATACCAACCAAGATCATCACATACGGGGGTGCAACATCAGACATCACCTCTTCACCAGAGTGTGCGACTTCTTTACCGCCAAATTGAACTAACAGATTTTACACAACCCCCATGAGAAAGCGAAAAAGCTACCCAATAAGTTGGTCTACCATCTACTCCTTAGGATTATTGCCCGCTATCCTTGTGTGGGGATTGGCACCATCGTTCGACGAGAATGTCGTTATCTTCACCTCGATTGCCGTAGGTATCATATGGGTCTTTATCTCCCGGCTCGCCATCAACATCTCCAAAGGGTGCGGAATAATAGGCTGGGCAACAGGCTGGTCCATGATATTCAGTGGCTGTGTACATGCCTTTTTATCCACATTGGGATATAGCGACCTACCCATCGTTATAGCCTTTGCGTCCTGTATGGCAGTCATGCTATACCTGTTTGAATACCGCAATATAAAGCCTCCTTTCTGCCACCAGTGTATATTGAAGCGTGGCGGGATTCGAGAGCGGCATCTCTTAGGCGATTTCAGCCGTTACGAAACTCACTATATCGTGCGGCTCACACTAATGGGGGCCTTCCTGGTGACGCTTCTCGCAGGAGTGCTTTTTCTCATCGGGATAAAGCGGCAAAGCCCCGCCGGGAGGTACTTTTACTTTTATTTCCCGTTGGGATTGAGTATCGCCGTCATCATCTTCGAGGTCGTTCGCCGATTATTGATTCGGCAACTCTTCGAGAGCCACGAGAGGAAAAGCAAGCACTTTGTCGACAACCATGACGAGCAGGAGATGGATTACTTCTTCACCGTCATCCGGGTCATGATCATCGGCCAAGAAAAGATTTTCCTTATCCCCAACAAAGGCGACGAGAACGAATTTAACAGCGGCAAAGGACTCGATGTGCCCATACATCGCTATACCGATTACTGCTCAACACAAGAAGAGGAAGAGCATATCGCCCGAAAAATCATACAGGAGGAACTCGACATAGAAAACCCCGATTTGCACCACATATCCTCGGCCACCGCAGAGCACTCGTGGCGCAGAGTGGGACAATACGTCTTGTTCATTCCCCAAGAAGAGCAAAACAAATTAACCCGCTACAACGGCCGATGGTACACCATAGAAGATATTGCCCGGCTCTTCCACCACAACGGGCTCTACCCCCTTTTCAAAGAGACCTACGCCCGCTTTTACACAGTCGTCAACACAGCCCGCACCTATTACAGCAACGGGAAAAGAAGATACCCCATACGAGGGTATAAACCAACTTTCTCGCTACGGGGTATCGAGTCGTCGGGCATCGAGTTTGACGACCCCGTTTGGCTTTATGTGAGCCGTCACAACGACGACTCTTTTTTATACCGCATAAATAAATGGATTCGGAAATTGATTGCCCGAAGCAAATCTTCTTCAAATTGTTGCGATGCTTGATTTAATTACGATATTAGGCCCCACCGCATCGGGGAAAACCTCGCTGGCCGTAGCTTTGGCCGCCCATCTCGACACCGAAATCATCAGTGCCGACTCCCGGCAGATATACCGTTCGATGGATATCGGCACCGGCAAAGACCTGTCGGAATACACCTTCGAAGGGAAGCCTATCGCCTACCATTTGATAGACATCTGCCCGCCCGGATATAAATACAACCTGTTTGAATACATTCGCGACTACAACGCCGTTTACGCCGATATTGTCGCCCGGGGGAAAACGCCTATCCTCTGCGGTGGTACAGGATTGTATTTAGAGGCCGTTCTCAAAGGCTACTCCCTGCCGCCCGTCCCCGAAAACAAAGCCCTGCGCGAAAGCCTCGCCGACAAATCGCTCCCCGAACTGGAAGAAATTCTCAAAAGCTACAAAACCCTGCACAACCAAACCGACACAGATACTTGCAAACGTGCAATCCGGGCTATCGAAATCGCCGATTACTACTCCCGGCAGGAACCCGAGAAACTTATCCCCAACCCCGTGAAAAACGCCTTGATTATCGGGGTGAACATCGACCGCGAAAGCCGCCGGGCAAAAATCTCGCAACGGCTGCGAGACCGGCTCGACCAAGGCATGGTCGCCGAGGTACAAGGATTGCTCGACCGGGGTATCGAGCCCGAATCGCTCATCTATTACGGTCTGGAATACAAGCACATTACCGAATACCTCATCGGCCGCACCTCGTATGACCAAATGGTCGCATTGCTCGAAATCGCCATACATCAATTCGCCAAACGGCAAATGACTTGGTTCCGAGGCATGGAGCGCCGGGGCTTCGATATCTTCTGGCTCGACGCCTTCCTGCCCCTTCCCGAGAAGTTGACCCGCATCGACGAGGAGATTGCCCGGCACACCACGGGAAAAAACTTTTAACCAAGCCTGCCACCCGGCGCCCTCTCACCCATATCCAAATACAAACCGTATGAAACCAGAATATCCATTTCCCCAAAACTACCTGCGACTCGAAGTGATCGACAAGCATATACACATCGTGCACTGGGACGAGTTTTTTGAATGCGAAAGGCAATTCATTATCGACCGCCCGCTGTGGGAGGCAATGCAGGCAGGCGACGCCGACGCCGCTTGGGCCGTGGCCGAATCGATTGCCGGGCAGTCGCCCGAATCGCTCGAAATTATCGCCGAGTATATGGGCTTCGCCGACGACCTGGGCAGTAGCGACGCCCATGAATGGCTTCGCGATTATTTAAGCCCGGGCGACATCGCCGAGCCCTATGCTTAACCCCAATCGCAACTCCCTCGCCTATCTCGGCTACTGCCAAGCAGAGAAGGAGTTTAAACTATCTTCATATACAAGTTTTTAAACTCTTGGTTTTCAACCCCTCTCCCCTGCCGATTGCAGGGAACACAGGTGTAAAAGAGTTTAAAACCCCCTCGCCTACGGCACTCCCCCTATATTCCCCTTACGGGGAACACAGAGGGAGAGTTTAAACTATTCACACTTCTCCCCTATATCCCAGTTGTGACACAGGAAAAAGTCTAAAATTCGTCTCTGCACAGCGCATTGATTGCTGCCTTAAAATATCTCTCATCACAAATCAATCTTATAGCCTACCGAAAACATGAATACCCTGTTTTTGTCTTCGTAATCATTTACAATTTTAGTCAAGCCTAAATTAAATCGAGCATCGAAAGTTAGACCAAAATTAAATTCATATCCTATTCCCATAGCTAAGGCGAAGTCAAACGAGTTAATATTATCAAGCCCGTCTGCCGAAATTTCAGTTCCGCCAGATTTTACCGACACCTTATCATCGACGAAAAAAGAAAATTGTGGTCCCAAATGAATATTTAGACCGGACCAAGGATATATTTTCAACAACACAGGAATATTGATATAATGCACATCGTATTTCGCCGCTACATCATCATAGCCGGTATCGGCGCCACTTCCCTGTAATGAATACAAAAATTCGGGTTGTATAGCCAATAGTTTATTAAACCGATAGTTAGCCATAAGTCCTACATTCACTCCTGCTTTATATTTACCATCCGATCCACTAAACGAACTAACATTCAATCCTATTTTAGGCCCCATCGAAAACTGAGCAGACAAAGTTCCAATACCACAAATAACGATTAAACCAATCAAAATTATTCTTTTCATACGTCCATATATTAAAATTATTTGTTTATAATATTATTAGAAATAAATGAGACAACAAAAAAACATGCACATTTTATATCTTTTTAAGACTCTAACTAAAAACCATATCTACAAGAATGATTTTACAACACAATACTTTTATGCAATCATGCCATAAAAACGACGACATTGCCCGCTTCCTTTGCAACAAACTAAAAAATAAAAAATTATGGCAAATAATGGGTATAAAGCACTATCGACAAATGGGAGCGGGAATGGCAGGCAAATCGGAGAAATAGAGCGGTCGCATTATCCCATATTGTTACAGGCTCAAAAGGCGTGGGAAGAAATCGAGCATTTCAGGCACAAACGCAAGCGGAACCGAGATTATACCTACGGGAAACAGTGGAACGACTTGATAAAACTCCCCGACGGCAGGGTCATGAGCGAAGAAGAGTATATACGGGAACAGGGAAAAGTGCCCTTGAAAAACAACCTCATTCGACAAATGGTCAAGGCGGTTTTGGGACAATTCCGCAACAACCAAACCCAGCCGGTGTGCATTGCCCGTGACCGACAGGAGCAAAGTCTGGGCGAACTGATGAGCGCCGCCGTTCAATATGCCTACCAGCACAACCGGTTGCAGGAACTCGACAGCCGCACGCTGGAAGAGTTTCTCATCTCGGGCATCTGTATCCAAAAAATAGGATATGGCTACCGCCGAGGAAAAACCGACGTGTGGGTCGACGAAATAAATCCGAACCGCATGTTTTTCAACGCCATGGAGGATAGCCGGCATTGGGATTGCACGCTCATCGGCGAGCTACACGACATGACCATAGCCGAGGTCATATCGAGGTTCTCTTTCGGCTCCCGAACCCGGGCGGTACAACTGCGCAACATTTATGGCGAGGCCGATAACGAAACCGTGCGGCACAATTTCGAGAACCTCACGGCACAGTCTATCGACCGGCTCGATTTCTTTATGCCCTCCTCTCCCGATTTGTGCCGTGTAATCGAGGTGTGGAAACTCGAAAGCAACGAAGTGCTGAGCTGTCACGACTTCCGCTCGGGCGAATATTACCATGTCCCCGTCACAGAGGCCGGGCTCATCGAGAAAGAGAATGACGAGAGATTGCGCGAAGCCCGTTCGAAAGGGATCGACGAGAATGCCGTACCGCTCATCGAAACGGAATGGAGCGTAATCCCATCTTGGCACTACCGGTTCTTCTCGCCACTGGGCGACCTTTTGGACGAAGGAGAGACTCCATACTGGCATGGCGAGCACCCATATGTGTTCAAACTATATCCGCTCATCGACGGCGAGGTGCATGCGTTTGTCGAAGATGTCATAGACCAACAGCGGTACATCAACCGACTCATCACCATGATCGACTTCATCATGGGGTCGAGCGCCAAAGGGGTATTGCTGTTCCCCGAGGATCAAATCCCCAACGGCATGACCATCGAGGATATTGCCGACGAATGGACCAAATACAACGGAATCATTCTGTTCCGCCCCCGTCCCGGCTCGCCCATGCCGCAACAAATAGCGGTCAATGCCACACAAGTGGGAGCTTATGAAATGCTCTCGTTGCAAATGCGGCTGTTTGAGGATATTTCGGGCGTACACGGAGCCATGCAAGGAAAAACGGCGCCTTCGGGGACACCGGCATCGCTATACTCCCAGCAGGTGCAATACTCCTCGGCCAACCTGCTCGACCTGTTCGAATCGTTCAAAACATTCCGGGAAGACCGGGATATAAAAATCATGAAGACAATCCAGCAGTTCTACACCGACAACCGCTACATAAGCATCGCCGGGAACAGTTGCGGGAAAGACGCGTCGACCTATACGCCCGAGGAGGTTCGCAACACCGAGTTTGACCTCTCTATCGCCGAAACGCTTTCGACTCCGGCGCTGCGAATGGCGTCCAACGAGTTCCTCATGGAATTGTTCCGAAACGGCAAAATATCGCTCGAAATGCTATTGCAAAACGGCTCTTTCCCCTTCGCCGACAAATTATTGCAAGCGATTCGACAAAACCAACCCGGAACGGCATTGGCAAACGAGAATGCACAATGAGGGACACGACTCACAGCCGGCGGGATACGGGTGATAACACTTGGTTCCCCGCCGGCCGCATGATCGCTCTACAAGCCCTGCCACCATTCATATCGCCCGCAAAGAGGTCTTAAAAAACTTAAAATCACTCGTCTCCGGCGATAATATCACACACCTCGAGCGTATATTCTTTAATGATAATCGCTATATTTGTTGTAGAATATAGGAGGCGTCTCAGGCACTTCAAATGTAAGAACAGCGTTCCTACATTTGCCTTCGCGCCTACCGGTGGTTATACTCGTATAGAGTTTTTGGTTTATCACACATTATGCGTCATCATGGAAAAGATCCGTACAGCCGTCATTGGAGCCGGATATAGGGGTAGATATTTAATATCGCTCCTGCAACACATCGACTCGTTCGATATCATCGCTGTCAGCGATATATCGCCCAAACTACCCGAAACAATCGCACAACTGTTTCAAGGAAAAGTGTTACCGCAAATCTATCATTCGGGGACAGACGATTACCTCAGAATGCTGGACGAGACCAAGCCCGACCTTGTAATCATCGCATCGCCGTGGCATCTTCACAAAGCACAAGCCATCAATGCCCTGCGAGCAGGCTGCCATGTGGCCATAGAGGTAAAGGGGGCGTTGGACAACGATGAATATCCCGATATCATCGCCCAAAGCCGGCAAAGCGGAAAAGAAGTATTCCCCCTCGAAAACACACTTTTCAGAGATGATATTCTGGCCATAAACAACATGGTACAGGCAGGCGTGTTCGGACAGTTGGTTTTTCTGCAAGGCGGATACAGGCACGACCTCACCTATATTCTCGTTGACAACGAAGGAA
Organism: uncultured Barnesiella sp.; assembly: GCA_944320015.1. Classification (GTDB taxonomy): domain Bacteria; phylum Bacteroidota; class Bacteroidia; order Bacteroidales; family Barnesiellaceae; genus Barnesiella. The sequence continues at coordinate 70,168 of CALUFO010000001.1, read as the reverse complement.
ACTTCGGACCCAAAAACGGGTCGGAATCGGAATGGCGTTCCCACTACTACGAAACCGAGAACGGCGATTTATACCCGACTCACGGACTGGCACCTCTTTGCATGTTTCTCGGCGTCAATCGCACCGACCATATCAAGACAATCGCTTCATTCTCCACCGCCCCGGGGGTAGGACTGCGCGCCTGCATCGCCCGCCGCAAGGGAGCCGATTGCGACGAGGCTCACCGCACATTCGAGATGGGCGACGTGGTCACTTCGATCCTGCAAACCGATTCGGGGACGCAAATTACCCTGCTGCACGACACCACCCTGCCCCGCCCCCGTTCCCTCAACTACGAAGTGCAAGGAACCAAAGGGATTTGGAACGCCGAGAAAAAAGCGATTTACATCGACGGGGTAAGTCCATCGGAAGACTGGGAACCCGATGAGAAATATATACAACAATATAAACACCGTTTTTGGCAACGCTGGGAAAAGGAGGCTCTACTCTACGACGGGCATCACCAAGGCATGGATTATATCATGCTGAAAGTACTGGGCGAGGCTCTACTGGGTCGGGAGTCCTATCCGGCCACACTGGCCGATATGGCTACATGGGCCGCGGTAACACCCCGCTCCAAAGAGTCGATTAAGCAAAACCGGCCTGTGCCATTCCCCCGCTACTAACCCGATAATCGATATTTCAATCTTCCCCTAAAAGGAAAAGCCGCGTCGTCAACCACGACACGGCTTTTTCCTTTTTATATCGAAACAGCTATCTTACAACAGGCTCCATGCGACAGTCAATCCGGCCATCACGATAGCGACCATACTCATCAGTTTAATCAAGATATTCAAGCTCGGACCCGACGTATCTTTGAAAGGATCGCCCACAGTGTCGCCCACCACGGTAGCCTTGTGCACATCGCTATGCTTGCCGCCGAAGTTACCTTCCTCGACATATTTCTTGGCATTGTCCCATGCGCCTCCGGCATTGGCCATGAAGATAGCCAACACAAAACCGGCACTCAAACCGCCGATGAGCAAGCCTACCACACCCGACACGCCAAAAATCAATCCCGTAACCACAGGAGCTATAATAGCCAACAACGACGGGAATACCATTTCACGCTGTGCCCCCTGAGTAGAGATAGCTACACAACGCTCATAATCGGGTTCGGCCTCACCGGTAAGGATCCCCTTAATCTCCCGGAACTGGCGGCGTACCTCCTCGACCATGTGAGACGCGGCGCGACCCACGGCATTCATGGTCAATCCACAGAAAAGGAAAGCCATCATCGAGCCGATGAACATGCCCGAGAGGACTTTGGGGTTCATCAGGGTAATATCGTAATAACGCATAAAATCGGTAAACGTAGCTTCGCTGATTGTCACAGAACTTCCATCGGCAAATTCGAGAACACTCATTCCTATACGGGTCAACCCGATACGAATCTCCTCTATATACGAGGCCAACAGAGCCAATCCGGTAAGAGCAGCCGAACCTATCGCAAAACCTTTACCGGTAGCAGCCGTCGTATTTCCCAGCGAATCGAGGGCGTCGGTTCTTTTACGAACCTCTTCGCCCAAACCGCTCATCTCGGCATTACCGCCGGCGTTGTCGGCAATGGGGCCGTAGGCATCGGTAGCCAACGTTATACCCAAAGTCGAGAGCATACCCACGGCGGCGATACCGATACCGTACAAACCAAGGGTAACATTGGACAAATCGAAGCCCGACGCAAACAGATAAGAGAGAATAATACCGGCAACCACGGCTATCACAGGAATAGCGGTCGAAATCATTCCCAAGCCGATACCCGAGATAATCACCGTCGCAGGCCCCGTCTTGCCGCTCTCCGACAGACGTTGGGTGGGACGATAGGATTGTGAGGTATAATATTCGGTACTACGCCCTATGACGATACCTACCAGCAACCCGACAACAACCGAGCCGCTTATCAGCGCCCAATTCTCGATTTTCAATGCCCACAAAATGGCAAATGTGGCAAACACGATGAGAATCGAACTCAGGTTCGTCCCGAACGCCAGCGATTTCAACAAATCTTTCATCTTGGCATCTTCCCGCGTACGCACCGAGAATATACCGATTATCGAAAGCAATATACCCACGGCGGCAATAAGCATCGGGGCAATAACCGCCTTCATCTGCATCTCGGTTTCGCCCGCACCCATAAAGGCTGCGGCACCCAAAGCCGAAGTCGCCAATATCGAACCGCAGTACGACTCGTACAAGTCGGCACCCATACCGGCCACATCGCCCACGTTGTCGCCCACGTTATCGGCGATCGTCGCCGGGTTGCGGGGGTCGTCCTCGGGAATACCGGCTTCGACTTTACCCACGAGGTCGGCGCCCACATCGGCAGCTTTGGTATAAATACCACCACCCACACGGGCAAACAGAGCCTGTGTAGAAGCTCCCATACCGAACGTAAGCATCGTGGTCGTAATGACGCAAAGTTTATGCGCGGGACTCAAAGCATCGGCCGGAATAACCGCATTGAGCAGAATGTACCAAAACGAAATATCGAGAAGCCCCAATCCCACAACTACAAGCCCCATAACAGCTCCACTGCGGAAGGCGATTTGCAAACCACGATTCAACGATGTGCGAGCCGCATTGGCCGTACGAGCCGAGGCATAAGTTGCGGTCTTCATACCCAGATACCCCGACAAACCCGAGAAAAATCCTCCGGTAAGGAATGCTACCGGAACCCACTCGTTTTGGACTCCGAATCCAAAAGCCATAATGGAAAACAATACGACCAGTGCCAAAAACACCAACCCCACGATCTTATACTGTTGGCGCAAATACGACATAGCCCCCCGCCGCACATAAAGAGCTATCTTTTTCATCTGAGGTGTACCCTCGTCTGCCTTCATCAACTGCTTATAAAAATACCAAGCAAAGAGCAATGCCAGTACCGAAGAGGCTGGTACCAGCCAGAATAACGCATTTGTCATAGCAAATTATTTATTTTTTGGTTAACATTTTAAACTGTGGTTAAAGGTAATGGGGTTTATATAAACAGCCAAATCTTTTCCTCTAATTTTTGTTTTCAAAAACATAAAAAAATGCAATCCGCACCGCAAAATAATAGTTTTATATTCAAATATTTTAGGAGTATTTTTTGGAAATTACGATTAAAAAAAATATATTTGTTGAGGTTTCTTTTTTCATCTTTACTACATTATTATGAAAAGCAACATCAAGTTCAACTCATTAGGTGGGTTTCCCGATTTGGAATCGTTCAAAGACGAGTCGGGCAAATATGGTTATCGGGAGAAAAAATCTCAAAAGATTTTCATAGCCCCCCAATTCGATGCGGCTCATTCTTTTCACGAAGGAGTCGCCGTAGTAAAGATCGATCAAAAATACGGATACATAGACCGTCACGGGCTGCTCGTCATCAAGTGCGACTACGATTGGGCCAACTCTTTTCACAACGGATTGGCTATGGTCGAGCGCAATAACCGTTACGGATATATCGACCAAGAAGGGAAAGAGGTCATTCCCATCATATACGAACACATCGACGATTTCCACGAAGGGCTCGCCCCGGTAAAACTCCATGAAAAATGGGGCTACGTCGATCGCTCGGGCAAAGTTGTCATTCCTCCTCGATACGACGACTCGTGGTGTTTCAACGAATCGCTGGCCGCCGTGCGAATCGACGAGAAATGGGGCTTTATCGACAAAGCCGGGCGTGTGCTCATTCCCCTGCAATATGAATATGCGTGGAATTTCAAAGAAGATGTCGCCGCCGTGAAACAAAACGGCAAATGGGGCTTCATCGACAAAGCCGGACAAGTATTTCTGCCTTTCCTATATGACGAAGCCGACTCGTTCTCCAAAGGGTTAGCCGAAGTTAAACTGGACACCCTGTGGGGCGTAATCGACAAAACCGGCACTTGGCAAAAAAACGAAGACTGCATTTAACCGCATAATTCATTTTCACACCACACGAGGGGCTGTATCAAAATGATAAATTTTGGCGCAGTCCCTTTGGTGTATTAGAATTGATAAAACGCAAGGCGTTGAAGGCGAGGGCGACAGGTGTTTACTCCCGTAAATGACTTAGCCCGAATCCCGATAATCATGCAGCAGTTTGCAATGATGACACACCGTCTCTTTTTCCCCGTCCTTCCCTATACACCACAACCACACAACAAAACTACTCCCCGGATAGGAATAAATATAAGGTGACAATACAACCTACACATTTTTCAATCCTGCCACGATTTGGCCTGTCGAGAGGTCGATATTTGCGACAAATATCACCAAAAACAGAAGATTATGTTAAATCTATTTTCAACGACGCTTCCCCTATTAGGGAGCTATCTGTATGCCCAAAAAGAGAATGCCCAAGCACAGAAAGAGTTGCAAGCGCGACAAAACCGGTATGACCAAGAGTTGCGAAATTTGAACACCCTGTTCAATCGCTCCTATTACAGCAATTTGCTCGACCGCTCCGACATAAGAGGGCTGCTCGGCAATCTGCGCGACCAAATGATGATGACAACCAAGACCCTGAAAAACCGGGCGAGCATATCGGGAGCCACCCCCGAAGCCGTCACGGCCGCCCAAAAGGTCCAGAATCAATCCTATGGAAACGCCGTAAGCCAAGTAGCCAGCTATGCGACTTCATGGAAAGAGAACGCGCTCCAGAACTATCTGTCGGCGCGCAATGCCTTGGAAGAGCTATACCAACCGGCAAAGTCCAATTACAAGAACAATATTCTGGGACAGACATTCAACAACTTCAACTTTCTAAAAAAATTGTTCAACTAAAAAACTCCCCAACATCATGAAGCATACCTCATCAACAGAAACTTCGACCTCCTTATCGTCAAAATCTTTGACCGACTACACCGGTCAAGGGAAAAATTTCTTGGAGGCTTGCCGAATGCTCATCGGCTCTTTAAAGAAAGAAAAAGGCAGACATTCGGCTCATGCCCATGAGCAAATAGAGGCATTGTCCGAACTATTGACCCTTCTGCACACGCCGGAAGAGTCAATCGACATGCGTGTAACCGAAATATGGATTCCGAGAACTCTCTCCGAAAAAGAAAAACGATATTACAACTATTTGCTTTGGAAAAGTTTTCTCACCAACCGAAACAAGATTTCACAATCTTGCCCCTCCATAAACGAGGCTGTATTGCGAAAAGCCATTCGTGCCGGGCATAACGGATTCGAGAACAAGCACCATATATTCAACTTGCTGATATCCATCGGATTCCCCAAAAAGCAGGCTTGTATCCTTACCAAATATCTCGGCAACAGATTTTCGAACTAATCCTAAAATAGCATACCGATATGAATCACTCAACAACAGACTTCCTCAACGAAGATTACGGAATATACGGCTGGGATTTGGTGAATCCCTTCCTACAAAAGTTGTATGGACAGCAAGCCGGTGTAGAAGGCAATGAAGAAGACGATGAAGAAAACGACGGAATCCCTTCATATACCGTACCTCTACCGGGCGAAAATACAAATACGACGCCTTTCTCACCGAAGCACGAAACTCCCATTCCGCTGAAACCCGATTATCCTATTAACCCCGAACCGAACACGCCTCCCGGGGAGCCTCGCAAATTGAAATCGTTGACCGAGGGAATAAACTTGGCCGGGGAACGCATTTGGAACGACTTGAAATATTCGCGAGGCTACATACAGGACAAATTGTCCGACAACGAAATGCCGGACGCCGCCAGCTCGGCGCTGGAACACCTCCCCGAATACCAAAAGAGCAGCGAAGCCGAGCTGCAACAAAAGGAAGACTCCCTACGCAACAATCTGGAACAGGGAGCTTCCGAGCAATCGAGCATCGAGTTAAAGGGATTGAAAGAGTACCGTCGTCTGCGAGACGAAGGACTGTTAGGCGACGAGATAACCCATAGCCTCTCCGAGACCGCCAAATGGGGAAACGAAGGCCGGCGCATCATGGAAGAAGCCCGCGCCACCGAAAACGCCTTCCCCGAGACCGAAGGCTGGGCTTCGGTAGGCGAAATGGCCGCCAACATCGCACGATGGGGACTCCCCTTAGCCGCCGGAGCCTTAGCCGCCCCGGCCGGGGCGGCTGTCGGTGCGGCCAATGTCGCTTCGTCGGTAGCCGAAAGCCACGCTCAGGCTCAAATGGAACTGGACAATTTCGAACAAGAAACCGGACAAAAATTGTCCAACAGCCAACGATTCGGGTTTGTGGCTATCTGTATGGGAGCCGACCTGCTTTTCGACACCATACTGCAAAGCCGCTATCTCAAAAATCTGAAATCGGGAGTAAAGAAACGGGCGTCGGACTATTTCAAGAAAAATATCCTCAAAAACGACGCAGCCCAATCGGAGATAAAAAAGCTCATGGCCAACCTATCGAAAACCGACAAATCGGGACTCATCGCGGGAACTTTCAACGACGCCCTCACCAGTGGTTCGGTCGAAGCCCTCAACTCGGTAGCTCACGACATGGCCACCACGATTTATAACGAACCCGAGAACTACCCCACGCTCGAATCGGTTCTGCAAAACGCCACCACCAGCATGTGGACGGGAGGTGTCACCGGCGCCGCTGTCGGAGGTGCTGGCCGTGTCGTCAACCGCCGAAAGCGGAATATGCGTCGCGACAGGCAAGAATCTATCGCCGTGCTCAAACGCGACGGAGTCGCTTGGGAAGTCCTCGACTACGACCCTCAATCCAAAATCGCCACGGTACTATCGCCCGACGGGAAAAACACCCTCGAAATCGAGCGTGTCGAGCCCGATATGATTCGCTCGTTCTCGATAAAGGAATACCGGAGCAACCAACGCATCGCCAAAGAAATAGACGAACCCGACCCGCTCGGCCCGGTTATCCCCGACCCTCACAAAGATACCGCATGGCGAGGCATGTCTACCCGGGGTAAATATCGAATGGTCAAAGACTTGGCCGAGCGCATGGGACTCGACAATGTCATCGTGTATGAACACGAATCGGACCTCCCCGCCTCGCTCCTGTCTCAAAAGAGGGGCGGCGGGAAAATAGGGGGATTCTTTAACCACGGCAATGGGGAGATAGGCGTCGTTCTCGACAACATCCCCAACTACGAAAGCCTTCAACGGGTCTTGTTGCACGAAGCCGTAGGCCATCAAGGACTCGACGCACTCTTCTTGGGCGACTCCTATTTCAAAGACGACTTCCTGATGAAAGTGTACCGGTCCATGCCGGCCGAATGGAAGCTAAGGGGAAATTCATGGACGGCTCGCAAAAAAGACGCCGAAGAGTATTTGGCCGACTTGGCCAGCAAAGGAGTATCCTCTGCCGCTTGGAGACGCATCTCAGGCGACCTCCGAAACATGCTCCGCATATTCATGCCGGGATTGAAATTTTCCGAGAACGAAATACGCAGTATGATTATTCGCTCCCGAGACGCCTTGAAACGCGACGACTCGATTTCCGAAATGAGACGAAAAATGCGGCGGCAGCAGGCCAGCCGGGAGATGTTGGGGATCCCGCTCTCCGAATCAAGCCCCGAAGCCTACCGGTATTTGTGGGAAAACGACCCCGAATGGCAACGCTATAAACGATTCTACGACGAGGTGTACGGCGAAGAACCAGAGGCCGACGAATAATAAAACCGGCCCCGCTTGCCTACTCGACAAACGGGGCCGGTTATTATCTAAACCAAATTACCATTCTCTATTTATCCGTAACAAATCTCGCCTTTTTCATTGCGGTATTCGTCGAAACTCTTGTTATATTGGGTCATCGCCCGCAAGCTCATACCCATGCTCGAGAATCCGCCGTCGTGGTACAAGTTTTGCATCGTCACCTTCCGGGTCAAATCGGAGAACATCACGATACAATAGTCGGCACACTCGTCGGCGTTGGCATTTCCCAGCGGCGACATGCGGTTGGCAAAGTCCATCAACGACTCCATTCCCTTCACGCCGCTGCCGGCGGTAGTCATCGTAGGCGACTGCGAAATGGTATTGATACGCACATTTTTCTCCCGACCGTAGATATACCCGAAACTGCGGGCAATCGACTCCAACAGCGCTTTGGCGTCGGCCATGTCGTTATACCCGAACAGGGTGCGCTGGGCAGCCACATACGAGAGAGCCACAATCGAACCGTATTCATTGATTGCGTCCATCTTTTTGGCCACCTGTATCATCTTGTGGAACGACACCGCCGAAATATCCAACGTCTTGGAGAGCATATCGTAGTCCAAATCGTCATACGGGCGTTTCTTTCTCACATTCGGCGACATGCCGATAGAGTGCAATACAAAATCTATCTTACCGCCCAAAACCTCCATCGAGCGGGCGAAAACCCGTTCGAGATCTTCCACGCTGGTGGCGTCGGCCGGAATTATTTCGGCATTCAATTTTTCACCCAAAGCGGTCACCTCTCCCATGCGCACGGCCATAGGCGTGTTCGAGAGCGTGATGATTGCGCCTTCTTCCACGGCTTTTTCGGCCACTTTCCATGCGATAGACATATCGTTCAAGGCGCCGAAAATAATACCTCTTTTTCCTTTCAATAAATTATAACTCATAATTTTTGTTTTGGGGCACATTCTTGCACAGTTTGCACAGGTTTGTGCCGTTTTGCGGCTGCAAAGATAGATACTTTTTTTGAAATGGGAAACAAAAAACTCCCATTTTGTTATCCCGACATTGCAATTCGGCCATTCACAGCCTGTCGCCACACTCTCCCCACTCGATTTCGGGAACTATCCTCCCCGGCCAAAAATCTATTTCAACACTTAATCTTTTTTAGAAATAAAAAAACAATTGTCTCGCCTGTTCTTCGTTATATATACAAGAATATAGGCCGCGGCTTGGCATAGCCAAATTAAAAACTACGTTTTTATTTGTCTCTGCTCTCGCCTTTCACTATATTTAGAGAATACAGGATGCGTCTCAGCAAAAAAAATCAAGTGAACTTGCCTTTTTTGCTTTCGACTTTCACTATATTTGTAGCATCATAACTAAACAATAATTATTTATAATACACACGACCATGAGTAAACCGTATGTTGTAGGTATCGATATAGGAGGTACCAATACAGTATTTGGGATTGTCGATGCCCGTGGCTCCATCTTAGCGACGGGGTCTATCAAAACTCAAAAATATACCGAGATAACAGACTATGTAAACTCGCTATATGAAGAATTGTCTCGCCTCTTGGCACAAGAGAATGTAGTGGACCAGATTGCCGGTATAGGCATTGGGGCTCCCAATGGAAACTATTTCACCGGCAATATCGAGTTTGCCCCCAACCTGCCGTGGAAAGGCGTGGTGCCTCTGGCTCAAATGATTCGAGACAAATTCAATATCCCCGTGACAATCACCAACGACGCCAACGCCGCCGCTATCGGCGAAATGACCTACGGTGCGGCTCGCGGTGTGAAAGACTTTATCATGATCACCCTCGGCACGGGCGTGGGTAGCGGTATCGTCATCAACGGTCAAATGGTTTACGGCCACGACGGGTTTGCCGGAGAGCTGGGGCACGTCATCGTGCGCCGGGGCAACGGCCGCCTTTGCGGTTGCGGTCGCACCGGCTGCCTCGAAGCATACGCTTCGGCCACGGGAGTGGCCCGCACGGCTCGCGAGTTCCTCGAAATTCGCAACGACGAATCTTCGTTAAGGCAACTTCCCATTCAAGAAATCACCTCGAAAGACGTTTACGACGCCGCCGTATCGGGCGATAAACTTTCGCAAGAGATTTTCGAATACACCGGTACGATTTTGGGCGAGGCTTTTGCCGACTTCGTAGCATTCTCGAGCCCCCGACTCATCATCCTCTTCGGCGGATTGGCCAAATCGGGAGAACTCATCATGCGTCCTATCCGCGAAGCGATGGAACGCAACCTGCTCCCCATCTATAAAGGCAAAGTGAAAATCGTACTCTCGGAATTGAAAGAGAGCGACGCGGCTGTGCTCGGCGCCAGTGCGCTGGGCTGGGAAGCCAATTAAGGCACAAATACCCGGTATAAAAAGAAACGGAGGAAACGCCCACAAGGTGTTCCTCCGTTTCTTTTTATCTATCCTACAAATCAAGCGCCCTGTCGTTTTTGCAGAGCCTCGTGCATAGCAGCGGCAGCCCGGCGGCCATCGCCCATGGCCAAAATCACGGTCGCCCCGCCCCGTACAATGTCGCCACCGGCATAAATATCGGCGATCGACGACTGCAACGTATCGGCATCGACCACGATAGTTCCTTTGGCTGTCACCTCGAGACCGTCGATAGCACGAGGCACCAGAGGATTGGGCGATACTCCCACACTCACGATAACCTCGTCGATTTCGACCGTTTCGACGGCTCCGGGAATGGGTACCGGCGAACGGCGACCCGAAGCGTCGGGTTCGCCCAAAGTCATCTTTTGGAGCTTCATGGCGCACACCCGTCCCCGTTCATCCCCTATATATTCGATAGGATTGTGCAAGGTAAGAAACTCCACACCCTCCTGTTTGGCATGGTGTATCTCCTCCTTACGGGCAGGCATCTCTTCCTCCGAACGGCGATAGACGATTATCGCCCGCTCGGCGCCCAGCCGACGAGCCGTGCGCACCGAGTCCATAGCCGTGTTGCCACCGCCGATAACGGCTACCCGATGCCCCTTATACACCGGCGTGTCGCTCTCGGGATTGGCGGCATCCATCAGGTTCACCCGGGTGAGATATTCGTTGCTCGACATCACCCCGTTGAGGTTCTCGCCCGGGATATTCATAAACCGGGGCAAGCCCGCGCCGCTGGCCACCATGATACCCTTGAAACCCATTTCGTGCAAATCGTCATACGAGAGGGTCTTGCCCACGATGCAATCGGTCATAAACTCCACCCCCATGCGGCGAAGGCTGTCGATTTCGACATCGACTATGCGGTTGGGCAAACGGAACTCGGGGATTCCATATTTCAGCACCCCGCCAATCTCGTGCAACGCCTCGAAAACCGTGACCCGATAGCCTCGCTTGGCCATGTCGCCGGCAAACGACAGGCCACAAGGTCCCGAGCCCACCACGGCGATTTTAATGCCGTTGTCGGGCTGCATCGCCGGCAAAGCCACCTCGCCCGACGCTTGCTCATAGTCGGCCGCAAAGCGTTCGAGATAGCCTATGGCTATGGGGTCTTTCTTCAACTTCTGCACATAGAAACACTTCGATTCGCACTGGCGTTCCTGCGGGCACACCCTTCCGCACACAGCCGGTAGGGCGCTCGTCTCTTTCAACGTGCGCGCCGCCGCGAGGAAATCGCCCCGCTCTATATTCTTGATAAACTTGGGGATATTTATCTCCACCGGGCAACCCGTCATACAGAGGGGTTCCACGCAATCGAGGCAACGGGTCGCCTCCAAAACTGCCTGCTCACGAGTAAGGCCGCAATTCACTTCCTCTTTGTTGGTCACCCGGTAAGCCGGGTCGAGTTCGGTCATCTTCACCCGGGGAATATCGGTGCGTTCTTTGGCTTTTCTACTCCTACGCAGCTCTTCCCGCCACGCCTCGGCACGTTGTGCCGTCAACTCTTCTTTATTCATATGTCTAACAAACACTCCTCTTTTTTATTCCACATCTTTATACGACGACAGCCGCATGAGCATCTCGTCGAAATCGACCTGATGGGCGTCGAACTCCGGCCCGTCGATACACACAAATCGGGTCTTCCCTCCCACCGTGATGCGGCAGGCGCCACACATGCCGGTGCCGTCGACCATAATCGTGTTGAGCGAAGCCACCGTGGGGACATGGTACCGCTGCGTGAGTTGCGAGACGAATTTCATCATCACCGCCGGACCTATGGTCACGCACAAATCGACCTTCTCCCGGTTAATAACCTCCTCCACGCCCTGTGTTACCAAACCCTTTTGGCCATACGAACCGTCGTCGGTCATGATAATCACCTCGTCGGAGTGTTCGCGCATCTGCTCTTCAAGGATAATCAACTCCTTGGTACGAGCCGCCAACACGGTAATCACCCGATTGCCGGCCGCTTTCATCGCCGCCACGATAGGCAACAGCGGGGCACACCCCACACCGCCGCCACAGCACACCACCGTGCCGAAACGCTCGATATGGGTAGCTTTCCCCAACGGGCCTACCACATCGGTAATGTAGTCGCCGGGATTGAGGGCGCACAACTTGGACGACGATTTGCCCACCGCCTGCACCACCAACGTAATCGTCCCGGCCTCGACATCGGCCGCGGCTATCGTGAGGGGAATGCGCTCGCCCTTCTCGCCTACCCGCACGATTACAAAATGACCCGCCTTGCGGGCCCGGGCAATGAGGGGCGCCTCCACCACCAATTTCACCACTTTTTCCGAAAAGTGTTCTTTCGCTACAATCTTGTTCATCGATATATCTTTATCTTTTGCTTATACAAAAATAGTGCAAATCAAAACTTTTTGACTGCTGTCGGTGAGGCTCTTTTATCCTATTTATGCAAATATGGCATTTTTTAAACAAATAGCTGTGCATTGCCCCGTTTTTATTTATCCGGGCGACCGAGAAAAAAATCGGGGAAATACCATGAATAAGAGATTTAAATCCCACCTCCCCGGTGAGGTAATTGGAGTTTTAAACTTCTCTCTGTATTTTCTGTAACCGGCAAGGAGGGACATTTAAACTCCTCCTCTGTGTTTTGCGAAGTAAAATATAGGGGAGGTGGCACGCAGTGACGGAGGGGTTTAAAAATACGCTTATACGCAGTCTTTTAATTTTCCTGTGAAGGAAATTGAGAAAAGGCGACCGGCACACATGATTAAGCGTCGGCGATAAAGTTCTTTAACCGCTACAAATACTTTTTCTAACGGTTGGAAGTTTTTTTGTAAATCTATGATTATTACTCGAATATATTTATTATATTTGCATTGAGTAAAAATACGCAGCTAAATGAGTAAAATGTAAATACATGTATAAACGAGCAGAATATCAAGTAATTACAGAAAGAATAAAAGAACCCCGGAAGTTTATCCAAGTGGTGATAGGTGCCCGTCAGATAGGCAAGTCCACCGTAGTCAAGCAGGTGCTTCAAGACTTGGATATGCCTTACCAATTCTTCTCGGCCGACAATGTCCCGGCCACGAGCAGCGCTTGGATTTCCGACTGTTGGGCGGCTGTGCGCAGCTTGAAGGAGAGCCGGAGATGGGAAAGCGTCATTCTTGTGATTGACGAGATACAGAAGATAGCCAATTGGAGTGAGGTGGTGAAAAAAGAGTGGGACGATGACACGTTTCACGACCGCAATATCAAAGTGCTGCTTTTGGGGAGCAGCCGTGTGTTGTTGGAGAAGGGCTTGTCCGAATCCTTGGCCGGGCGGTTCGAAGAAATACGCATGAGCCATTGGAGTTATCGGGAGATGCAAGAATGCTTCGGGTTCTCGCTCGACCAATACCTGTTCTATGGCGGTTATCCCGGTGCGGCTGCCTTGATTGGCGATGAAGACCGCTTCGGCCAATATATCCAGTCGGCCATCATCGAGGCGACCATCAATAAGGATATTCTAATGGATACGCCAATAAACAAGCCCGCCCTGCTCCGTCAGACCTTCGAGTTGGGCGCGGCCTATTCGGGCGAATTGCTTTCGTTGAACAAGATGTTGGGCTCGCTTCAAGATGCCGGGAACACGGTGACCTTGGCGGGTTACATCAACCTGCTGGGTGAAAGCGGATTGCTGTGCGGGATCCAGAAGTTCAGCGTGGATATGGCTCGGAGACGTGCCAGCATTCCTAAGTTGCAGGTATATAACAATGCGTTGAAGATGGTGTATAGCCCGTTAACTTTTGAACAGGCGATATTGAACCGCAAATCGTGGGGACGCATTTTGGAGTCGGGTATCGGCGCCTATTTGGTAAACCAAGCCTTCGTGCATCGTTTTGAAGTGTTCTACTGGCGTGAGCGGGACGATGAAGTGGATTTCGTCCTGCGTAAGAAAAGTTCGGTGGTCGCTATTGAGGTAAAAAGCAATGCGGAGAAGCGGACGGAAGGATTGGATAAGTTCCGTAAACTGTTCAACCCGCAAACGGCCTTTATAGTGGGAGATGGAGGCATCTGTGCGGAGGATTTTCTTTCCATGGATTTGAGAACCTTGTTTTAACCTTCCCCGATTTGTGAATATAGAGGTTACATTCAAACTCCTCCCCCTGTGTTCTCCGTAAGGAGAATATAGGGGGAGTGCCGTAAGTGAAGGAGGTTAAACTCCTCCCCCTTGTGTTTTCTGTAACCGGCAAGGAGGCACATTTAAACTCCTCCCCTGTATTTTGCGTAACCGGCAAGGAGGGACATTTAAACTCCTCCTCTGTGTTTTGCGGAGCAAAATATAGGGGAGGTGGCACGCAGTGACGGAGGGGTTGTATGTTCATTCTTCTCAACAGCGAGAAGAACGAACCAAGAAGCGCCGCCGCTGTTATCGGGCTTTTTCGCTCGGTCGCTGCTGCCGCCGTCGGGGGCTGCGGAACTCGCTGCGCTCAAACAGTCCTCGCCCTGTTTCCTCCGCCGGCTGGCGCCCTCCCGGCCCGATAAAGGCGGTGTTTCCTGTTGAACAACATGCTTGCTATTTTCTTCAACCCCTCTCCTCGGAACTACCGTTCCTCGGTGTCTCCCCTATATCACTGCGTGACACAGAGGAGAAGTGTAGATAGTTCTCGCCTCTCCCTCCTTTTAGATACCCTTTCGGCGTGTGATAAAGGTTACATTCAAACTCCTCCCCTTGTGTTTTCTGTAACCGGCAAGGAGGCACATTTAAACTCCTCCCCTGTATTTTGCGTAACCGGCAAGGAGGGACATTTAAACTCCTCCTCTGTGTTTTGCGAAGCAAAATATAGGGGAGGTGGCACGCAGTGACGGAGGGGTTTAAATATTTTCATATCCAGTATAGTAATTCTCTTCAACCCCTCTCCTCGGAACTACCGTCCCTCGGTGTCTCCCCTATATCGTTTCACGACACAGAGGAGAAGTGTGAATACTTTAACTCCTCCCCCTGTGTTCTCCGTAACCGGCAAGGAGGCACGTTTAAACTCCTCCTCTGTGTTTTGCAGAGCAAAATATAGGGGAGGTGGCGAAGCCGGAGGGGTTGTATGTTCATTCTTCTCAACAGCGAGAAGAACGAACCAAGAAGCGCCGCCGCTGTTATCGGGCTTTTTCGCTCGGTCGCTGCTGCCGCCGTCGGGGGCTGCGGAACTCGCTGCGCTCAAACAGTCCTCGCCCTGTTTCCTCCGCCGGCTGGCGCCCTCCCGGCCCGATAAAGGCGGTGTTTCCTGTTGAACAACATGCTTGCTATTTTCTTCAACCCCTCTCCTCGGAACTACCGTTCCTCGGTGTCTCCCCTATATCACTGCGTGACACAGAGGAGAAGTGTAGATAGTTCTCGCCTCTCCCTCCTTTTAGATACCCTTTCGGCGTGTGATAAAGGTTACATTCAAACTCCTCCCCTTGTGTTTTCTGTAACCGGCAAGGAGGGACATTTAAACTCCTCCTCTGTGTTTTGCGAAGCAAAATATAGGGGAGGTGGCACGCAGTGACGGAGGGGTTTAAATATTTTCATATCCAGTATAGTAATTCTCTTCAACCCCTCTCCTCGGAACTACCGTTCCTCGGTGTCTCCCCTATATCACTGCGTGACACAGAGGAGAAGTGTGAATACTTTAAATTCTCCCTCTGTGTCCTTTATAACCGGCAAGGAGGAGTTTATAAAAAAGCAGGGAGAACCGGCGGCTCTCCCTGCGCTCTATTATAGAATTAAAAGTTATTCCCCTACTTTGTAAGCTGAGATCTCACGAACTCCGGGAAGGCCATATCTATTCTTTCTCACTCCTTTAACAGAAACAGCCATACCAATTCTCTCAGGATGGCCTTCAAGTTTAGCCAACTCTTTTAATGCTTTAGCGTCAGCAGTGTCATTTATATCTAACAAAATACATTTAGAGCCATCTGTTTCGCCAGCATTATCTGCAATAAATACTTGCGTGTATCCAGTAAACTCTGCATCACCAGCCCATTCTATATCACCAGCTTGCTTAGCTTCATCAAATGTTTTATAAGAAGTCTTTGAAGGTTTATTTTTAATACAACCTACAACATATCCCTTAACAGTAACCGATTCATCATTTGCAATTTGCAAAGCATCGGCTACACTCACGGCGCTCGACCAGTCTACATCGGGAGTCGGGTCGGGCGTATCGCCACCACCATCTACCGCATGCTCTACTTGGGCACGGCCAAATGCAAAGTCGTCGATCATATAGGTTGTCGAGTTGCTGGCACCACCTTCTGCTTGGTAACGGAAACCGATATAAACTACATCGCCTTTACCTTCGAGGCTGATGTCGCCCGAAGCGATCCATTTATATTGGCCGTCGGCCTCGGTGGCGATTCTTACATTGCTCAACGGCTCTTTGGACGAAGCGTTGGAAGTCTGCTCATTCAATACATACACTTCGAGCGACGATGTATTTTTCCAATAAGCGCCCTCGCTGTAAAACGAGAAGACTTTATTGGGAGCGTCTTTCACGTTCAAGGCCGGGGTAATCATCCACAAGTCGTAAGTCTTGCCGGCATTAGCGCCCTTGCTGTCGTGAGCGGTAGCCTGAATATATTTCTCGCTTTGGTGAGTCTTGCTTTGCCAAGTGCGGTCGTCATCGCTCGGCGAGATAATCTCGTGAACCCAACCGGCGCACAACTCATTGATAGCAGTATAATCCGTAGTAATATTATCGAACGTATAGATCGTATCGGTCAACACCACGGTCGAAGGATCGGGCAGAGGATCGGGCAGATCGCCACCGCCCTTAGCGCCTTGGGCACGACCGAATGCAAAGTCGTCGATACGATAGGTCGTCGAGTTGCTGGCACCACCTTGACCTTGGTAACGGAAGGCCACATATACCGTGTCGCCTTTGCCTTCGAGGCTGATGTCGCCCGAAGCAATCCATTTATATTGGCCGTCGGCTTCGGTAGCGATTCGCACATTGCTCAACAGTTCTTTGGCCGAAGCGGTCGATTTGGGCTCGTTGAGTACATACACTTCGAGCGAAGAAGTATTTTTCCAAAAAGCGCCCTCGCTGTAGAACGAGAAGACTTTGTTGGGAGCGTCTTTCACGTTCAAGGCCGGGGTGAACATCCACAAATCATAAGTCTTGCCGGCATTCGAACCAGACTTGTCGTGAGCCGTAGCCGAAATGAATTTTTCACTTTGGTAGATACCGCTTTGCCAAGTGCGGTCGTCATCGCTCGGCGAAACGATTTCGTGCGTCCATCCCGGGCACAATTCATTGATGGGCGTGTACTGAGCCTCAATATTATCGAAGGTATAAATCGTATCGGTAATCACCACGCTGGGGGTAGTGCCACCGTTACCGCCGCCACCTATACCGGGGAGCAGGGATTCATCTTCAACATTGGAGCATGCGGTGAAGCCGGCAACTGTCGTAGCCGCCATAAACATCCATGCAAATTTTCTCATTTTTTTCATACTTAAAATTATTTGAGGTTATAGTTTTTGTGTTATTGATTTGGCTTTTAATATTATGTTAGCAAAAGGCTCCTCTCGATTATGACGTTATAATCGATTAAAGTCTGTCGATTATTCGGGAAATTCAAAGCCTTCGAGATCGGCAAAAGGATTGTCGAGCGAGCGAATAGTCAACTGGAAGTCGCCCGGATAGGCCTCGTTGTCTTGGAACCAGCCCACGATAGCCGTGATGTCGCCCCGGTTATCCGACCCGAAAACGGGGAGGCGGCGATCGGCGAAGCGGGCGTATTCGCTGGTCGAGATGCACACCATCGTGGCGTTGCCGCTATCGTCGGCTATCTCGCGCGAGCGGGGGAAGCCGATATTGTACTTGCTGGAAGTGCTGTATGTACAAGGGGCGAATGTGGGGTTCAACGCATACTTGGCCAACACGGTGGTCACGTTCTGTCCGTCGGTGGGGAAAGGAATCACTTCGTCGCCCAACTTCTCTCCGTCGGAATCATAGCCGGTAAAGTAGGCATTCTTGATTTTCACTATTTTGAAGTAGCCATATTTATCCAACTCGGTAATCTGTTTCAAGGTCATCTCCTCGATAGCGATTTTCGAGGGATCGGGGTTGCCAATCTTTTGGATACGCGTCATGGCCAGCGTGTAGGGAATACGTCCCGGCTCCTCGCGCACCTTGTTGTCGTTGCGGTATCCACGCACACCCAACTGGGGAGCTCCGGCGTAACGACCCAAGATCAACCCGTTGCAGCGAATGGCCACTACCTGCCCGAGGGGCAACATGCCCGAGAGGCTGCCGGCGTCGACCGAGACTTTCAAACAGGTGTGGTCGTCTTCGAGGCTTTGAATGACAAAATATTTATACACGTTGCCGGCGCGGTCGTCGGTAATGATGCGCCCCCGCACCACGATGTCGTTGGGCGAGTCGATGGTATCGATCGTGAACAGCCCTTTCTTGGTATCGAAATTCTCGATAAGCTCCTTGATCGTCACCGTCTGTTGCCAAGCCTCGGGGCTGTCCTCGGGAACGGTGGCAATCGTCTCGGGTATGACATCGAACTCTTTTTCACACGCCGTAAACATCGACAGGGCGATTACTACGGCACCGATATATCTTAGTTGTTTCATATCTCTTGAATCGTTTAATTAAAATTTGAAACCTACATTGAGGAACATGTTGAAGCCCCATGCGTAATAGTACTTGTTGGGGAACTTGTCGACCGACTGGATATCCTTGGTGATGCTCTTGTTGTCGCGGCTCACACGTCCCTGTTGGTAACCGCCGGTAATCATGCCGGTGTTGTTGAGAATGTTGTTGAAACTGAGGTTGATATTGAGCTGTTGCTTGCGGTTGTTGAGGTAGATGAGCTTGCCCACCGAAGCGTCGAGCATAAACCCGCCTTTGAGTTTCTCTTGCGAACCGATCATTTCTTTTTGGTTATAGAGTTTCACAATGTCGGAACCTTGATTGCCCGATACATCTTGCAGCAATACCGGTTTGCCGGAGTTCTCGTCGAAACCCCATACCATCGAGGTCTGGCCGTTCTTGTCGATACCGATAATGCGGTAGCCGTTGTAATGTTGTTCCAAGCCCACCTCGTTGGGATATTTGCCGCCATACATGTTCATGTGGGTGAAACGCGAGGGCGAGAAGTCGAGGTAGTTGTTGTCGAAGTACGAGAGGGTCACATCGGCAAACCACATTTTGGGGTGGAAATAGTCGAGCGTGATGCTGGCGGCCAGTTGCGGGCCGTTGCTCACATGAAGCCCCTCGGTGTAAACCCGCTCGGTAAAGTCGGTCGAGGGAGCGCGCCCGTCGACAATCTGGGGCAACTGCTCGGTGAAGAGGTTCATACCGTTCTCGGCGCTCATCGTGCCCCAGCAGTTATTGGTATATTTATAGCTGGCGTATGTCCCGGCGGCCGACAGGGTGAAACTGCTGTTGAGTTTCACGCTCACACCGGCCTCGACACCCATGTGGCGCTTGTTCACGCCCGAGAGGGTGTGGTTTACATAGGTGCGGAACTCGTCGTGGTAGTAACCCGAGCTTTCCACACCGTCGCGGAACTCGGTAAAGAATGCCGTCACACGGCCTTTTACCACCGAAGTATTCAATTGATAGGTCAAATCGCCCGAGAAGACTTTCTCCGATTTCAACCCTCTGATGCGGGTGTCCTTGATACGAGGTGCCACATAGGAGTATCCGGCCAACGGAGCCCGAGTCTCGGCCAGCGCATTGAACGACAAGCGGTTGTGACCGTCGATTTTATATACGATACCGGCTTTGATACTGGGGTCGATAAAGAACATCTGCTTGCCGAAGCCCTTGGACAACACCCCGATTACCTCGGCGCGGCCGTTACGCATCAAACCTTCGCGCTGGAACGAGGTGTAGGACAACCGGGCCGCATAGTAGATGTCGAACAACGGCAGTTTCCAATCGTTCTGCGCGAACGCCGACGCTTTGATCACATGCATGTTGTAGTTGTATCCAAACACATCGCCTTTGTGAACCGCCTTGTTGGGGTGGTCTATATCGTTCTGGATAATGTCGAGGTTATCGGTAAAATCGCGCTCGGCAAACTGGTCGATGTCGATCCATTGGTTACCGCCCAGCAGGTCGTCCACAGTCTTGTAGTGCATACCCTTGGCATACTTGGCCTCGATACCGGCCGTCAATTTCAACTTGCTATTCAGCTGGTTGGTGTACAGGAAATTCAAAGGAATCTCCATCAAATCGTTGTGACGACGCTCCAAAATATATTTGGCGCTACCGTTGGGATTGATGACATTGTTGGTATAGTTGGCGCTATACATGGCGTTCCAGTTGATTTGAGTGATGCTGGGGTCTCCGGCACGCCACATATCGGCCATTTGGTCGGCGAGGTCTTTATTCACCTGCCCGTAATAAGCGTTGTAGGTATCGTCGGGACCGGTCACCCCCAATTGGTAATATTGCCAGCTGGGCAGGTTGCGATAGTAGTCGGGACGAGGGTCGGGCGCATTGTAGAACGAAATGGCCGAATTGCTGTACATGCTGTAATGGAATCCCACACCGGCGGCCAAATTGCTGTGGTCGTCGATTTTCCAATCCCAGTTGAAAATGGCGGTGGGGTCGTAGCTGTGAACGACGCGCGAGTTGCGTTTCTCACCGTCCTGATAGCCCCAATAGGGATTGTAATAGATGCCCCGGTAGTCATATACCTCTTGCGAGACAGCGGCCGATTGCGCCCGTTTGGTGGGAGCGCCGAAGGTGGTCAGGGCAAAACGATGATCGCCCAGCACTTTCTCGGCGGCAAGGAAATAACCGAATGAGTTGTAGAACGTGCCTTCGGTGCGACCCTCGTCGGCCCAGCGGTAAACCACCGACCCGGTGAAAGCCCAGCCATTATCCATGATACCGGTCGAGTGAATGGCCTGCCCGCGCAATTTATAAGCCCGGTTGGTATAAGCGGCATTCACATTGGTCCCGGCGGCGTAGCTGGTCGCACGGGTGTTGATGTTGGTCGTTCCGCCCAGCGAGCCGAAAGCGTAGCCCGGCATCTCGAGACCGTTGACGGCGTCTTTGTTGCGCATGGCGTTGTTCAAACCGCCGAGGCTCGAATAGTTGAAACGGCCACGCTCCAAATCGTTAAAGTTGACCCCGTTGATATAGGTCGAAGACTCCCGTTGCTCGTATCCACGCACATTGAAACGCATGGGGCTGTATGAATAGCTGGCGGCTTGCAGGAAAACATCGTCGGCCGCTCCAGCCAAATAGGAAGCCGATTGCGAAGCCGAGCCGCCCTCCTCGTCGAACATCGTTTCGTCGAGCTCGAACACATTGTCTTCGAGCGCTTGTTGGTTCAATACATTAACCTCATTCTTAGGCATCAGGGAAACGTCCAACGTATTCGTTCCCTCCACCACTTTGTAATCGATCGAATAAGCCTTGTAATCGTCGGCTGTGAAAACAACGACTACGGCTCCCTCTTTCACTCTTTTCAACTCGAATTTTCCGTCGAAATCGGTAACGGCCGATTTCTTCCCGACAGCCACTTTCACATTGGCTACCGGCCTGTTTGTTTCATAGTCAACGACAACACCTCTCACCGTCGCGGCCTGTATCGCAGCCGGCACAAAGAGAAGCAATGCCATTAATAACCATAATTTACGATTCATTACATTAAAGGTTTAATTATAACTGTGTTCTCTTATATCTTCTCCTCTTTTTTTATTCCATTCTGCCTATTCTATACATTAATATTATCCGTCGAGGGCAGAAAAGAGAATTGCAAATTAACAGATTATTTTTCATTAAACAAATATCTGACAAAGGAATATTTTATTACAAACGTGTTAATTTGTAATCGCTTTCGAGCCCGCTTCCACCACGCAAAATGCAAGTAATTGATACTAAGCAAGAAAAGTTTCGAGCAATTCGTTCTTACAGATTGATAACTTTCCATGCGCACACTCCACGCCGGGGCTCGTCGCGCAATAACGATTTATTACTCCCCGGTTCTCGCCCCAAAAGCCAAACAAGAAAATTAACTCATTGATATGCAATATATAGCGCATTGCCTCATTATCCAGAGCCACTCGCAGGGAACGATTTTATTGAGATTTTAGCCTTAAAAATTTCGCTTATTTGCCAAATTAAACTATCTTGCGCCACATTTTATTGTTGACAGAAATTTTTCAAACACACAAAAAATCAATACAAGCTATGAAAAAAATAGGACTATTGCTACTTGCCGCATTTCTGTTAGGCACTACCGTTTCTCAAGCCCAAAAGAAACAATATGCCGTATATGCCGTAGCATTCTACAACCTCGAAAATCTATTCGACACCATCAACAACCCCGCCACCAACGACGAGGAGTTTACCCCCTCGGGCTCTTACCGCTGGGGCAGGCTGAAATACTACAATAAACTCAACAATCTGGCTTATGCCATCAGCAATTTGGCCACCGACAACAGCAGTCCCTTCAAACTGAAAAACGGCCCGGCCGTAATCGGTGTGTCGGAGGTGGAAAACCAGCAGGTACTGGAAGACTTGATTCGCACCGGTGAGCTGGCCAAACGCAACTACGGGATCGTACATTACGACTCGCCCGACGCCCGCGGCATCGATGTGGGACTCATCTACGACAAAGACCAGTTCTCGCTCGAATCGAGTAGCAGCGCGCGTCTGCGCACCCCCAAATTTCCCGACTTGCTCACCCGTGACCAATTGGTCGTATCGGGGACATTGGCCGGTGAACGGGTACACTTCATCGTGAACCACTGGCCCTCGCGGCTGGGCGGAGAAAAACAATCGAGCCCCAAACGGGAAGCGGCAGCAGCCCTTACCAAGCATTTGGCCGACTCGCTCATGGCCGCCGACCCCGACTCGAAAGTCATCATCATGGGCGACCTCAACGACGACCCCGATAACAACAGTTGCAAAACCATATTGGGAGCCAAGAAAAAACAACAAGAAGTTCAACCCGGCGGGTACTTCAACACCATGTGGGAGATGTTTGACCGGGGCATAGGCACACTGGCCTACAACGGCGCATGGAACCTGTTTGACCAAATTATCATCTCGTCCAACCTCGTCGGGAAAGACCGCTCTACCTTGAAATATGTGCGCTCCGAGGTTTTCAACCGCGACTTCCTCAAACAAAAAGAGGGCAAATACAAAGGCTATCCCCTGCGCACACACGCTGCCGGAGCCTATCTGAACGGATACAGCGACCACTTCCCCACCCTCATCTACCTGGCCAAAGAGGTGAAATAATACGGAATCTCCAAAATACTCCATACAAAAAAGAGGAGTCGCAGCGTGGCTGCGGCTCCTCTTTGTGTTTTATCTATACGCCTCTGTCCCTCAAAACATAACGCGGCGCGACACCCGCTTCCCGGCCGATGAAAGCGCCACAATATAGACTCCCCGAGGATAGGCCGCCACCGGCAAAGAGACCCGGCTCTGCCCCGATAAATAGTCACACCAAAGCACACGCCCCGAGAGGTCGAGCAACTCAGCCATGTCGAACAGGCCTTCGGGGAAGGTGATTTCGAGCCAATCGCCCCGACGCACGACATGCCAACTGTCGCTATCGATTTCGTCTACCCGACTGACGTAACAAGGGTCGTTCACGGCATCGGCCGTCTCATACTCCATCGTTCCATCGGGAGCCTTCATATAGACCAACCGGTCTTGCGTGTCCAAGCCGCCTACATCGGTCGAACATCCCGGGCGCAACCAATCGCCTTCTTCCACTCCCAGACCTTCGATCCACAGCACTTTGTCGTCGGCCCAAAAACGTTGGCGAAGACTGGCGCCCACCTCGACAGTATCGATTTTATCGATAACCGAAACCACCGGCTGCTGCAACATCCAGTCGAAATATGTGACGGTATCGCCCGGCCCCGCCCCGAAATCATAAATAAGATACTCCGTGCTATACAGGCTCTCGACAGGCATGAGCGCGGCGTTGAACGTGATATACACCTTCTTGTCGTCCTCGCGCACAAAAGCGAGATTCTCACCGGCCGTGGCCTCGCAACTCTGGAAGGTATAAAACTTTTTATACGCCTCGCCGTTCACCAGCGTATCGCCTTGAATCAAATTGTGATAATAACTCTTGCCGAACAGCTGCTGGGAATAACCCCACTCCGCGCCGTCGCGCACCAAAGGCACATACTCGTACTCGGCCGACCGTGCCCATACGATTCCTCCGAAAAGGAAAGCCAATAAAAGAATTTTTCGCATATTGTATATATTTTGGATTCGGCTTAATATTTTATCGTAAATGTACTCTTTATTCTTGAATATACCCACTTGCGGCTCTGTTTTTTTATAGAGTCACCGCCCCTCCCTTTTCAAACAAATCGCACCCGAAGCGTTGCGATTATCGTCCTTTTGTCCTTACTTTGCAGCGTTTTTTCAAAAAGGCATGCCCCATGACTCAAAAAGCAAAGACCTATATGCTGCCTACCGCCATGATTAGCGGGAGCCTGTGCGGATACTTATTCCCGCAATTCACCACCTACTGGGCCTCTCATTTGGCATCTATCCTCATCTTTGCCATGCTGCTGGTCACCTATTGCAAAATAAACTTCACCGAGCTCCGCGTCAAACCGGTGCATATCGCCCTGCTCTCGATACAGATTCTCGGCGGTTTGGCCATATTCGGGCTGCTCTATCTCTGGGATCCCATTATCGCCGAAGGCACATTCATCTGCATCTTCTGCCCCACCGCTACCGCCGCCCCCGTCATCACCGGCATGTTGGGAGGCCGCATATCCACGCTGGTCACATATAGCTTGTTGAGCAACATGGCCGTCGCCCTGCTCTCGCCCGTCATCTTCTCGTTCATGGGGGTGCATGCCGACATCTCGTTTATCGACTCGTTCGCGACGATTTGCGCCAAAGTATTGCCACTGCTCATCTTGCCGCTGGGAATAGCCCTGCTCCTACAACAATGCTTCCCAAAGGCCTATCTGGCCTTGCGCGACAGACAAAGCCTCTCGTTTTACATGTGGGCGATATCGCTCTTTCTTGTCGTGGGTAAAGCCGTGACTTTCATCATCGAGCAAGGTAGGGAAGCCATTCCCTTCGAATTAGCCATCGCCTTGCTCTCTCTGCTCGTTTGTGTGGGTCAATTCTATCTGGGACGGAAAATAGGGAAACGATATGGCGATAAAATCTCAGGGGCACAAGGGCTGGGGCAGAAAAACACCGTATTGGCTATATGGCTGTCGCTCACCTATTTGTCACCCATCGCCTCGATAGGACCAGCCTCGTATATCATTTGGCAAAACAGCATCAACAGCTACCAACTCTATTTGAAAGAAAAACGGTCCTCGGAGAAAGTGTGAAACTACTTCCTACCGTACAAGGAAGGAGACGGTATCGCCCGAGAAAACTCTCTCGTCCCTGTCAATACCGATAACACACACCCTGTACTTCCTGCTGTGCGGCAAAACGCCTGTATGCTCAATCTTCCGTTTCGGCATCGCTGGGAGCCGGAAGATTCTTTTTGGCTTTTACCCCCATGCCTTTGAGTTTTTCGACCCGGCCTATCAAGTTACCCGACCCGGTCTTCAACTTCTTCATCGCCTCGCCATAAGTGGTATTGGCCGAGCCCAACGCCTTGCCTATCTTCTCCATGTCCTCGACAAAGCCGGCAAACTTATCATACAACTTGCCTCCCTCCTCGGCAATGTCGATGGCATGGCGGGTCTGCTTGTCGCGCTGCCACAAGTCGGCCACCAGTTTCAACGCCGCAATCAAGTTGGTGGGACTCAACAACAGCACCCTCTTTTCATAGGCATATTGCCACAGGGCATGATCGGCTTCCATCGCGGCCAAATAAGCCGCCTCGTTGGGAATGAACATCATCACATGATCGCCTTTCCCCACATAATCTTGATAACTCTTGCCGGCCAACTCGTCGATATGCTTCCTCACCGAAGCCAAATGCTGTTTCAATGCGGCGTTGGCGTCGTCGGGGTTCTCGGCATTCACATAATTGACATAAGCCGTGAGCGAGACTTTCGAGTCGATTACCATTTGCCGGTCATCACCACCGGGATAACGGATAATCACGTCGGGTCGCATCTTTCGCCCGTCGGCGCTCTGCACGGTGTGCCCCTCCTCGTCGCGCAACGTCTCCTGTACGAAATACTCACGCCCCTTTTCCAATCCCGATTTTTCGAGAATACTCTCCAAAATCATCTCGCCCCAGTCGCCTTGTATCTTCGAATCGCCACGCAAAGCCTGAGTCAACTGCTTGGCCTCCACCCCGATAGTCTCGCTGCGCTCCACCAACTCCTTAATCTGCTCTTTCAGGGAAAAACGCTCGCGAGCCTCGCTGTTATAAGTTTCCTCGACAGTCTTCTTAAAACCTTCCAAACGCTCTTTCAACGGATTAAGGATTTCGGAGAGACGTTCGCGATTCATCTCGGAGAAACTCTTCGACTTCTCCTGCAAGATTTCATTAGCCAGCACTTTGAACTCGTTGTTCATCTCTTGCCTGATGCGTTGCACCTCCTGCTTCTGCACCTCCATATTCTCGACAAGCACCCTGTTACGAGCCTGCAAATCGCTATTCTCCCGGTTGAGATTTTCCTGTTCCCGGCGACTCACATCGAGTTGAGTCTGCAACTCGGCCAATCTCAACGTAGCGCTATTCACTTGGGCTTCCAGCACACCGTTGCTCACTTTCAAATCGGCCATTTCGTCCTCTCGCTCGGCCATCGACCGCCGCCACGACTTACGAGCCGAATCATACACGATAAAAAACACCACCGCCGCCACACATAACGTCGCCAATATACCTATCAACACTGCTATCATAATCGGTCTAATATTTCCAATCGCCAAACAAGTATCCTATTCTCACTCTATATCTATACTCAATATCTCACAAAATCTTTGCGCGATCGCTTCAAATCCTCGGTTCCCGGGGTGAGACGCAATACCTTTATCAGTCGTGACCATTTCGTATCCGTGCCATGTCAACGTTTGAGACTCGGCATCGTCGTTATAATCCATCACACGGACAATCGCACTGTAATTTTTCCCATGAACGTCAAATTCGATTTGCAGCCGACTGTCGGACAATTGAGTATAACGGGTATAATTCAACGTCTGAGTCTTCGGTTCCGTCAGGGTCACCACCGTTCCTATCGTACTCCTGTTGTCCGCTGTATTAAGATCGGTTATCCCCACACGGGTTACGCCATATTGTTCACATGCGTTCGTTATAGAATTTGCGACACTACTCGATGAATACCAACCATAAATCCACACGACATGAGCCCGAGGCGCATAATCTTTTATCATACCGACCAAGGATTTTGCCCCTCGTTCAAAAACATCTTTTTTCTTCGATGTATTCACATTATCGCCAAGCTGTATCACCACCAAATCCAAATCGTCGCGCAACACAGGGCGCAACGTGCCTTCCAGCCAAGCGTCCTGCTGGCTTTGGCTTTCACAGGCTTCAAAATCCACACCCGACAATTTCATATCGGTATATGCCGGATTGACTTTCAGGAATTTCCTCTGTATGATAGCGTGATAATCACTTCCCGAATCAGTCGCATTCATACCGAAAGTGCCATTGCCCAACAACAAAGAGTTTCCGATAAACAAGGCTCTATCGGGAGTCTCCGACTTTTCTATCGGCCCGCTTTCAAAATTACCTTCACAAGACACGGCCACTATCGACAAAAAAACAAAACCTAAATATAATGCGAACTTTCTCATAAGAGCGACAATATAAAGTTATATTCAACAATAGACGGTGGACGTCGAAAGCAGCGAACCAAACCCGCTTGATTTTTGCCTGACGGCCTCCTATCTCTTGCAAAGATATTAAATGCTACGAACAGAGACAAATGAAAAGATTCATTAGTTTCGACCCCAAGAGCAAATATACGGTTTCACTCAGCCACAAATAGAGATTAAATTTCTTCATTCTCACTTTTATAATTATTTTTGTACAAAACAACACACAAAATTCCAGCATATGAAATTAGGAGACGTATGGTTCTCGGCTGTTGCCGAAGCCGAAGAGAGCGACCACATGATTATCGTTTCGGGACGTACCGAGATAGAGCCGTTCATTCAATCGGGAAAATTCAAAGAACGAG
This sequence comes from uncultured Barnesiella sp., assembly GCA_944320015.1. GTDB lineage: Bacteria > Bacteroidota > Bacteroidia > Bacteroidales > Barnesiellaceae > Barnesiella. The sequence goes on along the minus strand of CALUFO010000001.1, from coordinate 42,077 downwards.
TCGAAATCACATGGAAATACGAGGCCGATAGCAAAGGTATGCCCGACGAGGACACCGGAAAACTGATGGAAGCGGCTCAAACCGCATTGAAACGAGCCATGGAAAAAGACAAACTGGCTATCTTTACCGGCATCTATACCGGCGACGGCGAACGCACTTGGATATTCTACACACGCAACATTCCTGCTTTCGGACGCACGCTCAACGAGGCTCTCGCCCCGTTCGAGACCCTTCCCCTGACTATCTACACCGAGAAAGACCCCGAGTGGAACGAATACCGAGAGATGTGCGAGCTGCAAGGCCAAGAAGGCGAAGACGACGACTGCGACGACAACGAAATATAAACCCGTCTCTCCCCTGCGACCATGCGATACAACCCTGCACATATCGTCGCCATACTCATGCTGGGCATGGGTTTCATCTCCTGTGAGCGCGATGCGGAAGAACTTCTCAACGGCTCTATCATCTCGATCGACGAGCCGGGCACACTCTCCGAAGTCATCATGCCCAACCAGCGCGCCCATGTCACCGAACTAACCTTAACCGGGCGGTTGAACCGCGACGACCTGCTCTACATTCGCCAAATGCCCGAGCTTAGTTATTTAAACTTAGAAGCCGTAGAGCTACCCGACGATTTTCTACCCGAAAGTTCCTTCTCGAGTCACGAGAATCTGGAAGAGGTCGTCTTGCCCTCTTCGCTAAAAACAATCGGCTCATCGGCCTTCCGGTGGTGTGAGGAACTACAAACCGTACAACTCCCCCGGCAACTCAAAGCCATCGAAAAATATGCGTTTGCCGGCTGCAAAGATCTATACGGAATCGAACTGCCCGGCTCCCTGTCCTATCTCGGGAAATATGCTTTCGCCGGCTGTTGGGAACTGCTCTCCATAAACATACCGTCGGGGCTCGACAGCATCGCCGACTACGCCTTCTCCAACTGTATAAGCCTCGCCGAAATAGATATTCCACGAAGCATCAGCGAAATAGGAAGCTATGCTTTCTCGGGGTGCCGACAATTGCGGGAAATAGAGATACCCTCGTCCGTCCAAACGGTCTACCCCGGAGCTTTTCAAGACTGCGTGAACCTGACCCAAATATCGTGGCCGACCAGCCTTACCGAAATCAATTACCACACATTCGCCGGCTGTACCAAACTCGCCACAATTACACTCCACAGCAAACTCACGGCTGTCAAAAACTATGCCTTCGACGGGTGCGAGAATCTGGTCGAGATACACTGCAAAAGCAGCAATCCACCGCTATTGGAGGAGAACTCTTTTCGTGGCGTAAGCCGCACGTCCTGCCGGGTATTCGTCCCGTCGAAACGAGCCAAAGACAGTTACAGCATCGACCTTTATTGGAAAGAGTTCGCCATCTTCGTGGAATAAAAATTTTATCCTAATAAATATCTCCCGAGCCTTGTTTTTCTCATCAACACAGATAAGGCTAACGATATTATCAAAGCAATAATAAAACCAGTCCACGGGACTAATTCCACCGGAATCAATAACGTCATATCGGTATAATTCAAAATCCTCTACAAAATAAAATCCTTTTCAAACGCCAACGAGCCATATTCCCTCCCGGAAAGAGTATGGCTCGTTTAGTGTTATCATTGACGCTGGTCTTCTCGAATCAGCTCCCAAAAGAGAGTTTTATTCCTCGTCTTCTTCGTCATCTTTCATATTGTGGAAGACATTTTGCACATCTTCGTCTTCCTCGAAACGTTCGATCAACTTTTCAATCGAGGCACGTTGCTCGGGAGTAACCTCTTTCACATCGTTGGGAATGCGCTCAAACTCGGCACTGATGATTTCATAGCCGGCTTCTTCGAGGTGATGTTGAATGTTGTTATTCTCCGAGAACTCGCCATAGAGTACGATTTCTTCTTCGTCGGCCTCCACCTCGTCGACACCATAGTCGATCATTTCGAGTTCGAGGTCTTCGAGCGACACGCCCTCTTTGGGTTTGATATGGAACACACACTTGTGGTCAAACAAGAACGAAAGGCTGCCGGTAGTTCCCAGCGAACCGCCCGCCTTGTTGAAATAACTGCGCACATTGGCGACAGTGCGGGTGGTGTTGTCGGTAGCCGTCTCTACCACGATAGCGATACCAAAAGGCCCATATCCCTCATAAACCACCTCTTTATAATCGCCGGCATCTTTCGAAGAAGCCTTTTTGATGGCTCGTTCCACATTTTCTTTCGGCATGTTCGCCGCTTTGGCGTTTTGTATCAACACACGCAGACGAGGGTTGGCGTCGGGATCGGGACCGCCGGCTTTCACAGCGATAGAGATTTCTTTCCCAATCTTCGTGAACGTCCGAGCCATATTGCCCCAACGTTTCAATTTTCTGGCTTTACGATATTCAAAAGCTCTTCCCATAGGATATTATCTTTTACTATTTTATTATTATTGAATCATCTCAACTGAGCCTCCAATTTTTGTTGCAAATTGGAGATAATCTTATTCATAATCGCATCGATTTGCTTGTCGTTAAGCGTCTTGTTCTCATCTTGGAGAATAAACGAAACGGCGTATGACTTCTTACCTTCGGGGAGATTCTTGCCTTCGTAGACATCGAAGAGATAAACCTCTTTGAGCAATTTGCGCTCGCTCTCCCGGGCAATCTTTTCAATGTCGGCAAACGCCACCGCTTTGTCGACAAGCAGAGCCAAATCGCGTTTCACCGCTTGGAATTTGGGCAGGTCACTGAACAAGACACTATGTTTAGCGGCCATCTTCATCAAGGCTTCCCAATTCAATTCGGCAAAAGCGACTTCGGCATCGATATCGAAGCGTTTGAGTATCTTATGCGAGACAAGTCCCATTTTCCCGAGCAGTTTTCCGCCCCGGTTGCTGTATGTGAGCGCTACCGAATAGATTTCGTCGCTGGTTTGTGTCGACACAATATCGCCGGCAATTCCCAACCGGGCGAAAATATTCTCCACATAGGCTTTCATTTCGTAAACGGTCGACTTCTCATCGGCGTGAGCCCAACTGCCTTCCACCCGATTACCGGTGAGCCACAAGGCAAAATGTTTCTCTTCGGAGTAACCCGACAATATTTTTTCGTCGTTATGCGCTTCGGGATTGAAATAGTAGCAGTTGCCGTTTTCGTAGAACCTCAGGTTGGCCCGACGCCGGTTGATGTTATGCGATATACTTTCCAAACCGCCGAACAAAAGGGTTTGCCGCATCACATTCAAATCGTTGCTCAACGGATTGAGCAAAGTCACACAATGAGCCCGAGGCCAGCATTGCAAGTCGTCGTAGTAGGCGCCACAAGTGAGCGAGTTGTTCATGATTTCGTTGAATCCACAACCGGTAAGTTGCTCCGACACCAAGTTCAAAAGCTGGTGACTTTGGTCGACTGGCGTTTTGTACGAGAGACTCGAATGGACACGATCGGATATTTCGACATGGTTATATCCATAAATACGGAGTAAATCCTCAATGACATCGACGTCGCGTTGCACGTCGACCCGATAGGTGGGCACCCGCAAAGAGAGTTCCTTGTCGGTCTCGTCGACAATTTCGATTTCGAGGCTGCGCAAGATGCTTTTCACCGTCTCGGCAGGAATATGCTTGCCAATGAGCGTATCGATTTTTTCATAGGTCAGCGACACGGGGAAAGGCGCCACGGGCGAAGGATAAATATCGACAATGTCGCCGCAAATCTCACCGCCGGCCAACTCTTTCACGAGCAAGGCGGCACGTTTCAACGTATAGAGCGTGTCATTGGGATCGACACCCCGCTCGAAGCGGAACGAAGAGTCGGTATTCAATCCCTGCCGACGAGCCGTCTTGCGCACCCATGTGGGATTGAAACAAGCCGATTCAAGGAAAATATCGGTCGTCTCGTCGGTAACCCCCGACTTCAATCCGCCGAACACTCCGGCGATACACATCGGCTCTTTTTCGTTGCAAATCATCAGGTCACGAGCCGTGAGCGTGCGCTCTACCTCGTCGAGAGTAACGAATTTCGCTCCTTCGACGGCCGGTTTCACAATCACTTTCCCTCCCTCGATACGATTGAGGTCGAAGCAGTGGAGCGGCTGTCCTGTCGCATGGAGCAAGTAATTGGTTATATCGACGATGTTGTTGATAGGACGCAACCCAATGGACGACAGGCGTTGTTTCAGCCAATCGGGACTCTCGGCCACTTTCACATTGCGCACCGTCACGCCGCTATACCGGATACAAGCCTCGTGGTTCTCCACCTCGACAGGGATGCCACCCTCGGCTCTATCGACAGCAAAGGCCTCGACCGACGGGCGGTGCAGCCCGCCCTCTTTCCCATGCCGGGATAAATAAGCGGCCAAATCACGAGCCACGCCATAATGCGAAGCGGCGTCGATACGGTTGGGGGTAATATCCACTTCGAGCACATAATCGCTCTTGATATTGTAATACTCTTTGGCAGGCGTGCCGGGTTTCACCGGCTCAGGCAGCACAATGATACCATCGTGCGAAGTCCCGATGCCTATTTCGTCCTCGGCACAAATCATACCGAAAGATTCCACACCGCGAATTTTCGATTTCTTTATCGTAAAACTCTCGTCGCCGCTATACAGCACCGTGCCCAGCGTGGCCACTACCACATACTGCCCGGCGGCGACATTGGCCGCGCCGCACACGATTTGGGCGGGCTCGGCCTCGCCTAAATCGACGGTGGTGATATGCAGGTGATCGGAGTTGGGGTGATCGACACAAGTAAGGACTTTACCGATAACCAAGCCTTCGAGGCCTCCTTTTATGGTTTGCACTTCTTCTATACCCCCGGTCTCCAAACCGATAGAGGTAAGAGCGGCCGAAAGCTCCTCGGGAGAGAGGTCGAAATCTACATAATCTTTCAGCCAATTATACGAAATATTCATATTGAACTAATTTTATTGTCCTTTCAAACAAAAACCGGGAATATCCGTCGGCAAGACTTTTCCCGAAAAATTTTGCCAAAGTTACAAAGAAACTGTTTAAACGCCAACCCGCTCCCCAATTTTTCCATGAGGGCGAACAAGTTCTATCATTTATCGGCAACCGAGCCTTTCGCTCCCGACGTAATCGAGAGGAAACGAGGCGGCACGGGTGTCTCGAAATTCATCTCCTTGTGGGTAATGGGGTGAGCGAAGCGCAACTTACAGGCATGCAGGGCCACCCGTCCCAACGGGCTGCCGTGCGCGCCATACTTGCGGTCGCCTGCGATACTATGCCCCAAATCGTGCATGTGTACCCGTATCTGGTTTTTACGGCCGGTCTCCAAATCGAGTTCCACCAACGAGAACTTGCTGTTGCCACCCAACACTTTATAGCGTGTAATCGCCAATTGCCCCTCCTCGGGATTATCGGTCGAATAGACTTGATAAGCCGAGTTCTCGGCCAGATAGGAGCGCACCACGCCCTCGGGTTGTTCCATAACACCCTCGACCACAGCTACATATTTGCGCTCGAGAACGATATTGTGCCAGTTGTGTTGCATCTGCTCCTGTATGCCTTTGCTTTTGGCGAACATCATCAAACCCGAGGTGTCGCGGTCGAGCCGATGCACGATAAACAATTTGTTCCCGGGATTCTGCGACTTCACATAATCGCTCAAGATACTGTAAGCCGTACCGGTCTTGATACGCTCGGTCGACATCGAGAGCAGGCCATACCCCTTGTCGACTACAAGGATATACTCGTCTTCATAGACCAGCCGCAGGCGATTGTGCTTGAACACACTGAACCCGGCCTTGAAATTGATTGCCAACTCGTCGCCGACATGCAGCATCGTGTCGAACTGAGTCATGGGCATACCGTTGACTGCCACTTGCCTATGAGCCAGATACGACTTGACCGTCGTGCGGCTCTTGTCGCCGAACAAAGTCAACAAATAGTTCAGCAACGTATCGGCACGTTCGACTTTGAAACGTTTAATATCTTTGTCGGAAAACCTGCGGAGAGGCCTTTTATCGGAAGATTGACGCATAATAATTTTATTTTGCGGGCAAAGATAATGAAAGGTGAGCGCAGAGACAAATGAAAACAAAGTTTTCGATTTGTCCTATGCCACGCCGTATCTTATTCCAAAGAGGGGAAATCGCACCAAACTCACACCCGCTATCATGCAAGAATACTTGCCTTTTGCCCTATCTCCTACCACTCTTCTCAATCATCGATCATACCTATCTTGCTGGCGAGCCCCACCGCCATAAGCCACACGAAAGCGGCAACTCCGCCTCCCAGTATCGCCGAGAAGAAACCATCGCTTATCCACACCGAGATAAACACCACGATTACGGTCAAAAGCCCGCCGAATATAATGATATAGCCTATGGCTTTCCAGATGAAAACCAAAGCCGATAAAATAAAAGCCACTACCGACCAAAGGAAATTGAATACCGATTTGATACCGTCCCACAGCCGCTGCCAGAAAGAGCGGCGGGGACGGTGTATATAATCGGGGCGTCCCTGCGAAATGATTTCGCCTGTCGACATGTCGACCCGGGTGCCATTGCGCAAGGTTATGATACGGTGCGAACCCATAGCGAAAGGGTTATTTTCTACATTCGAGACACTCGGCGTCTTTCTTCAACTTCACGCCATACCAGCGCAGTATGGTAAGATGACGCTTGGGGTTGTTGTTGAACGGAGCCCAGTTGGCAAACTGGAAGTCCCGGCGATTGGCCCAAATGTAGTAATCATAAGTGAGCTCTTCCAACAACGAGGAGATACCACACTCGATGCCCCTCGACAATTCATTCAAGGCCAGTTTCACCATCATGTTGTTTATCGGCTCTATATCGGTCGACAATCCCACCTGCACCATCGCATTGGCATCCTCTTCCGAGACATAGGCCGGTATGATACCCAATTCACGAGCCCGGCGCACATCGGTAATCTCGTCGTTTTGGTGGTAAATGGGGTTTCCCGTCAAACAGGCATAACAGGGCCCGCCCGGCCTTACCCGCAGAATATCGCCCCCTTCGGCACGAGTCACCGCACGGCCAAACAAACCCACCTTGTCGAGTTTCACCAACTTGGCATTGATGTTGTAACGGCTCGCATACTCATCGGTAGCCACTATCGTCAAATCCGACTCGGCTATGCACTTCTCCAACGTATCGAGATGCTTGTTGATGTCGATGTCGTAGGTTTCTACCTGCGCATAAGGGTTCTTCAATAAGATAGCGTCTTTGACCGCATTCACTTTGAGCCGTCCCAACTCGTTCACGCCACAGATATGACGGGCGATATTGTGCAGCTCTATCCGGTCGAAATCGATCAATATAAAATGACCCACACCCGCTTTGGCCAACTCCACGGCAATGGGAGCGCCCCCGCTGCCGAGCCCTATGATAAGCACCTTCTTCGATTCCAGCGCGCCCACTTCGAGCAAGCCTTTGCTGCGGGTATAAAGTTCGCTCTTGCGAGGCACATATTTGACCACGGCTTCGACCGACTCGTCCTTATCGATAATGAAGCCGCGGGACTTCACCTTATTGCCGTCTTCTATACACACGCACACCACAACCACCGGCACCCGCTTGGCCTCTTCGGGCAGACTGCCATAGGCCGACAGCGCGATATCCCGGGCATTGTCATATTCCCCGGCATCGACAACCCTGAAAACACAAGGCATAGAATATCCCGTGGGGGCTACCTGTGGATATTTGATATATACATGATAGACCGATTCGCCTTTCCACTCGAACGCAGCGCCGAGGCATTGCACCTGTCCGCTATTCCAAAAATCCTGCAAATGGTCTTGATAAAGGTAAACAATAGGTTCCATAATACCCTCTATTTGAGATAATACGGCTTTGTTCCTATCGTAGTCCCCACTTTTTCTTTCCCGCTTTTCTCAGCTTCGGCGGGAGTCATAGCCTCCAATTCACCATCTTCCCCGATGACCAGTTCCACTTCTCTGCGTCCGCTATTGGTTTGAGCCAAGGCTTCGCCCAAATCTTCGCAATCATCGGCTTTCTTTTTGTCAAATATTCCCATAACTATATCTATTTTAAGTAAGTAGACAAATCAATAATTCGCGCCCTTCAAAAACTCATCGAGCGTTTTCCCTGTTTTCAAATGGCATTCATACATTTCGAGCCAAATGCGCACCTTGATAATAATCTGGTACAGCGTGATGCGGTTGGGAGCCCAGTCCTCGTAACCATAGTGGCACACTCTCACACAGCCGTTCTCTCCCTGCAAAGTGTGCATGCTGTGGCTGGCTTCGAGCATGCTCCCGCCCGAGCGGGTGAGCAGCGGTTTGGGGCTGGTGATAAAGACTTTCGGTATATTATACGGGTAATCGTTCGAAAGGTCTATCTTCACCACATAACACCGCAACGAATTGGTTTGGATAGCGACTGCCAGATAGGGGTGCGCCGTATCCATATCCATAAACTTGTACTGTTTCGATTTTATCGTCGAGTTTTCCAGTACGCCCAACTCTATTTGATACCTTTCATACGTCATATCGATAAACATTTTAAGTTGTCAATAACCAATGGGGCGATTGCCACCGACGACGGCGACCAGCGCACGGCGCCCGCTTTGCCCAACGCCCCCAAATTCCACGACGAGGTCTCTCCACCCTCATAGCGCACGACATACGGCGCCCTCACCGGAAAGTCCTTATCGAAAACCACTCGCCACGACGAACGATTGGCGATATTAAAGCGTATCTCTATCGTTTCATCGTCGACTTTAAGCAATTTCACATCGGAGTATTTCGATTGTATGTAAGCGACTATGCGCTTCAACTGCATGCGATTCTCCTTATCGTTCAACCAAAAACCCGCATCGAACCTCACACTGTTCTCGGCAGGCATCTGCTGCGCCTCTGTCATATTCATTCGCCCATACACGGCCACATCGGTACGAGGCTTTACCACCGAGGCGGCATAAGTGGCGTCATACCGAGGCCTTACCCGACCGCTACCCGGCATGACATGCCACGGGAGAAAAGCCATTTCGGCTCCCGCCTTCCCGTTTACAAAAGAAAAGGCATTGACCGAAGCGCCATTCATGTCGCAGACACCGATTGCCAAGATACACCTCGACAGGCCATCGGCATCCATGCCCTCCTGTATCGACTGCACGTCGCCCCCGCTCGGGTGAGGCAGCCCCAATCCATGATGCGAATGCCATACCCCGATGTGGGAGAGGTGGAAGTCTTTTGACAAACGGTCGACATGGAACTGCAAATAATCGGCATCTTGGACAAAAGAGGTAAACCGGCATACCGATTTCTCTCCGGGGCCCAGCACATAGACCACAACGGCATCGCCGCCCGGAGTAAAATAGCCGAACAGGTTACCTCCCGTTTCCCGGTGGGGAGAATCCAATATGGTTTTCACCATAAAATCCAATTCTTCCCGATAAATATACACATTCCCATGTATCGTCTCTCGCATGTCCATCGTCTCTCCTGTTTGAGTACAAGACGCAATATAGACAAAAATATTGACACCGACAAACTTATACCCTCTTTTTTTCGCCACACCGCATATTCAACGCCCATCACCCGCCGGGTATCAGAAAAAAGAGACGTTGTTTTTGACATTCCGCAAAATATCTATTACCTTTGTTCGCTACTTCCAAAACTCGTTAAAAAAAATGAAAATGAAGATACACCGAGAAGGGAAAAATATACTGTTCGTTTTATTCATTATCTTAGCGATTTTGAACGTACCGGTCTATTTATGGGTGAAAATAACATGGCTGGCCTACCTGATTCATCTCGCTTCGATTATATTTTTCCTTTTGATCGTCAATTTCTTCCGGTCTCCGAAACGGCACTTTAAAGGCGACCCCAAAAACGCCGTTGTCGCTCCCGCCGACGGAGTCGTCGTCGTTCTCGAAGAGGTTTTCGAAGACGAATATTTTCACGACAAGCGCATGCAGGTCTCTATCTTCATGAACATTTTCAATGTGCATGCCAACTGGTTCCCGGTGGCCGGCGAGGTAATTCATGTGAGCCACCAGCAAGGCAGGTACATGGCAGCCTATCTGCCGAAATCGAGTACCGACAACGAGCGCTCGACCATCGTCATCAAAGCCGAGAACGGGCAAGAAATATTGGCTCGCCAAATCGCCGGCGCCATCGCGAGAAGAATCGTAACCTATGCCGAGGAGGGCGACAAATGCCAAATCGACGAGCACATGGGTTTCATCAAATTCGGCTCCCGGGTAGACCTGTACCTCCCGCTCGACTGCGATATAAAGGTAGCGTTACACGACAAAACAATAGGCGATTTGACCGAAATCGCCCGCCTCAAATAATCAATAAACGGCACCTACATGAATGTGATTATCAAAAACATACCCAACAGCATCACCTGCTTGAACCTCCTATCGGGCTGTTTTGCCTGTATTTTCGCATTTAAAGGCGATTACGACATGGTAGCGCTTTGCATAGGGCTCTCGGCGATGTTCGACTTTTTAGACGGCATGGCTGCCCGACTGCTCCACGCCTACTCGCCACTGGGGAAAGAACTGGACTCGCTGGCCGACCTCATCAGCTTCGGGCTCGCCCCGGGATTGATGATATGGCATTTCATGAACAACGGCTGCACGTTCCACGGACTCGACGAGTACCGGTCGTGGTGGGCGCTGAGTGCGCTGCTCATTCCGGTTTTTTCGGCATTACGACTGGCCAAATTCAACATCGACACCCGACAGACAACCTCGTTCATAGGTCTGCCGGTACCGGCCAATGCCCTCTTTTGGATAGGAATATGTCAAGGAGCGTTACAACAATCGGGAGAAATGCGTAGCGGATATATTATCGTATTGCTCATTGCCATATTTTCGTTCTTAATGGTCTCGGAGATTCCCATGTTCTCTTTGAAACTCAAAAACATGAAACTGAAAGAGAACTGTCTGCGCTATTTGATTCTAATCGCCGCCGTCATATTCCTTGTTTCCTTCGGATTGGCCGGCCTCGCCGCAACCATAGGCTTATACATCATACTATCGCTCTTGGCACCCCGAAAGAGCTAAAAACAAAAATGGAACGGTTTTTGTTTTAACTATTATATAAACCTAACAAGCACGAATTATGGCCGGTTGTCTTCCCATACTCATCACTTTTTTCCTAATCATCTTTTTAATCCCTCTTGTGAGCCTTTTCCAAATCGCCCTACGGTTCTTGTTTGGAAAGAAAAACAACACGGGAAATCCCTTCGGGCAACAGCGGGGACAACAGAGCCAAGACAACAGGACCCGCACCACATGGTACACCAGCGCCCGACAGAGAAAAAAGAAAATAGATAGCTCGGAAGGGGAATATATCGACTTTGAAGACATAAAAGAAAAAGAGAGATAAAAGCCTGCGCCCCTATCTCTCGCTTCTCATTCTAAAAACTGCGCAGGCTACTGCACAGATAGAATTTCCTCGACGACAAAGTTGCTATAACCTCGCCAAGGTAATGCCCCTAAATATTCATTGTACTTCAATTCTACATGCCGGCCGCCCAATCGCATAAGAGAATCTGCCAAATTGGCATCATCGACCGAAAAAACAAACTGGTTGGACTGCAAAGTCCCTTGACGCTCGGTGCGGAAACCCTCCATAATGAGCACCCCTTCGTAAGTCTTAAAGAGATAGCCCTTCTTCACGACATAATTCAAAGTTCCCGCCTTCACGCCTGTGCCGAAAACGAAATAATAACGGCCATAGACAAAGAGACCTCCGCCCAACACCAACAGCGCGGCCACTATCCAAGCGGCTCGGCGAAAGAATCGGCGCATGCCCTTGCCATGCGCGTTATCCACTCGATTTTCTTCTACTTGATTTTCCATCTCGCTATAATTTTCTAAATCTCGCTTTATCTTGCTACGCCTGTCGGAGAGAGCCACGGCCTTGCGCCGAGAGCGCCCCGCTATTCTATGCAAACAAAGATACGCCCCATATAGTCCCGCCCGACGACGACTTTTAATAAAGATTACCTATTCAATTTTTCACCGGTATATTCTCGAGAGCGGCGAGCAGCAATTTCCAAAATGTCTCGACCGTAGAAATCTCCACCTTCTCATTCGGCGAATGCGGGTGTTTGATAGTCGGGCCAAAAGAAATCATATCCAAGCCGGGATAGTTGGCACCGATGATACCGCATTCCAATCCGGCGTGCATCATCTTCACCTCGGCCTCTTTCCCGGTCACTTGCGGATAGAGACGCTTCATCAAATTCAAAATATCCGATTTAAAATTGGGTTCCCACCCGGGATAAGCCCCGTCGAAGTCGACACGAGCCCCGGCCAAAGAGAAAGTACTTTCCAGTTCCGAAGCCAATGCGCGCTTCATGCTTTCGCTGGAACTGCGCACCAAGATTTGAATCTCGATATATCCTTTCGACGTGCGCACAATCGAGAGGTTGGACGAAGTCTCCACAACATCGGGGGCGTCGGGAATCATGCGGTACACCCCGTTGTGACAGGCCACAATCGCATTGATGAGGTCGTCTTGTATCTCCTCGGGGATCAACGACTGCGGGAGAGCCACCTCCTCGGCACGGAACGACAGCCCCTCCTCGATGAATCCATATTCACGCTTCAATGTAGCCTCGAAATCGGCAACCGCGTCCATAAAATCCTCTTTGTCCTCCGCAAGAATTGTCACTACGGCTTCGGCTTCGCGCGGGATAGCGTTGCGCAGTGTTCCTCCGCTATAACCGGCCAATCGGGCTTCATACTCCGACACTGCCTCTTTCAAGAATCGGAACATCTCCTTGTTGGCATTCATGCGACCCAAATGAATATCTACACCCGAGTGACCGCCATGCAATCCACCCAACGTCAATTTCACGGCGATTTCATTGGCGGCCGGCGTGTACGGTTCTTCTTTGTAGCGGAACTCGATATTCACATCGACACCACCGGCACAACTCATATACAACTCGCCATCTTGCTCCGAATCGGTATTTAATAGAATCTCGCCCTGCAATTCGCCGGCTTCCAGCCCGACAGCGCCATACATACCCGTCTCTTCATCATAGGTAAACAGGGCTTCGAGAGGCCCGTGCTGAATATCCTTCGATTCGAGAATCGCCAAAATCGAAGAAATTCCTATCCCATTGTCGGCACCCAGTGTGGTTTCCGTAGCCGTCACCCACTCGCCATCGATGCGCGGGAGAATAGGATCGGTCTCGAAATTGTGATTGACCGACTTATTGGCCTGAGGCACCATATCCATGTGTCCTTGCAGGATCACCGGTTTGCGGTTTTCCATTCCGGGAGTAGCCGGCTTGCGTATGATCACATTGCCCGCTTTATCGAGAATCGTCTCCAATCCCAACGAATGGCCTACGCCCATGATATACTCGGTTATCTTATCGAGATGTCCCGACGGACGGGGTATCTGACAAATGGCGTGGAAATGTTTCCACACAGCCTGCGGTTGAAGAGATGTGATTTTGTTGTCCATAGTAAAACTTTATTAATCCTTAATTTATAGGCGGTCCGACTCGGGGATTTCCGTCACAATATCTTTTACGAGCCGTTTTCCGTCGGGTTTCTTTTTATCGCACGCCATCGAAATGAAGGCATATATCCCTATCAATACGACCAAAAGCATTTGAGACCCATGCGCCACAAATGCAAATGCCCCCGCTTCGTTACCCGTGATCCCGTAATAAGACAGCCCGGCGATAACAGCGAAATGCCATGGCCCTATCCCGCCCTGTACGGGAAGCCCCATGCCCAAACTGCCCAACACATAAAGCAGCAACACGGCGACCACCGTCAAATGAGCCGTTGCGGGGAAAGCAAATATACACAAATATAATTGCATAAAATAACAAAACCAAATAAACAATGTATAAAACAGGAAACGAAACTTGCCCTTCATCGTCACAATCGAGGCAAAACCAGCCCACACATTGCCCATAAGGCTCCTCACACGTTGCACAAACCTATTTTTGCTCCGGGTGCGGAAAAGCCATATAACCGCCACGACGCACACCGCGATAAACACATAGAGCCATACCGACGTGAGCACATCTCTAATCCCGGCCTCGATCGACGGATTTTCATCGAGAAAACGAAGGAATGGCCTCATCTGCATAAAAAAGACCATGAGCGTGAGCAACGCCACCATAACCGTATCGGACAGACGATCCGACACCATCGACCCCAACACCTTCGTAAACGATGCTTTCTCGCGCTGCGCCACATAGCCGCATCGCCACACCTCGCCCAATCGGGGGAAGAGCAGGTTCATCGCATACATGCCGAAGATTGCATTGATCAAAACCCGCATCGACGGGTCGATATGGAGCGCTCGCAATTGCAACCGCCAACGCAGCGCCCGCGCGATGTGGCTAAACACGGCGACCACCATCGACAGGATTACCCAAAAATAATTTACATCGGTTTTAAGGATTTGGAATATAGTCTCTATGTCCAACTGCTGGTACACATACCAAAACAGCCATACACCGCAGAGCAGGGGAAGCAGATATTTTACAATATCTCGTATTATCCTTTTCAATTTTCCCGTTTTAAAAAATTATTATACCTTTGTAAGCCGCAAAGATAAAGGTTTATCTTCAACTTTGTAGCGAACGGAGGTATGAAAAAAAATCTCTGTGAAAGAAATTTATTGACCGACAACTGTAATCCAACCTTGCATGAGCTACATGGTTAAACCTAAAAAATCGCTGGGTCAGCATTTCCTCACCGACTTGAACATAGCCCGGGCCATTGCCGAGACTCTCGACAAGTACACAGGCATGCCTGTTCTCGAAGTAGGCCCCGGCATGGGAGTCCTCACCCGGTTTCTCCTCGCGCAAGGCCACGACTTGACCGTCGTAGAGCTCGACCACGAGTCGGTCGAATATCTGCAAGAAAACTTCCCCGAGCTCAAAGAGCGAATTGTGGAAAAAGATTTCTTGAAACTCGACCTATCCACCTTGTTCCCCGGGGATTTTTGCGTCATAGGGAACTACCCCTATAACATATCCAGCCAAATATTTTTCAAAATACTCGACTACAAAGACCGAGTACCCTGTTGCAGCGGCATGATACAAAAAGAGGTTGCCGAGCGCATGGCGGCATCGCCCGGCAGCAAAACCTACGGAATCCTGAGCGTATTGCTGCAAGCATGGTACGACATCGAATATCTCTTTACCGTCCCCGAGCATGTGTTCAACCCTCCGCCAAAAGTCAAGTCGGCGGTCATCAGAATGACACGGAACCGAGTCCAACAATTGGGCTGCGACGAACGGCTGTTCAAGCAGATTGTCAAAACAGCATTCAACCAAAGACGAAAGACCCTGCGAAACTCGCTGAGAAGCCTTGTCGGGAAAGAATGCGAAATCTTGTCGGAAACGATTTTCGACGAACGCCCCGAAAGGCTATCGGTCGAACAATTCATCGGACTGACCAACCTGTTAGAGAACCATATCATCAACCAATAACCCGCCGGGGACCTCTCGCCCACCGCTAATCCCGGCCGCAAATAAAAGGAGAATAAAACATGGAAAAGTTTACTCCTGAATATATCCAAGACGTTCAACAAATCATCAAGAACGACGAAAAAGAAAAAGCCCGCAACCTGCTGAAAGACCTGCACCCCGCCGACATCGCCGAGTTGTACCAGCAATTGAACCTCGACGAAGCCGAGTATATCTACATGCTTCTCGACGGTGAGAAAGCCGCCGATGTGCTTCTCGAACTGGACGAGGACGACCGCAAGAAAATGTTGAAACAATTGCCGAGCGAGGTCATCGCCAAGCAATTTATCGACTACATGGACTCCGACGACGCCGTGGACATTATCCGCGAAATGGACGAGGACGCCCAAGAAGAGATTCTCTCGCACATCGACGACGTGGAGCAGGCAGGCGACATCGTAGACCTGTTGAAATACGACGAGGATACGGCCGGTGGTCTCATGGGTACCGAAATGGTGGTCGTAAACGAAAATTGGAGTATGCCCGAATGCGTGAAACAAATGCGCATACAAGCCGAGGAACTGGGCGAGCTATACTACGTCTATGTGGTCGACGACGACGACCGACTAAAAGGGGTATTCCCGCTAAAAAAAATGATTACCCACCCGTCGGCGTCCAAGATAAAACATGTCATGCGCAAAGACCCGGTTTCGGTCAAGACCGACACCCCCATCGACGACGTGGCCATGACTTTCGAAAAATACGACTTGGTGGCTGTCCCGGTTATCGACAGCATAGGCCGGCTGGTAGGGCAGATTACTGTCGACGACGTTATGGACGAGGTGCGCGAGCAATCGGAGCGTGAATACCAACTGGCCTCGGGTCTCTCGCAAGACGTGGAATCGAACGACACGGTCTTCACCCAAACAGCGGCTCGCCTGCCGTGGCTTCTCATCGGCATGCTGGGCGGATTGGCCAACTCTATCATTTTGGGTAACTTCGAGTTGAATATCGCCAAAAATCCGGCTATGGCACTGTTTATACCCCTTATCGGAGGCACCGGCGGAAACGTGGGCATACAGTCGTCGGCTATCATCGTGCAAGGACTGGCCAACGGTAAACTGGAACTGAAAACGGCCGGTAAACAGCTTTTCAAAGAATTGGGCGTGGCCTTGATCAACGCCTGCATGATTTCATTGCTCGTATTTGTCTACAACTGGTTCTTCCTCGACAATATGGCCACAACCATATCGGTTTCGCTCTCGCTGTTTGCCGTGGTGATTTTCGCCTCGGTATTCGGGACGCTCGTACCGCTCACACTCGAACGGTTCAAAATCGACCCGGCCATAGCGACCGGCCCGTTTATCACCATTACCAACGACATTATCGGTATGCTCATCTACATGAGTATCAGCTATGCGCTAACCATTTAGATTGAAAAATGAATAATTTTTCACAACTTTTCAAACTTTCGATTGTTTATTCTGCGTATTTTTGCTGCTTATAATTCAATGAAAGCTCATTAATTAAAAAGATGAAAAGAAGTATATTAGATATATCGGACTTGCAAGACATCGTTCCCCAATTAAAAAACGAACGAGGAGAGAGAATCCTCAAATACCTCTCCAAAATCTGCAAGCTCAACGACATCAACGCCTTGTATGGCCGAAACTGCGACAACCGGGGCGTCGATTTCGTGAACGCTATCATAGACGATTTGGACATCACTTGCAAAATCGACAATGAAGCCATTCTCGACAACCTGCCGGAAGGAGCTTTCATCACCGTTTCGAACCACCCGTTCGGAGCCCTCGACGGGGTTATCCTCATCAAACTCTTGGCTCAACGGCGCCCCGACTACAAAGTGATGGTAAACTGGATTCTCACCTACATCGAGGCCATGTCCGACAACTTTATCGCCGTGGACCCACACGCCAATCGGCGGGAAATATCCCTCAACGGAATACGAGAGACCCTGTCGCAAGTCAAGAACGGGCATCCGTTAGGATTCTTCCCGGCCGGCGCCGTCTCCAAACTGAAATGGAACGGCCATATCGAAGACCGGGTGTGGCAGCCCAACATCATCAGGCTCATCAAGCAAATGAAGAAGCCCGTTGTCCCCGTCTTTTTCCATGGACACAATTCATTGATGTTCACTATATTGGGAATATTCAGTTGGCAACTGCGGGCACTGCGGCTTCCGGTCGAGGTATTCAAGAAAGAGCATAAGACCATACACGTCTCGATAGGCGATATTATCCCGCCCGAGACATTGCAGCAATACGACACAGTCGAGTCCTTAGGCACCTTTTTACAACAAGAGACCTATAAGTTGAAGAAGTTCAAAAACAGAGGCTGAAAAATAGCCCAACCGCCGCGCTATACGCTTAATTTTCATTATCGTTATAGAATATAAAATGCGGTTTGGCATAACCCAATCAAAAAACTTCGTTTTCATTTGCCGCTGCGCTCGCCTTTCGCTATCTTTGTAGGAACAAAGGTAGCAAGCTCGTCAGCGACGGGAGTGGGAGGTCTGGCCAGTTTTACACTACCTTTACAAAAATTTTTAATGAGAAATATGATTCCCGCAGAAGTACAGCAAACCAAACAACGGTTCGGCATCATAGGCAATGCCCCCGGCCTGATCAGAGCCATTACAAGGGCGCTACAAATAGCGCCTATCGACTTGGCGGTACTCATTACCGGGGAAAGCGGTGTGGGCAAAGAGTTTTTCCCGCAGATAATCCACGCCAACAGCGCCCGCAAACATGGGAAATATATTGCCGTAAACTGCGGGGCTATTCCCGAAGGAACTATCGACTCGGAACTGTTCGGCCACGAAAAAGGCGCTTTCACCGGCGCCCTCTCCACTCGCAAAGGGTATTTCGAAGAGGCCGACGGCGGGACTATATTTCTCGACGAGGTGGGAGAACTACCCCTCACCACACAAGCCCGGTTGCTGCGGGTTCTCGAGAGCGGCGAGTTCCTGAAAGTAGGCTCGTCCACCGTGCTGAAAACCAATGTAAGAATTGTCGCCGCCACCAACCTCGATATGGTAAAGGCGGTATCGGAAGGGAAATTCCGTGAAGACCTCTACTACCGGCTCAGCACCATACACATCGAAATCCCCGCCTTGCGCGACCGCGCCGAGGATATCCTGCTCTTGTTCCGTAAATTCTCGACCGACTTTGCCGAACGTTATCGCATGCCCGTCATTCAGTTGACCGACGACGCCCGCAACGTCCTGCTCAACTACCGCTGGCCGGGAAATGTGAGACAACTGAAAAATATTACCGAGCAAATCTCCATTTTCGAGACAAACCGCGATGTAGACGGTGCGACCCTTCAAAACTATCTGCCCCAGTACAACATCGAAAAACTGCCGGTTCGCTCCTCGACCGGCGAGCACGACCAATCTTTCTTCGAAAAAGAACGGAAAATGCTCTACAAGACACTCTTCGAAATGCAAAAAGAGTTGGCCGAGCTCCATGCCAAAATCGAAGAACTCTCCCAAAAAGAGAGCCAAAACGTCGTGTCATATCCCCAAACCGCCCAAACGGTTCCTGTCGCACATTCGATGGCGCTCACACCCATCGCTCCCGCCGTGCCGGTACATGTGCCCGCTATCACAAGAACCGCACCCATAGAAGAGACCGTGGGAGAGGTACTCCCAAACGAATCGAAATATATCGAAGAGCAACCCACCACCCTCGAAGACACCGAGAAGGAGACTATCAGGAAAGCATTGTTGCGAAATCACGGAAAACGCAAAAAGACCGCCGAAGAGTTGAAAATCTCAGAGAGAACCCTCTATCGTAAAATCAAAGAATACAACTTAGAATAGAGCCCATTCACACCATGAAACGACTGTTTGCCATATTGCTTGTCACACTTTCGTCTTGTAGTATCTCCTATAAATTCAACGGAGCCTCGATCAACTACGAAACGACCAAGACCATATCGGTGGCCAATTTCCCGATCAAAGCGGCATTGGTATATCCACCATTGGAAGAGCTGTTTACCAACTCTTTGAAAAACGCCTATATACGCCAAACCCGGTTGCAAATGGTAAATAGCGGCGGAGACCTCCAACTCGAAGGCGAAATCACCAACTACGACCTCACCCCGCAGGCCGTGACCGAAAACGCCTATGCCTCACAAACCCGGTTGACAATCACCGTGAGGGTGAGGTTTACCAACACCAAAGACCCGCAATACGACTTGGACCAAACCTTCTCGGGCTATAAAGACTTCTCGAGCGACCAAATGCTCACCGATGTGCAAGACCAACTCATTCAGCAGATTACCGACGAATTGGTCGATCAGATTTTCAATGCAACAGTAGCCAATTGGTAAGCCATGATAACCCGGGAACAAATACGAGACCTATTAAACGGAGTTTGCGATAACCCTATCTCGAAATCCGACGCCGACCAAATGGCCGCCGACTACCCCTATTTCTCCATTCCGCAATTGCTCTACCTGAAAAATACCCCCGGAGCCATGCCCGACGAGCGGCGCGTTCAACTCGCTCTGCTCCATGCCAGCCCCGGTGAACACATGGAGACTGTGCTCGGCGTCGAAGGCGAATCGTTTGCCGACCTCTATCCCACCTCCACGCACACCGATACCACCATGCAGGCCATAGACCTCTTTCTGGGAACCTACCAAAAAGGAGGAAAACACGACAGCGAAGAGAGCCTCGACCGGCTTATCTCGGGCAATATACTCGCCCAATCGGACTACATGAACACTCTGTTGGACGAGAACAACGACAACGGAGAAACAAGCGCCACGCAAAAAACCGTGCCACAGCCGAAACCAACACCTATCCGTGGAAACAAAACCGGGATCCATGCCGCCACAACCGGCCAAGAAAGCGCCGAGACCGCGACCGAACCCGGAAACGACGACACGTTTTTCACCGAAAGTTTGGCCAAAATCTATATCAAACAACGTCGATATGAGAAGGCTTTGCAAATAATTAAAAAATTAAGTTTGAAATATCCAGAAAAAAATATTTACTTTGCAGACCAAATAAGATTTTTAGAAAAATTGATTATTAACATCAAAACAGAATAATAGAAAATGTCAGTAGTATTAACCGTTTTTATCATCATAGCCTCGTTGCTGATGATAGGTATCGTATTGGTTCAGAAATCAAAAGGCGGAGGCCTCGCTTCCAATTTCGCATCGTCCAACCAAATCATGGGAGTTCGCAAGACAACCGATTTCGTAGAAAAAGCCACATGGACACTCGCTGTCGTAATCATGGTTTTAAGCATAGCAACCGTATTTGTTGAGCATAATGGACAACACGCCTCGGGCTCGGAAATCAAAGACATCGTCAATACCGAAGCTCCCGCCGCTCTGCCCGGATTCGAAACTCCGGCTACCGACGGCAACGCTCCTGCTCCCGCTCCCGCACAAGAGGCCCCGGCACAAGAGACCCCGGCCAACTAAAAAAAGATTCAAAATCTTTCAGATATATGCCCGAACCAAGACTTTAATGTGTTCGGGCATTTTTGTAAACCCCTATTCTTTATCACCTATGAACAACACAAAAAACTTTTGGCAACGACTCAAACGGCAACAGCCCCAAGAAAATCTCTCGGAAGCAGAACACGAATTGTTCTTGAAAAAACAAATACAAAATTTTGTCCGCAACGGAATTTTCTTCGATTTCGAAAAAACATCGGTAACACCCCGGCAATCCAAATTCGGCGGAAAACCAGCGTTGCCGAAAAATATCGAGTGGCCCCGTTGCTTCAACGAATACGACGAAGAGACACCTCTCTCCTTCCTCTTGCAACTCAACTGCGAGGAACTGACTCCCTACGATGCCGACAACCTGTTGCCTCACGAAGGCATGTTCTACCTCTTCTATGACCTCGTCGACCAACCGTGGAGGGAGAGCGACGGTGTTCAATTGCTATACTCTCCCACACCGGTCTCCGAGTTGGAACCGGCCGAGTTCCCCGACGATCTGCCCGACGACCTGAGGCTCTTTGAAATGGGTCTCAAATTCACAAACCGGGACACGATTCCTTGCTGGGAAGACTACATCGGCATCTTCGGCGACAGCGATTCGGTGTACTCCGATTGGAATACCATCGAGCGACGCATGGGAACATGGGGCTATCCCCACATCACTTCGGCCGGACGCATTTTGGGCTACGCCTCGCTTATCCAAAACGGAATCGCCGAAGCCTGCGAATCGAGAGCCCGGGGAGAAATGCCGGAGAAATACAGTTCCGAGTCGGCCCGCGAATGGGTTCTATTGTTACAACTCGATTGTGTCGAAGAGCAAGAGGTCGATATTCCCTTCGGCGACTGCGGAAGCATCTATTTCTACATTCGCCGGAGCGATTTGGAGCGTCGAGATTTCAGCCATATACAATTCGAACTGCAATGCTATTGAAAAAACGATGTTGAAACCGGTAATTTCAACCACCTCGACTTCGGCACTCTTCTCCCATACCGGCAAAGCCGAGCAGAGAAAGTGAACAAAAAAAGTCACGACACCCCTCTTCATAGAGAGATGCCGTGACTTTTTTCCTTTACAAGTATAAAAGGGCTCTTTTTTTTCGGCTATTTCAACCCGAAGCCGAGTGCCCCATCCCGAATATAATCTCCGTTATTTCGCAGGTTTCAACGCCTCCATAATGGCGGCTTCCAGCTCATCGGCCAACTCGGGATTGTCTTCTATACACTTTTTAGCGGCATCACGACCCTGTCCCAGTTTGGTATCGCCATAGCTGAACCACGAACCGCTCTTTTTAATGATACCTTTGTCCACTCCCAAGTCGATGATTTCGCCCGACCGGGAAATTCCCTCGCCAAACATAATATCGAACTCGGCTTTGCGGAAAGGAGGCGCCACTTTGTTTTTCACGACCTTTACCCGGGTTTGGTTACCGATTACCTCCTCGCCATCTTTCAACTGGCTGACGCGGCGAATGTCGAGCCGTACCGAAGCGTAGAATTTCAAGGCGTTACCACCCGTCGTCGTCTCGGGATTGCCAAACATAACCCCTATCTTGTCGCGCAACTGGTTGATGAAAATACATGTCGTATTGGTTTTGCTGATTGTCGCTGTGAGTTTACGCAACGCCTGCGACATCAACCGGGCTTGCAATCCCATTTTCGAGTCGCCCATATCGCCTTCCAACTCGGCTTTGGGTGTAAGCGCGGCCACCGAGTCGATAACTACAATGTCGACCGCCGACGAACGTATCAACTGGTCGGCTATCTCGAGAGCCTGCTCCCCGCTGTCGGGTTGCGAAATCCACAAGTTCTCCACATCGACACCCAGTTTCTCGGCATAGAAACGGTCAAACGCATGCTCGGCATCGATAATGGCGGCAATACCGCCCGCTTTTTGAGCCTCGGCGATGGCATGAATAGCCAGCGTGGTTTTTCCCGACGACTCGGGACCATAAATCTCGATAACACGCCCGCGCGGATAACCGCCCACGCCCAACGCCGCATTCAATGCGATAGAACCGGTGGGGATCACGGCCACCTCCTCGACCGAGTCGTCGCCCAGTTTCATGATGGCGCCCCGGCCGTAACTCTTCTCTATCTTGTCCATAGCCGCCTGCAAGGCTTTCAGTTTCTCCGACGGCACCGGCACTCGTTTACCGGCAGTAGATTTCTGTTCTTCCATAATGTTTATATTTTTCCTGATTTACTTTTTCAATATCTGTGAGGCATGGTTTTTCGTATCGACCTTTTCGATTACATCGGTTATCACGCCGTTCTCATCGATGATAAAGGTTGTACGCACGGTACCCATATAGGTGCGTCCCGCCATTTTCTTCTCGCGCCACACCCCGAAAGCCTCGTTCAGTTCGGTCGACGTATCGGCGATAAGAGAGAAAGGCAACGATTGTTTCTCGATAAACTTGCGATGAGAGGCTTCGCTGTCCTTGCTCACCCCCACCACGGCATAGCCCGCCGCCTGCAACGCCTCGTAATTGTCGCGCAGGTTGCACGCCTCGGCCGTGCAGCCGGGAGTATTGTCCTTTGGATAAAAATAAAGTACCAGCTTGCGGCCGGCGAAATCGCTCAGCCGTATCTCTTTTCCCGATTGGTCCACACCCAATATTTCGGGAGCTTTGTCTCCTTGTTTCAGTGCCATACTACGATTCTATTATATTTACAAAAACAATGTGCAAGGGAATGGTAGATTCTACAAATATAAAACTTTTTCTCTCTCCTTCCATCAAAACCCGATAGGTAAATGCTATTTCCCTTCGGATAGTACAAAGATAGCTCCGAGCCTGCGCATATTTTATGCACAATACAGTTAATAAAAGTTTATTCCACACGCAAATTATTCTTCCGGTCTCACGACTGTTTTTTATAGGTAAGCGCGGCTACAGCGTTGAACAGCCCGGCAAAACCCACCAGAGCCACATACTGCGGCCGCAGCTCGATAAACGACGCTCCTTTGAGATAAACCGCCCGCATGACCTCGACAAAATAACGAGGTGGCAGCGCATAAGTGATTCCTTGCGCCCAAGCGGGCATCGACTCGATAGGAGTGAGCAAGCCACTCATCAACACAAAAATCATGATAAAGAAAAACATCACAAACATGGTCTGCTGCATAGTCGAGGAGCGGTTGGCGATGGTGATGCCCAGCCCCGACATGGTGAGGATAAAAAGGAGAGCCGCTAAAAAGATAGAACCGATCGAACCGGCCGGTGTGAGCCCATAGACCCACCACGCCAGCAACATGGCGATGACAAGTACCACAAAACCGATAATCCAGTATGGTATGAGTTTGGCCAGTGTAAAAAGAGAACGGCTTACCGGAGTGACGTTGATTTGCTCGATCGTGCCAAACTCCTTCTCCCCCACAAGGTTCAACCCCGGCAAAAACCCACAAATGAGCACCAACAAAATAATCATCAAGGCGGGCACCATGAAGTGCCGGTAATTGAGTGTGGGGTTATACAGGTTCTGCACGGTAAACAGCTCGGCAGGAAGAGCGCCCGATTGCTCTTGCTGCAACTCGGCAAAAGTTTGCCTCACGATTTGAGCCATATATTGAGAGCCCAATCCTCCTTTCAAAGCGTTTGTCCCATTCACATCGATGCCGATACGTTTGGGCGAATGGCTCCCCATCGCCAACTCAAAATCTTTCGGTATCGTAAGAATCACATCGGCGCCTTCGTTTTCCAGCCAGTCGAAAGCCTCTTCATAACTTTCGGTAACGCCTTTCAGATTGAAATAGTCCGACGAGCGTATCTTCTGTATGATACGACGGGAAACCTCGGAGTGGTCATTATCGACAATCGACACTTCCACATGGCGCACATCCATCGTCGCCACCCACGGGATTACCAGCATCACCAACAAGGGGAAAAGAATCACCATCTTGGGCATGAAAGCATTCCGTATGAATTGCCTGAACTCCTTATCTAACAATACGAGCAAGGTTCTCATCGTCATTCGAGTTTATCGTTAAACTTTTTGAGGGCGACCCCCACCAGCACAACCGTCATCGCCAACAGGATACAACACTCCTGCCACACAGCCGACAACGGTAAGCCGGCAATCATCATCTTTCGCACCGCCTCGATATACCACCGGGCCGGCACGACACACGACAACGCTTGCAAAATCCCGGGCATATTCTCCACCGGGAACAGCATGCCCGACAACATGATGACCGGCAACATCAACAGCATACCCGAGATAATAATCGCCACCACCTGCGTACGCGACACGGTCGAGATAAACAGTCCCAACGCCAGCGCCAACAGCAGGTAAAGCAGCGAAAAGGCCACCAGACCCACGACCGGCCCCGACATGGGCACCCCGAGCACATAATGTGCCAGCAACAGAATAATGGTCAGATTCATACATGAAAGCAAAAAATAGGGTATCATCTTGGCCGAGATAATCCATATAGGACGCACCGGCGAAACCAACAGCACCTCCATCGTGCCGCTCTCCTTCTCGCGTACGATAGAGACCGATGTCATCATGGCACAGATAAGGATAAATATCAGTCCCATAATCCCGGGCACAAAATTATAGGAACTCTTCATCTGCGGGTTATAGAGGACTCTCACCGCCGGAGCCATGACTGCCACCGACCCGGCAGAGCCGAACGCGCTTTGCAAATAGGTCAGGCCGGTACCCGCATTATTGGGGTTCGAAGCGTCGAGGACAAATTGCACCGCCGCCTCATCGAGCCGGTCGGGAGCGGCCCCCTCGATCAACCGGTCGTAGTCTCTCGCAAAGACCACCACCGCGGCAGCCCGGCCACTGCGCAAAACCTTGTCTATATCGGGTTGACCTATATATCCTTTGAAAGTAAAATAGGGATTGGCGCTCATACGCTCGATTTGCTGCCTCACCGCCTCCGTGCGATGGGGGGCCACTGCGAAAAATTCGATATTGTTTACCTCGGTCGAAATGGCAAACCCAAACAAAAGTATCTGTACCACAGGCATCAACAGCACAACAAGCATGGTGCGTCTATCCCGCAGGATATGCAAAGTCTCTTTTTTGACAAACTGTAAAAAACCGCTCATACTATTCACTCCGTTTTGCCCTTCGAGCCAATATCCTGAACACCTCATCCATCGACCCTGCGGTATATTTTTGTTTCAATTCGGCCGGTGAGCCCAACGCTTCGATTTTACCGTCGACCATAATCGACACCCGCGAACAATACTCGGCCTCGTCCATATAGTGCGTGGTCACAAAAACGGTTGTCCCGCCCGAGGCCGACTCGTAAATCATCTCCCAGAACTGCCGTCGGGTAACCGGGTCGACTCCGCCCGTGGGCTCGTCGAGGAAAACCACCTCGGGACGATGCAGCGTAGCGACCGAGAAAGCCAATTTCTGCTTCCACCCCAACGGCAACGAACCGACCAGCGTATCGGCCTCGTCCCTGAAACGCAAACGGTTCAGCACAGTCACCGTGCGTCGCAGCGTCTCATAACGGCTCAATCCATAAATACCGGCATACAGCCGTATATTCTCCCGCACGGTGAGGTCGTCATACAGCGAGAATTTTTGACTCATATAGCCGATGTGCTTCTTTATCTCTTCGCCTTGTGTCATCACGTCATAACCGGCGACCATACCGCTGCCCGAGGTTGGATAGCTCAACCCGCACAGCATGCGCATGGCTGTCGTTTTGCCCGCTCCATTGGCGCCCAAGAAGCCGAATATCTCGCCACGGCGCACATCGAACGTGATGTGATCGACCGCCGTGAAGTCGCCGAAACACTTGCACAAATCCTTGACCGATATAATCACCTCACTCATGTTGCATCAATTTCATAAACACATCTTCGATTCCCGCCTGTACCCGATGAACCGAGGCGTCGGGAAATCCCTGACGCTTCAAATAGTCTATAAATGAGCTTGTCTCGAAATCGGCTCCAACGACCAAATGGTGCGTCGCCCCGAACGGATAGCACTCTTTCACTCCCCGGGCCCGGCGAGCCTCGACCAGCAAGCCATACATATCGTTGCCCGACAACGCATACAACGGTTCGTCAAACCGTTGGACAATTCCGTCGGGAGTGTCTATGCCCAAAATCTTCCCGCCGTTGACCAACGCGATGCGATCGCAGCGGCATGCCTCGTCCATATAGGGCGTGGAGACGAGTATCGAAATACCTTTTTGTTTCAAATCGGAAAGCATATCCCAGAACTCCCCGCGGGAAACAGCGTCGACACCGGTCGTAGGCTCGTCAAGAAACAAAACTGTGGGTCGGTGAATCAAGGCGCAACAAAGGGCTAGTTTCTGTTTCATACCGCCCGACAATTTCCCCGCCCGCCGCTTTCGGAACGGCTCTATCTGCCTATAAATAGGAGCCACCAAATCGTAATTCTCCTTCACGCTCACCCCGAATAAGGCGGCAAAAAAGTCGAGATTTTCGGCCACCGACAAATCGGGGTAGAGCGAAAACCGTCCCGGCATATAGCCCACACATTCACGAATCTTCTTGTATTGCTTCGTAATATCATACCCGGCGACGGTCGCCGTCCCTTCATCGGGATTCAGCAGCGTAGCCAACAACCTGAACAGGGTCGTTTTCCCCGCCCCGTCGGGGCCGATGAGCCCAAACAGTTCGCCCCGCTCCACGACAAACGAAATATGATCGACTGCCGTGAGCGAGCCGTAACGCTTGGTCAATCCTTGTATTTCTATGGCATTCTGCGCAGCCATAAGCATCTTGGTTTTTTCAAACAGTTTCTATTTCGCAAGTCGCACTTCGCCATAAAGGCCTATCTTCAACAAGCCATCGTTTTCGACGGCAATCTTCGCCGCATAGACCAGATTGGCCCGGGTATCGCGCGTCTGAATGGTCTTGGGCGTAAACTCGCTCTCCTGCGAAATCCATGTGATGCGCCCCGGATACTCGTGTTGCTTGTCGTCGCCATAGTCGGCAATGACAGTCACCTCCTGTCCCACCTTCACATCGGCGAGCTGTGCCGAAGTGAAATAGGCTCGCAGGTAAAGCCTGCTCATATCGGCGACCTTCATGAGCGGATGCCCGGCCGCAGCCAGTTCGCCGGCCTCGCTATACTTCACCAGCACCACTCCGTCGATGGGCGACACGATACGGCACTTGTTCAACCGGTCCTCGATCTGCGCGATCTGCAAATCGATAGCGGCGGCATTCTCGTCGAGCGACGACACATTATTCTCGAGATTCGAAAGCAAGGCTTCCAACTGCCCGTTCAACACCCGTATCGATGCGTTGATGTCGTCCAACTGTTTTGTGGTGGCGGCGCCGTCTTTCAGCAAGTTCTCCACCCGGGTTTTCTCCCTCTCCTGCTGGGCAATCTGGCTACGCAACGCCGATGCTTGTTTGGCTACGTCGGGACGGTTGCTATGAATCGACGCCCGCTGCCGCTGGAGCTGCAACTTCTGCAAATACAATTGCACAGTATCTATCGCTCCCACTTGCTCGCCGGCCGAGAGCGTGTCGCCCTCCTCGATGTCGAAATAGAGAATACGGCCTGTCGCCTCGGCCGACACCACCACCTCGGTGGCCTCGAAAGTTCCCGTCGCATCGAAATCGCCACCACGGCCACACGAAACGAGCAACAAAGTCATGACACTGAAAATCGCTATCTTTTTCATCTTATTCGAGATTTATCGGTTAATCGTATGTTTAAGTTCATAAATGGTCTTCAACAACTCTATCTCACGCATGCTGCGAGCCATCGCGGCGGCCGACTCGTCGGTAATTTTCGTGAGCAAATCGTGAGTGTCTATCACTCCGTTGCGCAGGCGCGACTCGGCGGCCTCTCGCACCGACCGACGTAGAGCCACGATACGATCGTCATCGGCCAACGCCCGGCGCAAACGGGCTATATTCCCATTGTCTTGCGCAGTCTGCAACTCCATATTGAAGAGGAAAATATCGCGCTGCACCTCGACCTGCTGCTTCGAAGTGCGCAACTTATTCAAGTCGTTTTTCTGTGTATAATAGGCGCCGAAATTCCACGATAGTTTCACGCCCAACAGAGCGTTCCAACTCCAATCACAGTTCATCATTCCTTGCATAAAATCGAGTCCCGGATAGCCATAGTACCCCTGAGCGAAAAGCCCCAACCGAGGCATCGACGACGATTTCACCAATTTCTCTTGGGCGGTGAGACGATCTATCTTGGCCGCGAACATGGCCAGTTCGGGGCGAGCGTTTTCACCCGCCAACGGCTCCTCGACCTCGGGTTTCGACAAATCCCTATCGCCCAACTCCTGCCCGATAAACAAGCTCAACATGTGGCGATAGCTCTCCCTCGAAACTTCGAGTTGCGCCAACTGTTGTCCCACGGTGAGCAACTCGGCCTCCAAGGCGTCGGCATCGCTCTGCATGGCCACGCCATTGCGCTTCAAGGCTTCGATTTTATCGAGATTGCTCCGCAGCAACTCCTGTGTCAACCCCGTCTGGGCGATACGGGCGTCGAGCAGAAGGATACCGAAGTAGAGTTCATCGATGCGTCCGTCGAGAGCATATAGCTCCACATCGGCCGCCGTGCGCTGTTCGGCCGCCTCGGCTCGAGCCATACGCCGGTCGGCCGCCGACTTGCCTCCGTCCCAAATGGTCTGATTCAATTCCAACGCCACTTTATACTGGTCTTGCTCCAATCCCGGGATTTCCACTCCCTGCCGGGCCAGCATGCCGGTAAGCTCGTCGGGGAAATTGGGAACATCGGTTTGCCAAGTCGCCTGTGCCGACAGTACCAGTTGCGGAATCCATGCCCGAGCCGCATTGGAAAGCGTATATGACTCGGTCTTGCGAATTAAATCGTATTGCCTGATTTCGGGATAATGCTCCCGGGCGAGCTGCCTGCACTCGTCGAGTGTAAGTTGCGCACTCATCGCAAATGCCCCTAACCAAAGCCCAAAGGCCAAAACTACCACTCGTTTCATACTACCTATTTTTTTATTCGACGCATGATTACTTCGATATTCTCGGCTTTACGCTGCTCGAAAAACCGTTCCCGGTCGGCAGCGATGTCGCCCAACAACGGCTTGATCATTGGATAAGTAATGAATGGGAAAATATTGAGACTGACCACGTCGAGCATCAACATGCGCACATCGACCGGAACAATCTCGTCCTGCGCGGCCATACTATCCAACTCCTGCTGCACGTTTTGCATCAGTTTATCTATTATCCGAGAAACGCCCTTACGCATAATTTCATATCGCTCGGGGCGAGAAAAGACTTCGTTGATGATAAAACGAGGCAAGTCGGGATTCTCTACCAAGAAATCGAAATGCCGCGAAATACCGTCTTTAAGCCGCTCCAACAATGGGAGCCCGGGATTACCGAAAGCCGTGAGAACCGAACGCCCCATCAGGTTCATCTTATCGGTGAGAATGCGTTCGAAGAGCTGCTCTTTTGTCCTGAAATAATAGTGAAGCATCGCATGGGTCACGCCTGCCGCCCGGGCGATCGACGCCGTTTTGGCTCCATCGAATCCCCGGAGCATAAACTCCTGTTCGGCCGCCTTCAAAATCTCTGCCTCGGTATCTTTGGGTTTCATGCTTTATACAAACAATTTTGTTTAACAATATCGACTAACAATTTTGTTAATACAAACATAAACATATTTCCTCACATAAAATATACCGGCGCTCAGATTTTCAATTTATTTAACAAGCAGTTATCTCTCTCCCTCAACAAACAAGGCCGCCCCGATATTCGAGACAGCCTTGCCTTTATCACTGATTCTATTCTTGAACTATCCGTTACAACTCGATGTCGCCGTTGAACACCTCGTGCCACGGCAAGCCCTGCTTGTTGAGCTGTTCCATAAAGGGATCGGGATCAAACTCCTCGACATTGTAGACACCCGGTTTTTTCCACTTGCCGGTGAGGAACATCATGGCACCGATCATGGCGGGCACGCCCGTCGTGTAGCTCACACCCTGCGCACCGGTTTCGAGATAGGCGGCATGGTGGCTGCAATTGTTATATACATAATAAGTGAGTTCCTTGCCCTCCTTATCGATACCCCTGATGCGACAGCCTATCGAGGTCTCGCCGGTATAGTTCTTACCGAGATCGCCCGGGTTGGGCAACACGACTTTGAGGAATTGGATAGGCACAATCTCCACCCCGTTGTACATAACCGGGTCGATGCGGGCCATACCGATATTCTGAATCACCCGCAGGTGAGTGAGGTACTCTTGGCCGAAGGTCATCCAAAAGCGGGCTCGCTTGATCGTAGGATAGTTTTTCACCAACGACTCCAACTCCTCGTGATAGATGAGGTACGACTCCTTGGGCCCGATGTTGGGATAAGTGAGCGGACGGTGTATTTCGTGCGGCTCGGTCTCGATCCATTTCCCGTTCTCATAATACTTTCCTTTCTGGGTCACCTCGCGGATATTGATTTCGGGATTGAAATTGGTGGCGAAGGCCATACCGTGGTTACCGGCGTTACAATCGACAATATCGAGGTAGTGCATCTCCTTGAAATAGTGCTTGGCGGCATAGGCGGTATAAACCCCGCTCACCCCCGGATCGAACCCGCAACCGAGAATAGCCGTCAATCCCGCTTGCTCGAAACGCTCGCGATAGGCCCATTGCCATTTATACTCATACTTAGCCTCGTCGAGCGGCTCGTAGTTGGCCGTGTCGAGGTAGTTCACACCGCAGTGCAGGCAGGCGTCCATTATCGTCAAGTCCTGATAAGGAAGTGCCACATTGATGACGATTTCGGGTTTGTGTTTCTTGAACAACGCCACCAAATCTTCCACCTTGTCGGCATCGACCCGGTCGGTCACAATACGATTCCCGCCTATGGCATTGGCAATAGCGTCGCACTTCGACTGTGTGCGGCTCGCCAAAACGATTTCGGTAAACACATCGGGGTTCTGCGCCACTTTATGCGCTACCACCGTTCCCACGCCTCCGGCGCCGATAATAAGTACTTTTCCCATGTCTATATCTCTATTTTTATTATTTCGTTATACTGTTACAGGCATCGGCCTCGCCAAACAATTTTCAGGCCTCCTTATCGGCATCGGCCGTCAAGTCGAGCACTTCTTTGTCGCCGCTCTTGTCGAAATATTGTTTCCGCAGCGGCGATGCCGTTATCTCCTTGTAAAAAGACCTATTGCGATAGAGGTCAAGCGACAGGTAGAGGGCATGGCGGAACGACTGTTCGTCGGCCTTGTTCTGCCCGGCAATATCGTAGGCGGTGCCGTGGTCGGGCGAAGTGCGTATGACAGGCAATCCAGCCGTATAGTTCACGCCGTTCTCCATAGACAGCGCTTTGAACGGAGCCAGCCCTTGATCGTGATACATGGCCAGCACACCATCGAATTGCCTATAATGTCCCGACCCGAAGAGTCCGTCGGCCGGATAAGGCCCGAAACAAAGCAAACCCTTGGCATTGGCCTCTTGAATGGCAGGTTTGATAATTTCGTTCTCTTCTGTTCCCAAAAGCCCGTCGTCGCCGGCATGAGGATTCAACGACAACACGGCGATGCGGGGTTTCACCACACAAAAATCTTGTTTCAACGAATGCTCGAATATGCGCAGTTTCTCGAGAATCGCCTCCTTGGTAATGGCTCCCGACACTTGCGAAAGCGGCATGTGCCCCGACACCAGCGCCACACGCAAGGTATCGTTCAACAAAATCATCAACGATTTATTACCCTGCCCCAAACGCCGTTCGAGATACTCGGTATGCCCGGGAAAATCAAATTTATCGGACTGTATGGCATGCTTGTTGATAGGGGCGGTAACTATCGTATCGATCAATCCGGCCTCTATGTCGGCCGCAGCCCGCTCGAGCGCGGCATAGGCAGCCTCGCCGCCTACGGTAGTGGCACGGCCTATCTCTACCTTCACATCGTCGTCGACACAGGTTATCAGGTTCACCTTATTATCGTCGGCAGCCGCGGCATCGGCAATGATATTGAAGTTTACAGCCGGCATGTCGAGCGCCTTGCGGTGATAAGCCGCCACTTTGGCCGAGCCATATACGACAGGGGTACAGATTTCGAGGATATGGGGGTCGGACAATGTTTTGAGGATCACCTCATAACCTACCCCATTAATATCGCCTTGGGTAATTCCCACTTTTATTTTATGTTCCATAATTCTACTATTAAATTTTAGGTTCTCACCGCACCGCGGCGGCATGAATTTTCGGAGCACTAAGATAACAAAAATCCCCGAGATAGCTATCGCTCCGGGTACTATTCTTGCTCGAAACGCTATTTATTCCCTTTCTCAGCCGTAGACAGCATGCCGCAAGCGGCAAATATATCCTCTCCGCGCGAGGCCCGTATGGTAGCGATTATGCCTCGGCTGTTGAGTCTGTCACGAAAAGCCTCCATCGCCTGCGGGTCGGGACTGTTAAGATTCACGCCCGGAATCGCATGGAAACGTATCAAGTTTACCCTACAATCCAATCCGTGCAACAGCCGGGCCAATGCGTCGGCGTGTCGCAACGTGTCGTTACAGTCCTTGAAAAGTATGTATTCAAAGGAGAGGCGACGCTGGTGTGAGAAGTCGTACCGACGCAATAAATCGAGAATATCGGCCATAGGATAGGCCTTCTCTACCGGCATAATCGACAACCGCTCTTCCCGGGAGGAGGCATGCAGGCTCACCGCCAAATGGCAATGACTCTCATCGAGGAAACGGCGTATCCCCTTCAAATGGCCGATCGTCGACACGGTTATCCGCTTGGGGCTCCATGCAAATCCCCACTCCGAAGTGAGGATAGCCAAGGCTTTCATCACCTCGTCGAGATTATCGAATGGCTCGCCCATACCCATAAAGACCAAATTGGTGAGTCGGTCGCTATGCTCCACCGAAAGAATTTGATTGATGATTTCACCGGCGGTGAGGTTGCGTTTAAAGCCCTGTTTGCCGGTCATGCAAAACGAGCAATTCATTTTACACCCCACTTGCGACGAGACGCACAACGTAGCCCGGTCTCGGTCGGGAATATAGACGGTCTCGACAAAATCGTCGCCTACCCGGAACAGGTACTTCACGGTACCATCGACCGAGGCTTGGGCATGAACCGGAGCCGCGCGGCCTATCTCGTAGCGTTGCGCCAACCATTCTCGATGGCGCAAAGAGATATTCGACATGCCGTCGAGCGTCGCTATGCGTTTCGCATAAAGCCACGAGGCCATCTGCTTTGCGGCAAAACGAGGCATGCCGGCTTCGGCGGCTATCGCTTGCAGTTCCTCCAAAGTTTTTCCCAGCAAATATTCTTTTCCCATGATTTCCCGGAGTGTTGTTCTCACATATACAAAGTGCGTGTATCGAGCCGAAAGCTACGATATACGCACCCTGTGTTTATCTAAAAATTGTTTTATCAGAAGAAACGGATCATCGTATTCTTTATGTCGGCCTTATCCCGAAGCACGTCCATCAAACGACTATTGATGAGATAGTTGTAATTTTGTTGAAGTTTCTGTGTCTCGGTTTGGGCGTCGAACGGCTGTTCCGAAACCGTTTTGTCGGTAACGGCAAACACATATACGCCTCTCAGTCCTTTCACGGGGCCTACGACTTTACCAGTCTCGGCCGTGGGAGCCAACCCACTCAATACTGGCTCGTAACCCACACCGGTGATCGAGGGCGAGGAGAACGAGATAAACTTAGCACTGTCGACTTGGGCTTTCATAGCCTCGGCGTAACCATCCAAAGAATTGAGGTTCTTGGCTTTCAAATCGGCGATTATCTTCTCGGCTTTCTTGTCGTTGCGAATCTGCATAGTCAACATATCTTTCACTTGCTCGAGCGGAGTGTATCCCTCTTTCGAGATATTGTCGAGAGCGGCAATTACAAAAGAGTCGTCGATCGTAAAGATTTCCGATACCTCTCCTTTATCGGCATTGAACGCCCAGCGGATAGCTTGACGGGCGTCGCTGATTCCGGGCAAAGAGTAGTCTTCGGCGCTACATTCATAGCTGCTTACCGTATATCCGGCCTCTTTGGCTCCCGCGCTGAATTTCTCGGCGGTATTGTTCATCGCGCTATAAGACGACAATTGGTTGTAAAGAGCCGTGTGGGTTTCGGTACTGGGAACGACGGCCAGCACATAAGCGGCGACTTTGGCTTTTTTCACCGGAGCCGTGCGCGACAATATCTGTACGATATGATCGCCTCCCAGACTCTCGGCTTTGAAATAGCCGTTTCCGGTTTCGCTAAATACTTTATTGATAAAGGGACGGCCCACGCTCGAAGCCATGTTCTCGGTCAACCAAATTTCGTCGTTGCCGTTGTATTTGGCCGAAAGTTCGGCAAAGCTACCACCGTTGTTCAAGACCTTCAACACACTGTCGATTTCGGTCGAACGGGGTTGGAACGACAGCAACCGCACTTTTATCGAGTCGGGAGCGACTTTCGTATCCATCAATCGATACATGGTATAGGTGTCGTTCTCAAATTCGAGGGGCGACGATTCGTTCACGGCTGCCGATTGGGCGAATTTTTTCATCTTCTCGGGCATCGACGAGATAGCCACGAAGGAGTCGTCATACGACTCGTCGGAGTTATTGGCGACAAAAGCCACCACATCGTCGGTTTCGGCGAACTCCGATTGGTTCATCTCGACCGTCTCCTTAGCCTTGGCGTAATCGGCTTCGCTGGGTTCGATGTCGATTTTGATATATTTAATCGCACGACGCTCGGGCATCTTGTACGATTCTTTCACTTTGTTATACTCGGCTTTCAACTCGCTATCGCTCACTGCGATCGTCGAATCGGCTATCGAGGTATAGGGCTGCAAGGCATAGGCGATATTGGCCGAAGTCTTGCTGTCTTCAAACGAGTTCTCGATGTCGAGTTTGTTGGGCATGATGGCGCGGTTGAGCAGATTGGCAAATTTCTGAATGGCGCGGTCTTGCTTCACCTGTTGCTCGAGGCGCAGCCACAATTGACGTTGAGGCTCTATTTGGGCGAGCAGCTCGGGGGTATTATACCCGTGAGCCTCGGGGTCGAGCACCACCTGTATAAAATTGAGCAGTCCCTGACGGTCGAATTCGCCTGTCTGGGGATTGGTGAAGTACTGGCGCACTTGCGGTGAAATGTTGTCGCCGCTCAACAAGTCGGCCAATTCTTCTTTGCTGACAACGATTCCCAGTTTTTCCAGTTCTTCGTTCAGCAATATTTCGTTCACCATCTGGGCATAAACCTCTTGGTTGATGCGGGATACATAGCCATCGGGGAAATTCATGCCGCGTTGCGCATACATTTGTTGCAATTCGTCGGTACGCATTTTCACACGCTCCTGAAATTCCTCGACTCCTATATTCGTCCCGTTCACGACAGCGACTTTGCTTTGATTCATGGCGTAGAAGGTATGTCCCGAGTTCAGGAAGTCTCCCACGATAAAAGCGAGCAAGGCCACACCGATAATTACCACGAGCAGGCCTGCTTTACTTCTGATTTTGTTTAACGTAGCCATTTGTTACTTTGTATGAATTTTAGTTTTATATTTTATTATTTTTCTATCCTCTTTTACTAAGGGCACGAAGTTACAAAAATTTGGATTTATATCGACACAGAAAAAGCAAAAAAAATCGTTTCATGCGCTATTTATTCTCTATTTTCATGCGTACGAGTTCGATTTTCGTAGCTTTGCGGCGCAAAATCGTGAACCGATAATTCTTGATAACCACCGTTTCGCCGAGCCGGGGCAGCGTATGATAATGATATAAGATATATCCCGCCACGGTGAGATAGTCGTCCGACTCGGGTATATCGAGTCCAAACTCCTCGTTGATGCGCTCTATCTCCATACGCCCCGAGAACTCATACTCGTCCGCGCCCACCTTGCGGGCGATGAAGTTTTGGGTGTCGTGCTCGTCTTCTATGTCGCCGAATATCTCCTCCACCAAATCTTCGAGAGTGACGATGCCGGCGGTTCCGCCAAACTCGTCGACGACAATAGCCAAACTTTTCTTTTGCTGCATCAGACTCCGCATCAACTTATTGGCGAGCATGCTCTCGGGGGCAAACACCGCCGGGCGAATGCTTTTGCGCCAGTCGTCTCGCTGCTTGAACATCTCGGAAGAGTGGATATAACCCAATATGTTGTCGATATTCTCCCGATAAACCACCACCTTGGACAGGCCGGTGCCGATAAACGTCTGCAACAGTTCCTCGACCGTAACCTCGTCGATATCGACAGCCACCAGTTCGGTGCGGGGAATCATGCAGTCACGCAAATGTACATTCGAGAAGTCGAGCGCATTTTGAAAAATTTTCATCTCGGGCTCAACCGGTTTTTCCGAGTCGCTTTCGTCGATACTTTTCTGGATAAACGAGTCGAGTTCGAGCTTGCTCATCATCGAGCCATAGGAATGGCGCACGATCTTCACCCCGCCCAGACGCATGATTCCTTTCGAGACAATCGAAGTGAATTTCGATATGGGATACAGCACGACATAGAACAGCCACACAAGGGGCGAGAAGAAGCGCATCGTGGCATTGGGGTCGATGCGGAAAAGCGTCTTAGGCAGGAACTCGCCTACCAATAGAATGAGCAGGGCCGACAATAGGATTTGCATCGTCACGACAAAAGCCGCTTGGTCCCACACCCCGGCGATAACCGGCTCCAAAAGCGCGGCCATGCCCATGCCGCAAACGACCACGGCGATATTGTTTCCCACCAGCATGGTCGAGATAAACATCTCCTCGTGACCATAAAACTGTCCCAAAATCCTCGCCAACAGGCCACGCCGCTTCATATCCAACTCGGCGCGCACCTTGTTCGACGAGACAAAAGCGACCTCCATACCCGAGAAAAAAGCCGAGAAAAGCAGGGCTATCAATATAATCAACGTCCAATTCATGAGTTCCTCTTTTGCTGGATTCGCACGGCCGGCTCGTAGGGAGGCGGCACGCTGTCGCCCGCGGTCGAATCGGCGGCGACGCTATCGCGCTTAATGGGGAATATACCGCTTGTGCGGCGTATTTTGTAGCGGGTCATCTGCTCGTTCGAGGTAAACCCATACCCCTCGATAACCTCGTCGGGAGTCTCGATATGGATAAACGAATCGGAATAGATTTCGCGCTTGCGCTGGTCCCAAAAGATTTGCGACGTGAGGAAAGTCTCCTCTTTCATATTCTCGATACGCACGTTCTTGTCGAGGCGCCACAACTGTTTGTTTTTGAAATAGGTAGCCGTGTCGCCCTGTATCAAGGCCTCGGTGGCGAAGACCGAATCAAACTTCTCCACATGCAATCCCCGGGGAAAATACCAATAGGGCTCTTGGGCATTCTCGTAGATGAGCCACTCGGGGGCTTTGATGCGGTAGCGGGTCACGCCCGAGTCCGAGATAAGCGTCATCACATCGAGGGTGCGCAACGTGGGTACCTCGGCCACGTTGTCAAACCCCTTCACCATCTCGTTTTTCGAGCCCGAACAGCCCGCGCCCAACAACGTAAGGGCGAAAAATGTGGCTATCCCCCAACGGGAGACAGCGATAAAACGGCGGTCGCTATATTCTTGTTCGCTCATGCGGGATTAAACTATACTGCAAAAGTATAAATAGTTGCAGGGCACTCCAAATATTCCCCCGCAAAATTTCGCGCGGCAGCCCTCGTCCCGGATATAAAACAAGGGTAAAACCGAGGGACACCCGTCCCAAGGAGAAGAATTGAAAAAATAAAACACTGGGGTATGAGGGCATTTTAAACTCCTCCTCTGTGTTCCCCGTGAGGGGGATATAGGGGAGGTGGCACGCAGTGACGGAGGGGTTTAAACAATTCAGAGCCGGAAGGACTCAAATGCTTTTATATACAGGTTTTTTAATTCAAGGACAGTGAGGGTTGAAAGAATGATAAAAAAAACGAGTGCCGCGCTTGTGCAGGCACTCGTTCATATAGCCATTATCGGGGGTTATTTCACGATAAACGCTTTGGTCACCACGCCTTGCGGAGCCGAATAGCGCAGCATATAGCTACCTTTCGCAAGGCTCGACACATCGACCGTCGTCACATTGTCGCTAATGTCGCCACGCTGCAACAGCATACCGGCCAAGTTGTAAATGGCATACTCGCCGGCAGCGTCGGGAGTCTCGATATTCAACACATCGACAGCGGGCACGGGATATACTCTCACCGTCTCGGCCGACACCTCGTCGATACCCGTGGTAGAAAGTTGCAAGTCGAATTTCTTCTCGTAGGAGTTGCCGCTCTCTTTGTGGATAGCCTTGATATATACGGTTTTGTGGGCAGCCTTGTCCTCGATGAGTTTGGTCGTATAGAGCTTGCCGTCGCGCACCTCGTAGCTGGCCTCGGCGAATTTTCCGCTTCCGGGAGGGAATGCTTCCGGGCCTTTCGTCTCAAAGTTATATTCGTCGCTGGGCATGTCGCTGTACACCGTCACATCGGCCACCGCCTCGCCTGCCGGCGTACCTATCTTCACACGGGTGGTGCTCAGGCGTATGTCATACGGAGTTGCCGATTTCGGAGCCACTCCCACCACCGCCCGGTGGTTATCGGGGTAGGAGCCTTGAACACCATCGCCCAAGTTGTTGAGGGTATAATAGCCGTTATTCACACCGCCCCAACCCCAGTTGATATGATAGCTTTTATCGCCATTCCAACCGTCGAGGTTGAAGCAGTGCCCCACATTGCCGCCCTCGTTGCCGGCGTAGATCACACAGCGGCCGCGCTTCAACTCTTCTTGCAACAGCTGGTGCCAAGCGTCGTCGCCGCCGGGATAGTTGTCGCGGTTATAACATACACACGACTCGGGAAACCCATAGAATGTTTTGAAATAATAAGGAACATTATCGGTAATGGCCCCCGACCCGTCAGCACCATACTCCATGTCGATGAGCACGCCGCAGTGATAGAGCAACCGAGCCACCTCGGCATAGTTATTGGCTCCCGACAGTATGGCGTCCCAATCGTAATCGGGCTCCTCGTCGAAATTCACACTCAACGATCCGCCCACCGTCGAGGTATAGGTCTTGGTGCCTGTTCCACGCAACGGATACTGCACCACACTCAACGCCTGTCCCATGGCCACGGCCACACAACCCACATAGGCACGACCGCCGGGGCCTCCGTCTACTTTCGGGCACAGGCTGTTATAAGGAACTCCTTGATCCCATTTCACTGTAACAAGCGGCTCGACACCATTCTCTCCGGCACGGGTGACAATATCGCCGTCCCAACGGTAATGACGCTGGGCGAGAGGATTTTTACGGACTATCTCTATTTGGTCGGTGTACTCCTGCAACCAATCTTTGATTACCGCAGGCTGTTCCTTCGATTGGAACTCGCTATCGAACGAGTAGCCCAACAGGGGATCGACCGTATCCTCGGCCGAAATCAATGCCCAGCCGCCTTTTTCGAAACGGACAATGTGATAAACCGGCACGTCGCCTTTCATCACGGTTTCCACGCTGGCGTCTCCGCCCTTGAACGAGGCGCCGCCTCGCTGGCTCAACAACATATCGGCCGTCTCCTTGGCGGTCTCGGCCGACACTACGGCTGCACGCCCTACTCCCATTCCCGAGAGTAGCAGCGCTGCAAATAGTAATAATCTATATTTCATAATCGGTTTTTGGTTCTTTTTTACAAACTGGCTTTTATTTTGGGTTACAAAAATAGAAATTCCACATATATTCTGCAACAATTTAACATTTTCTATATTTTTTATCCTACAATGTGAAACGCTTATTTTTCCAAGCCCTTCAAACTATCTTCACCGCGGAGAGGGGTTGAGAAAATACTGGGCATGAAAGCATTTTAAACTTCTCCTCTGTGTTCCCCGCAAGGGGAATATAGGGGAGACACCGAGGGACTCCGTCCCGAGGAGAGGGGTTGAAAAAAATAAAACACTGAGCATGAAGGCATTTAAACCCCTCCGCCCTACGGGCACCTCCCCTATCTCGGCTATCGCCGAGCAAAGGAGGAGTTTAAATCTATCCCCTACTATGGGCTATCCAAAGGATAGGAGAACTATCTTCACTTCTCCTCTGTGTTCCCCGCAAGGGGAATATAGGGGAGAAACCGAGGGACATACGTCCCGAGGAGAGGGGTTGAGAAAATAACAGCAAGCGTGTCCGATAGGGAA
Source organism: uncultured Barnesiella sp. (assembly GCA_944320015.1). GTDB lineage: Bacteria > Bacteroidota > Bacteroidia > Bacteroidales > Barnesiellaceae > Barnesiella. The sequence continues at coordinate 1,123 of CALUFO010000001.1, read as the reverse complement.
AACCGCCTTTATCGGGCCGGGAGGGCGTCTGCCGGCGGAGGAAGCGGGGCGAGGACTGTCTGAGCGAAGCGAGTTCCGCAGCCCCCGACGGTGGCAGCAGCGACCGAGCGAGCAAGCCCGATAACAGCGGCGGCGCTTCTTGGTTCGTTCTTCTCGCTGCTGAGAAGAATGAACAACAACCCCTCCGCCCTACGGGCACCTCCCCTATCTCGGCTACCGCCGAGCAGAGGAGGAGTTTAAATCTATCCCCTACTACGGGCTATCCAAAGGGTAGGAGAACTATCTTCACTTCTCCTCTGTGTTGCGCCAGCAATATAGGGGAGAAACCGAGGGACACCGTCCCGAGGAGAGGGGTTAAAAAAACACTGGGCATGAAAGTATTTAAACCCCTCCGCCCTACGGGCACCTCCCCTATCTCGGCTACCGCCGAGCAGAGGAGGAGTTTAAAACTATCCCCTGCTACTGGCTATCCTAAGGGTAGGAGAACTATCTTCACTTCTCCTCTGTGTTCCCCGCAAGGGGAATATAGGGGAGAAACCGAGGGACTCCGTCCCGAGGAGAGGGGTTGAAAAAAAATAAAACACTGAGCATGAAGGCATTTAAACCCCTCCGCCACTGCGTGCCACCTCCCCTATATTTTGCTCCGCAAAACACAGAGGAGGAGTTTAAATCTATCCCCTACTACTGGCTATCCAAAGGGTAGGAGAACTATCTTCACTTCTCCTCTGTGTTGCGCCAGCAATATAGGGGAGACACCGAGGGACATACGTCCCGAGGAGAGGGGTTGAGAAAATAACAACAAGCGTGTCCGATAGGGAAAACCGCCTTTATCGGGCCGGGAGGGCGCCTGCCGGCGGAGGAACCGGGGCGAGGACTGTCTGAGCGAAGCGAGTTCCGCAGACCCCGACGGCGGCAGCAGCGGCCGAGCGAGCAAGCCCGATAACAGCGGCGGCGCTTCTTGGTTCGTTCTTCTCGCTGCTGAGAAGAATGAACAACAACCCCTCCGCCACTGCGTGCCACCTCCCCTATATTTTGCTCCGCAAAACACAGAGGAGGAGTTTAAAACTATCCCCTACTACGGGCTATCCTAAGGGTAGGAGAACTATCTACACTTCTCCTCTGT